>NZ_QPLT01000001.1 GCF_003666015.1 Halorubrum sp. Atlit-26R
ACTGGAGTGAGCGATCCTCTGGGAACCACGAGTCGCCGCCTGCCCACTCATACGGGAGTATTCCCACCAAGCCCACGGACAGCGCGTCCGTGGGCTTTTTTCATATCCAGCGACCCACCGCGCTCGCATCCGACCGCTAAACTTAAACGCTCGACAGCGGTACCTTCGCTTGGCGCCAAGGTGGCAGAGTCTGGTCAGACGCAGCGGCCTGCAGAGCCGCCCAACGCCGGTTCAAATCCGGCCCTTGGCTTTCGATTTTTTCGAGACGGACCGGCCGTTCGGTCCCACGAACTGACCCGCTTAGTAACCGTTAAACACCGGGTGACCCATGCGTGAACTATGCAACGACGCGCTGTGGCCGTGTTTGTCGCGCTGTTCCTCGCCGTTGCGGGCGTGGCGGGTGCGCTGACCGCGACGGCCGAGAGTCCGGAGATAGCGCTCGAAAATCCGGAAATTGACGCCTCGCAAGACGACTCGGTCGAGGTCGGCGGCGAGACGTACGTCGTGGCCGACATCTCTGAAAACGAGAATGACGCGGGACAGATGGTCATCTCGGGCACGCTCGAACGCGAGTTCACGGCGGAGACCTCCGAAACATGGGCGAACGAGTCGACCGTCTCGGTCGACGACCGCGAGTGGCGCGTGGAGATCCCCGGGGAGAACGCGACCGAGTTCACGCTTGTTGAGGTACTCGACCGACAGGCGATCCTCGAGGCCGACGACGCGGCCGAAAACGAGACGGTTACCCTCGAGGACGGCGAGTACGTCGCGGTGACCGACGAGAACGGCGACCGGACGCTGGTGCCCGTCGACGAGTACTTCCCCGCGCCCGAAGAGCGGTCGTACGCGACGGGCGAGACGCTCGAGTACGACGGGCAGACGGTCACAATCGACGACGTGACGGCCGACGGGGCCGTCCTCGTGTGGGAGACCACCGAGACGGAGACGGTCGAACTCGCTCAGGAGTCGACGGTGACGATCGGCGACACGGAGTACGTCGCGCACTTCCCCGACGCGTCGACGCTTCGGATGTCGACCGACGTCGAGGCGTACGAGGCGCAGGTCACCGAGATAGAACGGTTCAACCAGTACAACAGCGGTCTCTCGCGCGTCCTCGTCCTCTCGATCCTGTCGTCGATCATGCTCGCCGGGATGGCGTTCATCCCGTCGCGGTACTGACCGCAGCCCGGCGTTTTCGTTGTTCCGCTCCGTTCAACCGACAGTCACTACCTGTCGGAACCGCTACCGAGACCATGAGTTCGGCAACGGAGAAGGTGCGACAGCTCGCACCCCACTGGGCGGTGATGTTCGTCGCCATGTTCGTCGCGCTGGCCGTTGTGGAGCGCGTCGTCGGCGGACTCGGGCTCGCGGCGTCGCTGCTGATCGTCTTGGCTATCGCCGTCGCGTATCCTGTCGTCGTTCGGGCGCTCGGCGTCGCCCCGCCCGTCTGGCAGCGGTGACGGCGCTCCCGAGGGGAGTCCGACGGCTACCTCCTCGGAGGAAGTCGGTCAGATAACACCGGTGTCAGCCGGTCACCGTCCCGTCCCTCTCGCTTTTATACGCCTCGGTCGCCTTTCGATCGATATGAGCGACGAGAAGCCGGCTCCGGTCACGTCGGAACTCCCTGACGCACCGTTCCACACCAGCGGCACCGATCACATCACGGTCTGGGGCAGCAACGAGGAGGACACGCTCGCCTTCTACCGCGACCTGCTCGGGATGCCGCTCGTGTTGCGCCAGCCGAACCTCGACGACCCCTCGCAGACGCACCTCTTCTTCGACACCGGCGACGGCCGGATCCTCACGGTGTTCGTGAGCGACGAGCGGTCGTCCGCGCGCGGCCAGCGCGTCAACACGGGCGCCGTCCACCACCTGTGTTTCAGCGTCGAGCCCGACGAGTACGAGGATATCATGGCGGCGCTCGAGGAGGCGGGGAAGGGGTACAACGTGTTCGACCGCGGCATCTTCCACTCGATTTACACCCAGGACAACAACGGGCTCGTCATCGAGCTGTCGGCCGACAAGTACGAGATTCCCGACGACCGGAAGGGCGAGGTGTTCGCGACCGCGCAGCGCCTCCGCGAGGAGGACGGCGCCGACTTCGCGCAGGACCGCCACATGGAGGGCGCCCTCGAGGAGCTCGGCCTCCCGGTGAACAAACACGACCTGCCCGACGCCGACGCCGGCGTGGGGGTCTGAGATGACCGGCAGCGCTCCGGACCCGCACGGCGACGAGCCGCTGGTCACGGCGGGGACGCCCGTCGCGGACGCCGACGCGGCGCTCGTGCTCGTTCACGGCCGCGGCGCGACCGCCCGCAGCGTCGTCGACTTAGGCGAGCAGTTAGCCGGCGACCGCGACGTCGCGATTATCGCACCCGCGGCCGCGGGCAACACCTGGTATCCGAACTCCTTCCTCGCGCCGATTGCGGACAACGAGCCCGGTCGGACCTCGGGGCTCCGGGCGGTCGGAGCGGCGGTCGACCGCGCGGTCGACGCCGGGGTCGCTCGCGATCGCGTCCTCGTCGGCGGCTTCTCGCAGGGCGCCTGCCTCGCGAGCGAGTTCGTCGCCCGCAACCCGACCCGCTACGGCGGGCTCGCCGTCTTCAGCGGCGGGCTGATCGGCGAGGCGGTCGCCGTCGACGACTACCTCCCGGACGCGGCTGGCGATGTCGAGGGCGGAGCGGAGGGGGATGCCGAGGGCGGAGTGGACGTCGACGCCGAGGAGCCGCTCGCCGGGACTCCCGCGTTCGTCGGCTGTAGCGACGTCGACCCCCATATTCCCGAGGAGCGCGTCCACGAGACGACCGCGGTGTTGGAGGCGCTCGGTGCCGACGTCGACGAGCGGATCTACGAGGGGATGGACCACGGGATCAACGACGACGAGGTCGCGGCCGTGTCGGAACTGGTCGCGTCGCTGGCGTAGCCGTTCGCCGGGTCCCGTCCGTCGACGGCCCGTCACGACACCGCCGCGACCGACAGGCCCAGCGTCGCTACCGCCGCGGCGAACAGCACGCCCCCCAGCGCGGCCGAAGCGGCCGTGAGTCCCCCAGTCAATGCCGCGAGCGACGCCGGAGCGCCGACCGCGAGGACGAAGAGGACGACCGACGCGCTCCCCGTCGCCATCGGACCGACGCGCCGAACGCGCCGCCGCAGGTCGGCGGCGATCTCCGGCTCCGCGACCCGTTCGCCTTCTTCGGTCCGGGCGTCGATCGTCCGAGCGCCCCCCGAGTCCCGCACCGTTCTCGGACCGCGGCGTCCGCTCCCTCGCCGCCCGGTCACGATCCGCCAGCGGCCGTTCTCGCTGCGCGCGCGGGCGAACTCCCCGGCGACGAGGTCGGCGGCGGCCGGGGAATAGCCGAGCCCGCGGATCAACGCGAGAAAGTCGCTCTCCTCGTAGCGCCCCGCGGTCGGCCAGCGGTAACGGTCGCGTCGCCGCTCACCGGTCGGGAGGGCGTACGCGACGCGGACGACGTCGCCGTCGCGCTCCCACCCGAGTAACTGGACCCGGACGGTGCCGTCCTCGGCGGCGTGCCGGTCCAGCAGGTACAGCTCGGTCGCGTCGTCGAGGGCCGCCGGATCCCGCGCCGCGAAGGCGAGCGACGGCTCCTCGGAGCCCGGTCCCGACGGCTCGTCCCCGCGCCCGTCGGCCGCCGCCTCGGGAGCGTCCATGGGTATCGTTATCGCTCGGCGAGTATAAGTGTCGGTCCGGGCGGCCCGCGGCGCCGGGATGCCGGTCGGCGGCGCCCCCGTCTCACGCCAGCCAGTCGTCGGGCTTGGTGTCGTAGTCGACCCCGTCGGCGGCGATGCGCGCTTCCGTCTCGGCATCGAGGTCGTGTTCGGTCACCTCACCGCCGTCGTACTGGAAGCGCACGCCGACCTCGGTGCCCTCGGGCTCCTCGCCGCGCCGCTTGGCCCGCCGGACCTCCCCGTCGTCGTACTCGACGCGGATCGTCGCGAGGTTCACCGGCCGCCCCCACAGCTCGAAGACCCGCTTCAGCGTCTCCCGGGCGCTCTCCTCGTCGAGCGCGACGCCGTTGTACCGGTGGCCTAAGAGGAGCTCGCCGCGGTTCCGGAAATTGCCGTCTAACACGACGACCGTCGGCTTCCCGAAGTTCGTGAACCGGAGGAGCAGCTTCTTGCGCACGTCGTCGGCGTCGACGCTGGCGACGCGGTGTTCCCCGGCTGCTCGGCTGTACTCGTAGGTGAAGTAGTTCCCCTCGCGGACGAACTCGTCGGTGAGGTACGCGTCGATGAACGTCACGTCGTTGTGGCTCTCGCGGACCTCGAACATGCGCTCCCAGCCGGCCGCGCGGTCGACGTCGTCGACCGCCGCCGCGACCGTCTCGTACCGGTCCACGTCGAACAGGTACCGCGCCTGTTCTTCGAGCGCCTCGCGGGAGACGTTCCGGAGCGCGCCGCGGTGTTCCGGCCGCGAGAGGACGTAGTGGCGCTCGGCGAGCCCATCGCGCGTGAGCAGCTTCCACGGGTAGCGCTCGACGTCCATCTCGTCGCCGTCGCCGCCCGTCTCGCCCTCACCGGGACCGCCGCCGGAGCCGTCCCGGACGGACAGCGCCCGGTCGACCGCCTCGGCGTCGACGCGCGGGTCGCCCGCAGCCGCGAGGTCGGCGAGCTCGTCCAGCGTCGCCGGGCCGGCGCCCGCGATCGCCGGGTGGGGTTCGAGCAGGTCGGCGACCTCGTCGAGGTCGACCCGCGAGTGGAAGTTCTCGGGGGTCACCCCCTCGACGCGGAGCAGCTTGTCGATCACCTCTCGGCGGGCCGCCCGCAGCTCCACGTGCGTCCACAGCTCGAAGCCGAGCTTGTACGGGTTGAGTCCGGGCGAGCCGAGTACCCGGGACATGTGGTCGGCGTACGTCAGGAACTCGTCGGGGCCGGCGAACCCCTCGCCGCCCATCATCACCGACTCCCAGTACGTCGCCCACCCCTCGTTCATCACCTTCGTCTGCTTCTGCCCGGCGAAGTAGTACGCCTCCTCGCGGACCGCGTCGATGACGGTCGTCTCCCACGGCTCGCGGTCGACCGCCTTCCCGCTGTCGGGGTCGTACCGCTTCCCGTGGTCGCGCAGGAACGCGAGCACGTCCGGGCGCGGCTCCTCGGGCTCGATCCCCTCGCCCCGCGCTTCGAGCCACTCGTCGTCGAACACGTCGCGACGCACCTCCTCGGAGAGGTCGAGGTCGTCGATCCGCGCTTCGATCGCCGCGAGCGGGTCGTCGTCCCCGTCGCTCACGTCGGCCGCGACGCCCGGCTCCTCGACCGACCGGGCGGCGTCGACCGGGCTGTGCTGGTCGATCGTGTCCTCCAGCGCGCTCACGGCGTCGACCAGCCGCTCGACCTCGTCGCGGTCGACGTCGGGGCGGTCGGCGATCGCCGCGATCCGGTCGGCGTTGCGCTCTAACCGCGCCGCCGCGTTCGGCCCGTCCTCGCCGCGGTCGGCGTACAGCCCGAACCACTCGTTGTTCGCGAAGAAGTCGGCGTGCGCCTCAACGTGGGTGATGACGGCCTTCTGGTCGGCCGCCGAGTTCGACTCCTGGAGGAACGCGTGGGCCGGGTCGTCGTTGTTGACGATCTCGAACGCCTTCCCGAGCCCGTGGCGGTCCTTCTTTTTCTGTCGCTCGTAGTTCATCCCCCACCGCCAGTGCGGGTACCGCCGCTGGAAGCCGCCGTAGGCGATCAGCTCGTTCATCTGGTCGTGGTCGACCACCCAGTACCGCACCGGATACGGCGCTAACCCGAGCCGCTCCGCCAGCTCGCGGGCCTCACGGGCCGGCTCGTCGAGGGCGTCCGCCTCGCGTTTCGCCTCGACGCGGTCGTCCCTCATCGGCGATCACCCCCGTCGGTCCGCCCGCGGGCGGCGGACTCGCCGCGGCCCGCGCCGCCGTCGCCCGACGACTCCGTGCTGAGGATCTCGTAGATGGCCTCCGTCACGTCGTCCGGCTCCGAGACGCGCGCGACCGCCACGTCGTCGGCGTCGCCGAACGCCGCCTCGACCTCGTCGGCGTGGCGGGCGTTCGCCGCGCCGTCGCCGGGCTGGGTCTCCACGTACGCGTGGAGGTTGGCGTCGATCGACTCCATCAGCGGGATCACGCGCTCGGTGGTGTCGCTGCCGGCGTTCTCGGAGTCGCCCGCGGCGAACACGTACCGGTTCCACTCGCTGTACGGGTACTCCTCGAGGATCTCCTCGACGAGGTCGTACGCGCTGGAGATCCGGGTGCCGCCGCCGGACTGGATTCCGAAGAACTCCTCGCGGTCGACCTCCCACGCCTCCGCGTCGTGGACGACGTACCGGAACTCGGCGGCGTCGTACTTCCCGGTCAGGTACCAGTCCATCGGGGTGAACACCCGCTCGACCAGCTCGCGCTTCGTCTCCCGCATCGAGCCGGAGGCGTCGCGCACGTTGATCACGACGACGTTGCGCTCGCGCTTCTCTATCACCTCCGGGTGGCGGAACCGCTCGTCCTCTCGGCGGAACGGGACGCTGTCGAGCCCCTCCCGGCGGATCCGGTGCGTGACGGGCTCGCGGTCGACCTCGTCGTCGAGCGCGTCGAAGCTCTCCCAGCGGTCGAGCGCCGAGACCGGCTCGCCGCGCTCGTCCGCGAGGGTCGCTGCGGCGTCGGCGATCCACGCCCGGGAGACGGGGATCCCCTGCCCGCGCGCCCACGCGAAGACGTCGTCGACATCGGCGCCGGCGACGAACAGTCCCTCCCGGACGTACGCCCCGTCGAAGTCGGTCGCGAGGTGCCGCTTCAGCCCGCGCTTGAAGAACTCGTCGACGTCGAGGGTGCCGCGCGGTCCCGCCCGGGCGGTGTCGGTGAAGTCGCCCTCCACCTCCTCGACCACCCGCTTCCCCTTCGGTTCGAGGTCCAGCCCGAGCGCCTCGTCGAGCTCGCGCGCGAACTCCTCGGGGTCCATCTCGTAGTACTCGTGGTCGCCGCCCTCCTCGCCCGGGTCGCCGTCCTCGTCGCCGTCGCCGGGCTCGGGGTCGACCGGCTGGCCGGGCTGCGGCTGCCCGTCGCCGCCCTGTCCGACTCCGCCGGCCGAACGCTGATCGTACTCGAAGGCGGGGAGGTCGATCACCTTGATCGGGATCCGGACCCGGTCGGCGCCGGAGCCGCCGAGGTCGCCGTGACTGATGAACTCGGCGAGGTCCGCCCGGCGCGTCTCGCCGACCTCGCGGAACCGCTCGCGGTCCTCGGTCAGTCCCACGGGCTCTCACCCCCGTTTCGACCGCCGTCGGCGTCCGGGTCGTCGCCCGCCGCCCCGTCGACGTCGGGCCACTCCTCGCGGACGTCCTCCATCACGGCCCGGCTCGCCAACTCCGCGGACGCCGGACTGTACCCGCGCTCGCGGAGTCGCGCTATCGTCTCGCGTTTCACGCGGTCCGTCTCGGTGTCGGCGGGCGGGTCGGGCCACGCGGCGGGGTCGAGGTCGGGGAACCGGCGCTTCACGTCGGCGAGGTCGTTCGCGTCGATCACCGCCTTCAGCTCCGGCACCTCCCCGAGGTCGACCTCGTCGACGCTGAACCCCTCGCCGCGGTTGCGCCACGCGTACCGCGTGAGCCCGCGGATCACCCGCTCGCGCCGGAAGCGCTCGACGGCGCGCCCGGGGTCGGTCCCGCGGTAGTCGCCCTCGTCGAACCGGCCGAGCGTCTCCGTCTCGAACACCTTCATCGCGAGCGGGTCCGGCGCCGCGTCCTCGCGCTCGCGCCGCGTCGGGTCGTCCTCGTCCCACGCGTACACGTGCTCGACGTACTCGGCGACGGTCTCCGTCGGGACGGTCTCCTCGGCGAGCATCGCGTCGACCACGTCCTCGCGCTGCCGCTCGCGGATCCGCGCCGCGACCGGCCCGCGGCGCCCCTCGAACTCCGCGGCCTCGGCCCGCGAGAAGACGGGGGCGTCGGCGAGCCCGTCGGCCATCGCGTCGAGCACGTCGGTCGGGGTGACGACGCGCTCGACCGGGAGGTCCGGATGGCTCCGGTCGGCGGTCGTCGCGAGCAGGTCGGCGACCGCGTCGCGGGCGTAGGTGACCGGGATCCCGTTGCGGCCGTCCCCCTCTGCGAGGGCGACGTCGTCGACGGTGACCGCGTCGTCGCCGCGCCGGACCTCTCCCGTCTCATATAGCTCCGCCGTCTCGATCAGGTCGAGGTCGCCCGGCGAGTCGTCGGGGTCGAGCCGCGTGACGACCGCGTACAGCGCGGCGGCTCCGACCGCGTGGGGCGCGATCTCGCGTTCGACGGTCGCGCCGTCCGGCTCCCGAACCTCGATCGACAGCGGCGCCGCGCCGGGGTCGGCGCGCGCGCCCGCCGCGACGTCGCCGCTGTCGCCCCCCGCGGTGGCGCGCGCTCCGACCGCCGCTTCGTCCGCGTCGCCCGCCCCCTCCACCGCCGTCGCGCCGGCGATCTCTCTGCGCAGGAGCCGCGCCTCTAACCGGCGGTTCGTGAGGTAGCGGAACTCGTGTTTCGAGAGCCGGCGCTTCAGCGCCTTCAGCGGGTCGGCGTCGCCGCGCTCGGCGTGTCGGTCCAGCTCCGCGTCGAGGTCGGGGTTCGAGATGACGATCAGCTGGGTGTCGAGGTCCATCCCGATCCCCTTGTCGAGCTTCACGCGGCGCTCGTCGGGGACGTTGAGCAGCCGGCGGAGCAGGTCCGCGTGCTGGCTCGCGTCCTCGACGACCGTGGCGACGCCGTTTCCCTGCGAGAGCACGCCGTCGTAGCTGAACGCCTGCGGGTTCTTCCGGCCGCGCGAGTCGAGCTCGCGCAGCATGCCGCCCATCCACGAGCCGACGAGCCGCTCCTTCGCGGTCCCGTCGTCCTCGGCGTGGAGGACACCGATCCCGCGCCCCACGTCGACGACGTAGCTCGTGACGCGGAGGTGGTCGCGGTCGGTGATCGCCGAGAAGAGGTCCCGGCGGCCCCGCTCGCGGTACGTCGACTCCAAGTGGTCGTACGCCTCGCGGCTGAACGGGTCGAGCTCCACGTCGGCGGCGATCGGGTAGGCGTCGCCGTCGACCGCGTCCGCGATCGACTCCCGGACCGCCTCGGGGAACACCGACAGCGGATGCGACTGGACCGGGCTGCGGTACCACTCCCCGGCGTCGCCGCCGTCGCCGTACGAGAGCGACGCCGCGCCCGCGCCGCCGCCCCCGCCGACGCCGGCCCCGGCGCCCGCGACGTTCCACTCGACGGTGTACCGCCTGCCGGCCTCCGTCTTCGAGAACGCCCGGAGCCCGTTGATAAGACACCGCTTGAACTCCGACTTCCCCGTCGCGGTCGGCCCGTCGATCCAGACGATGGTCTCGTCGTTCCCCCGCCCGGTCGCGGCCGCGCGGAGGTCGTCGACGAACTCGTTGAGCGCGCGGGTGTTCCCCAACACGGCGTGTTCGCCGTCGTTCGCCGGGTCGTCGAAGAAGCGGTACCGGTCGAGCGTCTCGCCGCGCTCGCGGACCTCGCGGGTCCCGAACGACTCGACGGCCGCGAGGACGTATCCCGCGCCGGAGGCGGCCGCGGTCGGGTTCTCCAGCACGCGGTCGACGTAGGCGGCGAGGCTCATCGGCGGGTCGTACGCCCCCCGGAGCGCCTCGTCGGCCGCGTCGAGGAACCCCTCGCCGTCCGATCGGGTGCGGTCGCTCATCTCAGCCACCGTCTTCGATCTCCGAGCGCGCGACCGCCGCGCCCGCGTACTCCAACACCTCGGCGGCGCCGTCCTCGGAGTAGCCGCGGTCGACCAAGGCCGAAACCCACGCGCTCCGGTCCTCGTCGTCGAGGTCGGTCGCGGACACCAGCGCCGAGAAGTTGATGTTGTGCTTCTTGTCCTCCCACAGCTTCCGTTCGAGGGCGCGCCGGAGCCGGTCGTTCTCTTGCGGGTCGAAGCCGCGCCCCTCGCGGGCGCGCCGCGACACCCAGTTCGACACCTCCTGTCGGAAGTCGTCCTTCCGGTCGGAGGGGACGTCGAGCTGCTCTTCGACGGCGCGTAAGAACGTCTCGTCCGGCTCCGTCTCCCGCCCGGTCAGCTCGTCGTCGACGGTGTCGTCGTCGATGTACGCCATCACGTGGTCCATGTACTTCTCGCCCTGCCGGCGCAGCTCGTCGACGTCGTACGCTAACGCGTGGCGCACGTCTTCGATGGCGCGCTCGCGGTACTCCTCGCGGACGCGGTCGAGCAGGCGCTCGTAGCGGTCGAGGTCGTCGGCCGCGATCGAGCCGTGGCCGCCGAGGTTCGCCTCGAAGTGGTCGAAGACGGACAGCGGCGAGAGGTACCCACGGTCGCGGTGGGTGGCGTCCATGATCGCCTCCGCGATCTCGTCGCCGACGAACCGCGCGGAGATGCCGTCCATTCCCTCGCCGACGTCGGCGGACTCGGCGGCGTCCTCCCGGAGCTTCCGCCGGTCGATCTCCTCGTCTTCCAACTCCCCGTTGTACGCCTTCGCCTTCTCCACGAGCGCCACCGTCTCGTCGGTCGGCTCCTCTAAGCGGGTCAAGACGCCGAAGAGCCCGGCCATCTCCAAGGCGTGGGGCTCGACGTGGACGTTGGGCACGTCGGCGTTGTCGAGCATCTTCTCGTAGATCTTCGCCTCGCTCTCGTACTCCAACACGTACGGGTAGTCGATCCGCTTGGTGCGGTCGTTGAACGCCTCCATCTTCTCGTCCCCGGTCTTCTCGCGGTACTCGGGCATGTTCGTCCGGCCGACGATCACCTGGTCGATGTCGATCCGCGGGTTGTTCTTCGGCTTGATCGTCGACTCCTGGGAGGCGTGGAGGAAGTCGTAGAGGAACTCCCGCTGGAGCTTCAACAGCTCCTCGCCGGAGAAGAGGCCGCGGTTCGCGTTGCAGAACGCGCCGGCGTAGTCGAACGCGCGCGGGTCCGACTCGCCGTAGACGGCGAGCTTCGCGTAGTTGACGTCGCCGGTGAGCTCCGTCTCGTCCTGGTTCTTCTTGTCCTTCGGCTCGAACGTCTCGATGCTCTGGCGGCGGTTCTCGTCGGCGACGAGCCGGACGACCTCGACGTGCTCGTCGAGGACGCGCTGGAGGTCGTCGTCGTAGTGCGCGAGCAGCTCGTTCAGGTAGAACTCCGAGGCCGGGTCCGGGTGCTGGTCGTTCCGGAGCGTGTAGGGGGCGTCGAGCCGCTCGTTGAGGTCGTCGATCACCGCCTGCCGCTGCGGCTTCGGGAGGAGGACGAGCGGGTCCTGGCTCATCGGCGAGCGGACCGCGTCGTCGTCCGGGTCCTGGTCGTCGATCACCGAACAGAGGTCGACCCACCGGAAGGTGTACATCCGGCCGGCGTCCTCGCGGGTGTACGCCTCGAAGTAGCGGCGGACCAGCCAGTCGAAGTGCGACTTGCCGGAGCCGACCGGACCGAGCAGGAGCTTGATCCGCTTTTCGGGACCCAGTCCGCGGGCCCCGGACTTCACCTTGTTGACGAACTCGTGGATCGCCTCGTGTACCTCGCGGCCGTAGAAGACGTTCTCGCCGTCGTGGAGCGGGTCCTCGGCGGCGAGCGCGTACTCGACGACGCCGCGTTCCTCGTCGTAGCGCGTCCCGTAGTGGTCGAACATGTCCGCGACGCGCTGGTGCGCGTTCCGCGCGATCTCGGGGTCGTCGTACAGCGCGTCGAGGTACCAGTCGAACGAGCGCGCGGCTCTGAGGTCGTCGGGGACCGCCGTCCGGTACTCCTCGCTGAGCCGTTCGAGCGTGTGTCGGTCTGCCATCGTATCACGTTCGCTCGGATAGCGGGGTCGGCGTCGCCGGCGCGGGTCGCGCCGCACGGAGCTGTCGCTCTCCGTGCGCGTATCGGCAACTCGTCGAGCCGCGAGCGGCGCGTCGTCGGGGTGCGCGTCGGTGCCGGTGAACGCCTCGCCCGTATCCGAGGCTATATATGTGGGAGGGATTGCCACGGATAAGTATGTCGCCAGTTGACACCCAACAGGATCGACTCGGCGCCGTCGCCCTCGCCGGATCCGGCCGGTCCGCCGACGGTCCGTCAGTCGCTCTTATCAGCGCCGCGTGAGATCGACGACGGGAGCGGGTCGGCGTCCCCCTCTGGAGCCATCGCGCGCGTTCGGTCGCCGTCGCGCGCGGTCCGGGCACGCCGCGCGTCGCGGGCGCGGTCGCCGTTCGCCAGTCGAGAACCGGAACCATCGGCCCCGGAGCGCACCCTTTTGCGAGTCGCCGCCGCAGACCCGATGTGACGTTCAGCATCTGCGTTCGCGAGCGGTACACCGACGAGGACGGCGGCGACCAGGTCCGGTTCGGCGTGGCGGTGACCACCCGGTTGCCCGGCGTCGGCACGCTGTGTCCCTTCGCGTCGTCCGACGGCGCGGTGGCGACCCAGTCGCTCGTCAACGTCGAGTTGGGGCGGAAGGGGATCGAGTACCTCGGCGACGGGCTCGCGGTCGACGACGCCTTGGAGGACCTGTTGAACGCCGACGAGGGGAGCGCCCAGCGCCAGCTCCACGGCGTCGACGCCGACGGGACGTTCGCGTTCTCCGGCGACGAGTGTAACGACTGGTACGGCCACCGCGAGGGGCAGAACTACACCGTCGCGGGTAACCTCCTGACCGGCGAGGACGTGATCGAGGATACCGCGGCCGCCTACGAGTCCGACGCGCACGGCGACGCGCCGCTCGCCGAGCGGCTGATCGACGCCCTCGCGGCGGGCCACGCGGCGGGCGGCGACAAGCGCGAGGACCTCGAGGTCCAGTCCGCCGCGCTGCTCGTGCGTAACACCGAGGAGGACGCGGACGACCCCTACTACAACGACCTCCGGGTCGACGCGAGCGAGACCCCGGTCGCCGACCTCCGCGAGACGTACGAGACCGCGAAACGCGGCTACGAGACGATCTTGGAGAAGTACGCCGAGGAGGAGGAGGACGGGGCGGAGGACGAGGAAGCGGCCGACGACGACGAGGAGCCCGACGCGGCCGACGAGTAGCGGCCCCTCCCTATATCGACAGCCGCGCCAGAATCGGCAGGTGGTCGGAGGGGTAGCGGCCGCGGTCGTCCCGGTCCGCGAGCGTCGCGAACGCCTCAACCGACACCGCGGGCGAGACGAGCGCGTGGTCGATCCGGCGGCCGTCGATGAGGCGAGCGAAGTCGGTGAGGCTCGTCTCCGGGCCGTGCCGGAGGTCGGCCTCGGCCGCGGCGTCGCGGAGCGCGAGAGCGTCTTCGGGCGGCGTCGCGGAGTCCTCCCCGTCGTGTTCCGGATCGTCGCCGACGAGGATCCGGTGCGGCTCCGACCCCGGCGTACAGTTGAGATCGCCGACGAGGACGACCGGGGGCGTCTCGTCGGAGTCGCCCCCATCTGCCGTCGCTACCGCCGGGAGTCGCTCGCGGAGCAGGCGGGCGGACTCGCGTCGCGCGTGCGCGCTCACGTGGTCGAAGTGCGTGTTGACGACGAGGAGCCTCGCGTCGCCGTCGCGGGCGCGCACCCGAGCCCACGTCGCGATCCGCGGGTGAGATGCGTCCCAGCCGGTCGAGGGCTCTCCCGGGGTCTCCGAGAGCCAGAACGTGTCGCTGTCGACGACCTCCCAGCGGTCGCTCCGGACCGCTATCGGGCACCCCTCGCCCTCGCCGTCGGCGCCGCGGCCGCGTCCGACGAACTCGTACGCCGGGAGCCGCTCGCGGAGGTCCTCGCGCTGCTCGGGGAGCGGCTCCTGAAACGCGGCGACGTCGGGGCGGTGGAACCGGACGAGTCGCGCGACGGCGTCGCGGCGGTCGTGCCAGGCGTCGTGGTGGTCGCCGCGGTTGGCGTAGCGGACGTTGTAGCTGAGCACCCGGATCCCGGTCATTACGTCTGGGGTCGCGGGCGAGGCGATTAAAAGGCGCGGAGCGAATGGGACGGAGTCGATCGGGACGTCAACGCCGCTTCCGGCCTCTGTTTATAAATCGTTGACTGCGGCTCGGCGGCGAATACTTCCAAAGCCCCAGCCGCTCGCTTATAAACAGCCGTCTATGAATCGGCGGCGAACACCGCCAAAGTCCCAGCCGCTCGCTTATAACTGGCTGCTGAGGATCGACAGCGAACAGCTCCAAAGCCCCACCCGACCGCAACCGCACAGCACCTCACACCTCCCCAGCCTCGTCGGTCGCCGTCGCTTCGCTCGGCGACCGACTCCAGCGAGGGACCGAAGGTCCCTCTGGCAGCCGGCGCGTAGCGCCGGCGACCTCGCGCGTGCTCCTCGCGCCCGTTGGGCGCTCGGAGGCACGCGCCACCGCAGTTCTATTTATAAATAGCGTCGTCGCCCGCGCTCACACCGAGAACTCGTAGAGGTCGTCGCCGACGTGGTGGATCGACTCGACCACTTTCCCGCTGTCGCCGACCATCTCGTCGCCGTCGACCATCGCGCGGCCCACCGCCAGCACCTTCCCGTGGGTCTCCTCGGCGACGACGACGAGGTCGCCCTCGCGGATCGCCTCGTCGGCCTCGACGATCCCCGGGCGCATCACGTCGGCGCCGTCGGAGACGAAGGATATCGCGCCGGAGTCGACCGTGACGACGCCGGTCTCCGGGTCGTAGTCGTTCGCGCCCCGGACGGTGAGGAACGGCTCGTCGTCGTCGACGTAGAAGACGGCGGGGTCGCCGTCGACTAAGACGAGCTCGTAGCCGGCGTCGACGAACTCGACGAACTCGAAGGCCTCCCCGTCGATGTCGACCCCGAGGTGGTCGGCGACCGCGTCTTGGATCGCCGTGATCTCGTCGCTCCGGAGGTGGTGCCGGGATTTCACTTCCATGGGCGTCCAGTCGGCCGCTCGGCCGATAAATGGACCGCTCCGCGGCGTGGTAGCGGGAGATCGCGCCGTGGTTTCGGCCTCACGCCGATCTCGTCCGGTTGGACCGATCAAAACGGTCTTAATCCACCTCTTCATATCCCCTCGTATGCTCAACCCACTGGCGATCGTGCTCGCGGCGATCGTGAACCCGCCCGCGATCGTGCTCGCGGCGGTCGCGACGCTGCTCATGGTCCTCGTCACCTCGGTGCGAGGGACGGGGTGGGAACCCACGACCGACATCTCGGACGAAGTCCTCGAACACCGCGCGTCCGCGGTCCCCGAGACGGAGTTCCCGGAGCCGGGCAACCGCGCGATCGGCGGCGGCGGTGGCGGCGGCGGCGCCATCCCGGCCGGCGGCGACGGCGAGGAGGGCGAGCTCGAAGAGGGCGGCACCGGAAGCTCCGGCCCCGGTGACATCCCCGAAGACGAGGTGGAGTACTTCGAGGTCGAGTTCGTCAAGCAGGGCGAGACGGTCGAGCTCTCCAACGACCAGCCCATCCTCGAACAGGGCGAAGACGAGGGGTGGGACCTCCCGTACGCCTGCCGGCAGGGCCAGTGCGTCTCCTGTGCCGGCCGGATCGCCGACGGCCCCTCGGAGGACTTCGTCGAGCACGACAACCAGCAGATGCTCGAGGAGGCCGAGATCGACGACGGCTACACGCTCACCTGCGTCGCCTACCCGCGCGACTCCTTCAGCATCGAGACCGGCGAGGCGCCGTAGCTTCCCGCTCGCGTTCGCGCTCTCCCACCCTCCCTCCGCTTTTTCCGGTCGCGCTCGCTCGCGACACCCTTTTTCGCGTCTCGCTCCAACCCACCGTATGTCCGTCACCACGGCGCTCGTCGCCGGCGGCGGGGGCGTCGCCGTCGCGCTGATCGCCGCGGCCGTCTACCGCGACGCCGCTCGCGTCGGCGTCGACCTCGGGTCGCCGGGATCGTGGGCCGCCCTCGTCGTCCTCACCGGCGGCGCGAGCGTTGTCACCTTCGTTCTCGTCCCCGATGCCCCGCTTCCCGGCGTCCTCGTGTTGACCGCGCTCGGCCCCCTCCTCTACCTGCTCGAACGCGACGATTCCATGAACGGCGACGACGCGGCCGACCCCACGCACCTCCCGAGTCAGTCCGGGGACGCGGCCGACGGGAGCGACGACTCGGACCGGTAACGTCTCCACGCCGGCGACGGATACGCGGTCCTCGCGGTCCCGTTCCGTCTCATCGACGATGACACAGTTCCTTTCGCCGTGGCTCGCGGCTCCCAAACCGCAACTTTCCATACCGTCGGGAGCGAACGAGGGGCAATGAGCGACGAGAGCGACGAAAGCCTCGCGGACCGAGTGGAGCAGTGGATGGTCGGACAGATGCCGATCATCCAGATGCACGGCGGCACGAGCGTCGTGCGCGAGGCGGACCCCGAGACCGGCGAGGTCGTCGTCGAGCTCGGCGGCACCTGCTCCGGGTGCGGCATCTCGAACATCACCGCCGACAACATCCGCCGCGACCTCATCATGGACTTCGAGGAGGTCGACAACGTCACCGTGCGGACCGCCTCCTCCGGCGACAACGGCGCCTCGACCGTCGAGGGCGGCCGCGGCGGCGAACTCAAACACGAGACCGAGTCCGCGAACCACTTCTGAATCCGGTGCGGCGGAGGGCGTCCGCCGCGTCTCTACTCTTCTCTTCTCTACAACGGCGTGAACGGCAGCGACGCGAGCGTGTCGTCGTCGTAGGCGAGCGCGTCCGCCTGCGAGACGCCCTCCGGCGTGATCATGTCGATCACCCGAGGCGCGTTGCCGACGGCGTCCTCCTTGGCGCCGCCGAAGACGAACCCGCCGGCCTCGACCTGAACGCCACGGAACGAACCGAAGTTCTCCGAGCCGACGATCGGGAGGACCTCCCAGTCGGAGATGTCGGCTCCGCCGAGCGCCGTCTTCGGGATCGAGACGACGGCCACGTTCGACGCGAAGTCGGCAAACCGCTCCACAGTTCCGAGGTTAGTGCCCTCGTCGTCGACGACGATGCTACCACCATACCCGTCTGAACCGACCCGATACTGCCACGGATCGGCGAACTCGGCGGTGACATTCAAGTCACCGATCTCCGTCGTCCTCCCTCCGTCGGCCGACGGATCGCGCAAGTAGACGATGAAGTACTGCGGCGCGAACGTTTCGCTGTCGAACGTGTTGTATAGCTTCTCGACCTCGAACGCGAACCGGTACTCCTCGTCCGTCTCCAGCACGCGGAACGAGCGCAGGTCGAACGCGCCGTCTTGGAACGCCCCGTCGGTCGGGTAGACGTACTCGCCGGGTCCGTCGTCGTCGCCCGCGGGATCGGTCAGCTGCCCCACGAGCTCGCCGGGCGCGACCGTGACGGTCCCGGAGCCGAGCTCGGTCCCGCCGTCGGCCCCGCGGACGACGACGTCGAAAGTGCCGATCCGCGAGACACTGAAGCCGAGCTCGACCGTCTCGTCCGTCGCGTTCGGCGGGAGCCGGACGGTGTCGCGCGAGGCGACCTCACCGTCGACGACGATCTCGACAGCGGTCGAGCCGACGAAGGCGGCGTCGTTCGAGCCGGTCGCGGTGATGAACGACTCGCCGAGGTCGGCCTCGTCCGCGACCGACACCGAGATCGTCTGCTCCGGGCGCTCGTACTCCGGAAGCCGGCTGATCTCGCGGCCCCGCGCCGGACGCAGTTTGACCGCGGTCCCCCCGCTCGACGCGAGCGACGCGAGCAGCGTCGTGCTCGGCGTGACGATCGCCTCGTCGATGCGGACTCCGGTCGGGTCGAGGTCGACGCCCGCGCCGACCGCGTCCGAGTAGATCTCCGCGACGTACCTCGGTCCGTTCCGGCCGCCGCGGCCGTTGCCGCGGCCGTTTCCGTTGCCCTTGCCGCGACCCTTCCCTTTGCCGTTGCCCTTGCCGCGACCGTTCTCGCGCCCCGGCGCGCCGCCGGAGTTGCCGGGTGCGTTCCCCGAGTTACCGGGCGCGAGGAAGTCGAGCGGCACGTCGACCGCGCGGCCGTCGCCGTCGGTCATGACGCCGACGTACCATTCGTCGCCGCTGCGGCGGGCGATCGCGAGGTAGTCACCGATCGCGGCGCCGACGACGCGCGTCTCGTCCCAGCCGGCCGCCGGGACCGACTCGATGAAGCCGAACTCCGGTTCGGCGTCGAAGTTCTCGTTTTCGGGGACGTACCCCTCGTACTCGGCCGGGACCGGCGACGGCTCGCCCGACTCGGTGACGGCGACGGTGTTGAGATTGAAGCCGCCGACGTCGCCGGTGAAGCCGCCGTCGCCCTGCTCGTAGTCGAGCTCGATCGCGACCTCGTTGTCGCCCGCGTCGAGCTCGACCGAGGTCGTGAACACCTGCCAGTCGTCCCAGTAGTCGGTGAAGTCGGGTTCGATGGTCTCCCGCGCGTCGTTGACGCGGAGGGTCGCACGCGGCGTGCCGGCGTCGATCACGCGGCCCGCGTTCTCCTCTGCGTCGCTCGCGTAGCGCAGGTGGAGGTCGTACGTCCCGGCGCTGGGCACGTCCTCGACGGTAAAGGAGACCGACGACCCGCTGGGCGCGCGGTTGGGGTCGACGGCGACGAAGTTGGTGCCGAACGCGTCCCGGTAGGAGTCGTCGGTGACGAGGCCGCCGAGGTCGCCGGCCGCGGCCTGGAGCGCCTCGCCGACCGCGAACGTCTCGTCGACGTACCCCTCGATCCGGTCGGCGGCCATCTGGAGGCCGCTGAGGTACGTCGGGTACATCGCGAGCTGCTTGGCGCGGGTCGTCTGGATCTGGTCGCCGCGCTCGTCGCCGAACGTGATGTCGAAGATGCCCGGCTGGTAGCTCACCGGGCCGGCGAGGTTCCGCGTGAACGGGAGCGTGACGTGGTGGTCGCGGCCGACGTTCGAGCCGAGCTGGCCGAACCCGTCGTACTCCTGGGCCTTGACGACCTCGCGGTTCGCCACGTTCGGGTAGGTGCGGATCTCGCCCGTCGGCTTGATCCCTTCGTGGATCTCCAGCAGCTGGCGGTTCGCGGCCGCCTCGCGGATCACGCGTCGGTGGTGGTTCACCGCGAGCTGGTTGTGGTGATTGTGGGTCGCATCGGTCCCGTCGCCGGTGATTCCGAGCCCCGAGTCCGCCACGTAGCCGTTCTTGATCGAGCTGATGCCGACCGAGTCGTACTCGGCGAAGGCGTCCCCGTCGAGGACCGCCTCCTCGTAGTTCGGGATGTTTCCGGCGGTCTCGTTGTGAGCTGTCATCTCGACGGGCTCCGGCAGCGACGCGCCGAAGTCGGTCACCTCCCGCACGTCGAAGTCGGGGTAGGAGTCGTCGACGCCGAACTTCAGCCCGGAGCCGTCCCCGGGATAGGTGTCCCACCCCTCGTTCCACCCCTCGACGAGCACGCTGTCGATGCCGTTCTCGCTCGCGAACCGCATGTAGCGCTTCATCCGCTCCGTCCGCGCGCCGTGGACGTAGCCGGCCGCGTCCGTCGGACTGTCGAACGACTCGTCGGCCCGGTACTCCCAGTTCGCCTGCCCCGCGATCATCGTCCACCAGATGCCGACGTACTTCCGCGGCTCGATCCAGTCGGTGTCGGGGCCGTTCCCCGCGGTCGGGAGCGCCGACTCGTCGAGCGAGTCCGCGAGCAGCGGCACGAGCTGCGACTCGATCAGCTCGCCCGGCCGGTCGACGACCTGAATCGTCCGCCACGGCGTCGCCGCCGGCAGGTCCAGCGAGGCCCGCGACCCCTCGGGCAGCGGCGTGAGTTCCGTCGCGAACGTCGTCCCGCCGTCGTCGCTGCGGGGCGCGAGCGTCGCGGCCGCGTAGTCGTCGAGGTTCGCCTCGTGGACGCTGAGGTACGCGTCGCCCGCGTCGACCGTGAGCGGCGTGTGCGCCCCGCCGCGCATCCCGGTGTCGTTCGGCCGTCGGTCGTCGCTCCCGCCGGGAATCTCCGAGAGCGGCGTCTCGGCGTACTCCTGTTCGAACCGCGGGTTCGTCACCGCGTTCGCGATCCACCAGGCGTCGTAGTCGTCCGCGAAGTCGACGCCGGTGTTCTCCGAGGCGACCACCGCCTTCTCCGAGTTGCTCGCGAACCCCTCGCCGAGGACGAGCCGGAGTCCGAGCCCGTCGTCGAACACGCGGATCTGGAGGGTCGCGGTCCGGGCGTCCTCGGTGGTGCCCCCGTCCGACCCCGCGTCCGCGAGGCCGACGCTCAGGGCGTTGTACTCGGCTGAGACCTCGTCGTAGGCCCCCCACACCGGTTTCCACGCCTCGGTCGCCGCCTCGCGTTCGGTACCCGTGACTGCCACCGACCCGTCCTCGCTCTCGGCACTCGCGCCGAACGCCGGCTGGTTCCGGAAGTCGAACCCGAGCGTCGACGGCTCGACGTACGTCGTCCCGTCGCGCGCGACCTCGTAGGTCGGCACCCCGTCCGAGACATCGACCGTGACCGCGATCGATCCGTCCGGCGACTCGACCCGCTGGACCGGGTCGTCCTCGCCGTTCGCCACCGGCGCGGCGTCGTCCGCCGACACGTCGCGCGAGTAGGCGGCCGCGGCGACCAGCGCTCCCACGCTCCCGAGGAACCCCCGCCGCGTCGATCCGTCGAACGATTGCTGTGATCGTTTTTCACTCATTCCGTCAAGGCCGTGTATACGATGAATAATAATGCTATTGTAACGAATCGAAGTGATTGAATTTCGAAACGACCGAGTCGACGGCCCCCGGCGGGCGTCCCGTAGTCCGCGGATCGGCCCTACAGCGCGTTCTCCAGCGCGGACGCGACGCTTCGAGCCTTCTCCGCCAGCGGCTCGGGGACCGTTCCGGCCGCGACCGCCGCGTCGAGTTCGTCGTCGTCGACGCGCTCGACCTCCCCGTCCGGCCGCTTCACCACGTCGACGTGGAGGTCCACGTACCGGGCGGCGTCGGGGAACACCTCGACGGGCGTACAGACGTTGACGTACGTCCCGCGGACGGTCCCGTCGCGGCCGCGGTACGTCGTCGGGTACCACCACCGACCCTCCTTCAGGCTCGTCTCGGCGACGTCGCCCGCCTTCCGGTCGACGCCGAGCCCATCGTAGGTCCCGCCGCCGGTCATCTCCCGCTCGACGGCAACGGTCCCGTCGGAGTCGATTCCCGTCACGGTCCCCTCGCCGAGGGTGATCAGCCGGCCGTCCGGCTTCCCGTGGTCGATTCGGAGCGCGTCGCCCTCGCTCGGGCCGAACGCATCGGTCACGACCGCGAACGGGAACTCGGCGTCGGCGGCGGGCTCGCAGAGCGCCTCCGCGAGGTCGACGCCGGCCGAGGCGTCCGCGGCGCCCGCCTTCACGCGGTGGTGGCCCGGCATCGTCGCGGTCGCGGTCCGGCGCGCGTCGTCGAGCCCGAACCGGCTCTCGCGACCGAGCCAGACCCAGAAGCCGGCGTTCGGCGCGGCGACCGGCGCGTCGCGGAGCCGGCTCGAATCGTCGAGCACGCCGAGCCCGGACTCCCGCCGGTCCTCCGTCGCGACCGCCGCGCGCAGCTCCTCGGCGGCGTCGACCGCCGCGTCGAGCCCCGCGGTCAGCGCCTCGGTGTCGGCGTCGACCGCGGCCGGCCGCCACACCGCGCGCCACCCGTCCGGCGGGTCGAGGTCGAGCAGGTCGAGCATCCCCGACAGCTCGCGGGCGGCCTCGTCGTCCCGCACGTCGACCCGCGTCCCGGAGCCCGGTTCGAGCGCGACGAGATCGCCGCCGACCCGCAGCTCCCCGGCGAGTTCCGGGCGCCGATCCGTCCACGGCGCCGCCGACTCGCGCACCTGAACCCGGACCCGGTCCCCCGTCTCCACCCGGTCCTCGACGCTCCCGTACGGGAGGTACCCCTCGGCGGTATCGTCGGCGGTGCGGAGCCGTACCACCGCGCCGCCGCCGAGCGTCTCCGTCACTTTCCCGTCGAGGACCGCGCCGGGCGGCGTCGGGTCCGCCCACGCGAGCGCGTCGCGGCCGGCGTCGGTGAGGAGGTCCCGGACTGCGCCGAGCGCGTCTGGGTCGCCGTGCGCGCCGACCCCCTGTCGGTCGCCGCTCGTCTCGATCCGGACCTCCGGCGGGTCGGTTCCGAACGCGGCGTCGAAGCGCCGACGGATCGGCGGCGAGGCGTCGACGACCTCGTGGCCGGCGTCGAGCAGGCGCGCGGTGAGCGCCGTCGCGTAGATGCCGCGGACGCGGGCTCGGGCCATCCTCAGAGGTCCCCGCGCTCGCGCGCGAACCGCACCCGGTCGTTCACCGTATCGCCGAGCGAGAGCTCGACGACGACCGGGTCGCCGCCGTCGTCCTCGCTGAGGATCCGTCCGCCCTCGACCGGAACGCCCCACCCGTCGAGGGAAAGGTAGCCGCGGAGGTCGCTCCCGTGGGTGAACAGGTCGACGTCGGCGGTCGCGTGTTCCTGCGTCTCCGAGGCGCTGTGGGCCATCTCCATGTTCGAGTAGTAGGGACCGTCCGCGCCGAAGAACGCTCGGAGGCGGTCGGCGTCGCGGGCGACGAGCTCGGCGACGCGGTCCGAGGCGTCGGCGACGGCGTCCGCGTCCAGCCCGGCCTCTCGGAGGGCGCGCTGGACCCGTGGATCGAAGTGCATACCCCGCCTTCGGGCGCCGCCGTTTCAACGCTGTCGGCTGCGCCGAGGGCGCCCGCTTACCGCCGGGCGCCGCTCGGACGCCGCCCATTAATTAAGTCACCCGGGGAGCAAACGGGACCCATGCCATCCGACGAGGACCCGATCGCGTCCCGGGCCGACGACGACCGCGACCTCTACGACGTCGCGACCTGGGAGGAACGGACCTCCCTCGACGGGCTGTCGGTCGCGCTGTACTGGCTACTCACGCGCTCGGCGAAGGCCGGCGTCGTCTTCGTCGCCTTCCTCGGGCTCCTCGCGATCCTCGGATCGTTCGGGCTGGGGCTCGTCTTCGACCCGGCCATCGCGATCCTCCTCGGCCTCTCCGCCGTGCCCGCGCTCGGCCTCGCCGCATATGTGTACGTCTCGGACGTGACGACCGCCGAACCGCTGTCGCTGCTCGTGGCGACGTTCCTGCTCTCGATCCTCACGGCGACGTTCGCGGCGATACTGAACAGCGTGCTCCAGCCGTACTTCCGACCGTTCGGCTTCCTCGGGCTCGTCGTGTTCTTCTTCGTCGTCGTGGGCCCGATAGAGGAGTCCGTGAAGCTGCTCGCGGTGCGGCTGTACGCGTACACCGACGCCCGGTTCGACGCCGTCATCGACGGCGCCGTCTACGGCGCCATCGCGGGGCTCGGCTTCGTCGTCATCGAGAACTTCGTGTACATCGCGCAGAACGTCGACATGGCGGAGCTGACGGTCGGGATCGCGGCGCTCGGCGCCGGCGACGGCATCGCCGCGCTCCGGGCGCTCGCCGGCCCCGGCCACGTCGTCTACTCGGCGTTCGCGGGCTACTACCTCGGGCTCGCCAAGTTCAACCCCGGAAATCGCGGCCCCATCATCGTCAAGGGGCTCGTCCTCGCGGCGGCGATCCACGCGCTGTACAACACGCTCGTCGGTCCGGTGACGGGCGTCGCCTCGCAGCTGCTCGGCCTCCCGCAGGTCGTCGCGCTGTTCGGCTTCGTCGTGGTCTTCCAGGGCGCGTTCGGGTACGTCCTCCTCCGGAAGATCTGGCGGTACCGCGACGCGTACCTCGACACGCGCGACGCGGTGGGCGAGGACGTCGAGCCGGAGCTCGACGAGTTCGAGCAGTAGAGACCGACCCGCTCCCGGTTCTGTATTCCGCCGTCAGGGGGCCTTCTCGACGCGCGAGCGGTCGCCGGTGCCGCCCGTCAGCGCGCTCGCGAGGGCGCCTTTCACCACCACGTCGTCGCCGAGGTCGGTGAGCCGCACCTCCGGGACGTTGATGAACACCATCTCCGGGAGCTTCTCGCGGATCGGGTCGAGGACGCGGTCGGGGTTGTTGAGCGCGACCGCGCCCCCGACGCTCACGACGAGCGGGGCGTACGCGTGGATGACGTTGGCGATCCCCATGGCGTTCCAGTGGGCGACCTGGTCGATCACGTGGTCGGCGAAGGTGTCCTCGCCCGCGGCCTCGAACACGTCGACCGCGGAGAAGTCGGGGTCCTCGATCGGGAGGCTCGTCTCGATCGGGTCCTCCTCGTACAGCTCGCGGGCGTACTTCGGGATGTTGTTCCCGGAGCAGTACCCCTCCCAGTGGCCGTCGAGCCCGCACCCGCAAGTCATGAACCCGTGCGGGTCGACGGTCATGTGGCCGACCTCGCCGGCGTTGCCGTCCCACCCCGAGAGTACGTTGCCGTCGACGGCGACCCCCGCGCCGATCCCCGAGGAGATGGTGAGGTACACCATGTCGTCGGGGTTCCGCTCGGAGTGGAATCGCTCGCCGATGACGCCCGCGATGGTGTCGTTGTGAAGGTACACCTCGTCGGTGTCGAGTAGCCGACCGACCGGCCCGACGAGCGGAATGCGCTCGACGGTGTCCGGGAGGTTCGCCGGCCCCTGGACGACCCCTTCCGCGAGGTCGAGCGGGCCGATCGAGCCGATCCCGGCCGCGACCGCCTCGCTCGGCGCGATTCCCGCGTCGGTACAGGCTCCCCGGACCACCTCCAAGACGGCCTCCGTGACGGCGATGCCGTTCGGTCCCCGCGGGGTGCCTCGCGACGCAGAGCCGAGGACCGCCGCGGTCTCGTCGCCGACGACCGCTCGGACGTTCGTCGCCCCGAGATCGACGCCCACGTAGTACATCGGGTGTAAGCGCGGACCCGTCTCACTTAAGCGGGACGCTTCGGGCGGTCGAGCGGTGGTAAAGAACCGAGCCGTTTCAGCGAAATCGCGTTACGAGGCGGTCTCGCGGACGAACGTCACCGGACACGGCGACGAGAGCATGACCTCCTGCGCCGCGCTGCCGAAGACGGCCTTCCCGGTCGGCGAGCGGCGGCGGCCGCCGACGACGACGCGGTCGGCCTGAAGTCCCTCGGCGGTCTCGACGACCTCGTCCGCGAGGTCGCCGACCGCGCCGCGGACGGAGTGCCGCACCCCGGCCGCCGACAGCGCCTTCGAGAGATCTCGGGTGGTCCGGTGTCGCTCCGCGACCTCGTCGGGCGTCGAGTTCTCGCTGTCCGGGTCGAAGCCCAACTTCGCGCGAGTCTCGTCGAACTCCTCCTCGCCGAACACGTGGGTCAACACGACCTCGGCGTCCGCCGGCTCGGCGAGCGCGATGATCTCCTCCGCGAGCCGCTCGGTCCGTTTCTCGTCTTCGCTGCCGACCGCTAACACGACCGTTTCGATGCTCATACACGCCTTTCGCCTCCGACCAATTTAACTCTGGCGGAGTATTAACTCAAATCTGAATAAATATTTTATCGATCGATCCTGACACTCTCGCGGGGCGCGAGCAGTCGCTCCTCGGCGTTCGGTCGACCGAGAGACTATCGGCTCCGAGAGCGGCTCACGGCGGCAAAACGGTGGCGGATCCGATCAGTAGTCGGGCGCGTCGTCCTCGACTTCGCGCTTCAGCGAGTCGCGGCGGGACTTCGCGTCGCGGCCGGTCGCTTCTAAGAGGAACTCGTTTTTCGCGTCGACGGCGTCCGCGGCGGCGTCGGCGTTACCTTCGGCGATGACGTCCTCGGCGGGGCGCTCCTCGAAGTGGACCGCGAGCTTGTCCTTCTTGCTCCCGTACTCGGCGGCGCCCGCGACGATTCGCTCGAAGACGGGGTTCTCGGGGTCCGCGACGACGTACAGTTCGTGGCCCTGCCACTCCTCGGTGCCCGTGACCTCGCCGAAGTACTCCTCGATGGAACCCTTCAGGTCCGGCATGCGGTCGTCCAGATGCTCGCCGCGGCGCATCTTGTACTCCTTCATGCCGCGACCGTTCGACAGGCCGGCGTAAACCAGTTTCGTCACGGTCGCTGGCCCCGTTCGACCGGGAACGCGGCGCCTTTTTACGCTCGACTACCGCGGCCGCTCGTCGACGTACCCGCGCTTGCACTCGGGACAGATGTCGCCCGCGCGCATCGAGCTCCCGTCCGCGGCCCGGACCATCCCGCACTCGGGACAGTAGTACTCCGTCGGCCCGTCGTCTCCTATCGTCTCCAGCTCGGGGCTCTCGCCGCGGGTGATGCCCGTCTCGCCCTCGTCGCCGGCGTCGAACGCGACGCTCTCCGCGTCGTCGGGGGCCTCGACGTACTCCGTCCCCTCCCCGCCTTCCTCCTCCTGCCGGTCCGCGGCCTCCGGGGTGAGCCCGCCGCCGAACTCGACGCCGGCGTCGCCGCCCTCGCCGACCTCCGCGCTGAACCCCTCGTCCTCGCCGCCGTGGTCGGGCCAGGCGGTCGACCCGTCGCCGTCGGCGTCGTCCTCGTCAACCTCGGGCCACGCGCCGCGCTCCCTGTCGTCGGCCGACTCCTCCTCCTCGTCGAGTATCACGCCGTCGTCGCTCTCCGCGTCGGTCTCGTCGCTCTCCACCGATTCCGGCGCGGCGTCCGTCGGGGACGCCGCGCCGGAGGCGGACGAGGCCGACGCCGACTCCTCGCCCGAGTCCAACAGCTCCGCGTCCTCGTCCGCCGGGTCCGGTCCGCCCGCCGCGTCCGACCCGCCCGCGGCGTCGGGGCGCTCCGACGCGCTCGCCGGCGCGTCGCTCCCTTCCGGGGACGCTCCGGCGGCCGTTTCGGGCGCCTCGTCGCCCGCGTCGTCCGCGTCGTCGTCGAGGATCACCGCGTCGTCGCTCCCGGCTCCGGGCTCCTCGTCGAGGGTCAGCCCTCCCGTGCCGCTCGCGGCGTCGTCCGCGTCGACGGTCCCCGGCGCCGCGCCCGGCGTCGAGCCTTCGGTGGGGGCCGGCCCGCTGCCGCCTTCCGGCGTCGCGGCCGCGCCCGCGTCGCTCCCGCCGGCCGCGTTCGCTGCGGCCTCGTCCGCGAGCTGCTCCATCGTCGTCACCTCGGTGTTTTCGCTGACGATCTGCGTCTCGCCGCAGCGAGCGCAGGTCTTCACCTCCTTGACGGTCGTGACGACCTCGTCGCCGTCCTCCTCGCGCTCCCGCTGGAGTTCGGGTTCGCCGAAGTCGTGTCCGAGCAGACACCTGAGTCCCATTGTGCCACCCTGCGGTGCCGAGGGTAAAAAACGCCCCGTCGGCGTCCGACGCTCGGCACACGACCGGTATCGCGGGACGACGCCGTCGCCGCGCTCGGTTTCGCGCCGCGCGCCGCGGACACAGACTCTTTGTGGATCGCTCGCGTACCGTGTACCCACATGCCTACCGTATCCTACAAGGGCGAGGAAATCGAGTGCGAGAAGGGCGCCAACCTCCGCGACGTGCTCAAGGAGGCCGGTCTCTCCGTCTACAACGGCAAGATGGAGCAGCTCAACTGCCGCGGCGCCGGATCGTGCGGCTCCTGTGCGGTCCAGGTCGACGGCGAGGTGAGCGAGCCGAGCAAGAAAGAGCGCGCCCGCCTCTGGCTCCCGCCCCACCACCCGAACCACGACGTCCGCCTCGCCTGTCAGACGAAAGTCGAGGGCGACGCCGAGGTGACGAAGGGCCGCGGGCTCTTCGGACAGCACATCTGAGCGCGGACGCGACGCTCTCGCCGACTTTCTGTAGACCGACGGCGCACGCGCGACGAGCGGCGCGCTGGTCGGGAATAAAATACGGCCGCGGCGGACGTGAGCCCGCGACGCGGACGAAAACGTTTGGTACCGTGTGTCAGAGTCGCGTTCGGCGTCAGCCGGACCGACCCACCTTCTCGGATCGGCTTACTGCCGAACGACGTTGGTCGCGCGGGGGCCCTTCTCGGAGGACTCGATGTCGAACTCGAGCTCCTGGCCCTCTTCGAGGTCCGGGCCGCCGACGTCTTCCATGTGGAAGAACACGTCGTCGTCCGCGTCGTCAGTCTCAATAAATCCGTAGCCGCCAGTGTCGTTGAAGAAATCAACCTTTCCGGTCGCCATTGCGTTCATAGAGAGACCCCGACCGGGGATAAGAATTGCGAGTGTACAGTTACCACGACGCTCGACGAACGCTTGTCTTCGAAAAGCACCAGTCTCATGGGAGACAACTGACCGCACGACGGATTCGAGCCGAGATCTTAGTCGCTCCGTCGAGTTCCCTCTCGTCCCGTCCGACGCCGACGTTTATGGTTCCGGCCGCGAAAGCGACGCGTGTGTCTCACGCGCACCGAGCGGGCGGCCCCGGCTTAACGCTCCGCGAGAACGGTCCCGCGCTGTTGGTCCCGGCAGCCTGGGGCGTCGCCGCCGGAGCGGTCCTCGGCGTCGTCTCTTCGCACGCGCTGTTCGTCGCCCACGTCGTCATGAGCGTCCTGCTCGTCGCCTTCGTCGTCGCCTCGTGGCGCGACATGGCGTCGGGCGTCCTCCGCGCGTGGAAGCTGGCCATCCTCGCGGGCACGCCGGTCACGCTCGCGGGCGTCGTCGGGTTCCTCGCGCGCGACGGGACCGTGCCGGCGCTCGCGGGCGCAGTCCCGGCCGACGCGCTCCTCGCCGTCGCCTTCTACGGCTGGATGCTGCTGCCCGCGCCCGCGTTCGTCTACACGGGCCTGCGCGACCCGACGGTCCCGCGCTCGACCGTCCACCACGTCGCCGCCGCGTGTTCGGTCGCGGGCGCGGCCGTCGCCGCGCTCGCGGGCTCTCAGACCGGTACCGTCGCGGGAATCGCACTCGTCGGCGCCGGGCAGACCGCGGGCATCCTCGCGGCGACCGCGCTGTACTGACCGGCCGCCGCGACGCCTCACCCTTACCTCTCCGCTCATCTTTTCCTCTCCGCTCACCCGCCGGTCCCGTCGAGCGCCCGCCGGAGCGCCGCTCGGTGGAACGCAACTGCCGCGTCGCGGGCGACCGGCGGGTACCGCGGGTTCGTCACCGTCCCCCCGCTGTCGACGACCGCGCTCGCGACGGCGGCCGCGCGATGTGCGCGCTCGTTCGGGGGGAGCGGGGCGACCGACTCGTAGCCGTCGCGGAACGACCGCCGGAGCGACTCGGCCTCGCTCGCCGGCACGTACCAGTCGGCGACCAGGTGCTCCGCTTTCGCGACCGACACGCCCCGCGGAGCGGCCAGCGGCGCCTCCCAGTCGAGGACGGCCGTCACCGCGCCGTCCGCGACGAGGGCGTTGCCGGGGCGGAAGTCCCACGGGAACAGCCGCGGCTCGCCGTCGCCCTCGATCGGTCCGCGGAGCGCGTCGCGGATCCGCTCGCGGAGGTCGTCGAAGTCGGCCGGGAGCCGCGCCGCGTGCCGCCCGCCGAACCGCCGCACCCACTCCGCGGCGTCGACGGGGTCGCTGACGGACAGCGACGGGTCGCGTCCGCGGACCGACTCCGACCCGGTCGCCTCGTCCGTCGCCCCCCTGTCGCTTCCCGTTTCCCCGGTCGTCGCTCCGTCGCTTCCCGTTTCCTCGGTCGTCGCTCCGTCGCTCGCCGCTTCCTCGATCGTCAACGGCCCGCACCCGGAGAACCGGAACGCCTCGTGGAGCGTCGCGAGGAACCGACCGAACGCGCGGGCGACGCCGCGCCGCTCCGCCGGGTCGAGTTCGACGAACGCCTCGTGGAGGTCGCGCCCCTCGACCAGCGGCGTGACCAGCCACCCGGTGCCGTCGGCGGTGCCCGCGCCGAGGGGCCGGGGGACGGGCACGTCGGTCCGCGCGTCGATCGCCGAAAGCAGCGCCGCCTCCGTCCGGGTCGCCCCCGGCGTCTCCGAGTACTGGACGACGACCGGCGCGGCGGCATCGAACCGCACCACTTCCGTCCGCTTGCGGTTCCCTCGCCGCAGCGGTTCGACGCTCACGGGCGTCGCGCCCGGCCGCGTCGCCGCGAGGGCCCGCTCGCGGACCGCGTCGCTCACCCGTCTCCCTCCGTCTCGGTCGCGGGACCGCTCTCGGTCTCCCCGGCGGGCCCGCACCCCGCTCTCAGCAGCGCGGCGACCTCGCCCAGCGAGTCGAGGACGTAGTCCGGGCGATACGGGGCCGCCGCGTCGTCGGGGTCCGCCCGGAGCCACGCGGACCGGAGGCCGGCGTTGTGCGCGCCGGCGACGTCGTACGCCAGTGAGTTCCCGACGTACAGCATCTCGCGCGGGTCGACTGACAGCGCCGCCGCCAGCCGCTCGAACGGCTCCGCGTGGGGCTTCCGGCGCGGGAGGTCGCCGGCGTACACGATCGCGTCGACCCGGTCGGCCAGCCCGAGCGCCTCGATCTTCGCCCGCTGGCGTTCCTCGGGGCCGTTCGTGAGCACGCCCACGGGGCCCGCCGCCGCCGCGGCCGCCAGCGCGCCGAGCGCGCCCGGCAGGTACGCCACCCGCGACTCGTCCGCGACCGCCTCGAACGCCGCCGCGAGGGCGACGGGGTCGACGTCCCGGCCGTGCTGGGCCGCCAGCCGCGCGAACCCCGCGCCGAGGTAGCCCACCCGGTCGTTCGGGTCCGGCGGGCCGTCGAGGAGGGGCCACAGCTCGTCGGGCTCGCCGAACGGCTCGACGCCCGCCCGTTCGAAGGCCCGTCGATAGAGGGCATCCACGTCGTGGTCGTGGCGGCACAGCGTGTCGTCGAGGTCGAACGCGACCGCCGCGAACCGGCTCATGTGAACGGGTGGCGCCGCGCGGCGAAGTCGGTTTCGGCGCCGAGTCCGTACCCCCGACGATGGCCGACTCCGAGGACACCTACGACTGCGAGACGTGCGGCGCGAGCGTCGCCGTCGCGGACGCCCGCCGCTCCGAGCCGTTCGGCGACCTCGACCCCGGCACGTGGCAGACGCTGAACTGCCCGCACTGCGGCGACCGGCTCGCGACCGTCTTCGTCGGCGACGAGTGAGCCGCGGTCGATCGCCCGGGACCGAGGCTCGTCCGCCGGGATCCCCCGTCTCTCGCGTTCCGTGTTGGCACCCCACAGTATCTACGTCTCCGGCGCGTAGTAGCCCTCATGCTCGACGTCGGCACGGCCTACCTCGTCGCGATCGGCGCGCTGCTGCTCGTCGCGCTGGGGGTCGGGGCTCGGGCCCTCGTCGCGATCTTCCGCGAGGGGCGCGAGCGCAGTCGCAAGCGGCGCGAGGACGAGATCGAGCGATACACCGAGGACCCCGTCTACGACCGCGACCCGGCGGACCCGGAGGCCGGCGGAGCGACGCCCTCGACCTGTCCGCAGTGCGGCGCCGAAAACGCGGCCGGATTCGTTTACTGTCGCGAGTGTGCGTCGCCGTTAGGGCCGAATCAGTGACCGGCGTCTCAGTCCAGTCGACGCTCACGAATGTAGACCGCGTGGAAAATACATGCCGCCTCCCCGATTTGAACTCGCCGAGACGCTCGCCCTCGCTCCGCTCGGGCTCGCGACTCGTCTGCTCAAATCGGGTCGGCGTCGTTTCTTCACCCGCTCGCTGTCGCTCGCGGGTTCAGAATATGCCGCCTCCCCGATTTGAACGGGGGACAGCTCGATCTTCAGTCGAGTGCTCTCCCAGTCTGAGCTAAGGCGGCTCGCACTCGCATCAACGCCGATTCGAGACAAAAGGATTTCGAAAGGCGGCGCGCCGATCGGTTTCCGCTCGCTCGCCCCGCAACCCGAGGTGTGACGTTTTTATGCGCCCGCGGCGAAGCCGGTCACGAATGGACCGAGTACGCGCGCCCGCGGTCGGGCGAGGTGGTGTCGGTGGGCGCTGACGGCGACGCTGGCTCCGAGTCCGAGGACGCGAGCGACGCGGGCGGCTCGCGCGCCGCGAGCGACGACGCCGACGCGCCGGTCGTCGCCGGCTTCTTCTCCGGCTGCGGCGGCCTCGACTTAGGCTTCGAGCGCGCCGGCTTCGACGTCGCGCTCGGGAGCGACCAATGGGAGCCGGCCGCCGAGACGTACCGCCGGAACTTCGACGACACCGAGTTCCTCGACGGCGACGTCCGCGAGCTCGACGCCCCGGCGATCCGCGAGGCCGTCGCGGGCGCCGGCTACGACCCCGACGGCGTCGACGTGGTGATCGGCGGGCCCCCCTGTCAGGGGTTCAGCCGCCTCAACAACGAGCAGATCGAGCTCGACGAGATGGAGAAGGACCGCCGGAACACGCTGTTCGAGGAGTTCCTCCGGGTCGTCTCGGTGCTGGAGCCGCAGTTGGTGTTGATGGAGAACGTCCGCGACCTGATCAACAGACAGACCAGCGACGACCGGTACGTGAAGGACCTCATCGTCGACGAGTTCGCGGCGCACGGCTACAAGTGCGAGTACCGGGTGCTGGAGGCCGAGCAGTACGGCGTCCCCCAGAAGCGCCGCCGGATCTTCTTCATCGGCACCGACCGCGACGTGCCGATCCGCTTCCCGGAGCCGACCACGCCCGAGGGCCAGTGGCGCACCGCGGGCGAGGCGCTCGCGGACGCGACCGACGACCTGCCGAACATGACGTACGCGGACACCGGCGAGAAGACGCTCGAACGCATCCGCCACGTCCCGCCGGGCGGCTATTACCGCGACCTCCCCGACCGGCTGAAGACGAAGAAGTACCAGTGCGACTGCGAGGACACCGACACCTGCCCCCACGAGCCGGAGATCGTCAAGCGCTACGGGACGTACCTCCGCCGGCTTGACCCCGAGGAGCCGTCGCTGACGGTGAGCACCAACGTCTTCATCCACCCGACCGAGGACCGCTACCTCACGCCCCGCGAGATGGCGCGGCTCCAGACGTTCCCCGACGAGTTCGTCTTCGAGGGGACGAAGACCGACGTGATGAAACAGATCGGCAACGCGGTTCCAGTCCGGCTGGGCGAGGAGCTGGCGAATCAGATCCGGGAGTATTACCCCGAGGTCCGGGACGCGCCTCCCGCCGACCCCGACGTGTACGAACAGCAGTCGCTGACTGATTTGGCCTGAGGCTGCTGTCCTTCCGTGCCCCTGAGTACTCGGTGTTCTCTAACTCGGGTATTGAACTACTGTGGTGGCCACCTCTCCTCAAATCTAAACTCCTCCGCGTAATTTATCCGTGGACTGCTCTTTTTGGGCGGCTCAACCCTCAAAGATATCGACTTCTCGAACTCGTCATCTGGTACGAGATACGTCTCTCCTTCTTCGGGATGCTCGATTACGTAGAAGTCTGCCGGCTCTGTAACGTCGAACCGTAATAAACCGCCTTCGAGCCAGGCGGACTCAACGCGGAGACGAAACTCGCTGTTTTCCCCGTTCGCGATGATCGTCCGCCCATCGTCACAGTCATTTGATATTCTTGGAGTATATCTATCTGACTCCACCATCTCAACTGCTCTCGATACAAGTGAGGCAGTGGTGGATGTCCCAGACGGATCCACCACTGGCGGCCAATTGTCTTCAAACGCGTAGTCGCCCGCCAACTTTGCCCTTGACGGATTCTCACAACCCTCTTTTGTCCGGAGAGAGACCGACTCGCCAAACTCTGCTGCGTGGACAGAGAATGTCTCATCAAGCGATTCGCAGTAGATCAGGTAGTAGTCCGCCTCTACCTCTAAGGTACACCTGATCCGGCTCTCAACTCGCCAACCTCTTTGGATACCGACCTTCGTAACGTCTCCAACTGTGTCTTCTACAAAGACAGTTCTCCGATTTTCGTCTTCTGGATCAAGGTACACCGACACGTCCTCCTGCCGAAGCATTTCGATGACTTCCGAGTCTATCGTATCTGAGTCGTCATTCCCTTCGATCGGCCATTGTTCTTCCAGTCGGTTCTTTTCGGCCCAGTTGACCTGTCTCGTCTCCTTGTCAGGGGCATCGATTCGCAGATACATCGAGGTTCCCACCTCGGCAGCAGGTATCAGATACGTCTGATCTGTATCATAGCAGTAGACGGCAAAACAATCGATATCCTCTCCGTATCTCTCATATGTGTGACCTGATGCGTTCGTGTGCTGACTCAGTCCGCTGAATCGGATCGTTCCGTCTTTCAGCCGACCTGTTTTGACCTGTACTCTCAACAGATCTCCTCTTGGCTGTTCGATAACGACATCGTATCGCTCGTTGTCTCCAACCGGCGTGGAGACACTAATCTCCTGTCTCTTTAGTTCGGTAATGACAATCTGTTCTGTTAAATCGCCCCGCCGGTGCGATTCCATGAATACTGTATTCTACTATATCCTATCTTAATAACATTTGTATATTCACAAACCACAGCGGAATTACAGTAGATAGATACTCTTTCAATCTTCATGAAATGTATGGCCCGGACCCGCGCCCTGCTCACGGAAACTGAGAGGAATCATCTTCGCTCGGAGGATGCCAATTCACAACAGTATCAGGCGATTTCGCGGATTCGAAATCGCATTGATGATGAGCTGGCTACTGATGTCGACATTCTTCGAAAGCATCACCCAGAGTTATACGAGGAGTTGCGAGAAACGGTCTGTAACGAACCAGAATGAATATGGGGCCGCTGAGAGTCGAACTCAGGTCCACTGCACCCAAGGCAGCGAGGATACCACTACCCCACGGCCCCACGCCTATACGTACCCGCATCGGGCGCTAAAGGGTTTCGTTGCGCTCCGCGCCGCGACCGTCCTCACTCCTCGTCGTCGCGAAGTTCGAGGTCCGCGACGATGTCGTAGGGGTCGGTCCCCTTCCGGACCGAGTCGAGGATGAAGAACGCCTCGTCGGGCGCGAGGAAGTGTCTGGTGACGCCCCGGCCGAGCGGCGTCGGCTCGAAGCCGTCGATGAAGTTCCACTCCAGCAGTTTGCCGAGCGCGTGCTTCGTCGGGACCTCGCCGATCATGCGGTCGTTGAGCCGCTTGGCCTTCTTGCCGGCGACGACGACGTTCGCGAGCGTCTCCTCGGCGGCCGCGGTCTCGTCGTAGTGGGTCGCCACGTCCTCCATCTCGCCTTTTAAGAGGGTGAACGCCACCTCGTCCTCGGTGCGGTCCATCGAGCCGTGGTAGACGCCGTCGGGCTCGACGAGGAGGTAGACGCGCCCGCGGTCGTGGTAGTCGGGGCGGCCGGCGCGGCCGAGCATCTGCGAGAACTCCTGGACGGAGAGCCACTCGATCCCCATCGCCAGCGAGTCGAAGATCACCTGCGAGGCGGGGAAGTCGACGCCGGCCGCCAGCGCCGCGGTGGTGACGACCGCCGAGAGGTCCTGGTTCCCGAACATGCGCTCGACCTTCTTCCGGCGCCCGTAGTCGAGGCCGGCGTGGTACGGCGCGGAGTCGTACCGGAGCTTGCGGCTGATCTCGTGGCAGCGGCGCCGCGAGTTCGTGAAGATGATCGTCTGCCCGCGGTACCCCTTCGACGACTTCGTGTCGAACTCGCGTTTGACGAGCTTGTCGGCGATCTGCGCCTTCTCGCGGCCGTCGGCGAACGTGACGTGCCGCTCGATGGGGACGGGGCGCTCCTCGTACTCGATGAGGGTCGCGCGCAGCTTCTCCGCGAGCCACTCGGGGTTCCCGACGGTCGCCGAGAGGTAGACGAACTGGGTGCCGTCGTAGCCCGGATGCGTCTCCATCCGGTTCTCGCTGTAGTACTTCAGCCGCGAGATGAGCCCGTCGAGCCGGTGGCCGCGCTCGCCCTCCTTCAGCGTGTGGACCTCGTCGATGACGACCGTCCCCACGTCGCCGAGGTCCTTGCCCATCCGCAGCGCGTGGTCGATCCCCTCGTAGGTGCCGACGATCACGTCGGCGCCCGGGTCGAACCGGTTGCCGTCGTCGTTCACCCGCGAGGAGCCGACGCGGATGGAGACGTCGAGCACGTCGCCGTAGCGGTCCTCGAAGTCCTCGTGCTTCTGGTTGGCGAGCGCGACGAGCGGGACCAAGAAGAGCAGCTTCCCGTCGCCCTTCAGCGCGCGGTCGATCCCGGTCAGCTCGCCGACGAGCGTCTTCCCCGTCGCGGTCGCGCTCACGACCAGCTGGTCGTCGCCGTCGAGCAGGCCGTTCCGCACGGAGAGGCTCTGAACGGGGAGCAGCTCCTCGAACCGCCCCTGAAGGTGCGAGGACAGGTCGGGGTGGAGATCGAGGTCCTCGGTGCGGACGGGGCTCACGTCGTCGACGTTCGCGGACACCTCGTCGTACTTCGTGAGGTCGGGGTCGAGCCCGCCCTGAAGGAGGTTGACGATACGGTCCAGATCGCCCGACTCGTACAGCAGTTCCTCTAAGCGCTCCTCGGCGGCGCCCGTGAACTCCCCCTTGTACGACAGCTCCCGCTCTAGCTCCCGGCGGGCGCAGTCTCGGCAGATCAGCTCGCCGTTGTGTTCGACCGCGTCCTCCGAGGTGATCGGTCCGTATCGCCCGTCGCTCGCACAGCGCCGGCAGGTCCGGACCGCCGCCGCCTCCAGCTGGTAGCCGTCCAGCATCTCCTTCAGCCGCGCTCGGTTCTCGGGAGAGGTCTGCTCGGAGATGCGAATCCGGCCGGCCGCGCGCGCGAGGTCCACGAACTCGTCCGGCTGGCGGGGGTGGTCCTCGCCGTCGCGGATCACCCGGAACTTCCCCGGGCGCGGGCCCGCGGAGGTCTCCTTGAGTTCGAGCCGCCCGCGGAGCACGCGCTTTCCGTCGCGGTTCGCGACCACGGTGTAGTCGCTCCGCGCCTCGTGGAGGAACAGCGTCTCGACCTCGGCCAGCTGCTGTGACACTGGCCTGCGGTACGCGAGCGAGGTATTTCAGGTGTTCGGCTCGGGGATCGGAACCGGTTCGGAGACGCGCGGCGCCGCGGCTGCGTCACGCGGACGCGCGGAGAAGAACCCGCCTCACGGACGGGGTCGGGGTCGAGGGATCTACGAGACGAGCAGCTTCTCGCCGCGGTCGACCGTGATCCGGCACGGCGGCGAGAGCTTGTTGTAGGCGCGGCGGAACGCCTCCTTCACGACGGACGCCTGCTCGACGTCGCAGTAGGCCGTGAAGACGACGTCGTCCTTGTCGAGCCGCGCGGCGGTGCCGACCGGCTTGCCGAACGCCTGCCGCATCCCGTCGGAGACGCGGTCCGCGCCGGCGCCGGTCGCCTGCTTGTTCTCCCGGATGACCTGGTGGGGGAACTTGCGGAGGGTCATCTTGTAGTTGCCCTCGCCGAGCTCCTTGATCAGGTGGCGGTTCGCCGACAGGCGCGCGCTCTCCAGCGAGCCGTGTCGGACCTGGAGCTCCTCCTCGACGCGGAGGCTGATCTGGACGGGGTAGTCGTCCGGCTCCGCGGAGAGGTCGCCCATGTTGTGCTGGGCGATCTTCGAGCCGGGGATGCCCGTGATGTACTCGCGGCGGGTGTACGACGGCTTGTCGATCGTCCGATACATAGAGGCGGGTTTGTCAGACATGGCTACTTGTCCGATGTAGCCCCCGCTGCGGCGATAAACCCTTCGATAGCGAGGCGGTTTCGTCGGCTCCTCGGCGGGCAGCGGCGGCGTTCCGCCTCGAATCGCGGTCCGCGTTGACACACCGTTCGACTCACTCCTCCGGCGTCGGGTCGAGCGCGACGTGGTCGAACCCGCGGTCCGCGAGCCGCTCCGCGGCGCGGTCGGTGACCGACGGCGCGACGAGGACGCCGCGGACTGCGGGGGCGTCGTCGTCGGCATCGTCGCCTCCCGCGGTGTCATCGACCCCCAGTTCCTTCCGCAGCGCCCGGACGTAGCGCGCCAGCTGCCCCACGGCGTCCGGCCCGACGCGGCGGCGCTTCAGTTCGACGACGACCGGCGTGCCGTCCGCGTCGACGCCGAAAACGTCCATCGGGCCGGCGCTGGAGGGGCGCTCGGTCTCGCGGGGCTCGAACCCGTCTTCGACGAGCTCCGGGCGCTCTAAGATTCGGGTCCGGAGGTCCTCCTCGCTGCCGTGGAGGGTGAGGTCGCGGCCGCCCGTGACGGCCATCCCGGAGAGCTGGTGGACGTCCGAAAAGCGAACCGTCAGGGTCTCGTCGGGGTTGCTCCTGGTCGAGCGCACGCGGAGCCGCCCCTCCCGCACCGCGGCGCGGTGTTCCGACCCCGGGGGCTGCCAGTTGACCGGCTGGCGCCCCTCGTCGGTGTGGACGAGGGCCGCGCCGTCGGGCTTCAACACGAGCAGCCGGTCGCCGGCGCCGAGGTCGGAGGCCGCGCGCCCCTCGTATGAGACCGTACAGCGGCCGAAGAGGCTGACGAGATCGCCGCGCTCGAAGGCGTCCTCCAGCTCCCAGAGGGCCTCGCGGTGGCTCGGGTCGTGGACGCTCGTGACTGTCACTGAGGTTCGTAGGCGGTCGCGGCTGAAAAAGGGCGCGCGCCGGGCGTGCGGTTTCAGTCGCCCCGCCGCGACATGACGATGCCGGCGACGAAGAGGACGACGCCGAACGCGAAGGCGGCAATTCGGAGCGTCGTGTCTGAGACGAGGATTCCGGCCAGAACTGATACGCCGAACCCGGTGTGTAACACCGCGGTCAGGTTCATGGGATCGGTACGGTCGCGCGGCACAAAAACGGGTCGACCCCTTGCCATCGCGCCGATCCAATCGCTTCGTGCGCGCGTTGACGCCGTCACAGGCGCTCACGACACCGTGTGGATCTGTGAAGCGTGTTCAGTGTCGAAATTCTGTCCTCAGTAGCGTTCGATCTCGACGTCTAGTCGCTCGAAGTCGTCGACGTTTCGGGTCAGGACCGGTTCATCGACGACCTCGGCAGTGGCGGCGATGATCACGTCGCCGTCGCCCACAGGCGTCCCTTCGTTCTGTAGCTCACCTGCGAGTCGGCCGGCCTTCCGCATGACGGCGGTGTCGGCCGGATGGACCGGCTTCGAGGCGAGAATATTCTCGACCTTTTGACGCTCGTCCTCTGACTCGGTCGCTCGGGCGATACCGTAGTACAGCTCGAACAGCGTCATTGAGGAGATGCGCTGCTGGATCAGTTCCGTCTCCAGTTCCCGAGCCTTTTCCACGGCATCCTCGTCTCCGTTCATCAAGTCGATGAGGAACGGCGTGTCCAGCAGCACGCTACGCCTCTCGAAGCCGGTCGGCGGTGTCCTCTAGCTCGGCGGAGCGTCGATTACGCCGCTCCTCGACGGCTTCACGGAGCGCGTCGGCTTCGTCGTCGCTCAGAACCCCAGCAAGTTCCAGCAGCGATCGCTCGCCGGCGAGCCGGAGAACGACGTCGGAGAACGTCTCGTCATCTCGCTTGTGAGCGGCGAGCCGGTCGTAGGCCTCCTCGGAGAGGCGGATGCTTTTCGACATGTGCATACGGTTGTATGCAGACTCACAAAGGCTTTTCTCAGGGATCGGCGCTGAACGCTTACGTCCCGTGCTCCCAGCTGCCCATGTACTCGCGCTGCTCGTCGCTGAGCTCGTCGTACTCGACGCCCTCGGCGGCGAGCTTGATGTCCGCGACCTCGCAGTCGAGCCCGTCGGGCACGTCGTGGACGCCGGCGTCGTACGCGTCGCCGTTGGCGGCGAGCTCGCGCACGACGACCGCCTGGACGCCGAAGCTCTGGTCCATCACTTCGACCGGGTGGCCGAGGGCGATGGGCGCGGCGAGGTTGACGAGCCGGCCCTCCGCGATGACGTTCAGGACGCGGCCGTCCTCCATCTCGAACCCCTCGACGCCGTCGCGGACCTCGTAGCGGTCGACCGCGAGGTCGTCGAGGTCGTCGAGGTTCACCTCCACGTCGAAGTGGCCGGCGTTCGCGAGGAGGACGCCGTCGTCCATCTCCTCGAAGTGCTCGCGGGTGATCACGTCTCGGTTGCCCGTCGTCGTGATGAACACGTCGCCTTTCTTCGCGGCCTCCGTCATCGGGAGCACCTCGTACCCCTCCATGTGCGCCTCTAAGGCCTTCCGGGGGTCGACCTCGCAGACGATGACGTTCGCGTTCTGACCCGAGGCCTTCTTCGCGACGCCCTTCCCGCACTGGCCGTAGCCGCCGACGACGACGTTCTTCCCGGCCCACGAGAGGTTCGTCGTCATCGCGATGGTCGCGAGCGACGACTCGCCCGTCCCGTGGACGTTGTCGAACAGCTGCTTCATCGGGGTGTCGTTCACTGCGAAGACGGGGTAGTGTAGCTCGCCGTCGGCGTCCATCGCGCGCAGGCGGTCGACGCCGGTGGTCGTCTCCTCGGCGCCGCCGACGATGGAGTCGATCAGGTCGGGGTACTCCTCGTGGACGAGCTTCACCATGTCCATCCCGTCGTCGACGGTGATGGTGGGCTCGTGGGCGATGCAGGCGTGCATCGCGTCGTAGTACTCCTCGTCGTCGACGCCGCGGACCGCGTAGGAGGTGATCGACTCGTGGGCGTCGAGCGCCGCCGACACGTCGTCGTGCGTCGAGAGGGGGTTACAGCCGGTGATCGCCACCTCGGCGCCGCCCTCGGCGAGCAGCTCGACGAGGTTCGCGGTCTTCGCCTCCACGTGCATCGCCATCGCGATCGTCTCGCCGGCGAGCGGCTGCTCGTCGGCGAACTCGTCGCGGAGGGCGTTGAGAATCGGCATGTGCTGGAGCGCCCAGTCCATCTTCCGGCGCCCCTCCTCTCGGGCGGCTTCGACGTCCGAGAGGTGCTGTGACACCGGCGGATACGCGGTCTCGCTCATACCGATCGGTTCGCTCACGGCGCACTAAACCCTGCCGACACGGAGTGCGCCCGGAAAAGAGAAGTCGGTCGTCAGCGACCGACGCTCGGGTTACCGACCGCGTCGTCAGTTACCGCCGGGGCCGCCCGCGTGGTCCGGCGGGCCGCTCTCGCCGTCGTCCTCGTCGTCTTCGTCGTCATCGTCGTCGTCTTCGCCGTCCTCGTCATCGTCATCTTCCGCTTCGGCTTCGTCTTCTTCGGCCTCGTCGTCCTCCGTCTCGTCCTCGTCGGCGTCGTCCTCCTCGGATTCCTCCTCGTCGTCCGCGTCGTCGTCGTCCGCGTCGTCGTCGTCCGCGTCGTCGTCGTCCGCGTCGTCACCGCCCGGGCCGGCGTGGGCCGGCGGGCCGCGCTCGCCGTCGTCCTCGCCGTCGGGGCCGCCGGCGTGGTCCGGGGCGTTCCCGTTGCCCGGCGCGTCGCTCTCGTTTTCATCGTCGTCATCGTCCGCCTCGTCCGGGCCGCCGGGGCCGCCCGCGTGGTCCGGGGCGTTACCGGGGTTGTTCTCCGTCACGAAGTCCGAGACCGCGCTGCCGATGCCGCCGTCGCGGTCCTCGAGGCTCTCGACGAACTCCTGGACGAGCTGGCCGAACGCCTGCTCGTCGGCCTCGTCGCCCTCGCCGCCGACGGTGAGGTCGGCGGTCGTCGAGACGCTCTCGTTCTCGTACTCGGCGGTGACGTCGACCGTGACGTCTTCCTCGGCGGCGGGGAGGTCGACGGTGCCGTTCTCGCCGGTCTCGTACTCGCCCGTCCCGCCGTAGGAGGCGTTTTCGTCCGCGTCGTCGGCGAGCTCGACGGTGACCGAGGCGTTCTCGGCCGCCTCGTCGTCGTCCGTCACCGTGACGACCGGCTCGCCGTCGGTGTTCTCCACGTCGAGTTCGAGGCCGTCGGGCGCCTCGATGTCGACCGTCTCGGAGACGTTCTCGTTCTCGTACTCGGCGGTGACGTCGACCGTCACGTCCTCCTCGGCGGCGGGGAGGTCGACGGTGCCGTTCTCGTCGGTCTCGTAGTCGCCCGTGCCGGCGTAAGAGGCGTTCTCGTCGGCGGTCGTGACGTTGACCGAGGCGTTCTCGACCGCGGTGTCGTTGTCGGTGACCGTGACGATCGGTTCGCCGTCGGTGTCCGCGACGTCGAGTTCGAGGCCGTCGGGCGCCTCGAGCTCGACCGTCGTCGCGGCGGTGTCGTTACCCGAAGCGGCCGTGACCTCGACCGTCACGTCCTCCTCGGGCGCTTCGAGGTCGACGGTGCCGTTCGCGTCCGTCTCGTACTCGCCCGCTCCCGCGTACGACTCGTTCTCCGCGTCGACGACGCTCACGACGACCGTGGCGTTCTCGACCGCGGTGTCGTTCTCGGTCACCGTGACCGTCGACGTCCCGTCCGCGTCCGTGTCGACGGCCACGTCGAGCTGTCCGTCGGCGGCCGCGACGCCGGTCATCGCGCCCAGCGCGACGACCGCGATCAGGAGGATGGCTGTCGTGCGTTCGCTCATGTCCACTCGGGTCCACTGCCTGTTTCCCTGTAAAAAGAGAAGTCCCTTAACGCGGTTTAATTCGGTTTGTATCCGGTTTAACGGCTCTGAGACGTTTGTTTTGGTGGATCAGGGATTCCGCCGCGGTTTCGACGGTGATCGGTGCCGGGTTCGTTCCCGATTTCGGGTCGGACATCGCTCGCGCGCGATACGTCTCCGGGACTGTCGCGCTCGACCGAGTTGTGTTCCCTCGTTTATAAGCAGGCGACCATCTCGCGGCGATGACCTCCAAAGCCTCAGCTGTTCGCTTATAAACGGTTGATAGCGGATCGACAGCGAACGCCTCCAAAGCCCCAGCCGCGAGGGCGGCGCACGCTCGTTGTCGTTCGAGACGCCTCCGGCGTCTCGTGATGACGAAACGGCTTCGCCGTTTCGAACCACGGTCCTCAGTCGGTCGCTACCGCTCCCTCCTTGCGGTCCTTGCGTCACCTGCGCCGCCCTCGCGGCTGCCCCTTTGAGTCCCGCCCCGCACAGCACAGCACCTCACACCTCCCCAGCCTCGCGGTTCGCACTCTTCGAGCGCTCACCGCGTCCCTCGCGCGTGCTGCTCGCGGCCGCTGGAGGCGGCCGCTCGCAGGCACGCGCCACCGCACGTTCATTTATAAATAGGACGCGAACCCCGGTTCGACATTTAAATACTGCCGACGTGGGTCGGCTTTGCGCGTCGCGTTCGGTCGCGCTCGCACCTCTCGCTACGCAGACTTGACCCGCTCGACGAGGTCGATCGCGGCGTCCGCTGCGCGCTTCTGGACCGCTTCGGCGTCGAGCGTCAGCACCTCGCGGTCGCGCATGAGGACGTCGCCGTCGCAGACGGTGTGACGCACGTCGCTCCCGCGGGCCGCGTACGCGAGGTGCGAGACCGGGTCGTGGTCCGGCGTGAGGTGCGGGGCGTCGAGGTCGACCACGGCGAGGTCGGCGGCCGCGCCCGCCTCGATCCGCCCGCCGGGGAGGTTCAGGGCGTCCGCGCCGCCCCGCGTCGCCATCTCCACGACGGCCTCGGCGGGGACCGCGCTCGCGTCGTCCGCGGCGAGTTTCCCCAGCATCGCGGCGTCGCGCATCTCGTCGAACACGTCGAGGTCGTTGTTCGAGGCCGCGCCGTCGGTGCCGAGCGCGACCGTCACGCCCGCCTCGCGCAGGCGCTGGACCGGGGCCATCCCGCTGGCGAGCTTCATGTTCGAGGCCGGGCAGTGGACGACCGCGGTCCCCGCCTCGGCGAGCCGGTCGATCTCCGAGCCGTCCACGTGGACGCCGTGCGCGAAGAAGTCGTCCGGGCCGAGCGCGTCGATCTCGGCGGCGTACGCGATCGGTCGCTCGCCGCGCTCGTCGACGATCGGGTCGACCTCGTCTTCCGTCTCGTTCGCGTGGAGGTGGACGGGGATCCCTGCCTCGCGCGCCTCGGAGACGCCCTCGCGCAGGTACTCCTCGCCGACGGTCGTCAGCGAGTGCGGCATGAACGCGGTCCGGATCCGGCCGTCCGCGGCGCCGTCGAGTTCCCGGGCGACCGCGAGGCTCTCCTCGACGTCCGCGCGGGCGTCCGCGTCGTCCTTCCCGACCGTCACGACGCCGTGGCCGAGCCGCGCGCGCAGTCCGGCGCGGTCGACGACGTCCGCCACCCGGTCCATCGCGAAGTACATGTCCGCGAACGCGGTCGTCCCCGACCGAATCATCTCGACGGCGCCGAGCTCGGCGCCCGCCTCGACGTCGTCCGGCGTCAGCTCGGCCTCCGCCGGCCAGATGTCCTCGCGCAGCCACGGGTCGAGCGGCTTGTCGTCGGCGTAGCCGCGGAGCAGCGTCATCGCGACGTGCGTGTGGGCGTTGACGAGCCCCGGGATCACGAGCGAGTCGCTCGCGTCGAGCGTCTCGGCGGCCGCCCCGACGGCCTCGTCGACCTCGTCCGGCGACCCCACGGCCCGGATCGTTCCCTCGTCCCGGTCGACCGCGACGTCCGCCCGCTCGACCCGACCGTCCGGCCGGAGCACTCGTCCGCCGCCCACGCGGAGCTGGTTCATGTCCGCCCGTTCCGCCCGCCGCACCAAACGCCTTCGGTTCCTCGTCCCGGTTCGTCGACCGCGCGCGTCGACCGTTCCTGCCGACCGATCCGCTCGTCGAGCCCGTTTTTCGCGAACGATACGATTTTATCTGCCGATCGAAACGAACGGACATGGCTCTGGACCGCATCGTCTCGGCGCTCACCGCGGGGAAGCTCCGGATCGCCGTATTCGCGCTGGCGGTCGTCGCCGCCGCGGTCGGCGGGGCGTTCGCCCTCGGCGTCGTCGGCGTCCCGAGCGTCGCCGCCGTGAACAACTCCTTCGGCGACGTGACGAACGAGACCACGGTCGTCGAGACCGACTTGGTCGTCTCGAACCCGAACCCGATCGGCGTCGGCCTCGACGGCGTCTCGATAAACTACACCGTCTCGATGAACGACGTCGAGATGGCGCGCGGCGGCCGCGAGGGCGTCGGCGTCGCCTCGGGGAACTCCTCTATCGCGTTCGAGACCGCCCTCGACAACGACGCGATCCCGCCGTGGTGGACCAGCCACGTCCGGAACGACGAGCGGACGACCGTCGCCATCGACGCGACGGTTACCTCCGATCTCCTCGGCCGGAGCGCGAATCTCACTCGCACTCGGCAGGTCGAGACGGACCTCATCGGCGCGTTCAGCTCCGAGGAGACGCGACCCGTGAACGCCGACGCGCCGCTGGTCGACGACCCGGTCCTCTACGTCAACGAGACGCGCGGCCGCTGGGGGACCGTGAGCGAGGAGGAGACCCCGATCGAGATGGAGTTCGACGTCTACAACCCCAACCTCGAACCGTACGTCGTCACCGAGATCGGCTACGACGTGACGATGAACGACGTCGAGATGGGATCCGGATCGACCGAGTCGGAGTACGTCATTCCCTCGTACGGCTCCCAGACGGTCGAACTGTCCGCCGCGCTCCGCAACGAGCGCCTCGACGAGTGGTGGGCAACCCACCTCAATGAGTCCGTCAACGGCCACCAGGTGAGCGACCTCCGGATCGAGTTCTACGCGGTGGTCGAGCTCCCTTCCGGCGAGGAGCTCACCGTCCCGCTGGACGCGCTGACCTACGAGGAGACGATCGAGACGGACATCTTCGACGAGGGGCTCCATCAGGGGGAGGGAACGGGTGACGACGCTGACGACGGTTCGACCGACTCCGACGCATCTGACGAGGGCGGAAACGCGACCGACGACGGGACGACGGACGACGATGGGAACACCAGCGACAGCGACGGCAGCACGAGCGACTCCGGTGACGACAACACGAGCGACGGCGGCTCCGGTGACGACAACACGACCGGCGACGATTCCGGAGACGACGACGGCCTGCTTCCGCTGATCGTCGGCCGCTGACCGCGGGCCGTCCCGCACCTCGGCTCGTTCCTCCGCCCGCCGTCCGAACCTTCTTGCCCGCCCGCGGCCGCGTTCCGGCATGGCAACCGACGCCCAGCAGGCGTGTTTCGAGGCGGGGATCAAGTTCGGCTCGCTGTACCACCAGTTCGCCGGCACGCCCGTCAGCCCGGCGAGCACGCGGAGCCTGGAGGCCGCGATGGCGGAGGCGATCGAGAACCAGCCGCACTGCGAGGCGGTCGAGGTGACGGTCCACGACGACCGCGTCGCGGACGCCATCGACCACGAGAACGGCTACACCGAGCTCACCGGCTCGCTGATGGACGTCCGGATGCGGATCGCCTACGAGGGCGTCACGGTCCGCACGCGCATGGAGATGGAGGACGGCTACCCCCTGATGAAGCTCGTCAAGGTGGTCGACGGCGGCGCCGACTCCTCGCTCGACGCGGACTCGTCGCCCGGCGCCGACCCGAACGCTTAGTACCGCGAATCGCCTACGGCGAGCCGAACGGCGGTCGACGCTCCCGATCTCCCGCTTTCAGAGACCCACATGGTCGACAGACGACACGACGGTCGGACGGACCGAACCGGCTTCGACGAGACGAAGAACTACCTCTCCGAGGCCCTCGGCCGCGTCGTGCCGCGGTCGGTGGCGCGACGAGCGATCGAGGTGACCGTCAGCACGGACGCCGCCGAGTACGCGCCCGACGAGCCGGTCGCGATCACCGTCGCGATCCGCAACCGCCTGCCCGTCCCGGTCGAGGTCCCCACGACGACCCGCCGCCTGTGGGGGTGGGCTGTCGACGGCGTCTTAGAGGCCACCGACGAGCGGCGCTACGTGTCCGCCGAGGAGTCCTCGCTGTCGCTCCGCGCCGGCGAGACGAAGCGCGCGACGGTCACGTGGAACGGGCGGTTCCGCCGCTCCGACGGCGACGGCCTCGATCGGTCCGTCCGGGCCGAGCGCGGCGACCACACGATCTCCGTGTTCGTCCCGGTTCCCGACGCCGACGAGCGCCACGAGGACGCCACGCAGATCCGGATCCGGTAGCCGGCGCTCGCCGGTCCGCCGTCAGTTTCTCCGCCGAACCGAGCGGCGAAAAACGAGTGCGGTCAGTCGTCCGCTTCTGTCGCTCCCGCGCCGGGGCGGGCCGCGTCGTCGACCGCGGGCTCGTCGACGGCGCTCGCGAGCGCCTCGTCGCGACGCAGGTGACACGCCGAGTAGTGACGGCCGTCGGTGAGGTCGGACGGCACCTCGTAGGCGGGCGTCGTCGTCGCGCAGACGCTCTGGTCCGCGAACCGCTCGACGAGGATCCGCTCCGCGTCCTCGAACTCGTCGCGTTCGATGTGCCCGAGCGCCTCGTCGAGCAGGGTGCCGGCGTCGCCGCTCGGTACCGCGTCGTCGAAGTACCGCGACCGGAGGGCGTCGGGGTCGGTCTCCTCGAACGCCCGGCGCTCGACCGCCCGCTGGAACTCGACGACGTTCCGCCAGGCGTCCTCCGTCATGTCGTACTCGTCCGGCTGGATCACCTCCGGGCACCGCGTCCGGAACCGGCAGCCCGAGGGCGGGTCGATCGGCGACGGCACGTCGCCGGACAGGAGCGCCGTCCGCCCGCCGCTCCGCGGGTCCGGGACCGGAATCGCGTCGAGCAGCGCCCGGGTGTACGGGTGTTTCGGGTTCTCGAACAGCTCCTCTTTGTCGGCCAGCTCGACGACGTTCCCGAGGTACATCACCGCCACGCGGTCGGAGATGTGGCGGATGACGCTCAGGTCGTGCGCGATGAACAGGTACGTGAGGTCGAACTCCTCTTGGAGCTCCTCCATCGTGTTGAGCACCTGCGCCTGGATCGACACGTCGAGCGCCGACACGGGCTCGTCGCAGACGATGAAGTCGGGGTTCACCGACAGCGCCCGCGCGAGGTTCACGCGCTGGCGCTGCCCGCCGGAGAACGCGTGCGGGTACCGGTTGTAGTGTTGCGGGTCGAGCCCGACCTTCTCCAACAGCTCCTTCGCGCGGGCCTCCCGGCCCTCCTCGTCGAGCATGTCGTGGGCCTTCATCGGCTCCTCGACGATGGGCCCGACCTTCATCCGCGGGTCGAGCGACGACTGGGGGTCTTGGAAGATCATCTGCATGTTCTTCCGCATCCGCCGCAGCGGCTCGCCGGACAGCTCGGCGAGGTCCTCGCCCTGGAAGTAGACGCTCCCGCTGGTCGGTTCGAGCAGCCGGAGGACGGTGCGCGCGAGCGTCGACTTCCCGCAGCCGGACTCGCCGACGAGCCCGAGGGTCTCCCCCTCCTTGATGTCGAAGCTCACGCCGTCGACGGCGCGCACGTCGGAGGTCGACCGGGAGACGTACGGGAACTCGTCGTCGAGCTGGACGCCGGCGAGGAGTCCGCTCTCGTTGTCGAAGTACTTGCACAGGTCCCGGACCTGTAACAGCGCCTCGGGGTCCGACTCCGGCGGGCCGACCTCGGTCATTCCGCCTCACCCCCGGTCTCGGTGAACCCGGCGGAGAACCCGCCGGTGGCCTGCGTCTCGATGGGCGGGCTCTCGTCGTACCCCACGTCGAACGCGTCGTGTTTCACGCACGCGGCCGTGTGCGGCGCCTCGCCGTCTTCGCTCAGCTCCCGCGGCTCGGGGTGGACCTCGCGGCACACCTCCCGGGCCTCGGGACACCGCGAGTGGAACCGACAGCCGGCGGGCGGGTCGATCGCCTCCGGCATCACCCCCTGGATCGGCCTGAGCTCGTCGACCGTCCGGTCGGGACGGGGCATCGAGTCGAGCAGCGCCGACGTGTACGGGTGTTTCGTGTCGTAGAACAGGTCGTCCACCTCCGCCTGCTCGATGATCTCGCCGAGGTACATCACGTTGACGCGGTCGCAGATCTCCGCGACGACGCTCATGTCGTGGGTGACCCAGATGAACGACGTGTCGTACTTCTCTTGGAGCTCGGTCACCATCTCGAGGATTTCGCCCTCGACGGTGACGTCGAGCGCGGTCGTCGGCTCGTCGGCGATGATCAGGTCGGGCTGGCAGGCGAGCGCCATCGCGATCAGCACGCGCTGTCGCATCCCGCCGGAGAACTGGTGCGGGTACTCGTCGTACCGCGACTCCGGCGCCGGAATGCCGACCTCCCTGAGCATGTCGATCGCCTCCTCTTTCGCCTCGTCGGCGTCGAGGTCGCGGTTGATCTCGATGAACTCCCGGAGCTGCCCCCCGACGGTGAACACGGGGTTCAGCGACTCCATCGGGTCCTGGAAGATGATCGCGATCTCGCGGCCGCGGATCCGCTGGCGCATCTCCTCTTCGGTGAGCATCTCGTCGCGGGGGCGGAGCTCGCCGTCGTCGCCCTCCTCGAGCCCGAAGATCGTCTCGCCTTTGAACTCGATCTCCCCGCCGACGATCTCGCCGGGGCTGTCGACGAGCCGGAGGATACTGGAGGTCGCGACGGACTTTCCGGCGCCCGACTCACCGACGAGCCCGACGATCTCCCCCTCGTGAACGTCGAAGGAGATCCCGTCGACGGCGCGGACCGTGCCGTCCTCGGTGAAGAACTGTGTCTTGAGATCGCGTACGCTGAGTAGTGGTTCGCTCATATCAGTTGTTGATCCGCGGATCGAGGGCGTCCTGCAGACCGTCGCCGAGGATGTTGAAGCCGATGACGGTGATCAGAATGGCGATACCGGGGAAGATGCTGAACGTCGGGGCGGGGAGCATGTACCCGCGCGAGGCCGACAGCATCTGTCCCCACGACGGCGTCGGCGGCTGCGCGCCGAAGCCGAGGAACGAGAGGCCGGCCACGATGAGGATGCTCACCCCGACCTGAAGCGTCGCCTGGACCAGCACCGGCGCGAAGCTGTTCGGGATGATGTGCCGGAAGATGATGTTCCGGTCTTTCACCCCGGCGGCCCGAGCCGCTTCGACGTAGTCCTCCTCGCGGATGGAGACGACCCGCGAGCGGATGAGCCGGTTGAACACGGGTATCGCCGTGATCCCGACGCCGATCATCGCGAACGTGAGGTCGCGTCCGAACGCGGTCATGAAGGCGATGACCAAGACGAGGAACGGGATCGCGTAGATCGTCTCGGTGACCCGCTGGAGCACGTCGTCGATCCAGCCGCCGTAGTAGCCGGAGACCGCGCCGATGACGGTGCCGCCGCCGAGACCGATGGCGGTCGCGAGGAACCCGACGGTCATCGCGATCCGCGTCCCGTAGATGGTCCGGGAGAGCAGGTCGCGACCCCGGTGGTCGGTGCCGAGCGGGTGTTCGAGTACGCCCTGCCCGAACTGGTTCTCCATGCCGACCGGCGGGAGCAGCCGCCGGACGTTCTGCGGGTCGGTCTCCGGATTGTACAGCACCGCCTCCGCGATCGCGTAATCGAGGACGTAGTAGTCGAACGCGGCGAACACCGCGACGAAGGTCATGAACCCGACGATGTAGGTCCCGATCCGCGCCGTCGTGTCCTGTTTGACCTGTTTCAGCGTGTATCGCAGGCCGACGCGGGCCTCGACCTCGTCGGGCCCGCCGCCGCTCTCGTCGCCGTCGTCCGGCGTGTCGTCGTCCGAAGTTGCGCTGTTAATCGACATCAGTCTTCACCGTAGGTGACTCGCGGGTCGAGGTAGCTGTACGTGATGTCCGTGACGATCACGCCGATCACGTAGACGAACCCGAACACGAGCGTCGTCCCCATGATCAGCTGGTAGTCCTGGTTGTTGATCGCCGTGATGATCAGCCGGCCCATCCCCTGGATCTCGAAGACGGTCTCCGTGAGGACGGCGCCGCCGAGCGCGGTCGACAGCCCGAGTCCGATGATGGTGATCACCGGGAGCTGCGCGACCTGGAACGCGTGCTTGCGGACGATCGTCGACTCTGGCACGCCGTACGCCCGAGCGAGCTTCACGTACTCGCCCTGGAGCGAGTCGACCATCGACGAGCGTTCGATCCGCGTGATCTGCGCCATCTGGAGCGTCCCGAGCGCGATCATCGGTAAGAAGAGGTGATGCACCGCTTGGCGGAGCACCTCGACCCGCGTCGCCGCCCCCCTGACGTCCGCCGGGTCGGCCCACGGGAGGACGAGCCCCCGCGCGGGGAACCACCCGAGGTAGAACGCGAAGACGATGATCAACACCAGGCCGATCCAGAACGACGGCGTCGAGACGCCGATGAGCGAGACGATACGGGAGACGTGGTCGGCCGGCTCGTTCCGCCGCTTCGCCGAGATCACGCCGAGCGGGATCGCGGTGACGACCGCGAACGCGAACGCCGACAGCATGAGCAGCAGCGTCACCGGCAGCCGGAGCAGGATCATCTCGAGGACGGGGCGGTCGTAGTAGATGCTGAGGCCCAGGTCACCCGTCGCAACGCCGCTGAGGTACGTGAAGTACCGCACGTGTATCGGTCGGTCGAGCCCGTACTGGGCGCGGATCGCCTCCACTTGCTCCTGTGCCGGCGTCGGCCCCAGCATGATCTCGACCGGGTCGCCGGGGATCTGGTTGGCCAGGAAGAACGTTATCGTCACGATACCTATCAGTACGGGTATCGCCTGTGCGAACCGCCGGAGTGTGTACCGAAGTAAACTCACTGTCGTGGATTCCTCGTTGCTTCGATTCGGTTTTTGCTGTCGCTTATCCGTTTCGCTCCCGCCGACACATCAACTCGCTAGCCGCGGACGGACGGTCGACCGCGAGGCCGAACGCCCGGAAGGGCCGGGTTTACGATTCGATACCGCGAGCGCGAGTCCGCTTGGCCGGTCCGATTACCGGTTCACCGTGGCGCCGGTCAGTTGGATCTCCGACGAGATCGGGTGCGCGCTGAACCCTTCCACGACGTTACGAACGCCGTAGGAGTTGTTCAGGTTGTACGCCGGGATGTGGACGCGCTCTTCGAGCAGCGTCGTCGTCGCCTCGATGTAGAGCCGCCGCCGCTCCTCGCGGTCGGCGGACTCGCGGGCCTGAGACAGCTTCTCGGAGGCCTCGTCGTACCCGTGGAACGTCCCGTTGGTCACGCCGTTCGTCTCCTGGCTCAGCAGGTTGTACACGAACGCGTCCGGGTCGGGGGCGCCGGACCAGCCGAGGGTGTACATGTTGTACTCGTCGGCGCTGTTCGGCCCGTCGTCGCTCTGGTACGCCTCGGTGAACGTCCCCCAGTCGAGCCGCTGGACCTGAACGTTCTCGAAGCCGGCGTTCTGGAGCCCGTCGCCGATCGAGATCCCGATCTGTTCGCGCTTGTCGTCCGGCGGAACGATGATCCGCCAGTTGTAGTCCATGCCGATACCCGCCTCGTCGAACAGCGCCCGAGCCTCCTCGAGGTCCTGTCCGTGAGAGATCTCCGACCACTCGTCGACGGGGAAGTCCCACTCCTCGGAGATGGACGACGGGTACGGCGCGTACTGGCGCACGCCGGACGGCTCGACGAAGTTCTCGACCGCCTGGTCCATCGAGAAGCAGTAGTCGACCGCCTCGCGGACGAGCGGGTCGCTCGTCGGCCCGTTGGCGCAGTTGAACGCGAGGTAGAAGTACCCGACACCCGGCGTTTCCGTGATCGAGGCGTTCTGGTTGCCCTCGACCGTCTCGTACAGCTGCGGCGGGATCGTCTCGATGATGTCGACGTTGCCCGTCTCCAGCTCCGTAACGCGGGTCGTCTGCTCTTCGATCGGGTCGAACTCGATCGTGCCGATCTCCGGGAGGTTGTCGCTGTCCCAGTAGTCGTCCCACCGCTCGACGGTCGCGTAGTCCTCGGGCTCCCACTCGACGAGCTGGAACGGCCCGGAGCCGACCGGGTTCTGGTTGTACGCCTCGGTGTCCTCCTGACGGACGGAGGCGTTGACGACGCTGCGGACCATGGCGATCGTGAACGCGCCGTACGGGTACGACAGGTCGAACTGCGCCGTGGTCTCGTCGACGACCTCCCCGGAGTCGATCATGTTGACCTCGGGGGCGTTCTCGGTCTGCTCCTCGACGGGAGCGAGCATCGTGTGGACGACGTCCTCCGCGGTGACGGGGTCGCCGTTCTGGAACTCGGCGTCCTCCCGAATCGGGACGATGAAGCGCGTTCCCTCGCGCTCGACCGTGGGCATGTCCGCGGCGATCTTCGGCTCGATGCCGACGCCGTCGCCGTACTCGTAGAGGCCGTCGAACAGCTGGCCCGTGATCTGCGCGGACGGGACGTCGTTCACGACGATCGGGTCCATGTCGAGCGGACCCTTCGCCTGCGAGAAGTACAGGGTCGGAGCGCTACCGCCGTCGCCGCCGTCGGAGCCGTCCGAACCGTCGCTGCCGTCGGAGCCGTCGGAGCCGTCGCCGCCGTCCCCCCCGCCGGTACACCCGGCGAGCAGGAGGGAGGTGCCGGCCGCTCCGCCGGCGAGGACCTTCCGTCGCGAAATGCGTTGTGTGTGTTGTCGACGCATACAGCGGACCTCTTGTTTCTATCTAATAAGTATTTTGGGTCGCTCTGTTCGTATGGTCACCTCTGTTCGCTTCGCTGTCTTTTTGTACATCTCGATCCCGCCGAATGTCGTCCGAATCAGGGAGCGACGACTGCCGCGATCCGAAATTCACCGATCGATCCGCGGTCGAAATCCTACAATAAAAGACCTGCTGCTCTCGCGCGCCGAGCCGTCGGACCGCCGGGCCGCGAGTTACCGGCGAGTCGCGGGCCACCAGTGAGTCGCGAAGTTGCGGCGGGTCGCGGGTCAGCGACCGCGCGGCGGCGGGTCCTCGGCCGCGTCTCCGGTCCCCGTCACGGTCCCGACCCCCTTGCTCGACCCCTCGCGGAAGACGAACCGCTGTCCCTCCTCGATCAGGTACGAGCGGAACTTGAACCGGACGCGTGCTTCACCCGTGTCGCCCGGGAGCAGCCGGCCGTTCTCCGGGAAGAACGCGGCCGCCTCGGAGACGGTCTCGAGGTGGACGACCGGCTCGTACCCCTCCTGTATTCGGGTCGGGTGGTTCAGGACCATCACCTCGGCGTTGAACTCGCGGACCGGTTCCGGCTCGCTCCCGCGGGGAACCAGGGCCATCCCGCGCTCGATCTCGGCCTCGTCGACGCCCTTCAGCGCGATGCCGACGATCCGGCCGGCGGTCGCCTTGTCGACTCGGTGATAGTGCATCTCGATCGACCGCGCCTCCACCTCGCGGAAGGAGCCGTCGGGCATGGGGCCGAGCAGGAGCTCGTCGCCCGTCTCGACGGTGCCCGAGTTCACCGTACCGGACGCGACCGCGCCCACGCCCGTCACCTTGTAGCTGCGGTCGACGTACATCCGGAAGGCCTCGCGGTTGGGCGTCGCGCGCTTCGGGAGGCGCTCGAACAGGCGGTCGAGCGTCTCGACGCCGTCCTTCGTCACCGCGCTGGTCCGCAGCAGGGGGACGACCCCGTCGCCGACCTCCGCGACCGCGGTGTCGACGCCGTGCCGGTCGACGAGGAGGGGAGTCTGTCCCGCGTCTCGGAGCATCGCCTCGACCTCGCGTTCCACCTCGGTGAGCCGCTCGTCGCTCACGGCGTCCGCCTTCGTAATCGCGACGACGGTCGGCAGCTCGGTCGCGAGGAGGATCCCGAGGTGCTCGCGGGTGGTCTTCGTCGGGCCGTCGTCGGCGGCGACGACGAGCAGCCCGTAGTCGAGCTTCTGGCCCACGAGCCCGCGGATCGTCGTCCGGAGCCACGGCTCGTGGCCGACGGTGTCGACGAAGGAGACGAGCCGGTCGGCCGCCTCGACGACGCCGGCGCGGTCGGCCTTGCGGTTGGGGTTGTCCATCCGGACCGGCTCGTCGGCCTCGTCGGCGAAGCCGTACACCGCGTACGAGAGGTCGGCGGAGAGCCCCCGCTCGACCTCGTGGGGCTGGACGTCGAGGAAGCCGCGCGTGCCGCCCTGCCCGTCGTCGGCGCGGCCGGTGACGAGCGTGCCGACGAGCGTCGACTTCCCGTGGTCGACGTGGCCCGCGGTGCCGACCACGAGGTGGTCCTCGTCGGCCTCGAACACGCCGCCGTCGCGGAGCGTCGCGAGTCCCACCAGCCCCGCCTCGTCGCCGTCGCCCCCGGAGCCGGCGCTCCACGTCTCGACGTCGGCGATGTGGGCGTCCGCCTCGTCGGCCAAAAGCGAGAGCACGTCCATCGTCTCGGAGAAGGTCTCGGGAGAGATCCCGGCGAGCCCCCCGTCGTCGGTGACGCCGAGGACGTAGGTCGCCTCGCCGTCCCCGGAGAGGACGCGGTGGCGGAGCTGGGCCACGAGCGACTCCATGCGCCCGTCGGCGAGGTGGACCTCGCGCGTCAGCCGCTCCTTGAACTCGATGGCGCCGCCGTCCCGTTCGCCGCGCTCGATGGCCCGCCTGAGGGCGGACCGGTCAGCGCTCATGTCCCGTCGTAGGCGAGGACTCGGCTTAACGGTTTTCGTGGTACGTGCCCCCACGGCACGTGACCGTCCCTGACTCCTCGGGAGCGCTCCGGCGGGCTATTTAACCGACCGCCGCGGACAACGACGGTATGGACACCTCGGTCCCCAGCGTCGCCGAACGCCGCGTCCACGTGGTCCCGCTCGGCTACGAGCGCGACCGGATCGTCGAACCCCTCCGCCGCCACGGCGCCGACGTCGCCTACCTCCTCGTCGACGCCCCCGACCGCGAGGGGGCCCGCGGAGACGTGGACTTCGACGCGGCCGGCGCCGCCGACCCCGCGGACACCCGCGTCGACCCCGACGGGCTCACGGACTACCAGCGCGACGCGTGGACGGCCGCCGCCGAGTTCGCCGCGGTCCGACCGATCCCCGTCGCGCTCGCGGACGTGTACGACGTGCTCGGCGTGACGACGACGGTCGCCGCCCGCCATCAGGCGAGCGCGACGGACGGCGACCGCCTCTTCGGGAACGTCTCCACGGGCCCGCGGATCGCCGCGGTCGGCGTCGCGCTGGCCTGTATGATCGTCGGCGCGCGCCCGTACAGCGTCGAGCCCGAGCGCCACCGCCACGACCGGCGCGAGGAACCGCTCACCGAGGGGGTCGAGCGCACCGTCGACCTCCCGATCTACCCGATGGACGCCCCGACCACCGACCAGGTCGCCGTCCTCGGCCGCCTCCACGAGCGCGCCGAGGAGAACCTGACCACCGACAAGTGGAACCTCATCGAGTGGGCGCGCGAGCGCGACCTCGCGTTCCTGCGCGAGGCGGGCGAGAGCCGGACCGCCAAGTACCGCGCCTTGGAAACGCACGTGCTCTCACCGCTGCGCGACCGCGGCTACGTCGAATTAGAGGACATCGGCCGCTCCGACACCGTCCGGCTCACCGAGACCGGCCGCCGCGTCTTCTTCGCGTTCAAGCACAAGATCGGCGAGTAGCGGGCTTCTCTCGGTCGCCGAGCGGTGACCGGTCGACACGCACGACGCGACTCGTCCGATTCGAACGCGCTGTTCGGTCCGTCCGTACTATCGACGGCTAACGTAGAATTATCCCCCGCACCTCGACTTAGATGCGTGACGCCCGCCGGGCGGTCGGGGAGCCCTCTCCGCCCTCCGCACCCCCTGTCCGCTATCGGTCGCCGGTCGCCGCCGCTCCCTCTCGCGGCGACCGGCCCCCGCTGACGCCGCCGCGGCCGTCCGACGGATCGTCACGAGGCGACGGCCCCGCCGTCGCTCGCTTCCTCCGACTCACTCGTCCGTCAGGTCGACGTACGTCCGCCGGACGGTCACCGGCGTCACGTCGGCGACGTCCGCGGCCTCCTGTTGGGTACACTCCGCGTCGAGCTCGCGGGCCGCGGTGTAGAGGCAGGCGGCGGCGACGCCGACCGGGTTGCGGCCGTTCGCGATCCCCTCCTCGACCGCGCGCTCGGCCAGCTCGCCGGCGCGGCGCTCGACGGCCGGGTCGCAGCCGAGGTCGCTGGCGAACCGCGGGAGGTACTCCGCGGGGCCGCTCGGCGCGATCGGGAGGCCCAGCTCGCGGTTCATCGCGTCGAAGGCGGCCCGATGCTCGTCCTCCGTCGCCTTCGCCTCGGCGCACACCTCGCCGACGGTGCGGGCCACGTCGGCGGTGCGGCAGGCGACGTAGACGCAGGCCGCGGCGAACCCTTCGAGCGAGCGCCCGCGGAGCAGGCTCTCCTCCTGCGCGGAGTCGAACAGCGCGCAGGCGGCGTCGCGGACGCTGTCGGGTAACCCCATGACGCCGGTGAGCCGCCGGATCTCCGTGTAGGCGTACACCTTGTTGCGGTCGCGCTTCGTCGAGATCTGCGCGCGGTTGTGCTGGGTCCGCATCCGGGCGAGCCGCCGCCGCTTGCGGCCCTTCACCTTCGTCGAGCGGCCGATCTCCGTCGAGAGCCCGCGGTCGTGGCGCGAGCGCGTCAGCGGGGCGCCGGTCCGCTTCGGATTCGTGTCGTCGTCGTCGAACGACCGCCACTCCGGGCCGTGGTCGATCCGATCGGCCTCGACGACGAGCCCGCAGTCGGCGCAGACGCGCTCCGCGCCGTCGACGCGCGTGCGGCCGCCGCACTCGGGACACGTCTCGCGGTCGCCGGTCTCCTCGGCGCCCGGCGTCTCGGACTCCTCGCCCGCCGGGACCTGCTCCGCGGTCGCGGCGCGGTCGGCGGTCGCGGCGTGTTCTGCGGTCGCGGCGCCGTCAGCGGTCGCGGCGCGGTCGGCGGTCGCGGCGTCGTCGGTCTCGGTCCGGGGCGAACGAACGCGGGTCGAGCGTGCGTCACTCATCACACGTCGAACTCCGGCCCGATGCCTTACTTAAACCCGGGCGGATCGGCGGTCGATCGGCCGGATCGCGGCGCGCGAACCGACCGGTTATCGGTCGGTGATCCGGCGAGTGAGGTCGCCGCAGTACGGTGGTTTTAACCCTCCTGCCGGGCCATCGGTTCGCATGACGCTGTCGGAGATCGCGGCGGGGGTCGAGGTGACCTCGCGCCAGCGCGATCAGGGGGTCGCGCTCGCGGACGACACGGACACGCCGCTCGTCGATCGCCTGTCGGATCACGCCGAGTCGCTCCCGTGTACGCCCGAGGCGACCGCCACGCTCGTCGACGCCTACACCGCCGGACGGAGCGTGGGCGACGCGGGCCGCGAGGCGGGCGTCTCCCCGATGACGGCCGCGAAGGCGCTCCACCGGTGCGGCGTCGCGGGCGTCTGCCCGCTCTCGCCCACCGGCCGCGACGTCGTTCGCGACTGGCTCGCGGGCCGGATCGCTCGCAGCGAGGCTGTCGAACTCACCGGCGGCGACGAGGCCGACTTCGCGCTCGCGACGTACGTCGAGACGCACGACCCGGTCGAACCCGTCGCGGAGGCGGTCGACGCGCAGGTCGCCGGGTCGGCGCCGCTCGGTGACGGACTCGGCGCCGACGACCCGCTCGGCGACGCGCTGGGCTCCGGCGACGGCCTCCGTTGAACGTCGATCGCCTCTCGACCCGTCTCAGGGCGTGAAGCGCTCGACGAGCCCCGGCTCCGGGAACTCCACGCCGAGCGACGCGTCGAACGCGGTCTCGTAGGCGGCCGCGATCGCCCGCGCGTACGCGTCGTCTCCCGCCGCCGCGGTCGGCGCGGCCGCGATCTCGGGATCCGTCGCCGGGACGCGGACGACGCCGGATCCGTCGCCGTCGCGCTCGTCCTCGTCACTCCCGCCGTCGGCCCCCGCTCGCTCGACCGCGAGCGTCGCGTCGAGGCTCCCGCCGACGTCGGCGATCCGCCCGCGGAGCCGCTGGGCCGCGTCGCGCCCGTGGGCCGTCGCCGGCCGGACCGCGACCGCGCGGTCGACGGTCGTCGCGGCCGCGACCGCCTCGTTCGAGCCCATCGGCGCGGCGTCGACGACCACCGCGTCGTACGTCGTCGCCGCCTCGTCGATCCGCCGCTCTAACTTCCGGGCGGCCTCCGCGGTCTTCGCCCGCCCGACGCGCTCGAAGGGCGCCCTCGCGGGTATCGCGTCGACGCGTCCCGGGAGGTCCGGCGCGTCGCGGTCGCTCGCGTCGCGGTCGCTCGCGTCGCCGCCGCTCCCGCCCCCGAATCCCGGCCGCTCGGCGCTCGCACCGGTCCCGGCGACGGGGTACGCCGCCGCCGACAACGCGGCGTCCGGATCCTCGGTGAGGAGCGCGGTGAGGTCGGGGTCGATCCGTCCGGCCACGTACTCGGAGAGGCCCTGCGTGGTGAACGCGGCGTCGACGACCGCGACGTCGTCGCCGTCGCGCGCGCCCATCGCCGCCAGTTCGACAGCGGTCCGCGTCGTTCCCGCGCCGCCGGTCGCCCCGACGAGCGCGAGCGTCGTCGCCTGCATGTCCCGGCCTCGCCGGAGGTGTATCTTAAAAAGAGCGAAGCCGAGCGGCGGCGCGGGCCGCGGCGCCGTCCCGTTTCCTACCCGTCTATCGCGGTCGCCACGTCTTCGGCGACGGCGTCGAGCTCGTCGTCCGAGAGGTCCGGCCGAGCGCCCGCCACCGCGTGGATCGGCGCGCCGCCGTCGCCCTCGAACCGCGGGACGACGTGGACGTGGACGTGCGGGACCTCCTGGCCGGCCGCCTCGCCGTCGTTGACGCCGACGTTGGCGCCGTCGGCGTCGACGGCGTCCTGAACCTTCGGCGTGAGCGACGCGACCGCGTCGAACAGGTCGCTCGCGAGGTCGGGGTCGAGGTCGCCGACGTGCCGCGCGTGCGATTTGGGGATCACCAGCGTGTGGCCGCGCGCGAGGGGGTTCGCGTCGAGGAACGCCAGCACGGCGTCGGTCTCGTGGACGGTGCGCGCCGGGATGTCCCCGGCGACGATCGAACAGAAGATACAGTCGTCGGACATACCCGAGCGATCGCTCGGGCGTCTCATCAAGGTTTCCCGGGCCGTTTCGTCAACGGACCTATATCCGCCGCGCCGAAACGGGCGGTATGGACGATCGGCTCGAACGCGTCATCCGCCAGCAGCTCCGGAAGGCGGGCAAGCAGTTCGAGGAGGCCAGACGCGCCTACGCCGAGGGCCGCGACGACCCCGAGGGCGACGCGGCCGCGGCGGCGCGGTTCGACCTCCCGACCGACGACGCCGGGCGCGCCCGCATCGTCTGCCGCCGCCACGCCGAGCGTCGGACCGTGCCGGTCGACGCCGAGGGGCGACCGGCCTGCTTCGAGTCGGGTCACCCCGACTGCGAGGGGTGCGCCGAGGACGTCCGCGACGGGGTCGTCGAGACGTGGTGACCGCCGCGATCCGCGGGATACTTCGGCGGTAGCGCGGCGGTTCCACCCGAACACGTTTGTTTCCCGGCCCTCTGGTGAGGCGCATGAAGCGGGTCGCGGTCGTCGTCGCCCTCCTCCTCGTGGTCGGGGTCGGCCTCGTCCTCTCCGGGTTCTTCGCCGGTGTCGCCGAGGAGCCGACGGTCGACGACGTGGCGGACGACCGCCTCATCGCGGTCGACGGCGACTACCGGCTCTGGCCGTACACCAGCCGAACCAGGACCGTCGAGGGGCGGACGCTCGCGATCAACGTGGTGTTCCACGCCGACGCGGCGGCGACGCGGGCGGCCATCGAGGGCGACCCGGGCGCCGACTGGGAGGAGACCGAACCAGGGGAGGCCGCGGCGACCGCCGGCGACGATCAGGTCCGGGAGTTCGTCGGGCGCGACTGGCGGGACGCGCACAGCTCGCTCCGCTACTCGTACGTCGAGGGGCCGACCGGCGGGGTCTGGCTGACCGAGACGTTCGAGCTCCACGACGGGGCGTACCTCGGGGTCCGCGACCACCTCCGCGCGTACGAGTCCCCCGACGGGGCCTACACTGCGGTCCAGGCCCACGAGGAGTACTACGACTGGTTCCGGCTCCGACACACCGTCCCCGACATCGACGCGCCCGCGACGCGGCTGGAGGACGATTTCATCGATTCGGGCCGCGCGACCGACGTCCGCCGTGAGTATCGCGGCATCGACGGCGGCCGCAGCGACGGCTGGCTCTCGGTGATCGAACTGGCGGCGACCGCGGCGCTCGCCGGCGCGCTGCTCCGGCGACGGACCCGCGAGGCGGCCGCCGACCTCCTCGGCCGGCTCCGGACCGACGCGGAGCGACACGCCGCGGCCGCGACGCTGGGGCTCGCGCTCGGCGTCGTCCTCGTCGGCGTCCGCTTCGCGGGCGTGACGCTGGAGACGGCGCTGCCGGGCGTGTCGCCGAAGGCGATCGCGGCGCCGCTGTACCTCGTCCTCGCGATCGGGCTGCCCGCGCTGGTCGTCTGGCGCGCGCCGCGGTCGGATCCGGGGGCGGCCTCGGTCGCCGTCGTCGTCGGCCTCGGCGGCGGCTTCGTCGCCGACTTCGCGGCGCTCGGGGTGGCGGTCCCGCCCGACCTCATCGTCCACCGGGTGGCGCTGCTCGCCGGGCTCGGCGTCGTCGCGATCGGGCGGGCGGCCGCGGACCGACCGATCGCCGTCGTCGGACTGCTGGCGTGGGCGATCGGGCTCGCGCTCCCGCTGGCGGACGTGATCTGATGCGGTCGATCCGGCCGCGTGCGAGGGATCGCGTCGGCGCGACGGACCCCTCGGCGCGGCGACGGCACAGAAAAGATATATCCGGCGACTGAAAACAGGGGGAAACGAACGGATGACGCGACCGATCAGTCGACGAGCGGCGCTCGCAGGGCTCGGCCTCGCGGCCGCCAGCGCCGGCTGCCTCGGTCGTACGGAGAACATCGCCGGACGGGACCCGCACTCGCAGCTGACCCTGGAGATCAACGCCACGCCGGCCGACGGCGACCCCAACGGGATCCGGATCGCGAGACAGCTCGAAGAGCACCTGACCGCGGTCGGCATCGACGTCCGACTCAACACGGTCGGACAGACCGACCTGTGGCGGAAGGTGCTCGTGAACCAGAACTTCGACCTCTACGTCGGGCAGTTCGTGGAGACGGAGCCGTTCGATTCGGACGCGCTGTACGGGCTGACGCACTCGCAGTTCGTCGCGGAGCCGGGGTGGCAGAACCCCTTCGGGCTCACGGAGATGCCGGTCGACGACCTGCTGGAGCGACAGCGCCGGGCGGCCGGGAGCGACCGGTCCGACGCCGTCGACGCGCTTCAGGAGACGGTGTGTGACCTCCAGCCCTTCTCCGTCGTCGCGTTCCCCGACGCGCTCACCGCCGTCCAGGGGGCCCGGTTCGAGGGGTGGACCCAAGACCGCCAGCCGGTGTCGGTCACCGGACTCCTCGGCCTCGACGCCGTCCCCGACGCCGACGCGGCGGGAGACGGGGGGTCGGACGGCGGCAACGCGACGGGGGACGACGGCAACGCGACGGCGGACGGCGGCAACGCGACCTCGTCTGCGACGGCGAGCGGCGCGGACGCCGACGGCGAGACCGGAACCGCCCTCCGGCTGGTGACGACCGACGACCGCATCACGGAGAACTGGAACCCGATCGCCGCCGAGTACCGGAGGTACGGCACGTTCACCGGCCTGTTGTACGACCCGCTCGTCCGCACGGACGGCGAGTCGACCGTCCCGTGGCTGGCGGCCGACTGGGAGCGCCCCGGGGCGAACACCGTCGACGTCGCGCTCCGCGACGCCCGGTGGCACGACGGCGAGCCCGTGACGGCGAGCGACGTCGCGTTCACCTACCGGTTCCTCCGAGACACCTCGCTGGGGAGCGTCGAGACGTCGGTGCCGACGCCGCGGTTCCGCGGGCGGAGCTCCCTCGTCGAGGACGAGCGGGTCCTCGACGACTCGACGGTCCGGCTCACCGTGCCCGACGTCAACGAGACGGTCGCCGCGCGGGCGCTCCGGGTGCCGATCCTCCCGGAACACGTCTGGTCCGATCGGACCGACGCGGCGACGATCGGGGGGTTCGAGTTCGACTTCGAGACGACGGAGGCGGTCGTCACGAACAACCCCGAACCGGTCGGGAGCGGCCCGCTGCGGTTCGTCGAGGCGACCGCCGGGGAGTCGGTCGTCTTCGAGCGCAACCCCGACCACTTCCTCGTCCGTCCGGCCCCCGACGCCGACGCGGAGAGCTCGGGGGAGACGACGGACCCGCGAGCGGGGGTCCCGCCCCGGTACCACGGGAAGCCGGCGTTCGACCGGCTCCGGGTCGAGGTGCTGCCGTCGGACATCTCGGCCGTTGAGTCGGTCGTCGAGGGGCTCGCGGACGCGACCGTCTCGAACCTCGGCCCCCAGTCGGTCCCGCGGATCGGCGGCTCGGACGACGCGCGGCTCGTGAACGGCCGGTCGGCGGCGTTCTACCACGTCGGCTACAACGTGCGGCGGAGCCCGCTGTCGAACCCGCGATTCCGGGCGGTCATCGCGCGGCTGATCGACAAGTCCGCGGTCGTCGACGAGGCGTTCGACGGGTACGCGCGGGCGGCGGCCTCCCCGCTCGCGGCGTCGCCGGACGCGGTCCCCGACTCGCTGGCGTGGACCGACGGGACCGATCCCGTTCACCCCTTCTTCGACGACGAGGGGTCGCTGGACGTCGAGGCCGCTCGGACGGCGCTGCGGGACATCGGGTATCGCTTCGACAGCGAAGGGCGGCTGCTCTCGCGGGCGCAATGAGTCCGTTCCTCTCCGTCCTCACGTCGGTCGTGGCGTGGGTCGGAGCGATGCTCGTCGTCGCGAGCGTCGCGGTGATCGGTCCCGCCCGGCTCCGTGAGACGTGGACCGACCTCCGCGACCGGATCTGGGACGCGCGCCGGGTCGTCGCGCTCGTCTGCGTGGTGCTCCTCGCCAGCGCGGTCGGCCGCCCGGCGCTGCTGAACGTCTCCAGGCTCTTCGGGATCCAGGTGACGGCGTTCATCTACGGGCTGGAGGGCGGCTTCGTCGCGTGGATCCAGGCGACGTTCGCGTCCCCCGCGTTGACCGCCTACTTCTCGCGGGTGTACGTGTACGGGTACGCGTTCCTCGTCGCGTTCCCGGCGATCGCGTACCTCGCGTTGCCTCGAACCGCGGATCTCAGGCGGCTGCTCGTCGCGTACGCGCTCAACTACGGGATCGGACTGGTCCTCTACACGCTGGTGTTCGCGCACGGCCCGCGGAACGTGATGCCCGACATGGTGACGCCGCTGCTGTTCACCAACCAGCCGGACGTGATACTGCTCGCGAGCGAGGTGAACGAGAACTCGAACGTCTTCCCGTCGCTCCACACCTCGCTTTCCGTCACCGTCGGGACGTTCGCGGTCCTGACCCGCGACGAGTACCCGCGGTGGACGGCGGTCGCGGTGCCGCTCTCGTTGTCGGTCGTCGTCGCGACGATGTACCTCGGCATCCACTGGCTCACCGATGTCGTCGCCGGCTTCGCGCTCGCGTTCGGCTGCGTCGCGCTCGCGTACCGGTTCGTCGACCCGCGGGACGACGCCGTCGCGTCGAGGAGCGACGCCGGAGGGGGGCGCCCCGAGCCCGGCGCGGACGACTGATAGGCGCTCTCGACCGTGTCGCGATCAGACCCCTTCGACGAGCCGTTCGAGCTGCTCCGGCGGGACCGCGCCCCGGGCGGCGTGGCCCTCGTACGCGAACGTCGGCACGCCGGTGACGCCCTGTCGCCGCGCGGCGTCGAACATGTCGGTCACGCGCTCGCGGAGGTCGTCGTCGCCGAGCGCCTCGTCGACGACGGCGGGGTCGAGCCCGTCGACGTCCGCCGCGATGTCGGCGAGCACGTCGCGGTCCCCGATGTCGCGCCCCTCAAGCCAGAGCGCGTCGAAGACGGCCTCGTCGAACGCGAGCCACGCGTCCGGCGCGGTCTCGCGCACGCGGACCGAGACGACCTGCGCGGGCAGCGAGTCGACGTCGGTCGCGAGCTCGAGCTGCATCTCGTCTGCGCCGTACTCCTCCTGAAGCCGGCGGACGTTCTCGCGCGCCTGCTCGTAGTACTCCTCGTCTTTGCCGGTGTCGGCGTCCCCGTCGATCTCGCCGTCCGGCCCGCGCTGGCCGGCGCGGAGGTCGAACGGGTGCCAGTCGATGTCGAGCGGCTCCTCGCGCGTCTCCTGATAGTTCGCGAGCGACCGCCGCCCGAGGAAGCAGAACGGACAGACGTAGTCGGAGTAGACGGTGATCGCCTCGGGCTTGTCGGCGCCGGACGCGGCGTCGGAGTCGGTTGCCATGCCGCCCGCTACGCCGCGGAGCCGAAAAGGTCGTTCGGCGACGGCAGGCGGTTGGCGGGACGATCTGCGCGGCCGAAGCGCCGGACCACCACCAATTAATATTATAAGGTTGTACCACCGCGTATGCCCGAGTACGACCCGGTCGACCCGCCGGTCGCGCTGACGGTCGCCGGCAGCGACAGCGGCGGCGGGGCGGGGATTCAGGCGGACCTGACGGCGATGCGCGCCCACGGCGTCTTCGGCGCGTCGGTCGTGACGGGGACGACCGCACAGCACACGCGCGGCGTCGAGGACGTTCACCCGCTCCCCGCCGACCACGTCGCGAGCCAGTACGCGGCGGTCGCCGACGACTTCGACGTCGGCGCGGTCAAGACGGGGATGCTGGCGACCGCGGAGATCGTCGCGCGCGTGACGGAACTGGCGGGGGACGCCGACGCGCCCCTCGTCGTCGACCCCGTGATGGTCGCGGCCACGGGCGACCGCCTGCTCTCGCCCGCCGCCGAGGACGCCTACGGGGACCTAGTCGCGGCCGCGACGCTCGTCACGCCGAACGCCGACGAGGCCGCGGTGCTGACCGGCGACCCGGTCGAGACCCCGGCCGACGCCGAGGCGGCCGGGCGAGAGCTCGTCGCGCTCGGCGCCGACGCGGCGCTGGTGAAGGGCGGGCACCTCGACGGCGAGTCGGTCGAGGAGGGCGTCGTCGTCGACACGCTCGTTCGCGCGGAGGGGGACGCGGGAGGGGGTGAGAGCGAGCCGACCGTCGACCGCTTCGAGACCCCCCGGATCGACACCGAGGCGACGCACGGCTCCGGCTGCGCGTTGTCGAGCGCGATCGCGGCGCGGTTGGCGCGCGGGGAGTCGATCCCCAAGGCGGTCGGCGCCGCGGTCGAGGAGATGACCGAGGCGGTCCGGCACGGCTACGACGTGGGCGAGGGTCCGGGCGCGGTCAACCCGACCGTGTTGGGTGGCGAGTGAGCCGTCGAATCGGGTGGTTGTTTATAAATGGATGACGGCAGGGTGAACGCCTCCAAAGCCCCGGCCGTTTATTTATAAACGGTTTTGGGAAGATCGGTGACGAACGCTTCCAAAGCCCCAGCCGCTTATTTATAAACAGTTTCGTGAAGATCCGTGATGAACGCTTCCAAAGCCCCAGTCGCGAGGACGCCGTACGCTCGCTGTGCTCCTCAGTCGCTCGTTTCACTCGCTCCCTGCGGTGCTTACGTCGCCTACGGCGTCCTCGCGACTGCCCCTTTGAGTCCCACCCCGCACCGCACAGCACCGCACCTCACGCCTCCCCAGCCTCGTCGGTGGTCCTCCGCTTCGCTCCGGACCACCGACTCCCTCGCGCGTGCTGTCTCGCGGCCTGTCGGCCGCTCGCAGGCACGCGCCACCGCGCCGTTCATTTATAAAAGATCGTCGCAGCCGGTCTCGGTCGTTTAAATACCTCGTCGCTGCCGTCGATCGCTTATAAATACGCGAGCGGGATCATCAGCGCGACGCCGAGCGTGACGCCGCCGACGAGGACCGGCTTGCCGCCGCGCGGGAGGTCCTCGCCCGTTTCGAGCGCCTCGGGGACGAACTCCGAGAGGACGAGGTAGATCATCGCGCCCGCGGCGAAGCCGAAGCCGTACGGGAGGAACTCGCGGGCGTACCGCACGAACGCGAAGGCGATCACGGCGCCGATCGGCTGCGGGAGGCTGGAGAAGATCGACCACCACACCATCTTCCACTTCGAGACGCCCATCGCCCGCAGCGGGATCGAGATGGCCGTCCCCTCGGGGACGTTGTGGATCGAGATGGCGACCGTCATGAACACGGCGAGCAGCGGGACCGTGAAGCCGAACAGCGCGGTGCCGCCCGACAGCCCGAGGTCCGCAAAGGAGACGCCGACCGCGATCCCCTCCGGGAAGCTGTGGACCGTCAGCACGCCGAGGATCAGAATTAGCTTCTTGAAGTCGGCCTCCTCGTACTCCCTGGGATCGATCTCGGCGTCCATCAGCACCTCGTGCGCGACGACGACGAGCGCGACGCCCGCGAGCATTCCGACCCCGATCTCGACGGGCGTCCCCTCCGCGAGCCCCTCTTGGACCAGTCCGAACAGCGATGCGGAGAGCATGATACCCGACGCGAACCCCCACAGCGCCACGTTCCCGCGGTCGCTGATGGTCTCGAAGAAGAAGAACGGGAGCGCGCCGATCCCGGTCGCCAGCGCCGTGATCAGCCCGGCGACGAAGACGAACGCGTAGGCGTCGAGGGCAATCATTCGTCGGCTGATCGTACGCCGGTACCGCTCATAACTCCGGCGGGCGCGGCCACCGGCTGAGAACCGCCTCCCGGCCGCGCCGTTTACGAGTTCACCCGAGCATCCGAACGACGCTGCCGAGGAACACGAGGAGAAGCAACGCGACGAGCAGCAACAGCGCGGTGAGTTTCGCCCCGGGGCCGGAGCAGCGCCCGTCGGACCGTGCGTCGCCCTTCCCGAGACGCTCCCGCTGCCGGCTCGGTACGGTCACGTTCGCGCTCCCTGGCCGGACCGCGACGGATCCGGGGAGTGACGAACCGCGACCGCGTCGACGTCGTTCGCGTCGGGCGCGGTCGACCCCTCGGCGGTCGCGTTCCCCGCCGGAGCCGACTCGTTCGTCACCGTCCCCTCACTCGGCCGGCTCGACTGGTCTCCCGTCGGATCGGTCGGTGTCGAATCGTTTTCGTCCGTCTCGGTTTCGTTCGTCACCAGCGCCGAGTCGTTTTCGTCCGTCTCGGTTTCGTTCGTCACCAGCGCCGAGTCGTTTTCGTCCGTCTGTGGGACCGTGGTGTTCTGTTCAGTGGTCGGGACCGTGGCGTTCCCGGCGGTCTCCGTGCCGTTCGCCGCCGCCGACGTCCCGTTCCCTCCCACAGCGGTCGTCCCGTTCTCGACCGGCACGGTCGCCACGGTGAACCCGCTCCCGCTCGACTCGTTGACCTCGCCCAGTTCCTCCGGCGTCTCGAACGTCGTCGTCACGTCGACGCTCGCCGAGAGGACCGCGACCGTGGCCCCGCCGGCGAACGCGACGCTCCACACCAACACGGCCAGCGCGACGAGCGCGACGAGCCCGCGGTTCGCGGGCATCAGTCCACCTCTCCGGCGGCGTCGGGGCGTGCTGTCGGCGTCCGTACCGGTGCCGACTCGTCCGGTTCCACGCGCTCTTCGCCCGTCGCGACCGCCGCCGAGTCCGTCTCGCCGGAATCCGCGTCGCTCTCGCCGGAATCCGCGTCTCTCTCGCCGGAATCCTCGTCGCTCTCGTCGGCTTCTGCGTTGCTCTCGGAGACCCCGCCGTCGGCGGCCGTTTCCGACGCGTCGCCCTCCGACTCCGACGCGGCGCTCTGAACGCTCCGGTCGAGTACGCCGCTCGCCGGCACCCACATCGCGAGCGCGCCGAACAGGAGCGTCGCGGTCGCCACAGCGACCGCGATCGCGGCGGCGCTCCGGAGCTCGAACGCGACGTACGCCGCGTACGGAGCGAAGACGGCGAGTACCGCCGCCGCGCCGCCGACCGCGTCGACCGAGACGCCACCGGAACCGCTCGCGGCGGTCGCTGCGGCCGTCGGGGCGAGCTCGGGCTCGGCTGCGAACTCGAACGCCGCCGTCTCGGCGTCCCCTCCGCCGACCGGCTCGCCGTCCGGATCGGCGGTCGCGGTGGCCGGCGACTCCGCGCCGTCGCGGCCACGGACGATCGACCAGACCTCGGTGACCGCGAGCAGGCCGAACGGGAGCAGCACCAGCGCCACGAACCCGACCCGGGTGCCCGCGAACTGGATCACGTACCCGATGTACGGGATCGTCAGCGTCACGACGCCGACGAGGCTCCCGGCCGGGACGAGCCCCGGATCCGGTCCCTCGTTGGCGTCGCCCATCGTCTCGAACGCGAGCGCCCCGCCCTCGTCGACCACGTCGATCACGCGGTGCGTCACCGGGACGTCGCTCGTGCCCCGAATGAACGTGATCACGTCGCCCTCGGCGATCGCGGCCGGGTCGCGGTCGGCGACGATCACCACGTCACCCGGCGCGATGGCGGGCGTCATACTCGCCGTGAGCACGACGAAGCTCTCGTCGGCGCCGACGACCTCGGGGGCCGCGTACGCGGCGAACGGCGCGACGAGCGCGATCAGCAGGACGATCCCGAGTACGTTCGCCGCGCGCTTCGTCCGTGGTGCTGTGAGTAGGTTTGTCATCAGTTCGCCTCCGTGTCGTCGTTTCCGCCCCCCTCGCCTCGGCCGACGCCGGCGTTCGCGGATTTGCCGTCGGGTTTCCCGGGCGTTCCGTTCCCCTTCCGGCCGTTTCCGCCGCTGTTGCCGGTCCCACCGCCGTTGCCGTTTCCGCCGCCGTTGCCGGTCCCGCTACCGTCGCCGTCACCGGTGCGGTCGTCGCCGTGCTCCTCTCCGCCGCCGCTGTCGTCGGCTCCGCCCCCGGCGCCGTCGCCGGCGCAGACGCTGACGGTGACGTTGCTGACCCCGTACCGCTTGCCGTTGTCGGAGTTCAGCGGCGCGAACACGATCTCACCCGTCTCCGGAGACGCCGGATCGATATCGACGGGATCGGGGTTCCGGTCCGGTCCGCCCTTGACAGCCACGGAGCACATGTCCGGCCCCGGGTTTCCGTCGGCGTCCCGAAGCCGGAACGCGACGCCGACGACCTCGCCGCCGTCTTTCGTCTCGACCTCGGTGATCTCGATCTCGTACGATCCCCCCTCATCAAACTGGAGCACGTCGCCGACCGCGGTCGACCCGCCGAAGTTCGCCGTGCCCAACTCGACGCACTCGGGGCACTCCGTCTCCGTCTCCCCGCAGACGACATCCGCGAAGGGGTTCGCCCCCGGGGCGTTCGCCTGCTCCTCCGTGACGTGGCGACACTGCTCGGCGTACAGCCGGAACGTCAGCTCGGTCGTCTCTCCGCCCACGTCGGGCGAGTCCGCCGGGAGATAGGGGGCGACCTCGACGACGATCGGGTCGCCGTCGGGGGCGGCCGCGAGGCAGCCGTCGTCGATCCGCACCCCGGTCGCGAGGAGGCGCTCGACCTCGACGAGCGGCCGGTAGCCGCCCGTCACCGACTCGCCGTCGACGACGACCTTGACTTCGAGCGCGTTCCCGAGCCGGTCGCCGTCCGGGCACTCCGTCGCGAGCCAGACCCGAACGGGGTTCGCCGACGCCCCGATCTCGAACCCCTCGGGCTCGGGGCGCCGGTCGAACGTCGTCCGATCGACCCCGAACGGATCGACGGTGACGGTCCCGTCCGTGGGTTCGCCGTTCACCGTCAGCCCGACCTCGCCGGCGCCGAAGACGTTGTTCGCGAACGTCTCCCGGTCCGAGAGGTACGCGCCCGTGCCCATCCCGCTCGCCATCCCGACGGCGCCGACGCCGCCGATCCCGGCGAGCAGCCGGCGGCGGCTCAGCCCGCTCGGGCGCCGTCCCGAATCGTCTCCGGGGGTCATTGTCCCACCTCGGTGGCGTCGCCGCCGGTCGCGTCGCTCATCGCGAAGGGGTTCCCCTCGGCCGAGCAGTCGTCGGCGGCGAACCGCACGTCGAAGTCGACGGCGCCGCCCTGTCCGGCGTTACCGCCCTCCCCGTCGAACTCCCAGGTGAAGGTCAGACAGCGGCGCTCCTCGGTCGTGAGACAGCCGTTCCCGAGCAGCGTGGGATCGAGTTCGATCCCCGTCGCCACCGGGTCGGCGTTGAGTTCCGCGAGCGTGCCGGCGGCGATCAGCTCGCCGTAGCCGGCGAAGTCGCTCTCGGCGCCCGCGCACGCGCCGACCCCGAGGAGGCCGGTGTCGTACCGGACCTCCAGCCGGATGCGGTCGGCGAGCGCGCGGTCGACCGCGCTCACGTCGGGGCCGTCGAGGGCCGGGCCGATCTTCAGCCACACCCGGACGCCGTCGGGCGCTACGCCCGCGGGGTCCTCCAAGCGGAGGCCCACGCTCGCGGTCCCGGTGTCGTGGGGCAGGGCGTTGTCGACGTCGACGAGACGGATTCCGGCCGCCTCGACGTCGTCTTCGGCGTCCGTCGGGCTCGAATCGACGACCGTCCCGTTCTCCCTCCGCCGCCAGCCGACGAGCAGGTCCCACGGCCGGTCGGTCTGCGCGTAGGTGTAGTCCGTGTACTCACCCCAGCTGTCCGTTCCCGTCGGCCGTCCGGAGGCGGCTCCGAGGGTCGCGAAGCCGACGGCTCCGGCGCCCGCGAGTGCCTCCCGCCGCGTAAGTCCTGATTCCTTCTGTGTCATTGTGTGTCGTCGCGGCTCCGAACGGCCGTGTCGTCGATGTGATCCCTCGTCTCTGCCCTCTCTACCGTCGCCGTAGTCGTATGTATACGCGTCATACCCGACCGGTCCGGTGACCGTACCCGGCGGTACGGGCGCCGTACCCCACCGCGCTCGCCCGATCGGTCCCGCCGTCGATCGGCTTCGACCGTCACGTCGCGATGGGTCCGAAACCCCCGATCAGGCCGGCAGCGACGGCCCGGAGCCGTCGTTGTGGCGCGCCTGTTCGGTGTAGAAGCCCAGATCGAAGGCGAGCGTGTCGCCCTGGATCTCGTTGCCCACGCCGATCGGGAGCTCCCACTCGAGTGCGACGCAGTGCATCACGCCGTCGCCGCGGAACGCGTCGCGGTCCGGGTCGTCCGCCGGGTCCGCGAGCTCGTCGTACAGCGTCGCGCGGTTGCCGTCGAGCGGGATCCCGTCCCCGTCGGCGAGCTCGGCGAGGACGTTCGCGAGCGTGTCCTCCATGATGACCTTCTCCTGCGTGGCCTGCGCCGCGAGGTTGCCGAACACCGTCGGGATGTTCAGCGGGTCGTCGAGGTCGTTGAAGAACAGCGGATCGCCGCCCGTCCCGCCGGCGGGGCCGGCCATCGATTGGAGCGTGCTCGCGCTGCCGTCGACGTTGATCGTGAACAGGTCGGTCGCGGGGCTCGGCGACGCCGCGCGGGCGTCGTCGGCCGCCGCGGTGGGCGAGGAGAACGTCGTCGAGCCCGTCCCGTTGAACGACTCGCCGTCCGAGAGGACGATGTTCTGCTTCGCGACGCCGGTCCGGCCGTTCGCGTCGAGTTCGGCCTGCGCGTCGTCGACGCCCTCGCCGATGTACGTGCCGGTTGCGATACCGCCGCCGCCCACGAACGGGTCGGGATTCCCGTCGCCGTCGAACGGAGTCGAGCCCGCGCCGCCGCTCACGACGTTCGCGAGCTTCTGCCGCAGGTTCGTCAGCGCGCCGTCGACCACGGACAGGTCGTCGGTCAGGGGCTGTAAGATCCCGGTCCGGGGTTCGTTGTCGCCGTTCTTCTCGCCGTCGAAGTACGCGACGCCGACCTCAACGTCCGCGTTCGAGCTCTGGAGGAAGTCGATGAACTGCCGGGTGCCGAGTTCGACGAGGTCGATCTTCGTCGTCTCGTCGTAGGTGCTCCCGTTGATCGTGATGTCGTCTTCGCTCACCACGCCGCCGAACCCGTCGTACAGCATCGAGCCCGAGAAGTCGAGCGTCAGCATGATGTCGACCGGCTCGGCCGGATCGTAGACGTTGTCGCAGTCCTCGTCGTACCAGAGCCGCGCCTCGATGGCGTCGCCGAGGTCGCCGAGGTTGTCCGGATCGACGAGCAGCTCGGGCTCGGTTTCGGTGCCGCCGTCGTCGTCGACGTTGGCCGCCTGCATCCAGATGTAGCCGGGGTTGTCACAGAGGTGGAGCGAGAAGGTGATCTCGCCGGAGTCGCCGGGCTTCACGTCGGTGAGCTGAACGAGCGTCTCCATCTCCTCGCCCGTGACCGGATCCGTCCCGAAGTCCGCCTCCGAGAGCGGCGGGATGTTGTCGCAGGTCAGCACCGGGAGGTTCGCGCCGTTGCTGTCCGCGTCGGTCTCGTCCGGGAAGTCGCTGTACTTGGACACCTCGCCGTCGATCTCGACGGACTGCTCGCCGTCGCCGTCGTGGTCCGGGTGCGCGCTGACGAACTGGCGGCCCTCGCCGAAGTCGTAGGTCTGTTGCCAGTCGACGAGCAGGTCGAGCTGGCCCGCGGTGAGGGTGTTCCCGTCGAACGACTCGGTGTCGTTGAAGTACGCCGTGGTGCCGAGGCCCGCGCCCGCCGAGGCCACGCCGACCGCGCCGAGGCCGGCCAGCACGGTCCGCCGCGAGAGTCCGATCGTGTCTATTTTTTCGTTGTCTGTCATGAGTGTAATGTCCCCGAAGGGAGTCCCACCGACGGAGTCGAACCGTCGTACGCCACGTGGGGGACCGCAGTCGCCGCGGTCGGGTGCGCCACGGACTGCCCGGAAGTCCCGGGCAGGTGCCGTGCGTACGGTTCCGGGCTTATTCGACGCTGATGTCGAACGCGACGCCCTCGTCGCTGCCGGAGTAGTCGCCCTGTACGTCCACGGTCACGTCTCCGGTGATCGTGAACGTGTTCGCGACGTCCGCGGCGTCGGTGTCGAACACGAGGTAGGTGACCTCGCGGTCGGGCCCGTCGTTCGACGCCGAGACCGCGTCGGGACCGCTGAGGGCGACAGCTGTGCCGTCGAGGTCGAGCGCGAGATTCGCGACCGAGACCGACGCCTCGTCGGCCTTCGTCGTGATTGCGAGCTTCCCGCTGGGTGCGGGGATCCCGCTCGCGACGTTCACGCCGTCGAGGGTGAACGAGGCGCTGCCGCTACCGTCGTACGAGAAGCTGAACGGAACGGTGTTCGTGGGCGTCCAGACGTAGTTCGCCGTGGTCGCGCTGCCGACGTCGGGGCCGACCGCGACCTCCCACGAACCCGAGGGACCGTTGTTCCCGAAGCGGCCGCGGGCGAAGGAGGTCTCCTGCTGGGTGGCGAACTCCTGCTGCTTGGCGAAGCCCTCGCCGGTGCGGGTCGTGATAGAGGGAACGCACGGGTTCGCCGTGCCGTCGTTGTGGCGCGACTGGACCGCGTGGAACTCGAAGTTCATCGTCAGCGAGTCCGACTGGATCTCGTTGCCGACCGTCGTCGGGATCTCCCACGAGAGGCACACACACGGGCCGGTGATGTACGACTCGCCTTCCTCGGGGTCGACGACCTCGGAGTACTCCGCCTGGTCGCCGGGCGCCATCCCCGGCATGCCGGTGCCGTCAAGCGGCGCGCCGCCGGTGATCGCCGCGATGACGTCGACGAGCGAGCCGGAGACGATCTCCCCGTCCGCGAGGGGTTCGCCGTCCTCGTCACAGTAAGCGAGACTCGCCACGATCGAGTCGCCGAGTTCGCCGAGATCGGGCGTGTCGTCGACGGCCGATTCGGGTTCGTTAATGCCGTTCTCCGCCTGCGAGAGGTCACCGCACGCCCACATGTACGAGGGGTTGTCGACGATCTCGAAGCAGAACTTCACCTCGCCGGAGTCGCCGGGCTTCACGTCTTCAAGGTCGTAGAACATTCCCGCGGGGGTGCCGTCCTGCTCACCGGCCGCCGTCTCGGCCTGATTCACTACCGTTCCGTCGCTGTCGTACGAGGCCTCGTAGTTGACGAACAAGTCGAGCGAGCCCGCGGTCAGGGTGTTGTTCTCGAACGTCTCCGTGTCGTTGAAGTACGCCGTGGTGCCGAGGCCCGCGCCAGCGGAGGCCACGCCGACCGCACCGAGTCCGACCAGCATCTTGCGCCGCGATAGTCCGATTTTGTCGTCGTTCATTGTGTATCATCCCCGAAGGGAACTCCCGGCGGCGGTCGCGAACCGCCGCGTCGGCCGCCCGAAGGCGCCGAGCCGGGAACCGGACGTGTCTCGTCGTCCGGGGCCGCGTTGCTCCGTGAAGCTAGTTCGAATTGCTCACGTTGCCGGTGCCGTTGGGTGCGGGACCGGGGCTGTTGCTCTCGACATCTGTCCCGTTGAACGAGACGTCCGGGTTGTCGTTGTGCCGCGACTGCTCGGCGTAGACGGCCAGATCGAAGCTCACGGAGTCGGTCTGGATCTCGTTGCCGACCTCCGCCGGGAGCGTCCACTCGAAGCCGATGCACTGGGTGGTCGCGCCGGGGTACGGCTGCCGACCCTCCTCCTGGCGGTTGCCGTCGAGCGCCTCGCCGTCGGCCAGCTCCGCGAAGACCTCGCTCATCGTGCCGGAGAGGATCTTCTGTTCGCCCTCCAAGACGATCTGCGCGATCTCGGCGTAGACGGTGTCGAGATCGGCCGGGTCGGGCGCGAGGAACGCGTCGTCCGGTGACGACGAGATGTCCTGAACGAGGCTGGCGTCGACGTTGTTGCCGAGCCCGATCCCGAAGATACGCGTGCCGGCGTTCTTGGCCGCGGTGGCGGCCGTCCGAGCGTCGCCGATGTTCTCGAAGCCGTCGGTCAAGACGATCATGACCTTCGAGGCGCCGGGCGTCGCGTTCGTTCCGCTGGTGAGTTCCGTCTGCGCGACGTTGATCCCGCCCGCGACGTTCGTGCTGCCGGACGCGGTGTAGTTGTTGATCGCGTTGATGACGTCCTGGTAGGTCGTCGTCAGCTCTTGGTCCAGCGACGCGCCGTTCGCGAACGAGATCGCGGCCGCCTCGTCCGGCGAGGAGAGGTTTCCGACGAAGCTCGTCGCGGCCGCCTTCAGCGCCGAGAGGTTCGCGCCGCTCATCGAGCCGGAGGTGTCACTGACCAAGGCGACTTCCAGCTCCTGCTGTTGGCCCGTTCCCGTGGGCTCGTACACGTTGTCGCAGTCCTCGTCGTACCAGACGCAGACCTCGATGGCGTCGGCGAGCTCGCCGATCCCGTCGGCGTCTTCACCCTCGTCTTCCAGTTCGGGCTCGGACTGGCCGTTCTCTAAGTTCTCGGTCAGCTCGCCCGCGAGGTAGAGGAACGCGGGGTTGTCACAGATGTGGATGCTGATGGTGACTTCGCCGGAGTCGCCGGGCTTCACGTCGTCGAGGGTGAACACCGGGATTCCGTCGCCGTTGACGAGGAACTCGTCCGCATCGGGCGAACAGAAGTCGAACTCCTCTCCCGTAACAAGGTCCTCCCACGCCTGCATGTCCGCAGGGCTGGGCGCCTGATCGAGCAGGTACCGCCCGTCACCGAGGTCCTCGGCGTCCGGGTAGCCCATGTCGACGACGTCGTCCAGGCGGCCGGGGCCGCCGAGGTACGTCGACTTGTAGTCGAGCTTGAGGTCCAGCTCGCCTGCGGTGAGCGTGTTGTTAGTGAACGACTCGGTGTCGTTGAAGTACGCCGTGGTACCGAGTCCCGCGCCCGCGGACGCGACGCCGACGGCGCCGAGGCCGGCGAGCACCTTGCGCCGCGAGAGTCCGATTGTGTCGTTTGTGTCTTGGCTCATGGTTTCTCCCCCGACCCGCCCCCCGTCCGCGCTGGGCTGACCGAATCGGTTACTCTCCCCTCCGAGGGATACCGACGTAGTTACGCGCTCCCACGCCACCGTCGAACGGCCGATTCCAAACGGTAAAAGGTCTCATGCCGCAGGTCAAAGATCGCGTTCGACCGGCGGTCCGACGCTCCTACCCCGGTAGGTTTTGGCGGTAGGACGCCCGTACCGCGGTCCCCGAACGCGGCACGAGGGCCGTACCCGTCGCGTCGAATCCGACAGGAAGCGCGTACTTTCTCTGCTCGATCGGCGGTCGTCGCGGCCGGCGGCCCATACATATACCCTCGTCCGACGCAGTGGGCGACAGAACTCGGGCGCCGCGAGCGCGGCCGCCCGGAGGCCACTTCATGAAACTCCGAAACGACGTGTTACCGGCCGAACAAGTGTATTCCATCCTCGCGAACGAGCGCCGACGGCGCGCGATCGAACAGCTCGGCGCCGTCGGCGGGACGGTCTCGGTCAACGAGCTGTCGACGCTCGTCGCGGGCCGCGAGACGGGCGAGAGCCCGCCGCCGAAGCGCTGCCGCGAGAGCGTGTACACGTCGCTGGTCCAGACGCACTTGCCGAAGCTGGCGGACGCGGGCGTGATAACGTACGACCGCGAGACGCAGACCATCGATCTCTCGCGACGCGCGCGCGACGTGCGGCTCTACACGGAGATTCTCGCGCCCGGCGGCGCGACGTGGTCGGAACTCTACCGCGCGCTCGCCGTGGGCTCGCTGCTCGTCGTGCTCGCGGCGCTCCTCGACGTCCCGCTCGTGTCGGCCGTCGACCCGATCCTCTGGACCAGCCTCGGACTCGGCGCCTTCGCCGCCGCCAGCGCGGTCCAGCTGTGGGTCAACCGCTTCTCGGTGCTCCGGCAGCTTCGGCTCCGGTGACCGGGCTCGAAAAAGGCTCCTTCTCCGTCGTACTCCGCTCTCGTATCCGAACCGTCGGTCTCCCCTACTCGGCGGCGGCCGCGACCGACTCCGGGAGGCGCAGTTCGAACAGCCGCGCGTCGCAGCCGGCGCATCGTCCGGCGACCACGTCGTAGCTCGAACAGCAGGACTCGACGACGCGCTCTTCGAGCCCGACTTCGCCGGCGCAGCTCGGACACTCGTCGACGAACAGCCTGAGCGCGCCGAGCACCGCGCTGCGGTCCGCGAGCGCCAGCGTCGTCCAGTCGCCGCGGGTCGCCGTCAGCACTCGGTCGGCCGCGACGTCCGCCCGGAACGCCGCGCGCGACTCCCAGTGGCCGATCTTCTCGTCGCCCGCGTACGCGAACCCGACGCCCTCGTACCAGTCGATCGCCAGCTCGTCGGCGTCGATCCCGGTGAGCGTCGCGAGCGCCGCCACGTCATCGCGGTCGCTTCGGTCCCCGCCGACGCCAGTGTCCCTCGGCTCGCCCGTCGCTGCCGCCCGCCATGCCGACGCGAACTCGGGCGCGAACGCGAAGTCGTCGCCGGCGGGCGTCTCGACGAGGACGCCGGCGTCGAGCAGGTACGTCTCCGGATCGACCTCTCCCGACGGACGGGGGGATATCCCCCTCGAACCGGGCGTTTTCCCGAACAGCGCGAGGACGCGCTCGGGGAGATACCGCTTCGTGAGCTCGGGCGTGCCCGGCACCAGGTAGCCGCGAAGCCAGACCGCCGCGAGCGCGGCGCCGAACCCGGCCGCGCCGAGGAGCGGCGCGCCGACCGCGGCCACCGCGGCCGCCCCGCCCGCCGCGATCCCGACGTTAACGATCGTACAGGGGAGACAGCGGTTCTCTCCGGTGTATTCGGGCTGTCGGAGTCGGTCGACGGCGACGCGCGCGGGTCGTCGGAGGCGATCGGCGGCCGCGTCTCGTAACGCGTTCATATCGGTTCGGACGGCGCGTACCGACCTATGTATGCGCCGCCTACCGCCGCGTTCGCACTCTACCGACGCCGCGGGTTAGCCACCGCCGCCGCGGGCCTCTCTCCCTCCAATCGTTACAGAAAAATTATGGTATCGAACAAAATCAGCTCATTAATCGAGCCCTCATTTCAAAAATGCCACAAAACCGGATTTCAAACTTTTTGTGTGTGTTTTATCGATCGAACTTTATTGCGATCCCAGTCGGCGAATTAATAGAAAGTGATATGTAATGTCGGCTTAATATATTCACAGTTCAAACGGGTGAGCCATGACACCACAACTTATCGGGTCGGACGAGCCCTCGCCCGCTGACGCGGACGGTCCGTCGCGCGACGAGGTGTTCACGGCCCTGAGCAACCGACGGCGCCGGAACGTGATCAAGTATCTGAAGGCTAACGGCACCGAGGCGCGCGTCCGCGACATCGCCGAGCAGCTGGCGGCGTGGGAGAACGACCTCGAGATCCCCGAGGTGACGTACAAGCAGCGCAAGCGAGTGTACACGGCGCTTCACCAGTCGCACCTCCCGAAGCTGGCCGCCAGCGGCTTCATCGACTACGAGTCCGACCGGGGGTTGGTGTCGCTCACCGAGGAGAGCCGCCAGCTGGAGGTGTACCTGGAGATCGTCTCGGACAACGAGATCCTCTGGAGCGAGTACTACGTCGGGCTCGCGGTCGTGTGCGGGCTGCTGGCGACGGCGGCGTGGGGGGGCACCGTCCCGTTCGCCGGAGTCCCGGGGTACGCGTACGCGGTCCTGTTCGCGCTCGTGTTCGGCGTCTCCGGGATCGTCCACCGTTCGTCGACGAGGCGGAACCGGCTGAGGTAACTCCGCGCGGACGCGCTGGACGTCCGAAACCGCGCGGACACCCGCAGGGTTTTAGCCGCGCACGGCGGGAGTACGGACATATGGCAACGGGGATCGTCGGGGAGTTCCTCGATCTCAAGGCGGAGACGGACGCGGACGTCCTCGCGATGCAGTGCGGCGACTTCTACGAGTTCTTCGCGGACGACGCCGAGTTAGTCGCGGACGAGCTCGACCTGAGCATCTCGCAGAAGTCCTCCCACGGCTCGTCGTACCCGATGGCGGGCGTGCCGCTGTCGGAGCTGACGCCGTACGTGAACGCCCTCGTCGAGCGCGGCTACCGGGTCGCGGTCGCCGACCAGTACGAGACCGACGGCGGCGACCACGCCCGCGAGATCGTCCGGGTCGTCACGCCCGGTACTGTCCTCGAGACGAGCGACGACGACGCGCGCTACCTCGCGGCCGTGGTCCGCGAAGCGGACGCGGCCGGGGGCGCCGGCGCGACCGCGGACGCCGACGCCGACGGCCCCTACGGGCTCGCGTTCGCGGACGTGACCACCGGCCGCTTCCTCGCCACGACGGTCGACGACGGCGGCGACCTGCGCGCCGAGCTGTACCGGTTCGACCCGGCGGAGGTGCTGCCGGGGCCCCGTGTCCGTAACGACGACGGGATGCTGGAAGCGGTCCGCGAGGACCTCTCTGGGCGCGTGACCGCCTTCGACGCGGAGGCGTTCGCGACCGGCCGCGCGCAGCACGCGGTGCGCGAGCAGTTCGGCCGCGAGACGACCGACAGCGTCGGGCTCGACTCGGAGCTCGCGGTCCGGGCCGCGGGCGCGGTCCTCTCGTACGTCGAGGAGACGGGCGCGGGCGTGCTGGCCTCGATGACCCGCCTCACCGCCTACGGCGCCGACGACCGGGTCGACGTGGACGCGACCACCCAGCGCAACCTGGAGATCACGGAGACGATGCGGGGCGACGCCGACGGCTCGCTGTTCGACACGGTCGACCACACCGTCACCGCCGCGGGCGGCCGGCTGCTCCGGGAGTGGCTCACTCGCCCGCGCCGGGACCGCGAGACGCTCTCCGCCCGCCTCGACGCGGTCGAGGCGCTGGCGTCCGCGGCGCTCGCCCGCGACCGGATCCGCGAGGTGCTCGGCGACGCCTACGACCTCGAACGGCTCGCGGCGCGCACGACGAGCGGGAGTGCGGGCGCGCGGGAACTGCTCTCCGTCCGCGACACGCTCGCGCTGCTGCCCGACCTCGCGGACGCGGTCGACGACACCGCCCTCGCCGACTCGCCCGCGGCCGCCGTCCTCGATCGCGTCGACCGCGACGCCGCGGCCGCCCTGCGGGCCGAACTCGCGGACGCCCTCGCCGAGGACCCGCCGAAGGCGAAGACGGGCGGCGGGCTCCTCAAACCCGGCTACGACGACGAGCTCGACGAGCTGATCGAGCGCCACGAGGCGGCGAAGTCGTGGCTCGACGGGCTCGCGGAGCGCGAGAAGCGCGAGCACGGGCTCAGCCACGTCACGGTCGACCGCAACAAGACGGACGGCTACTACATCCAGGTCGGGAAGTCGGTGGCGGACCAGGTCCCGGAAGGCTACCGAGAGATCAAGACGCTGAAGAACTCCAAGCGGTTCGTCACCGACGAGCTCGACGAGAAGGAGCGGGAGGTCCTCCGCTTGGAGGAGGCCCGCGGCGACTTAGAGTACGAGCTGTTCGAGGAGCTCCGCGAGCGGGTCGCCGAGCGCGCCGAGCTGCTTCAGGACGCCGGACGGGCGGTCGCCGAGCTCGACGCGCTCGCCTCGCTCGCGACCCACGCGGCCCGCCGGAACTGGACGCGCCCGGAGCTGACCGCGGAGCGCCGCCTCGACGTCGAGGCCGGCCGGCACCCCGTCGTCGAGGGGACGACCGACTTCGTCCCGAACGACCTGCGGCTCGACGCCGAGCGCGGCTTCCTCATCGTCACCGGCCCGAACATGAGCGGGAAGTCGACGTACATGCGGCAGGCCGCGCTGATCCAGCTGCTCGCGCAGGCGGGCTCGTTCGTCCCCGCCCGCGCGGCCGAGGTGGGGCTCGTCGACGGCATCTACACCCGCGTCGGCGCGCTCGACGAGCTGGCGCAGGGCCGGTCGACGTTCATGGTCGAGATGCAGGAGCTGTCGAACATCCTCCACTCGGCGACCGAGGACTCGCTCGTCATCCTCGACGAGGTCGGCCGCGGCACCGCGACCTACGACGGCATCTCCATCGCGTGGGCCGCGACCGAGTACCTCCACAACGAGGTGCGCGCGCGGACCCTCTTCGCCACCCACTACCACGAGCTGACGACGCTCGCGGACCACCTCCCCCGCGTCGCGAACGTCCACGTCGCCGTCGACGAGCGCGACGGCGAGGTGACGTTCCTCAGGACCGTCCGCGACGGGCCGACGAACCGCTCGTACGGGGTCCACGTCGCCGACCTCGCGGGGGTCCCGGGCCCAGTCGTCTCCCGCGCGGACGAGGTCCTCGACCGGCTCCGCGAAGAGAAGGCGATCGAGGCCCGCGGCTCGCGGAGCGGGGGGACCGGCGACGGAGCCGGCTCCGGGGGGGACGGCGGGGGCGGCACGCAGCAGGTCGTCTTCGACCTCTCGTCCGGGTCGTTCTCGGGCGACGGGGCGTCCGCCCCCGACGAGGGGGCGAGCGCGCCCTCCCGGAACGGGGGCGGCGCGGCCGAGTCGGCGTCGACGCCGGGGGCGACGGGCCCCGACGCCGAGCCGGCGCGGCTCGACCCCGAGACCCGCGCCGTGATCGAGGAGCTGCGCGACGTCGACGTCGCGGCGACCCCTCCGGTGGAGCTGCTCTCGCGGGTCCAGGAGTGGCAAGAGCAGCTGGAGTGAGCCGAGCGCGGCCGGGCCGCCCGGTGTGTCTGACGTAAGAACTAATGTCTAACCTCGTCGTGTGGTGTGTATGGGCATCATGAGCAAGATCCTCGGCGGGGGTGGGAGCCGCTCCGTCGACGATTACGTCGAGCTCGACGCGGACGACTTCGCCGACGCGCACGCGGAGACGGGCACGCAGGTACACTTCGCCGAGATCGGCGACCAGAGCGACGTCATCCCGATCAAGGACGCGGTGTACGACGGCGACTTCGTCATCGCGGACATCACCCGCCACTCCACGTCGGACCGGACGATAGAACACGTCTACGACGAGCTCCGTCAGGTGGTCCAGGAGGTCGACGGCGACATCGTCCAGAAGGGCGACGACCAGATCATCGTCGCCCCCACCGGCGTCAAGGTCTCGCGGAAGAAACTTTGACATCCTCCCCGCGCTGAAGCGCGAGGCTTTCTCCTCGATTCTCCGTAAGCGCCGCATTCCGGCGGTCTCGCACCGCCTCTCCGTCTGCCGTCCCGCTTTTCCGAACTCGATTCGGTCCCACCGGTCGAACCGTGTCATATATGCCGTTCTCCCGCCCACGTAGAGTCGAATGGACGAGCCGGTCCTCCTGACGGGCGCCGGCGGACGGGTGGGACAGGCCATCCTCCGCGGTCTCGGCGACGAGTACGACTGGCGGCTCCTCGACCGCGAGCCGCTCCCGGCCGCGAAGGTGCCCGACGGGGTCACCGACGCCGACCGGTACGTCGCCGACATCACCGACGAGCGCGCCGTCCGCGAGGCGGTCGCCGACGTCGGCGCGGTGATCCACCTCGCCGGCGACCCCCGGAAGACGGCGCCGTGGGACTCCGTCCTCCGGAACAACATCGACGGGACGCAGGTCGTGATGCGCGCCGCGGCCGAGGCCGGCGTCGAGCGGTTCGCGTTCGCCTCCTCGAACCACGCCGTCGGCGGCTACGAGACCGAGGACCGGACCCCGGACCTGTACCGCCCCGAGGACGACTACCGGCTCGACGGCAGCGAGCTCCCCCGCCCCGGCAACCTCTACGGCGTCTCGAAGGCGGCCGGCGAGTCGCTCGGGCGCTTCTACCACGACGAGTACGACATGAGCGTCGTCTGCGTCCGCATCGGGAACCTCACCAAGGACCACCCGCCCCGAGAGTACGAGCGGGGGCAGGCGATGTGGCTCTCGCACCGCGACTGCGCGCACCTGTTCGACCGCTGTCTCCGAGCCGAGTACGGCTACGAGATCGTGTACGGCATCTCGAACAACGACCGTCGCTACTACTCCATCGAGCGCGCCCGCGAGGCGCTCGGCTACGACCCCGCCGACAACTCCGCCGACTACACCTTCGAGGGCAAACCCAAGTCCGACCGCGACACCGAGGCGGACGGCGATCGCTACGACGACGACTCGTTCGCGTCGGACGCCGATCGGCCCGCACCCGAGTCGCCCGCCGAACCCAACTTCCCCGCCGACCCGGACGACGCCTGACCGGCTCGACGGGCCGTTGCCCGTCTTTCCGCGCCGAATCGGCTAAAACAGGCCGTCGACGTCGCGCCGCTTCCGCGCCTCGCGATCGACGTGATCGCCCAGCCGCGCGGCCACCTGCGGCCGCGCGTCCGGCGTTCGGAGGTACGCGAACAGCAGTTCGGCGAACTCGGTCCGTCCCGTCCCCCGCTCCTCGCGAGCGAACTCCGCCGCGGCCACGAGGGCCTCCGGATCGCCCGGTTCGCCCACTCTCGCGAGCGCCGTTGCCGCGACGCCGGCCGCGGCGAGCGACAGGCCGTCGAAGTCAGGCGTCTCGTCGTCGATCCGGATCCGCGGCGCGGTCGCCGAATCCGCCTTTTCGGGGGCCGAAGCGAGCCGCTCAGCCCACTCCCGGACGGGACCTAGCTCGACTCCGCGCGGATCGGAGACATTCGCCAGCGCCGCGACGGCCTCGTCCGCGCGCTCCGCCGCTCCGGATCGGTCGCCGTCGCTCGCGCGGTGCGTCGCCGCCGCGGTCGCGGCCAGCCCCCGACGCAGTCGCTCGCCGTCGTCGGGCGCGTCACCGTCGGCGCCGCTGCCGCCGTCGTCGGTCGGTCGCCGTTCACCCTCCCAGACGTCGCGCGCCGCGAGGAATTGGCCATCGTTGAACAGCGCGGCCCCGGCGGTGATCGCGACTGACGCGGAGGGCGCGTCGCGTGGGTTTCCGTTCTGCCCGGCGTCGCGGTCGGTCACGCCTCGCGGTCGGCGGCGGCGACTGATAAATGCCGAGTTCCGCGACCGGAGAAGCGGAGGCTGAAACGGCAGCGGGGAGGTGGAGGCTGAAACGGCAGCGGGGAGGTGGAGGCTGAAACGTCAGCGGGGAGGTGGAGCGGCGCAGCGGTACTCGCCCGCGCCGGATACGTCAGGCCTCTCTGATGGCGCCGTCGTCGTCCGGCAGGCGGAACGTCCGGTCGACCGCGTTCGGGTGCCGTCGGTGAATCACCGCGCCGGCGACGGCGCCGCAGAGGGTCGCCAGCGCGACCGCAGCGGCGGTCGGGAACGAGAGGACCGCGACCGTCGCCACCGGCAGCGCCGCGAAGGCGATCATCGCGCCGCGCGACGGGAGCGGTTCGGACGGGTGCGGGCCCGCGTACGGGTCGGGGTGGTCGGTGCGTCTGGAGGGGGATCGGTCTGGGTTCATCGTCGGATGTGGATCGGGACGCGAGGCGGGCGCCTCGCGGTCTGCGTCGGTTCGGCCGCCGGCGACCGCACCGCGCGGTCTCCGGGCGGCGAAGCGGAGTCTGGGAGCGTCCGGGAGACGACTCGCTCGTCACGGTGGACGAGCCGGCCGTCCCCGCGTCGGGGTCACGCGGCGACGGCGCCGAGGAGAGCGGCGACCGGTCCGCGGGCCCGTTTCCGGACGCTCCGGCGGGGGGCGAACGTGGGGATGGGGTCGCGGACGGTCATGGGTTCGACCCGGCGGTGGGGGACCGGCCGGGCGTGGTACCACCGAGTGACGGAACCGAGTTAATAGTTGTTTGTGTGTGAGATACAATAGCGTGCTTTCCCTGTCGTCCCGGTCCGGCCGACCGGCGCGCCCACCAGTACACTAAGGGATACGGGGCGCGTATCCCCGATAGACGTGTCCAGTAGCCTGCTGCCGGTGATCGCGGTGATACTCGTGTCGGGGCTCGCGGTCCAGCTGCTCGCTCACCGGCTCCGGGTACCGAGCGTCATCTTCTACCTCGCGATCGGGGTGGTGTTGGGGCCCGAGCTGCTGGGGCTGGTCACGCTGGAGACCTTCGGCGACGGACTGGAGATCATCGTCGGGCTCAGCGTCGCGATCATCGTCTTCGAGGGGGCGTTCGCCCTTCAGTTCGACCGGATCCGGCGCGCGTCGACGGTGTCGCTCCGGCTGGTGACGGTCAGCGCGGTCGTGATGTTCCTCGGCACCGCGGCGGCGGTCCGCGCGTTCACCGACGGTACGTGGGAGATCGCGCTGCTGATCGGCGCGCTGCTGGTGGCGACCGGCCCGACCGTCATCACGCCGATCCTCAACGTGGTCCGGGTTCGGGACCACGTCGCGACCGCGCTGGAGACGGAAGGGATCGTCAACGACGTGACGGCCGCGATCGTCGCGGTCGTCATCTTCGAGACGCTGCTGCTCGACGACCTCGGCGTCCCCGCGACGGTGCTGTCCTTCCTCCAGCGGTTCGGCGTCGGCGTCGCCGCGGGGCTGCTCGCCACCGTCATCATCTACGTGTTGCTGGACAGCGACCTCGTCCCCGAACGCGACGTCCAGGCGTCGCAGTTCCTCGTGCTGGCGGCCGCGATCGGGTCGTTCGCGGCCGCCGAGGCGGTCGCAGCGGAGGCCGGCATCGCGGCGGCGGCGACGAGCGGGATCCTCCTCGGCAACCTCGGTATCGACAACCGCGAGGAGATAGAGAAGTTCGCGGAGAACACCACTTCGATCGTCCTCTCGTTCGTGTTCATCTCGCTCGCGGCGCTGATCGACGTCGAGGCGATCGCGGGGCTCGGCCTCGGCGTGGTCGCGCTCGTCGCCGTCATCATGCTCGTCCTCCGGCCGCTGGGGGCGTTCCTCGCGACCGTCGGCGTCGAGCGGTTCACCCGGCCGGAGCGGCTGTTCATCGCGGGCGTCGGGCCGCGGGGGATCATCCCGGCGAGCGTGGCGACGCTGTTCGCCATCGAGTTAGAGCTCGCGGGCAGCGTCGCCGCCGGCGAGCTGCTCGTCGGCACGGTGTTCGCGGTCATCTTCGCGACGGTCCTCGTCGAGGCGGGGCTCGCGCGGCAGATCGGAGAGTTCCTCGGAGTGTCACCTATGCGCACGATAATCATCGGCGGGGGTCGGGTCGGCCAGGCGCTCGCCACGCGACTGGAGAACAGGAGCGAGTACGTCGTTATCGTCGAGTCGGACCCGGACGTCGTTGAGCGCGCGCGCTCGGAGGGGTACACCGTCTACGAGGGGGACGGCAGCGACACGGAGACGCTGCGCGGCGCCCACATCGAGGACGCCAAGCGGTTCATCACGACGACGAGCGACGACGACATCAACCTCCTCGCGTGCCAGCTCGCGATCACCAAGTTCGACGTCGCCTCGGTGTACTCGCGGGTGAACGACCCGGACAACGTCGACGCCTTCGACAGCATCGGCGTCACCGGCATCGACGCGACGACGGCGACCGCGGTCGCCATCGACGACGAGATCGAGCGGCCGGCGCTCACCCACTGGATGAACGAGCTCGGCGACAGCCACGACGTTCAGGAGGTGGAGGTGACCTCCGCGGAGCTCGCGGGCAAGAGCATCCGCGACCTCAACGCGCAGATCCCCGACGGCACCTTCGTCGCCGTCGTCAGCCGCGACGGCGAGAATCACGTCCCCTCGGCGGACACCGTCCTCGAAATCGGCGACCACGTGACGTTCATCGGCGACACCGACGCGGTCCGCCGCGCGATGGACCGCTTCCACCCGCACGATTAAGACGTGAACTATATCGTTCGGACCGTCCGGGGAGGAACGAATGAGGCAGATGACCTGATGCTGGACTGTTTATAAACTCCCGACGACGGCGCGGCGAACACCGCCAAAGCCCCAGTCGCGAGGACTCGGTGCGCTCGCTGCGGTCCTCAGTCGGTCGCTAACGCTCCCTCCTTGCGGTCCTTGCTTCGCGCGCCTTCGTCCTCGCGACTGCCCCTTTGAGTCCCGCCCGGCACAGCGACCGCACCTCACGCCTCCCCAGCCTCGCGGCTCGCTCGGGGCTCCCTTCGGTCGCCCTCGCTCGCCGCGTCCCTCGCGCGTGCGACTCGCAGCCTGACGGCTGCTCGTCGGCACGCGCCACCGCAGAACCAAGTATCACCGAACGTGTCGCGTAGGACCCACACACTGCTCGCAACCGTCGTAACGTCGTAATTAAAGAACGTCCTGACGGAGTCCCACGCGAGCGAAGCGAGCGTGGGGCAAGTCAGGACGCGAACGCCGAAGCAGGCGCTCCGCGATGCGGAGCGCCTGCGAGAAGTGAGCGTCCTGACGGAGATTTGAACTCCGGTCCCTGGCTCCGCAAGCCAAGAGGATAGTCCACTACCCTACCAGGACTCATCTCATCGTACCGCGGTGGAACATAAGACGGTTACGGTCCGGCGGCCGCGTGCCTGCGGGTCGCACGCACTCCCCGCGCGGGATGAACACCTTTTGTACCGACGGGCCCCATGCGCCTCTATGAGACGCCTTCGAGCCGCGAGCGCGACCCGAATCGGTCGCTCCGGCGACCGGTCGGCTTCCGGCGCGAACCCCGGGCAACGGCAACGTGTATCCGCGAACTCGCCGTCCACGGAGGGACGAGTATGGGAGCCATAGAGGAGGTGTACGAGGACCTCGACACGGACGTCGAGTTCGAGGAGTTCGAGGCCGCCGTCGAGGACAAGGTCGAGCAGATGGGCGGGCTCGCCGACGAGGAGACCGCCGCGATGCTCATCGCGCACGAGCTGCGAGACGAGGAGGCCGACACCATCGCCGACATCGAGCCGGGGATGAACGACGTGAAGTTCCTCGGGAAGGTGACCGCCATCGGCGAGGTCCGGACCTTCGAGCGCGACGACGAGGAGGCCGAGGAGGGCCGCGTGTGTAACGTCGACGTCGCCGACACCTCCGGCTCCGTCCGGGTCGCGCTGTGGGACGACATGGCCGCGGCGGCCGAGGAGGAGCTGGAGGTCGGCCAGGTCCTCCGCGTGATGGGCCGTCCCAAGGAGGGGTACAGCGGCCTCGAAGTGAGCGCCGACAAGGTCGAGCCCGACGAGGACGCCGAGGTCGACGTTCAGGTGCTCGACACGTACCGCGTCGAGGACCTGACGCTCGGCGCGTCCGACGTCGACCTCGTGGGGCAGGTGCTCGACACCGACTCGATCCGCACGTTCGACCGCGACGACGGCAGCGAGGGGCGCGTGGCGAACCTCACGGTCGGCGACGAGACGGGACGCGTGCGCATCACGCTGTGGGACGGCAAGGCCGACCTCGCCGAGGAGTTCGACGCCGGCGAGGTCGTCGAGGTCGGCGACGGCTACGTCCGCGAGCGCGACGGCGACTTAGAGCTCCACGTCGGCGACCGCGGCACCGTCGAGCGCGTCGACGAGGACGTCGAGTACGTCCCGGAGACGACCGACATCGCGGACTTGGAGATCGGCGAAACCGTCGACGTCGGCGGCGGCGTCATCGAGACCGACCCCAAGCGCACCTTCGACCGCGACGACGGCAGCGAGGGGCAGGTCCGCAACGTCCGGATCAAAGACGAGACGGGCGAGATCCGCGTCGCGCTGTGGGGCGACAAGGCCGACCGCGAGATCGAGCTGGCCGACCGCGTCGTCTTCACCGACGTCGAGATCCAGGACGGTTGGCAGGACGACCTGGAGGCGTCCGCGAACTGGCGCTCGACCGTCACCGTCCTCGACGAGGGGAGCGACGCGGCGGCCGGCGTCGCGGACGGCGCGGCCGGATCCGGCGCCGCGGGGGGCGACCGGGCCGCCGGAGACGACGACCGCGACGCGAGCGAGACCGGTCTGGGCGCCTTCGCCGAGGACGGACAGAAGGCGGCCGCGGAGGCCGTCGCGGGCGAGAGCGGCGACGACGAGGGAGCCGGCGCGGGCGGCGGCGCCGCGGCCGCGACGGCGGAGCGCTCGAGCGAGGACGTCGAGTTCACCGGGACGGTCGTCCAGACCGGCGACCCGGTCGTCCTCGACGACGGGCAGCGGACGAAGACGGTCGAAACCGACGCGAGCCTCCGGCTCGGCGAGGAGGTAACCGTCCGCGGGCCGGAGCGCGACGGCACCATCGACGCCGACGACGTGTTCTGAGGCGGACGCGTCTTCTGCCCCCGACGGTCGCCGTCCGGATCCGGCGGCGATGCGGCTAACGGAAAGCGTTATACGATACACGGACGCGACTGTGTGTATGAGTGTCGAGTTGCCGTTCGCGCCGGTCGACGGGATCATCCGGCGGAACGCGGGGGAACTCCGGGTCAGCGCGGACGCCGCCGAGGAGCTCGCGCGACGGATCCAGTCGCACGGCGCGGACCTGGCCGTCGACGCGGCCGAGAAGGCGACCGCGGACGGCCGGAAGACGCTGATGGCCGCGGACTTCGGCGTCGAGCAGGTCGTCAGCCGGGAGGACCTCACGCTGCCGGTCGCGCCGATCGACCGGATCGCTCGGCTCCGGATCGACGACCGCTATCGCGTCGGCGTCGACGCGCGCGTCGCGCTGGCCGACATCTTAGAAGACTACGCCGACAACGTCGCGAGCGCGGCCGCGACGCTGGCCCGCCACGCGGACCGACGAACGGTACAGGCCGAGGACATCGAGACGTACTTCGCCCTCTTCGAGTAGATGCGGTTCGGCTACAGCGAGCGGTGTCTCGACCACGACACCGGCGAGCGACACCCGGAGAACCCGGACCGGCTCCGCGCGATCCGCCGCGGGCTCACGAAGCGCCACGGCGTCGAGTACGTCGAGGCGGACCCCGCGGAGAAGTCGGCGGTCACGGCGGTCCACGACGCCGACTACGTCGACGAGCTGGAGTCGTTCGTGGCGGACGGCGGCGGGAGCTGGGACCCCGACACCGTCGCCAGCGACGGGACGTGGGACGCCGCGCTCACCTCCGCCGGACTCGCACAGTGGGCCGCCCGCGAGGCGCTCGACGGCTCGACCGGCCGACGGACGCCGTTCGCGATCGGCCGCCCGCCGGGCCACCACGCCGTCACCGACGACGCGATGGGGTTCTGCTTTTTCAACAACGCCGCCGTCGCGGCCCAGACCGCGCTCGACGAGGACCTCGCCGACCGCGTCGCGATCTTCGACTGGGACGTTCACCACGGCAACGGCACGCAGGACATCTTCTACGACCGCGGCGACGTTCTCTACGCGTCGATCCACGAGGACGGACTGTACCCGGACACGGGCGACCTCGACGAGACCGGCGAGGGGGACGGCGAGGGGACCACCGCGAACCTCCCGCTGGCGGCCGGCGCCGGCGACGCCGACTACCTGTACGCGGTCGACGAGGGGATCGCCCCCGCGGTCGACCGGTTCGACCCCGACCTGCTGATCGTCTCGGCGGGGTTCGACGCGCACCGCCACGACCCCATCTCGCGGATGCGCGTCTCCTCCGAGGGGTACGCGCTGCTGACCGACCGGATCCGGACGCTCGCCGACGACGTCGGCGCCGCCGACGCGTACGTGCTGGAGGGCGGCTACGGCCTCGACACGCTCGCCGAGGGGGTCTCGATGGTTCACGAGACGTACGACGGCCGGACGCCCGTCGACACCGACGAGGACCCGGACGATAAGACCGAGGCGCTCGTCGACGACCTGCGGGCGGAACTGGATCTGTAGGCTGCGGTCTCGCTCGTCGCTGTCGCTCCTCGTTCGTTTTGCGGCAGTGAAAGACGGTCGGAGCGGGATTTGAACCGAAATCAGACGTGCTCGCTCACTCCGTTCGCTGCGCGCGACTGATAGGGTTCAAATCCCTGTGCGACCGTTTTCGACGAACGGCTCGCTCCGCTCACCGTGTTGTTCGTCGAAAACGCCCGGAGCGGGATTTGAACCCGCGTCACGACCGTGACAGGGTCGTATGATGGGCCACTACACCATCCGGGCAAACAGCGACAGCGCCCCGAAAGAGGGGACGCCCGGAGCGGGATTTGAACCCGCGTCACGACCGTGACAGGGTCGTATGATGGGCCACTACACCATCCGGGCTTGTCGCATCAGTTCGTACCCCTGTCTGGCAAATAAGGCTTGTCATCCCTGACGGGAGTGCGGGTCGGTGACAGGGAATCGGGACGTCCGAGCCGGGACGCCGAGGGGGCAATCGGGGTCGCGGCCGGTATGCTTTTGTGTCGACCTCGCGTGTGTGGGAGTGTCGAACGCCCCGGCCCGTGAGCCGCGCGCGGCAGCGCTTGGTAACTCTTATGCCGCTGGCGTATATACGTATCTGTAGTATCTCGTGATAGCTTCTCCCCACCACCAGCACCCATGGTAGACGTAAGCCAACACGAACTCGTCCCGGACCACGTCCTCCTCGACGACCCCGAGGAGGTCGAGGAGGTCCTGGCGGAGTACGACGTGAAGAAAACGAACTTACCGAAGATCAAACGCACGGATCCCGCGCTCCCCGACGAGGCCGAGGTCGGCGACGTGGTGAAGATCGTCCGCGACTCCCGAACGACCGACGAGGCGGTCGTGTACCGATTAGTCGTCTCATGAACAGGCAAGACCGACGCGTGGTTTCACGCGAGTACTTCTCGGACGAACGGCTCGCCGAACACCACTTCCGCTCGTTCAACAACTTCCTGGACCGCGGCATGCAGGAAGTGGTCGACGAGAAGGAGACCATCGAGACGGACATCGGCGACAAGGAGGGACAGGAGCCGGTGTACGTCGAGCTCGGCGACGTGCGGATGGTCACCCCGCGCGTCCGCGAGGCCGACGGCTCCGAGGAGCTGCTCTACCCGCAGGAGGCGCGGCTCCGCAACATCACCTACTCGGCGCCCGTGTTCATGGAGATGTCCATCGTGCGCGGCGGCGAGGACGAGCCCGAACAGGTCGTCGACACGACCGAGACCAAGGTCGGCCGGATGCCGATCATGGTCGGCTCGAACAAGTGTAACATGGCGGGATTCTCCGACGAGGAGCTCATCGACATCGGCGAGGACCCCGTCGACCCCGGCGGCTACTTCATCGTCAACGGCTCCGAGCGCGTGCTGATGACCTCGGAGGACCTGGCGCCGAACAAGATCCTCGCGGAGTACGACTCGAAGTACGGCGACGAGATTCAGGTCGCCAAGACGTTCTCCCAGCGCCGCGGGTACCGCGCCTTGGTGCTCTGCGAGCGCAACCGCGAGGGGCTGCTCGAAGTGTCGTTCCCGTCCGTCTCGGGTTCCATCGACTTCGTGACCCTCGTCCGGGCGCTCGGGCTCGAATCCGACGAGGAGATCGTCCACCGCGTCTCGGACGACCCCGAGATCGTGAAGTTCATGCTGGAGAACTTAGAGGAGGCGGACGTCCAGACGACCGAGGGCGCCATCGAGACCCTCGGCGAGCGCGTCGCGAGCGGCCAGGGGAAGAACTACCAGCTCAAGCGGGCGAACTACGTCATCGACCGCTACCTGCTCCCGCACCTCCACGAGGAGGGCGTCGACGAGGAGGACGTGCGGATCAACAAGGCGTACTACCTCTGCCGGATGGCCGAGGCGTGCTTCGAGCTCGCACTCGACCGCCGGGAGGCCGACGACAAGGACCACTACGCGAACAAGCGCCTGAAGGTCTCCGGCGACCTGATGCGCGACCTGTTCCGCACCGCGCTGAACAAGTTAGCGCGCGACGTGAAGTACCAGCTCGAACGCGCCAACATGCGGAACCGGCAGCTCACGGTGAACACCGTGGTCCGCTCCGACGTGCTGACCGAGCGGCTCGAACACCCGATCGCGACGGGGAACTGGGTGGGCGGCCGCTCGGGCGTCTCCCAGCTCGTCGACCGGACGGACTACATGGGCGTGCTCTCGCACCTCCGGCGCCTGCGCTCGCCGCTGTCGCGGTCGCAGCCGCACTTCGAGGCGCGGGACCTCCACGCGACCCAGTGGGGTCGCATCTGTCCCTCCGAGACGCCGGAGGGACCGAACTGCGGGCTCGTGAAGAACTTCGCGCAGGCGATGGAGCTGTCGCAGACGGTCGAGGACGAACAGGGGCTGAAACGAGAACTGGCGTCGATGGGTGTCGAGGGGATCCCCGGCATTGAGGGCGTCGAACGACAGACGGCGGACGACTGATCATGGCACAAGCAGAACGCGAAGCGAAGGTGTACGTCAACGGGAGCCTCGTGGGCACCCACGAGAACCCGGACGAGCTCGCCGAACAGATACGCGAGGCGCGCCGCCGCGGCGACGTCTCGGAGATGGTGAACGTCTCGGTGAAAGACCGGACCCGCGAGGTCATCGTCAACGCCGACGCGGGGCGGGCGCGGCGCCCGCTCATCGTCGTCGAGAACGGCGAGCCGCTCCTCGGCGACGAGGAGATCGAGGCCCTCGAACGCGGCGACGTGGAGTTCGAGGACCTCGTCGAGCGCGGCTACGTCGAGTTCATCGACGCCGAGGAGGAGGAGGACATCCTCGTCGCCGTCGACGAGGAGGACGTGACCGAGGACCACACGCACCTCGAGATCGACCCCCAGCTCGTCTTCGGCATCGGCGCGGGGATGATCCCGTACCCCGAGCACAACGCCTCGCCCCGGATTACGATGGGCGCGGGGATGATGAAGCAGTCGCTCGGGCTCCCCTCCGCGAACTACCGGATCCGGCCGGACACGCGTCAGCACCTCCTCCACTACCCGCAGCTGGCGATGGTGAAGACGCAGACGTCCGACCAGATCAGCTTCGACGAGCGGCCGGCGGCGCAGAACTTCGTCGTCGCCGTGATGTCCTACGAGGGGTTCAACATCGAGGACGCCTTGGTGATGAACCAGGGCTCCGTCGACCGCGCGCTCACCCGCTCGCACTTCTTCCGGACCTACGAGGGCGAGGAGCGCCGCTACCCCGGCGGCCAGGAGGACCGCTTCGAGATCCCCGAACAGGACGTGCGCGGCGCCCGCGGCGAGGACGCGTACACCCACCTCGACGAGGACGGCCTCGTCAACCCCGAGACGAAGGTGGACGAGTCCTCGGTGCTGCTCGGCAAGACCAGCCCGCCGCGCTTCCTCGAAGAGCCCGACGACATGGGCGGGCTCTCCCCGCAGAAGCGCCGCGAGACCTCGGTGACGATGCGCTCGGGCGAGTCGGGCGTCGTCGACACCGTGACGCTGATGGAGGGCGAGGACGGCTCCAAGCTCTCGAAGGTGAAGGTGCGCGACCAGCGCGTCCCCGAGCTGGGCGACAAGTTCGCGTCCCGACACGGCCAGAAGGGCGTCGTGGGCCACCTCGCGCCCCAGGAGGACATGCCGTTCACCGAGGAGGGGGTCGTCCCCGACCTCGTGATGAACCCGCACGCGCTGCCGTCGCGGATGACGGTCGGCCACGTGCTGGAGATGCTCGGCGGTAAGGTCGGCTCGCTCCGCGGCTCGCGCGTCGACGGCACGCCGTTCCAGGGCGAAGACGAGGAGGAGCTCCGCGACCAGCTCGAGGAGCACGGCTTCGAGTCCTCCGGCAAGGAGGTCATGTACTCCGGCGTCACCGGCGAGAAGATCGACGCCGAGATCTTCGTCGGGACGATCTTCTACCACAAGCTGTACCACATGGTGTCGAACAAGCTCCACGCCCGCTCGCGCGGGCCGGTCCAGGTGCTCACGCGCCAGCCGACCGAGGGGCGGGCCCGCGAGGGCGGGCTGCGCGTCGGGGAGATGGAGCGCGACACGATCATCGGTCACGGCGCGTCGATGGTGCTCAACGAGCGGCTGCTGGAGTCTTCCGACGCCGAGACGGTCCACGTCTCCGCGGAGACCGGGCTCGTCGCCGTCGAGGACCGCGAGCAGCGCCGCGTGTACGACCCGGTGACGGGCGACGAGGACGACATCCACGAGCTTGAGGTCAGCTACGCGTTCAAGCTGCTGCTCGACGAGATGATCGCCCTCGGCATCCGACCGAAACTCGAACTGGAGGACGCGATTTAGATGTCAATGCAAACACCGAAAGTGCTCGGCGGGATCGACTTCGGCCTCATGGACCCGGAGACGTACCGGGACATGTCCGCGACGAAGGTGATCACGGCCGACACGTACGACGACGACGGCTATCCGATCGACATGGGGCTGATGGACCCGCGGCTGGGCGTCATCGACCCCGGCCTGGAGTGCCGCACCTGCGGCTCCCACTCCGGCTCCTGTAACGGCCACTTCGGCCACATCGAGCTGGCGGCGCCCGTCATCCACGTGGGCTTCACGAAGCTCATCCGGCGGCTGCTCCGCTCGACGTGCCGCGAGTGCGGGCGGCTCGCCTTGGACGACGCGCAGCGCGACGAGTTCCGCGACCGCTACGAGCGGGCGAAGGAGCTCGGCGACGACGAACACGACGTGCTGAAGGCCGCCGTCCGGCAGGCCCGGAAGGCGTCCACCTGTCCGTTCTGCGGCGAGCCGCAGGCGGACATCAAACACGAGAAGCCGACCACCTACTACGAGGTCCAGGACGTGCTCTCGGGCGACTACTCCGAGCGCATCGCGGCCGCGATGCAGCCCGACGAGGAGGAGGACGACCCCGGCACCTCGCCGCAGGAGCTCGCCGACGAGACCGACATCGCCGTCGACCGGATCAACGAGATCATGGCCGGCGAGTTCCGCCCGCGCAAGGAGGACCGCCGCGCCATCGAGAAGGCGCTCGACGTCGACCTCACCGAGGAGGACATGAACAAGCTGATGCCCTCGGACATCCGCGACTGGTTCGAGGACATCCCGGACGAGGACCTCGAGGTCCTCGGCATCGACTCCGAGCACTCCCGCCCGGAGTGGATGATCCTGACGGTGCTGCCGGTGCCGCCGGTGACCACCCGTCCCTCTATCACGCTCGACAACGGCCAGCGCTCCGAGGACGACCTCACGCACAAGCTGGTCGACATCATCCGGATCAACCAGCGGTTCATGGAGAACCGCGAGGCGGGCGCCCCGCAGCTGATCATCGAGGACCTCTGGGAGCTCTTGCAGTACCACGTCACCACGTTCGTCGACAACGAGATCAGCGGGACGCCGCCCGCCCGCCACCGCTCCGGCCGTCCCCTCAAGACGCTCAGCCAGCGGCTGAAGGGGAAGGAGGGCCGCTTCCGCGGCTCGCTTTCGGGGAAGCGCGTCAACTTCTCCGCCCGGACCGTCATCTCGCCGGACCCGACCCTCTCGCTCAACGAGGTCGGCGTGCCCGACCGCGTGGCGAAGGAGATGACCCAGACGCTCAACGTCACCGAGCGCAACGTCGAGGAGGCGCGGCAGTACGTCCGGAACGGGCCCGAGGCCCACCCCGGCGCGAACTACGTGCGCCGCCCCGACGGCCGCCGCCTGAAGGTGACCGAGAAGAACTGCGAGGAGCTCGCCGAGAAGGTCGAGGCCGACTGGGAGGTGAACCGCCACCTCGTGGACGGCGACATCGTGATCTTCAACCGGCAGCCCTCGCTGCACCGGATGTCCATCATGGCCCACGAGGTCGTGGTGATGCCGTACAAGACGTTCCGGCTCAACACCGTCGTCTGTCCGCCGTACAACGCCGACTTCGACGGCGACGAGATGAACATGCACGCGCTGCAAAACGAGGAGGCCCGCGCCGAGGCGCGCGTCCTCATGCGCGTCCAAGAGCAGATCCTCTCGCCCCGCTTCGGCGGGAACATCATCGGCGCCATTCAGGACCACATCTCCGGCACCTACCTGCTCACCCACTCGAACCCCGAGTTCACGGAGACGCAGGCGCTGGACCTGCTCCGCGCCACGCGCGTGGACGAGCTGCCCGAGGCCGACGGCGTCGGCGACGACGGCCGCGAGTTCTGGACCGGTCGCACGCTGTTCTCGGAGCTGCTCCCGGACGACCTCGACCTCTCGTTCACTTCTTCGGCCGGCGACAGCGTCGTCATCGAGGACGGCCAGCTGATCGAGGGGACCATCGACGAGGACGCGGTCGGCGCGTTCGGCGGCGAGGTCGTCGACACGCTCACGAAGGAGTACGGCGAGACCCGCGCCCGCGTGTTCATCAACGAGATCGCGTCGCTGGCGATGCGCGCGATCATGAACTTCGGGTTCTCGATCGGGATCGACGACGAGTCGATCCCGCCGGAGGCCGAAGAGCAGGTCGACGACGCCATCGAGAGCGCCTACGACCGCGTCCAGGAGCTGATCTCGACGTACGAGGCCGGCGAGCTGGAGTCGCTGCCGGGCCGCGGCGTCGACGAGACCTTGGAGATGAAGATCATGCAGACGCTCGGGAAGGCCCGCGACTCGGCCGGTGAGATCGCCGACCAGCACTTCGGCGACGACAACCCGGCGGTCGTGATGGCCCGTTCCGGCGCGCGTGGCTCGATGCTGAACCTGACGCAGATGGCCGGCTCGGTCGGCCAGCAGGCGGTCCGCGGCGAGCGGATCAACCGCGGCTACGAGGACCGGACGCTCTCGCACTACCGGCCGAACGACCTCTCCTCGGAGGCGCACGGCTTCGTGGAGAACTCCTACCGCGGCGGGCTCACCCCGCAGGAGTTCTTCTTCCACGCGATGGGCGGCCGCGAGGGGCTGGTCGACACGGCGGTCCGGACCTCCAAGTCCGGCTACCTCCAGCGCCGGCTCATCAACGCGCTCTCCGAGTTAGAGGCGCAGTACGACGGCACGGTCCGGGACACCTCGGGCCGCATCGTCCAGTTCGAGTTCGGCGAGGACGGCACCTCGCCGGTGAAGGTCTCCTCGGGCGAGGAGGACGGCATCGACGTCGACGGTATCGTCGACCGCGTGGTCGACGCCGAGTTCGCCTCCGACGAGGAGAAGGAGCGGTTCCTCGGCGAGCGCGAGCCGCCGACGAACCTCTCGGAGCACGCCGGACCGGGGCTTAACAAGGCCGGCGGGCCGGGGGTGGAGTCCGATGACTGAGTACGACAACGTCACCGACGACATGGAGGCGGTCGTGGAGGCGACCGAGCTCCCCCGCCGGCTCAAGACGAAGGTGTACGAGGCCATCGACCGCAAGGCCGAGGAGGCCGGCGAGGTCACCATCGAGCAGGCGACCGATATCGTCGAGGGCGTCGTGAACCGCTACGAGCAGACGCGCGTCGACCCCCTCGATCCGGTCGGAACGGTCTCGGCGCAGTCGATCGGCGAGCCCGGGACGCAGATGAGCGTCCCGCACGACGAGCGCGTCGTGGTTCGGCGGAACGGAACGACCGACATCGTCGAGATCGGCCCGCTCGTCGACGAGATACTGACCTCCCGCGAGTCCCGGTCAGTAGACGACCACGAGGTCGGGCTCGCGCCCGACGGGCTGGAGACGCTCAGCCTCGACGGCGACGAGGGTGTGCGCTGGAAGCCCGTCGAAGAGGTCAGTCGCCACGACGCGCCGGACGAGCTGCTTCGGTTCGAACTCGAGTCCGGTCGGACGATTCGGGCGACGAAGGCCCACTCGTTCGTCACTCGACGCGACAACGAGGTCGTCCCGGTCACCGGCGACGACCTCGAAGCGGGCGACTGGCTCCCGGTCGTCGGATCGTACGAAAGTGACGGCGATGACGAGGTCGACCTCCGGAAGTACCTCCCAGCAACCGATTACTGGTACACCTCGACGCTCGCCGACGGCGGTGTCGACACCGCTCCGGTCGGGGCGGATCAGCTCCGCAACAAGCGCGACGCGCTCGACGCGGGAGACCTCGACGAAGAGACCGTCTATCCGACCGGCGGGACGGTCGGTCTCCCGGAACGCTTCCCGCTCGACGCGGATACCGGGTTCTTCGTCGGCGCGTGGCTCGCGGAAGGGTCGCTGACAGACCACTACGTCTCCGTCTCGAACGTCGACGAGACGTTCCAAGACGGGATTCGAGCGTTCGCCGACCGGTTCGACCTCTCGGTGAACGAGTACGAGAACGACAGCGGGTTCGCCCGCGGTTACGACGTTCGCGTGAACGGGACGATCCTCGCCGACTTCCTGCGCGCTGCGTGTACGGAAGACGAGCGGAAGATCGTTCCGGGCTTCGCGTTCGGCGCGAACGACGAGTTCGTCCGGGGGCTGCTCCGTGGGTACTTCAGCGGCGACGGCAACGTCGCGGAAAGCGCGGTCCGTTCCAGTTCGACGAGCGACCGGCTCACCGCGGGAATCGCACTGCTGCTCGCTCGCTTCGACGTGTACGCGACGCTCGGCGAACAGGACGCGTCGCGGACGCTCCGCGTGCCGAAGAAACACGTCCAGTGCTTCGCCGACCGGATCGGGATGGTCGGCGAGCGGGGGGACGAACTCGACGCCGCGGCCGCCGAAATCGATGAGACGGGACCGGACGCCACCGATCAGGTTCCGAACTTCGGCGACGCGCTCCGCGAGGTCGCGTCCGACGCCGGCATTCCGAGCCGACAGGTAAACGCGGCGTCGAACCGCCAGCGGATCGGCCGCTCTCGGCTCCGACGGCTCGTTGACGAGGCGGAGGAGGCCGGCGTCGACTCGGAGGCGCTCGACGAACTCCGTCAGGCGGTCGCCGGCGACGTTGTGTGGGACCGGATCGAGTCGATCGAAGCCGTACCGACGGAACACGACCACGTGTACGACTTCTCCGTCGAGGGACTGGAGACGTTCACCACGGCAGAAGGCGTCGTGACGCACAACACGATGAACACGTTCCACTACGCGGGCGTCGCGGAGATCGACGTCACGCAGGGGCTCCCCCGGCTCATCGAGCTGGTGGACGCCCGGAAGACGCCGGACACGCCGATGATGACGGTCCACCTCGACGGGGAGTACGCGACCGACCGCGAGAAGGCCCACGAGGTCGTCTGGTCGATCGAGGCGACGCGCATCCTCGCGCTCGGGGACGTGTCGACCAACGTCGCGGACATGCTGGTCCGGATCGACCTGAACGACGACACGCTCTTGGAGCGGTGGCCCACCCACTCCGACGCGACGGAGGTCGCGGAGATCATCGCCGAGACGATCGAGGACTCGCTGGGCGTCGACGCCCGGCAGGCCGGCACGGTCATCGAGTTCGGCCCCAACGAGCCGAGCTACCGCGAGCTGCTCCAGCTCGTCGAGCGGCTCCGCGAGATCGTGTTCAAGGGGATCGAGGAGATCGAGCGCGTCGTCATCCGCAAAGAGGAGATCGACGGCGACGAGGAGTTCGTCCTCTACACCGAGGGGTCGGCGTTCGGCGACACCCTCGACATCGAGGGCGTCGACGCCTCGCGGACGACGTGTAACAACATCCACGAGATCTACCGCAACCTCGGGGTCGAGGCGGCCCGCGAGACGATCATCGACGAGACGAAGAACACGCTCGAAGAGCAGGGGCTCGACGACGTGAACGTCCGGCACCTCATGCTCGTCGCCGACATCATGACGAACAACGGCGAGATCGAGTCGATCGGCCGGCACGGCATCTCCGGCAACAAGGACTCGGTGCTCGCGCGCGCGGCGTTCGAGGTGACGGTCAACCACCTGCTCGACGCCGCGATCCACGGCGAGTACGACGACCTCGACGGCGTCATCGAGAACGTCATCGCCGGCAAGCCCATCTCGATGGGGACCGGCGACGTCGACCTCCGGATGGGGTCGCGCGTCGTGAGCGACGACTAATGTACGTCGAGCTCTCCGACGAGGCGCGGCAATACATCGGTCGGTTCGACGAGCTGACCGGCGTCACGCCGACCGACTGCCTCGTGGAGGGCGACCGCCTCGTGTTCGTGGTGCCCGCCGGCGAGATGGCGGCCGCGATCGGCCAGGGCGGCGAGACCGTCGCGGAGGCGGAGCGGCGGCTCGACAAGTCGATCGAGCTGGTCGAGGACGCCGACACCGCCGAGGCGTTCGTCGCGAGCGCGCTCGCGCCGGCGGCCGTCAACGCCGTCACCATCTCCGAGCAGAACGACCGCGTGGCGTACGTCGAGGTCGAGGAGGCGGACCGCGGCGTCGCCATCGGCGCGGAGGGCGCGAACATCGAGACCGCCCGCCGGCTCGCGGCGCGGCACTACGACGTCGACGACGTCCAGCTGACCTGAGGCCGACCCCACGCCTTTTTGCCGACGCACCCGTTCCTCGCCGCATGGACCGCAGACGCTTCCTCGCCGGGATCGGCGCCGGAGCCGCGGTCGGCGCCGCCGGCTGTCTCGGCGGCGACTCGGCGGACCGACCGTTCCCCGAGGCCGACTGGCGGGCGGAGGATGCCCTCGACGTCGCGACCCTCGCGGAGCGGCACGCCGACGCGCTCGTCGACGCCGGGAGCGCCACGCTGTTCTCGACGGCGGCGACGAGCCACGACGGCGACGAAGAGCCCACGCCGTGGCTCCCCTCGCAGGAGTACGAGTCGCGGTACGACCTCGAAAACCAGCGGTTGTACGTCAGGCTGTCGGTGACCGAGACCGACGCGCCGGACGTCTCCGAACTGTACGCGGCCGACGGCGAGGCGCTGTTTCGCGTCGAGCGGGAGTCGGGCGTCGAGTACGACCGCCAGTCGATCGACCGGTCGTCGGGCGAGCTCGAGTCGGCGATGCGCACGGAGGTGGCGACCGGGATCCGCGTCGAGGGCGGGGCCTCGGACGTCGAGACGGAGTACGAGGGACTGAACCTGTGGAACCCGACGAGCGACGGGGCGGGCGAGGTGCGCGGCGAGGAGACCGCGCGGTTCACGGCCGACGCCTTCGAGGGCGACCGAGACGTGCCCGAAACGGTCGAGACGGCGTCCGCGACCGTCCACGTGTACGAGTCCGGCGTCGTGCCGCGGCTCGAACAGTCGTGGGCGGGTCCACACGACGGCGGGGAGGCGTCCGTCGACGTCGACATCGACTACCGCGACCTCGGCGCGACGGTGTCGGAGCCGGCGTGGGCCGAGACGGCGCGCGAGGAGACGAGCGGCTGACGCCCCACGGCGTCGCGGTGCGTCTCCACACGAAACGACGGGCGCTCTCGTCGGCTTACCGGCTCAGCGGGAGCGAACGCCCGTCGTTTTCGGTCGAGCCGATCCGTGAAACACCCTCAGATCCGTCGAGAGGGACCGCTCGGGGGATCTGAGGGCGTTTCGCGGCGGAGAAAGACGACGCTTAAGTAGCTCCGTTCGGAAGTAGGCGTACGATGGCGAACGGCAAGTACGCGGCCCGTAAGCTCAAAAAGGACCGGCAGAAGCGCCGCTGGTCCGACTCCGAGTACGCTCGGCGAGAGCGCGGGCTCAAGAAGAAGTCCGACCCGCTGGAGGGTGCCCCGCAGGCGCGCGGCATCGTCCTCGAAAAGGTCGGCATCGAGGCAAAGCAGCCGAACTCGGCGATCCGGAAGTGCGTCCGGGTTCAGCTCATCAAAAACGGGAAGCAGGTCACCGCGTTCTGTCCCGGTGACGGCGCGATCTCCTTCATCGACGAGCACGACGAGGTCACCATCGCCGGGATCGGCGGTGCGAAGGGCCGCGCGATGGGCGACCTCTCCGGCGTCAACTACAAAGTCGAGAAGGTCAACGGCGTGTCGATGATCGAACTGGTTCGCGGCAACGCGGAGAAGCCGGTCAGATGAGCGGCGAGGAGACCGAGGCGCCGTCCGAGGAGGACGTCGCCGCCGACGAGCCGGATCCGGACGCGCCCGCGTCGAGCGAGGCCGCCAACGAGAACGCCCAGCTGTTCGGCGTCTGGGACGTCACCGAGATCGCCTACGAGGACCCCTCGACGAAGCGCTACATGACCGTGACGCCCATCGCGCACACCATGGGTCGCCACGCGTCCAAGCAGTTCAAGAAGTCCGAAATCTCGCTGGTCGAGCGGCTTATCAACCGCCTGATGCAGACCGACGAGAACACGGGGAAGAAACAGCAGGCGACGCGGATCGTCCGCGACGCCTTCGACATCGTCCACGAGCGGACCGAGGAGAACCCGGTTCAGGTGCTCGTGACGGCCGTCGAGAACGCGGCGCCCCGCGAGGAGACCGTCCGCCTGAAGTACGGCGGCATCTCCGTCCCGAAGGCGGTCGACGTCGCGCCCCAGCGCCGCGTCGACCAGGCGCTGCTGTTCATCTCCGACGCCGTCGCCAGCGCGACGTACAAGTCGACGACCGCCGCCGCCGAGGCGCTCGCGAACGAGCTCGTCGCCGCCGCCGACTACGACGTCGAGGGCTCCTACTCCATCTCGCAGAAGGAGGAGCGCGAACGCGTCGCGGCCGCGGCCCGCTAACGCCGGTTCGGCGTTCGGACCGACGGGACGCGTTCGCGGTTTTTCGTTTTGATCCCACCCGCGGAGCGGTGGTGCTGTTCGGCGTTGCGGTGTGTGGATCGAGCGAGGGTGGCGAGCTATTAGGGGAGTGGGTAAATCAGACTGGTTGCTGTGAAACGCTATTTAAATAGCCGTGAGCGGTAGCGACGTTCGCTTATAAAAGATAGGCGGTGGCGCGTGCCTGCGAGCGGGCCGTAGGCCGCGAGTAGCACGCGCGAGGGAGTCGGTGGTCCGGAGCGAAGCGGAGGACCACCGACGAGGCTGGGGAGGCGTGAGGCTGCGGTGCTGTGCGGGGTGGGACTCAAAGGGGCAGCCGCGAGGACGAAGCACGGCGACGCAAGCACCACAGGAACGAGCGCAGCGAGTGACGAGGAGCGCAGCGAGCCGCGCGAGTCCTCGCGGGTGGGGCTTTGGAGGTGTTCACCGTAGAATCACTAATCACTTATAAATAGACGACAGCAACACCACGATTCAATTTATAAACAACCGCTTAGCCGATCGACTCATCCACTCCCGCTCTCGCTCTCATCGGAATTGACGACACTCCGCCGATCCACACAGCCGCCGCTGAAAGAGCGAACACGTCGAAAAATGCGGGAAATCGAGTTGCTGAGTCTCGCGGGACAGCGCGCTCAGTCGTCGGCCGGCGCCGCGCCGGAGCCGCCGTCGGCGTGCTGCTGTTTGACCCACGAGAGCTTGCCGCCGGCCGCGAGGATGTCGCGCTCGCGCTCGGAGGCGTCGAGGTCGGCGGTGAACTCCCACTCGCCGTTGACGCTCACGGTGAACTCCTCCTGCCCGGAGCGGACGCCCGCGGGCACGTCGTCGACGATCTCGAGGTCGTCGCCCTGGTCGATCTTCTCGTACGTCTCCTCGTCGATCGCCAGCGGGACGATCCCGAAGTTGAAGAGGTTCGCCTTGTGGATGCGGGCGAAGCTCTGCGCGAAGACGGCCTCGATGCCGAGGTACATCGGACAGAGCGCGGCGTGTTCGCGCGAGGAGCCCTGCCCGTAGTTCTCGCCGGCCACGAGGACGCCGCCGTCGGCGTTGAGCGCGCGCTCGGCGAACGTGTCGTCGACGCGCGAGAGCGTGAACTCGGAGAGCTTCTCGATGTTCGAGCGGAACTTGAGGATGTCCGCCGTCGCCGGGATGATGTGGTCGGTGGTGATGTTGTCCTCCATCTTGAGGAGGGCCTCACCGCCGTCCACGTCGATGTCGTCTTTCAGCGGCACGTCGCCGATGTTCGGGCCCTTGACGAGCCCGTCGTCGATCGCCTCGTCGGGCGAGATGATGTCGGAGTCGTCCTGTCCCATGCCGGGGCCGTACTTCGTCCCCATCTCGAGGCCGGGGGCCTCGAGGTCGCCGAGCTCGTCCGCGAGGTCGCGCGGGTCGACGATCTCGCCGGTGATGGCCGCCGCGGTGGCGACCTCGGGCGAGCAGAGGAAGACGGAGTCGTCCTCGATGCCGGAGCGACCCTCGAAGTTGCGGTTGAAGGTGCGCAGCGAGACGGAGTCGGAGGCGGGCACGTGGCCGATGCCGATACACGCGCCGCAGGTCGCCTCGGAGAAGTTGACGCCGGCCGCCATCATCTCCGCGGTCCAGCCCTCGCGGGCCAGCATCTCGGAGGCCTGCTTCGAGCCGGGCGCGACGATCATCTCGGTCCCCTTGGAGACCTCGCGGTCCTCCAGCATCTTCGCGCTGGGGAGGATGTCCTCGTAGGCGCCGTTGGTACAGGAGCCGACGATGACCTGCTCGACGTCGGTGCCCTCGTACTCGCTGACGGGGGCGACGTTGTCGGGCATCGAGGGCGCGGCCACGAGCGGCTCGAGCTCGTTCAGGTCGACCTCGATCGTCTCCGCGTACTCCGCGTCGTCGTCGGGCTGGAGGTCGACGTACTCCTCCTCGCGGTCCTGACGCGCGAGCCAGTCCTTCGTCTTCTCGTCGGTCGCGAAGATCGAGGAGGTGGCGCCGAGTTCGGTGCCGAGGTTCGTGATCGTGGTGCGCTCGGGGATCGTGAGCTTCTCGGCGCCGGGGCCGGTGTACTCGAAGATCTTGCCGACGCCGCCCTTGACGGTCAGCTCGCCGAGCAGGTGGAGCGCGATGTCCTTCGCGGTCGCCCACTCGGGGAGCTCCCCTTCGAGGTGGACGTTGACGACCTCCGGCATCTCGACGTAGTAGGGGCCGCCGCCCATCGCGACGGCGATGTCGAGCCCGCCGGCGCCGATCGCGAGCTGGCCGAGCCCGCCGGGGGTCGGCGTGTGCGAGTCGGAGCCGAGCAGGGTCTTGCCGGGCGCCGCGAAGTTCTCCTTGTGAACCTGATGGCAGATGCCGTTCCCGGGCCGGGAGAAGTACGCGCCGTACGTGCCGGCCGCCGAGCGGAGGAAGCGGTGGTCGTCGGTGTTCTTGAAGTCGAACTGATACGTCTGGTGGTCGCAGTACTGCGCGGCCAGCTCCGTCTGGACCTCGTCCAAGTCGAGCGCCTCGAACTGCAGCCACACCATCGTCCCCGTCGTGTCCTGCGTCAGCACCTGATCGATCTCGATGCCGATCTCCTCGCCGGGCGTCAGCTCGCCCTCGACGAGATGCTCATCGAGGATCTTCTCCGTAATCGTTTGTCCCATATCACGCCAAGATGGCCGTCCCGTGGATATAAAACCCGCGAGTTTCCCGAAGATCGACCGTGTTAGATCCCGCGATGCGGCAACGCTCGCTGTGATCTCCGCGTGATACCACGCACCGTGAAATACGTAGCCGTCCGGAGTGTTTTAGGTCATTAATCGCCTGAAACGGGCGAAATAGCGGGTTTCAACGGTCGCGGCAAAAACGGCTGATTCGCCCCTCCTCGTCGCGCGCCGCGGGCGACACCGTTTTGCCTCGCCCGCGGTTCCGGACGCGCATGTTCGACTCGGGAGCCGCGGTCGCGGCGGCGCTGGAGGCGGCCGGCGCCGACCTCGACGACGCGCAGCGACAGCCGAACGGCGTCGACCTCACCCTCGACGCGGTGTTCGCACAGACCGAACCCGGCCGGCTCGGGCGCGACGGGAAGCGCGTGGGCGAGCGGCGGGAACTGGAGCCTCGGGGCGACTGCTACCGGCTCGAACGCGGGAGCTACGTCGTCCGCTACGGCGAGCCGGTGCGGATCCCGGAGGAGCGGATCGGGTTCGTCCTCCCGCGCTCGACGCTGCTGCGCAACGCCTGTACCCTCGACACGGCGGTGTGGGACGCCGGCTACGAGGGGGTCGGCGAGGGCCGTCTCGACGTCGGCCACCCGATCGAGATCGAACCGGGCGCGCGGATCGCGCAGCTCGTCCTCGCCGAGGCCGATCACGAGGGGACGTACGACGGCGCGTACCAGGAGGAAAACCTCTGAAGAACGGCGTCTTCTGCGGGCCGGCTACGCACAGTCCCCGTCGGCGCGGAACGGTCGTTGAGTCCCGGTCGGCGCGGAACGGTCGTTGCCCGCGGCTGTGCGAGCGGATCGCTCGGTGAGTAAAGGAACGAACGGCACGCCCGTGCCGGGAAAAGGTGGCATGGGCGTGTCGTTCTGTAGGTCCCCGCTGACGCTTCGGCCCTCCAAGCGAAGCGTCACCTGAGACAAGCGGTGGTAGACACTTAAGCGTGCCGGGGGCGGCAGCGTTGTCGTATTAGTTAGCGGCAATTCGTTCACAACAGCTCGCTAATACGAGCCGCGAAACCACGCGAAGGCGTCCGGCCGAGTCGGTGTCCGAGCGGTCTCCGCGCGCTACTGCCGGGCGGGGTGGTCCGCGCGGAGCCCCGTCTGCCCCTCGCCGAGGAGCCGCTCGCGGAGCGTCTCGCCCGGCGGCTCCGCGTCGGCCGGGGGAACGAGGCCGCGCTCGCGCAGCTCCGGGACGACGAGGTCGACGAAGTCGACGAGCGAGTCGGGGCGGACGACCTCCTTGACGTTGAACCCGTGGATGCCGACCTCCTCGTGCCAGCGCTGGAGCTCGTCCGCGATCACCTCCGGGGTCCCGACGATCGTCGGCGAGGTGGTGCCGAGCCCGCAGAACTCCGCGACCTCGCGGACCGTCCACTCCCGGTCGGGCTGGGCCTTCGTGAACGCGTTCATCGTCCCCTGGATCGCGTCCGTCTCGATGTGCTCGACCTTCTGGTCGGGGTCGAGCTCCGAGAGGTCCATATCGAGGAAGCCGGAGAGGAGCGCGAGCGTCGCCTCGACGTCGACGTGGCGCTTGTACTCCGCGTGCTTCGCCTCCGCGAGCGCCTGCGTCTCGCCGACGACCGGCACCACGCCGATGAAGAAGCGGAGGCTCTCGGGGTCGCGGCCGGCGTCGGCCGCGCGCGACTTCACGTCGTCCATGTACTCGACGACGCCCTCCTCGGTCGGCTGGCTGGCGAAGACGGCCTCGGCGTTGCGCGCGGCGAACGACCGGCCGTGATCGGAGGAGCCGGCCTGGTAAATGACCGGAGTGCGCTGGGGGGACGGCTCGCAGCCGTGCGGGCCCGGCACGGAGAAGTGGTCGCCCTCGTGGTCGATCGCTGAGACCTTGTCGGGGTCCGAGTACCGCCCGGCCTCGCGGTCGACCTCGACGGCGTCGTCGTCCCACGACTCCTCCCACAGCTGATAACAGACGTCGAGGAACTCGTCGGCGCGGTCGTAGCGCGTCTCCTTGTCCATCCGCTCGTCGAGCCCGAGGTTCTCGGCGGCCGACTCCAGGTAGGAGGTGACGACGTTGATCGCGACCCGCCCGTCGGTGAGGTGATCGAGCGTCGAGAACTCCCGCGCGAGCTGGTAGGGGTGGGTGTACGTCGTCGAGCGCGTCACCGCGAAGCCGAGGTCGTCCGTGACCTCCGCCATCGCCGGCACGACGAGCTGCGGGTCGTTCGCGGGCGTCTGGACCGCCTTCTCGACGGCGACCTCTCGATCGTCGCCGTACACGTCGTAGATCCCGCGCACGTCCGCGAAGAACACCGCGTCGAAGCCGCCGCGCTCGGCGGTCCGCGCGACCTCGGTCCAGTACTCGCGGTCGGCGTAGTCCGCCGACCGGTCGCCGGGGTACCGCCACGACCCGGGCGAGACGTGCTCGACCGAGGACATGGTGAAGAGGTTGAGGTGTAGGTGATCGGACACGGACTTCGGTACGCGCTCCGGGGTAATACGGACACAGGAAGTGGCGGGACTTGTCGCTGTCGCGGACGGAGGGACGCCGCGGCAGCGTCGACCACCGCCGCGACCGCGCCGACGCTGAGCGCTACGCCGAGACGGACTCCGGCGAGGAGACGTACGCGGCGAAGTCGGAGGTGGTGATGATCCCGATGGGCGTCTCCCCGTCGACGACCGGGACGTGGTGGAACCCGCGTTCGAGCATCGTCGCGGCGACAGCCGCGACGTCGTCCTGCGCGCCCGCCGTCACCGGGTCTCGCGTCATGTACCGCTCGACGGTCGTCTCGGCCTTCGGCCGGCTCTTCGCGACGATGTCGACGAAGTCCGTCGAGGTCAAGATCCCGACGAGGTCGCCGTCGTCGTCGACGACCAGCACCGAGCTGATGTCCTCTTCGAGCAGCACCGCGGCCGCGTCCTCGACCAGCGTGTCCGGCGTCACCGTGTGGAGGTCCGTCGACATCAGCCGCGCGACGAAGACGTCTTCGATCTCGTCCATACCCGAAACACCCGCCCTCGCCGTATAAGCGTTCTCACAGGTACCCCGAGAGCCCGGACTGCCGGCGCGGGCCGCCCCCGTCGGGGTCCGCGACCCACGCCGTCCGCTCGTCCCGAAGCCCCTCTCGGTCCGCCGCCGGCGGGTCGGCGGGCTCGAAGGCGGGACACCCGCTCCCGCACTCGCGGCCGGGGTCGACCACGCGGTCGAACTGCGCGCAGCGCGGCCGGCCGTCGGCGGTCGCCTCGCCGTGCGCGCAGGCCGGCGGCTCCGGGCGCCACCCCTTCCCGTACGCGCGCTCGGCGATCCGCCGCCGCTTGCGGGCCTTCGCCTCGGGGTCGACGAGGGCGACGTCCGTGCGGGAGGGGCGCTCCGCGCGGATCTCGACGCCGGGCGCGTCCGGGTCGAGCGGCGTCGGCTCGCGGACGACCTCGCGCTCCCCCGTCTCCGGATCGAACCGCCAGACGCCGACCGCGTCCGGGATCCGGTTGAGGTGCGCCCGGGTGACGTAGGAGGCGGTCGCGAGGACGACCTCGTCGAACAGGCCGAGCGCGGCGTCGTACCGCAGCTGCGCCTCGAGGTCGCCCGGCGTCCCGAGGTCGGGCTTGTTCTCGACGGCGACGAGCGAGCCGACCCAGTCCTCGGGGTAGCGCGCGGTCGCGCGCACGACCGGCCGCCCGTTCCGCCGCTCGCGTTCGAGGTAGCCGACCTCGACCGCACGCTCGACGACGGCGGCTGCCCGGTCCGGCGGGAGGTCGAACGCGTCGCGGACGGGGACGGCCTCGCCGGGGCCGACCGCGGCCTCGATGGCGGGGTCCGGGATCCGCTCGGCGCTGATCGCGGCGCGGTCGTCGAAGTCCGGGCCCGGCGACAGCAGGCAGACGTCGACGATGCGGGTCCCCGGCGTCTCGACGCCCGCGCCGAGCTGCCGGGCGACGACGCGGTCCGGGGATTCGAGCGCGGCGCAAAGCGCCAGCTCGAACCGGTACTCCATACCGTCGGCAGGGGCGCCGCGGTATAAAACGCGTCGCCGCCTTGCGCTGTGTCCGACCGCCGTTTCGCCGACCGCGCTCCCGCCGGCCGAAACCGGTATTCCCCGCCGGCTCCAATTTCGACTATGCGCCGGGTCACCCGGAACGTCTTCATCGCCATCGCCCTGGTCGTCGTCGCGCTGCTCGCGCTCGGCGCCCTCCCAAGCTACCTCGGCAGCGGCGACCCGTACTACCTCACGGTCGAGCCGATCGAGACGAACGGCACCGCCGCCGACGTGAACAACGTCTCCGACCGGCGGTACCCGTTCCTTATCGGCGCGATAGAGAGCGAGGACGGGCGCTCCGCGGGGTACCAGACCGGCCCGTACGGGATGAAGGAGTGGTTCACGCACACCCCGTTCGACGAGGTGGACGCGCTCACCCGGCAGGTGCCGAACGCCTCGACGGAGACCGGCGTGCGGGTGCGCCGCGACGGTCAGGTGTACCACGCGGAGGTGGTCCGCCCGTGACGCGCGAGAACGCTGACTCCGACGCGCGCGACGCCCCCGACGACCCCGGTGGCCCCGCCGCCGACCTCCGCGACCTGCCGGCGTTCTCGGACGGCCGCAACCACTCGCTGCCGGGCGAGCCGGAGTGGCCGGTGAAGGAGGTCGTCGTCGAGTACGACGAGGGGTGGTTCGTCGGCGGCTACGACCGCGTCGAGCAGCCCGACGGGACGGAGAAGAAGTACTACTGGGCCGAGCTGTCGCCCGCGACGGTGATCGTCGCGGTCGCGGACGACCGGGTGCTGTTCGTCGAGCAGTACCGGCCCACCGTCCGGAACACCCAGCTGGAGCTCCCGGCCGGGATCGTCGAGTCCGGGGAGTCCTACACCGAGGCGGGCGTGCGCGAACTCGCCGAGGAGACCGGCTTCGAGCCGTCGTCGACGTCGCTGCTCCAGGAGGTGTGGTGTTCGACCGGCGTGTTGCGTCACACGCGCGGCTACGTGTTCGCGGAGGGGCTGGAACCGGTCGACGTCGACCACGACAGCAACGAGTTCCTCGCCCCGCGGTCGGTCCCGGTCGACGAGGCGCTGGAAATCGCCCGCGAGCCGCCGACGAACGACGCGACGCTGGAAGGGCTGCTGTTGGCCGAAGAGGAAGGACTGCTGTAGAACCCGACGCGCGTCCAGTTCCCGGCGCCGACGGGGAGGTATTAGTCGCCTCGGCACCTGTATCCGCCCATGAGCCAGAGCTCGGAGCAGTCGGTGTTGCTGTCGGACGACCCCCCGCTCGACCTCCGCCTCTCGGACGAGGAGCTGGCGGCGACCCGCGAGCGCGTCGTCTCGTTCGTCCGCGACGTCGTCGACGACGCGGGCGCGGAGGGCGCGGTCCTCGGCCTCTCGGGCGGGATCGACTCGACGCTCACCGCCCACCTCGCGGTCGAGGCGCTCGGCGAGGACGGCCTCCACGGGCTCACGATGCCCTCGTCGGTGAACGACCCGGACGTGATGAGCGACGCGGAGCGCGTCGCCGAGGACCTCGGGATCGAGTACGACGTGGTCGAGATCCAGCCGATCGCGGAGGCCTTCTTCGACGCCGTCCCGGGGGCGGCCGACGACCGCACGGCCGCGGGAAACGTCTACGTCCGGACCCGCGCCGTGTTGAACTACTTCGTCGCCAACGCGGAGAACCGGGTCGTCCTCGGCACCGGCAACCGCGCGGAGGCGATGACCGGCTACTACACGAAGTACGGCGACCAGGCGGTCGACTGCAACCCCATCGGGAACCTCTACAAACAGCAGGTCCGCCAGCTGGCCGCGCACGTCGGCGTCGACCGCGATCTGGTGATGCAGGAGCCGACCGCGGGCATGTGGGAGGGACAGACCGACGCCGAGGAGATGGGGCTCGACTACGACACCGTCGACGCCATCCTCGCGGTCCACGTCGACGGCGGGCTCTCGCGGGCGGCGACGGTCCGCGAACTCGACGTCCCGGCAGAAGCCGTCGACCGCGTGGTCGACCTCTACGAGCGCAGCGCCCACAAGCGGGCGATGCCGCCGGCGCCCGACCGCGACTTATAAAGAATCGACTGCGTCTCGACGAATACTTATAAAGAACTGATGCGGTGGCGCGTGCCTGCGAGGCCGCCCCGCGGCCGAGCCGCGAGGGACCGAAGGTCCCTCTGGAAGCCGGCGCGGAGCGCCGGCGACAGCACGCGCGAGGGAGTCGCGAACGCAGTGAGCGACGAGGCTGGGGAGGCGTGAGGCGCGGGGCGGTGCTGTGCGGGGCGGGACTCAAAGGGGCAGCCGCGAGGCGGACGCAGGCGACGTAAGTAGCGTGGCGCTACGCGCCACGGAAAGCCGGCGGCTTCGCCGCCGGCGACACCGCAGGAACGAGCGAAGCGAGTGACGAGGAGCGTGGTTCGAGAGAGCTTTGCTCTCTCGTCATCCCGAAAATCTCCGATTTTCGGGCGACAGCGAGCGTGCGCCCGCCTCGCGACTGGGGCTTTGGAGGAGTTCGTCACGGAGCCACCGGCAGCGATTTATAAACGAGCGGCTGGGGCTTTGGCGGTGTTCGCCGCCGATCCGCTATCACTCCTTTATAAATGAGCGGCTGGGATTCGTCTACATTTCCCCTGTTGATTCGCACTACCCGCTTCTCACCTATCGGCTGGTTCGATCACAATTGGCCGATGAGATTTAATACAATCAGATACAATCCGATACACACGATGCCGATCTCGGCAGACGACTTCCAAACGATCGACGAGCAGGAGGAGACAGTGGACCTCGAACCGGATACGACGCAGGGGAAGATACACCGATTCCTCCTCGAAAACGCCGATCAGGCGTTCCGCCAGCGAGAGATCGTCGATGGCGTCGACGTCCCGAAGGGCAGCGTCGGACCCACCCTCAAGCGCCTCGAACGGCACGGACTCGTCACTCACCGCGGTCGATACTGGAAGATCGCAGACGCCGAACACGCGACCGCATCCGCGGCTCGCCTCGGCGCCGCCGCGGCCGACGCGCGAGACGGCGGCTTCTCCGACGAGGAGGTCGACGCGTGGATGGAGGCCGCGGTCGACCCCATCGAAGAGCGTGACGACGGGGACGCGTAGATGGCGTCGCGAGGCGATGTCGTGTGGGCCCCTGACCCGTTCAAGCAAGGCGATGGGAACCCCAGACCGTGGCTGGTCGTGTCGGCCGAGCGCCTGCCGTATCGAAACGAGGAATCGATCGCGGTCGCGTTCACCACGCAATCACACCACCGCGATAGTTTCTCGGTCCCGAGCAAGGCGTGGGTCCGGGGCGAGCCGAACGCGCAGAGCCACGTCCTGCCGTGGTCGGTGGCGACGCTGAAAGACGATATTCACGTCGCCGGTGTACAAGGAACGGTCACGGACGAGTTCACGAAGCGCGTCGCGAGCGCCCTGATCGCTTACCTCGACCCGTCACCAGAGAGCGACGATTAAAAACAGATATCCGCAGACGCGACGGTTCTCAGAACTCCCGCAGTTCCTCTAGAACCTCGTACGCGGAGCCGTCGTCGATGGCTTCGCGAGCCGCGTCGAGACCCTCCTCGATGGAGTCCGCGTCCTCGCCCGCGTAGATCCGGAGCGCGGCGTTGACCGCGACCGCGTCCGCGAAGGCGCCGTCGCGCTCGCCGGCCAACACCGCCTCGGTGATCTCGGCCGACTCGGCCGCCACGTCGTCGACCGCGAGGTCCGCCTCTTCGAGGTCCATCCCGTACTCCGCGGTCTCGATCTCGAAGTCGGTGAAGGAGGCGCCCTCGCTGCCGGCCGCCTCGGCATCGCCCTCGCTCGCGCCGCCATCAGCCCCGCCCGCCGCGTCCCACTCGGCGACCTTCGTGTAGCCGGGGCGCACGTCGTCGTACCCCTCCATGCCCTGGAACATCAGGACGCGGTCGAGGTCGTGGAACTCGCTCTCCACGAACGTGTCGACCACCTTCTTCGCGAACGCGAGGTGGTAGAAGGAGCCGAGGTGCGTCGAGGCGCCCGCGGGGTTCGCCAGCGTCTCGACCGTGTTGACGAAGGTCCGGACGCCCATCTGGTCGCGGCGGTCGAACAGGTCGTCGATGGCGGGGTTAAAGGCGGGCTGGTAGTAGAAGCCGAAGCCGGTCTCGTCGACCATGTCGGCGGAGTCCGACGGCGTCAGCTCGGTGTGGACGCCCAACTCGTCGAGGACGTGCTTGTACGAGTCCTGCTTCTGCGTGGGGACGCGGTCGCCCGAGTGGACGACGACGGGCGTGCCCGCGGCGGCCGCGACCGCTCCGGCCGCGACGCCGAGGATGGCGGTCCGGCCCTTCCCGTCGTAGTTGGCGCCGCAGTCGACGGGGTCGACGTCCGGTTCGGCGTACTCGACGCGCTCGCACATCACGTCGACGTACGCGCCGAGCTCCTCGGGCGTGTTCCGCTTCCAGCGGTTGGAGAGCCAGAACGCCCCGAGCGTGGTCGGGTCCGGCTCGCCCGCCAGGATCCGCTCGAACGCCTCGGTCGCCTGCGCGCGCGTGAGGTCGTCGGCCGACTTGTGGCCGGAGCCGCAGACCTCGGTCATCAGCCGCTTGAGGGGCCAGTCGCCGAACTCCTGGGTCGCCTGAGCCATACGTTTCGTTCGGGCTTCCGAACGAAAAGTCCCCCGTTCGGCTCCCGGGCGCTGGGAAGGGGACGGACCGGATCGGACTGAGTACGGGCGCAGAAGATATTTATTTCGCCCCGCCGCGGGACGGATCGTGACCGATCGAGCCCCGAACGGCTCGGGTCGAAGCCCCGCGGTCGAACGCCGATACCGAGCGACGAGGCGAGCGGTCCTCGCCGGCTCCGCGCTCGCGCTCGGCGGCGCCTCCGGCTGTCTCGGGCGAGCGTTCCGCGACGACCTCCCGGCAGCGACCGTGTCAGTCCAGTCGACCGAGCGGGTCGACGACCCCGAACACGACGCGACCGTCGAGGTGGCCGACCGGACCGCGCGGATCGAGGGGCGGTTCGCCGCGCCGGTCGACTGCGTCGCCCTCGACGCGAGCGTGTTCACCTCGTCGCCCGACGAGGGACTCGCGGTCGTGGAGATCGCGGCCGCGGAGACCGAAGCGGGCTGTGACGGTCCCGCGGCCGTCGCGTACGAGGGCGAGATCGAGTTCGGGTTCGCGGTCCGCGATCTCACCCTGACACACCATCTCCGCGACGACGAGGACCACGTTCCCGTGGCGCACTACGAGCGAGGCGACTGACCTCCGTCCCCGTTCGCGGCGCGCGCGAGCGACGAACACCGGTTAGCCGGCGGCTCGCGCCGGTTGCGTGACACACGATCACACACCTTAACAAGACGAACGTCTCTTTTTGACACAGAATAAGATACGAACGTACAAAACCGAGCTGTTCATATTCTGTAACACCCTCTAAATAGCGTCAGAGTTATATGTTCGTCCATCTACTGACTGGTTGTACCCGATGACGTCCAAATCCGTCGCCACCGCGCTCACGCTGTACCGCTCCCGCACGCTGACGCTCGAACAGGCCGCGACCGTCGGCGGCTGCTCGACGGCGCAGCTGGAAGAGAGCGCCCGGGCGTTCGCCCCGACGCCGGGCGACGCTCCCGCGGACAACTGACCCCACGGCCTACCGAACGACACGCGTCCCGCTGACGCTCGACGACCCTCCGAAACCCGTACGTACGCGGGTCCCCTAACCCGCGTAATGAGTCTGGACGCCGACTGGCGGGCCGACGTCGACGCGGTCGACGCGGCCCTCATCGACGAGTACCAGAGCGGCTTCCCCGTCGAGGAGCGCCCGTTCGAGCGGGTCGCCCGCGAGATCAGCGCCGAGACGGGGATCGACGTCGACGCCGACGAGCTCCTCGACCGCGTCCGCGACCTGCGCGATCGCGGCGTGTTCCGCCGGTTCGGAGCGGTTCTCAACCCGCCCGTCATCGGCTCCTCGACGCTGGCGGCCGTGCGCGCCCCTGACGACCGCTTCGACGAGGTCGCCGAGGTCATCAACGGCTACCGACAGGTGAACCACAACTACCGCCGCGACCACGAGTGGAACCAGTGGTTCGTCGTCACCGCGGGCTCCCGCGAGAAGCGCGACGAGATCCTCGACGAGATCGAGGAGCGAACCGGCTGCGAGGTGCTGGCGCTCCCCATGCTGACGGACTACTACATCGACTTAGAGTTTCCCGTGGTCAACGCGGACCGGTTCGCGCGCGAGTCGCTCGACGAGACCGACGTCTCCGCCACCCGCATCTCCGAGGACGCCCGGGGCGACCTCACGCCCCTCGAAGCCGACCTCCTCTTAGCGATTCAGGACGGCTTCCCGCTCTCGGCGACCCCCTACGCCGACGTGGCGAGCGAGATCGGCGCGAGCGGATCCGGCGTCGACCCGACCGTCGACGAGGTGCTCGCGGCGGTCGAGCGCCTGCTCGCGGACGGCTGTATCAAGCGGGTCGGCTGTATCGTCAACCACGTCGTCACCGGGTTCACGAACAACTGTATGGTGGTCTGGAACGTCCCGGACGACCGGCTCGACGAGCGCGGCGAGGCGGTCGGGAGCCTCCCGTACGTCACCCTCTGTTACCACCGCCCCCGCCGGCCCGACCAGGACTGGGAGTACAACATGTTCACCATGATCCACGGCCGCGAGGCCGAGGCCGTCGACGCGAAGATCGACGAGCTGGCGGCCGACCACCTCCCCTTCGCCCACGAGCGCCTCTACTCGACCGAGACGCTGAAACAGACCGGCGCGCGCTACGAGGACCTGGTCGCGGACGGAGAGTGAAGAAGTAGCGGGGAACGGGACCGCCCCGCGGCTCAGTCGTCGCCGAGGACGGTCGTCTGCTCTTCGGTCCCGGAGTCGGCGGCGACGAACGCGTCTCCGTCACCCAGCCCGCTGTCGGCGCCGAGGCGGTCGAGCGCGTCGGCGCCCGCGACCGCGACGACGACGAAGCCGACCTTCGAGACGACGTCGAGGTAGACGAACACGAGCATCTCCGTCGCGGGCGTCAGCAGGCCGAAGCCGGTCGGCGCGAGCAGCCACACGACCGGGTACAGCGTCCACAGCACCACCGTGATGTTCCGGAGGGTGCCGAAGACCGCGCGGACCCGGTCGCCCTCCGCCGAGGCCGACCGCGGGAGCGAGACGAGGAGCCCGTAGACGAGCGCGACGTACGCGGCCCCGGCGACGCCGAAGGCGACCCACGAGACCGTCCCGGTCGTCGCGGCGGCCGCGATACCCCCGGCGATGATCACCACGTCGACGCCGATCAGCCCGGCGAGCACGCGCCGCGACGGCCGCGCGAGCAGGCCGAGGTATAAGAGCAGCAGCGGCGTCGTCAGGAGCCAGTCGACGTACCGGGCGACGTCGAGCTCCCCGGCCGACAGCGAGACGGCGCCGAACCCGAGCGCCATCAGGAGGTACGCGATCGCCGCGATACCGGTGACCCCGGCGAGGGTGCCGTAGTAGACCGCGTGCGACTCGTCGGCCTCCGAAGACCGGGAGACCCACGCCCACAGCGGGGGTATCGTGCCCGCGCCCATCGCGAGGGCGCCGATCCACGCCCAAATGGCGGTGTCGACGAGCATCTCAGTTCACCCCCTCCTCGGCGGCCGCGTCGTCGCCCCTCCCGTCGGCGCGTGAGAAGTCGAACTCGGTCTCGTCGCCGCCCGCGGTCCCCCCGTCGGAGACCGCGGCCGTACCGTCGCCCGCGGTCCCCCGGCCAGTTCCGCCGCTCGCGGCGCCGAGGCCGTCCTCGGCCGCGAACTCGAAGTCGTCGACCGCGTCGCGCAGCGCGAGCGCGCGGTCGGAGAGCGACCCGGCCGCGTTTTCGACCGCCCCGAGGGTCTGCTCCTGTTCGTCGACCGCGCCGGTGACGTCGCCGGCCGCGCTGGCCGTCTGCGCGCTGATCGCGGAGACGTCCTCGACGTGGCCGACGACCGCGTCGACGGAGTCCGCCTGCGTCTCGGTCGCGCGGGTGATCTCGGTCATGCTCGTGTCGGTGCGCTCGGAGGCCTCCGCGAGGCGTTCGAGGGCGTCGATCGACGTCTCGACCGTGTCGACGCCGGCGGAGATCCGCTGTTCGGTGCGCGCCATCGCGTCCGCGCCCGTCTCCGCCCGCTCCTGGACGGAGCGGATCCGGGCTTCGATCTCGCTGGCCGACTCCTGGGTCTCTTCGGCCAGCGCCTTGACCTCCTCGGCGACGACCGCGAAGCCGGCGCCGTCGGCGCCGGAGCGGGCCGCCTCGATGGAGGCGTTCAGCGCGAGCAGGTTCGTCTGCTCGGCGATCTCCGAGATGGTGTCGACCACCTCGCCGATCTCCTCGACCTCCTCGGCGAGCGCCTCGACCTCCGCGGTCGTCTCCGCGGTCGTCTCCTCGACCGCGTCCATCTCCGCCAGCGCCTCCTCGGCCGCCTCGCGGCCCTCCTCGCCCACCTCGGCGGCGTGCTCTGCGGTCTCCGCCACGTCGGTGACGGTGGAGGCGACCTCCTCGGCCGACGACGCGAGGTTCTCGGCCTCGTCGGTCGCCGCCTGGAGGTCGTCGCGCTGGGTGCGCGCGCCCTCGGCGATCTCCGAGACCGCCTCGCTCACGGTCCCGGTCGTCGCTCGCAGGTCCTCCGTGCGGTCGTCGACGGTCCCGGCCACGTCGGCGGTGTCCTCGGCGACGGTCGCGACGGACGCGACGGTCCCCTCTAACTCGTCGGCCATCTCGTTGAACGCGACGCCGACGCGCGCCATCGCCTCGTTGTCGACGTCGGAGTCGACCCGCTGGGTCAGGTCGCCGTCGGCGAGCGCCCGCATCGCCGACTCGTACTCGGTCGCCTTCCGCTCGACCGTCTCGGCGCGCGCGTCGGCCTCCCGTCGCGCCCGCTCCGCCTCCTCGCGAGCCGCTTCCGCGTCGGATATCTCCGAGCGCAGCGAGCCGCGCATCTCGTCGAACGCCCGGAACAGCCGCCCGATCTCGTCTGTTCGGCCCGTCTCCAGTCGCACGTCGAGGTCCCCCTCGGCCATCCGCTCGGCCTTGGCCGTGAGCTGCCGCAGGGAGATGACCGTGTTCGATCCGACCGTGACGCCGATGAGCGCGAGCCCGATCACCGTCAACAGCGTCATCCCGACGAGCCCCGAGCGCACCGTTGCGCCCGCGGCGCCGGCCTCCTCCGCGCGGAGGTAGACGATGACACCGTATGAAACTGAAACCCCCATAACCCCGATCAGCGACAGCGCGAGCTTCGCGCCGTAACTCGACCGGATGCCGGAGGACGATCCCGCTTGCATGTGTACCGATCGACAGGGATCGTATCGGGATAATAACTGCTCCCCGAATATTACGTCTGATAACACGATGCGCGGCGGAACCGGCCGTCAGCGCGGGAGGGGACGGCCCCTCACCTGAGGAGCTGGTCCCTTACCCGAGGAGGTACCGCGTCCACGGGTACCGCTCGACGAGGGGCCGGCCGCCGACGTCGTACTCCTCGACGAAGGAGTCGAGCCCGAGGATCCGCCCGGCGCCGAAGGCGGCGACCGAGAGGAACACGAGCATGTACGCGAAGTCGCCGTTGATGTAGCCGTGCGAGATGTCCCAGTTGCCGAGGTAGAAGAGGAGCATCATGAACGCGCCCCAGAACGCGGCGAGCCGCGTGAGGAGGCCGACGATCACGCCGAGCCCGATGAGCACCTCGCCCCACGGCACCGCGACGTTCACGAAGTCGACGAACAGCGCGTTCTCCCCCATCGCGGCGAACAGGCCGGCGGCCGGGCTCCCGTTCGCGGCGGGCGCGTTCTGGAGGTACCCCGCGGCGCTGAACTCGCCGCTGAGGACCTTGCTAAGCCCGCTCTGGAAGAACGCGAGGCCGATCATCAGCCGCAGCGCGAGGATGAACCAGACGCTGAGCGTGTGTAGCTTCCCCTCGACCGAGACGCCGCCGATCGTGCTCCGCAGCGAGACTTCTTTCGTTGACATACGTCTCCCGACTCTCGGAGGGTTCTTAAAAACGACGCAGGATTCTCGGGCGGAGCGACCCGTTCGAAGTCGGTCTCGCGGTTCGCTCGGCGACCGGTACGTTGAGGGCGTCGCCGTCCGCACGCGACAACATGGCGAGCACCTTCGACCGACTCGGGTACGGGACGTACAAACTGGCGGACGGCGAGGAGTGTACGGCCGGCGTCGCGCACGCGATCGAGACCGGCTATCGCCACGTCGACACCGCACAGGGGTACGACAACGAGGCCTCGGTCGGCGAGGGGATCGACCGCGGCGACGTCGACCGCGAGGACCTGTTCGTCGCGACGAAGCTCTCGACGGACAACCTCTCGTACGACGACGCGGTCGAGACCGCGCGCGCCAGCCGCGACCGGCTCGGCGTCGACTCGATCGACCTGCTGTACGTCCACTGGCCGATCAACTGAAGCGGTAGCGCGGAGTCCCCTTCCGCAAGGAGCGACCGAAGGGAGCGAGTAGGGAGAGGAGGAGCGCGTTCGTATCTGTCACAACCACCAGATTATAAATAGCCACTAATACACATTGAATACGTGGCAGACGACTACGTGCGTCGGACGGCAATCACTCGCCTCTCGGTAGACGATGAGCAACGCGAGTTGCTTGAGGAAACCATCTCCGAGTGGAAGCGTGGGTGCCAACTCGCCACGGACATGGCGTGGGGGAAGTGTAACGCCAAGAGCGACGTCCAACCCCTCGCTTACGACGACGTGCGCGAAGAAACCGACCTCGGTAGTCAGCACGCGATTCTCGCCACCCACCAAGCCGCACAAGCCATCACCGGCTGTCTCGAACGCCACTCGAACGGCAAGCAGGCCAGTAAACCCACGTTCACCGCACCCACGGTAACGTACGACACTCGAACGATGACGCTGTTCGATGACGATACAGTGTCACTCTCCACGACGGAGAGCCGCGTCCGATGTGAACTTGCGCTCCCTGAAGCCGAGGATGGCTACCAACGGCAGTACCTCGACGCCGATGAGTGGAGCGTCACGGAAAGCACACTCACCGCTCGTGACGGCGACTACTTTTTACACATCGGCTTCCGCCGACCCAAGACCGACACTGAGCAAGATATCGCCGAGGACGGAACGGTTCTCGGGGTCGACCTCGGTATTGAAAACCTCGCCGTCACCAGCACAGCACGATTCATCAGTGGGCGCGAACTCTCACACAACCTCCGCGAGTTCGAGAAAGTCCGTGCGGGACTCCAACAGACAGGCACGCGAAGCGCCCACAGAACGCTCGAACAATCAAGTGGACGCGAACGACGATACGTTCGTGACGTGGTTCACCAAGCGTCGAACGCGATTGTGGATGAAGCACTTCGATACGAGTGCGACGTGATCGCGTTCGAGGACTTGACTGACATCCGCGAGCGAACGGGTGCGTCGTGGGGGCACAAGTGGGCGTTCCGAACGCTGTACGAGCAAGTGGCGTACAAAGCCGGAGCAGTCGGCATCTCCGTGAAGCAAGTTGGTTCGGCGTACACATCGCAACGGTGCGCCGAGTGTGGATTCACGGCAGACGAGAACCGCCGAACTCGCACGGAGTTCCGGTGCGTGAAGTGTGAGTCGGAAGCGAACGCGGATTACAACGCGGCGAAGAACATCGGGATGCGGTATGTCCGTCGAGGCCAACAGTCGTCTCGGCGGACGGGCGACAGTCAACTCGCCCTGAAGTCTGGAACGGTGACGCCAAGTGGCGGGTTCACCGCCCACCCGGACGGGTTCGAGGCTGAGTTCACGGACAAGCCCCTCCCTCAACGAGCGAACCCGTCAGGGTGAGCGAAGTAGGGTGGGGTTGTTGACCAGCTACGACCCCGCGGAGACGCTGCCCGCGCTCGACGACCTCGTCGACGACGGCGTGATAGACCGGATCGGCCTCTCGAACTTCGAACCGGACCAGCTCGACGAGGCGATCGACCGACTGGACCACGACGTGTTCGCTCACCAGGTGGAGTGTCACCCCCTGCTCCAACAGGAGCGGCTCTGCGAGTATGCGGTCGACGACGGCCACTGGCTCGTCGCCTACTCGCCGATCGCGCGCAACCGCGTCGCCGACGTCGACGTCCTCCGAGAGATCGCGGCGAGCCACGACGCGACCCCGGCGCAGGTGAGCCTCGCGTGGCTGCTCTCGAAGGAGCGCGTCGCGCCGATCCCGAAGGCGGCCGACTCCGGCCACGTCGAGGAGAACTGGGCCGCCCGCGAGCTCGACCTGACCGACGATCAGATCGCCCGGATCGACGCGCTCGACCGCGACGAGCGGATCGTCGACTTCGAGGAGGCGTCGTGGAACCGGGGATGACCTCCGGAGCGCTCAATAGCGGTACTTCCCCCTCATAGTCGGTTTAACGGCCCTCGCGGACCGAGATCGCTCCGTGTCGAACCCCGACCCCCACACCGACGGCGACGCCGACACCCGCGACCGCCCGGCCCTCCTCGCGGCGACGCCCGACGCCGACGCGGTGGCCGAACGGCTTCGGACGCTCGCCGTCCTCGCGGGCGTTCTCGGCCTCCTCGTGACGCTGATCGCGGTGGAACTGCTCGTCCGGATCTGAGCCGCCGAGTGACCGCGGGTCCCCGGTCCGCCGGCCGCCCCGGCGGACCGAAACTGAACGTGAGAGCCAACCGATCCGGCGACGGACTCCGTCTCACCGCCGATTTCACTTCCGCTTTCGGGCACGTTTTTAAAAGGTGCGGGCACGACGGTCCGAGTATGGGCCAGTCCACGTTCGACGACGACGACCTGTTCGGCGAGGCGGCCGAGGAGACCCGCGCGGAGGTCGAAGAGCACCTCGCGGCGGCGCGCGACCAGCTCCCCGACCCCGACGCGGTGTGGGAGACGGACGCGGACAACGTCCTCGGCGCGCTCAACGGGCTGAAGTCCGCCCTCGACGCCGGCGACGCGGTCGACAGCGTGCGCTCGGCGAAGAAGGCGTACGTCCTCGGCGAGCGCGCGGACGCCTTCGAGGACGCCGACGATTTAAAAGAAGAGATCGAGGAACTGGAGTCGCTCGTCGGCGACATCGAGGACGCCGCCGAGGAGGTGGCCTCGCTCACCGGCACCGTCCCCGCGATCCGCGGGGCGCTTCAGGACGCGGCGGACGACGCGGACGACGAGGACGAGGAGTAGCTCCCGCGCCGCGCTTCTTTTTAAGCGGCGTCGCGGTCGACGACGGCCGCCGCCAGCTCCGCGAGCGACGCGCTCGCGCGGTCGAGCAGTTCCGCGCCGCGCTCTGCGTCCCCCTCACGCGGGTCGCCGACCACGCCGTTGTCGGTAAACTCGTCGGAGTCGTGCGCGAGGTTCACCCCGGACACCCACTCGCCCCACCGGTCGGCGGCGCCCGCGCTCGCCGCCTCGACCCGCTCTTCCCGGACCAGCTCGGGGTTCGTCGCGCGAAGCAGCGCCGTCTCCAGCGGGCCGGCGTGACCCATGTCGCCCGCGTGCTCGCCGACCGCCTCGAACCAGGTGAACGCGACGCCGTACCCCGCGTGGGCGTCGTCGCGCGAGAACCGCCGGGCGACCTCCGCGAGCGCCTCGACGTTCCCGCCGTGGCCGTTGACGAACACGACGCGATCGACATCGTGCGTGACCAGCGACTCGGCGGCCTCCCGGACGTACGCCCGGAACGTCTCCGGCGAGACCCACATCGTCCCGTCGAACGCGCGGTGTTCCTCGGCGACGCCGACCGGGACCGGCGGCGCGACCGCAACCTCGCCGCGCTCCGCGTCGGCGGCCCCGAGCGAGGCCGCCGACTCGTAGGCGTCGGCCCCCGCCTCCGCGACCGCGACGGCGTTCAGCGCGTCGGTGCCGAGCGGGGCGTGCGGCCCGTGCTGTTCCGTGCTGCCGACCGGGAGGAACGCGACGTCGACGTCGGCGTCGCGGACGTCGGTCCACGTGACCTCGCTGAGGCGCATACCGAGGCCTCGGCGGCCGGCGTCGTATAGGCGGCGGTCACCGTCGACGCCGCGGCCGATCGACCCCGAATGGGGGTAGCCGGGCACGCGGGCGCTCCCGAGGTATTATGCCCCTCCCCGCGGATCGCGACCGCATGAGCGGTGACAACGCGGAACACGACCCGGAGGCGCACGGTTCGGCTCCCGCCGTGACGTTCGGCCCGCTGAAGCGGGCGCTCCGCGAACACCGCTACCCGGTGACGGCGGCGGAGCTGATAGAGCAGTACGGCGCCGCGACACTGGAGACTCCGACGGGGACGGCGCGGCTCGACAGCCTGCTCGAAGGGAGCGAGGAGAGGCAGTTCCGGGACCCGTCGGAGGTCCGCGAGGCGGTCCTCGACGCGCTCGGCCACGCCGACGCGTCTCCGGAGGCGCCCGCGGACGAGTGGACCGAACTTCCACGGTGACGCTCGGGCGCTCCTGAATCGTCCCGCCCGGTCGACCGCGGTCGCGGTCAGTCGTCGTCGCTCTCCGCGTCCTCGACGATCCGGGCGGTGCGCTCCTGCGCCCGGTCGATGAACTCCTGCGGGAGCTCGTCGATCTCGCCGGCCTGAACGCCCCAGAGGTGCGCGTACAGCCCGTCGTTGTCGAGCAGCTCGTCGTGGGTGCCGCGCTCGGCGATCTTCCCGCCCTCCAACACGAGGATCGTGTCCGCGTCCTTGATCGTCGAGAGCCGGTGGGCGATCGCGAACGTCGTCCGATCCTCCGTGAGCCGGTCGAGCGAGCGCTGGATCAGCATCTCCGTCTCGGTGTCGACGTCGGAGGTCGCCTCGTCGAGGATGAGGATGTCCGGGTCGGTCAACACGGCGCGCGCGATGGTGATCCGCTGGCGCTGGCCGCCGGAGAGCTTCACGCCGCGCTCGCCGACCATCGTGTCGTAGCCGTCCGGGAGGTTCTGGATGAAGTCGTGGGCCTCGGCGGCCTCGGCGGCCTCGCGGACCTCCTCGTCGGTCGCGTCGAACGTGCCGTAGGTGATGTTCTCGCGGACGGTGCCGTAGAACAGGTACGACGACTGCCCGACGTAGCCGATCGACCGGCGCAGCGACTGTAGCGTCACGTCGCCGACGTTCTGGTCGTCGATCCGGATCTCCCCCTCGTCGACGTCGTACATCCGGAGGAGGAGCTTGAGCACGGTCGACTTGCCGGCCCCGGTGGGGCCGACCAAGGCCAGCGTCTCGCCGCCCTCGACCTCGAAGTCGATGTCCTCGACGATGGTCTCGTCGTCGTAGCCGAAGGAGACGTCGTCGTAGGCCACGTGCCCCTCGTCGACGACGAGCTCCTCGGCGTCGCGGTCCTCCTCCAGCTTCGAGGGCTCGTCCATCAGCCCGAAGATCCGCGCCGAGGAGGCGCGGGCGCGCTGGTACATGTTGATGATCTGCCCGAACTGCGCCATCGGCCAGATGAACCGCTGCGTGTAGAGGATGAACACGACGAACATCCCCTCGGAGAGCTCGCCGGTGAACGGGCCGGGCGGCCCCTGGAACACCCAGAGCCCGCCGACGATGAACGTGAGGACGAAGCCGATGCCCGCGAGCACGCGGAGCGCGGGGAAGAACTTGATCCGCGTCTCGATGGCGTCCCAGTTGGCGTCGAAGTAGTCGAAGGAGACGTCGTCGACGCGGTCGGACTCGTAGGACTCGGTGTTGGCCGCCTTGATCACCTGGATGCCGCCGAGGTTGTTCTCAAGCCGGGAGTTCATCTTGCCGACCGTCGACCGCACCTCGGCGTACTTCGGCTGAATGATCTTGATGAACAGGTAGGTGAACCCGGCGATGACGGGAACGGGAAGCAGCGCGACCAAGGCGAGCTGCCAGTTGATCCAGAAGAGGAGGACGCCGATCCCGATTACCATCACCGACAGGCGGAACACGGAGTTCATCCCGTCGTTGAGGAACCGCTCCAAGCGGTTCACGTCGTTCGAGAGGATGGACATCATCTCACCGGTCTGCTTGTCCGAGAAGAAGTCCATGTTGAGCCGCTGCATCTGGTCGTACGTGTCGGTTCGGACGTCGTGCTGGATGTTCTGCGCGAAGGCGTTGAATCCCCAGTTCCGGACCCAGTGGAAGCCGGCGCCGAAGGCGAACGCACCGGCCAGCACCGCGATCGTGAACCAGAACTGCGCCGCCTGCTCCGTCGGGAGCCACGCGTCGGGCAGCAGCACGAGCGGGATCTGTTCGGCGAACTGGGCCTCGCCGCGGAAGATCGCGTCGAGGGCGATCCCGAGCATCAGCGGGGGAAGCAGATCGAGCAGGCGGGCGAAGACGCTGGCGAGGACGCCCACCGTCACCTGCGGGACGTAGTCGCGGCCGTACTCGAAGAACAGCCGCTTCATCGGATTCTCGATCTTGTCCCGCTGCTCCTCGAAGGGATCGTCTTCCTCCCATTCGACGCCACTCATCACAAAGTGGTATCAGGTAAGGCGGCAAATAGGTTTCCTTCGAACCGAAATACATCGGCAGAAAACGCCGCTAACGGGCGGTCGATCGGGTGATATCGCCTTCCGGAGCGCGGTCGACGGCATAAACGTCTCCGGTCGGGTCGGGGTAGGATCGGCGCGCGCACCGGAACCGGACCGGCTCCTCCGCGCCGGACGGCCTCAGAGGTCGCGCCGTTCCACGTCGGGATCGATCTCGGCCTCGTCGAGGTCCTCCCGGACGCGCCGCCGGAGCGGATCCGGGACGCCGTCGCGCGGGACCGGCGCGGCCGTTCCGCCCTCGTCGTCGTCGGTCGGGACGGCCCAGTAGAGGACGTGGCCCGTCTCGGCGTAGAACTCCACCGCGTAGCGGTCGGTACCCCCCTCGTAGTGGACGCGGGCGGCCGCGCCCTCCGCGCGCCACCCCTCCTGTCTGACCAAGGCGGCGATCGGATCTCGCATGGTCGCCCTCGGGCGGCCGGACTCATGTGGGTGTCGACCGACTCTCCGCGAGGCCGAGACGACCGCCGCTCTCCCGCATCGACACCGGTTTACAAACGGCGCTCCGACGAGCGGGCATGTCTCTTCGCGTCACCTTCCTCGGGACGGGCGGCGCCGTCCCGACCGTCGAGCGCGCGGCGAGCGCCGTCTTCGTCAACCGCGAGGGCGACCGCTTCCTCTTCGACTGCGGCGAGGGCACCCAGCGCGAGATGATGCGCAGCGGCACCGGGTTCGCCGTCGACCGCGTGTTCGTCTCGCACCTCCACGGCGACCACGTCCTCGGCCTCCCTGGCCTCGTCCAGACGCTCGGGTTCAACGACCGCACCGACCCGCTGACGGTCCACTGCCCGCCGGGGACCGACGACCACCTCCGCGACCTCGTCCACGCGGTCGGCCACGACCCGGCGTTCCCGGTCCGGATCGAACCGGTCGCCCCCGGCGAGGTCGCCTACGAGACCGACGAGTACGCGGTTCGCGCGTTCGAAACGGAACACCGCACGATATCGCAGGGGTACGTCTTGGCGGAGGACGACCGTCCCGGCCGGTTCGACCGCCCGAAGGCGGAGGCGCTCGGCGTCCCCGTCGGCCCGAAGTTCGGGCGCCTCCACGAGGGCGAGCCCGTCGAGGCCGAGGACGGGACGGTCGTCGAGCCCGAGCAGGTCGTCGGCCCGCCGCGGCCGGGCCGCAAGCTGGTGTACACCGCGGACACGCGCCCGCGAGAGTCGACGGTCGAGGCCGCCGAGAACGCCGACCTGCTCATCCACGACGCCACCTTCGCCGACGACATGGCCGACCGCGCCCGCGACACGGCCCACTCCACCGGCCGCGAGGCGGGGTCGATCGCTGACCGTGCGAACGCGAAGCGGCTCGCCTTGGTCCACATCTCCTCGCGCTACGCCGCCGACCCGAGCCCGATCCTTCGAGACGCTCGCGAGGCGTTCGACGGCAAGTGTCTCCTCCCCGACGACGGCGACCTGATCGAGGTGCCGTTCCCCGACGCCGACGACTGAGGGCTTGATGGTTCGACCGATCAGTACTACTCGGATGACTCTGTGACCGGCACGGAGACCGCCGAAGCCCCAGTCGCTCGGCTGTACGATGGCTGTTTTATTTATAAACAGCCGATCGATACGGACACCACCGAAGCCCCAGTCGCGAGGCGGGCAGACGCTCGCTGCGCTCCTCGGTCGTTCGCTTCGCTCACTCCCTGCGGTGCTTCCGTCGCCTCTGCCCGCCTCGCGACTGCCCCTTCGAGTCCCACCCGCCCGCGACCGCCCCACACCTCACGCCTCCCCAGCCTCGCCGCTCGCTCCCTGCGGTCGCTCGCGGCGTCCCTCGCGCGTGCTCCTCGCGGCCGCCTTCGGCGGCCACTCGGAGGCACGCGCCACCGCTCCGCCTCGTCACCTCCGTCGGACCGTCATCTGTGTGACACCGATCCGTGTGATCGTTCCACTCGAAACGAAGCCCGCGCACGGCTGACGTGCGTCTGACGCGAGCGAGGTCGTTCCGTCGACTGATCTCCGCGAATCGAAAGAACACCACGCAGCGGCCCTCAAGCGGGCGTTTCGTTTCACTTTCACCGCGGTCACGTACATTTTAATACCATCTGGAACCAACCGTCGTACGCCTCCCACTGAAAACAAGACCGGAGGCGGAGACACCCCATGAGCGAACTGCGACAGGAAGCGGAAGCGATAGCGGAACAGTTCTCGGACCACACCGACGTCGACCCCGACGACGTCGAGGAGCGGCTGACCACGCTCGTCGACGAGTACCGCGTGCCGCTCGACGAGGCGAGCCGGAGCGTCACCAACAGCTACCTCGAAGACGCCGGCATGGAGCGCGACGAGCTCGGCCGCGGCGGCAGCGAGGAGGTCCTCGTCAACGACATCGACGAGGACGAGCAGTGGGTCGACTTACGCGTGACGCTGGTCGACCTCTGGGAGCCGCGCAGCGACTCCATCTCGCAGGTCGGCCTGCTCGGCGACGAGTCGGGCACGATCAAGTTCGTCGCCTTCGAGACCTCCGACCTCCCCGAGCTGACGGAGGGGCAGGCGTACGAGCTCTCGAACGTCGTCACCGACGAGTACGAGGGGAGCTACTCGGTGAAGCTCAACCGGACGACGGGCATCACCGAGATCGACGAGGAGATCGAGGTCGGCGACAACGCCGACACCGTCGAGGGCGCCCTCGTGGACATCCAGTCCGGCTCCGGGCTGATCAAGCGCTGCCCCGAGGAGGACTGTACGCGCGTCCTCCAGAACGGGCGCTGCTCGGAGCACGGTCAGGTCGAGGGCGAGTTCGACCTGCGGATCAAGGGCGTCCTCGACGACGGCGAAACCGTCACCGAGGTCATCTTCGACCGCGAGGCCACCGAGGAACTCACCGGGATGACCCTCGAGGAGGCCAAGGACATGGCGATGGACGCGCTCGACACCACCGTCGTCGCCGAGGAGATGGGCGAGGACGTGCTCGGGCGCTACTACCGCGTCACCGGCCCCACCTTCCGCCGGTACGTCCTGGTCGATGAGATGGAGGATCCCGGCACCGTCGACGTTGAAAGCGCGCTGATCGAAGCGAGGTCGATTTAAATGAGCCAGTCAGCCCCCACCCGAGAGGTCGCCCGGCGCGTGTTCGCCACCGAGTTCAACGACGCCGGCTACACGTTCACCGAGTCCGACGACGAGCGCGCCCCCGTCTACGCGCTGTTACCGACCGGCGAGTCCTCGAACCGCGTGTTCTTCGTCGGCACCCTCACGGAGAAGGAGGACGTCGGCGAGGACAGCGAGTACTGGCGCGGCCGCATCGTCGACCCGACGGGCACGTTCTTCGTGTACGCCGGCCAGTACCAGCCGGAAGCCGCTTCCAAACTCCGGGACTTGGAGCCCCCGGCCTACGTCGCAGTCGTGGGGAAGCCCCGGACCTACGAGACCGACGACGGCACGGTCCGGGTCTCCGTCCGCCCCGAGTCGATCACCGAGGTCGACGCCGCCACCCGCGACCGCTGGGTCGCGGAGACCGCCCGCCGCACCGTCGAGCGCGTCGCCGCGTTCGACGACGAGGGCAACGAGTACGCGCGCATGGCGCGCGAGGAGTACGACCTCGACCCCCAGACGTACAAGGCCGCCGCGCTGTCGGCGCTTGAGGACCTCGACGAGAGCGGCGACGAACTCGCGGGCGACGAGTCCGGGAGCGACGACGCCGCGCTCGGCGACGCCCCGGACGAGACCGACCCGGCCGGCGCGCCCGAACCCTGACGCGGCCGGCATCTCGGCGTTCTGACGCGGTCGGCGCGCCGGAACGCTGACGCCCCGACACCGGATTTCGCGGCGTTCGGCGCGGTTCTGCCCCGAACGCGGTTCTCGTTCTTGCGATCGTCTGACAAACGCTTAAGTGATCCGCGGAACGAACGGTCCGATAATGGGCAACAAGAACAAGACGATCTCGTTCCGCGTCAACGAGGACGCGTTCGAGACCCTCCGCGACATCGCCGAGGAGCGGGACATCTCCCTGTCGGCGGTCTTCCGGGACTACGTGGACACGCTCGTTGCCCACGACGGTCAGGTCCGGGTCATCCCGGAGGCCGAACTGGACAGCATGGGCGACAGCGGGGAGTCGTTCCCCCCGAAGATCGAGGTCCCGAAGAGCTTCGTCCGCGAGCACGAGCGGTTAGAGCTCGAGGCCGAACACCTCCGCGAGCAGCTCGAAGAGCACAAGCGCTACGTCAACTACCTCCGCGAGCAGCTGGAGGACGGCGACGAGGAAGTGATCCAGCTGGAGGACCTCGACGGCGAGCCCGACGAGCCCTCGTTCCGCCTCGGGTAGCGGTCCGGTCCGCTTCAGACGGCCACAGCCGCCGATCTTCTCGCGCCACTCGCGACCGCCGAGCCACGGCGCCGCGACGTCAGACTCCCGCGTCGGACGACCGGCCCCTGCCCGAAAACCTTCCTGTTCGTCCGTTACTGACCGACGAAACGCCCATCTTGGCGAAAATATTGCCGAACGAGTCGGAGTTTGTTCAGAAACGTCCGATTCTCTCCGAATCTGATGGACGGTCTCTCAGCGCGAAGCCGCTATTTCTGATTATACTAAATTATTTACGAAAACGATATTACCCGGGCGGTGGACGTATCGGACATGCGAAGGTGGGTTCGACCGTGACCGTGTTCGACAGGGCGTACGACGATACGGTTCGCGTCCTCGACGAGGACGGCGAGGTCGTCGGCGACGTTCCAGACCTCGACGACGACTCGCTCGTCGAGATGTACAGGCACATGCGGCTGGCGCGCCACTTCGACGGCCGCGCGGTGAGCCTCCAGCGGCAGGGCCGGATGGGGACGTACCCCCCGCTCTCCGGGCAGGAGGGCGCCCAGATCGGGTCGGCGTACGCGCTCGACGCGGACGACTGGATGATTCCGTCGTACCGCGAACACGGCGCCGCTCTCGTCCACGGCCTGCCGCTCAAACAGACGCTGCTCTACTGGATGGGCCACGAGGACGGCAACAACGCGCCGCCCGACGTCAACGTCTTCCCGGTCGCCGTCCCCATCGCGTCGCAGGTGCCCCACGCGACGGGCGCCGCGTGGGCCTCGAAGCTCCGCGGCGAGGACGACGCGTTCGTCTGCTACTTCGGCGACGGCGCGACGAGCGAGGGCGACTTCCACGAGGGGGTCAACTTCGCCGGCGTGTTCGACACGCCGACCGTCTTCTTCTGTAACAACAACCAGTGGGCCATCTCCGTCCCCCGCGAGCGGCAGACCCGGAGCGCGACCTTGGCGCAGAAGGCGGAGGCGTACGGCATCGACGGCGTCCAGGTCGACGGGATGGACCCGCTCGCGGTGTACAGCGTCACGGAAGCGGCCTTGGAGAAGGCGCGCGACCCGGACGCCGATCGACCGCGGCCGACACTCATCGAGGCGGTCCAGTACCGCTTCGGCGCGCACACGACCGCCGACGACCCGACCGTCTACCGCGACGACGACGAGGTCGAAAGCTGGAAGCGCAAGGACCCGATCGACCGGCTGGAGTCGTACCTCCGCGGCGAGGGGATCCTCGACGACGAGCGCGTCGCGGAGATCGAGTCGTCGGTCGAGGCGCAGGTCGCGGACGCGATCGACGCGGCGGAGTCGATGGCGCGGCCCGACCCGCGAGAGCTGTTCGAGCACGCCTACGCGGAGCTTCCGCCGGAACTGGAGCGGCAGTACGAGGAGTTCGCCGCGCTGCGCGACGAGCGCGGCGACGCGGCGTTCCTGGAGGATTGAATGACCGAGACACAGAACCTCACGCTGGTACAGGCGATACGAGACGGATTACACACCGAACTGCGCGAGGACGAGGACATGGTCGTGATGGGCCAGGACGTCGGGAAGAACGGCGGCGTCTTCCGCGCCACCGAGGGCCTCTTCGACGAGTTCGGCGGCGACCGGGTGATCGACACGCCGCTCGCCGAGTCGGGCATCGTCGGCACCGCCGTCGGGATGGCCGCGATGGGGATGCGACCGGTCCCGGAGATCCAGTTCTCCGGGTTCATGTACCCCGGGTTCGACCAGATCGTCTCGCACATGGCGCGGTTCCGAACCCGCAGCCGCGGCCGGTTCACGCTCCCGATGACGCTGCGGGCCCCCTACGGCGGCGGCATCCGCGCCCCGGAACACCACTCCGAGTCGAAGGAGGCGTTCTACGCCCACGAGGCGGGGCTGAAGGTGGTCATCCCCTCGACGCCGTACGAGGCGAAGGGGTTACTCGCGGCGTCGATCCGCGACCCCGACCCGGTGATCTTCCTCGAACCGAAGCTGATCTACCGGGCGTTCCGCGAGGAGGTGCCCGAGGAGCCGTACACGGTGCCCATCGGCGAGGCGGCCACGCGCCGCGAAGGCGACGACGTCGCGGTGTTCACCTACGGCGCGATGACCCGCCCCACGCTGGAGGCCGCCGAGACGCTCGGCGAGGAGGGGATCGAGTGCGAGGTCGTCGACCTCCGGACGATATCGCCGCTCGACCGCGAAGCGATCGTGGAGGCGTTCGAGAAGACCGGCCGCGCGGTCGTCGTCCACGAGGCGCCGAAGACGGGCGGGCTCGCGGGCGAGATCACGGCGATCCTTCAGGAGGAGGCCCTCCTCTACCAGGAGGCGCCGATCGGCCGCGTCACCGGCTTCGACGTGCCGTACCCGCTGTACGCGTTGGAGGACTACTACCTCCCGTCCGCGGCGCGCATCGAGGACGGGATCTTGGAGGCGGTCGAATTTTAACATGTCCGCCGGAGATACACGCATGACAACGGAGGAGGCCGATCGATGACGATCAAGGAGTTCAAGCTCCCCGACGTCGGCGAGGGCGTCGCGGAGGGCGAGCTGGTCTCGTGGCTGGTCGCGCCCGGCGACCGCGTCGAGGAGGACCAGCCCGTCGCCGAGGTCGAGACCGACAAGGCGCTCGTCGAGGTGCCGTCGAGCTACGACGGCACCGTCGAGGAGCTGTTCGTCGAGGAGGGCGACATGGTCCCCGTCGGCGACGTGATCATCTCGTTCCGCGTCGACGAGGACGGCGACGAGGCGGCAGCCGGCACCGACGCGGAGGGCGACGCCGAACCGGCGTCCGACTCGGCCGACGAGCCCGAGCCGGAACCGGACGCGACCGCCGCTGAGGGCGACGAGGTGCCCGCCGAACCCGACACGCCCTCCGGGCGCACCTTCGCGCCCCCGTCGGCCCGCCGGCTCGCCCGCGAACTCGGCGTCGACGTCGCGGCCGTCGACGGGAGCGGCCCCGGCGGTCGCGTGAGCGAGGCCGACGTGCGGGCGCACGCCGAGGGCGACGCCGGATCCGCTCCCGAGGAGAGCGCGGACGACGGGCCCGAGCCCCGTCCCGCGCCGACACCGACCGACACCGGATCGGGCGAGCGGACGTCCGCGGTCAGCAAGCGCGGCTCCGGCGGCTCCGCAGATGCGGCGTCGACAACGACCGCCAGCGACGCCCCCGAGCCCGCGGGCCGCGAGACGACGCTCGCGACGCCCGCGACGCGGAAGGTCGCGCGCGAGCGCGGCGTCGACCTCGACGACGTGCCGACCGACGAGACCCGCGACGGCGAGGCGTTCGTCACGGCCGAAGCGGTGAACGCGTACGCCGACGCGCTGGAGTCGACCGAGTCGACCCCGGAGCCGGAACCGGTCGACGTCGACGCTGGCGGCGCGGCCGCCGCGACGGACGCCGCTTCCGCGGGCGACGGCGCCGACGCGCCCGCGGCGACCGACGGCGACGAGACCGTCCCCTACCGCGGCGTCAGGCGCACCATCGGCAAGCAGATGGAGCGGTCGAAGTACACGGCGCCGCACGTCACCCACCACGACACCGCCGAGGTCGACTCGCTCGTGGAGGCGCGCGAGGAGCTGAAGCCGACGGCCGAGGCGAAGGGCGTGAAGCTCACGTACATGCCGTTCGTCATGAAGGCCATCGTCGCCGGGCTGAAGGAGTACCCGTACCTCAACAGCGAACTCCGCGAGGACGACGAGGAGATCGTCCTGAAGGGCGAGTACAACCTCGGGATCGCGGTCGCGACCGACGCCGGGCTCATGGTCCCCGTCGTCGAGGACGTCGACGAGAAGGGGCTCTTCGAGTTAGCCGACGAGGTGAACGACCTCGCGAGCCGCGCCCGTGAGCGGAAACTGAAGCCCGCCGAGATGAAGGGCGGTACCTTCTCTATCACCAACTTCGGCGCCATCGGCGGCGAGTACGCCACGCCGATCATCAACTACCCCGAGACCGCGATCCTCGGGCTCGGCGCCATCGAGGAACGACCCGTCGTGCGCGAGGGCGCCGACGGGGCGAGCGAGGTGGTCCCGGCGCCGACGCTGCCGCTGTCGCTGTCGATCGACCACCGGGTCGTCGACGGCGCAATCGCGGCTCAGTTCGCCAACACCGTCATGGAACACTTAGAAAACCCCCTGCTGCTACTCAACGAATAATGGTCGTCGGAGACGTCACCACGGGAACGGAGGTACTGGTCATCGGCGCGGGGCCGGGCGGCTACGTCGCCGCCATCCGCGCCGCACAGGAGGGGCTCGACACGACCCTCGTCGAGAAGGACGCCTACGGGGGCGCCTGTCTCAACCGCGGCTGTATCCCCTCGAAGGCGCTGATCACGGGGAGCGGGCTCGCCCACGAGGCGGGCAACGCGGAGTTCATGGGCGTCCACGCGGACCCCGCCGTCGACATGGGGAAGATGGTCGAGTGGAAGGACGGCGTCGTCGACCAACTGACGGGCGGCGTCGAGAAGCTCTGTAAGGCGAACGGCGTGAACCTGATCGAGGGGACCGCCTCGTTCGTCGGCGAGGACACCGTCCGGGTCGCGCACGGCGGCGACGGGCAGGGCTCCGAGACGCTCTCGTTCGAACACGCGATCGTCGCGACCGGCTCCCGGCCGATCCAGATCCCCGGCTTCGAGTTCAGCGAGGACCACGTCTGGAGCTCCGCCGACGCGCTCGACGCCGAGACGGTCCCGGACCGGCTCGGGATCGTCGGCGGCGGCTACATCGGCATGGAGCTGGCGACGACCTACGCCAAGCTCGGCGCCGACGTGACGGTCGTCGAGATGCTCGACGACATCCTCGACCCCTACGAGGACGACGTGAAGCGGATCGTCCGCACGCGCGCCGAGGAGCTGGGCGTCGAGTTCCACTTCGGCGAGGGCGCGAGCGAGTGGTCGGAGGCGCCCGACGGCGGCTACCTGCTCCACACGGAGACGGAGGAGGGCGAGGAGTCGACGTACGGCGTCGACAAGATCCTCGTCGCGGTCGGCCGCCAGCCGGTCACGGACGGGCTCGACCTGGACGAGGCCGAGATCGAGACCGACGAGCGCGGGTTCATCGACACCGACGATCGCACCCGAACCGCGGTCGAGCACGTCCACGCCGTCGGCGACGTCGCGGGCGACCCGATGCTCGCGCACGCGGCCTCGAAGGAGGGGATCGTCGCCGCCGAGGTGATCGCGGGCGAACCCGCCGCGATGGATCAGCAGGCGATCCCCGCGGCCGTCTTCACCGACCCCGAGATCGGCACGGTCGGCATGACCGAAAGCGAGGCCGAAGAGGCCGGCTTCGACCCCGCGGTCGGCGAGATGCCGTTCAACGCCTCCGGGCGGGCGATGACGACCGGTCACACCGAGGGGTTCGTCCGGATCGTCGCCGACGAGGAGACCGGGTTCGTCCTCGGCGGACAGATCGTCGGCCCGGAGGCGTCGGAGCTGGTCGCCGAGATCGCGCTCGCGATCGAGATGGGCGCCACGCTGGAGGACGTGGCCGCCACCGTCCACACCCACCCGACGCTCGCCGAGGCCGTGATGGAGGCGGCCGAGAACGCGCGCGGGCAGGCGATCCACACGCTGAACCGCTGAGCGCGCTCGACACCGCTGACCGCGCTCGACCCCTCCGTGTTTCCGTGCGGCCGCGGTCCTCGCCCGCCGAGGTCCCGCGACGAAGCGAACCGATGCGCCGCTGGACCCTCGGGTGAGACTCTCATCCATGCCCGTCGAAGTGTCGAAACGGCTACTTATCGGAGCCGGTAGCAGGCACTTACCGCGCGGTAAACCCATCGGAGCGCCGCTGCGGCCCCTGCCAGCGACTTCGAAGATTTACGAAAAGAACTTCATTATTTCGATAGAAACTCTCCGTTATAACGATGATTCCCTCTCCGAAGTAGACAATATTATCAGCGAAGAGGGCCGATCATTTCTTGATGGCTAGTAACACCCAAGAGTGGTGGCCGGATCAGTTGGATCTGGAGCTGCTCGATCAGAACTCCGCGAACATCGGTCCCTACGACGAGGGGTTCGATTACGCGGCGGCGTTCGAGGAGCTCGACCTCGAAGCGGTCAAATCCGACCTCGAAGACGTGATGACCGACTCGAAGGAGTGGTGGCCCGCCGACTACGGGCACTACGGCCCGCTGTTCATCCGGATGGCGTGGCACAGCGCCGGCACGTACCGCTCCCTCGACGGGCGCGGGGGCGCCGCCGGCGGACACCAGCGCCTCCCGCCGATCAGCAGCTGGCCCGACAACGTGAACCTCGACAAGGCCCGGCGGCTGCTGGAGCCGGTCAAGACGAAGTACGGCGAGAAGCTCTCGTGGGCGGACCTCATCGTGCTCGCCGGCAACGTCGCGCTGGAGTCGATGGGCTTCGAGACGTTCGGCTTCGCGGGCGGCCGCGAGGACGACTTCAGGGGCGACGACGCGGTCGACTGGGGCCCCGAAAGCGAGTGGGAGATGACCTCCGAGGAGCGCTTCGACGAGGAGGGCGACCTGAAGGCGCCGCTCGGCAACACCGTGATGGGCCTCATCTACGTCAACCCCGAGGGCCCGAACGGCGAGCCCGACTTGGAGGGCTCGGCGAAGAACATCCGGCAGTCGTTCAGCCGGATGGCGATGAACGACAAGGAGACCGTCGCGCTCATCGCCGGCGGTCACACGTTCGGGAAGGTCCACGGCGCCGACGACGGCGATAACCTCGGTCCGGAGCCCGAGGACGCCCCCATCGACCTCCAGGGCCTCGGCTGGGACAACGAGTTCGGTGAGGGGATGGGCCCCGACGCGATCACCAGCGGCATCGAGGGACCGTGGAACGCCACCCCGACCGTCTGGGACATGAGCTACGTCAACAACCTGCTCACCTACGAGTGGGAGCCGGAGAAGGGTCCCGGCGGCGCGTGGCAGTGGACCACGAAGAACGACGAGCTCGACGACGCCGCGCCCGGCGTCGCGGACGCCTCCGACAAGGAGGACGTCATGATGCTCACGACGGACGTGGCCCTGAAACACGACGACGACTTCCGGACCGTCTTAGAGGAGTTCCGCGACGACCCCGACGAGTTCCAGGAGACGTTCGCGAAGGCGTGGTACAAGCTCATCCACCGCGACATGGGTCCGCCGGAGCGCTTCCTCGGCCCCGAGGTCCCGGAGGAGACGATGATCTGGCAGGACCCGCTGCCGGAGGCCGACTACGAGACGATCGGCGACGCGGAGGTCGCCGATCTCAAAGGGGCGCTCCTCGACTCCGGGCTCTCGACCGGCGAGCTCGTCAAGACCGCGTGGGCGGCGGCGTCCACCTACCGCGACAGCGACAAGCGCGGCGGCGCCAACGGCGCCCGCATCCGCCTCGAACCCCAGCGCAGCTGGGAGGCCAACGAGCCCGAGCAGCTGGCCGACATCCTCTCGACGCTCGAAGACGTTCAGGCCGAGTTCAACGAGTCGCGGTCCGACGACGTCCGCGTCTCGCTCGCCGACCTCATCGTGCTGGGCGGGACCGCGGCAGTCGAGCAGGCCGCGGCCGACGCCGGCTACGACGTCGAGGTGCCGTTCGCGCCCGGCCGCGTCGACGCCGCCGCGGACCAGACCGACGTCGACTCCTTCGAGGCGCTCAAGCCCGAGGCCGACGGCTTCCGTAACTACCTCGGCGACGCCGACGAGGACGTCGAGGACCTCATGGTCGACAAGGCGGACCTGCTGAACCTGACCGCCAGCGAGATGACCGTGCTGGCCGGCGGTCTGCGCGCGCTCGGCGCGACTTACGGCGATCGCGCGGCGTTCACCGACGAGCCCGGCACGCTCACCAACGAGTTCTTCGCGAACCTGCTCGACATGGAGTACGAGTGGGACGAGGTCACCGACGACGAGGACGTCTACGAGGTACGCGACCGCGAGACCGGCGAGGTCGCGTGGGAGGCGACGCGAGCCGACCTCATCTTCGGCTCGAACGCGCGGCTCCGCACCGTCGCCGACGTGTACGCGAGCGACGAGGAGCGGTTCGTCGAGGACTTCGCCGAGACGTGGAGCGAGGTCATGAAGCTCGACCGCTTCGACCTCGACTGACGGTCGTCGTCGCGGCCGGTTTTCTTTTTGAATCGTTCCGGACCGAGTCCGTAGCGCGCCGTCGGTTCGCCGCCCGTCTGTCGCTGGTCGCTCCCCGACGTCCCGAATTCCCCGTCAGCGCTGCCCAGCGTCCGACCTGTAGCGCGACGCCGGTGTACCGGCTATCGCCGTGAGTGACTGATTCTATATCGCGATATAAGATTTATCACGCCAGTTCCGCTCGAATCCCACAGCTTACCGCACGTTCGTTTTTCCCGTCCGATCCGGCGTCTCGGCGGCGATCGACCGCCTTTTTTCCCGCCGGACCCTCGCTCGGGACATGGCCGACGAGTTCGACCCGGAGAAGTTCGAGGACAAGTACGCCCACTACTTCAACGAGCTCCAGCGGGCGTACAAGAACGCGTTCGAGCAGATGAACGACCGGTACGACTCGGAGCTGATCCACGGGATCGACCAGACCGTGCTCAACGAGTCGGAGCCCTTCTACGAGGACGGCGAGTTCCGCGTCGAGCTGCCGGAGAACCCGCGCGAGCGCATCCGCGGCGCCGTCGCGGTCGACGACGAGACGTTCGAGGAGGCGCTCGACGAGTACGTCGAGCGGATCGAGTCCGAGCTGTACCGGACCCTCGGCGTCGACCGCTCGGAGTAACCGGACGCGACGGGGCGCGACGGGGCTGCGTCGCGGCCCGTATCCGCCCGAACCAAAGGCATAAGCCCGCCGCCCGCCAACTCGCGGGCATGAGCACGGACACCGACGCGGCTGACGCGGAAAACGAACTCCGCGAGCGGATCACGAACTTCCTGCGGCGCAACTTCCCGCAGATCCAGATGCACGGCGGGAGCGCCGCCATCGCCCACCTCGACCGCGAGAAGGGAGAGGTGACGGTCCAGCTCGGCGGCGCCTGCTCCGGCTGCGGTATCTCCCCGATGACGATCCAGGCGATCAAGTCCCGGATGGTCAAGGAGATCCCCGAGATCGAGACCGTCCACGCCGACACCGGCGCAGCGGCCGGTGCCGACGGCGACCTCGGCGGCACCAGCAGCGGCGGCGGCATGTCCCCCTCCTTCCCCGGCGAGACGACCGACGACGACGGCGGCGACGACGAAGGCCCCCAGGCCCCGTTCTGAGTCGGGTCGATTCCACGACACTCTCCTCTCTCTTTCCGCCTCGCGAGTCGCATCGCCGTTCGCCGATAGTCGACCATTTTGGCCGGTAGTCCACCGCGTTCGCCGGTAGTCGATCGTTTTGCCGGGGAGAGACGTTCCGTGGCTCGAATTCATGTATTACTGTTGTCGTCGGTCTTCCCCTGATAAATCTCATACAGCTATATCGAATCTGAACCGCCGGCCTCACCCGAACCGACTGAAGCCTTTTTCTCCCCGGCAGCCGTGGGGAGTTGCTATGTACCATCGCGAGGTCGAACCCACGGCGGAGTACGTCGCGCGGTTCGAGACGGGCGCCGACTGGCGCGAGGAGATAGAGAGCCTCGCCCGCGAGGAGGACGTCGAGGCCGGCTGGTTCACGGCGCTCGGCGCGGTCCAGGACGCGGACGTCTGGTTCTACGACCAGGAGGAGACCGAGTACCGCTCGGTCACCTTCGACGAGCCGCTGGAGGTGGCCGCCTGCGTGGGCAACGTCTCGCTCTTGGAGGGCGACGTCTTCGCACACACGCACGTCGTGCTCTCGCGGCCGAGCGGCCAGGCGCTCGCGGGCCACCTCGACTCGGCGACCGTCTGGGCCGGCGAGTGCCACCTGCGCGCGTTCGCCGAGCCCTTGGAGCGCTCGCACGACGAGGCGACCGATCTGGACCTGTGGCTGTGACCCGACGACCGCGCCGCGCGGCTCTCAGCGAGGCCCGATGAGACCGGACGACGAGCGCTACTTCGCGCGGATCGAAGAGCGCCTCGACGAGGCGTGGGACGTGGCGGAGGCGGCCAAAGAGCAGGGCCGGGACCCGGAGCCGGAGATCGAGATCCCGGTCGCCCGCGACATGGCCGACCGCGTCGAGAACATCCTCGGGATCGACGGCGTCGCGGAGCGCGTCCGCGACCTGGAGGGCGAGATGTCCCGCGAGGAGGCGGCCTTGGAGCTGGTCACCGACTTCGTCGACGGCAGCGTCGGCGACTACGACTCCCGCGAGGGGAAGATCGAGGGGGCGGTCCGGACCGCCGTCGCGCTGCTCACCGAGGGCGTCGTGGCCGCGCCGATCGAGGGGATCGACCGCGTCGAACTGCTGGAGAACGACGACGGCACCGAGTTCGTCAACGTCTACTACGCCGGTCCGATCCGTTCGGCGGGCGGGACCGCGCAGGCGCTGTCGGTGCTCGTCGCCGACTACGCCCGGTCGCTGTTGGGCATCGACGAGTACAAGCCCCGCGACATCGAGGTCGAACGCTACGCCGAGGAGATCGCCCTCTACGACAAGGACACCGGGCTCCAGTACACCCCGAAGGACAAGGAGTCGAAGTTCATCGCGAAGCACATCCCCGTCATGCTCGACGGCGAGGCGACGAGCGACGAGGAGGTGTCGGGGTTCCGCGACCTCGAACGCGTCGACACCAACTCCGCGCGCGGCGGGATGTGCCTCGTCGCGGCCGAGGGGATCGCGCTGAAGGCCCCGAAGATCCAGCGGTACACCCGCGACCTCGAGGAGGTCGACTGGCCGTGGCTCCAGGACCTCATCGACGGGACGATCGGAAAAGACGGCGCGGGCGACGGCGACGCGTCGGAGTCCGAGGCCGCCGACGGCGACGGCGAGAGCGGCGGCGACGCCGAGGAGGGCGCCGAACCCGGCGTGGCGGAGAGCGACCCCGCGGCCGACGACCCCGCTGACGACGAGCCGGACGGCCCGCCGCGAGCCGATCCCTCCCAGAAGTTCCTCCGGGACCTCATCGCGGGTCGCCCCGTGTTCACCCACCCGAGCGAGGCGGGCGGATTCCGGCTCCGCTACGGCCGCGCGCGCAACCACGGGTTCGCGACCGGCGGCGTCCACCCGGCGACGATGCACATCGTCGACGACTTCCTCGCGGCCGGGACGCAGATCAAGACGGAGCGACCCGGGAAGGCGCACGGCGTCGTCCCCGTCGACTCCATCGAGGGGCCGACGGTCCGGCTGGCGAACGGCGAGGTGCGCCGGATCGACGACCCGGAGGAGGCCAAGGAGGTCCGCAACGGGATCGAGAAGGTGCTCGACCTGGGCGAGTACCTCGTCAACTACGGGGAGTTCGTCGAGAACAACCACCCGCTCGCTCCCGCGTCGTACGCCCCCGAGTGGTGGGTCCAGGAGTTCGAGGCGGCCGGCGCCGACGTCCAGGCCATGGGCGACGACCCGCACGTCGACCTCGAACATCCGGACGTCGACGAGGCGCTCGCGTGGGCGCGCGAGTACGACTGTCCCCTCCACCCCGAGTACACCTACCTCTGGCACGACGTGTCGGTGGAGGCGTTCGAGGCACTGGCCGACGCGGTCGCCGCGGGCGAGATCGTCGAGGGCGTCCTCGCTATCGAGCGCACCGACGCGGTTCGGGACGCGCTGGAGTCGCTGTTGGTCGAACACGGGGCGACCCCGGACGCGCTCCGGATCCCGACGTGGCGCCCGCTCGCGCGGTCGCTCGGGATCGACGACGGGCTCCGGAAGGAGTGGGACGCGGACGACCTCTCGGCCGCGGCCCGCGGGTACGCCGACGGCGAGAACGCGATCCGCGCGGTCAACGAGGTCGCCCCGTTCGAGGTGCGCGAGCGCGCGCCGACCCGGATCGGCAACCGGATGGGGCGGCCGGAGAAGTCGGAGAGCCGCGACCTCTCGCCCGCGGTCCACACCCTCTTCCCGATCAACGAGGCGGGCGGCCCCCAGCGCGACGTGGCCGAGGCCGCGAACGTCATGGACGATACGGGCCACCGCGGCCGGCACGAACTCCAGGTGTCCGACCGCGTCTGCCCCGACTGCGGCGAGCACACCTACGCCGCGCTCTGTCCCGACTGCGAGACGCACACGGAGCCGCACTACGAGTGTAACGACTGCGGCACCGTCTGCGAGCCCGACGAGGCCGGCCGGGTCGAGTGCCCGAACTGCGAGTGGGAGGTGACGGCCGCGACCTACCAGGAGGTCGACGTCAACGACGCGTACCGCTCCGCGCTGGAGACGGTCGGCGAGCGCGAGTCCGCCTTCGAGATCCTGAAAGGGGTCCAGGGGCTCACCTCGCGGAACAAGACGCCCGAACCGATCGAGAAGGGCGTCCTCCGCGCGAAGAACGGCGTCACGTCGTTCAAGGACGGGACGGTCCGGTACGACATGACCGACCTCCCGGTCACCGCGGTCAAGCCCGCGGAGCTCGACGTCACCGCGGACCACTTCCGCGAGCTGGGGTACGAGACGGACGTCGACGGCGAGCCGCTCCGCCACGACGATCAGGTGGTCGAGCTCCGCGTCCAGGACATCGTCCTCTCGGACGGCGCGGCCGAGCACATGCTGAAGACCGCGGACTTCGTCGACGACCTCCTCGAACAGTTCTACGGGCTCGACCGCTTCTACGAGGTGAACGAACGCGACGACCTCGTCGGCGAGCTCGTCTTCGGCATGGCCCCCCACACGAGCGCCGCGACTGTCGGGAGAGTGGTAGGATTCACATCGGCCGCGGTGGGATACGCTCATCCGTACTTTCACGCCGCGAAACGGCGGAACTGCTTCCATCCGGAGACGAAGATCTGGTACGAGGACGAGACCGGTCAGCTACGATACGACGAAATCGCGGCGTTCGTCGAGACGTACCTCGAGCAGTCGGATGTCGAGTTCGACGACTTCGGAACGGCCGTCGGCGAACTGGAGGGTGTCGACGGCAACCTCCGTGTTCCGTCGCTGACCGCGGACGGCGATCGCGTCTCTCGCCCGGTAGAGGCGGTCAGCAAGCACGACGCACCGAACCACCTCGTGCGGGTTCGCACTGAGTCTGGCCGATCGATAACCGTCACTCCAGACCACGGAGTTCACGTGTACGACGACGAACGGGATGCGGTCGTCGGTAAGGAGGCGCGAGAAATCGACGGGAACGACAGGCTGGTGATCCCCGACTCGATCGGGTCCGACGACACCAGTCGGGACCCGCAGCGGTTTGACCTACTCGCCGAATTTGTCCGGTCTGATTCGGTTCCGACCGACCGCCTCATGATCAAGGGGCTGGACAAAGACCGGCTGTACGATCTCTTCGAGGACGCTTTCGCGGATGACTGGGACGGGCGGTTCTATCCCCTCCAGAGCATGACCGAAGTGTTCGAGACGAACAAGAAGACGCTGAGTAATTACCTATACCGGGAGAGCTTCCCTGTCTCGTATCTTCAACAGTGTTTCTCCTCGCTTGACGAGATGCTCGCGTTCGTCCCGGACGACGTCACCCTCGGAATGAAACGCGATCGCACGGAGATCGATCGGTTCGTCGACCTCAACGAGCGCGTCGCGACGCTACTCGGCTACTACGCGGCGGAAGGGTTCGCCCGCGAGCAGGAAACGCCGAAGGGGACTATCCACCAGACGACGATCTGCGGGACGGAAACGGAAGCGAGGGAATTCTTCCTCGACGTTCTGCGGGAGGAGTTCGGGGTCGACCCGTACGAAGAGAACCACGCGAAAGTGACCGTCTCCGGTCGCCTATTGCGTGCGTTCTTCGACTCAGTGCTCGACTCCGGCGTGTACGCACACACGAAGCGCGTCCCCGATCAAATATTCGACGCACCCGACGAGGTCGTCGGAGCGTATCTGAGCGGGTACTTCAGCGGCGACGGCAGCGTCGACGACGGGTCGCTCCGAATCACCGCGACGACGGTGAGCGAGGAGCTTCGAGAGGACTTGATCGGTCTCCTGCGGCGGCTCGACATCCACGCGACTGTCGACCAGCCGAAGAGGGTCCAACTCCACGATAAGTTCCCCGAATTCTACGACGAGAGCGATGCGCGGATGACCGCGCAGACGTACGTCCTCAGTGTCTCGTCACACGATGCCGTTCGATTCTCTGAAATCGCAGGCTTCCACCTCTCTCGGAAGCGCGACCGGCTGATGGAGAACGTCTCGTCCGTTGAGCCGTACGCACCGAAGGTGTCGGACGGCGGATCCGGAGAGTACCTTGTCGAGAACGTCGACGAAGTGGAGGCCGTCGAGAGCGACGTTGAGCACGTGTACTGCCTCACCGTTGAGGACACGCACTCTCTCGTCGCGAACGATCTGTCGGTCGATCAGTGCGACGGAGACGAGGACTGCGTGATGCTGCTCATGGACGGACTGCTCAACTTCTCGAAGGAATTCCTACCGGACCAACGCGGCGGGCGGATGGATGCACCCTTAGTGATGTCTTCGCGAATCGACCCCTCGGAGATCGACGACGAGGCGCACAACGTCGACATCGTGCGGGAGTACCCGCTGGAGCTGTACGAGGCGTCGCGCAAGCTGGCCGACCCGGAGGAGGTCGAGGAGCTGATCCAGATCGGCGAGGACACGCTCGGCACCGACGACGAGTACCACGGGTTCGACCACACCCACGACACGACGGACATCGCGATGGGGCCGGACCTGTCGGCGTACAAGACGCTCGGCGACATGATGGAGAAGATGGACGCGCAGCTGGAGCTGGCCCGGAAGCTGCGCGCGGTCGACGAGACCGACGTGGCCGAGCGCGTGATCGAGTACCACTTCCTGCCAGACATCATCGGGAACCTCCGGGCGTTCTCGCGGCAGGAGACGCGCTGTCTCGACTGCGGCGAGAAGTACCGCCGGATGCCCCTGACGGGCGAGTGCCGCGAGTGCGGCGGCCGCGTGAACCTCACCGTCCACGAGGGGTCGGTGAGCAAGTACGTCGACACCGCCATCGAGGTGGCCGAGCGGTTCGACTGTCGCCCCTACACGAAACAGCGGCTGAAGGTGTTAGAGGGGTCGCTGGAGTCGATCTTCGAGGACGACACGAACAAGCAGTCCGGCATCGCGGACTTCATGTGAACTGCCTCGGGGTCAAGCCCCGAGGCATTCGCCTTTTTTCTGTAGAAGATCGAGCTTATTAGGACCTTTCTGCGGGTTTTCAAATGGAGACCGGTGTCGTCGATCGTCTATACGCAATCGTTCTTGTTCTGCCGGTGTACGCCTCCAAACACCCAGCCACTCGTTTATAAATAATTAAAACCGGATCGACGACGAACACCTCCAAAGCCCCAGCCGCGAGGACGGCGCACGCTCGTCGCGCTCCTCGTCGCTCGTTACACTCGCTCCTGCGGTGCTCACGTCGCCTGCGCCGTCCTCGACGACTGCCCCTTTGAGTCCCACCCCGCACAGCACCTCACGCCTCCCCAGCCTCGTCGGCCTCCCTGCGGTCGGCCGACTCCCTCGCACGCGCTCCGAGCGCCCCGGGGGGCGCTCGGAGGCGCGCGCCACCGCTCCTGCCGTCCTATCCATTTATAATGGCCTCCGTTTCACTCGTCGCCGCGCGCCTCCTCGACCACCCGCGTGAACTCGCGGGCGGTCTCGGTGATGCTCTCGTAGTCGCCGCGCTCGGCGGCGTCGTAGTCGACGAGCGCGCCGCCGGCGCCGACCGCGAACGCGCCCGCGTCGACGTAGTCGGCGGCGTTGTCCGGGCTCACGCCGCCGGTCGGCATCATCGGGATCTGCCCGAGCGGGCCCTTCATCGCGCCGAGGTGGGCCGGGCCGACGGTCTTGGCGGGGAACACCTTCACGAAGTCGGCGCCGGCCTCGTAGCCGCGGACCGCCTCGGTGGGCGTCATCACGCCCGGCGCGGTGACGGCGCCGTAGCGGTTACACGTCTCGATCACGTCCTCGTGGAGGCTCGGGGAGACGACGAACTCCGCGCCCGCCATCAGCGTGGTCCGGGCCGTCTCGCTGTCGAGGACCGTTCCGGTGCCGACGACGACCTCGTCGTCGAAGGAGCCGGCGACCTCGCCGAGCTTCTCGGCCACGTCCGGCGTGTCGGCGGTTATCTCGACGGCGGTGACCCCGCCCTCGCGCAGCGCCTCCGTGATCTCGATCAGCTGGTCGGCCTCGACTCCGCGTAACACCGCGACGACGCCGCTGTCGTCGAGCCGTGAGAGCGTCTCGTTCATACGTCCCGTTTCCCGAGTCGGAACTTAAAACCGCCCCGATGACCGCAGGCGGTGTGTCCGGGCGCGAGCGCCGCCGCCGACCGCGAACGCTGCCGTCGCCCGCGAGCGAGCCCACTCTCAGTCGCCTGTCCCGTGACACCGGTCGACACGAAATCGGCGGCGATCGGGGGTACTCGCCCGCGAAACGGCCGCGACGAAACACTACCCTTTTGACCCTCCTTTCGGTAACACTCGGTATAATGGGCCGACGCAAGAAGATCGTTCAGGAATGTGAGCGGCTGATGGACACCCCGGAGAACATCCGGAACATCGCCATCGCCGCCCACGTCGACCACGGGAAGACGACGCTCTCCGACAACCTGCTGGCGGGCGCCGGCATGATCTCCGAGGACACCGCGGGCGAGCAGCTCGCGATGGACACGAAGGAGGACGAGCAGGAGCGCGGGATCACCATCGACGCGGCGAACGTCTCGATGACCCACGAGTACGAGGACACCAACCACCTCGTCAACCTCATCGACACCCCGGGCCACGTGGACTTCGGTGGCGACGTCACCCGCGCGATGCGCGCGGTCGACGGCGCCTTAGTGGTCGTCGACGCCGTCGAGGGCGCGATGCCCCAGACGGAGACGGTGCTCCGGCAGGCGCTCCGCGAGGGCGTGAAGCCGACGCTGTTCATCAACAAGGTCGACCGCCTCATCTCCGAGCTCCAGGAGGGGCCCCAGGAGATGCAGGAACGGCTGATGTCCGTCATCGCCGACGTCAACGAGCTCATCCGCGGGATGGCCGAGAACATGGACGACATCCCCGAGGACTGGACCGTCTCCGTCGAGGACGGCACGGTCGGGTTCGGCTCCGCGCTGTACAAGTGGGGCGTCTCGATGCCGTCGATGCAGCGGACCGGCATGGACTTCGGCGACATCATGGAGCTCGAGCAGAACGACAAGCGGCAGGAGCTCCACGAGCGGACGCCGCTGTCGGACGTCGTGCTCGACATGGTCTGCGAGCACTTCCCGAACCCGGTTGACGCGCAGCCCCGCCGCGTCCCGCGCATCTGGCGCGGCGACCCCGAGTCCGACCTGGCCGACACGATGCGGCTGGTCGACGAGGACGGCGAGGTCGTCTTCATGGTCACCGACATCTCCATGGACCCGCACGCGGGCGAGATCGCGACGGGCCGCGTCTTCTCCGGCACGCTGGAGAAGGGTCAGGAGCTGTACGTCTCCGGTACCGCGGGCAAGAACCGCATCCAGAGCGTCGGCCTCTTCATGGGGTCCGAGCGCGAGGAGGTGGACCGCGTCCCGGCGGGGAACATCGCGTCGGTCACCGGCCTGCGTGACGCCATCGCCGGCTCGACGGTCTCCTCCGTCGAGATGACGCCGTTCGAGTCGATCGAGCACATCTCCGAGCCGGTCATCACGAAGTCCGTCGAGGCCCAGAACATGGACGACCTGCCGAAGCTCATCGAGACGCTCCAGCAGGTCGCCAAGGAGGACCCGACGATTCAGATCGAGATCAACGAGGACACCGGCGAGCACCTCATCAGCGGGCAGGGCGAGCTCCACCTCGAAGTGATCACCCAGCGGATCCGCGACAACCAGGGCATCCCGGTTATCACCGGGGAGCCGATCGTCGTGTTCCGCGAGCAGCCCCAGGAGAACTCCCGCGAGGTCGAGGGGCAGTCGCCGAACCGGCACAACAAGTTCTACATCACCGTCGAGCCGATGGACCAGGAGATCGTCGACGCCATCCAGCTCGGCGAGGTCTCGATGGACATGCCCGAACTGGAGCGCCGCGAGGCGCTGCAGGACGCCGGCATGGACAAGGACACCTCGCAGAACGTCGAGGACATCCACCGGACCAACATCCTCATCGACGACACGAAGGGGATCCAGCACCTCAACGAGACGATGGAGCTCGTCCTTGAGGGCCTCCAGGAGGCGCTCGACGACGGGCCACTGGCCGCCGAGCCGGTCCAGGGGTCGCTGTTCCGCCTGCACGACGCGAAGCTCCACGAGGACACCATCCACCGCGGTCCCGCACAGGTCATCCCGGCGGTCCGCGACGCGGTCCACCGCGCGCTGATCGACGGCGAGGTCCGCCTGCTGGAGCCGATCCAGGACGTCCGGATCGACGTGCCCAGCGAACACATGGGCGCCGCGTCCGGCGAGATTCAGGGCCGCCGCGGCCGCGTCGACGACATGTACCAGGAGGGCGACCTCATGGTCGTCGAGGGCATCGCGCCCGTCGAGGAGATGATCGGGTTCTCCTCCGACATCCGCTCGGCCACCGAGGGCCGCGCCTCGTGGAACACCGAGAACGCGGGCTTCCGCGTGCTCGTCGACAACCTCCAGCGCGAGAAGATCATGGAGATCCGCGAGCGCAAGGGGATGAAGCTCGAACTGCCGCAGTCGATCGACTACTTCTGAGTCGACGGCGCGGTTCGCGGTAGTCGGTCCCCGTTTTTTCCTCTCTCTTCGAGCCCGATTCCCCGAAGCGGCGCGGCCGTCAGCCGCGGATTCGCCTGACGGTCGAGAGCGCCCCACCGAGGGAGAGGAACAGCCCGAGCACGGCAGCGAACAGCGGCGCGTTCGACGTCTGCGCCTTCAGGAACGCCCCGTCGGGGTCGGCGGGGTCGACGTACGCGGTGGTCGACTCGCCGACGGCGTACGCCGCGACGACCTCGCGCGCCGCCGACTCGGTGTCGTAGTTCGACGTGATCGCCGACGGGAAGACGTTGGTGCTCGCGTACTCCGTCCCCTCGTACTCGTAGGTGAACCGCACCGCCGGCCGGTAGTCCACGCCGGGACTACTCCCGGTCGACGTCGACTCGACGCTGAGGTCGGTGACGGTCGCGTCGACCGCGACGGCGTCCTCGACCGCGCTCGACTGCTGGGTGTAGTCGTACGCCCCGTAGCCGGTCACCGCGAGACCGATCAACAGCATGACGACCGCGCCCTTGAGGGTCTTCGGACCGTCGATCGAGAGCCCGCTCATTCTGCGCTCGCACCTCGGTTCGAAGGAGTTCGGTCCGGGGAGGAGCGATTGGGCGGGGTCAGGTCCGAGAGACGCCGATTCGACCTGTCGGGCCGCACAGCCATGCTCGGCGAACCGCGTGGAGGGTGACACACGCCCGGCCATCGGTCGCGACCGCCCATAATTCTGCGGGACATTTCCGCCCGATCCGTGCGGTACGTTGACAACCGAGGCGGCGAGGCAACGCCTGCCAGCGCCGAAGGCTTATACCGGATCGTCCGACTCCGTTCGGGTATGCAGACGGGCACGACTCCCCCCCGACGCACCGCGACGGAGCCACCGAGGGACCGCTCCACGCCGGGGACAGGGACGTGTCTGCGAACGCGCGCCCCCGACCGGGCCCCGCTGCGCGCTGCGGCGGAGGTGGCGGCGTGAGCGATCGCCGCGACGGGGCGCCGGAGACCGCGCTCGACGCCGAGGGCGCGGCGGGCGAGCCCGACCCGGCCGACTCCGGGGCGTCGCCCGACGGCGGCCACGCCTCGACGGCCCCCTCGACGCACACGGTCCGGCTGGAGCTCGTCGACGAGCCGGGCCAGCTGCTCGCCGCGCTCCACCCGATCGCGGACAACGGCGGGAACCTCCTGTCGATCTACCACGAGCGCGGGAACAAGACGCCCCGCGGACGGATCCCCGTCGAGGTCGACTTCGAGGCGACGCCCGAGCGGTTCGAGGAGATCGTCGACGCGCTCCGCAGCGAGGGCGTGAACGTGATGCAGGCGGGCACGGAGCGGTACGCGGAGGAGGTGACGATCCTCCTGTTCGGCCACCTCATCGACACCGACCTCTCCGACACGCTCTCGCGGATCGAGGCCTGCGAGTCGGCGTCGGTCGCCGACGTGTCGCTCGCGGCCCCGCAGGGAACCGAGGAGGTGTCGAGCGCGCGGCTCCGGCTCGAAGCGCGCGCCGGCGAGACGGACGCGGCGCTCGCGGCGGTCCGCGAGCTCGCCGACGAGAAGGAGCTCCGCGTCGTCGAACCGCTCACGGGGGTGGACGCGTGAGGCTCGCCGTGATCGGCGCGGGCGCGGTCGGGCGCTCCGTCGTCGAGTTGGCGGGCGAGTACGGCCACGAGGTCGTCGCGGTCGCGGACTCGTCGAGCGCGACGGTCGCCGACGGGACCGGCGGTCGGGCCGGCGCCGGCGGAGACGACGCGATCGGCGTCGACCCCGACGCGGTCGTGGCGCGGAAGGCGGAGCGGGGGATCGTCGGGGACGCGGACCCGGACGACGCCCTCTCGGCGGACTACGACGTCCTCGTGGAGGCGACGCCGACGACGCTGGGCGACGCCGAGCCCGGCTTCACGCACGTGACGGCCGCCTTGGAGCGCGACCGCCACGCGGTCCTCGCGAACAAGGGTCCGGTCGCGGAGCGGTTCGGCGACCTGCGGGCGGCCGTCGACGACAGCGATGGCGAGATCCGGTTCGAGGCGACGGTGGGCGGCGCCATCCCCGCGGTGTCGACCGTCGAGGACATCGAGCCCGGTCACGTCACCGCGGTCCGGGGCGTGCTCAACGGGACCGCGAACTTCATCCTCACGCGGATGGCCGCCGAGGGGCTCGACTACGACCACGTGCTCGCGGAGGCCCAGGACCTCGGCGTCGCCGAGGCCGACCCCTCCTTCGACGTGGACGGCACCGACGCGGCGCTGAAGTGCGTCATCCTCGCGAACGTGCTCTCGTTCGGCGCGGTCGACGACCCCGCCGACGCCCGGGAGTTCACGCTCGCCGACGCCGACGTGTCGGGGATCCGCGACGTGCCCGGCTCCGCGCTCCGGCTCGCGGCCGAGGACGGGCGGACGGTGCGGCTGATCGGCGAGGCGACCGGCGAGACGGTCCGCGTCGCGCCGCGGCTCGTCCCCGAGAACGGGACCCTCGCGGTCTCCGGCACGCAGAACATCGTCCAGATCGAGACGTCTCACGCGGGCCGGCTCAACATCTCCGGCCGCGGCGCGGGCGGCCCGGAGACCGCGAGCGCGGTCCTCGGCGACGTGGGGCGGCTGGAGTAAGTCGGCTCGTCCGGCCGGAGTGGGCCGGACCGTCCGACCGGAGCAGGCGGCTTCGACCGCCGAGTCCGCCGCCGCGGACCGGGGCGTGTGTCGCTCTGTCGTGTCCCGCGTTGTCGACAATCGCCGGACGGCGGCGCGATACTCTGTGGGCCGTATCGAAACCGTTTTAGTGGAATCAACCGAAACTTACTCACAGAGCGCCTTAGCGCGTGATTACCCCATGAGTGACAAACCGCACCAGAACTTGGCCATTATCGGCCACGTCGACCACGGCAAGAGCACGCTCGTGGGTCGCCTCCTCTTCGAGACGGGGAGCGTCCCCGAGCACGTAATCGAGCAGCACCGCGAGGAAGCCGAAGAGAAGGGCAAGGGCGGCTTCGAGTTCGCCTACGTGATGGACAACCTCGCCGAGGAGCGCGAGCGCGGCGTCACGATCGACATCGCCCACCAGGAGTTCGACACCGACGAGTACTACTTCACCATCGTCGACTGTCCGGGCCACCGTGACTTCGTGAAGAACATGATCACGGGCGCCTCGCAGGCCGACAACGCGGTGCTCGTCGTCGCGGCCGACGACGGCGTCGCGCCCCAGACCCGCGAGCACGTGTTCCTGGCCCGCACGCTCGGGATCAACGAGCTCATCATCGGCGTCAACAAGATGGACCTCGTCGACTACAGCGAGGACTCCTACAAGGAGGTCATCGGCGAGGTCGAGGACCTGCTCAACCAGGTCCGCTTCGCGACCGACGACACCACGTTCGTGCCGATCTCGGCGTTCGAGGGCGACAACGTCGCCGAGGCGTCCGAGAACACGCCGTGGTACGACGGCCCCACTCTGCTGGAGTCGCTCAACGACCTGCCGGAGGCCGAGCCGCCGACGGACGCGCCGCTCCGCCTGCCGATCCAGGACGTCTACACCATCTCCGGCATCGGGACCGTCCCCGTGGGACGCGTCGAGACCGGCATCCTCAACACCGGCGACAACGTCTCCTTCCAGCCGTCCGACGTGGGCGGCGAGGTGAAGACGGTCGAGATGCACCACGAGGAGGTGCCCAAGGCCGAGCCCGGTGACAACGTCGGGTTCAACGTCCGCGGCATCGGCAAGGACGACATCCGCCGCGGCGACGTCTGTGGCCCGGCCGACGACCCGCCGAGCGTCGCCGAGACGTTCAAGGCGCAGGTCGTCGTCATGCAGCACCCGTCGGTGATCACGGCCGGCTACACGCCGGTCTTCCACGCCCACACGGCGCAGGTCGCCTGTACGATCGAGTCCATCGATCAGAAGATCGACCCCTCGTCCGGTGAGGTCGCCGAGGAGAACCCGGACTTCATCAAGTCCGGCGACGCCGCGGTCGTCACCGTGCGCCCGCAGAAGCCGCTCAGCATCGAGCCGTCCGGCGAGATTCCGGAGCTCGGCAGCTTCGCCATCCGCGACATGGGGCAGACCATCGCGGCCGGCAAGGTGCTGGAAGTCAACGAGCGATAATCGATGCAGCAGGCACGCGTCCGCCTCGCCGGCACGAGCCCCGAGGACCTCGACGACATCTGCGACGACGTCCGCGAGATCGCGGACTCGACGGGGGTCGCCCTGTCGGGCCCGATCCCGCTGCCGACGAAGACGCTCGAGATCCCGTCGCGCAAGTCCCCGGACGGTGAGGGGACGGCGACGTGGGAGCACTGGGAGATGCGCGTCCACAAGCGTCTGATCGACATCGACGCCGACGAACGCGCGCTCCGCCAGCTGATGCGCGTCCAAGTGCCGAACGACGTCAGCATCGAGATCGTTCTCGAAGACTGAGCGCTAGGGCGTTTCTCTTTCACCCCTTCCGTTTTTCACCGCGTTTAGCGACGGCGTCGTCGGTTGCGTCTCGCCCCTCCCGCTCATCTCGCGTCGAGCAGCCCGACGCGACCGGCGACGAGCCCGCAGAACGCGCCGGTCGCGTGCGCGATCAGCGCGACGCCCGGCGCGGCCGTCGTCGCCGTGAGGACGACGGCGACGAGCCCGAACAGGAGGAACTGGGCCCGCGGGGAGAGCCGCAGGCGGTCGAACAGCGTCGCGCTCACGACGTTGCCGGCGAGCAGGTAGCCGCCGAGCGCGAACACCGCGCCGCTGATCCCCAGCACGGCGGACGGCGGACCGAGCAGGCTTCCGAGCGTCACCTGCGCGACGCCCGAGAGCGCGCCGGTGGCGACCACGAACGCGTGGAAGCGCGGCCGGGTCGTCCGGCGCTCGACGAGGGGGCCGACGAGAAGCAGCGCGAGGGCGTTCGCCAGCAGGTGGCCGACGGAGCCGTGCGCGTACACGCTGGTGACGAGCGTCCACGGGGCGACGGAGACGGGGGTCGACAGCGCGAGGAGCCCGAAGAGGCCGACGAGACTGAGGAGGGCCTGCGCGGCGCCGACGAGGAGGGTGATTCCGAGCGTTTCGAGGGTAGCGCGCATGAGGTGAGGGTTAGAACCGCGCGGTGAAAAGGGTGTGCGGGGCGGGTTCGTCCCCCGGCCGGCGCGCGACTCAGATCACGTCGTCGGGGTCGTGCGCGTTCGCCATCCGCGTCGCCTCGGCGGCGTAGCGCTCGCGGTCGGCGGGGTCGTCGACGGTCCCGACGTTCGACGGCGCCGCGTCGACGGCGGCCGTGGTGTCGCGCACGTCCGTGAAGGAGGTGAGCGCGCGCTCCTTCCGGAAGTAGCGCTCGCCGTCCGGCGTCGCGTACGTGAGGATCACCATGTTCTGCTCGTCGTCGGAGTAGGTGCGCTCGACGAGCCACATCCGGATCTCGTCTCCCGCGGAGTCGGCGTCCGCCCCGTCCACGTTCATGCGTAGTATTTCGATTTCCATGAACAAACGTGTTGCGTCGGTCCGAAGTCGGATCGCGCCGCCGCCGCTCGGCTCCGCTCGCCTCCGCGAACCGCCAGCGTTTTATTCTTTAGGGCGACCTAAACGAGTGTATGAACCCGCGCATCGTCGCCGCTCGGTTCCGCGAGCGCCTCATTCGATTTCGGGAGCGGCTTCCTCCGGGGACCCTCGCGGTCGCGGGCACGCTCCTCGTCCTCGGGGTCGGCGGCGCGGTGTTGACTCGGACGCTCGACGTCGGAGCCGTCGTCGACGCGGCCGCGACCGCGGACCCGACGCTGCTCGCCGCGGCGCTCGCCGCCTACGTCGCCTCGTGGCCGGTCCGCGGACGGCGGTACGGCGACGTGCTCGGCCCGATGGGCCACCGCTGCCGGACTGCGTTCCTCACGGCGGCGGTGTTCGCGAGCCAGACCGTGAACCTGATCGTCCCCGCGCGGGCCGGCGACGGGGTGCGCGCGTACCTGCTGAACGACCGCCGTGAGGTGCCGTACCCGACCGGCGTCGCGTCGCTGGCGGTCGAGCGCGCCTTCGACTTAGTCGCGCTCGGCGTCCTCGGCGGCGCCGCGCTCGCGGTCCTGCTCGTCGACGGGCGGGCCGTGGCCCCGGACGGGTCGGGGCGGGCGGTCGCCGCCGCCGGAGGGATCGCGGTCGCGGCCGCGCTCGGCTCGGCGCTCACCGTCGCGGTCGCCCGAAGCGAGCGCCGATTCGGGCCGGCGCTCCGCGACCGGTTCGACGGCAGTCGACTCTCGCGCGTCGCCGACGCCGCGGTCCGGTTCGGGACCGCCGTCCGCGTCGTGGCCGCGGACGGGGCCGCGCTCGCCCGGGTGTTCCTCGCCAGCGCCGTCGTCTGGGGGCTGGACGTGGCCACCGCGGTCCTCGTGCTCGCGGCGCTCGTCGGCGGGTTCGGCGGCGGCGTCGCCCCCGTCACGCTGCTCGTCGTCGGGACCCTCGCGGTCTCGGCCGGGAACCTCGCGAAGGTGTTACCGCTCTCGCAGGGCGGGATCGGCCTGTACGAGGCCGCGTTCACCGGGATCGTCGTCGCGACGACGCCGATCGCCCCCGAGGTCGCGCTCGCCGCGGCGGTGCTCGACCACGCGCTGAAGAACGGCGTCACCCTCGCCGGCGGCGCGGCCGCGGCGGCCGCGTTCGACCTCTCGCTGACGGGGACTCCCGACGAGACGGACCGGAACCCCGACGCGGCCGACGACGGACCGCTAAGCTTTTAGGCCAGCCTAAAAATTATCGCGTATGCCGACCACCGCCTCGAGCGCCGACGATTCGGACATCTGCGTCATCGTCCCGACGATCCGAGAGTACGAGTGCCTCCGCGCGTACGTCGCGAACGCCCGCGACCACGGGTTCGACGTCTCGCGGCTCCACTTCCTCTTAGTCACCGAGGACTTCTGTGAGACCGAGGAGATGCGCGACATGCTCGACGACCTCGGCGTCTCCGGCGAGGTGTTCGACGGCAGCCGCCGCGAGGAGTGGTACGAGGCCAACGGCGTCGCGGAGTACGGCCACGTCGTCCCGGCCGCGAGCCACGCCGAGACGAGCTTCGGTCTGCTGTACATGTGGGCCGACGAGTCGTTCGACTACGGCGTCTTCATCGACGACGACACGCTCCCGCACGACGACGTCGACTACTTCGGGCGCCACATGGAGAACCTCGCCTTCGGCGGCGAAATCGAGCGCGTCGGCTCCGACGAGGACTGGGTGAACGTCCTCTACGACAACGCCGACGAACACGGGCTCTACCCGCGCGGCTACCCGTACTCGGCGATGGACGAGACGGTCGAGACGGACGCGGTCGACGTCGAGGCCGGCGAGGTCGTCGCCTCGCAGGGGCTGTGGACGAACGTCCCCGACCTCGACGCGGTCCGGATCCTGATGGACGGCGACTTGGAGGGGCAGGCCCAGACCCGGACGACCGCCGACGACTTCGGAGAGGACTTCGTCGCCGCCCGCGGCAACTACCTCACCGTCTGCTCGATGAACCTCGCGTTCCGCCGCGAGGTGATCCCCGCGTTCTACCAGCTGCCGATGGACGACAACGAGTGGGACGTGGGCCGCTTCGACGACATCTGGTCGGGGCTCTTCTTGAAGCGCGCCTGTGACGTGCTCGGCAAGCGGATCTACAACGGCGACCCGCTGTGTGAACACAACAAGGCCCCGCGCTCGACGTTCGACGACCTCGCGAACGAGGTGGCGGGGTTAGAGCTGAACGAGCACGTCTGGGAGGTCGTCGACGGGGCGGGCGCCGACGCCGACTCGTACGCGGCGGTCTTCGCCGAGATGGCCGACGCGCTCGCGGAGGGCGAGTTCGACGAGTGGAACAACGGCGCGTTCCTCAACCACTGCGGCGAGTACATGCGCGACTGGCTCGACTGCCTCGACGCGATCCGCCGGACGCCGGCGCCCGCGGACGACTGAACCGACACGACTAAAAGTATTTAGGTAAGCCTAAAACACATGACGAACCACGAATCCGACGGACGAGACGGACGCGACGTTCGACGACGGAAGTTCCTCGCGGCCACCGGTTCGGTCGGCGTCGCGGGGATCGCCGGCTGTAACGGGACGAGCGACGCCGGCGGCGACGGCGGCGACGGCGGCGACGGCGTCGGTGACGCCGTCGGCCAGATCGGTTCCGGCCGCGCGGGCCGCGACGCCCCCGGCGGCACGCCGATGGCCGAGATGCCGGCGCTCGAAGGCGAGCTCACCGTCTACTCCGGCCGCGGCGAGTTCCTCGTCGGCGAGCTCGTCAGCTACATCGACGACCTGTACGACGACTTCGACCTGACCGTCCGGTACAACAACTCGACCGACCTCGTGAACCAGATCGTCAACGAGGGCGAGGGGTCGCCGGCGGACGTGTTCTACTCGGTGAACGCCGGCGCGCTCGGCGCGCTCGCCGACGCCGGACGGGCGCAGGCGCTCCCCGACGACGTGGCCGAGAAGGTCCGCCAGGAGTTCCGCACCGAACAGTGGGTCGGCACCTCCGGGCGCGCCCGGACGATCCCGTACAACACCGAGGCGTTCTCCGAGGACGACCTCCCGGACGACATCATGGCGTTCCCGGAGGAGTTCGAGGGCGACCTCGGCTGGGCGCCGTCGTACGGCTCCGCGCAGGCGTTCATCACCGCGATGCGGATCCTCGAAGGCGAGGACGCCACCCGCGAGTGGCTGGAGGCGATGGTCGAGCGCGGCGCGGCGACCTACCCCGACGAGTTCCGCACGTGTCAGGAGATCGCCGACGGCGAGATCGACGCCGCGTTCACGAACCACTACTACATTCAGCGCGTCCTCGACGGCAACCCGGAGGCCCCGATCGCCACCGCGTTCACCGAGGGCGACGCGGGCGCGGTGTTCAACGTCGCGGGCGCCGCGGTCGTCGACACCGCCTCGGACGCCGACCTCGCCGCGAACTTCGTCCGGCACCTGCTGTCGGCGGAGGCGCAGGACTACTTCGCGCGCTCCACCTTCGAGTACCCGCTGATCCCCGACGTCGAGCCGATCGGCGACCTCCCGACGATCGACGAGCTGGACGTCCCGGACATCGACCTCTCGGAGCTGTCCAACCTCGAACCGACCATCGACCTGATGCGCGACGCCGGCGTCCAGCTCTGAGCCGCCGACGCGCTCCACACCACGCCCACGTCACCACCGCCTCTCGTCCGTGTCACTTCTCCCACCGTCGCTCCGTCCCCGCCGACTCGCCGCCCGGCTCCGACAGCGACTCGTCCGCGCCGACCGGGTGACGGTGGCGGCCGCGGTGGTGGCCGTCGCGGCCGGCCTCCTGACGTTCGTCATCGCCGCCACCGTCTTCTCGCACCACTCCGCGAACCACGACGAGGGGGTCTACCTCACGCAGGCGGCGCTCCTCTTGGGCGGCCAGCTCGAGTTCCACGCCGGCCCGCTCGCCGACGCCGTCCACCCGTGGTTCTTCATCGAGGACGGCGGGCGGCTCTACCCGAAGTACAACCCCGTCCCGGCGGCGACCTTCGCGGTCTCGATGGCCCTGTTCGGCGAGCCCCGCGTCACGCTCGCCGTGATCGCCGCCGGCAACGCCGCCCTCGTGTACCTGATCGGGTCGATGGCGGTCGGCCGCCGGGCGGGCCTCGCCGCGACCGTCTGCTTCGCCGCGTCCCCGATGGCGGTCGCGACCTCGTCGGCGTTCCTCCCGTACGCGCCGACGACGTTCCTCAACCTGGTCTTCGCGGTCGCGTACCTCCGGAGCGTCAGGGACCGGTCGCTCCCGGCCGCCGGCGTCGCGGGCGTCGCGATCGGGCTCGCGTTCTTCGCGCGGCCGTACACCGCGGTGCTGTTCGCCGCGCCGTTCATCTGCCACGCGCTGTGGCGGGTGTGGTCGGCGGTCCGCCGCTTCGGCGCTGAGACGGGTCAGTCGACGGCCCGCGCGTTCGCAGTCCTCGGCCGCCGCGCGCTTGGAGTCGGCCGGTCCGGCGAGCTCCCCGGCCCGATCCGGCGCCAGGGGCTGACGGCGCTGTTCGGCACCCTGTTCGTCGGCGTCACGCTCGCGTACAACGTCCGGATGACCGGGTCGCCGCTCACGTTCCCGTACCAGGTGTTCGCGCCGATGGACGGGCCCGGCTTCGGCGAGCGGCGCATCCTCGGCCACTCGGTCGACTACACGCTCGGCTTAGCGCTGGAGTCGAACCGGTACGCGCTGCAGGAGATCGCGACCCGGTGGTTCGCGGCCGGTCCGCTCGGGACGATCACGGCGCTCGTCGGCGGCACGGTCGCGCTGTGGGGCTGGCGCGCGAGCGGCGACCCGTGCGCGCCTGTCGTCGCCGATGCCAGCGACGCCGCCGATGCTGACGCCGACGCCGCGGCCGCCGACGCTGACGCCGACGCCGCGGCCGCCGACGCTGACGCCGACGCCGCGGCCGCCGACGCTGACGCCGACGCCGCGGCCACCGTCGACGGCGGCGACGAGGTCGGGTCCTCGCCCGGTCCCGCCGGCTCGCCCGCGTTCCGGCGGACGGCGACGCTGCTCCTCGTGGGCGTCGCGGTCTCCGTCGCCGTCGGGAACCTCTACTTCTGGGGAACCCACAACGCGCTCGCCGACCTCTCCGACCCGACCGACGGGCTCGCGTCGCTGTTCGGGCCGTTCTACCACTTCGACCTGCTCGTCCCGCTGTCGGTCTTCGGCGGCCTCGGCGTCGCGGCCGGCGCCCGGGCGCTGTCCGCGGCCCGCGAGCGGGTCGTGGCCCGCGGCGTCTCGCCGATGGTCGCGAGCGCGGCGCTGGCGGTCGTCGTCGCGCTCGCGGTCGCTGGCGGCGGCGTCGCGGCCGTCGACGCGGCCGCGGACCCGATGGAGCGCAACGCCGCGGTCGATGAGAAACACGAGGCCGCGTACGCGCCGATCGACGAGGCGACGTTCGAGGACGCGCTGGTGTTCGTCCCCACGCCGTACGGCGAGTGGCAGAACCACCCGTTCCAGTACCTCCGGAACGGGCCGGGGCTCGACGGCGAGGTCGTGTACGCGCTCGACCGCGACCCCGTCGAGAACTTCGCGGTGCTGGACGCGTACTCGGACCGCACCCTGTACCGCTACGGCTATCAGGGGGTCTGGACCGCGGACCCGGAGGCGCGCGTCACGCCGAAACTGGAGTCGCTCGACCGCCGTTCGGGGCCGACGCTCGACGCGACGACGACCGTCGGCGTGCCCGACCGCGTCGCCCGCGCGCAGGTCCGCGTCGACCCGCGCCGGGGCGCGGCGGGCGGTCCCGACCACGTCTCCTACACGGTGAGCGACCCCGGCGACTCGCTCGCGGTCGACTGGGCGGTGACGCCCGAGGGCGTCCGCCTGCCCGGCGCGGCGGCCACGGGCGACGCCGACGCGGCCGAACCCGTGCCGTTCGACCCCGAGGGCGACGTGGTCGCTGTGACCGTGACGCTCGTCGATCCGACGGGCGCGACGTTCACCTACCGGCAGGAGGTGACGGTGCGGGTGACGGAGGGTGGCGAGGCGGGCGCCGCCGAGGAGCGCGTCGAGGCCGTCTGGCCGCCCGAGCGCTCGACCTGCCGGCTCGTCACGGAGTGCGGCAACGAGGGGACGTACCTCCCCGACGAGCCCGACGCGCACCCCGACTGGGTCGTCTTCGAAACGGACGCCACAGGGACCGGTGACCGCTGAACCGCCGCTGCTCCTCTGCACGCGGCCAATCCGGCCGCTGATGCGGTGCGAGTATCGGTATCCCTGTCTCGCTCGCGATCGGTCCGGCAACGGACCTCCGCCCGTCGCCTGTCACCGCCTCTCCGCGACAAGTGACACTGGGTTAATTATAAATGGATGCCAGGTATACCGCGAGATGTGTTATGAGAAAACAAGGAAGGGTCCGCGGTGAGTACGAAGGCGTCGTTACCGCCCAACCGTTCAGGGGCGAAATACACGGAGAGGTCTCCGGAGAGTTCGACGGTATCTTCCGGGGTAACGGCGAGATTCAGACGGAGGTCGGCAATGAAGTCTTGGACGGTCAGGAGACGCACCTCCGGGGACAGGTCGAGGGCGTTCTCGAAGGTGAGTTCGAGGGGGAGTTCCGCACCGAGTTCGTCGGAGAGTTAAACGGCGAGATGGACGGGGAGATCCAACCGTTCTAACCCCCGGCCACCCCTCTACCCCGCCTCGCTGTTTTTCCGAGACGCGTCTCGACCCGTCTCGTGGCCGCTCTCGGTCCGGCGCAGTTATGACTCCACTCCTGTCGAACCGTCGTGCGGTCCGTTCCTCTCCACCGTCCGGAACCGGCGACGCGCTACTGCGTCCCCGGTTCGCTCGCTCAGAACCGCCGCAGCTGCTCTTCGAGACAGACCGTGACGATCGACTTCGCGATGGCGGCGCCGCCGCCGATCGGGTCGAGCTTCGTCTCGCCGAGGCGCTCGGCGTAGCGGATCGGGCGCTCTCGCACGTCGTAGCCGCGCATCAGCGGGCGGATGAGGAGCTCGGCGGAGAGGCCCGTGTTCTCGGTCCAGCCGATCTCCTCGACCACGTCGCGGCGGTACGCGCGCATCCCGGTGGTCGTGTCGTGGACGCGCTCGCCCATCAGCAGGCTCGCGAGCGCCGCGAACGCGTGGTTGCCGAAGCGGTTGAACGCCGGCATCGCCTCGGCGCCGTGGTAGAGCCGGTCGCCGCTCACCACGTCGGCGCCGTCGTTGACCTCCGCGAGGAACTCCGGCAGCGCCTCCATCGGGTAGGTGTCGTCGCAGTCGGTCGTGACGACGACCGGGCGGTCGGGGGTCAAGATTGCCTCGCGGACGGCGACGCCGTACCCCTGCGGCTCCTGCTCGATGACCTGCGCGCCGTGTTCGCGGGCGATCTCGGGGGTTCGGTCCGAGGAGCCGTCGACGCAGACGACCTCCGCCTTCCCGTCGGTCACCTCGTCGATGTCTTCGAGGACCGTCGCGATCGCCTCCTCCTCGTTGTACGTCCCCATCACGACGCTGAGGTCGTCGAAGGTGTACGGCCCCGAGGCGTCGGCGGCGGCGTCCGCCTCGTCCGTCGCGTCGATGCCGTCCGTCGCGTCGATGTCGCCCGTCGCGTCGATGTCGTCCGTTGCGGCCGCCTCGCTGCCGTTCTCGACCGCGGTCGCGGACCCGTTCGTCGCGTGTGCTGAGTCGCTCATTACCCGTCTCTCCGCTCGCACGCACTTGAACTTTTAGGTTTACCTAAAACAGGTGTGAACGGGCGTCACACCGCCGACGGGCGCTCGTTCCCGCGTCCGCCGGAGGGCCTTCCCGGCTCGCGTCCCGGGGCCGCCCGCTCACGTCTCGGAGAGCCGGGCGTCCACGTCGTCCGCGACGCGGAGCGCGAGCGCGGCGATGGTGAGCGTGGGGTTCATCGCCCCGCTCGTCGGGAAGACGGAGCTCGAGGCGATCCAGCAGTTGTCGAGGTCGTGGGTCCGACAGTCGGCGTCGACGACGCCCGAATCGGGGTCGTCGCTCATCCGCGTCGTCCCCATGTGGTGGTAGGCGGGGCCGGTGGCGTCAGGCCCGGCTACCCACTCCACGTCCGCGCCGAGCTCCTCTAAGATATCGACTTGGATCTCGTTCGCGCGTTCGATCGTGTCGAGCGCGCGGTCGCCGACGCTCCACTCGACGCGCGGGACCGGGTTCCCGCGATCGTCGGTGCGGTCGTCGGCGAGCGTCACGCGGCTCTCGGCGTCGGGGAGCTGCTCGACGAGGCCGCCCATTGCGACGTGGTTGCCGTACCCGTCGCGGAGCCGGTCGAGGAGCGCGTCGCCCCAGTCGTCCCCGGTGAGGGCCGTCTCCACCGGCGAGGGGCCGGCGTAGTTGAAGAACTCCAGCTTGAACGGCGCCTGCGTCTCGTCGGCCTCGTCGTAGAACTGGTCGCAGGCGCTGGTGTAGAAGCCGACGTGGTTCTGTCTCGTCTCCTCGTCGAGCGTGCCGCCCGCGCCCGCGAACAGGTGGTCCATGAAGAACTCGCCGACGTGGCCGCTCCCGTTCGCCAGCCCGTCCGGGTAGCGGTCGGACGCGGACAAAAGGAGGAGCCGCGGCGTCTCCACGCCCCCGGCGGCGACGACGAACGCGTCCGCCGCCTGCCTGTGTCGCTCCCCGTCCGGCGTCGCGTAGACGGCGGCGGTCACCCGGTCGTCGCCGTCGTGTTCCAGCCGCTCGACCGGGGCGCGGTCGACCACGGTCGCGCCCTTCTCCTCCGCGCGCTCGATATGGACCGTCGCGTCGTACTTCGCGCCGCTCGGGCAGACGGGCTGGCAGGTGCCGTAGCCGACGCAGGGCGAGCGGCCCTCGTACGGCTCGGAGTTGCGCGCGTTCGGAACCGAGTGCATGTCGATCCCCAACTCCTCGCAGGCCTCGGCGAACAGCGAGTCGCTGTAGGAGGGCTCGAACGCCGGCATCGGGTGCGGTTCCTCGCGCGGCGGCGCGTAGGGGTTATCAGAGGCGCCCGCGACGCCCAGCTCCTTCTCCGCCTCGGCGTAGTACGGCCGCAGGTCCGCGTACTCTATCGGCCAGTCGGCGCCGACGCCTCGCTCGCTCGCGGAGTTGAAGTCGTCCTCGTGGAGCCGCATCACCATCCCCTGCCAGTGGAGCGTCGAGCCGCCGACGCCCTTCACGCGGGCGTGGTTGAGGGGGTACGAGCGGTCGCCTGCGGTCTCGTAGACGTCGCGCGCGCCGCCGACGCCCCACACGTCCGGCCGGCCGTAGGAGGGACGGATCGCCCGCTCCTGTCTGGCGAGGCGGTCCGCCGGGTCGAACCGCGGCCCGGCGTCGAGGACGACGACATCGCGGTCGCCCGCGAGCCGGTCGGCGACGAGCGCCCCGGCGGGACCCGCGCCCACGACGCAGACGTCGGCGTCGGGGACGGGAGTCCGATCGATGTCGGCCTCTCCCGATCGCCCGTCGGCGACGCTCTCGGCACCGCTCATCGCGGGCCCCGCTGATAGCTCTCCGCGCCGCCCGCGTACCCCTGCGGGTTCTCGATCCCGACGAGCTCGCCGCCGGTCGGCGAGGCGTACAGCGCGAGCAGCAGCTCGTTCACGACGTAGTAGCGCACCCGCTCCGCGGTCGTTCCGTCCGGGTTCTCCTCGGCCACGTCCGCGCCGAGTTCGCGGAGCAGCGCGTCCCGGTCGGCGGGCGCGAGGTCGGCGACGGGCGCGTCGTACCACGACCGCGCCGCCGACTCGACCTCGGCGACCGCCGCGCGGATCCCCTCGCCGTGGGTCGACCCGTCGAGCCGGCCGCCGAGGAACGCCTCGACGAACGCGTCGATCCCGGAGACCGCCTCCGGGTACACGGTCCGCGCCACCGCGGTCATCGCCGTCCGGACCGCCTCGTCGTCCGGGGGACCGTCTCCGTCCCACGCGGGGCCGGCGTCGCCGTCTTCCGCACCCTCGCCGCCGCTCCCCTCGTCCGCCGCCCGACGGACGCCGAGCGCGACGCCGCCGGTCGCGCCGACCGCGGCCAGCGCGGCCGCCGCGTCGCGTCGCGTCAGTTCCATGGAAGGGTTTAGGTGGCCCTAAATTCATATATCCGTCGGAGCGCGCTCGCCGGGCGATCGGAACCCCTAACGCTCGGCGCGCCCTCGCGTCGACAACCCGACTCCATCCCCGCACAATGTCTCTGGGAACCCGGATCCGCGACCGGCTGACAGACGGCGACGACAGGCTTCCGATCGGGCTCACGCTGCTCTGCGCGGCGATCGCCGCCACGCTCGTGTTCCCGCTCGCCTGGCTCGTCATCGAGGCGGTCGCCGTCGAGCGCGATCGCGCCGTCGACCTCGTCTTCAGCGCCGGGACCGCGGACGTACTCGTCAACAGCCTCCTCCTGATGGCCGGCGTCACGGCGGCGTCGATCCTGATCGGCGTCCCGCTCGCGTACCTCACCGCCCGGACGGACCTCCCCTTCCGCCGCTTCTGGTCGGTCGCGGCCGCGCTCCCGCTCGTCGTCCCGAGCTACGTGGGCGCCTTCTCGTTCGTCTCCGCGTTCGGGCCGCAGGGGGAGTTCCACGAGGTTCTCGCGCCGCTCGGCGTCGAGCGCGTCCCGGAGGTCTCCGGCCTCTCCGGGTCGATCCTCGTCATCACGCTGTACACGTACCCGTACGTCTACCTGACGACCCGGGCCGCGCTGCTGTCGTTCGACACGACGCTCTTAGAGGCCGCTCGGACGCTGAACCACGGTCGGCTCGCGGCGTTCCGCCGGGTGACGCTCCCGACGATCCGGCCGGCGATCGCCGCGGGCTCGCTGCTCGCCGCGCTGTACGCGGTCTCGGACTTCGGCACCCCGTCGATCATGCGGCTCCCGGTGTTCACCCGGCAGATCTACGTCGAGTACAACGCGTTCGGCCGCGACTACGCCGCGCTGCTCTCCCTCCAGCTGCTCGTCGTGGTTGTCCTCGTGCTCGCGCTGGAATGGGCGGTCCGCTCGGACCGGGAGACGAGCGGCGACGACGCGGGCCGGACCGAGGACCGCGTGTCGCTCGGGCGGTGGCGGTGGCCGGCGACGCTGCTCCCCGCCGGCGTGTCCGCGTTCGCGCTCTTAGTGCCGCTGTGGATCCTCGGGCTGTGGCTGGTCAACTCGGAGGCCGGACGCCGTCCCTCGCTCGCGTTCGAGCCGATACAGGTGCTCAACTCGGTGTCGGTCTCGGCGGCCGCCGCGGTCGTCGCCGCGCTCGCCGCCATCCCCATCGCGTACTTCGCCGCGAACCACGACTCGCCGCTCGCGGTCGTCTTCGAGCGCGCGACGTACGTGGGCTTCGCGGTCCCCGGCATCGTGTTAGCGCTCGCGTTGGTGTACTTCGGCTCCGGGTACGCGCCGTGGATCTACCAGACGCTGCCGCTACTGATCTTCGCGTACGTCGTCCGGTTCCTCCCGCAGGCGGTGGGCTCCACCCGGACGTCGATCCTCCAGGTCGACCGGCGGCTCGTCGAGGCCGGGCGCACGCTCGGCGAGTCGCCGACCGGCGCGTTCCGCCGCGTCACGTTCCCGCTTACCCGGTCCGGGATCGTCGCCGGCGCCGCGCTCGTGTTCCTCACGACGATGAAGGAGCTCCCGGTCACCCTCGTCCTCCGCCCGTCCGGCTTCGACACGATCGTCACCCAGATCTGGCGCGCGCAGTCGACCGCGCTCTATCAGTACGCGGTCGTGCCGACGCTCATCCTACTCCTCATCTCCGGGCTCTCGATGGTCGTCATCCTCACGCAGGAGGGCGGCGAAGAGGGGCTGTGAGAGACGACGGCGACCGGACTCGCGATACTGTTGTAGAATAAACACAATCCCACTCTCGCGGACCGAGGCGGGGCCCTTCAGTCCGCGGTGGACGTCTGCTGTTGCCGCGTCACGCGGAGCGAGGTGACCGTCGTGTAGAGGACCGCGAACGCGACGACGACCGCCGCGCCGATGACGAGCACTAATCCGATCAGTTCGAGCGTCGGGTTGCCGAGGTACGAGCCCACTTCGCCGATGCCTACGGCGATGGAGCCGACCAGCAGCATCCCGCCGAAGTACACCTTGATCTCGTCGGAGTCGACGACGGCGGTCGCGGCCGAGCCGACGCGCGCGCCCAGCGCGCTCCCGAACAGCAGCGGGGCGACGATGCCGAGGTTCACGCCGCCGCCCTGTCCGTAGAGGTAGCTCCCGAGCCCGCCGGAGAAGACGATCTCGAAGAGGTCGGTCCCGACCGCGACGGGCACCGGGACGCCGATCGCGTAGATCATCGCGGGCATCCGGATGAACCCGCCGCCGACGCCGAGGAATCCGGACAGGACGCCGGTCGCGAAGGCGACGGCCGTGATGACCCACACGGAGACGCTGACGTCGCCGCGGAGCGTCACCATCGGCGGGATCCGGACGGTCCGTTGGATCTTCTTCGCGATCTCGGGGATCTCGTACTCGTCGAGGTCCTTGTCGGCGGCCTCGTGGTCGACGCCGCCCCCGCCGTCGCCCTTCAGGGCGTCGCGGGTGACCATCGCCCCGACGCCGCCGAGCAGGACGACGTAGGCGACGCTGATGACGCCGCCGGCGAGTCCCATCGATTCGAGGTAGTAGACGCTGGCGCGGCCGGCCTCGATGCCGATGGTCGTCCCCGTAATCATGATCACGCCGAGCTTGTAGTCCACCTGCCCGAGGTCGTGGTGTTTCAGCGTCGCGATGACGGCCGTCCCGAAGACGAACGCCATCCCGCTCCCGACCGCGACGGGCGCCGGGTAGTCCAACATGAGCAGGGCCGGCGTGACGAGGAACGACCCCCCCATGCCGAAGAACCCGAACAGGACGCCGACGACGAGGCCGAACCCGGCGAACAGGGCGAGCATCTCGGGGCTCGTCCCCAGGAATCCGGGCCCGCTGAGAAGGCTACCGAGCACTCGCGTCACCCCCGACGATGAGGTCCATTAGGTACGGCCCGACGAGCCGTTCGAGGCCGCCGTAGCCCACGTACAGCACGAACGCTTCGAGGAGGATCGCGCCGATAAGCAGGGCCGTCTCCGGGTCCCAGGTGGGTATCTCTAGTCCTGCCATCGACTCTCCCTCCGACTTCCGAACGCGGAAATTCGCTTTTGGCACATTTCTGCTCACTCTCTCCTACCCGCTTCGTGCCTATAACGGTTTTGGGCTGACTGTACAATACTATATTCCGGTAACCTCGGTCGGAGTACCGATAACTTACGGAGAGGTTTTCGCGCTCGGCGGCCCCGTGCGTCGTCCGCGTTGCGGTCGCCCCACGTCTTCGGCCGCACGTCTTCGGCCGCCCGCCTTTCGAGTCGAGCGCAACCGTGTTGTCGCCGCCCGCCCAAGGCGTCGACATGCGGGCCCTGTGCGCGACCGACCTGTCGGCCGCCAGCGAGGCGACCATCGAGAACGAGACGTGTCTGGACTGTCTGGGCCGCATCGGCGTTCGGACGGTCCACCTCGTCACGGTCGTTCCGGGGAACGTCCACGCCGCGACGCCGGGCGTCGACTTCGAGGCGCGGCGGCGCCGGGGGCTCGACAGGTACCGGGCGGTGATCGAGGCCGCGGGGTTCGACGTCGAGACGCACGTCGTCCGCGGGACGCCGCACCGCCGTCTCAACGACATCGCCGAGACCGTCCACGCCGACCTCTCGGTCGTCGGGTCGCGGGGACGGAGCCCGCTGGAGAACCGGGTCGTCGGCTCGACCGCGCGCAACCTCGCGCGGACCACCGTCGTCCCGCTGTTAGTCAACCGCGTCGAGCGGGCGGTCGACGACCCCGACGTCCGCCGCGAGCACCTCTTTCGGCGGATACTCTTCGCGACGGACTTCTCCGAGCACGCCGCCCGCGCGTTCGACGCGTTCTCGTACCTCCGTCACGCGACCGACGAGGCGACGCTCGTCCACGTCCGCTCGCCGAAAGACGAGGGCGCGGGCGGCGACGCCGGCGCCGGTCCGGCCGAGCGGCTGGCCGAGCGGGCGCGCACGCTGGAGGAGTGGGGGATCGAGACGCGGACCGAGGTCCGCCGCGGCGACCCCGCCGAGGAGATCCTCGCCGTCGAAGCGGCGACCGCCCCGTCGACGGTCCTCGTCGGCTCGAAGGGCCGGAGCCGCGTCCGGCGGCTCCTGCTGGGCAGCGTCTCCGGGGAGATCGTCGCGCGGGCGACGGGGAACGTCTTCCTCGTCCCGCCGCCCCGAGCAACTTAAAAAAGCAGGCGTCTCGATGGGCAGATCGTCACGCCGCGGTGACGCGATCGCTGCCGTGGCGGCTACTTCGGTAGCTCTCCTACAGTTTGTTTATAAATGGATACCGGTGAGTCGCCTGCGAACACCGCTACAGCCCAGCCGCTCGTTTATAAATAGTTACTGACGGCTCGGTGACGGACACCGCCAAAGCCCCAGTCGCTCGCTCATAAATCATCAGTGACGAATCAGCAGGGAACTCCTCCAAAGCCCCAGCCGCGAGGACTCGCGCGACTCGCTGTGCGCTTCACTCGGTCGCTCACTGCGCTCGCTCCCTCGTTCCAGTGCTTGCGTCGTCGTGCTTCGTCCTCGCGACTGCCCCTTTGAGTCCCGCCCCGCACGGCACCGCGACCGCCGGAAGACGGTCCTGCTCGCTCGCTTCGCTCGCTGCGCGGGCTGCGACTTCCGTGCCCCCGCTCGCTCCCTCCGGTCGCTCGCGGGACCGCACCTCACGCCTCCCCAGCCTCGTCGCTGGCGGCCTTCGCTCCGCTCCGGCCGCCAGCGACTCCCTCGCGCGTGCGACTCGCGGCCTCTGCTTCGCTCCGGCCGCTCGCAGGCACGCGCCGCTGCTACCGCTTCGGGTATTTATAAAGAAACGACGCCGCGGCGTGGCTCGCTTATAAAGCGAGCGCCGCGACGGCGTACGCGAGCGCGAACGAGACGGCGAACGAGCCGGCCCACGCCCCCACGGTCGTCAGGATCTTCTCGGCGTCCACCGCGTCGCGGCCGCCGACGGCCGCGCCGCTCCCGATGATGGCGCTGACGACGATCTCGTTGAACGAGACCGGCACCCCGAGCAGCACCGCGAGCTGCGCGATCAGGAACGACGGGACGAGCGCGGAGATGGAGCGCCGCGGCCCGAGCGAGGAGTAGTCCTGCGAGAGCGACTTGATCATCCGCGGCGCGCCGGTCCACGAGCCGACCAGCATCCCGAACCCGCCGCCGACGAGGACGGCGGTCGCCGACACCATCTCGACTTCGTCGAGCAGCGGGAGCAGCGGGCCGACCGCTAACCCGACCTGACTCCCGCCCGCGGAGAAGGCGACGAGCGACCCGAGCGCCAGCAGCACGCGCCGCAGCCCGCCCGCTTCGTCGCGGCTCACGTCCCACCAGACGACGGTCGCGATCGCCAGCGCGGCGAGGCCGGTGATCGCGGCCGCCGACGCGAGGCCGTCGACCGAGAGGGTCCGCTGCGCGAGTCCGCTGACGGTCCCCGGCGCGGCCCCCTCGCCGAGGAAGCTGAACCGGACGTTCACGAGGACGGCGCCGACGAGGCCGGCGAGGACCGGGACGCTGTACCGCTCGGCGACCCCGGGTCGCGGGAGGACCGAGGCGATCCCGAAGGCGATGCCGCCGCCGACGAACGGCGTCAGCAGCCAGACGGCGCCGATCTGTTGGTACTTCGCCCAGACCGGCGTCCCGCCCAGCGCGAGGCCGACGCCGATGACGGCGCCGGTCACGGTGAACGCGGTCGCGATCGGGATCCCGGTGACGATGCCGACCGCCATCAGCCCCGCGCCCAGCAAGAGCACGAGGATGACGCCGGCGACGGGCAGACTGATGCCGCCGACGAGGCCGCTGCCGACGGCCTCCGAGACGTTGCCGCCCTGCGTGACGGCGCCGACGAAGCCGAAGACGCCGACCAGGAGGGCGGCCCGCATCGTCCCGATGGCGTTCGCGCCGACGGCGGGGGCGAACGGGGTCGCGCCGCTCGACCCGGCGCCGATCACCCACGCCATGAACAGGCTGGCGAGCGCCGCGCCGACGAAGAGGGCGATGAGAGCGGGGTCCATGGAGGGGGCGTGTCAGTCCGCGCCCGCCGGGGCGGCGTCGCGGGCCTCGCTCCGGCTCCGCCAGTACCCCTGCGCGTACGCGCCGACGAACATCCCGCCGAGCGCCCAGAGGATGGTGACGTTGCCGACCCCGAGGCTCGCGTACGCCGCGCCCGGACAGATCCCGGAGAGCCCCCAGCCGACGCCGAAGACGGCGCCGCCGACGAGGACGTTCCGGTCGAACGGTTTCAGCCGACGCTCGTACGGGCTCCCCGTGAGGGGCGCGGCGTCCCGGATCCGCGGCAGCAGCGCGAACGCGATCCCGGAGACGATCGCAGCCCCGAACATCACGAACGGCAGGCCGAGGTCCTCGAACAGCAGGAAGTTCACCACGACCTCCGGCCGCGCCATGTGGCTGAAGCCGAGCCCGAACCCGAAGATCAGCCCGCCGACGAACACCAGCGGCTTGAACAGGGGATGACGGTCGTCGCTCACGTGTCGCTCCCTCCGGTCGCTCCCGTTCGCGCAGTTCGAGACGCGCGCTGCTCACGGCTCACGTCCGTTCGCCGTTCGCCCTCCGAGGCGCTCACTCCGTTCGCCCCTCGCGTCTCGCGCATCACGGACTCACCCCCAACGCGGCGACGACCTGCGCGGTCCCGATCGCCACGGTCAGGAACGTCGCGACGCCGGCCAGCGACGTCTTCGACGCCGAGCCGACGCCGCAGACGCCGTGTCCGGACGTACACCCCTTCCCGACGCGGGTCCCGATACCGACCAAGATCCCGCCGAGGAACAGCCGCCACGGCTGGACGTCCGTCGTCCACAGCGTCACGCCGGCGACCTCGTAGAGCTGACCGGTCGTTCCGGGCTCGTACAGCGAGGTCGTGACCACGCCGGACTGGACCGTCGCGGCGAACGCGAGCGCGCCCAGGACGATCCCGGCCGTGAACACGAGCCGCCAGTCCCGCGAGCCGACGTACCGCTGGAACCGCGACTGGTCGGAGACGTACGACAGCGTCGACTCCAGGAACGTGCTCGCCCCGGCCGGGATGCCGGTCCCGACGTAGATGACGACGGTCCCGAGGCCGACGAGCAGCCCGCCGACGGCGTACCGGCTGATCCCGTTGGGGAACAGCTCGGCGACGGCCTGAAGCAGTACTGGGTCAGCGACCATTTGCGTCGTCAGTCACCCGCGAGCGAGTCTTGGCTGGCGGCGCAGTTGTTCGGCCCGAGCTCGAGGGTGAACGCCTCCTCGTCGTCGACGGCGTTCTGCCCGAGGTTCGTTGCGATGATGTCCTCGTAGTTGGCCGGGCGCGGCGGCATGTCCGAGAGGATCAGCTCGACGAAGTCGTCCTCCTCCATCGTGAGCGCGTCCATCTCCTCGACGAGCTCGCCGATCGGCGCCGTGTAGGTGCCGTCGTCGGCCGGGACGGCCGCGTCGCTGAAGTGCGCGCCGCCGATCAGGGTGTCGTCGGGCAGCGTCAGCACCCGCTCCTGAAGCGACTCGTACAGCATGCGCGCGGCGTCGGGGGCGCCGTCGTCGCCCTCTTCGAGGTCGGGACGGGCGACGCTCTCGATGAACAGCCCGTCGCCGGTCGCGAGGAGGCTCTCGTCGACGAGGTAGGAGGTCATCCCGGTCGTGTGGCCGGGCGTGTAGACGGTCTCGATCGCCGCGTCGCCGACTTCGAAGGTGTCGCCGTCTTCGGCCGTGGTCAGCTCGTCGGCGTAGGTGACGCCGCGGTCGACGGCGGCGTCGGGGATGACGCCCTCCACGCCTTCGGCGTCGAGGTCGCGCACGCCCGAGATGTGGTCGGCGTGGACGTGCGTGTCGATGGCGTACGTCAGGTCGACGCCGAGGTCGTCGGCGTCGTCGAGGTAGCGGTCGGTGAAGGCCCGGAGCGGGTCGATGATCGCGGCCTCCCCGTCGTCGTAGAGGAGGTAGCCGAGACAGCCTGACGAGGGGCGCTGGTACTGGAGGAGCGTGCCGGCGCCGTCGTAGCGGTCGACCTCGACGGCCTCGTAGATGCTCGCCCAGCCGTTCATCCCGTCTTCGAGGTGGTCGACGTCGTAGCCGCGCTCCGCGAGCGTGCCCGCGACGTACTCGCTGGCGCCGCCCTTCGCGCAGAGGACGGTCACCTCGCGGTCGTCGGGGATCCGATCGAGGACGTCGTCGTCGATCTCGTCCTCGAGGAACTCGAAGTACGGGACGTTGATCGACGTGACGTTCTCGCCGTCGATGCGCCACTCGTCGTAATCCGACTGCATGCGCGCGTCGAGGATCGTGACGTCCTCGCCCGCGTCGATTCGGTCTTTGAGCGATTCCGGGTCGACGGAGTCGACGTCGACGTCCGGAGTCGGGAAGTCGTCGGCATTCATGTTTCGCACTCAGTTCTACCGGGTCGACGCACAAAAGCATTTTCATAGTATTTCCTATTTCAAACAATACTATGGAGGGAGATCTTTGTCCGGTGGGCCCCGGGTGTCCCCGAACACGGGTTATACGTCGTCTAAACCGGTTTGGCTTTATACAGTAGTCGGCGATCTTCACAAGAATCGACAATCTTTTACTGTGCCGGGAGGTATTGTGCGCTAGCTCCAATACAGACAACCGGAGCAGATATCCCATGAGTGCCGAATTCGACATCGCGGAGACGCTCGACGTGAAAGGCGCATCGTGCCCCATGCCAGTGGTGAAGACGAAGTCCGCCATCGACGACCTCGCCCCGGGCGAGGTCCTCGAGGTGGTGGCGACGGACCCCGGTAGCATGAGCGACATCGACGGCTGGGCCGACGGCACCGAGGGCGTCGAGCTCGTCGACCAGACGGAGGGCGACGACGTGTACAACCACTACGTCCGCAAGACGGAGTAACGATGAGCACGGACACACCCGACGCGTCGGCCGGGGAGGCGCAGACCGAGGACGCGTCGACCGAGGACGTGCCGGCCGACGAAGTGCCCTCGCGCGCGGAGCTGGCCGCGCGCGTCGACGAGCTCGAGGAGGCGCTCGCCGAGGCCACCGCCGAGGACGGCGGCAAGAAGATGAGCATCATCGCCACGAAGGGGACGCTGGACATGGCGTACCCGCCGCTCATCCTCGCCAGCACCGCGGCCGCGTTCGGCTACGAGGTGACCGTCTTCACCACCTTCTGGGGGCTCGACATGCTCCACGAGGAGCGGTCGAAGAACCTCCAGCTCAGCTCCGTCGGGAACCCCAACATGCCCGTCCCCAACGCCGTCGCCGCGCTCCCCGGCATGGACCGCGTGACGACGAAGATGATGGAAAAGCGGATCACGGACAACGACACCGCCACGATCGAGGAGCTCCTCGAGACGAGCCTGGAGATGGGCGTGGAGTTCCAGGCCTGTCAGATGACCATCGAGCTGATGGACTACGACGAGGACGACTTCTACGACGGCGTCACCACCGGCGTCGGCGCCGCGACCGCCATTCAGGACATGGCCGAGGCGGACATCCAGCTCCTCGTCTGACCGCCGCCGACCGAACTCCGGTTCCGATTCTCGAACGCTCGTTCTCTCGCAGCGACTCCGCGGCGGTTCACTCGCGGCCGGACCGCTCGCGGCCGATCGCGCTCGCCACCGCGAGCAGGTAGCCCAACCCGTACTGGACCTCCGGGTCGCGCACGCCGCGGAGCAGCCCGACGGCGCCGACCCGCTCGGGCGACTCGCTTTCCGCCTCGCCGACGCCCTTCAGCAGCGTCTCGACGCCGTCGCGGGTGTCGTCGTCGGCCGCGGTCTGTGCCACCTCGCCGAGCGCGGCGCCGGTCCCGGCCAGCGACGCGACCATCTCGTCGTCGAGGGCCGCGGTCGCCAGCGACCCGACCTCGGCGATCTCGGCTATCTCGTCGAGCGTGCCGCTCCGCTGGAGCGTGACCAGCGTGTCGAGCGCCGCCCGCAGCTCGTCGCCGTTCTCGCCGACCGCCTCGGCGAGCGCCACGGTCTCGTCGGTCGCGAGGCCGTCGGCGGACTCCGCGAGCGTCGACCCCGTGGCCGAGAGCTCGCGGACCATCTCGTCGTCCAGCGCGCTCTCCCCTAAGGAGAGCACGTCCAGCAGCTCGTTGACCGCGTCGAGCCGCTCCACGAACGCGGCGACCGCCTCCGGGTTCTCCGCGATCGCCGCTTCGAGGTCGGCCGACTCGGAGGATTCCGTCTCGGACATGGTCAGAGCAGCCCCCGCGCGGTGAGCCAGTAGGACTCGTTGTACGCCAGCTTCGACCAGTGGAGCTTCTCCGAGGGCGGCGCGGGCGACGGCGGGTTCTCGTAGTCGAACTCGACGAACGAGGCCGAATCCATTCCGGTCTCGATGAAACACAGCGTCTTGCCGTCGTACGTCGCCGTCGCCGGCCGACCGCGGACATCGCTCGCGAGGCGCTGCCCGACGACGCCGGCCTGATAGTGGGCGACGCTGCCCGCGTTCGGGACGCCGGTGTCGGCGGTGTCGCCGAGCGCGTAGACGTTCTCCGCGGCCTCGGCCTCCAGCGTGTGCTTGTCGACGTCGACCCAGCCGTCGTCGCCGAGCCCGGCCTCCTCGATCAGGTCGACGCCGCCGTGGGGCGGGATCGACACGAGGAGGTCGTAGTCGAGCTCGGTCCCCTCCATCGACGTGATCGTCTCCGCGTCGGGGTCGACCGACTCGGCGTTGAAGAACGTCTCCACGTTGATGTCGCGCTCCTCCATGATGGGACGGGCCCACTCGGCGATGTGGGGGTTCCCGTGAACGCGCTGGATCGGGTACGTGTAGGTGACCTCGACGTCCTCGCGCAGGCCGCGCTCGCGGAACCAGTCGTCGACCATGAAGACGAACTCCAGCGGCGCCGCCGGACACATGTGCGGCGTCCCGATGACGCTCAACACGATCTCGCCCTCAGTGAACTCCAGCAGCTCCTCGCGCAGGGCGGTCGCGCCCGACTCGCTGTAGTAGTCGTGTCCGCCCTCCGCGAGGCCGGGGATCTGCTCGGGCTTCAGCGTCGACCCGGTCGCCAAGACGAGGTAGTCGTACTCCATCGGCGGTCCGCCGCCGTCGAACCGGAGCCGCTGAGAGTCGGTGTCGACCTCGGACACGCGGTCGATCCGGAGGTCGACCGCGTCGTCGACGAGCTCGTCGAGCGCGCGGCGACCGTCCGCCGGCTCGCGCTGGCCGAACGGCACGTACAGCCAGACCGGCTTGTACACGTGGTCGGGGCCGTCGTTGATCAGGGTGACCTCGACGTCGCCGGCGTCGAGCTCGGGTTCGAGCCGGTCGGCGAGGTCGTTGGCGAGCACCGACCCGCCGGTCCCGCCGCCGAGGACGACGATTCGCTCGGTCATGCTTTCTCCACGTAGAACGCGTTGTGGTCGTCGAGCTCCTCGACGGCGAGCAGCTCGTTGCCGGCCTCCTCGGCCCACTCGGGGACGTCGGTGAGCGACCCGTCGCTGTCGCTCAGCAGTCGGACGACGTCTCCCGGTTCGGCGCCTCGGATCGCTCCGATGAGGTCCATCAGGGGGCCGGGACACGCTGCGCCTCTGGCGTCGACGGTGTCGTCGGGTTCGATGTCGGTCATGGCAGTCTCACGTGCGGCAGTTGCGCGCGTGGCATATTAGACTTGTGCGTGGATTCCACTATTCTAATAATCTGGTCGTTCGGTGTACACGGGTCGGCCGCGACCGAGCGCGAGGGGCGTCCGCGGGCTACCGTCGGAACACGACCGCGTAATGGTACGGCGGCAGCTCGATCCGCCGGTCGAGTTCGAACGCCGCGGCTCGCGTGACGGCTTCCGCCGTTTCCTCGGGGGTCATCCGCAGCTCCGTCGGCGGGCCTCGGGGCTCGCCCCCCACGGTCGTCGCCTCGCGCGGTCGGTCGCGCCAGTTGACGACGATCAGGCTGCCGCCGGGCTCGATCGCGTCGAACGCCTCCGCGACGAACTCGGCGCGGTCGTCGACGCCGTGGAAGGTGTTCGCCACGACGAGCGCGTCGACCCGTTCCGGGAGGAGCTCGGTCAGGTTCCGGGCGTCACCGTGGACCGGGACGACGTTCCCGACCGCCTGTCGCTCGGCGAGCGACTCCAGCTCGCCGAGCAGCGACTCGTCCAAGTCGACCGCGTACACCGGCGCGGGCTCGACGATCCGGGCGGCCGGGAGCGCGAAGTAGCCGCTCCCGCAGCCGACCTCGGCCACCGACTGACCGGCCCCGATCCCGAGGTCTCGGAGCGTCGCGCCCGGCGTCGGCCAGAGCTTCCCCCACCAGTCCCAGTCGGGCTGGCCGGTGTTCTGGAACCGCTCCATCGTCAGCGAGGGTCGAGCGCGTCGGCGTCCAACGGGCGGTGCGGGCCTCGGCGTCGGCGTCGGTCGCCCCCGACGACCGCAGACCCACGTCCGTCGCCCTCGCGGAGCCGTCCGTCCGCCACGCTAATATTGTCTACCATGCCCACAATTGGGTCATTTCGGTATATACGTCTTTCTCACCCGTTCCGGGTCGGCGGCGAGACGCCCCGCCCGCTTGCGGACTGCTAACCGTCCATCTCAGCTCGCCACGCCGCCGGTAGCCGGGTGTACACGACCGCGTTGTCGACGAGCGCGTCGACCGGGACGTACTCGTCCGGGGCGTGGAGCGTGTCGGTCCCGAGCGCGAACTCGACGGTCGAGATCCCGGCGTTCCGGAGCTTCTTGGCGTCGCCGCCGCCCGTGGCGCTCCGCCTGAAGACGCGGTCCCCCGTCACGGCCGTCGCCGTCGACGCGACGGCCTCGACGAGCGGGCCGTCCGGGTCCTCCGCGGTGCCGATGCTCCAGGAGACGTCGGCGACCGTGATCCCCTCGCAGTCGGCGACGCACTCGCGGATCCCCGCGAGCACGTCGGGCGTGTGGACGCCGGCGGTGAGGCGCACGTCGAGTTCGGCGCGCGCCGACTGAGGCACGGCGTTCACCGCGTCGCCGCCCTCGAAGACGCCGAGGTTGATCGACGGGTACCGGAACAGGTCCCGCGCGGTCGCCTCGCCCATCGACGGGGCGTAGTACTCGATCGACTCCTCGACGATCGGGTCCATCTCGGCGTCGATGTCGAGCCGCTCGGAACCGAACCGCCGGCGCAACCGCTTGACGGCGTCGTAGAGCCGGTCGACGGCGTTGACGCCGAGCGTCGGCCGGGAGCCGTGCGCCGCCTCGCCCGACGCCTCGAGCGTCAGCCAGATGCTGCCCCGGTCCGCGACCGTGACGGAGTGGCGCCCCTCCTCGCAGGTCGGCTCGCCGATCACGCACGCGTCCGCGTCGAGCGCTCCCGCGTCGAGCAGCGCCGGGAGCCCGGCGTCGCCGCCCACCTCCTCGTCGCTCACGAACGCGAACAGCAGGTCGACGGGGGGATCCGTGTCGGTCGCCGCGAAGGCCCGGACCGCGAACAGCAGCGACGCCACGGCGCCCTTCATGTCGGTCGCCCCCCGGCCGTAGACACGACCGTCGGCGCGTTCGCCGAGCGGGTCGCGCGTCCACGCGTCGGCGTCGAACGGCACGGTGTCGAGGTGGCCGTTGTACAGCAGCGTGCGGTCGGACGCTCCCGGGACCCGCACGAGCAGGTTCGGCTTCGCCGGGTCGACCGCGAACCGCTCGACCTCGACCGGGAGCGGGTCGAGGTACCGCTCGATCGCGGCGACGATCTCGCGCGTGTCGCCGGGCGGATTCGACGTGTCGACCGCGAGCAGATCGAGGGCCAGCGAGACCAGCGCCTCGCGGTTGGCCCGCACGTACTCGGCGGGAGCGTCGTCGCCGGCCGTCGTCGGTCGGGCCGTTCCCGTGTCGTCGACCATAGTGTCCCGTTCGGTCCCCAGCGATTTATTTATTTGTATGTTTTGTACAATACTGCGACACGAGCGGGGGGCCGTACACGCGTCAGGGGTCGGGTCGAATCGGGCAATCCCCGCGTTCCTCCGCCTCGCGGCCGTACCGGTCTTCGAACTCCTGAATGAGCTGTCCGACGGTCGCGTACCAGCTGTTGAGCAGCCGCTGCATCTCGCGAGCGGCCTCCTCCGAGGTCCGCGGTCGGTACACGTAGTAGTACCCGCCCTGGTCGTAGTTCTCCTGCCGCTGGACGACGACGTCGGCGTCGACGAGCCGCGAAATCGACCGGTACGCCGTCGACCGCTCGCAGTTCAGTCGGTCCGCCACGTCGTCCACGGTGAGGGCCCCGTCCGTCTGGTGGAGCTCCTGAAAGACCCGCCGATCCCGCTCGTTGAGCCCGTGAACGCACTCTAAGAGGTCCAGACACTCCAGGTCGCGTTCGAGGTCCTCGCGCACTGAACCGGACGTCATATCGAACAGTAGGGCGGCAGAGCGGGTTAAAGTTGTTCCCGAATAGCACAATACTGTATCGCCCGGAAGCCGCGCGGTCGATGCCCAGCTGGCCGCGTCTCCGCTCTCTCCGCGTGCCATCCGAAGAGCCTTTGTTACGTAGGCCCAAGACAGTACACGAATGACGCTTCCCATCGACCCGACGCAGATCGACCCGGACGACATCGGCGAACAGCAGGCCACCCTCGAAATGGACCACGAGGAGGCGATCGAACACGTCCGCGAGGTGTTCACCGACGCCGGGTTCGGCGTCCCCGTCGAGTTCTCGCCGTCCGAGATGCTCAACGAGAAGGTCGACGCGGGTCGCGACCCCTACTACGTGCTGGGCGCGTGTAACCCCGAGGTCGCCGACCGCGCGCTCGACGCGAGCGACAACAAGCTCGGCGCGCTGATGCCGTGTAACGTCGTGGTCTGGGAGGAGGAGCCCGGCGTCCAGCGCGTCTACCACGTCTCTATCATGCGCATCGCCCGGCTCGTGGGGATGACGCCGGACGACGACGTGATGGCGGACATTATCGCCGACACCGGCGAAATCGTCGACGAGGCGTTCGAGAACCTGTAGTCGGGCTCCGTCTCCGTTCCCGTCCCGATTCCACACGTACTTATCCGCGACCGCCGACCGACCGGTATGAACCTCGCCGATTCGCGCGTCCTCGTCACCGGGGGCGCCGGCCTCGTCGGGAGCCACCTCGCGGCCGACCTGCTCGACCGCGGCGCGACCGTGCGCGTCGCCGACGACCTCTCGAAGGGGACCCGAGATCGGGTGCCCGAGGGCGCGGAGTTCGTCGAGGCGGACGTGACCGACGCCGACGACGTCGCTCGCGCGGTCACCGACGACCTCGATATCGTCTTCCACTTCGCGGCGTACACCGACACGAATTACGACGACGACCGCGAGCTGTTCGAGGAGAACACCGAGATGACGTACAACGTCTTGGAGCGGATGCGCGAGGTCGGCGTCGACCGGTTCGCGTTCACCTCCTCCTCGACGGTGTACGGCGAGGCGCCGCGGCCGACGCCGGAGGACTACGCGCCGATGGAGCCCATCTCGATCTACGGCTCCTCGAAGCTCGCCGACGAGGCGCTGATCTCGACGTTCGCGCACTCCTACGGGGTCCGGTCGTGGGTGTTCCGCTTCGCGAACATCGTCGGCCCGCGCCAGCGCGGCAACGTGATCCCCGACTTCATCGAGAAGTTGGACGAGGACCCGACGGAGCTGGAGATCCTCGGCGACGGCCGCCAGGAGAAGTCGTACATGCACGTCTCCGAGTGCGTCGACGCCATCCGGCACGTCGTCGAGCACGCGGACGACGCGTACAACGTGTACAACCTCGGGACGCGGACGACCACCTCCGTCACCGACATCGCCGACATCGTGAGCGAGGAGCTGGGCGTGGAGCCGGAGTACGCCTACACCGGCGGCGATCGCGGCTGGACCGGCGACGTGCCGAAGATGCGCCTGTCGATCGAGAAGCTCACGGACCTCGGGTGGGAGCCGTCGATCGAGAGCGACGCGGCCGTGCGGCGCAGCGCGCGCGAGCTGATCGACGAGATTGTCTCGTAAGAATACGACCCCGGGCTCGGCTGTTCTGCGGGAGGTGCTTCCGAACTCCCGGCCGCTCGGTTATAAATAGTCGGCTCTGGTGAAATTCTCAGCAAGTGATATATTCTGCCCCAGCAACGGTCAATACAGGGGTTAGCGGTGAGCGATAACGGGAGTGAGTATCGCAGATCGGTAGCAGCGATTCGGTGTTTAAATGGTCGCCAGCGGCACCGACGGTCGCTTATAAATGGCAGGCGGTGGCGCGCCTGCGAGCGGCCGGAGCGAAGCGGAGGCCGCGAGCCAGCCCGCGAGGGAGTCAGTCGCCGGAGCGAAGCGGAGGCGACTGACGAGGCTGGGGAGGTGTGAGGTGCGGTCGCTGTGCGGGGCAGGGTGGGACTCAAAGGGGCAGTCGCGAGGGCGAAGCACGCCGCAGTAAGCACCGCAAGGAGCGAGTGAAACGAGCGACTGAGGAGCGCAGCAAGGCGCGCGAGCCGTCGCGACTGGGGCTTTGGAGATCCTCATCCCACCAGCCTCAAGCATTTATAAACAGTCAACGGCAAAACCGAGATTCTACTTATAAATGGCCTCACTTACGACGTACTACACGTACTCCCGCTACCGATTAGGTAGCACTCTTCAGCGACTAGACGTTTCAGGTGAACTCTGTCTGAAGAATAGGATTTCAACAGCGGCAAATAATCGTCTGTAGACCTGCGGTGAACACTTCCAAAGCCCCAGTCGCGAGGCGGGCGCACGCTCGCTGCGCTCCTCGGTCGCTCACAGGTTCGCTCCCTGCGGTGCTTACGTCGCCTGCGCCCGCCTCGCGGCTGCCCCTTTGAGCCCCGCCCCGTACCGCTCCGCACGGCACCTCACACCTCCCCAGCCTCGCCGCTCGCTCCCTTCGGTCGCTCGCGGCGTCCCTCGCGCGGTGCTGTTCGGCCGCGATGCGGCCTCACAGGCACGCGCCACCGCGGTTCGTAGAGTCTCACGTTTCGCCCCACCGATTTCCCGTCTTCCGTTTCGAGCCGGTTCGGAAGGGCCTTTTAACCCGCCCGTCGAACGGACGGTATGTTCAGGCAGTTCCGGTCGGAGGTCGAGGCGGCGCTCGCGGACGCGCTCGCCGATCTCGACCTCCCGACCGACGACCTCGGCATCGAACGCCCGCCCGACGACATGGACGCGACGCTCGCCTCCAGCGTCGCCTTCCGGCTCGCGGGCGAGGTCGGCGCGCCCCCGCCGCAGGTGGCGGGCGAGGTCGCCGAAGCGGTATCGGTCGAAGGCGCCGACTACATCGCGAGCGTCGACACCGCCGGGCCGTACGTGAACTTCCACGCCAACGAGCGCTACCTCGCGGACACGCTCGATTCGGCGGCCGTCGACGGCGACTACGGCGCGCTCCCCGACCGGGACGCGTCGGTCGTGGTCGAGCACACCAGCGCGAACCCGACCGGCCCGGTCCACGTCGGCCGCGCGCGCAACCCCATCGTCGGCGACGCCGTCGCGAACCTCATGGAGTACGCGGGGTACGACGTCGACCGTCACTACTACGTCAACGACGCCGGCCGCCAGATGGCGGTGTTCACGTGGGCCTACGAGCGGTTCGACGAGGCCGACCTCGACGCCGAGCCCGCGCGCGACCGCGCGGAGTACGACCTCGTGCGCTACTACCGGAAGGGGAACGCCTTCCTCGAAGAGGCCGACGCCGACGCGGTCGAGGCCGCGGAGGCGGAGATTCAGGACATCCTTCAGGGGCTCGAAGCCGGCGACGAGGCGACCTACGAGCGCGTCGGCGAGGTCGTCGACACCGTCCTCGGCGGGATGAAAGAGTGCCTCGCGCGGCTCCCCGCGGAGTTCGACGAGTTCGTCAAGGAGACGCGGTTCATGCGCGACGGCTCGACCGACGACATCGCGGCGCGGCTCAAGGAGACCGATCAGGCCGTCTACGAGGAGGACGCCTGGCAGCTGGAGCTCGACGAGTGGGGGATCGACAAGAACCTCGTCTTCCTGCGCTCGGACGACACGAGCCTCTACACCACCCGCGACCTGGCCCACCACGAGTGGAAGTTCGCGAACTACGACCGCGCGGTCACGGTCCTCGGCGAGGACCACAAGCTCCAGGCCGACCAGCTGGACGCGACCCTCGAGCTGCTCGGCAACGACACCGACCGGCTCGGCCACGTCATCTACTCGTACGTCAACCTCCCCGACGGGAAGATGTCGACTCGGCGGGGGACCGGCGTGATGCTCGACGACCTGCTCGACGAGGCGATCGACCGCGCCCGCGACGCCGTCGAGTCCCGGATGGACGACCGCATCCGCGACGACGACCTCACCGAGGCGGACGTCGAGCGCATCGCCCACCAGGTGGGGATCGGCGCGGTCCGGTACGACATCGTCTCCAAGCAGCCCGCGAAGGCGATCACCTTCGAGTGGGAGGACGCGCTCGACTTCGAGGCGCAGTCGGCCCCGTTCGTCCAGTACGTCCACGCGCGCTGCGCCGGGATCCTCGACGAGGCCGCGGCCGAGGGCGTCGACGTGCCTGGCGTGACCGCCGACGCCGACGGGCGTGTCGACCCCGACGCGCTCGACGTGGACGCGAGCGCTCTCGAAACCGAGGAAGCCCGCGAGCTCCTCCGTGAGGTCGCCAGATTCCCCGCAGCGATCGAGGCGGCGGCGGACGACCTCGAACCGCACACGATCGCGACGTTCACCCGCGAGTTCGCCGACGCGTACAACGCCTTCTACCGCGAGTGCCCGGTCGTGACCGCCGAGACCGACGAGCTGCGGGACGCCCGCGTCGCGGTCGTCGCGGCCGCGAAGCACACGATGGCGAACGCGCTCGACGTGCTGGGCGTCGAGGCGCCGGAGTCGATGTAGGATCGGGGCTGTCGAGTTCGGCCTTCTTCGGGTGCTGATCGGGGGTCGGTAGAGAGTGCTTCCAAAGCCCCAGTCGCTCGCTTATAAATGGCTGATCGCGGATCGGCGGCGAACACCTCCAAAGCCCCAGCCGCGAGGACAGCGCACGCTCGCTGCGGTCCTCGGTCGCTCGCCCTGCTCGCTCCCTGTGGTCCTTGCGTCGCCTGCGCTGTCCTCACGGCTGCCCCTTTGAGTCCCGCCCCACACAGCACCGCCCCGCGCCTCACGCCTCCCCAGCCTCGTCGGGCGCATCCTTCGGGCTCCCTCCGGTCGCCCTCGAAGCGCCCGACTCCCTCGCGCGTGCTCCTCGCGGCCGCCGAGGGCGGCCACTCGGAGGCACGCGCCACCGCACGGTGTTTATAAATGGTCGTGCGCTTAGCGACCCGTGCGACCCGCTACCGACGCGCCGGCCGGGAGGTCAAAGCTTACTTACACGCACGCGACCGTATTTCAGGCAATGAGTAGCGACGCACAGGAGGCGAACGAGGACCGCCGGAAGTACGAGTTCCGCAAGGTCATCGAGGAGCTCAAAGACTACGAGGGCTCCGGCACCCAGCTCGTCACCATCTACATCCCCGAGGACAAGCAGATCTCCGACGTGGTGGCCCACGTCACCCAAGAGCACAGCGAGGCGTCCAACATCAAGTCGAAGCAGACCCGGACCGCCGTTCAGGACGCGCTCACGTCGATCAAGGACCGACTGCGCTACTACGACACGTTCCCGCCCGACAACGGGATCGTGATCTTCTCGGGCGCGATCGACAGCGGCGGCGGCCAGACCGACATGGTCACGCGGACGCTGGAGTCACCCCCGCAGCCCGTCGAGTCGTTCCGATACCACTGCGACTCGGAGTTCCTCACCGAGCCGCTCGAACACATGCTCGAAGACTCCGGGCTGTTCGGGCTCATCGTCTTGGACCGCCGCGAGGCGAACGTCGGCTGGCTGAAGGGGAAACGCGTCGAGCCCGTCAAGTCCGCCTCCTCGCTCGTCCCCGGCAAACAGCGGAAGGGTGGCCAGTCCGCCCAGCGGTTCGCCCGCCTCCGGCTCGAAGCGATCGACAACTTCTACCAGGAGGTCGCGGGAATGGCCAACGACCTGTTCGTCGACAAGCGCCACGAGCTCGACGGCATCCTCGTCGGCGGCCCCTCGCCGACGAAAGACGAGTTCCTCGACGGCGACTACCTCCACCACGAGCTCCAGGACAAGGTGCTGGGCAAGTTCGACGTCGCCTACACCGACGAGTCCGGGCTGAAGGACCTCGTCGACGCGGGCCAGGAGGCGCTCGCCGACCAGGAGATCGTCCAGGACAAAAACGACATGGAGGAGTTCTTCGAGAAGCTCAACACCGGGCAGGAAGCCACCTACGGGTTCGAACAGACCCGTCGGAACCTGATCATGGGCTCCGTCGACCGGCTGCTCATCTCCGAGGACCTCCGCTCCGACGTCGTCGTCTACGAGTGCCCGAACGACCACGAGGAGTACGAGGTGGTCGACGCCCGGCACTCGACGCCCGACCACGAGTGTAGCGAGTGCGGCGACGAGGCCGCGGTCGAGGAGCGCGAGGACGTCATCGAACACCTGATGGCCATCGCCGAGCAGCGCGGCACGGAGACCCGGTTCATCTCCACGGACTTCGAGAAGGGCGAGCAGCTGCTCGACGCGTTCGGCGGCATCGCCGGCATCCTACGCTACTCGACCGGCGTCTAAGGACCGCTGACGGGGATTTCTGCGGCCGCGCTACTGCTGTTCCGGCTCGACCGGCGCGGCCGCGACCTCCAGGCACGCGCAGGCGTCGGACTCGGGGTCGAAGCAGTCCGGGCACTCCGGCTGGCGGTCGATGATCGTGTCGAGCCGCTCGGCGACCGTGTCGTCGATGACGGCCTCCAGCTCGCGGGCCTCCGCCTGGAAGTCCTCGACCGCGAGGACGTTCGCGAGGAAGCGCTCGATGATACAGTAGGTCTGGAGGGCGTCCCGCGCCCGGACGATGCCGTCGTCGGTCAACGTGACGCCCTTGTACTTCTCGTGTTCGGCGAGCCCGCGCTCCTCGAGCTTGCCGATCATCTCGTTGGCGCTGGCCGGGCTGACGCCGAGCGAGTCGGCGATCGACCCGGTCGAGGCGGGGCCGTCTTCGCTGTCCTGTACGACGTATATCGTCTTGAGGTACTGGTCTGCGGTGTTCACGGCTGTCCTCCGTCGGCGCTCGTCGGCGACTCGTCTGCCCGGTTCATCGGCGCTCCATGACCTCCGTGACCTCGCGCACTCCCTCGGCCTCCTCGTCGCGGATCGTCGTCAGGGTCGCGATCAGCTCCTCGCGGTCGATCGAGAACGTCGCCTCGGAGTCCTCGATCGCCTCGATGAGGTCGTCGTAGAACTTGTACGCCGTCTCCTCGTTGCACAGCTGGTCGTACAGCACGTCATCGAAGTCCTCCGGCCGCGTCCGCCCGTAGCGGGCGTCGACCAGCGACTCGATCTCGTCGAACGGGACGCTGTCGACGCCGAGCCCCTCGATCAGCGCCTCTAAGCGCTCGCGGTGGTCGGCGGACTCCTCGGCGGCGTCCGCGAGCAGCGTCTCCACCTCCTCGTCGAGCTCGGCGTCCAGCTGCTGGTAGTGGCGGTGCGTTCGCGCTTCGACGACCTCTTCGAGCACGATTCCGATCTGGAGCAGCCGCGCGAGCTGGTCGTCGGAGGCGACCCGCTGGCTCACGCTCACCGCGACCACCCGAGACGGCGCGATACGCGGGTTCGCATACCTCCGACTCGGGCGTCGTCGGTCTTAAGAGATTCCCCTCGCGGGCCGGTCGCTCCGAGAACGCGCTGGGGTCGAAAAAATCGTCCGCTCGGACGGCTTACTGAAGTCGCTCGAAGACGAGCTCCTCGACGTCGTCGCGGAACTCGTCGACCGCGATCTCCTCTAAGACGGGCACGAAGAAGCCCTCGACGAGCATGTTCCGGGCCGTCCGCGAGTCGATCGAGCGGCTCTCGAGGTAGAACAGGTCCTCGGCGTCGACCTGCCCGACCGTCGCGGAGTGGGAGGCCTCGGTGTCGTGGTTGTGGATGATCAGCTTCGGCGACGCGTCGGCCTCGGCGTCGTCCGACAGCATCAGCGTGTTCTCTCGCTGGTAGCTGGAGGTGTTCCACGCGTCCTCGCCGACGTCCTGAACGCCCTCGTAGACGGAGCGGGCGACGTCGTCGAGCACGCCGCGGGTGACCAGGTCGGCGGTCGTCTGCTCGGCCTGGTGCCACACGCGGGCGTTGATGTCGAAGTGCTGGTCGTCCGTGCCGAAGAACGTCCCGACGATCTGGCTCTCGGAGCCGTCGCCGTCGAGCTCGGTCTCGATGTCAGAGCGCGTGAGCTTCGAGCCGAAGTTGCTCTCGATCCAGTCGACCGTCGCGTACGTGTCGGTCACGCCGCGCTTCAGCGAGTAGGTGTACGCGTCGTCGTCGAGGTTCTGGAGCGAGCCGAACTGGACGTTCGCGTTCTCGCCCGCGACGACCTCGACGAGGTTCGAGAAGTACCGGTCGCCGTCGACGTCGGCGTCACCGGACGTGATCGACTCGAGGATCGTCACCGAGGACGACTCCTCGGCGACGACGAGCGTCTGGCTGAACAGCGAGCGGGAGTTCATCTCCGCGCGCACCGTCACGTCCTCGACGTCGACGCCCTCGGGGACGTAGACGAACGTGCCGGTGGTGAACAGCGCGACGGAAAGCGCCGTGAGGTAGTTGTGCTCGGGGTCGAGGACGGACCCGAAGTTCGCCTCGATGACGTCGCCGTACTCGGCGAGCGCCTCGGTGAACGGCAGGACGACGACCTCGTCGTCGCCCGCGGTCCGCTCGGTCTCGTCGGCCTGGTTCAGCGGGTCGACGAGCGCCTCGAAGTCCAGCGCCTCCAGGTCGGTCCAGCGGCGGCCCGGCGTCTGGATGACGTCGGGTAGGTCGGAGGTCTCCAGCGCGGCCAGCGCGTCGAGTCGGGTCTGTCGGAGCCACTCGGGCTCGTCGCGTTCGTCGGCGATGCGTCGTACCGTGTCCTCCGAGAGGCTCTCGATTGCTTGCGTGCTCATGTTATCCGAGCGAACCCTCCATCTCCAGCTCGACGAGCCGGTTGAGCTCGACGGCGTACTCGATCGGCAGCTCCTCCGTGATCGGCTCGATGAACCCGGAGACGATCATCTGTTTGGCGTCGTCGTCGTCGAGACCGCGCGACTGGAGGTAGAAGATGTCCTCGTCGCCGATCTTGCCGACGGTCGCCTCGTGGGCGACGTCGACTTTCGACTCGTTGATCTCCATGTACGGCATCGTGTCCGACGTCGACTCGTTGTCGAACATCAGCGCGTCGCACTCCACGGCCGTCGAGGAGTTCTCGGCGCCGTCGGCGATGTGGACGAGGCCGCGGTAGTTGGTGCGGCCGCCGTCCTTCGCGATCGACTTCGACTCGACGGTGGACTTCGTGTTCGGCGCGTTGTGGTACACCTTCGCGCCGGTGTCGATGTCCTGCCCCTCGCCCGCGAAGGCGATGGTGATGTGGTTGTCGGAGGCGCCGCGGCCCTTCAGGATCGTCGACGGGTACAGCATCGTCGCCTTCGACCCCATCGAGCCGGAGATCCACTCCATGCGCCCGCCCTTCTCGGCGATGGCGCGTTTGGTGTTCAGGTTGTACGTGTTCTTCGACCAGTTCTGGACGGTCGAGTACTGGACGTGGGCGTCCTCGCCGACGAACACTTCCACGCCGCCCGAGTGGAGGTTGAACGCCGAGTACTTCGGGGCGGAACAGCCCTCGATGTAGTGGACCTCGGAGCCCTCCTCGGCGATGATGAGCGTGTGCTCGAACTGGCCCATCCCCTCGCTATTCATCCGGAAGTACGCCTGGACCGGCATCTCCACGGTGGTGTTCTCCGGGACGTAGACGAACGAGCCGCCGGACCAGATGGCGCCGTGAAGCGCCGCGAACTTGTTGTCGCTCGGGGGGACGCACTTCGTCATGAAGTGCTCGCGGACGATCTCCTCGTGCTCCTGGACGGCCTTGTCCATGTCACAGAAGATGACGCCCTTCTCCTCCCAGCGCTCCTGCATGTTCTGGTAGACGATCTCGGACTCGTACTGCGCGCCGACGCCCGAGAGCGCGTTCTTTTCGGCCTCCGGGATGCCCAGCTTGTCGAAGGTGTCCTGGATCTCCTCCGGGAGGTCCTCCCAGCTGTCCGCGCCGCCGCGCTTGTCGATGTCCGGGCGGATGTACGGCACGATCTCCTCGACGTCGACCTCGGAGAGATCGGGCTGCCCGGGCCAGTCGGTCGGCATCGGCATCTCTTGGAACTGCTCGAGCGCGCGCAGGCGCCGCTCCAGCATCCACTCCGGTTCGTCCTTGTCCTCCGAGATGACGCGGACCGTCTCCTCGGTGAGGCCCTTTTCGCTCTTGAAGGCGGACTTCTCCTCCTTCTTGAACTCGAAGCGGGCCTCGGTGTCTGTCTCCTTGAGGTCGTCCTGTTGTGAACTCATAGTGTATCGTTACGGATTTCCGTGTTTAGGTGTGTCGCGTGCCCGCATTCGGTTACGCCGCCTCGAAGGCGTCCTCGCGGACCCAGTCGTACCCCTCGTCCTCCAGCTTCTCGGCGAGCTCCGCGCCGCCGCTCTTGACGACTTCGCCGTCGAGCATGACGTGAACGTGGTCGGGTTCGACGTAGTCGAGGATGCGCTGGTAGTGGGTGATCTGGAGGATGCCCGTGCCCTGCTCGTCGCGGAGCGCGTTGATCCCCTTCGAGACGTCCTTCAGGCGGTCGATGTCGAGCCCGGAGTCGATCTCGTCGAGCACGGCGACGCTCGGCTCCAGCATCGCGGCCTGGAGGACCTCGTTCTGCTTCTTCTCCCCGCCGGAGAAGCCGGCGTTGAGGTAGCGCTGCATGAACTTCTCGTCCATGTCGAGCAGCTCCATCTTCTCGGAGAGGATCTCCTGGAACTCGGCGACGCCGATCTCGCCGTCGTCCGCGGGGCCCTCCATCGGAGAGGTCTCGTAGCCCTCGTCGTCCTCGTCGTCGGCCTCGGCTTCCTCCTCCTCGTCCTCCTCTTCGAACAGCTCCTCGCGCTCGTCCGCTTTCGCGTTGAGGGCCTGGCGGAGGAAGTTCGTCATGGTGACGCCCTCGATCTCCGCGGGGTACTGGAAGCCGAGGAAGATGCCGAGCGCGGCGCGCTCGTTCGGCTCCAGCTCGAGCAGCTCCCAGTGGTAGTCCTCGTCGTCGAGGTCGGCGTCGACGTCGGCGACGTCCTCCTCGCTGAGGTGGAGGAGGATCTCGCCGCCGGTAACCTCGTACGCCGGGTGGCCGGCGATCACCTTCGCCAGCGTCGACTTGCCCGAGCCGTTGGGGCCCATCAGCGCGTGGATGTCGCCGGACTCGACGGTCAGGTCGACCCCGAGAAGGATGCGTTCGCCGCCCTCTTCCGCCACTCGTGCGTGAAGATCGTTGATTTCGAGAGTAGCCATATGTATTCTCGTGCCTCGTACGTTAACGGTGGGGGTTGAGGGGGTTAATGGTTACGAATCTCCCCGTCAAAAATCGCAGATCGACCAAGAAATTTTCTACCAATCGAAAACTGCTTTCGACGAGCGGCGTTTCGCCTCGCCGTCGGTCACATGAACGAGCCGAGGCCGGTCTGCTCTTGGCCCGTCTTGACCTCCTCCCACGACATCCCGAGCGCCTCTATCACGCGCTCGATGGGGCCCTTCAGCGTCTTGTCCAGCATCTTCTCCCAGTCGACCTCGAACTCCTCGGGCACTTGGTCAGCGTACTCGAAGCAGATCACGTCGGGGTCGCGTTTGAACTCCCCGTACAAGTGGTCCCGCTGCGGGTCGAGCCCCTCCTCGTCTTCCATCCGCGCCCAGAAGTCGGGGTGGACCTTCTCGATGTAGAGCCGCTTCGGCTTCGACCCGCTCCCGAAGTTCGTCCCGAGCATGAGGTTGGCGTACTTCGCGCCGCGGACCTGCGCGGTCGGCGTGTCGTAGGCGTCGAGCTTCTTGCCGATCCCGCCCGGAATCCCGATCTCGTCGAGGTCGACGTCGCCGTCGAGCACGCGGGCGATGACGTCGACGAGGTACGCTTTCACCTCCTCTAAGTCCTCGTCGATGTCGTCGCCCGTGACGATCGTCTCGATGACGTTCTGCTGGACCTCCTTCGTGATGCCGGCGATGTCCGAGCGCTTGTACTCGAAGCCGGTGATGTCGATGTCGTCGACGTCTTTCCCCTCCTTCCAGATGATGTGACCCGCGTACCGCTTCTTCTTGCCCGCTTGGAAGAACCGGCGGTAGAGCTTCTCGAACTCGATCTCGAAGCGGTGGAACTCGGCGTTTAATTCGTCGCGCGCGAAGTCGTCGTAGCGCTCGTTGATGTGGTCCTCTATCTCGAAGGAAGTCTCGATCGCCTCTTCCTTCGACATGTCAGATAATGACAACATAACGCTGTCGGTATCACCATAAGCTACCTGATAATTAAGCTCCTCCGCGGCCTCCTCGGTGAAGTCGATAACTTCGCGACCGGTCGCCGTGACAGCTGCTGCGCCCTCTTTGTCGTAAAGCCGGAACCGATCCCAACCTGTCACCCCATAGAGTGATTGGCCGACGAACTGGAACTTCCCGTTCCGCCCCGCGAGGAGCGTGTGGTTGTCTTCGACGGTCACGCAGTAGACGCCGTCTTCGGCCTCGCTTCGGCTTCCGCTCCGGTGCATTCGAAGCGTGTTCTTCGCGCTTTCCGTGACGTAGATCCGCCAGCTCCCGCTGTCGCGATTGTAGCTCGCGGTGAGTCCGAGGTGGGCACACAGACGGAGCACGTCGTCCCGTAACGTCTCGCTCGACGTCGTGTACCGCCACGACCCCGGTTGCCGGTCGCCATCGCCGTCGATCAGCGTCTCCAGGAACGCGCGTTTCTGCGCCCTCGTCGCCTCGAAGACGCGGTCCGGGATCCGCTTCTCGAAGCTCCCGTCGCCGCAGCGGTCCCGGAGGAGGTCCCCGAGCAGCGCCGAGGTGAACTGATAGCTGCGGTCGTCCACGTAGTAGTCCAGCCCCATCCGGTCGAGGAGCTGGCCGATCGTCTCGTGGTCGGAGTCGCCGCCGTCGGCTACCGCGTCCTGTGCGATCTGTATCATCGTCGCGGAGCCGCGGAGATTGTCGCCGAACCGCTTCTCTTCGGAGGTGTATACGTTCCCTTCCGTGACGTACCACGCGAGCAGTTCGAGGAAGTCGTCGCCGTCGAACGTCCGCGGGATCCACTTCCGCCCGGACTCGCGGTGGACGAAACTCGTCTCGCACACCGACTCGACGTACTCACGGTGTTCCTCGAACTCCGAGGCGGTGAACACGTAGCCGGTCTCGCCGACGTCCGCCTTCGGCACGCGTCGCGGCGTCCAGCCGAGTTCGGCGGTGAACGTGTGACCGTGGACGCTCGGCCGGACCCACACCTCGTACTCGCCGTCGACGAGTTCGGTCAGATCGACCTCGTCGATCCGTTCGCCGTCCGGCCCGTCCCAATCGTGAGGTAGTTCGTAGTTCGTCGCCCGGTCGAGGTCGCCCGCCTCCACGAAACTGTACCCGTCTTCGGTGATCCCGTTCGTCTCGTTCTTTCGGACGAGCATCCGGTGGTTCGGCGTCACCCGGAAGTCGATCTTCGACGTTTCGATGTCGACGAGTTCGTCTCGGTAGTCCGGGTACGCGTGGGTCTCCTCGACGGTCTTGACCGCCATCTCCTCCGTGTCGGGGTCGAGCGAGTACACGGCGTCGCCGACCTCCAAGTCCGTAATCGACCGAACGCCGTCCGGGGTTACGACCTCGGTGTCCGGCGTGAAACAGTTCATAATAACCTTGACAGAAGCCTGCTGCCGGTCGTACTGCTCGTACGGCTCGGTCCCGGGGTCGTGGTCGTTCCGGAGCGCCTTCTTCTCCTCGCGCTCGGAGAGCAGCTCGTCGACCATCTCGCGCATGATCCCGTCCGGCTGCTTCCGGAAGTGGGTCCCGTTGGGCGCGACGTACGTCTCGCCGTCGTACTCGTCGGGGTCGACCTTCGTCTCCGGCCCGGCGTTGATCGTCACCATGCACATCGGGTACAGTGACTTCAGGTCCTGGACCGTCACCATCTCCTTGACGCCCGTGATCGGCTCGAAGACGGCGCCGCCCTCGAAGTCTTCCGACTCCTGTTGGCCCTTCGTCGGCAGCGCGAACTTCCCGAACGCCTTGTGGAGGACGTACATGTCGACGGTGTCGCCGGGCGTCGGCGCGTCCTCGATCTTGCAGCCGACGAAGGTGCGCACCTCGTCCCAGAAGGCGATCACGTCCTGTTTCCGGTCGATCTCGACGCACAGCTCCACGTCACGAATGCTGTACTCCAAGAGGCGCTCGGGGTCCTGCTCCCAGAGGTCGCCGATGTCGCCCGTGTAGCGCTCCTTGCCGACGCCGAGCTCGCGCTCGCCGACCGCGTCGAGGCGGTACGACTCCAGCTCGGTGAACATCGTGCGCTTGTACGCGTACAGCAGGTCGAAGACGACCCGGCCCTTCACGTCGGGGCCACCCCACCCGGAGCGCCACACCTCGCCGATCCGGGAGAGGCGGTCGACGGAGAGGTCGTACTGACTGCCGTCGTCGAGGACCTCCATCCGATCGAGGAGATATGGTGCGTCGAAATCTTCGAAATTCCACCCCGTCATAAGATCTACGTCGGTTTCCTGGATGTACTCGACGAACGCGTCGAGCATCGCGGCCTCCTCCTCGAAGGTGCGGACCCGGAAGTCGATCGCCTCGTCCCCCCCGTCGACGATCCCCTCGTAGTCGGGGAGGTCCTCGGGCGGCGGCACCTCGGCCTCCGGCGCGTCGTACAGCCAGACGACGTACTCGTCGTCGTAGGAGTCGTGGCTCGTGAGACAGATGATCGGCTCCTCGCCGTCCTCGGGGAAGCCGCGCCGGTCGTCCACCTCGATGTCGAAGGTGTTCACCCGCATGTCAGCGTCGACCTCGGCCGGTTCGAGGTGGCCCTCGTGGACCTGGATCGTCCCCTCGCCGTCGTCGAGCCGCCGCTCCTCGACGCGGATCCCGCCGTTGAGCCCGTTGTCGATCAGGAATCGGTTCGGGAACAGGATGTCCGCCTCGAAGCTGGTCTCGAAGTCGTCGCGGATGTTCCCCACGTCCCGGGGCGTCCGGGTGACGATCCGGGTGAGCGGCTCGCCGCGGATGCTCTCGTACGGCTCGCCGTCCGGGTTCTCTTCGCGGGTCCCGATCACCGCGTCGTACTCCTCGACGGGGTCGCGGTCGAGGTCGGCCGTGGGCACGTAGAAGTACGGCTCCACCCCCAGCACGCGGAGGTGTTCGACGACGTCGTGGTCGGCGTCCTCGACGTTCTCGGCCGGTCGCCGGCCGAACACGTGGACCACCGGGTACTCGTCGCTGCCGTACCCCTCGACGGCGTAGTCGATCTGGGTGATCATCAGCTCGACGGTCCCGGTCGACTCCGGGAACTTCGCCTCGTCGACATCGACCACGTCGCTGACGTGCCCGCGTCCGCCGCCGGCGACGACGGCCGCCTCCTGGGCGGCCAGCTCCTCCCGTTCGGTTTCCGTGTCGCCGTCGGTTCCGTCGCCCGCGTCCCCGGTCGACGAGAAGTCCGACAGCCCCGACTGAGTCATATCCGCCCTTCGGCGGCACCCGGCTAAAAAACTCGGCTTTCGGGTGCGGCGAGGTATCCCGGCACGGAAAGGCATATATTGTGTGATTACTTACCACGGTCTATGTCTTCGGACCCACGTTCCGAACCCCGGGGGACTCGCCCGACCGATTCCGACGCGGTCGACGCCGAGGTGGAGGCGTACGAAGACGACGGGAACGTGGTGCTTTTCGACGCCACGAACCCCCTCGCGTGGGTCGAAGCGAGCCGAACCGTGCGGCTCGCCGACGCGCTCTGAGGCGGCGGGCCGGCTCCCGCCGCGTCCGGACGGAACCCCTTTGCCCCGGCGCGGCGTACGCCCGGGCGTGTTCAGCCTCGACGAGGACGACGAGGGCGAGATCTCCGTCGGCGAGAGCTCCGACGCCGAGCGGGAGATGACGCCCGACATCCCCCAGGCGCCCTCGGTGAAGTCGTTCGACGACGGGGGCGACTTCGAGGGCGCCAGCGACGTGGACCGGGGGACCCTCCGCGCGTTCGTCGTCGCCGTCATCTACGCCAACGCCGCCGTCCTTCTCGTCGCGCTCGGCCCGATGGTGTGGTTCTTCGAGGGCTGGTCGCGGATCGGTCCGGCGCTGTTCGTCGTCGGTCTCCTGGCGGGCATCCGGACCTACCAGACGTACCGGGCGTGGGAGCGATCACGGGACGAAGACGCCGAGGCAGACGCTGAAGTCGCCGAGACCGACGGAAACGCCGAAACCGACGAGGGCGACTTCGGCCCCGACGCGACGCCCCCGGAAACGTAATGTCCGGCGAGCGCCCCTTTCCGACCATGCAGACGGTCCGCGACGCCGACGGCGAGACGTACCTCCTCGTGAAGCGATCCGCCGAGTCGAGCCGGGTGCGTGACCCGGCGACCGGCGCGGAGCGGTACGTCGATAACGACCAGATCTCGGTCGTCGACGGCGAGTCGCCGCTCGCGACCGCGGCCTCCGGCGTGCCGGAGCCGGTCCGGCGGACGCTCGGCGCGGTCCGCGACGACCGGTCGCTCGGCCTGCTTGCGGTCGTCGTCGACGAGGGGCCGATCGCCGCGATCGACCTCCTCGACGCCGCCGACATGTGCGAGTCCGACCTCCACGGGACGATCACGGAGTTCCGCGCGGCCGGACTGGTCGAGGAGACCGAGGTCGCGGGGCGACGCGGCTACGAGGCGACCGCGGTCGCGGTCGAGGCGCTGGGGCTGTTGCGGGACGGGTCGGCGGACGAGGCTGACGGGGTTGACGAGGGCGACGGCGACTGATACCTCACTTATAACCGCGATCTGCGGTCGGCCGCGGCTGTTCGCTTATAAATTGCTGACAGTAAACCGCCGTTGACTACTTCTAAAGCGCCACCCGCTCGTTTATAAATAACTGACCGTATATCGACAGCGAACACCTCCAAAGCCCCAGCCGGGAGGCGGGCGCACGCTCGCTGCGCGCTTCACTCGGTCGCTCACTTCGTTCGCTCCCTCGTTCCAGTGCTTACGTCGCTTGCGCCCGCCTCCCGGCTGCCCCTTTGAGTCCCACCCGCACAGCGACCGCACCTCACACCTCCCCAGCCTCGTCGCCGGCGGCTTCGCCGCCGGCTGCCAGAGGCGCGTCGCGCCTCGCTGCCGCTCGCTCGGGGCTCCCTTCGGTCGCCCACGTCGCTCGCGGCGTCCCTCGCGCGTGCTCCTCGCGGCCGCCGGTGGCGGCCGCTCGCAGGCACGCGCCGACATGGAGGGGCGGTCTGACGTCGCCGTCCCTCTCAGCGGCGGCGTCGCCGCGGGCTTCTACCGCTCCTGCCGTCGTCTGATATTTATAAAAAGACCCGGCGCAGCGGCGGTGACGCTCAGTCGTCCGCGAGCGACGCGACGTCGAGGTCCGCCGCGTCCTCCCGGCGGACGGTCGAGCGGTTCGAGCGCGGGTCCTTCTCGACGGTGACCAGCTCGTCGGCCGCGCCCACCAGCTCGTCGTCGTGGCTCACGATGACGATCTGGCGCACGCCGAACCCGCGCATCTCCTCGACGAGCCGGACGAGTCGCGAGACGTGCCCGGAGTCGAGGAACACCGTCGGCTCGTCGAGGATGAGCGGCGGGGTCGGCGCCGCGCCCTCGATCCCCTCCGAGAGCAGCCGGTAGATCGCGCAGCGCAGCGAGAGGTTGAACAGGGCGCGCTCGCCGCCGGAGAGCTGCTCGGGGTCGAGCGGCTCGCCGTCCTTCTGGTAGACGGTGAGGACGTACTCGCCGTCGAGCTCGATGTGCGAGTAGGCGTCGTTGCCGTAGACGAGCTCGAACGTCTCGTTGAGGGTGCGCTCTAACTCGGCCACGTTGCGCTGGCGGAGCTCCGCGCGCAGGTCGCCGTACATCGACTCCAGCTCGCTCGTCTCCTCGTGGAGCGTTTCGAGCGCTTCGACGCGCTCGCCGAGCGCCTCGCGCTCCTCGCGGAGCCCCTCTAACTCGCTGAGCTCGCCTTTCACCCCGCCGATCGCGTTCTGAAGCTCTTCCCGCCGTTCGCCGAGACGGTCGAGCTCCTCGGCGACCTGTTCGAGGTACTGCTCGGCGTCGGCTTTCCGCTCCTTCGCGTTCGCGACCGCGGCCTCGTCGACGGCCTCGGCCAGTTCGTCGCGGCGCTCGCGCTTGTCCGCGAGCCGATCGCGCCGCTCGTCGTTCACCTCGTCGAGGTTCTCCCGCTTCTCGCGGCGGCGCTCGATCTCGTCTTCCGCGTCCGCGACGGCGGACAGGCGCTCCTCGACCGCCGTCACCGCCTCGCGGGCGTCGTCGATCTCCGCGAGTTCGGACTCGAGCCCCTCGACGCGCTCTGCGGCTTCCTCTGCCTCGTCGCGCTTCTCCGCGGCGACCTCGCGGGTCTCTTCGGCCTCCTCCCTGAGGTCGGCCGCGCGCTCGCGCTTCTCCTCGGCCGACTCCCGCTTCCGTTCGGTCTCCTCGCGCTTCTCTTCGACCCGCGCTTCGAGGGTCTCGACCCGCTCGTCGATCTCGTCCAGCCGGTCCGCGGCGCTCGCGAGCCCGTCCAGCTCCGCGATCCGCTCGTCGAGGTCGTCCTCGCGCTCGCGGGCGTCCTCCAGCTCCGCTTCGAGCTCTTCGACCCGCTCGCGGTCCTCCTCGATCCCGCTGGCGTGCGGCGAGTCCTCGACCGGCTGCCCGCACTCGGGACACTTTCCCGCCGCGAGCAGCTCCTCTGCCTCTTCGACCCGCTCGCGGGCGTTCTTCAGCTCCGCCGACAGTTCGGCGATCCGCTCGCGGACCTCGCCCCGCTGGTCGCGCAGCGCGTCCCGCTCGTCGGCGACGCGGTCGCGGTCGACGTCCGCGTCGGCGGCCGCGAACCGCTCTCGGAGTCCGTCGGCCTCCTCGCAGAGTTCCTCGATCGAGGCCTCGCGTTCGTCGGCCGCCTCGGCCGCCGCCTCCGCCTCGTCGGCGAGGTCGTCGGCCTCGGACTCGATCTCCGCGGCGCGCTCGGTGCGGTCGTCCGCCTTCCCGGCGAGGTTCGTCGCCTGGTTCCGGAACGCCTCGGCGCTCACCCGCTCGTCGTCGAGCTCCTCGCGGATCGCTTTCTCCCGGTCGTCGAGTTCCTCGCGGCGGTCGGCGATCGCCGCCTCGCTCGCCGCGTCGAGGCCGGCGTCGTCGAGCCGGTCGTCGATCTCGCTTTCGATCTCTCCGATCCGCTCGCGGGCCTCGCGGATCGCGTCCCGGTGGTCGTCGCGCTCGCGCTCGGCCTCGCGGATCGCGGCCTCGATCTCGTCGATCTCCGACTCCACCGACTCCAACTCTTCCCGCTTCTCGGCGTGGGTCTCGAGCGTTTCGGCGGCCGCGTCGCGCGTCTCCTTCGCCTGCTCTCGCTGCGTCTCGTACCGGTCGATGTCGTCGGTGACGTCGCCCAGTTCGCCCTCCAGTTCGTTGAGCCGCCCGTGGAGGTCCCGGTCCTCCTTCGCCGCGATCTGCTCGTCGAGCTGGTCGAGCCGCCCGCGTCGGTTCTCCAGCACGTCTTCGACGCCGAGCCGGGCGTCTCCGGCGCGCTCGCGGTACTCCTCGAGCTTCCCTAACTGAAGCAGGTCGTCGATCGTGTCCTGTCGCTCCCGCGGGGTGGCGTTGATGAGCTTGTTCACCTCCCCCTGCCGGACGTACGCGCAGTTGACGAACGCCTCGGCGTCCATCCGCAGCAGCTCGGTGACGAACTCGCGGACCGCCCGGGCGCCGTCGCGAGTCACGTCGCTCCCGTCTGTCGATTCGAGCGTACACTGGTGGTCGATCCGGCCGTCGTAGGACTTGAGCCGCCGCTCGACCCGGTAGGAGGCGCTGTCGTGAGTGAACCACAGCTCCACTTCCGTCTCCTCCTCGCCGTTCGTGATGACGTCTTCGAGGGTGCCGTCGAGCGCCTTCGACCCGTACAGCGCGAAGAAGCACGCCTCCAACAGCGACGACTTCCCGCTGCCGTTGAGCCCGTGGATCACCGTGACGCCCTCCGTCAGCCGCAGGTCGGCGTCGCCGTACGGCTTGAAGTTCGCGAGGCGGACGCGGTCGAACTTCACAGGTAGTCCTCCATGGAGACCTGGCCGTCGGTCGACGCCGAGTCCGAGTCCGTCGCCTCCGCGGAGTCGGACTTGACGTCGGTGTTCGACCCGTCGGGGTCCGGTTCGTCGCTCCCGTCATCGACCGTTTCGTCGGCCGATTTGTCACTACCACCATCGACGGTCTCGCCCTCTGGTTCGTCGCTATCGGCGTCGCCGGCGTCGTCGTCCGTCTCGACGGCCTCGAACGCGCCGAGGTCCTCCTCCTCGTCGAGCCGGTCCTCGACCCGCCGTTTCACCGTCTCGCGCACGTTGGCGTCCGGGACGGTGTCCTCGCGAACGGCGCTTTCGACGTCGCGCGCGGCGGTCGACAGCGCCATCTCGTCGAGGCGGTCGCGGACCGCGTCCTCGGGGTCGGCGAAGCTCACGTCGACCTCGCCGTCGGCGTCGACCTCGCGCCGGTCCGTGACGCGCGCGATGAGCGCGCCCTCGTCGGTCGCGAACTCCTCGACGGCCGCCGGGGTCACCGGGTCGCCCTCGCCGGTTATCTCGACGTGGACGACCGCCTCCGCGAGGTCGTACTCGCGCACGCGCTCGCGGACCCGCGACTCGCCCTCGCCCTCGCGCAGCTCGACGGAGACGAAGACGAACGGCCGGGTCTCCAGCGCGCGGCGCCGGATCTCCACGCGATCGTCGCCGCCTGCCGCGTCGGCGTCGAAGACGACGAGGTTGTAGCCGCGCCCCTCGCGCTCGCTCGCGCTCGCGCGCTCGGTCGAGCCCGGGTACGTGACCCACGTGTCGGCGACCTCGGCGGTGTCGGGCTTGTGGTTGTCGCCGAGCAGCATGGCGTCGAAGTCGACGTCGCTCTCGGTCAGCACGGTCTCCGTGTCCCAGTCGGCGTAGCCGAACGGCTCGAAGAGGCCGTGCGCGACCAGGGCGGCGTAGTCGGCGTCGTGGTCGGCGAACGCGTAGTCGAGGTCGTCGCGCCGCGAGACGGGGACGTGGTCGAGCCCGTAGAAGGCGGTGTCGCCCACGACGACCGGCTCGTCGCCGAGCCGGGTCGCGAGGCCGAGGCGCTCGAAGAGGTCGAGCCACTGTCCGCCCCGGGTCGACTCGTGGTTCCCTACGACCGCGAGGAAGGGGATCCCGGCGTCGTCGAGCCGGCGGAGGACGGAGATGGTCCCCATCAGATCCCCCAGTTCGGGCCGGCGGTCGTGAAAGAGGTCGCCCGCGTGGACGACGGCGTCGACGCCGCCGTCGACCGCGTCGTCGACCACGGCCTCGAACGCGTCGAGGAAGTCCTGGCGTCGGACCGGCGAGTGGTACTGCGAGTACCCGATGTGGGTGTCGCCGGTGTGGATCACCCGTGTCATCTGTCCGCGTCTTGGCCGGTGTCCGGCTTAGGGATTCCGGGGCCGGAGCGGAAGTGGTCGGGGTCGGCGCTGGCGCCGTCATCACCGTCGCTGTCGTTGTCGCTTCCGTCGATGTCGCCCGTGGCCGCCCGCCGAAACCCTCGGTACGCCGCGAGCGCGTCGCGTCCGCGCTCGGCGGCGGCCTCATCGCCCGCGCGCTCCGCGGCGTCGACCGCGTCCGCCAGCCGGTCGAGGCCGACGGCATCGACGAACCCGGCCGCGCGCCGCAGGTCGGTTCGCGCGGCGTCCGCCTCGTCGATCACGGCGACGTACGGGCGTCTCGCGGTGTCGGTGCGCGTCGCGAGCGCGGCCAGGGCGCGCTTGACGGCGGTAGTCGAGACCACGGGCCGACTGGCGCGGTATCGAATATAAATCGTCGCGGACGGTCGTCTCCGACGCGACGCTCTGATGCCCGGAGTCCGACGCTCAGATGCCCAGCGAGTACAGCCGCTTCCGCGCGTCCGTGAAGGAGAACCGGGAGTCGACGACGCCCTCCTCTTCGAGCCGCGACAGCGCGTAGCGGACGGTCCGCGGCGGGAGCAGCGTCTCCTCGGCCAGCTCGCTCTGGGTCAGCGTGTCGTTGTAATCTAACACCTTCGCGACGAGCTTCGCGCTCGGCGGTAGGTCGCGGACGGCCGCCCAGCGGTCCGCGGTCCCGTCGTCGGCGGTGACGGCGTCGGTCGTGCTCATGCGTGGTCTGATCGTCGTCATGCTATCTGATAATATTTACTATCCATTTCAATTACTTTTGGTTATAACTCAAAAACCAACGATACCGATAGTCGCGGACGCAGACCGCCGCCGTTCGGCGTCTCGTTGGCGGAACGCCCCGTTCGTGCCCCCACCCGAAGCCTCTTATCCGCGAGACGCTTTAATAAACACAATGAGCGACACGGTCGACGACGTCGATATGCCCTACGACGAGGGAGCGGCGTCGAAACAGGAGAAGATCGACTCCCTACAGGAGCGGCTCGACGTCCTCGAGTCCCAGAACGAGGAGATGCGCGACAAGCTCCTCGACGCCAACGCGGAGAACAACAAGTACCAGCAGAAGCTCGAGCGGCTCACCCACGAGAACAAGAAGCTGAAGCAGTCCCCGCTGTTCGTGGCGACGGTGCAGGAGATCACGCCCGACGGCGCCGTGATCAAACAGCACGGGAACAACCAGGAGGCGCTCACGGAGATCACCGACGAGATGCGCGAGAAGCTCGACCCCGACGACCGCGTCGCGGTCAACAACTCGCTGTCGGTGGTCAAGAAGCTGGAGAAGGAGACCGACGTCCGCGCCCGCGTCATGCAGGTCGAGCACTCCCCGGACGTCACCTACGCCGACATCGGCGGGCTCGAAGACCAGATGCAGGAGGTCCGCGAGACCGTCGAGATGCCGCTGGAACACCCCGACATGTTCGAGGACGTGGGCATCACGCCGCCGAGCGGCGTGCTGCTGTACGGCCCGCCGGGCACCGGGAAGACGATGCTCGCGAAGGCCGTCGCCAACGAGACGGACGCGACGTTCATCAAGATGGCCGGCTCCGAGCTGGTCCACAAGTTCATCGGCGAGGGTGCGAAGCTGGTCCGGGACCTCTTCGAGGTCGCCCGCGAGAACCAGCCCGCCGTCCTCTTCATCGACGAGATCGACGCCATCGCCTCGAAGCGGACGGACTCGAAGACCTCGGGCGACGCCGAGGTCCAGCGGACGATGATGCAGCTGCTCTCCGAGATGGACGGCTTCGACGAGCGCGGCGAGGTCCGCATCATCGCCGCGACCAACCGCTTCGACATGCTCGACCCCGCCATCCTGCGCCCCGGCCGCTTCGACCGCCTCATCGAGGTGCCCAAGCCGGAGACCGAGGGCCGCGAGATCATCTTCCAGATCCACACCCGCAACATGAACCTCGCCGACGGCGTCGACTTCGCGGAGCTGGCCGAGCTGACCCCGGACGCCTCCGGCGCCGATATCAAGGCGATGTGTACCGAGGCGGGGATGTTCGCCATCCGCGACGACCGCACGGAAGTCACCCTCGACGACTTCCTCGAGGCCCACGAGAAGCTCAGCAAGGACGAGGAGACGAGCGCCGACGACTCGCTGGCGTTCGCCTGATCCGGTCGTCTTCGCTCCGATCCGGAAGCCGCCGTCGACTCGATTTCTCTCTCGACCGTCCTCACAGCGCCGCGATCGCGAGGGACGGGACCGCGAAAACCAGCAGGAACACCAGTCCGGCCGCGAGCGCGTAGCCCGCGCCGACGCCGGCGAGCGCGAGCCATCCGTCGTCGAGCGCGTCAGCGACGTTCATACCGGAAGAACCGCGGCTCGGAACTTAAATCCGGGCGCTCGCGTCCGGTGTGGCCGCCTCGGTTCCCCGTTCCGCCGCGCCGGTCCCGGTCACACGTCGCCCGCCATCGCCCGGAACAGCCCGTCGGCGAGGGCGTCGCGGTCGACGGTCTCCGGCTCTCCCTCCCCGGTGGGGTCGACCTCCGGGTCGATCGTCCCGCCGCCCATCCGGGAGTGGCCCCCGCCGTTCCCGTTGTCGACGTCGCCTAACACCGCCGCTATCGCGTTGCCCATGTGGACCCGGTCGTCGCGCGACCGCCCCGAGAGGTGGACGGTCCCGTCCCGCTCGCCGATCACCACGACGGCGCTGACTCCTTCGAGCTGGATCAGCTCGTCCGCCGCCTGCGGGATCGCGTCGACGTTGTTCACGCCGCCGACGTCGGCGACCCCGAACGACCCCTCGACGCGCCGACCCGCGATCGCCCGGGCCTTCACCTCCAGCACCTCCGCGTCGACCGCGGGGTTCGCGATGCGGTCGAGGCGGTCCTGGTCGACGCCGGGGTAGAGGTAGGCGGCCGCCGCGAAGTCGGGCTCGCTGGCGCCGACGGTGAGGTGTTTCGTGTCGGCCAAGATCCCGTACAGCAGCCCGGTCGCCGTGTCCGTCGACAGCGTGAGGTCGCTCGCCGTCTCGCTCGCGTGCTTGTCGGGGGGCACGGGGACGGCGTCGTTGTCTTGGAAGTACTCGGAGACGACCGACGCGGTCGCGCCGTAGTCGGTCCGCACGTCGGTGAACGACTCGCCGCCGCCGTCCCCGGGGTGGTGGTCGACGACCGCCGTCGGCAACACGCCGTCGGCGCCGGCGAACCCCCGCGGCTCGTTGTGGTCGACTAAGACGACCGACTCCGCCGCGAGGTCGCTCACGTGTTCGATCGGCTCTAAGTCGAGGTCGAGGACGGTCCGAAACGCCCGGTTCTCCTGATGACGGATCTGGCCGGGGTACTGAACGGTCGCGTCGACGTCCACCTGGTCGGCGAGCGAGGCGACTCCGACCGCGGCCGACATCGCGTCGGGGTCCGGGTTCGGGTGCATCAACACCGTGATCTCGTCTTCGTCGGCCAGCAGTCGGCGGAACCGCACTCCCGGCGTGCGGCGGGACCGCAGCACTACCACCCCGGCCGCGACGGCGATCAGGACGACGAGCGCCGCGGCGACGGCGAGTTCGGGATTCTCTCGGGCCATGGCCTCCGCCTGCGAGAACCGGTCGCCGACCGCGCTCATCGCTCGCATGGGTAGTGGCGAATCGCTCCCGACACATGAAGGTTCGTTACCGTTCCGACGGAGTTGAACCGACGAAAATCGGCCGTTTTCGGGCGGTTACACACCGAACTGGCCGCGGTCCGGCCGGGGCGAGCTACTCGGTCCGCGCCCGGTACGCGCGCACGGCGTCGCGGTACCCCGACCGGAACGTCGGGTGGACGAACTCGTAGCCGAGCTCGCGGAGCAGCGCGTTCGAACACCGCTTGCTCGTTCGGATCCGGCGCTCCGCGGCCGCGGAGAGGTCACCGGCCGCGATCCGCTCGTCCTTCGACAGCTTCTCCGGGCGCGGGACGCCGCAGGCGTCCGCGAGCCAGTCGGCGAACGCGTGCTTGTCGACCGGCTCGTCGTCGACGACGAGGACGACGCGGTCGCGCGCCCGGTCCGTCTCCAGCAGGTGTCGGACCGACCCCGCGGCGTCCGCGCGGTGGACCATGTTCAAGTACCCGGCCGTCACCGGCCCCTCCACGTAGCGCTCCAGCCGGTATCGATCCGGGCCGTACAGCCCCGCGAACCGGACCACGGTCCCGTCGATTCCGGCGTCGCCCGCGCGCTCGATCGCGATCCGCTCGGCCTCGGCGAGGACCCCGGTCTTCTCCGTGGTCGGCTCGACCGGCGTCTCCTCGTCGACCCAGCCGCCGCCGTGGTCGCCGTACACGCCCGTCGAGGAGGTGTACACTAAGCGGTCCGGCGGAGCGGACCGCGAGCCGTACTCGTCGACGACGTTCGCCAGCCCGTCGACGTACACCTCCCGCGCCGCGTCGGCGCCGCGCCCGCCGGAACTGGCCGCGAAGACGACCGCGTCCGCGTCCGGCAGCGCCGAGAGCGACGACGGGTCGGTCGCGTCCGCGCGGACGGCCTCGACGTCGGCGGCGACGGCGTCGACCGTGTCCAGCCCGGCCTCGGACCGCCGAACGCCCGTCACTGCGTGCCCCCGGGAGTCGAGCTGGCCCGCGAGCGCCAGCCCGACGTAGCCGCAGCCGACGACGACGACCCTCATGGCTTCCGGCGCTCGATGACCGCGAGGATCTCAGCGAGCTGTCCGAGCGTCATCTCGGTCCGTCCTTCCAGCGCCTGCTGGACCTCCTGACCGGTGAGGTCGGCGTCGATCTTCGCGGCGATCGCGTCGACGTCGAGGACGGCGGTCGCCATCCCCATCAACAGGTGATCGCGCACCTCTGCCACCATCGCGTCGGCGTCGCGGTCCGGGTCTGCCGCCGCGAGGACGGCCGCCGCGTCCGCGAGCGAGAGCGCCGCGACGTCCCCGTCGCGGACGGCGTTCGCGTCCGTCTCGGACAGTCCGACCTCGTCGACGAGCCGGTCGCCATCGACGCTCGCCGCCGCCTCCGAGACCATCGTTTCGAAGGCGGCGAGCAGATCCGCCGCCGCCGGTTCGTCGGCGTCGACGTCGGGTCCGGCTCCGCGGCCGTCGACGACCTCGTGGAACATACCGCCACTCGGTCGCCGCGTCTCAAAACGCCTGCGGTCGGCGGCCTCAACGGCGCCCGTCAGTCCCCCTGCGCGGCCTCGCAGTCGTCGCTTTCCGCCGGCGACGCGGTCAGCGCCCCCGGGCACGGCCAGCCGCCGGAGGTCTCGTCGCGCGTTCCGCCGACGTCGCCGACGCCCGGCGGCCCGGCGGGGACGGCGACGGCGACGACCGTCCGCGTCTCGAACGCGACCGGCTCGGTCCTCCCGAGCGCGACCGACTCGCCGTCCACGTCGACGCTGACCGCGCCGGGTTCCCGGACGTACTCGAACGGGCGGTCTGGCGTCCCGACGTTCGCGCGGAGGACGAACCGCGGGTACTCCCCGCGCACCTCCACGTTCCACGCGTTGACCGTCGCCACCCAGTAGCCGGGGACGGGCGCGACCGGAAGTCCCGCCCCCACGGTCCGAACGGGCTTCGGAACACGCTCGTCCGGCACCGACGCGACAGCCTTCTGAGCGCGGGATTCGATCTTCGACTCGACCTTCTTCCGGCGAACCGCGCGGGACGCGGCCGTCGTCTCGTCGACGAATCGGGCCGGAACACGGACCGCGTTCCGCCCCGCCTCCTCGCGCGTCGCGACCCGGAGGTGCGCCGCGAGCCCGAGCCGCCCGGCCGACGAAAGGGCCCCGATCCGGGCCGCCTCGCTCGCGACGCGGTTCGCGTACTCGCCGTCGCCGACTGCGACGGCCCTCTCGCCGAGCGAGTCGTACTCGGCCGCAGTGTTCTCCAACACCGCGTTCCGCTCTTCGCGCGAGAGGTCGGTCCGCTCCGCGAGCCGGTTCGCCAGCGCGTCGTTGACGCGGTCAAGCGAGGCGTCGATCCGGCCGGCGAGCGCGCGTCGGTCGGCGCGCAAGTCGTCGTCGTCGGCCGCCGCGAGCGCCTCGTCGGCCGCGAGGAGCGACCGCCCGGCGACGCCGAGGCGGACCGTGTCGTCGGTGCCGAGGATCCGGTCGGCGATGCCGCCCGAGACGTCGCTGTACGGGAGCGTGACGTAGTTCACGTTCCGGGTCGCGAGCGGTCGCGTCGTCGTGCCGTCGACGCCCTCGACGCGCTCGCCGTCGACCGCCGTCCGCGGGAGGTATCCCGGCGACCCCTCCGGGGCGAACGTGACGGCGCCGCCCGGCCCCTCGTCGCCGACGCTGTAAGTCCCCGGGTCGCGGGCGGCCTCGCGGCTGGCGATCACCTCGCCGACGGGCGGTCCCCCGAACGCGTCGTTCACGCGGTCGAGCACGCCCTCCGTCGCCGCCTCCCTGTCTTCGGACGCCGATTCGAGCTCCGCGATCACGGCGTCGAGGTACGCGACGCGGGCGGCGACGCGTCCTCGGTCGACCGCGCCGTCGTATCTCGACGGGGCGTCGCGGAGCGCGTCCCGGCGGTCGCGCACGGTCGCGGCGAGGTCCCGGTACGGGGTCGACTTCCCGGCCGCGGTGTCCGCCATCGACGCCTCGGTCTCAATCTCGCGGACGCGCTCCGACAGCGACGAGACGTCCCTCGCGATCCGGTCTACGTCCGCGTCCGACCGGTCGCCGTACACGACCGTCGACCGCGTCTCGTCGCCCCCTTCGACGGCGTCGCGCGCCAGTCGATCCACGTCACCGTCCGTCTCGACGTTCAGGTCCGACCTCGCGGCCGCCGGGGTGTCCGCGAGGTCCGGGCCGTCGACGCCGCGACCGTCGCCGAACGTCGCCGTCGGCCTGTCGGGCGCGTCGTCGCGCGGCGCGTACGTCCCGGTCACCGACACGCGGACGCGGTACCGGTCCGTCGCCTCGTCGCGCGTCACGGCGCGGTCGACGCGCACGTCCTGTACCGTTCCGTTCGGTCCCCGCTCGACGACCCGTCGCTCCCACGTCGCGGTCGCGGCGCGCTCGACGAGGACCTCCCGGGTTGCGCCGCCGAACGACACGGACTCGCCGGCCGACACCGTCTCACCGTCGGTCCCCGTTCGGAGGTCACTCCCGTCGACCACGCGGACGCGCTCCGTCCGCGACGTGTCGACCCGCCGCCAGGGCTCGTCGAGCAGCGATCGGGGGCGGTCCGGCGTCACGGGGCCGCCGTCGGCCACCCGGGTCGTCTCCGTCTCCGCGGTCGCCTCGACGCGGTGGCTCGCCCGCACGATCGATTCGAGGTCGTCGTGGACGCGGGTCGCCGCGCGGTCGGCCGCGTGCCCGACCTCGACCGACGCGGTCTCGCTCGTCGCGTCCGCGCCCGGATCGAAGGCGGCGTCCTCGCTCGCCGTCTCGTCGCCGGTCGAAGCTGAGGTTCCCCCCTCGCCGTCCCCCGTCCCCGTCGGGGTCGGCGCTCCGAGGACGGCGTCCGTCCAGGCGGCCTCGCGGACGCCGGTCGGAGACAACAGGTCGGTCACGCCGGTCCGGGCGGTCGCTCGCGCGACGCCGCCGCGCGCGTCGGGGTCGCTGGTCCCGAACACGTCCCGCTGGACGCGGACGATCCCGGCGTTCGTCGACAGCTCGACGTGGCGGTTCGCGACGACGTTCTCGACGGGGGCGCCGGCGTACTGGCCGTACCCCCGTGCCCACGCTATCGCGTAGAGGCTGGCGGTGACCTGTCGCCCGAGTCCGGGCCCCTCGACGGGTCCGCGGTTGAGTCGGCGCTCGAACCGCTCGGTCCGCTCGTGGGCGGCAAGCGTCGGCACGGGGACCGTGACCGTCCGCGGTCGCGTCCGGTTCACGACCGTCCGACCGTTCCGCGTCGCGGTCGTCGCGACGCCCTCGAACGTGACTCGGGTCGCGGTCCCGTTGGCGGCCGGTTCGACGCGGACCCGCTCCCGTGCGGCGACGAGATCCTCCGCCGAGTCGACGGACGGGAGCGAGACGTTCGCCGTCACGGTACCGCGGTCGCTCTCGACCGCGCGCAACGCCTCGGCCCCGGCGAGCGCGAGCCGAATCCGGAACGCGTCCTCGAACGCGGACTCCTCGCGGACCGCCTCGGCATCCGGTCCCGCTCCCTTCGGTGCGCGCGTCACCGGCTCCGCCGCCGCGTCGTGGGCGGCCTCGCGGGCGGCGCTCCTGAGCGCGGCGGTGGCGTCGGCGTCGACCCGCTCCACCGCGCGTTCGACGCGGCGGTCCTCGCCGACCAGTCCCTGCTGGGCGAGCCCGGCGGCGTACGCCGAACTCGTCACGAGCAGCAGCACGCCGACCAGCGCGAAGGGCACTCGCGCCCGCTCGTCGACGGCGAACGTCCGCGGCCGCCGACCGAGCGTCGACCGTCGATCGTCCCGGCTCCCCACGGTCACCACCTCCGGACGACGATCCGAACCACGGGATCCGGACCGTCGGGATCGGACGCCGATTCGCCGTCCCCGTCCGACGGAAGCGGCTGTCTGACGACTGCGACGCCGACGGTGGCGTCCCGCGGTGGCTCCGGTCCGACGGCGACTATCCATCGGTCCTCATCCGCCGCCGTCCCGTCCGAGGCGGTCGCCGATGACTCCCCTCGCGTCCGGTACCGCTCCGGGACGCCGGCGATCCGCTCGTCCGTCCGCGTCGGCTCGTCGACGGCAACGTCGACGCGCGTCCGCGGGCCGACACCGGTTCGGACCGCACCGATCGCCCGGCGATCGAACGCGCCCTTCGCGTCTCCCTCGGCTGCCCCGTCGGCGATCAGCGCGAGCAGCTCCGCGCGCGTCGCGTGGATCCGTCGCGTCCCGTTCGGCGCGTCGTCGTCGGGATACGTCACGGTCGCGGTCTCGGAGACGAGCCGGTCCGCGGCGTCGGTCGCTGTCGGGCCGTCGGGGCCGCCGGCGTCGCTCGCGCCGAGCGCGACGACGCTCGCGGAGACGCACAGCAGCAGCACGGTCACGTCGAGGACGGTGCTGGTCACCGCCACACCACCGCCCGGAGCGTCCCGCGGACGTTGCGGCCGGGCGCTACCCGGACCGTCACCCGCCGCTCGGCGACCGCGACCGCGTCCGGAGACCTGGCCTCCGGCGGTCCGGGAGCGTCCGGGCCCGACGCGGCCAGCCACCGCTCGCCGCCCGCCTCCAGTTCGATCGCGGTCTCGGTCCCCGGCGCTTCGACTCGCCGCATCCGGCTCGGATCGACGACGCCGCCGACGGTGACCGTCTCCTCGACGCGGTCGAGCGCCGCCCTCGCGGCCGACCGACCGTCGTCGGGCGCCGCGTCCGCGAACGCGCCGGCGTACAGCCCCAGCGCGAGGCCGACGACCACAACCGCAACGAGCGCGGCGGTCGGTTCGACGGCGGCGCGGTCGGCGGTCGAGAACGTCGCGCCAGATCGCTCCGGCGCATCCGGCGTCTCCGATCTGTCCGACCTCACGAGAGCATGTAACACCCGAGATCACCCCACGAGCGTGACGCGGACGTCGCCGTAGTGGACCCGTCGAACCGTGACCCGCTCCGGCGCGGGCGTCCACGCCGCGTCCGCCGATCGCGCGCGCTCGGCCGCCGCCGCGAGCGCCGCCGGATCGTCGAACGCGGCGTCCGGGGGAGCGCCGGCGAGGACGCGCCGAAGCCGTGCGTCCGTCGTCGCCTCCGGGCTCACCCCCGCCGCCGGCCGGATCACCGGCGTGATCCGCGGGGCGTCGAGCGGTGCCCGCGCCGTCCCCCGATCGTCGCCGAGCGAGACGGACCCCTCCGCGAGCCGGAGCCGCTCCGCGGCGATCCCGTGTTCTGCTGTCGCCGGGTACTCCCCGTCCGCGACCGAGTCGATCGTGCGCGCTACACCGTCGGCGTCCGGCGGCGGCGAGGCCGGAAACGAGGCGGCCACGCCGACGGCCGCGACGCTCACGACGGCCAGACCGAGCCACGCGTACGTGGCGTCGAGGTGCGTCTCGAACATGGCGCGGCTGGCCGCGGCTTGGTATATAAATGATCGGCGCGGACGTCGGGTCCGAACGCGATCTCGTTCCCCCGCCGGCCGACTTCAAAACAGGAGGCCGGCGCCGGCGAACGCGACGAGGAACGTCGCGGTGGCCGTCGGCAGCGCGATGCCGATCCGATACGCCACCAGCGTCCGGTCGAACCCCCGCTCCAAGCCGGTCGCAAGTCCGGTAAGGAGCGCGGCGAGCAGCAGCACATAGGTCCCGACGATACGTCCGAGGACCGGCACCGACAGGGTCCCCGCGCCGCCGCTCGCCTCTGCCGCGCCGCTCCCGCCCGCCGCACCGCCGGCGCCGGCGGTCGCTCCGCCTCCGGCGCTCAGCCCCCCGCCGAGCGCGTCGGCCCCCGCGGCCGCCCCGGCGCCGAGACCGCCCACGTCGACCGCGTCGATCCCCGTCGCGAGCGCGACGGTCGCCCCGCCGACGAGCGGCGCGAACACCGCCGCGGTGTTCGAGAGCGTCCCCGTGACGGTCGCCAGCTGACGGCGCGCGTCGCGTTCGAGCTCGCGCAGCTCCTCCAGCTGGTCGGCGAGTTCCAGCAGAACGTCTCCGGCCGGCCGGCCCTCGCGCGCGGCGACGGCGAGCAGCGCGATCGCGCCCCGGAGCCGGGGCGACGGGACGGCGGCCGCCGGTCCGCCCTGTCCTAAGAACGCCTCGCGGACGCCGACCCGCAGCGTGTCGCTCCGCCGCCCGGCGCGCTCGAACAGCTCGCCGGTCGCGCCGTCCAGCCGCTCGCCGGCGTTCGCGACCGCGGTCTCGACCGCGACGCCCTCCGCCACGTCGCCGCCGATCACCGTCATCGCGTCCGGGAGCCCCCGCTCGACGTCGCGCACGTCCGACAACACGGCCCGACGGGGTCTCGCAACGACGAACAGCGCGCTCCCGACGCCGACGCCGACCCCCGCGACCGGCCACGCCCACGGCGCGACGGCCTGCGCGGCGACGACGGCCGCCGCCGCCCCGAGGGCGCACCCGACGAGGAGGGCGTGGCCGCGCCGATCCGGCACGTCCGGGTGGTCACCGCCGATCTCCGGCGGCGGGAACGCGACCGGTCGCCGGAAGAGCAGCCACGCCGAGGCGGCCACCAGTCCGACGGGGAGCGCGACGAGGTACAGGCCGGCGACGAGCCCGGGACCGATGGCGACGCCGGCGGCGGCGCCCGCGGGAAGCAGCGCGATCAGCGCCAGCGGGAGCAGCACGCCGAACGCGTACAGCGCGGAGACCGGCCCGCGGACCGCGCCGACGAACGACGCGAGCCGGTCGGTCGTCCCCGAGAGCGTCGCGTCGAGCGCACGGTCCAGACACCGCCCGCGGCGTTCCGGCGGCGCGGTCGCCGCCGTCCGGACGAGCGCCGCGGCGCGGTCGATCGCCGGGAACCACGAGCGCCACTCGCGGGCGAACGCTTGGAGGCCGCTCGTCGGTCCGTCGGCGCTCCCCCGCTCGTGACGGGAGAGCGCCGCCGCCAGCGGTCCGTCTCCCGTCCGCCCGGCGAACCGCACCGCCCGCTCGGTCGAGGGGTCGAGCCGCATCCGCAACACGAGCCGCCCGACGAGCCCCGGCGCCGCGCCGAGCGCGCGCGTCCGCCGGAGCGACGCGAGCCAGACCGGCGCCCGGTGGACGGCGTGAGCCCCGCCGACGAAGGCGGCCAGACCGGCCGGCGCGGCGGCGACCGCGCCGGCGAGGAGCGCCGCGACGACAGTGACGATCGCGCCCGCGACGGCGCCGACCCGATACCCCACGGCCACGACGCGCTCGGCGGAGGCGTCCCATCCGAGGAACGCGACTGCCCGGCGCAGCTCCTCCGAAACGTCCGATTCGTCGTCCCCGTTCGAGCGAAGGCCGGATTCGTCGGACGCTGTCGACCGGTGCCCCGTCATCGGTCGCCTCCGGCGTACCGCGCCGGCGCGATCCGTCCCGTTCGAACCGCGTCGCGGACTCGGTCGCTCCGCCGGTCGACGGCCTCTCGAACCGCCGCGTAGGATTCGCTCGATCCCGCGAGGTCCTCGATCAGTCGGCTCTCGCCGCGGTCGATACGCCCCGTCGCGACGAGTCCCTGCTCGGTCCGCTCGAAGAGCGGATCGAAGCTCACCCCGTCGCCGTGGTCGCCGACCTCGACGATCGACTCGACGCGGTGGTCGTCGAGGACCGCGATCAGGTCGGTCGCGGCGAACGACGAGCGGGCGACCCCGAGGTCGGTGACGACGCGCTCCTCGACGGCCGCCGGGTCCTCGCCGTGGATCGTCCCGAGGACCGTCTCGCCGGCGGCCCCGACGCGCATCGCCTCGTACAGCGCCCGCGCCTCCTCGCCGCGCACCTCGCCGACGCTTATCGCGCCGCCGCCCATGCGGAGCGCGGTCCGCACGGCGTCCGCGGGCGCGAGCTCGGCGCCGTCCCCCACCCGGAGCCGCTGGGCGTCTCGCCCGGCGTCGGCGAGCGCGTCCACCGGGAGTTCCGGCGTGTCCTCGATGACGATCGTCCGGGTTTCGGGGGGCAGTTCCCACAGCAGCGCTCCGAGCGCGGTCGTCTTGCCGGCCGCTCGACCCCCCGCGACGAGCCCGGTCACGCCGCGCTCGACGGCGACCGACAACAGCCCTGCCGCCGCGGTCGTGAGGGTGTCGACGGACACTAACCGTGCGAGCGTCCACGTCTCCGGGTCGCCGCGCCGGAAGGTGAACGAGAGGCCGTCGCTCGCCGGCGCCGTAGCGGCGGCGACCCTGACTCGCCCGGTCTCGGAGCCGATCGTCGCGTCGAGCGTCGGCGTCGCCCGCGAGAACGCCCGCCCGCTCTCTCGCCGGAGCCGCGACGCGAGGGTTGCGGCCCCCTCCGGCGGGAGACGCACGTTCGTCCGGCACCGTTCTCCGTCGAGGACCACGCGAAGCGGGTTCTCGGCGACCGGCGCAGTCACCGTCGCGTCGCTCACCCGATCGTCGGCGAAGACGTGTTCGAACGCGCCGTAGCCGTGGGTGTGTCGCCGCAGGACTTCGGTCAGGTCCGCGACCGGGTCGTCGTCGTCGGCCACGGCCCGCACCGCTCGCCCCGGCGCCCTGTCGCCGCCGCGGGGATCGTCGAGCAGCCGGTCGCGCGCGGCGGCCAGCGTCGCCACGGTCTCGGCGTCTAAGTCGGCGCTCGGCGGCGTGAGGTGGTACGTCCTGAGGGAGCCGTCGCCCTCGTAGAGCCGGACGGTCGCCCCGGTCGAGACCGTCCAGCGGTCGACCAGCGTCGCGCCCGGCGGCGGCGCGGCCGCGACGCGCGCGGTCGCGGCCGTCGGCCCGACGTGCGCCCGCAGGCGCTCGTTCAGGTCGAGGTCGCTCTCCGCTCCGTCCGCGTCTCCCGCGAGCTCCTCGGCGGCCGACAGTAGCCCCGTCTCGGTCGCGATCCGCTTCGCGGGACCCGCCCGTCCGGCCGCCTCCGCCGCCGCGCCCAGCGGGTCTCGGACGACCCGGTCGGCGAGCCGCTCCTCGTGGAACTCGATCCGCTCGCGGAACCGTCCCGCGGCGATGAGAATATCGGCGGCGCGGTCGGCGTAGGAGCGCTCGCGCCCGCGGTGTCGAGTCCTGATCACGTCCGCGTCCCGGTCGGTGAGCGCCGCGATAACGGTCGCGAGGCAGTCCGGGCTCGCGGCGAGGTCACCGCGTCCCGGGCAGCCGTCGGCGTCGACGTCGAGGACGACCCGGTCCTCGACGCCCGTCCCCACGGGCTCGCGGAACGTCGGGTCGCACCGACACGCGCTGGAACCGTCGTCGACCCACGGGAGCTGTCGGAGGGGCGCCCCGCCGTCGCCGCCGGCGAGCCGTTCGGTGAGGTCGAGGTTCATGACGGGCGTGGCCGCGGTTCGATATATAAACGATCGCCTCCCGACTCGTCTCCGCTACCCGCGGCCGATCCGCTTCACCCGATCCGACCGATCCGAACCGTCGGTCCCCCGTCGTCGACGTACCGGACCCGGACCCGGTTGGCTCCCCGGCGGAGCTCGATCGGTCCGCCGACGAGTTCGACGGCGGTCTCCGCCGGTCCCGTGCCGACGCGGAGCGTGCGCTCCGGCCGGTCGTCGATCCGATACGAGAGCGCGACGCCGTCCGATCGGTCCGGTGACTCGACGAGCGCGACGCGGTCAACCTCGGCCGCGGCGAACCCCGTCGGAACGCGGAGGAGGACGGTCGTCTGTGCCGCCATCGCGGGGTCGCTCACGGGCGTCGACCCGGCGACGACGACGCCGATCGCCCGCTCTAACCGGTCCGCCTCCGCGCCGATCCGCTCCGCCGTCGTCGCGGTTCGAGCCGTCTCGACCGCGGGCATCGACGCCGCCAGCAGCGCGACCGCCACGAGCACGGTGAGAACCACGCGGATCACGGGCCGCTCACAGCGACTCTCGGAGCCGGTCCAGCGCGTCCGTCGCCCACGCGCCGTCGTCGCCGTCTCCTCCGTCCTCGTTGCGCTCGCTGTCGCCGGTACGCGGTCCGGACGTCGGCCGGTCGTCCGGCAGGGCGGCGTCGAGGGCGCTCTCCGACGGAACCGCACCGTCGGGGCCATCCCGGTCCCTCGCGCCTCGATCGGGCGCGCCGCTCCCGCCGTCTCGCCCGGCCCCGCCGCTGGCGGCTCGACCGCCCCCGTCGCTAGCGCCCCGGCCGGCCCCGTTGCCGCCGCCGTCTCGGCCGCTCTCCCGTCCGGCCTCCGTCGCCCGCGCCAGCGCCAGGTCGGCCCGTCGCTCGACCTCGCGGTTGACGGCCCTGACTGCCCCCGCGTAGCCGCGGACCGCCTGCGTCGCCGCCTCAAGTTCCGCGACGCGCTCCTCGAGGTCGTCGAGCCGCGATTCGAGCCGCTCGCGCTCGGCGGTCGCCTCCGCCCCCGCGGCGGCGTCCGCCGGACGCGCGTCGCTCCCGGTCACCGCGCGCTCGACGGCGCTGAGGCGGGCCTCGATCCGGTCGTCCGCTTCGCTCGTGCCGGTCGTCGCCTCGTTCGTTCCGGTCATCGCCTCGTTCGTTCCGGTCATCGCCTCGTTTTCCGCCGCCGTCCGCGTCGCCTCCGCTCCCGTGCTCGGCGGCTCCGCACTCCGCGTGTTGTCGGTCATGCGCGCCGTTGCCCGCGGCTCCACTCTTAAATCTCGGGGAAAGGGTATTGTCGCCGGGAGTGGTACGTCCCCGCATGAAAGCAGTCCTCCTCGGCGTCGGACAGGCGGGCGGCAAGCTGACGACAGCCATCGCGGAGTTCGACGCCGACGCCGGCTACGGCGCGGTCCTCGACGCGCTCGCCGTCAACACGGCCGCGGCCGACCTCGACCCCCTCCCGCTCGAAACGGTCCTCGTCGGGCAGTCGCGCGTCAACGGCCACGGCGTCGGCGGCGACAACGAACTGGGTGCCGAAGTGATGGACGAGGACGCCGTCGAAGTACTCGACGCCCTCGCGCCGAAGGTCACCGCGGAGGCCGAGGCGGTGTTCGTCGTCGCGGGCCTCGGCGGCGGCACGGGCTCCGGCGGCGCGCCGGTCCTCGTCCGCGAGCTGAACCGTGTGTACGACGTCCCCGTCTACGCGATCGGAATCCTCCCGGGCCGCGACGAGGGGACGATGTACCAGGTGAACGCCGGGCGGTCGCTAAAGACGCTCGTCCGTGAGGCGGACGCGACGATCCTGCTGGACAACGACGCGTGGCGCTCCTCGGGGGAGTCCATGGAGGGCGGCTACGAGGCGATCAACGCCTCGATGGCGAAGCGGATCGGCCTAATCTTAGCCGCCGGCGAGGCGGTCGAGGGCGTCGGCGAGTCCGTCGTCGACACGAGCGAGGTGATCAACACGCTCCGCGCGGGCGGAATGGCCGCGGTCGGGTTCGCCTCGGCGCCAGCGGCCGAGGACCCGGAGGAGAACGTCACTACGGTGACGAGCGCGGTCCGCAGCGCGGTGATGACCGGCCTCTCGCTGCCGAACGCGACCGACGCCGACGCCGCCCTCGTCGCGGTCGCGGGCGACCCGGACCGGATCTCCCGGAAGGGCGCGGAGAAGGCCCGGAAGTGGCTTCAAGAGGAGACGGGGTCGATGCAGGTTCGCGGCGGCGACTTCCCGCTCGACTCCGACCGGATCGCCGCCCTGGTCCTCCTCGCGGGAGTCGAGCGCTCGCAGCGCGTCGAGGCGTTCTTGGAGCGCGCCAGGCAGGCGGTCCGCGACGAGCGCGAGGAGAAGCCCGACCCGGCGGCCGCGTTCGACAACGACGAGATCGACGACCTGCTCTGAGCGCGCTCCGCCGCCCGGAACCGGGCGACGCGCCCGGCCGACGGGACAGGTTCCGCACCTTTTTGTTCTCGCCCGGTGGAGTCTCGCCCGATGACCAACCCGTGGGACGACTGGGACCACGTGCTGAAGGTCGACCCCGACAAGGACCTCCGGTCGGGGGAGACCTTCGAGGACGTCTGCCGGACCGGGACGGACGCGATCGAGATCGGCGGGACCCTCGACGTCACTGCGGAGAAGATGACGCGCGTCGTCGACGCCGCGGCCGAGTACGACGTGCCGCTGTACCAGGAGCCGTCGAACCCGGGCGTCGTGATCGACTCGCCGGCGCTCGACGGCTACCTGATCCCGACCGTGTTCAACGCCGGCGGCCCGTTCTGGATCACGGGCGCGCACAAGGAGTGGGTCCGCATCGACGACCTCGACTGGAGCCGGACCCACACCGAGGCGTACATCGTGATGAACCCCGAGGCGTCGGTCGCCCAGCTGACGGAGGCCGACTGCGACCTCGCCGCGGACGACGTGGCGGCGTACGCGAAGATCGCGGAGCGCATGTTCGGTCAGGAGATAGTCTACGTCGAGTACTCGGGCACCTTCGGCGACACGGAGAAGGTCGCGGCCGCCCACGACGCACTCGACGATGCCACGCTCTTCTACGGCGGCGGCATTCACGACTACGAGTCGGCCAACGAGATGGCCGCCCACAGCGACGTGATCGTCGTCGGCGACCTGCTCCACGACGAGGGCGTCGACGCCGTCCGCGAGACGGTGAAGGGCGCGAAGGACGCGCACGACGCCTAACCACCTTTTTCTCGTCGGGTTCCCTCGCTCACTTCGTTCGCTCCGGGAACCGCTCCTCGAAAAACCTGGAGGGAAAAAATCCGACGGCTCGGCGTTCGCCTCGCCGTCGGTGAACCGCTCGCTTCGCTCGCGGACGCTCCGTACGGAGAAGATAGTCGATCTGTTGGGCTGAGCGGACAGGCGGTGCGGCCGGCGCGTGCCTGCGAGGCCGCTTTGCGGCCGAGCAGCACGCGCGAGGGACGCGGTGAGCGCTCGGAGAGCGCGAACCGCGAGGCTGGGGAGGTGTGAGGCTGCGGTTGCGGTGCGGTCGGGGAGGACTCAAAGGGGCAGCCGCGAGGCGGGCGCAGGCGACGCAAGCACCGCAGCGAGTGAGCGGAGCGAACGAGTGAGGAGCGCAGCGAGCGTGCGCCCGCCTCGCGGCTGGGGCTTTGGTGGTGTTCTCCGTCGATCGGGATTTGACTATTCAAAAGCGAGCGGCTGGGGCTTTGGTGGTGTTCACCGCCGGCAACGGTCAATAATTTATAAAAGAGTGACTGGAATCTGGAGGTGTTCGTCGCCTATCCGCGGTCAACTATTTATAAGCGAACAGCCGGAATTTAAAAACGGATTTCGTAGTCTCGTCTCCGGAGTCACAAAGCCGAGCAACCAGAAATCGCGAGACGGCGCCTCACCGCAACAGCGTTCAGCATAATACAAGTTGGAGCCTCCGACCTCAAGTCGTATGGGAGTAGGTCTCGCTGACCATCCGAACGGGTCTGCGGCCCGTGAGGAGAGAGCGAGCGAAGCGAGCGAGTAGGTCGGAGAGGAAACCCACCAGGCACTACACCAGCCACGTTCGATCGTCGGCCGACTTCTCACTGAATCGTCACTAATATAAAAGTAAAAAATACGTCTGAAGTACGGATGGAGGTACGGCGCACCGTGCCAGTCAAGCTCGATATGGCCGACAGCGACGCCGACCTCCTCCATGAAACTATCTCCGAGTTCCTGTGGGCCGCCAACTACGTCGTCGACCAAGCCTGGCAAGGCGAGTATAAAACAACAAGCAAGGCCGAGCTACAACGCGAGACCTACGACGACGTGCGAGCCGAGACGCGACTTCAAGCGAATCTCGTCCAGAACGCCCGTAACAAGGCCGCCGACGCTGTCCAAGGCGTCGTCGCCCGCTGGAAACAAGGTGACTACGCAGGGAAGCCGCATTTCACTGCCTCAACTCTCGTCTACGACAAGCGGTGTGCGACGTTTAACGAAGACCACGCGACGCTCTCGACCGTCGAAGGCCGTATCACCGCCGAGTACGTCGTGCCAGACGGTAACCGTGAGACGCCCTACTCGGAGTACCTTCTCAACGACGACTACGAAGTGACAGCCGGAGAACTTCACTACCGAGACGGCGAGTTCTACCTTCACGTCCGCACAAAGGCGGACGTAGAGTTCGAGACTGCCGACGACGGCAACGACGAGCACAGTACAGTCCTCGGCGTTGACCTCGGCATCGAAAACGTCGCCGTCACGTCAACGGGCACGTTCTGGAACGGGTCGGAGTTGAACCACTGGCGCCGCGAGTTCGAGAAGCGACGCGGGTCGCTTCAACAGCGCGGGACGCGGGCCGCTCACGAAACCATCCAATCGGTCGGGCGCACGGAGACGGGACGCTACGACCACTTTTTACACACCGTCTCGAAAGAACTCGTCGCAGAAGCCCTCGAACACGACTGCGACGTGATCGCGTTCGAGAACCTGACGGGAATTCGTGAGCGGATGCCGAACGCCAAGAAGTTCCACGCGTGGGCGTTTCGGCGCCTGTTCGAGTACGTCGAGTACAAAGCCGAAGTCGTCGGCATCTCGGTCGAGCAGGTGAGTCCCGCCTACACCTCCCAGCGATGTTCCAAGTGCGGGTTCACTCATGAGGACAACCGCCCGATCTCGGACGGCCAAGAGGTATTCGAGTGCCTGAAGTGTGGATACTCACCGCACGCGGACTACAACGCGGCGAAGAATATCGGTCTGAAGTATCTCCGCTCGGCGCAAACGTCGTCGGGTGGAGGCGCACCCGTAAACGTGCGCTTGAATCGCGGGACGTTGAACGTGAACGGCGATTACGAGCCTGCCAGCGATGGCCAGAACGGGAGTCCACGCGAAAGCCCCGCCCTCAACGAAGCGAACGGCGAAGCCGTGAGCGAGTAGGGCGGGGTAGTTTACGCGTACCCGTCCAGCATGTTCTCGACGTACTTCGCGATCACGTCCACCTCCAGGTGAACCGGGTCCCCGACCGACTTCTCCGAGAGCGTCGTCAGGTCGTAGGTGGTCGGGATGATCGCGACGTCGAACTCCCCGTCACGCTTCTCGGCGACCGTCAGCGAAATCCCGTCGAGCGTGACTGATCCTTTATCGACGAGGTAGTCGCCGTGCCCCTCGGGGATCGCGAAGGTGAACCGCCAGTCCTCGCCGACGCGCTCGATCCCAGTCACCTCGGCGACGGTGTCGACGTGGCCCTGAACGACGTGGCCGTCGAAGCGCCCGTCCGCGGGCATCGCGCGCTCGACGTTGACCGCGTCGCCCTCGCGCACGTCGCCGAGGTACGTCTTCGCGACCGTCTCGCTCGCGAGGAACACCGAGAACCACTCCCCGCCGTCGCTGTCGTCGTCGCCCGCGTCGTTCGACTCTCCGTACTCCTCGACGGTCAGGCAGACCCCGCTCACGCTTATCGACTGGCCGTGGTGGAGGTCGTCGAACCCGTCGACGCCGATCCGCAGCCGGAGCCCGTCGTCCGTCTCGGTCCGTTCGCGGACCGTGCCGGTGTCCTCGACGATGCCGGTGAACATACCGGAACTGGGGGCGGGCGACGGTTATCGGTTCTGGGTCGACGCGCCCGGCGCGGACCGGGTTCCGGGTGCGAGCCCGCCGCACACACCGCGACCGCCGCCGGCGCGCCGCGTTCCTTTTGACCCCCGGCAGCCAACGGGTCACCAATGCGACTCGGACTGCTCGATATGATCGGGCTGGCGGCCTCGCTGATCTTCGCCATCCCGCTCGGGAACTACGCCGTCTTCCGGCTGCTCGCCGGTGAGGTAGCGCTCGGCGGCGGCCTGCTGGTCGTCGCCGTCGCGATGGTGGTCCTCCCGCAGTACTTCCTCGATCCCGCGCAGATCCTCCGGCGGCTGCTCTCCGGACTCCTCCCGTCCCAGCTCCGGGGGGACGACGCGGCGGCTCCCGAGACGGAAGACGACTCGCCGTCCGTCGCGGTCGGGAGCGACTCGGACGACCGCTGACCGCGGGCCGTTCCCGCGGCCGCGGCGACCGAAGGCCGAGGCTCGGGCTTGACTGCGAGTAGTCGTTGGCGTCGTCGCGTCGTCAGCCCCGAACCCGGGCGACGAGCGCGGCGCCGAGAAGCCCCAGTGCGGCGGCGACGAAGCCGAATCCGGGAGCCTCGCCTCCGGTGTCGCCCGTCTCGGGCGAATCCACGTCATCGACTACCAGCACGTCTTGCGTCACGGACTCGCCGAGGTCCTCGTTCCCGCGGACCGTCAGTGTCGCCCTGTCCCCGACCTCGGCGACGCTCGCGTTGATCGTCGCCGTCGCCTCCCCGTCGGTCACCGTCGCCTCTCGGGTCTTGATGAAGTTCGTGCTCGCGTTGCCGGCCGACCGAAGCCGCATCTCGACGGTCGCTCCGTCATCGAGTTCGACGGGCACCGCGACGACGGTCGCGCGCGGCTCGACGAGGAGGTCCGCGTCCTCGACGTCCGCACCGCTGACCGCTTCGACCGCGCTCCCGTCACCGTGATCGCCGCTCTCACCGCTGGTGTCGATTGTCAGCGTACCGACGTCGGTCAGTTCGCTCTCGTCGCCGACGAACAGCTTCACGTCGTAGGCCCCGGGAGCGGGGGATTCACCGAGATCGGTCTCGCCGTCGATTTCAACTTCGGCGCCGTCGGCGGTCAGCGGGTCACCGCCGACCCCCGCTTCTCCGTGGTCGTACGTCAGCGCGGTCTCGCCGCCACCGTCCGGCGTCACCGTCGCTCGGAGTTCGTATCCGGACTCCTCTTCATCGCCGATCACGACCTCGAACGACTCGACGCCGTCGGACTCGACGACGATCGCGCCGGTCCCGCCGTCGTTCACCGCGACGGTCGACTCGTTGAGGCCGACGCGTTCGTCGGCGGCGACGGTGCCGGCGCCGGCGACGGTAAGAGCGACGACTCCGACGGCGGCGAGAGCAGCCATGAACGCTCCCGTTCCAACGCGGCGTAGTCGTCTCGCGACGCGTTCGATCCGTTCGGCTTGGCTCGCAGAGGTGGAGGGTCTGAATCGCATGCGCGTCAACGGTCTCGCCGTTCGATCAAAGTAACGTCGGTGTCTCAAACGGTTCTTGTAGTCATCGTCAAATTAGGTCCTCTCCGCTTCGGTCGCCGGTCCGCCTCCTGATTCTCCCGCACCGCTCGCCGGCTCAGTCGCGTTCGCTCGGCACGATACCGAACGGGTACACCGCCAGTATCTCGTAGCCGTCGTCGGTGACGAGGACTAAGTCCTCCAGTCTGACGCCGCCGATTTCGGGGTCATAGACGCCGGGCTCGACCGTCACGACGTGGCCCGGGCGGAGCTCGCCCGCGCCCGACAGCGACGGCCCCTCGTGGAGGCTCACGCCGACGCCGTGGCCGGTGCCGTGAGTGAAGCCGGCCTCGCCCTCGTCCGCGTTCGGGTCGAAGCCGTACGCGGCCAGCTCCGCGGCGGCCTCACCGTGGACCGTCTTGGCCGGGACGCCGGGCTCGATCTCCGCGAGCGCGGCCTCGCGGGCGGCCTCGACCGCGACGTACGCGCGGCGCTCCCAGCCGCCGTCGCCGTCGACGACGAACGTCCGCGTCACGTCGCCGTAGTACCCGTCCGGGCCGCGCGGCGAGACGTCCAGCAGCACCGTCTCCCCCGGCCGTATCGGGTCGTCGCCGACGTAGTGGAGGTCGGCGGCCGACGGGCCGGCGCCGATCACCGTGTTGCCCGCGTCGCGGACCCCGCGGGCGGCGAGGACCTGATTCACCTCGCGGCGGAGCCGCTCCGTCGTCAGCGGCTCGCCCTCCCAGCGGAGCGGGGGTCGGCGGCCTCTCTCCGACTTCTCGGCGGTTGTGTCGGTCACACCGCTCTCGGCGAGCACCGCCTCGGCGCGAGCCATTCCGGCGACCGCCGCGCGCTGGACGCGCCGGAGCCGGTCGGCCTCCGCCGGCGTCTTGCGCGCCCGAGCGTCGGCGACCGCGTCCGTCGAAGTCAGATCGTTGTCCGCGCGTTCCAGGTATACCGCCGCGTCGTGAGGGATCGAAGCGGGGGCGAGGACGGTCGGACCGTCGCCCTCGGCCGCGGCGTTCGCACCGTCGGCGAGGTCGTCCACGACCCCCGCCGCGCGCTCGCCGGCGTGGTCGCCGACGCCTTCGGTCCGGACCTCGCGAGCGACCCCGTCGTGAAACTCCACATCGGCGTCGTCGGTCGGTCCCGCGCCAGCGTCGTCGGTCGGTTCCGCGTCGGCGTCGCGGGCGGCCGCGACGAACTCCCGCTCCGCCTGCTCGCCGAACAGCGCGGGGGCACAGAGGACGGCGCGTCCGGCGTGGTCGGCGTTCTCGTCGTCCGGCACGACGACCAGCGCGTACGGACGGTCCGGGCCGGAGAAGCGCGTCAGGTAGCGCAGGTCGTCGTCGAAGCGGTCGCCGACGGCGACGAACGCGCCCGCGTCGGCCTCGCGGACCGCCTCGACGATCGGTCGGAGATCGGTCCGGAGAGGGCGGAGGTTCTCCTCGGCGTCTCCCGGCGCCGCGCCGTCCCCGCTCACGGCTCCGGTTCGGGCACCGCCAACTCCGCCTGGACCTCCTCGACGAGCTCTTGGGCGGGCTCGTCGCGGAGCTCGTTGAACAGGAGGACGCTGATCGGGAGCGTCGGCGCGCCGCTGATGAGGCTCTCCATTATCACGAGCCGCTCGCGGGCGCGGGACATCCCGACGTAGAAGACGCGGCGCTCGTTGTCGGTGAGGACCGGCACGGGGCTCGTCGCCTTCGTGAACTCCTCGACGCCGTCGACGTCGGTCGGGTCGTCGATGGAGGCCGCCATCTGCTCGACCACCTTCTCCGTGAGGTCGGTGGCGACGAACACGTGGTCGGCCTCGCGGCCCTTCGCGGAGTGGATGGTGCCGACGCGGACGCGGGTCGGGTCGGCGCCCTGATGCTCGCCCTCGAAGTACGCGCCCATCGACTTGCGCTGGAAGCTCGTCACCTTCCGCACCATGTCGTCGGCGCTGGCGGTGTCCGGCATGAACGGGATATACTCGTCGAGCGTGTCGGCCGCGATCTCGATCAGGGAGACGTCGTCGGCGTCGGCCGCCTCCTCGCGGTCGTCGAGGAAGTCGTAGAACTCCTCGCGGTCGTGGGTGCCGAACGCAGACTCCTGGAGCATGTCGGCGAGACGGCGCGCCTCCAGGCCGGTGACGGCTTCGTCGGCCTCGGCCTTCTCGATGGCGCTGACGTAGTCTTGGACCCGGTCGGTCCACATCCGGCCGTCGGTGAGCATCGTGAACGGGATGCCGTGGTCGATGAACTCGTCGATGAAGTCGAACATCTGGTAGCGCGCCCGGAACAGACACATCACGCTCCCCTCGTCGTCTTCGACGGTGTACCGGACGTTCCGGACGAGTTCGATCATCGACGGCGACTCGATCGCCTCGACGGTGCCGCCCTCCTTGCGCGGGTGGAGGTCCTTCTCCTGCCGCTTGTCGATGTGGCGGATCTCGGCGTTGACGACGTTGAGGATCTCCGACGGGAGCCGGTAGGAGTTCGGGAGGACCACGTCCTCGTCGACGTCGGTGTCGAGGAGGAGGTCGGGGTCGGCGCCCTGCCACGCGTAGACGACCTGGTCGTCGTCGCCGGCGATCAGCACCTTCTCCATGTGCGGCCGCCACTCCTCGAAGACGTTGTACTGGAGCGTCGTGATGTCCTGGAACTCGTCGATGATCAGGTAGTCGACGCTGGGGACGAGCGAGCGCTGCGCGACGCGTTCGAGCATGTCCGCGAAGCCGACGAGGTCGTTGTCGCCCTTGTACGCCCGCCACGCGCGAATCGTCTCCGGGATGTCGATCCGGTCGTCGTCGGAGGGCCACGTCGGGGTGTACTTGTTCCCCTGCTGGGCGTTGGGGTCCTCCTCGGGCGGGAGCCGGACCTCCTCGACGTTCCACTGGAAGGGGACGTCGTACCAGTCGGCCACGTCGCGCTCGGTGCGCTGGAGCCACTGCGAGGTGGCGATGATCTTGTTCCCGATGGTCGTCGACCGGGCGGTTCGACGCCCCGCGCCGCCGTGCTGGTCCTCGAACTCGATGCCGTACTCCTCGCAGAACGCCTCCTTGTCGTCGTCGCCGACCACGTCGCCCCGAGAGAGGTCGAGCAGCTCGTACGCCTTCGCGTGCATCGTGCTCACGTTCCCCTGAAGGCTGCGCGGCGAGATGTCGAGCCGCTCGGCGAGCCGCTCGCGGATCTCCGCCGCGGCCGCGCGCGTGTACGAGACGACGAGCACGTCGCGAACCTCGGCGTCCTCGTTTTCGAGGATCTCCTCGACGCGGTCCAAGAGCGCGGTCGTCTTCCCGCTGCCGGGCCCCCCGAACAGCCGCGTCACCGTGGTATCAGTCATTATTACCCCCAGATTCCCATTCTCCTTAAACGCCGTGGCTCGGTGATCGTCCACTCCGGGCACCGGTCCGCGGCGCTTGGACCACCCCGAGTCCCGGTTCGGCCCCGTCGGCGCGGCGTTTCATCGCTCGGTCGGCTCGTCAACTGCTCCGCGTCGCGCGCGCTTCGCGGACGTCGGCGCCGTCGCGGACCATGTCCTCGCAGGCCGGACAGACGCGGGGCCGATCGACCTCGTTCGGCGTGAACACCCGAACGTAATCTGTCGTGACGAACGAACCGCAGTTCTGACAGGTCGGCATGGTACACACTATCGAGTAATTCCACATAATACTACCGGGGAGTATGACGGAAAGAAAATTCGCGGAACCGGGCGTCGACCCGGGCGTCAGTTCGGCCGCCAGTCGCAGACGGAACACCGCGCGGACCCTTCCTCGTGGAGCGCACCGCACTCGGGACACTGGAGCTTGTTATAGGATCGCTCCCAGCGTACGATCTCTGTCTCGTGGCCGTGATCGGAGAGGAACTCGTCGAACACGTCGTCGTCCGAGCTGGGTGCACTACTGGACATGCGTGATATGGTATGTCACACCAGCATATATATCTTTCTGCCGTTCTCGTCGCTGCGAATTACGCGGACGAGTGATCAGTTTCTGCGAGAAATCAGTTCGATACACAACTTCACAGCGCGGCCGGCACCGGAGAGCGAACTCCCGCCTCCGCTTACCAGGGCTCGTTTTTGACGCCGAGCGCGTACGCGCCGACGTTCGTGACGACGTGGAGGACGGGCGTCATCACGAGGACGACCGCGAGGACGGGGGGCCTGAACACCGCGAGCGCCCAGTCGGCGTCGACGAGGAAGACGAGGCCCAGCGCGCCGACGACGAAGTCGAGCTGGTCGAGCCCGGGGAACGCGGCGCCGCGCTCGCGCCCGGACCGCCGCTTGAGGAACGAGGCGCCGATGTCGCCGCACATCGCGCCGAACGCGAGCGCGAACGCCGCCGGGAGCGCGAACGTCGGCAGCTCGGCGCCCAGCGCGGCGCTCGCGGGGTCGTTGAGGCGGTTGAGCGCGAGCGCGAGCAGCACGCCGACGAGGGTGCCGACCGCGGTGCCGCGCCACGTCTTCCCGTCGCCGAGCAGCCGCGCGCCGCGCCACTCGCGGCCGCCGTCGATGGGGCGCCCCCCGCCGGCCAACACCGCGGCGTTGTTCGGGACGTACGCCGGGAGCATCGCCCAGAACGCGGTCGCAACGAGCGTACCGATCATGTCCTCACGGGCGACGCGCGGCGTGTTATAAACCTCGGTTCGGGGCTCCCGGTCACGGCCGCCGGGTCGGCAAAGGTAAAGTTCGCTCCGTCCGGAAGTCGTCATATGATCCCCCCTATCGCCCGGCGGTTCGTCGCCGGCGAGAGCGTCCCGGCGGCCCTCGACCACGCCCGCGCCGCGAACGAGGACGGCGTCGCGGTCATCCTGAACCTGCTCGGCGAGCACTACGGCGATCCCGACGACGCTCGCGCGGACGCCGACGCCTACCTCCAACTGCTCGACGACATCGCCGACAGCGGCCTCGACGCCTGCGTTTCGGTGAAGCCCTCCCAGATCGGGATGGACGTCTCGCCGGACCTGTTCGAGGAGCACTACCGCGAGATCGTCGCCCGCGCCCACGAACTCGGTGCGTTCGTCTGGTGCGACATGGAGGACGCCGACACCACCGACGCCACCCTCGACGCCTTCGAGTCCATCGCCGCCGACTACCCGTGGAGCGTCGGCCAGTGTATCCAGTCGAACCTCAAGCGGACCGCGGACGACCTCGACCGTCTCGTCGACGTCCCCGGCAAGATCCGGCTCGTGAAGGGGGCGTACGACGAGCCGTCGTCGATCGCGTACACGGACAAGGCGCGCGTCGACGAGGCGTACCGCGACGACCTCCGGTTCCTCTTCGAGCGGCGCGACCGAGGGATCGCCGTCGGCAGCCACGACCCCGAGATGATCTCGCTGGCGGACCGGATCGCGCGCGAGCACGGCGCCGACTACGAGGTCCAGATGCTGATGGGGGTCCGCGAGGACGCACAGCGCGACCTCGCCGCGCAGGGGGTCGACGTGTACCAGTACGCGCCGTACGGCGACAAGTGGCTCTCGTACTTCTACCGACGCGTCCGCGAGCGCAAGGAGAACCTGACGTTCGCGGTGCGGGCCGTCCTCGGTCGGTGACGGCGTCGCCCCCGCCGACTCCGCTCCGTTCCGGCCCCGTGCGTAGAAGCCCTCTTAAGGGTCGCCGACACATACCAACGCGATAGATGTCCACGTGGAAACGCGACTTCGCCAGCGGGCTCATCGTGCTGGCGCCGCTCCTCGTTTTACTGCTCGTCCTCCGCTGGATCTACCAGTACATCGCGTCGATCCCGCTGATCGAGGGGCTCCAGCCCGAGGTCATCCCGGCGCCGTTAGAGCCCGTCTCCCGGGTGGTGATCGCGTTCGCGGTGTTCGCGACCGTCGTCCTCGCGGTCGGGTACTTCATGCGGACCACGCTCGGTCGCTTGGCGGAGTCGGCGGTCGACGACACGATAAACCGGATCCCGGCGCTACGGGTGGTGTACAACGCCTCGAAGCTCGCGATCGAGACGGCGATCTCCGGTACCGACGAGCTGCAGAGCCCGGTGTACATCGAGACGTGGCCCGGCATCCGGATGACCGCGTTCCGGACCGGGAAGAAGACCCGCGACGGCAAGATCGTCCTGTTCATGCCGACCGCGCCGAACATCACCACCGGCTTCGTTATCGAGGTCGAGCCGGAGCGGATTGAGGAGACCGGCGAGACGGTCGAGGAGGGGATGACGCGGGTCCTCTCGGCGGGGTTCGCGGAGTCGGCCCACCAGGTCCCCGTCCACGAGGAGGAGCCCGCCGGAGGCGACGGTGCGGACACCGCCGACGGGTTCGGACGCGTCCGGACCGACGGGACTCCCGGCGACGGGACTCCCGGCGACGGGGACGGGTCGGCGGCCGAGGGCAGCAGTTCGGCCGAGTGAGGCGGTTCGAGGCGTCCGCCCGCGGTCAGGCCTCCCGGCTCAGAGGTACGTGAACCACTCGTCGTGGTCGTCCGTCCGCCGCTCGACGAGGTCGAAGAAGGCCTGCTGGAGCTCCTCGGTGACGGGGCCGCGCGTCCCAGAGCCGATCTCCGTGTCGTCGACCGAGCGGATCGGGGTGACCTCCGCGGCGGAGCCGGTGAAGAACAGCTCGTCGGTGGTGTACAGCTGGCCCCGGGAGATGACGGCCTCGTCGTGGACCTCGTAGCCGCGCTCCTCGGCGAGCGTGATCACGGTGTCGCGGGTGATCCCTTCGAGGATGGACTGGGCCGGCCCGGTGGTGTATATCTCGCCGTCGTTCACCATGAAGACGTTCTCGCCCGGCCCCTCGGCGACGTTCCCCTCCTTGTTGAGGACGATGGCCTCGACGTAGCCGTTCCGGCGCGCCTCCTCGCCCGCCAGCATGGAGTTGACGTAGAGCCCGGTCGTCTTCACGTTCGTCGGCACCTGCGAGGAGGCGTGTTTCCGCCACGAGGAGACCATCACGTCGACGCCCTCCTCGAGGGCCTCCTCGCCGAGGTACGCCCCCCACGGCCACGCGGCGAGGACGAGGTCGGTCGGGCAGTCCTTCGGGGAGACGCCCAGCGAGTCGTAGCCGTAGTAGGCGATCGGCCGGACGTACGCGGAGTCGAGGTCCTGCCGGTCGAGCAGTTCGAGGGTGGCCTCGGTGATCTCCTCCCGAGAGTGCTCGATCTCCATGTCGTACATCTTCGCGGAGTCGAACAGCCGGTCGAGGTGCTCCTCCCACCGGAAGATCGCCGGCCCCTGCTCGGTGTCGTAACAGCGGACGCCCTCGAACACGCCGCTCCCGTAGTGGAGCGCGTGGGTCAGAACGTGGGTCGTCGCGTCCTCCCAGTCGAGGAACTCCCCGTTCTTCCAGATCGTGTCGACGTCCATCTCATCGAATCCCATACTGCGTGGTTGCGGCCGGCGGGCTTAAAACTGTGACAACCGGTCGGGGACTGCCGCGAGGAAGCGAGATCGGACTCCGGTGACGGAGCGACGGGGAACCGTTCCGAAGCTCCAGCCGCTCATTTATCAATAATAGACTGCGGATCGACGGCGGACACCGTTGAAGCCCCAGTCGCTCGTTTATAAATACACGACCACTGATCGGCGGAGAACACCTTCAAAGCCCCAATCGCTCATTTATAAATATTCAACCACTGATCGGCGGAAAACACTTCCAAAGCCCCAGTCGCTCATTTATAAATACACAACCACTGATCGGCGGAAAACACTTCCAAAGCCCCAGTCGCTCATTTATAAATACACAACCACTGATCGGCGGAAAACACTTCCAAAGCCCCAGTCGCGAGGACGGCGCACGCTCGCTGCGCGCTTCAGTCGCTCACTTCGTTCGCTCCTTCCAGTGCTTGCGTCGCCTGCGCCGTCCTCGCGACTGCCCCTTTGAGTCCCGCCCCGCACCGCTCCGCACCGCACCGCACCTCACGCCTCCCCAGCCTTGTCGGCCTCCCTCCGCTTCGCTCCGGTCGGCCGACTCCCTCGCACGCGCTCCTCGCGGCCGTTTAAAAACGGCCGCTCGGAGGCGCGCGCCGACAGCAGCGTGGGAGGTCCTACTTCAGCGCCTCGACGAGGGCTGCGCCCTCGACGTAGGGGATGTCGCGGCGGGCCGCGTAGGCGGCGGCGTCCGCGGGCGAGAGCGCGTCGCCGGTCTCGTCGTCGAGCATCTCGCAGACGACGGCGGCGGGCGCGGCGCCGACGGCCTCGGCCATCGCGAGGCCGAGTTCGGTGTGGCCCGTCCGGCCGTCGAGGCCGTCGCGGTCGCCGCGCAGGACGTGGACGTGGCCGGGCGCGCGGAACTCCGCCGCGAAGTCCTCGGGCCCGTAGCCGGCCGGGTCGTCGCGGACGCGGCCGGCCGCGTTCGCCACCTCGACGATGGTCTTCGCGCGGTCCGCGTCGGTGATCCCGGTGAACGTGTCGCGGTGGTTCACGGGCAGCGAGAACGAGGAGCGGTCGTCGTAGTCCGGGTCGTCGTCGACCGCGGGGTGGTCGAGCGCGTCCGCGAGGAACGGCAGGTCGAACGCGTCGCCGACCGCGTCGCTCACGGCCACGCAGATCAGGCCGCCCGCGTCGTTGCGCATGTGCGCGACCGCGGCCTCGTCGACCGCGCCGGCGGGGTAGACGATGTCTGTCTCGCCTTCCCGGTCCGCGAAGTCGTGGACGCAGACGGGGTCGCCCGCGCGGAAGGCGTCGAGCGCGCGCTCGACGGGGTCGGTCGCGTCCGCGGACTCGGCGGTCCCCGCGGGGTCGGTCTCGGCGGCATCGGGTTCGCCGGTAGCGTCGCTCTCGGCGGCGGCGTCGGCCGCGCCCGCGCTCGCCTCCGGGTCGGCGTCGACGTCGGCGCGCATCAGGCGGCCTCCGTCTCGACCGCGGCCGATCCGGGCTCGTCCGCGCGGCTCGTCGGCTCGACGCGGACCTCCACCGCGTCGCCGTCCGCGAGGTCGAGTGCGTCGCGCAGCCGGTCCGGCGCGATCAGCTCGAGCTGGTCGTCGTCGTGGTGGGTCCGGTCGGGGACGATGGCGTGGACCGCCTCGTAGCGCTCGCCGTCCGCGACGAGGGTGACCCCGTAGCAGGTGGCGGCGCCGTAGGTGCGGTCCTCGCCCTCCCACGCGTCGATGGGGACGGCGTCGATGCCGGCCATCTCGCCGCGCCGGCGGACGCTCTCCTCGGTGAGGTCGACGTTGAGCGTGCCCGGGAACGGGTCGTAGCCGAGCCGCTCGCGGAACTGCTCGGCGTAGCCCGGCAGCGTGATGTAGTGGCGCCCCTCGCCCATCCCGCCGGTGACCGACCCCCGGAGCGAGAGTTCGACGTCCGACTCGAACAGGCGGCGGTAGTCGGCGTACTCCGCGCGGAGCGCGGCCTCGCCCGCGTCCGTCACGCGGACCCACTGCCCGTCGCTGACCACGTCGCGCTCGACGTAGCCCGCGGATTCGAGCGTCTGGAGGCGTCTGGAGGCGGTCTGCGTGGAGGCGTCGAGCCGGTCGCCCAGCGCCGCGCACGACACCTTCGTCTCGGAGAGGCCGCCGACCAGCCCGACGTGTTTGAGGGCCGCGAGCGCGGCCGGGTCCACGTCGGCCGCCGCGTCGGTCGCCGTCGCGTCTGACATACGATACGCTCGGTCGTCCGCGGGCAAAAGGGTAACGAATATGGAACACGTCTCAGAAACGTTAAGCGGTCGGCGGAACCGACCGGAAAACCGCTGGAACCGATAGTTCCCGCGCTGGATATGTAATCCCGTCGGTGCCGGTCGGCTTCGCGGCGTCTCCGGCGATTCCCCGAACCGGTTCGGTTCTCGGATGTGAGCGTCTCCCGCACCGGTCAGCGAAAGGTAAGGTACAAATACGAACGGGGATTGATTCGTGATGAGGGCTCGTAGATCAGTGGCAGATCGCTTCCTTCGCAAGGAAGAGGCCCGGGGTTCAAATCCCCGCGAGTCCACTCCTTCGCTCATTTCGTTCGCTTAGTCGTTCCCTCGCGTGGTCCCACTCGCTCACTCCGTTCGCTCGCGGGACCCCCGCGAGTCCACTCCTTCGCTCATTTCGTTCGCTTAGTCGTTCCCTCGCGTGGTCCCACTCGCTCACTCCGTTCGCTCGCGGGACCCCCGCGAGTCCACTCCTTCGCTCATTTCGTTCGCTTAGTCGTTCCCTCGCGTGGTCCCACTCGCTCACTCCGTTCGCTCGCGGGACCCCCGCGAGTCCACTCCTTCGCTCATTTCGTTCGCTTAGTCGTTCCCTCGCGTGGTCCCACTCGCTCACTCCGTTCGCTCGCGGGACCCCCGCGAGTCCATGTTTTTGCGCCGCGAGCAACGTCGCGAGCGGCGCAAGTCTGTAACGAGCGGGGTTTGAACCCTACCAGTCGCGCGCAGCGAGCGAAGCGAGCGAGCACGTCTGGTTCTGGTTCAAAATCCCCGCGAGTCCACTCCTTCGCTCACTCCGTTCGCTTAGTCGTTCCCTCGCGTGGTCCCACTCGCTCACTCCGTTCGCTCGCGGGACCCCCGCGAGTCCACTCCTTCGCTCGCTTTGAAGCTTCCTCCGAGACCGGGAAGGCGAACGCTGAACCCGGGGAAGCGGTTCTTACGCCGGCATTGTGACCGATCCCTCCCGGACCCAGACCGCTTATATATCCCGAGTAAGTTGAGCGTCGTATGGGCATCTCAGAGTTCCTTGAGGGAACGAACCTCACGCACCGGCAGATGGGGGCGGTAATGGTCGGGTGGATCCTGCTCGTCACCATCATCTCCGTCGGCCTGCTGCTGTACACCTCGTCGTTGTAGGCACCGGCCGCCGGCCCGCGCCGCCCCGACTCTCGGCAACCGCGGCGGCTACCCCCGAGGTTATGACCCGACCCGCCGAACCGTCGGAGCACATGGACGCCGCCGAGCGCCGGATCGTCACGTTCACCGCGGGATCGCACGGGCTCGTTCACACCTACGAGCTGTCGATCCCGATCCTGTTGACGGTGTGGGTCGGAGAGTTCTCGACGACCGCCGCCGCGCTCGGCGTCGTCGTCACGCTCGGCTACGGGCTGTTCGGCGTCGGCGCGCTGCCGGGCGGAATCCTCGTCGACAGCTTCGGGTCGAAGCCGCTCATCCTCGCCTGCCTCGCCGGGATGGCGGGGTCGTTCCTCCTCGTGAGCGTCTCGCCGACGCTCCCCGTCCTCGCCGCGGCGATCGCCGTGTGGGGGCTCACCGCGAGCGTCTACCACCCGGCGGGGCTGTCGCTGCTCTCGACGTCGATCGACCAGCGCGGGACCGCGCTCGGCTACCACGGGATCGGCGGAAACCTCGGGATCGCGCTCGGCCCGCTGGCGACGGCGCTGCTGCTCTTGGCATTCGACTGGCGGCTCGTGACGGCCGCGCTCGCGCTGCCCGCGGTCGCCGTCGCCGCGTACGGCCTCACCGTCGACGTCGACGACGCGGGCGACGCCGCTGACGCGGGCGCCGACGGAACTGGCTCCGCCGACGCGGGCGACGCCGCCGAGCCGGACGGCGCGTCGGACGACGGGACGAAGGGGGAGGTCTCGCTACCGTCGATCCTCTCGGACACGCGGCTCCTGATAGCCGGCGGGTTCCTGATCGTGTTCGCGTTCGTCACGTTCAGTGGGCTCTACTACCGGACGTTCCTCACGTTCCTCCCGGACCTCCTCGGCGACGTGCTCGGCGGGCTCGTCGACGTCCAACTGGTCGACCCGTCGAGCCCCTACGCCGACCAGTTCGACGTGGGGCGGTACCTGTACGTGGCGGTCCTCACGGTCGGCGTGTTCGGGCAGTACCTCGGCGGCCGGATCGCCGACCGCGTTCCCCCGGAGTGGGGACTGATGGCGCTGATGGGCGTCCTCTCGGCGCTCGCGCTGCTCTTCATCCCCGCCACGGGCACGGTCGCCACCTTCGTCGCGGTGTCGCTCGCGCTCGGCGTCGCGCTGTTCACGGTCCAGCCGCTCTCGCAGGCGACCGTCGCCGCCTACTCGCCGAGCGAGGCGCGCGGCCTCTCGTTCGGCTACACGTACGTCGGGATCTTCGGGATCGGCGCGCTCGGCTCCACGCTGGCCGGGACGGTTCTCACCCGCGCCGGGCCCCGAGAGCTGTTCGTCGTCCTGGCGGTCATCGCGGCGCTCGGCGCGCTGTCGGCCACCGCGGTCACGCGGTTCGCGACGCGGCGCGACTGAGCGTCGGCCGACGGCCGCTCAGGCGGAGTGTTTCGCCTCCTCGGGGTCCTCGACGACCTCGAGGCCGCGGTTGTTGACCGCGTACGGGTCGAGACCCTGCTCTTGGAGGAACTGCTTGTAGAGCCGCTCCGCCGTCTCGCCGTCCTTCTGCTTGTCGCTGGCGTGGTCGCAGAGCTCGACGAGGGTCTCGGGCACGTCGTTCTCGTGGACGATCCAGTGGTTGATCGTGTCCGACAGGCGGCGGATCGGCGAGGTGAAGTGGCCGTAGATGTCGAAGTTGAGCGCGTGGTGGCCGCCGAACGGGTCGTTCATGTACTTCGCGCGGGGCATCACCTTCAGCACGGCGCGCTGGATCTTGTTGAGCTGGCGCTCGGGCGACTCCTCGAGGGCGGCGTTGACCGCCTTCCGTGGGTCGTCGCCCCACGCGTCGCCGGGGATGGAGACGCCGTCGAGCTCCTGGATCTCTTTTAAGGCCTCGTTCCACTGGTCGGGGGTCGGCTGCGGGTGGACGCGGTACATCGCCTCGACGCCGCGGTCCCACATCAGCGTGTGCGTCACCGCCTTGTTCGCCTTCAGCATCGACTCCTCGATGATGGTGTGCGCGCGGTCGCGCCGGGGGTTGAGAACGAGCGAGCCGTCCGCCTTGCGCTGCTCGTGCATCCGGTCCGCGAGCTCGAAGGCCAGCTGGTTCTCCTCGCTCAGTGGCAGGTCGGGGTCGTCGAGGCGGTTCTCGCACTCCTTGTAGGTGAGCCGCTCGTCGGAGTTGATCACCGATTTGTAGATGTCGATGTCCTCGAAGGAGAGGGTCTCGTCGTCGATCTCCATCTCGACGGTGTGCGCGAGCCGGTCCTCGTTCGGGACGAGCGAGCAGACGGTCTCGGCCAGCACCGGCGGGAGCATGTGGATCGTGTAGTCGGGCAGGTAGACGGTGTTGGCGCGCTCGACCGCCTCCTCCCACATCGCGGTGTCGGGCGTGACGTAGTGGGTGACGTCGGCGATGTGGACCCACAGCCGGTAGGCGCCCTCCTCGCGCTCGATGGAGATGGCGTCGTCGAAGTCCTGCGCGTCGACCGGGTCGGTGGTCCAGGTGGTGAGGTCGCGGAGGTCCTCGCGCTCGTCGATCTCGGCCTCGATCTCCTCGTAGACGCCCTCGGTTCGGGCCTCGGCCTCGCGGAGGACCTCGCTCGGGAACTCGTCGCGGATCTCGAACTCCTCGAACAGCTCCTCGCGCTTCTCGGCGAGTCGGTCCGCGAGCGCCGGCGTGATCGTCACGGGGCCCTGGTCCTCGGCGGACCCTTGCTTCGGCTCGTCGTCTGACATACCTCCACCAACGCGGGTCCGTTAGAAAGGCCTGTCGGGCGGGGGAGCGCGGCGCTGGCGGCGCGAGCGGCGAGCGCTCTGCGCGCCGCCGGGACGCGCGGCAGCGGTCGCAGAGCGGCCTCAGGCGAGCGTCGTGACGATCGGCGACAGCAGCAGGGCCGCGATGCCGAGCGCGAGGGCGCCGAGGAGGATCGGGACCGCCGACGAGCCGACAAGCCGGAGCGCGGTCCGCCGCGCACCCGCGTCCGAGACGACGAACGGCGAGCCGCCCGCGATCCGCGATTTCACCTCGCCGACGGGCGCGTCGGGGAACGCCTCGCCGTCGCCGACGACCGTCACCTCGTCGCCCGGGCGGAGCGTCCGCTGGACGTACCGGCGCCGCGGGTCGTCGCCGATCGTGAGCGGGCCGACCTCGTACCCCGTCTCCGTGTCGTCGACCTCGTCGACCGCGTCGATGAACCCCCGGACGCGCTCGGGGGGTTCCTCTCCGGCGTCGAGCTTGACCTTCTCGTCGACGTCGAGCGAGAACGTCGCCGCCGCGGGGTCGACCCGGACGCCGGTCCCGCCGTCGTCGACCCGGAAGGGGACGCCGGCCTCTCCCCCGTCGATCGTCACCCACGACTGCCCTTTGCCCTGACTGCGGAGCTCGGAGACGTCGTACTCGACGCAGAGACACGGGTCGCCGCCGAACGGCGCCGGGAGGGTCTCGTCGTCGACCGCGGCGACGCGGCCCGTGACCCGTATCCGCCGCTCCGCGCCGTCGAGCCCGGCCGGACTCGTCGCCGTCGTTCGGAGGAGCCGGACCGCGTCGACGGTGCCGCTCGCGCCGCGCGCGAGGAACGCGAGTCCGAGGACAACCGCGCCGGCGCCGATGACGGTCGTGACGGGATCGACGGCGCTGACGGCGATCGGAACGGAGTCGACGGCGCTGACGGCGATCGGAACGGAGTCGACGGCGGCGATAGCGGTCGGGACGGGGTCGACGGTGCTGGCGACGGCCGAGACGAGGTCAGCGGTCGCGGCCGCTACGTGGAGGGCGCGCATGCGTACGGTCGCGGTACCGAGCCGCGACGGGTAGAATTATCGGTCGCGGTCGCGGTCGGAGCGCGTGCGGTCCGAGCGGTCGCGGTCCGAGCGGCTCCCGGCGCCGCCCTCGTCGGGCCGGTCGTCGGCGTCGTCCGCGACCGCGTCGGCGTAGCGGTCGAGGAACTCCTCGGTGGAGAGGCCGTCGGACTCGATCGAGAGGATCAGCGATTCGAGCCCGTCGCGCGGCTGGTGGGAGATCTCGTCGTCGCAGTCGGCACAGAGGTACTCGAACTCCTTGTCGCGTCGGCTCCAGCGGTCGCCCTCCTTGTCGTACTCGCGGGCGTCCTCCCGCAACACCGAGTCCCCGCACGCGATACACACCACCGTCCGCCGGTCCCGGCTCCCTCGGGAGCGCCACATACGGAGTCCCTCGGTCCCGCCCCACTTAGCGTTTGGTGCGGCGGCTGACGCCCGTCGGACGGTGTTTCGGGTCGGTGGTCGGACGGTGTTTCGGGTCGGCGGTCGGACGGTGTTTCGGAACGGTCGCCGACCGCGGCTCCCGGAAGCCGACGTACAGACATATTACGGTGGGCGCGCTGAGGCCCGTATGACGATCAGCGAGTCCGACCTCCCCGGTGTCGGCAAGAAGTTCGAGATCGAGTTAGGCGACGGCGAGGAGATGATCGTCGTCATCCACAACACCGGGAAACGGGAGGTGTTCCGCCGGAGCGACCCCGACGCCGACTCCGAGAAGGCGTTCGAGTTCTCCGACGACCTCGCGCGGACGATCGGCTCGATCATCGAGGGGGCGTACTTCCAGCCGGTCGAGCCCGACACGCAGGAGACGACGCTGCCGGGGGGGATCCTGCTGGAGTGGTACGAGCTTCCCCCGGGTTCGCCGCTCGTCGGCGAGACGCTGGAGAGCGCCGACATCGGCAACCGGACCGGGCTCGCCGTCGTCGCCATCCAACGCGGCGACGGGGTGCTCGACAGTCCGGGCGCCGGCACCACCCTCCGCGAGGGCGACACCCTGATCGGGGTCGGCACGCCCGAGAACTGCGAGGCGTTCGAGGAGATCCTCACCGAATGAGCGGCCGGCACGGCGCCGCCGGTTTCGGCGCGTCGGGGCGCGGCGGTACGGTCCGCTCTCCCGGAGGTGACCGGTAGTGGCGCTGCTCGACGTCGGCGTCATGTTCGCTGCGGTCGCGGTCGCCGGCGCGGTCGCGAACCGCCTCGGGCAGTCCGTGATCCCCGCGTACATCCTCGTCGGGATGCTGCTCGGGGAGTTCGTCCTCGGTCGACTCGCGCTCCCGGTGATCGGGACCGCCTACGTCCCAGAGACGGAGTTCATCTCGCTGGGCGCGGAGTTGGGGATCGTCTTCCTCCTCTTCTTCCTCGGGTTGGAGTTCAACCTCGACCGGCTGCTCGCCCGGCGGGGACCGATCGGGACGGCGGGGACGATCGACCTCGCGAACTTCGGGGTCGGGCTCGTCCTCGGCTGGCTCGTCTTCGGTGCGTTCCTCCCGGCGTTTCTGATCGCCGGGATCGTCTACATCTCCTCGTCGGCGGTGATCACGAAGTCGCTCATCGACCTCGGCTGGATCGCCAACGACGAGGCGGAGCCGATGCTCGGCACCTTAGTGTACGAGGACCTGTTCATCGCGGTGTACCTCTCCGTCGCGTCCGCCTTGGTGCTCGGCGGCGGCGACGTCGCGGCGGCCGCGGTCGACGTGGGGATCGCCTTGGGGTTCATCGCCGGGCTGTTCGCGGTCGTCCGGTTCGGCACCCCGCTCTTCGACCGGCTCGTCGCGACGGACAACCGGGAGTTCGTGGCGCTCCGCGCGGCGGCCGCGGTCGTGTTCGTCGCCGGCGCGGCGCTCGCGCTCGGCGTCAGCGAGGCGGTCGCGGCGTTCTTCGTCGGGATGGCGTTCTCCGCGACGGACCGGGTCCACACCATCGAGACGGTCTTAGAGCCGGTCCGGGACCTCTTCGCCGCGGTGTTCTTCTTCTGGATCGGGCTCGTCACCGACCCCGCGCTGTTCGCGGACGTCGCGGCGCTCGTCGCGCTCGCCGTCGTCGTCACCACGCCGACGAAGGTCGTCACCGGCTACCTCGCCGGGCGCGCGTTCGACCTCGACGTCCGCCGCTCGACCCGGGTCGGCCTCGGGATGACCACCCGCGGCGAGTTCTCGCTGATCATCGCGACCGTCGCGGTCACCGGCGCGAACGCCGGCTCGTTCGACCCGGCCCTGGCGGGGACGATCAACGCGTTCGCGGTCGCCTACGTCCTCGTGATGGCGGTGCTGGGGACGACGCTGATGGGCTACTCCGCCCCGTTCGAGTCGGTCGCGACCTCGTGGCTGGACCGTGGTGGCGCGGACGGCAGCGGGGCGAGCGGGTAGGAAGTCGGTGTGGCGGTCGTTTGTTTATAAATGGTCGTCAGTGGGTCGACGGTGAACACCACCAAAGCCCCAGTCGATCGCTTATAAATAGCCGACTACGGATCGGCGGCGAACACCGCCAAAGCCCCAGCCGGGAGGCCGCCGGACGCTCGCTGCGCTCCTCGTCGCTCGTTTCACTCGCTCCTGCGGTGCTTGCGTCGTCATCAGAACGCGGAGCGTTCTGATTGGCTCACGAGAGCTTCGCTCTCGTGAACGCCTCCGGCGGCCTCCCGGCTGCCCCTTTGAGTCCCGCCCCGCACCGCTCCGCACAGCGCCTCACACCTCCCCAGCCTCGTCGGCGGTCCTCCGCTTCGCTCCGGACCGCCGACTCCCTCGCGCGAGCGACTCGCGCCCTATCGGGCGCTCGTCGGCACGCGCCGACCGCCGGTTTATAAGTGTCACTCGCCGTCTCGGAGCTATTTATAAAAGAATCGTCGCGCTCGACGCTTACTCGGTCGCGACCGGGCCGCGGCCGACGACCTCTTCGACCGCCTGAACGAAGTCGCTCCGGCTCTCGAACAGCGGGACCTCCGAGTCCGCGAGCACGTCGTCGAGCGTCTGCGGGCCGTCGGGCGTCCGGATCTCGGCGTCGCCCTCCTGTTCGCGGACGTCGCTGTTCTTCGCGGGCCAGGTGAGCCGCGACGCGACGCGGGCGACCGGCTCGCCGGCCACGTCCGGCCCGTCGCCGAGCTCGACCGCCGGCTCCGCTTCCGCCTCCTCGTCTTCCCCGTCCGCATCGGTGTCGCTCATGCCCCGCGGTTCCGCTCGGGCGACACTAATGGTTTCGATGCCGCTCGGGCGCTCACGAGGTCGCCCCGCGCGCTCGGTCCGACTCAGAGAATACACCCGGAATAATTCGGTAACACCGTTATGGTATCCGGAGATAATCTCCGGTTGGGGGCACGGCACACGACTCCCGTATTCGCGCGTCGACGGTCGACGCGCCGGTCTCCGCGTTTTCCGCCGACCGCTCTCGACTGCGAGCCGCGGCGCCCACCGCCCGTCACGCCCAGCCGCGATCGGTCCGGTTCAGCCGCTCGCAGCCGTCCTCGGTGACGACCACGAGGTCCTCGATCCGACAGCCGAAGCGCCCGTCGAGGTAGATCCCGGGCTCGACGGAGCAGACCATCCCCGGCTCCAGCGCGCGGTCGTTGCCCGCGACGAGGTACGGCTCCTCGTGGACGTCGAGCCCCACGCCGTGGCCGGTCCGGTGGACGAACGCGTCGCCGTACCCCGCCGCCTCGATCACGTCGCGCGCGGCGCGGTCGACGGCCGACGCGGGGACGCCGGGCTCGACCGCCTCCACGCCGGCCGCCTGCGCCTCGCGCACGACCTCGTGGACCTCCCGGTACGCCTCGCTCGGCTCGCCGCCGAAGGCGAGCGTCCGCGTCTGGTCGGAGGGGTAGCCGTCGACGCGCGTCCCGAAGTCTAAGACGACCGGCTCGCCCGCCCGGACCTCGCGGTCGCCGTGGCCGTGGTGGGGCTTCGCGCCGTTCTCGCCCGCCGCGACCACCGTCTCGAAGCTGACGCCGCGCCCCCCGCGCTCGGCCAGCCGGTCCGCGATCCAGTCGGCGAGCGCGGCCTCGGTCAGCCCGACCGCGTCGGCGCCCAGCTCGCGGAGGTCCCCGACGACCGCGTCCGCGACCGCAGCCGCCTCGCGGAGCGCCGCCAGCTCGGCCTCGTCCTTCCGGACCCGGAGGTCGGCGAGCGCCTCGCTCGCGAGCCCCCACGTCGCGTCGGGCGCCGCCGCGCGGAGGTCCTGCGTGAACCGCGCCCACATGGTATCGTCGACGAGCAGCCGCCCGCCGTCCAGCCCGCGGTCGGCGAGCAGTTCGCGCGTCGCCGCGACCGGGTCGTCGCCGTCGCTCCACGTCCGTATCTCGGCGATACCCGTCGCCTCCCGGACCTGCGTCTCGTACAGCGCCGGCGCGAGCAGCGCCGGCTCCGGGTCGGCCGCGCTCGCGGCCGGCACGACGAGGAAGAAGTGCCGCTCGCCGGGGTCCTCGGCGAACCCGGTGAGGTACCGGAGGTTGCGGCTCGGGAACGCGACCAACCCCGCCGCGTCGACCTCGTCCAGCCGCCGCGCGGCCCGTTCGCGTCGTCGCTCGTGCGCGTCGGTCGGTCGCTCTCCTTCCGACCGATCCGCGTGTGCGTCGTCGGTCACGCGCCGGAGTTCGGACTCGGTATATAAGTAGGATGGCGTTGCGGTGGCCGCAAGCGGCGCATAACTACGGCGGATCGGTCGCTACGCGATAGCATGTCAACCGAGAACGCCGCGACGTTCGACTGCCCCGAGTGCGACGTGAGCGCCCCCTCGACGTCGGTGCCGTACGACTCGCTCGGCTACGTCGTCTGCCCGGTGTGCGGGTACGCCGCCACGCCGGCCCCGGAGCGGTCGTCGAGCGCCGAGCGGTCGCCGAGCGCGGGCGACTGACCCGGCCGGCGCGAGCACCGGCGTGTGGCGCGCCCGCTCGGTCGTCCCGGAACCGCACCGCTTTAGCCGCGGGGCGCGTCCGCCCGGGTATGAGCTGGTCGCTGGAGCGCGACGACGGCACGGTCACCGAGTGGGAGCGATCGGACGGGTACGCGACCGTCAGGCTCCGCGAGCGCGCGGCGGGCGGCTTCGTCGTCCGCCTCGACGTGATGGAACAGGCGGCCGACGAGTCGGCCTACGAGCGCGTGCGGTTCGACGACCGCGAGGCCGCCGAGGCGCGGGCGACCGAGTGGCGCGAGGAACGCGACCTCGACGACTGAACGGGCGCGACCCCGCCGGTCCGCCGACCGCCGCCTACTCGATGTCGACCGCGTCGTCGAGGAAGACCTGACACTCCACGGTCCGCCTCTCTGGGTCCTCGGCGAAACACTGGTAGATGTCGTACGTCTCGTTCTCTCGCGGCTCTTTCACGACCGCGTCGCCGAGGGCGTCCGCGGCCGCGTCGACGCCCTCCCGGTCCGGGTAGACGAAGGTGAGGATGCCGCAGTCGTCGACCTCCTCGCGCTCGCAGAACCCGAACAGGAACCCGTCGAACTCCAAGATCGTGCAGTCGGGCTGTTCGACCCGTACGCTCGCGTTCAGCCGCTCGCGGTAGAACTCGACGACCGCGTCGCGCCGCTCCGTCGCGTGGAAGACGATTCCGGTCATAGCGGTCGCTCGCGGCGGAGGCACTTCATCGCTCCGGGCGACGCGGTCGACGTCGCCGGACGCGACCTCACCGTTCCGGGTGCGTCGGCGCGTCGAACCCGCCCCGGACGAGGGGCTTCGCGACGTGGCGGCGCGCGCTCGGCGGCACCTCGTACCACCCCGCGTCGAGGTCGCGCTCGATCGGTTCCGCGACCTTCCCCGGCGCGCTCGTCCCGCAGTCGCGACACCGGTAGCCCTGCCCCCTCCCCGCCGACGACATCGAGCGGCCGCAGTCGGGGCAGGTCGGCACCGCGGGCGCGGTCCGGACGAGGTCGCGGACGGCGAACTTCTCGAGCTTCAGGGTGCTCTCGGGTCCCGCCGCGTCCTCCCGCACCTCGTGTTCGCCGCAGAGGGTGACGCGGTCGCCCGGCCGGAGCGCCCGGACGCGGTCGCGGAACCGTCCCGTGGGCGCGAACGCGACGGCGCGGAGGGCGTCGGCGTCCGCGGCGGGACCGCCTCTGCTCGCCTCGTCCGCGCCATCTCCGCTCGCGACGTCGACGTGGACGTGGCCCCCCTGTTTCGTCTCCGGCGCGCTCGCCACCACGCCGGCCACGCGGTACCCGGCGCCGTCGCGGAGGTCGCCGATCCGGCCGGGCGCGAGGTGGGCGTCGGTGCCCTGGTTCGTCAGGAACGTCGCCGCGCGGTCGACCGGCTCGCTCTCGATGTCGGCCGCGACCGCCCGGCACGCGGCCGGGTCGTCGCCGCGGATCCCGTGGAGGATCGGGCCGGGGGCGTTCGGGACGCAGACGGTCGCGCCGGTCTCGCGGTCGACCGTGTCCCAGACGGTCGGGTACCCCACCTCGGCGGCGGCGAAGACGCTCTCGGCGCCGACCTCGCGGGGCGTCCCACAGCGGTCGAGCTCGCGGTAGGAGACCCGCTCGAAGGTCCAGTCGTCGAACGCGGCCGGCGCGCCCACCGCCGCGAGCGCGCCGATCCGCCCGCGTCCCGCGACGGCCTCGGAACCGTTCTCCCCGTCGGCCCCGCCGGCCGAGTCGACCGCGGCGTGTCGGAACCCGTGTTCCTCGGCGAGTTCGACCGCCTCCGCCACGGAGAGTCGCTCCCGGAGCGCGCGGCGCGCGAACGCGGCAATCTCGTCGGGAATCGGCGCTCCGGTCGGATCGAAGGGGTCGCCGCCGACGTCGCGGTCGGCGACGACGACGCCGGGGGAGGTCCGGGGGTCCGCGGCCGCGGCGAACTCCGCGACCGCCTCGACCGCGACCGTCTCGGCCCGCTCCGCGTCGACCCCGGAGACGTGGAGCGCGACCGCGGCGTTCCCGCGCGTCTTGTGTTTCACCGCCGGGTTCAGGCGGACGAGGAGGCGCCGCCGGATCCGGCCCCCGTCGTCCGCCATCCGCTCCGCGATCCGCGTCGCCACGTACGTCGTGCACATCCCGCGCTCGCGGGAGTCGGTGTCGTCGACGGCGACGATCGGCATGTGCCCGCGTTCGCGGCGGCGCGTCAAGCCCCTTTCGAGGGCGGCCGGGGGGAGCTCCCTCGAAGGCGACCGAGGGAGATCCCGCCGATCATCGACCGCGTCGCGCCGCCGGTCGAGTATTTAACGGTTTCCCGCCTCGAACGCTGGAAATCGCAGGCGGGCGGCAGTTTCGTCGGCAGCGGGACGACACAACGCATATATACGGCGAGCCGCTTGTTTCGGCTATGTCCCGGACTGCGCTCATCGGGAACGTCACCGCGATGCTGGAGGACGCAGGGTTCCTCGTCAGCGACCGGTGTGCGGTCCGGCCCAAGAGCTTCGACGTGGCGGCCCGCCGCGACGAGGACCTCCTCCTCTTAAAGATCCTCGGCAACGTCGACGCGCTCGACGCGGAGACCGGCGCGGAGATGCGCCGGCTCGGCGAGTACCTCAGGGGGACGCCGATGGTGATCGGGATCCGCACCCGCGACGAGGAGCTGAAGCCCGGCGTCGTCTACTTCCGACACGGCGTGCCGGTGATCAACCCCGACACCGCCTACGACCTGTTCGTCGAGGGGATGCCGCCGCTCATCTACGCCGCGCCCGGCGGGCTGTACGTCAGCCTCGACGGCGACCTGCTCGCCGACGAGCGCGAGGAGCGCGGCTGGTCGCTCGGCCGCCTCGCGACCGAGCTGGGCGTCTCCAGGCGCACCGTCTCGAAGTACGAGGACGGGATGAACGCCTCCATCGAGGTGGCGATCCAGTTAGAGGAGCTGTTCGACCAGCCGTTCTCCAGCCCGGTGGACGTACTCGAGGGCGCCGACGAGGTCCGCGACTCGGAGCCGACCCCCTCGGCGCCCGAGGCGGACCCCGACGACGAGCACGTCCTCGGCGTGCTCACGAGCGCCGGCTTCACCGTCCACCCGACCGCCCGCGCCCCGTTCAAGGCCGTCTCGGAGGACGAGGACAGCCCCGCGACGCGCGTGCTCACCGGCCACTCGGCGTTCACCGCCGCGGCCGAGAAGCGCGCCCGGATCATGTCCTCCATCGGCGAGGTGGCGCAGACCCGCTCGGTGTACTTCACCGAGGAGGACGAGAAGCGCGAGTCGGTCGACGGCACCGCCCTCGTCTCCTGCGAGGAGCTCGCCGCGGTCACCGACCCCGAGGAGATCCGCGAGCTGATCCGCGACCGCGCCCGCGCCCCCTCGGAGGCCTGACCGCGCCGCCGCGGTCCGTTCGCTCTTCGCGTTCTATTCTCGTCGCCGAAAATTCTCCTCGCCAGCCGCTTCACCGACCGAGGAGCCGGCTGAAGAAGCCGCCGTCCTTCTCCGGCTCCCCGTCGTCGTCCGCGGATGACTTCTCCTCGGTTCCCGCGTCCGCCGTCCCGTCGTCTGCGTTCGCCGTCTCGTCGTCCGCGTCCGCCTCGCTCTCGCGGTCCTCCTCCGACAGCACGGTGTTCATCGTCCCGGAGTCGTCATCGCGGAACGGGATGCTGCCCGCGAGCTCGTCGTCGATGTCGTCGTCTCCGCGGCCCTCGGCCTCGTCACCGCCGGCGTCGCGTCCGCCGGTCGCCTCGCGCGCCGTCCGGTCCGCGTCGGGGATCGTGTCCGACTCCTCGTCCGTCGCGGCCTCGGGGCCGGTGGCCTCGAGCTCGGCAGCCGCTCTCCCGCCGCTCACGGACTCGTCACCGGCGTCGGGTCTGCCGGCCTCGTCGCTCTCGGTCGCCTCTTGGTCGGCGTCGATGCCCTCGCGAGCCGCCCCGTCGCCCTCGTCGACGGACTCCTCCGGCTCGTCGCCGTCGTCGGGTGTTCCCTCGTCGGTCGTCTCGCCTCCGTCATCGTCGGAGGCCTCGCTCCCGCCGTCACCCGTGTCGTCGTCGCCGTCTTCGTCGGTGTCGTCGTCCGCGACGTCCCCCGCCGCTTCGCTCTCGCTCGCGACGATGATGTCCTCGCCGTCGCCCGGCTCCGCCACCCCGGCGGCGTCGGGGTCCGCGACGATGATGTCCTCGTCCTCGTCGGCGCCCTCCCCGTCTTCCGGTTCCACGGCGTCGTCCTCCCCGTCCGCCTCCGCTCGATCGCCGTCGTCCGGGTCGTCGGCCGTCGCCTTCGGCCCGTCGTCGACGATCACCGCGTCGTCGGTCGCGGCCGGCTCCTCTTCGGTTTCCTCGTCGGCTTCGCCGGCTCCGTCCGCTCCTTCGCGTCCGTCGTCGCTCTCGCCGTCCTCCTCAGTCTCCTCTCCGCCCGCCTCGGCGCCGCCCGCCGCCTCGGCCGCGGGCTCGTCGAGCCCGGGCCCCTCCACGTCCGCGCCGGTCAGCGCTCGGGCGAGGTCGCGGTACGCCCGCGTCGCCGGCGCGTCGGGCGCGACGGAGAGCAGCGGGCGGTTCGCCGCCGCGGCCCGGGCCACGGCCTCGTCGTCCGGCACCCGTCCGAGGACGGGGGCGTCGAGCAGGGCGGTGACGACCTCGTCCGTGTCGTCCGTCACGCGGGTGATCGCGGCGCCCGCGACCGTCCCGCCGAGCCGCTCGGTCAGCTGTCGCGTCTTCTCGGTGTCGCCGAGGGCGCTCCGCTCCGGGGTCGAGACGAGCAGCGTCTCGTCGGCGATCGCGAGCGGCAGCGTGGAGTCGTGCGAGAGCCCCGCGCCCGCGTCGACGAACACGAAGTCGGCGTCGTCGAACGCCTCGACGACCCGGCGGAGCCCGGAGGGGTCAGCGGCCGCGTACGCGTCGAGGTCGGTCGCGCCCGGGACGACCCGGAGCCCCGACGACCCCTCGCGGACCGCCGCCTCCGGGTCCGCATCGCCGGCGAGGACGTCGTGGAGGGTGGTCTCGCCCGGGGTCACCCCGACGGCGCCCGCGAGGTTCGCCATGCCGAGGTCGGCGTCGATCGCGACGACGTCGGCGCCCGACTCCGCCAGGATCGTCGCCAGCGCGGCGGTCGTGGTGGTCTTCCCGACGCCACCCTTCGCCGACGCGACCGCATACACCGTTGCCATACGGTGAGGGTCCGGCGACTGCTACTTAAATGTAGGCGGCGGCGCCCGGACCCGGACGACGCGTCGACCGCGTTCGGTCCGTAACTCGTCCGGAATCCGCTCGGAATCGGCGCGCAACCCCGCGGGCTTTCGCAAACACCTTATACGTCGCTTGTAGAGTTTCAGGCGATTAGTAGCATGGCGAGACCAGAGGTGCTCAACTCGATCAAGGAGGCCGAACGGGAGGCGGACGAGATCATCGCGGACGCGGAGTCGGACGCCGAGGAGCGCCTCGCCGAAGCTCGAGAGCGCGCGGACGAGATCCGCGCCGAGGCCGAGGAGGAGGCGGAGGCCGAGGCCCAAGAGCGGCTCGAAGCGGCCCGCGAGGAGATAGAGGAGCGGCGCGAGGAGATCCTCGAATCGGGGCGCGACGACCGCGACGAGCTCGAACGCGAGGCCCGCGACCGGGTGGAATCGGCCGTCGACTACGCCGTCGAGCGGTTCGAGGCGGCGGTTCACGACCAGGCCGAGGAGGCGGTGGATGCTCAGGCCTGAGCAGATGAGCCGGGTGTCGGTGACGGGCTCGAAGCGCGTCATCGACGACGTCATCGAGGCGGCGTACACCCACCACTCCCTGCACGTCACGGACTACGACGACCGGTACGAGGGGTTCGAGCCGGGGACCTCGCTCGACGGCGCGGAGACCGTCAACGAGCGGCTCGTCACGGTCCGGTCGCTGGAGAGCATCCTCGACGTCGACGAGGGCGACGCCGACGTCGCTCGCTCGCTGGACGACGACGAGCTCGTCGACGAGCTCGAACGCGTCCGCGGGCGGGTCAACGAGCTCAACGACGAGCGCGACGAGCTTCAGGCGGCGGTCCGCGACCGCCAGGAGGAGATCGACCGGCTGGAGCCGTTCGCGGAGCTCGGGATCGACCTCGAGTACCTGCGCGGCTACGACTCGGTCGAGGTCGTCGTCGGCGAGGCAAAGCCCGCCGCCGTCGAAGAGGCGCTCGAAGACGCCGACTCGGTCGACGTCTTCGACGTCTTCGCCGGCGGCGACGTCGTCGCCATCGTCGCGCGGCCGCCCGACTCGGACGCCGAGGGCGTCGTTCAGGACGCGCTCGTCGGCGTCGACATCGCGCTGCTCGACGTGCCGGACGCCGACGCGAGCCCGGAGGAGTACGTCGCGGAGCTGGAGGCCGAGCAGGCCGACCTCCGCGACGAGCTGAGCGGCGTCGAGCGCGAGCTCGAATCCGTGAAGGAGGAGGCGGCGGGCTTCCTGCTGCGCGCCGAGGAGCAGCTCACCATCGAGGCCGAGAAGAAGGAGGCGCCGCTCTCCTTCGCGACGACCGAGAACGCGTTCGTCGCCGAGGGCTGGGTACCGACCGAGACGTACCCGGACTTCGAGGCGGCGATCGCCGACGCGGTCGGCGACCACGTCGAGGTCGAGGAGCTCGAACGCGCCTCCTTCACCCCCGACGGCGACCACCACGCCGAGCCGGTCGACGACGAGGGTGGCGGATCCGCGGAGGGGAGCGCCGCGGACGCGGAACGCGAGACTGAAACGGCGGTCGCCACCGACGGCGGCCACGCGGCGCACGGCACCGACGACCCGCCGGTCGTCCAGGACAACGGCGGCGCGGCCGGTCCGTTCGAGCTCCTCGTTCAGGCGTTCGGGCGGCCGAAGTACTCGGAGTTCGACCCGACGCTCCTCGTCTTCCTCACGTTCCCGGCGATGTTCGGGTTCATGATCGGCGACGTGGGGTACGGCGTCCTCTACGCCGCCATCGGGTTCTTCATGTACTCCAAGTTCGACGGCGCGTTCCGCGAGCTCGGTTCCGTCGCGATGTGGGCCGGCGGCTTCACGATACTGTTCGGCATCTACTACGGTATCGACCTGTTCGGCTACCACGCCTACCAGCTGCTCGGGATCCACTGGCCGGTCGAGGGGAAGGGCCTCTCGCCCGCCGACCTCGACTGGGGCCTGTCCTTCCTCGTCGTGAGCGTCGTGTTCGGGATCCTTCACCTGAACGTCGGCCACGTGCTCTCGTTCGTGAGCACCGCCCAGCAGCACGACCTGAAACACGCCGTCTACGAGGCCGGCTCGTGGCTGCTGATCCTCAACGGCGCGTGGATCTGGATCTTCAGCCGGGTGTTCCCCAACTCGAAGCCCGACTTCCTGTTCGAGGCCGTCTCGGTCCTGACGTTCGGCGCCGTCTCGTTCAGCGGGTTCCCGGTCCTGATCGGCTGGGCCGGCGCGGCCGCCGCGGTGCTCGGGCTCGTCCTGCTCGGGATCGGCGAGCCGCCGGAGCTGGCAGAGTTCCTCTCGCCGGTCGTCAACGTCATCTCGTACGCCCGGCTGATGGCCGTCCTGCTCGCGAAGGGCGGGATGGCGCTCGCGGTCAACCTGCTCGCGTTCGGCGCGTACATCGACGACGGCGGCGACGGGAGCTTCCACTTCATCTTCAGCGCGGACTACCTCGCCGAGGTGCAAAACACCGCGGACTACGAGCTCGTCTTCGCGGGGATCACCACGGCGTTCGACCCCGCCTCGATCGGTCTCGTCGGGGTCGTCGCGCTCGTCGGCGGCATCGTCGTCGCGCTCGTCGGCCACGTCGTCGTCCTCCTGCTCGGGGTCACCTCCGCCGGCATCCAGGCGGTCCGCCTCGAGTACGTGGAGTTCTTCGGGAACTTCTACGAGGGCGGCGGCCGCGCGTACCTGCCGTTCGGCCGCGACCGGAAGTACACCCGCGACGACTGACGGCCCGCCGTCGGTCGCCGCTCGGTCTCGCCGCTTCGCCTGCGGTCGAACCCGGCAATCCCGTCGGGTTTTGACGCGAATAGCACCCGCTTTCCCCGTCGTTCTCCGGGATTCCGTTCGGTCGTTTTGGGAAGCTTTATGACTCCTGTAGGGGCAAATAGCAACCGTTCGGAGACGAGCAACAGCAACTACTACCAATGTTTGAAGCTACCAACGAACTCGGGAACCTCGTACTGTCGACCGGTGGAACGCTGACTGACCCCAACGCCGCGGCGGCGCTCGCCGTCGGGCTCGCGGCGCTGGGCGCTGGCTACGCGGAGCGCGGTATCGGGTCGGCCGCGGTCGGCGCGATGGCCGAGGACGACGACCTCTTCGTCAACGGGCTCATCCTGACGGTCCTTCCCGAGACGATCGTCATCCTCGCGCTCGTCGTCGTCTTCATCGTCGGGTAACTCTCCAGCGTTTTTCAACCAATGAGTTTGGAAACCGTCGTTGAGGACGTTGAAGATGAGGCCCGCGCGCGTGCGGAGGAGATCCGCGAACAGGCCGAGGCGGAGGCCGACGAGATCGTCGACGACGCCGAGGCCGACGCGGAGCGCATCCGCGAGGAGCGGCTCGCCGAGGTCGAGAGCCAGATCGATCAGGAGCGCGAGCAGACGCTCTCCTCGGCGAAGCTCGAGGCCAAACAGGAGCGGCTGGGCGCCCGCCGCGACGTCTTAGAGGACGTCCGCGACGACGTCGAGGCGGCGATCGCCGGCCTCGACGGCGACGACCGCCGCGAGCTCACCGAGGCCCTGCTCGACGCGACCCTCGCGGAGTTCGACGACGACGAGGACGTCGCCGTCTACACCCGCGCCGAGGACGTCGAGCTACTCGAGGAGCTCGTCGCGGACCGCAACGCCGAGGTCGACGGCGAAGTCGACTGCCTCGGCGGCGTCGTCGCCGAGAGCGACACCTCCCGCGTTCGCGTGAACAACACGTTCGACTCGGTCCTGGAGTCCGTCTGGGACGACGAGTTGAAGAACATCTCGGAGCGGCTGTTCGACCAATGAGCGCCGCCGGTAGCTCGAACCCCGAGTACGTCGTCGCGCGGGTTCGTGCCCGCCGCGGCAGCCTCTACGGGGACGAGGAGTACCGCAAGCTCACCCGGATGGGGCCGGCCGAGATCGCTCGGTTCATGGAGGAGTCGAGCTACGGCGCGGAGATCAACGCGCTCGGCAGCCGCCACGGCGGCGTGGACCTGATCGAGTACGCGTTGAACCGGAACCTCGCCGAGCAGTTCGACGCGATCCTCGACTGGAGCGAGGGGTCGCTGTACGACCTGATCGCCCGGTACCTCCGCAAGTTCGACGCCTGGAACGTGAAGACGGTCATCCGCGGCGTCTACACCGACGCGGACCAGTCGGCCGTCGAGGTCGACCTGATCCGCGCCGGCGAGTTCGACGACCGCCGGATCCGGCGGCTGCTGGAGGCGGACTCGATCGACGCCGTGATCGAGGTCCTCGAGGACACGATCTACGGCGAGCCGCTCCGGGAGGCGTACGCGGAGTTCGAGGAGACGGACGTGCTGGTGCCCTTGGAGAACGCGGTCGACCGCGCGTTCTACGAGCGGCTCCTCTCGGGGCTCGGCGGCGACGAGCCGACCCGGCAGTACGAGTCGTTCCTCGTGGCGGAGGTCGACTTCCGGAACGCGACGAACGCGCTCCGGCTCGCTCGCTCGGGCGCGGACATCGACCCCGCGGCGTACTTCATCGAGGGCGGCGACCTGTTCACCCGGTCGTCGCTCGCGCGGCTGGCGCAGAACCTCGACGAGCTCGTCGAGTACATCGGCGACAGCCAGTACGGCGACGAGCTCGGGCCCGCGCTGCGCGAGCTCGAGGAGGCGGACAGCCTCATCGCGTTCGAACACGCGATCGACGCCGCGCTGTTGGCGTACGGCGACCGGCTCGGCACGGTCCACCCGGTGTCGGTCACCCCGGTGATCTCCTACATCCTCGCGAAGGAGCGCGAGACGGAGAACATCCGGGCGATCGCCCGCGGGAAGGAGGCCGGCCTCTCGCCGGACGAGATCGAATCGGAGCTGGTGATAACATGAGCCAGGAGATAGCGGTCGTCGGCAGCCCGGAGTTCACGACCGGATTCCGCCTCGCCGGCGTCCGGGCGTTCGAGAACGTGCCGGACGACGAGAAGGACGAGGAGCTCGACGACGCCGTCGAGCGGACGCTCGACGACGACGACGTCGGCATCATCGTGATGCACGACGACGACCTCGACCACCTCTCGCGGGGGACCCGCGAGGCGGTCGAGGGGAGCATCGAGCCGGTCCTCGTGACGCTCGGCGGCTCCGGCGCCGGCAGCGGCGGGCTGCGCGACCAGATCAAACGCGCCATCGGCATCGACCTGATGGAGGAAGACGACTAATATGAGCAAAGCAGACACAACCGACGCCGAGACGGACAACGGCGTCATTCAGAGCGTGAGCGGTCCGGTCGTGACCGCCCGCGATCTCAACGCCCGCATGAACGACGTCGTCTACGTCGGCGACGAAGGGCTCATGGGGGAAGTGATCGAGATCGAGGGCGACCTCACGACCGTTCAGGTGTACGAGGAGACCTCCGGCGTCGGCCCCGGCGAACCCGTCGAGAACACGGGCGAGCCGCTGTCGGTCGACCTGGGTCCGGGGATGCTGGACGCCATCTACGACGGCGTTCAGCGCCCCCTGGACGTGCTGGAGGGCAAGATGGGCAGTCCGTACCTCGACCGCGGGGTCGACGCGCCCGGCATCGACCTCGAGGAGGAGTGGGAGTTCGAGCCCGAGGTCGAGGCGGGCGACGTCGTCGAGCCCGGCGATATCGTCGGCGTCGTCGAGGAGACGGTCACCATCGACCACAAGGTCATGGTGCCGCCGGACTACGAGGGCGGCGAGGTCGTCGCCGCCGAGGCCGGGAGCTTCGACGTCACCGAGACGGTCGTCGAGCTGGACAACGGCGAGGAGGTCTCGATGCACCAGGAGTGGCCGGTGCGCGAGGCCCGCCCCGCCAACGACAAGAAGACGCCCCGGACGCCGCTGGTGTCCGGCCAGCGCATCCTCGACGGCCTGTTCCCCATCGCGAAGGGCGGGACGGCCGCGATTCCCGGCCCGTTCGGCTCCGGGAAGACGGTCACCCAGCACCAGCTCGCGAAGTACGCCGACGCGGACATCATCGTCTACGTCGGCTGCGGCGAGCGCGGCAACGAGATGACGGAGGTCATCGAGGACTTCCCCGAGCTGGAGGACCCGGCCAACGGCAACCCGCTGATGGCCCGCACCTCGCTCATCGCGAACACCTCGAACATGCCCGTCGCGGCGCGCGAGTCCTGTATCTACACCGGGATCACGATCGCCGAGTACTACCGCGACATGGGGTACGACGTGGCGCTGATGGCCGACTCCACCTCGCGGTGGGCGGAGGCGATGCGCGAGATCTCCTCCCGGCTGGAGGAGATGCCCGGCGAGGAGGGGTACCCCGCGTACCTCGCCGCCCGGCTCGCGCAGTTCTACGAGCGCGCCGGCTACTTCGAGAACATCAACGGGACCGAGGGTTCGGTCTCGGCGATCGGCGCGGTGTCGCCGCCCGGCGGCGACTTCTCCGAGCCGGTCACCCAGAACACGCTGCGGATCGTGAAGACGTTCTGGGCGCTCGACGCGGACTTAGCGGAACGGCGCCACTTCCCGTCGATCAACTGGAACGAGTCGTACTCGCTGTACAAGGACCAGCTCGACCCCTGGTTCGAAGACGAGGTCGCCGACGACTGGGCCGAGCGGCGCCAGTGGGCGGTCGACGTGCTCGACGAGGAGACGGAGCTGCAGGAGATCGTCCAGCTCGTCGGGAAGGACGCCCTGCCCGACGACCAGCAGCTCACCCTGGAGGTCGCGCGCTACCTGCGCGAGGCGTACCTCCAGCAGAACGCGTTCCACCCGGTCGACACGTTCTGTCCGCCGGAGAAGACGTACCTGATGCTGACGACGATCCAGACGTTCAACGACGAGGCGTTCGACGCGCTCGACGCCGGCGTCCCGGTCGAGGAGATCATCGACATCGACTCGGCCCCGCGGATTAACCGCATCGGCGTCCAAGAGGACTACGAGGAGTACGTCGAGGATCTCAAAGCCGAGATCACCGAGGAGCTCCGGAACCTCTACTGACCATGAAAGAGTATCAAACCATCACCGAGATCAGCGGCCCCCTCGTGTACGCCGAGGTCGACGAGGCGATCGGCTACGACGAGATCGTCGAGATCGAGACGGCACAGGGGGAGACGCTGCGCGGACAGGTGCTCGAATCCTCTGAGGACGTGGTCGCGATCCAGGTCTTCGAGGGCACCTCAGGCATCGACAGAGACGCGTCCGTCCGCTTCCTGGGCGAGACGATGAAGATGCCCGTCACCGAGGACCTCCTCGGGCGGGTGCTGGACGGCTCCGGCCGCCCGATCGACGACGGCCCGGAGATCGTCCCCGAGGAGCGACAGGACATCGTCGGCGCGGCGATCAACCCGTACTCCCGGGAGTACCCCGAGGAGTTCATCGAGACGGGCGTCTCCGCCATCGACGGGATGAACACGCTCGTCCGCGGGCAGAAGCTCCCGATCTTCTCCAGCTCCGGCCAGCCGCACAGCGAGCTCGCGATGCAGATCGCGCGGCAGGCCAGCGTGCCGGAAGAGGAGGAGGGCGGCGACGACGAGGAGGGCTCCGAGTTCGCCGTCATCTTCGGCGCGATGGGGATCACCCAGGAGGAGGCCAACGAGTTCATGGAGGACTTCGAGCGCACCGGCGCCTTGGAGCGCTCCGTCGTGTTCATGAACCTCGCGGACGACCCCGCCGTCGAGCGGACGGTCACGCCGCGGATGGTCCTGACGACCGCCGAGTACCTCGCCTTCGAGAAGGACTACCACGTCCTCGTCATCCTGACGGACATGACCAACTACTGCGAGGCGCTCCGCGAGATCGGGGCGGCCCGCGAGGAGGTGCCCGGCCGACGCGGATACCCCGGGTACATGTACACCGACCTGGCGCAGCTGTACGAGCGCGCCGGCCGGATCAAGGGCCGCGACGGCTCGGTCACGCAGATCCCGATCCTCACGATGCCGGGCGACGACGACACCCACCCGATCCCGGACCTGACCGGGTACATCACCGAGGGGCAGATCTACGTCGACCCCGACCTCAACAGCCAGGGCCTCCAGCCGCCGATCAACGTCCTCCCCAGCCTGTCGCGGCTGATGGACGACGGGATCGGCGAGGGGCTCACCCGCGCCGACCACGCCGACGTGAAAGACCAGATGTTCGCGGCGTACGCGGAAGGTGAGGACCTCCGCGACCTCGTGAACATCGTCGGTCGCGAGGCGCTCTCCGAGCTGGACAACAAGTACCTCGACTTCGCGGACGCGTTCGAGTCCGAGTTCATCGACCAGGGCTTCGAGACGAACCGCGACATCGACGAGACGCTCTCGATCGGCTGGGACCTCCTCTCGATGCTGCCGAAGGACGCCCTCAACCGGATCGACGAGGAGTTCATCGAGGAGCACTACCGCGAGGACGAGTCCGAGCGCGAAGTCCTCGAAGCCGCGGACTGAGCCGGCGTTTCCTCCCACTTTTCGCCCGTCACCAGCAGCCGCGCCGGCGACCTACTCCTCGTCTTCGATCAGATCGATCACGTTCTCGCGGCCGATCCGAAGTTTCTCAACCTCGCCCTCGTCGGCCATCCCCGAGAGCACGCGCGACGCCTTCGATTTCGACCAACCGAGCTCGTCGACGATCGCCGACTGTTTCATCCGGCCCTCTCGCCCGCGCAGGAGGCGCCGAACGCGGTCCTCGTCGGTGAGGAGGTCCGGGCCGCCCGCGGCTCCGCCGACCGCGTCGTCGTCGGCAACGCGTTCGGCGCGTTCTCCCTCCGCCGTCGGGTCGGTCGCGTCGTCCCCGCCCGGCCTTCCCGACGCGCCTCCGGGGGCGGACGTTCGGTCCGACGATCCGCGTCCGGTCCGCATCGCATACGCCGCGCCGGCGAGCGCGACGAGCAGGACACCGGCGAGTACGAGCACGCCGACGGGGAGGCCGCTCTCGTCGGCCCCGGTTCCGGGGCCGCCGTCGCCGTCAGCCGGCGATCCGCCGTCGCCGGCCGTCGGTGCGGCGCGAACCCGCGGGCGACCGTCGGCGAAGTCCTCTCGGCCGCGCCATTCGACCACGCCGTCCGCGGTCTCGGCCGGCGCGGGCGACGCCGACTCGACGACGTAGCCGTCGGGGGCGGTGATCGCCAGCGCGTCGTCCTCGTCGATGAAGAACCCGCCGGCGAACACGTCGCCGGCGACGACGGCGTCGTCCTCGACGGCGGCGAAGCCGGTCCACGTGAACCGGAAGCGCACGACGCCCCACCGGCGAGGCACCTCCTGTATCACCGTCTCGGCCTCGAAACCGCCGGCGCGCATCTGGCGGTCCGACGAGTCGTTCGCGGCCGCGACGACTCCGCTCATCCGATCGGAGAACGGACCGAGGTACCGACTGGTGTTCGATCTGAACTCCTCTTGAAATCGCTCGTACTCCGCGGTCTCGGTGTCGTTTCCGAGCCGCGTCCGGAAGGTGATCTCCCACGTCGCGCTCCCGTCGGCGGCGAGGTCGATCCGCGTGATCGTGTTGTCCGGATCGGGCTGGTCGCCGACCTGCGGCGCGGCGACCGACTGCGCGCCCGGCGGAGCGGAGACGGACTGCGCGCCCGGCGGAGCGGCGACCGCGCCCGCCGCCAGAAAGCAGGCGGCGACGAGGAGGGTTGCGATCGATACGGCCGCCCGATCGCGTCGACTCATTAGTGTACGGTTTTCGGCCGCTCGGGTTAAACCCACAGATAGTCTCGCGGCGAGGACGCGAAATTCGACGCAAATCGGCGCAACGGTCGGTCACAGACGCGAAACGCGACGAAACGGTCCGCAATCGACCGCCACGGTCTGACCGGTATATGAGGGTGGCGCCCGTCGACGCATCCGTCATGTACGGCACACGATTCCTGACGGTTCTCTTGGCGCTGGGGCTCATCGTGGGCTCCGTGCCGGGCGGCGCGCTCGCGGCGGCCGGCGCCACCGAGGCGGACGTCGGCTCGCCCGACGCGGCGACCGAGCGTCTCGACGCCTCGACCGTCTCGGCACAGGCGGACGGAAACGCGACGGACGACGGAAACGCGACGGACGACGGAAGCGCGACGGACGACGGAAGCGCAAACGACAGCGATGCCGGCGACGACGCGTCGCGGGCGACCGTCGGACAGCAGCTGGCGACGGTCATCGCCGTCACCGACGACGAGGTGTCGGGCGACGTGGCGGCGTCGTCGCTCGACGGGGCGCTCGAGGACGCGAACGAGTCCGAGCGCGCGGCGCTCCTCGCGGAGCGGTCCGCGACGCTCCGCGAGCGCGCCGACGAGATAGTCGCCGACCAGCGCGAGGCCCGCGTCGCCTACGAGGACGGCGAGATAACCCGCAGCGAGTTCGCCCAGCGGCTCGCGGTCCTCGCCGGACAGGCCCGGACGGTCGACCGCGGCTTCGAGCGGGTCGCGGACGGCGCCGACGACACCTCCGGGATCGAGCTCCGCGCGGCGGGCTACGACCGGGGCGCGAACGCGGACGCCAGAGAGCGGCTCACTCGCGTGACGGGAACCGGGGCGAGCGCGCTCCTCGCGCAGTACACCGGCGAGCGCGACGGCGAGTTCTCGCTGGAGGTCGACGGCGGCGTCTCCATCGAGGTCGAGAGCGACGACGGCGAGCGGTCGCGCGAGATCGAGCGCGACCAGCCCGGTGACGGGAGCTTCAACGTGAGCCAGAGCGAGGCGCTCACCGCCGCCACCGCACAGCTGTCGACCGACGCCGACGGCGAGTGGACGCTCCGGTCCGCCGACCGCGACGAGGACGACGGCTACTACGAGTTCGAGTTCAGCTTCTTCGGCCCAGAGACGACGGGCGAGGCCGAGGTGAGCGTCGACGGCCAGACCGGCGAGGTGTTCGAGTTCGAGGAGGAGACGGAGCCGCGCGAGGCGGACGACGATGACGCCGACGAGGTCCCCCTCTCGGTCTCGATCGTCAACGGAACGGCCGATCCGGGCGCGACGGTGACGCTCCGCGTGACCGCCGCTGGCGAGCCCGTCGAGGGCGCGGCGGTCGAACTGAACGACCAGGACGCCGGGACGACCGACGCAGACGGGCGGATCGCGGTGACGCTGCCCGACGACGACGAGGTCGACATCGAGGTCGAGGACGGCGACCGCGAGGGCGACCTGGAGCTCACGCTCCGGTCTGACGACGGCGAGGACCGCGACGACGATCTCGGCGACCGGCTCTCCGTGGACGGTTCCGTCGAGAACGGAACCGTCGACGTCTCGGTGACCTACGACGGCGAGGGCGTCGAGGGCGTCTCCGTCTCCGTCGACGACGAGTCGGTCGGGACGACCGACGCGGACGGGACCCTCTCGTTCGACGCGCCGGCCGACGTCGACGAGTTCGGGGTCACGCTCGTGAAGGGCGCGTTCGAGGCCGAACTCGAGTTCGAGGTCGGTGCGGACGGCACGCTCGTGGCCGGTGACATCGACGTCGACGAGCGCGAGGCGGACGCCGCAGACGACGCAGACGACGCGGACGGCGAGGACGCGGACGACGACGCGGACGCGGACGACCTCTCCGTCGCCGTCGTCTCCGGCGACCCCGCACCCGGTGTGACCGTGACGGTCGAAGTGACCGACGCCGACGGTGCGTCCGTCGAGGGCGCGAGCGTCGAGGTCGACGGCGAGTCCGTCGGAACGACCGACGCGGACGGGCGGATCGCGGTGACGCTCCCGGCCGACGGCGACGAGATCGAGGTCGAGGACGGCGACCGCGACGGCGACCTCGAGATCGAGTACGACGCGGACGCGGAGGACGCGGACGAGGAGGACGCGGACGAGGCGGATGACGCTGATGGTGCCGAGGAGGGAGACACCGACGCCGACGACGATAGCGACGAGGAGGACGACGAGGAGGATGCGGAAGATGCGGAGGACGACGACGATGATGAGGAAGCCGACGATGACGAGGACGACGATGACGACGCGGAGGACGACGAGTGATTCGTACCCGCGGTCGAGTCGTCGCGCTCGCCGTAGCCGTCGCGTCGATCGCGGTGATCGGCGCGTTCCTCGCGCCGGGCGTCGCGGCGCTCGACGGGCCGGGAGCGGAGCCCGCTGTCGAGGAGGGATCGTCGTTCGTCGTCGCGCTCGACGCGGACGGCGACGCGACGGTCTCGCTCGTGTTGACGTACGACCTCACCGACGACGAGGCGGCGTTCGAGGAGCTCCGGGAGCGCCCGGAGAACGTCACGGCCCGGTTCGGTGACCGGATGACGCGGATCGCCGAGCGGACCGGCGCCGAAACGGAACGCGAGATGAGCGTCTCCGACGCGCGGGCCGACTTCGAGTCGACGAACGGGACCGGCGTCGTCCGGCTCTCTGCGACCTGGACGAACCTCGCGGCGGTCGACGGGGACCGGCTGGTCGTGAGCGAGCCGTTCGAAAGCGCGTTCCGACCGGACCGCCCGTTCGTGCTCGTCGCGCCCGACGGCTACGCGCTCGCCGACACGACGGTCGAAGCGGACGCGACGGCGCCGGCGACCGAGACCGGGGCCGCGACCGCCGAGTGGGCGGCCGGGACGGACCTGTCGGGCTTCTCGGCGACGCTCGCGCCCGCCGAAGGCGGCGTCACCGGCGGCTCGCTGCCGACGCCGCTGGCTCCGACGCTGGCGCTCCTCGTCGCCGGCCTGCTCGGCTACGCCGGCTGGCGACGGGCGTAGCCGGAGCGAACCGAACGGACCACGAACTTCGTACCGAGGATCGCCACGGGTCTCGCCGGGTCGCGTCCCCGCCGTCGGCCCCACCGGACCCGAGGGGGAGTCGCCGTTCCGAATCGGCCCTCGGTAGCGACCGCCCCCGGCCATCAGAGGCACACGATCCCGTCCGGATCTCTTTTTCACAATCTCCGACAGCCGACGTTCTTAGCGCCGCGTGGGCGACGCTGGCCCCCGCGTTCACCCACGACTGAAAAGAATTAACCGCCTCGGAGCGGAACCGTTTCCCAAGATGGCCAAGGACGTCAAACCGACGCGGAAGAACCTGATGGCGATCGAGGACCGCATCGAGCTCTCCGAGCGCGGCCACGACACGCTCGAACAGAAGCGCGACGGGCTCATCATGGAGTTCATGGACATCCTCGACCAGGCGCAGGACGTCCGGTCGGAGGTCTCCGAGAACTACGAGACGGCCCAGCGCAAGATCGACATGGCCCGGGCGATGGAGGGCGACGTCGCCGTCCGCGGCGCGGCCGCGGCGCTGAAAGAGCATCCCGAGATCACGACCCAGTCGAAGAACATCATGGGCGTCGTGGTCCCGCAGATCGAGTCCTCGAAGGTGAAAAAGAGCCTCGACGAGCGGGGCTACGGCCTGCTCGGCTCCTCGGCGCGCATCGACGAGGCGGCCGACGCCTACGAGGAGCTGTTAGAGAAGATCATCCTCGCCGCAGAGGTCGAGACGGCGATGAAGAAGATGCTCACGGAGATCGAGACCACGAAGCGCCGCGTGAACGCCTTAGAGTTCACCCTGCTCCCGACCCTCTACGAGAACCAGGAGTACATCGAGCAGAAGCTCGAAGAGCAGGAGCGCGAGGAGATCTTCCGCATGAAGAAGATCAAGGCGAAGAAGGAGGAAGAGGAGAAGGAAGAGGCCGAGGAGGCGGCCGCGGCGGTCGCGGCCGCGGAGACGGAAGAGCCCGAGCCCGCGGACTGACGCCCCGTCTGGGCGTCGGCTCCCGAACCGCCATCACTCGTCCCGCGTCGGTCGCCGCTCGTTTTTCCGCCGTCGGCTTTTAGCCCGACCCGCCCGTACCGGTGAGCGTGCCCTGTCCACACTGCGACGCCGACGTCGTCGCGTTCGCCGTGCCGCCCGCGCTCCGCGAGCACGCACCGGCCGACGCGGCCGCGATCTGTACCCGGTGTCTGCGGGTCGTCGCCGCGGACGAGGCGGGGATCGCGGGTGGAGTGCCTGACGATCCCGACTTCTCCGAGGTGGACCCCGCGTTCCCGTCCGGCGAGGCCGGCGTCGCGCTGGCGCTCTGCTGCGGGAAACTCGAGTCGTTCGCGCTCAACCGCGCGTCGATCGAGGCGCTGATCGACCACGCGGAGGTGGCGGGCGCCGACGCGTTCGCCTTCTTCGACCGACTCGACGCGCCCGAGGCCGCGTTCGACCTCGATCGCCGTCGAGCGGCGCTTTACGATGCGATTTAGGAGTTAAACGACTGATCGCTTTCGTCGAACGGTGACGTTGACAGTTGTCGTTTATAAATAACTGACTGTGAATCGATAGGCTACACCGCCAAAGCTCCAGCCGCTCGCTTATAAATCGCTGCTACCAGATCGACAGACGACACCTCCAAAGCCCCAGTCGCGAGGCGGACGCACGCTCGCTGCGCGCCTCACTCGGTCGCTTGCGCTCCCTCGTTCGGTGCTTACGTCGCCTGCGTCCGCCTCGCGACTGCCCCTTTGAGTCCCGCCCCGCTCCGCACAGCACCTCACGCCTCCCCAGCCTCGTCGCTCACGCCCTACGGGCGTTCGCGACTCCCTCGCGCGTGCTGGCTCGCGGCCGCCGAGGGCGGCCGCTCGCAGGCACGCGCCGACCGCACCGTTGTTTATAAGTAACAGACGGCACCCGCTCTCGGATATTTAAATATCGCATCGCTCGCCGGTGTCTCCGTGCTGACCGGAATCCGTCTCGGTCGTCCCTTCAGAGGTCGACGCCGTCCGGGTCGTCCCACTCGTCGTCCGCGTCGTCGTCGTCCGCCTCCGTCCCCGCCGGGCCGAGGCGCTTCTCGCCTTGGCGTGACTCGTGGACCGCGAAGCCGCCGGTGCGGCCGTCGTCGCCGCCGGCGTACGGGTCCTCCTCGGGGTCGTAGTCGAGTTCGTCGCGCTCGAAGACGTACGCGAGGAAGCCGAACAGCGGCACGGCGAACGAGATGAGCGCCCACTTGCGCGGGTTCATTCCGTACTTTGGCGCGTCGACGTACGCGTAGGCGGCGAAGCCGACGAGCCACGCGAGCGGGACGCCGACGAGGATGACGGCGAGGAACGGTGTCATACCGTCGCTTCGACCGCGCGGTAATAAGCGGTGCGGGCGGCGTCTGCGCCCCGCTCCGGCGCCGGGGAGGGCGGACCGGCGGCCGACCGCGGCCTAGAGGAACGGCCGCCAGTAGTACGGGCTGACGAACCCCTCGATGACGGCGGCGACGGCGAATAAGATTCCGAGCCCGACGGTCACCCAGAACGCGGTCTCCAAGGCGTCGGCGAGCCGCTCGCGGCTCGCGCGGCCGCGGAACGTCCGCCACGAGACGGCGCCGAGGTGGACGCCGAGCGCGCCCGAGACGACGAGCGCGGGGATCTCGAAGATCCCATGCGGGGTGACGAACGCGGCCAGCGCCAGCAGGTTCTCTTCGAGGGCGGCGGTGGCGCCGAGCACGAGGCCGTTGAACGCGAGCGACGAGAGCGCGGGGAGGGCGAACCCCACGCCGGAGAAGGCGGTCGCGATCGCGACGCCCCAGTTGTTCCCGAAGTACGTCAGCGTCGCCACGGGCGGGATCTGTCCGGCGATCCGCCCCTCGATCGAAGTCGGGACCGTCTCGGCGAACGGCGCGGCGGCGAGCCACCCGAGCACGCCGAATCCGACCGCGACCGCGAGCGCGAGAACGTGACTGCCCGGCGTCGACCGGACGAACCCGCTCAGCTCCCGCCACCCGCGGCGGAGGCCGCCGACGAACTGCGCCCTGACGCCGGCCTCCGGCGGCGAGACGGGGTCGACCGTGCCGCGGTAGTCGCCGTAGAGGACGGTCTTCAGCAGGTCGAGCGCGGGCGCGACGACGACCGCGCTGGCGAGCGCGACGACGGGCCCCCCACCGACGAACGCGACCCCGGAGGCGACCGACGCGACGGCGACCAGCGTCCCGATCGCGACCACGAGGTAGGCGGCGGCGTCGACCGGGTTCGAGCGCACGAAGCCGCCCGCGCCCTCGACGCCCCCGACCACGCCGGCGTCGTCGACGACGACGGCCACCGGCGCGAACGCGAAGAGAATTCGGACGAGCGCGAGGGCGACGAAGCCGACGAGCAGGGCGGCGACCGCGACCGCGGCGCCGAGGAACGGGTTCGCGAGGAACGCCGCGCCGACCGCGATCGAGCCGAGCGCGACGACGCCGATCCAGAGGAGCAGCTCGGCGACGTAGAGGCCGAGGAACGTGAGCCAGCGGGAGCGAGCGCCCGCGACCCCTCTAACGAGCCCTCGCCCGTCGCGGAGGCTCGCGATGACCGCCGAGAGCTGGCCGGCCGAGACGACGGCGTAGGCGACGATCGCGAGGACGACCGTGACGAGCACGCCGGCGACGAACAGGATCCCGACGGTCGGCGTCAGGAGGGGCTCGAACGCGGGCGTCAGCCCCTCGGCCCACGCCTGAAGCGCCTCGGGGTCCTGCGTCTCCGGCGGCGGCTCGACTCCGGCGAGCGCGTCGCCGGCGGCCGCGAGCCGCCCGGAGAGTTCGAGGTGGAGGTAGATGCCCGCGAGCGCGGCGAACGTGCCGAGGCGGGCGATCACCGGCACCGCGGTGCCGAGGAGATAGAAGGGGAGGACGTCTGCGGGGCGTCGGCGGAGGGTCGCTGTCGTTGCCGTGACGGCGGCGGAGAGGTCCATGTCTCCCGATCGGCCGTCCGATACTTAAAAACGGGAGTCCGAGCCGCCGCCGGACAGCGGCGGGAGGACCGAGCTAGTCCCAGAACGACTGGGTGCGCGCGTACTCCCGCTCCTGCCGGAGCACGTCGCGGTAGAACTCGTCTTCGTCCTCGCGGAGCTTGTTGATGATCCGCGCGGCGTTGTGGGGGCCGACGCCGCGGGCGGCGAGGGCGATCACCGCCCGCTTCCCGTGCGTCTGGACGAGGCTCGCGGCGCGGTGGGCGCGCTCGGTGCGGCGCTCCTGCTCGTCGTCCTTCTCGGGCGCGCGCACCGCGGCGACCGTCTCGTCGTCCCACGGGTTCAGCGCCGCGATCCGGGTGGAGCCGCACTCCGGACACTCGGGCTGGTCGCGGACGCGCCGGACCTTCGTCGTGTGCTTCCAGTCCGTACAGTGGAGACAGAAGAGGATCACCCGGTCGTCCCGAATCCGCTCCTTGACCGTCTCGATCACGTCCGCGTCGGCGTTGTCGGGGACGAGGAACTCCGTGCCGGCGGAGCGGCCCGCGGTCCCGAGCGGGGTGCGCTCGCGGGCGATCGCGAGGTCGAGCGCTCCCTCCTGAATCCCCGCGAGCAGGTCGGCCGTCTCCGGCACCGCGAGGTCGGCGTGGAACACCTCGCGGAGCGCCTCGTCGTAGACGGGGGTGTCTTCGAGGGCGGCGAGCAGGCGGTCGCCGCCGAACTTCCCTCGCCCCTCCTTGTACCGCTTGACGGCGCCGAACTTCGCGGCGACCTGCGCGAGCGTGAACTTCAGCGCGTCCGACTTCTTCACCGCCAGTTCGAGGTACGCCTCTAAGCGGTCGGGGTCGGTCGTCTCCAGCACCTCGCGGAAGTCACCGACGCCGGCGTCGGGGGGCACCTCGAACTCGATCCGGTACGGGTCCACGTCCATCCCCACCGACGAGCCGGCGCGCTGGCCGACGAGCGCGGCGAGCAGGCGCGCGAGCGTCTCGTTGACCTCGTGGCCGAACGCGGCGTTGACGGCGACGGTGCGCGCGCTCCCCTCGATAACGATCCGCTCGTCGGTGGGCACGGGATGGCCGGCGTCGACGTGGTCGACGACCGGCTTCAGCGCGCTCGCGACCGTCTCCTCGTCGGTCGGGTATCGCTCCGCGAGGTCGGCCGCGACGGCTTCGGGGGTGGAGCCGGCCTCCAAGGCCGCCGCGGCCTCGCCGCGTATTCGGCCGACCTCCTCGGCGACGGGCTTCGGGACGGGGATCTCCTGGCCGACCCACGAGGGTACTTCCCCCGTGGGGTCCGGGATCGGCGTCACGTTCACGCGCTCCTCCTCCTCGTCGATCTCCGTGATCTTCCACATCTCGCCGCGCTGGACGAACGTCTCGCCAGGGCCGGCGAAGTTGACAACGAACTGCTCGTCTAAGGTCCCGATACCCCGCCGCGAGGACATGTCGTACACCTCGTAGGTGGCCTCGTCGGGGATCATCGAGAGGTTCGCGTAGAAGTACTGCCACGTCCCGCCCGACTTTTCGAGGGTGTCCGTCTCCTCGTCGAGCCACAGCAGGCGGTTGCCGTCGAGCTCGCGGACGACCTCCTGGAACTCGGGCTCCGAGAGGTCGGTGAAGGGGTAGGCGTTCGTGATCGTCTGGTACGCCTCGCGGGCGTGGACCTCCCCCTCGTCCATCACGAGGCCGACGATCTGGTTGGCAACCGTGTCGAGGCTCCCGTGGTGGATGTTCGCGGGCTCGACGAGCTCCTCGCCGGCGCGGCGCGCGATGGCGAGGGCTTCGAGGGTGTCGTCGCCGCCCTGCGTCACGACGGTCCCCTCGGAGACGAGGTCGCGGCGGTGTCCCGCGCGGCCGACGCGCTGGAGCAGGCGGGCGACCTCGCGCGGGCTCCCGTACTGGACCACGTGGTCGACGCGCCCCACGTCGATCCCGAGCTCCATCGAGGAGGTGCAGACGAGCCCGTCGAGATCGCCTGATTTGAACCGGTCTTCCACGTCGATCCGGACCTCCTTCGACAGCGAGCCGTGGTGGAGCTCGATCTCGGTGGGATCCTCAATTCCCCGGTCGCGGTCCGTCTCCGCGAGCGTCTTGAACCGCGAGCCGAGCGCCTCCGCGGTCTGTCGCGTGTTGACGAAGATCAGCGTCGACTCGTGGGTCGCGACGATCTCGCGGATCGTCCGGACGTGGCTCGCGGTCGTCTCGTCGACCGCGAGTTCGCCCGCGAGGCGGGTGTCCGCGTCCGTAATCTCGGGGTCGAGGACGCGCACGTCGGTCCGCGTCCCGGCCGCGACCTCGACCGTCTCGAAGTCGCGGTCGCCGGGGCGGTCGGGGTCGCGTTTCCCCGTCCCGACGAGGAACCGGCCGACCTCCTCCGGGTCCCCCACCGTCGCGGAGAGGCCGACCCGCTGGAACGGCCCCGCGACGCGGCGGAGGCGTTCGAGCCCTATCGTGAGCTGCGCGCCGCGCTTCGCCGAGGCCAGCTCGTGGACCTCGTCGACCACGACGTGCGCGACGTCTTCGAGGGCGGCCCGCATCTTCGAGCCGGTGAGGATCGCTTGGAGGCTCTCCGGCGTCGTGATGAGCACGTCCGGGGGGTCGTCGGCCTGCTTCGACCGCTCGTACTGAGTCGTGTCGCCGTGGCGCACCGCCACCTCGACGCCGAGGGTCTCGCCCCACCACTCCAACCGGTCCATCATGTCGCGGTTGAGCGCGCGGAGGGGAGTGATGTAGAGGGCCGAGATACCCTCGCGGGGCCGGGCGCCGGGCGCGTTCCGGGCGTCGACGATCGCGTCGAAGACGGGGAGCATCGCGGTCTCCGTCTTCCCGGTGCCGGTCGGCGCGAGCACGAGGGCGTTCTTCCCGGCCGCGAGCGGGGGGACCGCCTCGCGTTGGGGCTCGGTGGGCGTGGTGAACCCCCGCTCCGAGAGCGCCTCGCGGACCTCGCTCCCGAGGTGCGCGAACGCGTCCATCCCCGACGGTTCCGGCATTCTGTGATCGTCGGAGGTTGGGGGCTCGGGCGATTAAGCCCGTCGCTGTGCGAGATCGTCCCGAGTGCGACCGGGTCTCGGCCGCCTCCGCCCGGCCCGTCTCGCGCTCAGTCCGCGAGGGGAAGTTCGACGGTGAACACGCTCCCGGTCGGATCGTTGTCCGTCACCCACACGTCGCCGTCGTACTTGTCGACGAGCGTCTTGACGAGGTACAGTCCGATCCCCGTTCCCCCGCTCTCTAGCCCTTTCTCGCCCTCTTGGAAGATCTGCTCTTTGTGATCGTCGGCGATCCCGGGGCCGTTGTCCGCGATCGACACGCGCACCGCCTCCGCCGACAGCTCGGTCGACACCGCGATCTCGGCCACCCGCTTGTCGTTGTGGACGACCGCGTTCGTCAGCAGATTCCGGAACACCGCCTCCAGCAGGTCGTCCGCCAACACCGTCACGTCCGGGATCGACCCGTCGACGGTGACCGCGGCGCGGTCCTCGTCCGACCGGACCCGTTGGATCTGCCCGGTGAGCTCGGTCCGGAGGCGCATCGGCGTCCTGTCGGATCCGGCCTGTAACAGCACGTCCGTGACGTCTTTGGCGGTCTCCGTGATTTCGGCCGCCTGCCGCGCCGCGCCGATGACCGTCCGCGCGTACGTTCGACTCCGGTCGTCCGGGAGCGAGTCTTCGAGCAGTTCGGTGTACGACTCGACCACCATCAGCTGGTTTCGGATGTCGTGGCGAACGACCTGGTTCAGCAGCTTGAGGTTGTCCCGCTGCTCTTCGAGCGTGCGCTCGTACTCCTTGAGGTCAGTCACGTCGCGGGCGTATCCCAACACGGCGTCTTCGCCCGTTTCGGCGATCTGGTAGGGGATCTTCGTCGTCTGGAGGATGCGCGTGTCCCCGGCAGCCGTGGTTAGCGTCTCCTCGCCGACGTTCTTCGGTTCGCCCGACTCGATCACCTCCAAATCGTCCTGTCGAAACGCGTCGGAGTCGTCGGCGTCCGGAATGATCTCTCCCTCGGTTTTGCCCTCGACCTCCTCGGGCGTCTTCCCGTACGCCGCCGCGGTCGCCTCGTTCGCCAGGAGGTACTCGCCCTCGCGGTTCTTCACGAACACCAGGTCCGGCATGAGGTCGATGACCGTCCGCAGTTCCTCGCGCGTCGATTCGAGCGCCGCCTCGTACCGCTTCCGCTCGGTGATGTCTTGGAACAGTCCGAGCGCGCCGGTGACCGTCCCGTCGTCGTCGTCGAACTCCGGATCGGCGATCGCTCTGACCCACCGGGTCTCATCGTTCGCCGTGACGATCCGCAACTCGAGGTCGTACGACTCGCCATCGTCTCTCAGCCGCTCGAAGGCGCTCTCGATGGCGTCGCGATCGTCCGGATGATAGAACTCGAGCCCGTCAGCGATCTCGACCGACTCGGTCGTCGGTACCTCGTGGATTCGGTACACCTCGTCGCTCCACGTGAGCGACTCGTCGCCCAGATCGACCTCCCACCAGCCGATCGACGCGCTCTCTTGGGTGCGCTCGATGAGGGTTCGCGTCCGCTTCAGCTCCGCCTCTCGGCGCTTCTGCTCGTGGACGTCGAGGTGGATGCCGACCGCCCGGACCGGCTCTCCGTCGCCGTCCCGCTCGACGACCTTTCCGATGTCGCGGATCCACTTCCACTCCCCCGACGCGGTCCGCATCCGGTGTTCCGCGTCGTAGTACTCGGTCTCCCCGGCGACGTGGGCCGACAGGGCGTCTTCGACCGCCGCGAGGTCGTCGGGATGGACGCGGCGCTCCCACGCGTCGAGGCGGGATTCGATATCGTCGAGCGAGTGGCCCAGCATCGCCGCCCACTGGTCGTTGAACTCGACCTCGTCCGTGGTCATGTCCCAGTCCCAGACGCCGAGGTTCGCGCCCTCTATCGCTAGTTCGAGCCGGTCTTTGATCCGCTGGACCGTTCGCTCCCGCTCCTTCTGTTCCGTCACGTCGCGGGCGACGCCGACGACCCGCGTCACCGACCCGTCCTCGACGACCGGGCTCAGCCGCGTCTGCCACTCCCTCCGCCCCTCGGGCAGCGCGAGCGACTCCTCGTACTCGATCGTCTCGCGGGCCTCGACGCAGCGGCGGTAGTTCTCGGCGACCGACGCCCCCTGCTCGTCGCCCAGCAGTTCCCGCGGCGTCTTGCTGCGGATATCTTCCAGCGGAATCCCGGTGAGTCGTTGGTGCGACGCGTTCGTCCGCCGGAAGCGAAAGGTGTACCCCTCGTCTCCGCCTTCGACGTCGATCAGAAAGACCGCGTCTTCCATCTCACAGAAGATCGTCTCGTAGACGCTCCTGTCCTCGTTCCCGACGGCGATATCGGGCCCGGACTCGGAGGGCGGTCCTTGCCTCTTCTCCATGCGTCATAGTTAGACAGCCGATATATAATCGATTCCGATCCGGGGGTCCCGCCCCGCTACGTCACGCCGCCCCCGTTCGTCGCGTACGCCTCGTGCGCGCCCGATTCGAGGACCGCCTCGACCTCGTCGACGACTTCCAGCACGTCGGCGAACGAGGTGTACGGCGCGGCGGGACAGACTCGGACCACGTTCGGCGGCCGGAAGTCGACGACGACGCCCCGGTCTTTGAGCGCCTCGCTCAGGCGCTCGGGGTCGGGGTGTTCGAGGGCGACGTGCCCGCCGCGGGCGTCGTACTCGCGCGGCGTGCCGACGGAGACCTCGGGAAGCCGGTCGTCGACGAGCGCGATCAGGAAGTCCGTGAGCGCGAGCGACTTCTCGCGCAGGCGCTCGATTCCGGCCTCGCGGAGGAGCTCGATGGACCCCTCCAGCGGCGCGGCCGAGAGCAGCGGCGGCGTGCCGATCTGCCACGCGCCCGCGGAGTCGGCCGGGGTGTAGGTCATGTTCATCTCGAACTGGGTTTCCTTCTCGTGGCCCCACCAGCCCGCCAGCGCGGGGGTGAGCCCGTGGTGACGCTCCGAGACGTACAGCGCGCCGATCGACCCCGGACCGGCGTTGAGGTACTTGTACGTGCACCACACCGCGAAGTCGACGCCTGCGTCGTCGAACGCGTGCGGGACGGCGCCCGCGGAGTGGGCCGCGTCGAAGCCGGCGTACGCGCCCGCCTCGTGGGCGGCCGCCGCGATCCGCTCGACGTCGAACAGCTGGCCCGACCGGTACAGCGCGGTCGGCATCCAGACGATCCCCACGTCGTCGTGCGCTTCCAGCGCGGCCTCGATATCCCGTGGGTCGATCGTCCGCCCGTCGCGGCTCGGGACGAGTCGGAGCTTCTCGTCGGGATCGATCCCACGTTGGCGGAGCTGCGCCCGGATCGCGTAGTGGTCGGAGGGGAAGTCGAGCTCGTTGACGAGGACGGCGGGGTCGGCGTCGGCGTCGCCGTTCGGCGCCCACGTCCCGTCGGCCGCCGCAAAGCTCGCGCGGTCCGGCCCGTTGCCGGCCAGCAGTTCGTCGAGGAACGTGCCGATCAGGGTGTGAATGTTCACCGTGATCGAGTTGCCGACGACCACCTCCGCGGGGTCGGCGCCCACGAGCGGCGCGAGCGCGTCGCCGAGCCGCTCGCCGACCTCGAACCACGGCGGGTCGGCGTCGGTCCACCCCGCGATCAGCCGGTCGCGCCACTCGTCGACGACGCGGTCGAGGCTCGCGAGGGCGGCGTCGCTCGCGGGCCCGAGCGAGTTTCCGTCCATGTAGAGCAGGTCGTCCGGAATCCGGTAGCGGTCGGCGAACCCGGAGAGCGGGTCCGCGTCGTCGAGTCGGGCGGCGAGGACGGCGGGGTCGGCGTCGTTCGGGCCGTCGCCGGCCGCGTCGTCGCCGCCGAGCCCCTCGCCCGCGAGCGCGTCCCGCGCGGGGGCGTACGGATCGTCCATACGGAAAGGGACCGCGCCGGCGACTAAGCGTTTCCGGGGGCGGCCGAGCCCGCCGGATCCCTCTCCGGGCGTCGGCCGCTACTCGACGATGTCGATGGCGGGGCGTCCCGGTTCGGCCTTGTTGACGACGCTCTCGTCGGCGTCTTCGGCGCGCTCGACGCGGACCGGCGCGTCGAACTCGCGCTCGATCAGCCACGCGGCCGCGCGTAAGGCGTCGTACTCGGCGTCGCCGTCGAGCGTCTCCCGTAACGCCTCGCGGTTCGCCTGGAGGTCCTGGCCGTACGAGGCGGCGGCGTCCCCCTGTTCGCGGATGTGCGACTCGCCCATCAGCTCGGAGATGAGGTTGTCCGCGTCGCTGTCGATCGCGATCTCGAGGGCGTCGTACTTCCAGTCGGGCGCGACGACGACGTCGATCCGCTCGGGATCGTCGATTCCCGCGACCTCGACGATGTCGCGCACGTCCTCGCGGGTGTTCGCGACCAGCCGGCGCCGGCGCTCGACGGTGTCGCGATCGACGCTCGCGGTCGGCCACTCGGCCTCCGCGACGAAGCCGTCGCGGCCGAGCGTCTCCCACAGCTCCTCGGCGAGGTGGGGCGCGACCGGCGCGAGCAGGCGGACCGCGACGTCGACGCCGCGCTCGAAGACGTCGGGGTGCGGGTCGGCGTGTTCGCGGTAGCTCCGGAGCGTTCCCACGAGGTCCTGCGCCTCGCGGAGCGCGACGTTGAAGGTGAGATCGTCGTACTCCGCGCCCGCGATGGCGACCGCGGCGTCCGTCTCGTCGGCGACGTAGTCGTCGATCTCGCCCCGGTCGGCGGCCTCGGCGTCACCCTCGCCGTCGAGCGCCACGTCGCCCGCCGCGTACGCCTCGACGAGGTCGTTGAGGCGGGTCAGGAACCGGTGGGTGGACCTGACGCCCTCCTCGGACCAGCCGAAGTCGCGCTCGGGCTGGGCGGCCTCCATCATGAACAGCCGCGCGGTGTCGGCGCCGTACTCGTCGACGATGCGCTGGGGCGAGACGACGTTCCCCTTCGACTTGGACATCTTCTCGCCCTCTAACTGGACCATCCCCTGCGCCAGCAGGTTCGTGAACGGCTCGCGGTGCGCTAAGTCCTCCTCGTCGGCCAGCACCTTGGTGAAGAAGCGCGAGTACAGCAGGTGCATCACGGCGTGTTCGATGCCCCCGACGTACTGGTCGACCGGCATCCAGTCGTTCGCGCGGTCGAGGTCGAACGGGGCGTCGTCGAGGTCCGGCGAGACGTACCGCAGGAAGTACCACGAGGAGTCGACGAACGTGTCCATCGTGTCCGTCTCGCGGGTCGCGGGCCCGCCGCACTCCGGACAGGTCGTCTCCTGCCACTCCTCGGCGGCGTCCAGCGGATTGCCGGTCGTGTTGATGAACTCCGGCAGCTCGACGGGCAGGTCCTCGTCGGGCACCGGGACCGCCCCGCAGTCGTCGCAGTTGACCATCGGGATCGGCGTCCCCCAGTAGCGCTGCCGGGAGATGCCCCAGTCGCGAAGCTGGTACTGGGTGCTCTCCGCCGCGCTCTCGACGTCTTCGGTGAGCCGCTCGCGGGCCGTCTCGCTGTCGAGGCCGCTGTACTCGCCGGAGTTGATCACGACGCCGTCGTCCGTGAACGCCGCCTCGCTCACGTCGGGGGCCTCCGGGACCGTTTCGCCGTCCCAGTCGTCCGGTTCCGGTGCGACGACGGGCTCGATGTCGACGCCCATCTTCTCCGCGAACGCGTGGTCGCGCTCGTCGTGGCCGGGCACCGCCATCAGCGCGCCGGTCCCCACGTCCGAGAGGACGAAGTCGGCGACGAAGACGGGGATATCGTCGCCCGTGGCGGGGTTGGTGGCGGTGAGGTCGGTCGCGACGCCGTTCGGCTCGTCGCCCTCGGGGTCGGCCTCCTCCTCGATGAACCGTCGAACGTCGTCGTCCTCGGCGGCCAGCTCCTCGCTGATCGGGTGGTCCGGCGCGAGCGCGAAGAACGTCGCGCCGTAGATGGTGTCGATCCGGGTCGTGAACGCGGTGACGGGTTCGTGGCCCTCGATCTCGAAGTCGACCTCGCTCCCGTACTGGCGGCCGATCCAGTTGCGCTGCATCTGTCGGACGGAGTTGGGCCACCCCTCCAGGTCGTCGATCGCCTCCAGCAGCTCGTCAGCGTACTCGGTTATCTTCAGGAACCACTGGTCCAGCTCGCGGGTCTCGACGGGCGTGTCACAGCGCCAGCACAGCTCCGCGTCGCCCTCGACCTGCTCGTCGGCGAGGACGGTCTCGCAGGAGGGACACCAGTTCACCTCGGCGTCGCGGCGCTCCACGAGGCCGGCCTCGTGGAAGCGGCGGAACAGCCACTGGTTCCACCGGTAGTAGTCGGGGGTACAGGTGGTGACCTCGCGGTCCCAGTCGTAGCCGAACCCCATCGACTTCATCTGGCCTCGCATCGTGTCGATGCAGTCGAACGTCCAGTCGCGCGGGTTGGTGTCGCGCTCCTTGGCGGCGTTCTCGGCCGGCAGCCCGAACGCGTCCCACCCCATCGGGTGGAGCACGTCGTCGCCGCGCATCCGCCGGTACCGGGCGTACGCGTCCGTGATGGTGTAGTTTCGGACGTGGCCCATGTGGAGCTTCCCGGACGGGTACGGGTACATCCCGAGGACGTACGTCGGATCCGAGGCCTCGTCCGGGACGTGGTAGACGTCGGCGTCGTCCCACGCCTCCTGCCAGCGTTCCTCGACCGTCGCGTGGTCGTATCCCTCCTGAGACATCTGCTTATATATCCGTGGTCGGCTCGGCGTCGTATAGCTTTCCATCCAGTGGTGGGCCGTGGCACACCGCCCCGCGGGCCGTAACGGCGTCGAGCCCGCCGTCGCCTACAGCTTCTCCGCGTTCCGCGCCTGCTCGACGCGCTTGGTCGCCTGTTCGATCCGCTTGCCGGTCGCGTTCGCGAGCCCGGGCGGGAGCCCGGCCCGCGCGGCCGCGAGCCGCTCTTCGATCCGCGCGATCCGGTCGAGCACGTTCGCCAGCTGTCGATTCGTGCCCTCGGCGTCGCCCTCGCGGGCGCGCTCCTCGGCCCGCCTCGCCTGGTCGACCGCGGCTGCCAGCGCGCGTTCGAGCCCGTTGACCGCGTTCGACGGGCCGCCGCCGCCCGAGCCGTTCCCGCCGCCGGAGCCGCCACCACTCCCGCCGCCGGATTCGTCGTCATCGTCGCCGCCGTCGCTCCCGTCGCCGTCGCCCTCCGCCGCCGCGGCCGCGACCGCTGCGCGCGTCTCCTCGGCCACGTCGGCGACGTAGCCGGCGAGCGGGGCCGCGCCCGTCTCGGGGCGCTCGATCCGGATCGGGTCGGCGCTCCCGCCGGAGTCGTCGTCGCCGTCGTCGCTGCCGGCTCCCAGTGGGTCCGGGTTGACGCGGTACGCGCCGACCTCGTCGTCGGCGTCGCGGACCTCGGTCGTGTACGCGCCGCCGGCGTGGACGTAGACCGCGTCGCTGCCGTCGATCGCGGAGTCGTAGATCCGCCCGGCGAAGTCGTCCTCGACCGCGGTCCGGGTCAGGTCGACGTCGCTCTCCGCGTCCGACAGCTCCACCTTCCGCGCGTCCTCGCGGGCGACGAGCGGGATCTCGCCGTCGACCCCGGCCCTCGTCACCGGCTCGTCCGCCGAGACGGTCAGGGTCTCGCTGTGCGGCGCCCGCCCGGCGCCGTTCACCGTGACGCGGTGGTCCCCCTCGGGGACGCCGTTCGCGACCGCGACGCCGCCGGCGAACGTCGGGACCGCCTCGGGGTCGCTCTCGATCAGGACGAACGACTCGACGCTCGCCTCGGTCGTCGTCAGCCCCTCGCCGTCCGGCGCCTCGTCGCTCTCGGTCGCCTGCATGACGCGCGCGACGACGGCGTCGAGCGACTCGGCGGCGCCGTCGCCGAACGACGGGTCCTCGGCGATCGCGTCGTACCGGGCCGCCAGCTCGGATCGGTGGTTGCCGGCGGTGATGTCGAGCGCCGGGTTCTCGTATCGGGGCTGTTCCCACGGGACGCCGGTCGTCGTGATGTGGCTCGCGACGGCGTCCTCGACGGCCTGCGGAACGGCGAACTCGAAGCTGAGCTGCGGCCCGGTGAACGCCGAGATGTCCTCTAACTCGGCGCTCTCGACGAGCTCGTACTCGACGACCGACTCGGCGACCTCGTCGGCGAGCGCGGCGTCGTCGCCGTCGGCGGTCCCGTCGCCTCCGCCGCCCCCGGACGAGCGCTCGCCGTACCGGTAGGCGATCCCGGTCTCCCGGAGCGGGAGGTCGGTCGGCGGCGAGCGCAGTGCGTCGAGCGAGCGGACCGTGAGGGCGCCGTCGACCAGCGACTCCTCGGCGACTGCGGGGAGGTCGGGATGCTCGTAGATCGGCTCGCCCTCGTACTCGGGGACGACGAAGGGGAGCCGCGCCCCCTCGTCGCGGGGGAGGCCGTACGCGATCGGGACCCCGAGGAGGTCCTCGACCGTGTCGATCGTCGTGTTCGTGATGTCCGCGAGGAGGCCCTCCTCGCCGACGCGCCGGAAGCCGTCGGGGATCTCGTTGACCGAGAGCGTGCTGGAGTGCGAGCCGAGTTCGGGGAGGATCCGCGGGACGACGTCCGGGTCCGGGTCGAGGAACTCGTTGTTCGGCACGCTCCGGGAGTGGGAGCTGGCGACGTACAGCTGGGGGTCGCCCGCCTCGAGGTCGACGAAGACGTGAAGTACCTCCCAGTCGTGCCAGTGGAAGTTCGCGGTGAACTGGTCGAACGCCGAGTAGAACCAGAACTGGACGACCGCGAGCGGGGAGTCCTCGTACCGCATCCCGTTGTAGAACACCGTCGGGTTCGGCGGCTCGCCCGCCTCGTCGTACCGCTCGTGGTAGCCGTCGAACGCCTCGAAGCCGTCGACGACCGTCTCGCCGTCCTCCTCGGCCGCGTACGGGCGCGGGTCGGTCGGGAACCACGGCTCGGCGGCGTCGAAGTACAGCGTCGGCGCGAACCGCGCCGCGAGTTCGTCGAGCCGGTCCGGGTCGAGGTCGCTCGTCGCGGCGTCGTCCGGTTCCGAGCCGGAGCAGCCGGCGACCGCGGCGCTCCCGGCGCCCGCGAGCGCGCCGAGGACGGTCCGGCGGTCGACGCGAGTCTGACGGTCGACGCGGGTCCGACGGTCGACGCGGTTCGCGCTCGCTCCGCCGAACGCGTCGTCCGGATCGGCGTCGCCGCTCTCGTTGTCGCGCTTGTCGGGTGCCCGATTCATCCTCTGGGGCCATGAGAGCCGGAGGAATAACCCTTCTGCCGCCTGCGTCCCGTTCGATCCGCTCGTCTGTCACGACTCATAGCGGGAGTACGTGTAGTACGTCGCTCAGTGTGATGGCGTGGTTGTTTATAAACCGGATCGCGGTGTTGCTGTCGGCTATTTATAAGTGATCGACGCTGCCGCGGTGAACGCCTTCAAAGCCCCAGTCGCGAGGCGGGCGCACGCTCGCTGCGCTCCTCGTCACTCGCGTTGCTCGTTCCTGCGGTGCTTACGTCGCCTGCGCCCGCCTCGCGACTGCCCCTTTGAGTCCCGCCCCGCGCCGCACGGCACAGCACCTCACGCCTCCCCAGCCTCGCCGCTCGCTCCGCTCGCGGCGTCCCTCGCGGGCTGGCTCGCGGCCTCCGCTTCGCTCCGGCCGCTCGCAGGCGCGCCACCGCACCCCCTTTTATAAGCCCTCGTCGCCGCCGCTCACCGTCATTTAAATACGACATCGCGGCCGGCGATCTGCGATACTCACTCCCGAAATCGGTCAAAGCGGCCTCCGTAGCGACCGACCGTTCCGACGGCGACCGCTCCCGAATCGGGTCGCCGCGGATCCGGGGAGAAGGTATTTGCGGCCGGCAGCCCGACTCGGGGGCATGGACGGGAAGCAGGCCCTCTACTACGCGGCGATCGCGATCGCGGTGTTGATCGGGGTCAGCATCGTCGTGAGCGTGGTTTCGGCGATCTTAGGGCTCGTGTCGGCGATCGTCTCCGGGATCGTCTCCCTGGCAGTCCTCGCCGGGATCGTCTACGTCGCTTATAAAGCCGGCTCGTGGCTCCTCGGTGACGACGGGGACTCGATCGGCGCCGATTCGCTCGACTCGATCGGGTCGTCGTCGACCGCGGCCGACACGGGGACCAGCCGGCAGGACCGGCTCCGCCAGCAGTACGTCGAGGGGCAGATCAGCGAGGCGGAGTTCGAGCGCCGCATCGGCGAGGAGTTAGAGACGGAGGAGCTCGACGACATCGACCGCGAACTCGAACGCGAGCGCTGAGGGAATTTAAAAGCGGTCGCGAAGCTCCTCGCGGAGGTCGTCGACGTCGAGGTCCTTCATCGCGAATAACACGAGCAGGTGGTAGACGAGGTCGGCGCTTTCGTAGGTGAGCTCCTCGCGGTCGTCGTCTTTCGCCGCCAGGATCGCCTCCGTCGTCTCCTCGCCGATCTTCTCTAAGACGGCGTTCTCGCCCTTCTCGTGGGTGAAGAGGGAGGCCGTGTACGACCCATCCGGGAGCTCTTCCTTCCGCGATTCGATGGTGGCGAACAGCTCGTCGAGGACGGCCTCGGACGGGACGCCCGGGTCCTCGTCGGCTTGGGGGCCCTCGTCGCGCTCGGGGGTCGGACCGTCGCCATCGGGGGTCGGGCCGTCGCCGTCGGTCGGGTCGCTCACGCGACCACCTCCCGCTCGGGGAAGAACGCGAGGTCGTGGATCCGCGGGTCGTCGGTGAGCTCCGGGTGGAACGCGGTGGCGACGACCGGGCCGTCGCGGACCGCGACCGGGCGGCCGTCGACCGTCGCGAGCGTCTCGACGCCCGCGCCCACGTCGTCGATGGCCGGCGCGCGGATGAACACGGCGTGGAAGGGGTCGTCGAGCCCGGCGACCGGTATCTTCGCCTCGAAGGAGTCCTTCTGTCGCCCGAACGCGTTGCGGTCGACGGAGACGTCGACCAGCCCCAGCGGCTCGACCCGGTCGTCCTTCGCGTCGTTCGAACAGACGATGAGCCCGGCACAGGTCGCGAGGACGGGCTTTCCGCTCGCGACGTGGTCTCGGATCTCGGCGGCGATCCCCTCGCGGCCGATCAGCCGCGAGATGGTCGTCGACTCCCCGCCCGGCATGAGGAGGACGTCGCAGTCGGGGACGATCCCCGCGTCCCGGACCTCGACGACCTCGGCGGACTCGTCGTGGGCGGCCGCGGCGTTGCGCACGGCGGCGGCGTGTTCGGCCACGTCGCCCTGAACGGCGATGACGCCTGCTTTCATACGGATCGGTGGGGCGGGCGCGTGGAAAAAGGGCGCGCTACGCAGGCGGTCGATTCGGGGTCAGTCCATCCGCAAAACGAGGGCGGTGCGAACCTACGCGACGGTCAGCGACAGGATCTGGACGAACACGCCGAAGAGGACGCAGAACGCGATGACCGTCTTGGGGTCGATCGCGATGGCGTTCCGGTCCTCGTTCTCGAAGTAGCGGACCAGTCCCGCGCTGGACATCAGCCCGCCGGAGTTGGAACCACTCATGTGCGTTTCTGGGCGGCGCCGGCTTCTAAACGTTTCGTTCGCCGGACCGCGCGGACCGCGCGCACACACGAGTGGGAAACCCTTATGCGCGGGCCGGCGATAGTTGACGCCGACTATGACCGTTCGACTGCTGGATTTCCACGCCGAGTGGTGCGGCCCGTGTAAGACCCAAGACCCCATCCTGGAGGAGATTCAGGAGGACCTCGGCGACGCGTTCGAGCTCCAGAAGGTCGACGTCGACGAGGAGCAGGACGTCGCGAACCAGTACCAGGTCCGCTCGCTCCCGACGCTCATCGTCGAGAACGACGACGGCGTCGTCGACCGCTTCGTCGGCGTCACGCAGCGCGAGGACATCGAGGCCGCCCTCACCGAAGCGGGCGCCTAAAGCGGACACCTGACGCCGGCTCTCGCTCGCACCCGTTCTTCCCGCGGCCGCCGCGGCGTCTCGCAACCTTTTACAGCACCGCCCGTCCAGTAGTCGTATGGCCAGTTTCGACGCCGCCGAACGTCGCATGCTCGACCGACAGATCTGTATGCGCTGTAACGCCCGCAACGCCTCCGAGGCCGAGCGCTGCCGCAAGTGCGGCTACACCAAGCTCCGCCCGAAGGCGACCGAGCGCCGCGCAGCGTAATCAGGTCGGCTCCGGGCCGGGTTCGGCCCTTCTCGCGAATTCACTCTTTGCCGGCCAGCCGTGCGTGCGCCTCGCTTCGACCGCCGGCCGCGCGTGGCCCTCGCGCCTCCCCAGCCTCGCCGCTCGCTCCCACCGGTCGCTCGCGGCGTCCCTCGCGCGTGCGACTCGCGCCCTCCGGACGCTCGTCGGCACGCGCCGACGTGGGCGGTCGGTCTCGTCGCCGCTCGTTTTTTTTTTAAATACGGCTCCCGCTCAGTCGTCCGGGTACTTCGGCTCGCGGCGCTCGGCGCGCTCCGTCGCGCGCTCGATCACCTCGCGGACGGTGTCCGGCCCGTCGGCGGCGCGGTAGACGTCGCCGTGGCCGGGGAACATGGCTTCGGTGGTGTCGGGCAGCCGGTCGAGGATCTCGTGAAGGCTCTCGATCAGGCGCTCGCGCGACTGCCCGGCCATGTCGGTGCGGCCGAACGAGCCGTCGTCGAAGGCGCCGTCGTTGTACACGACCACGTCGCCGGAGTAGCACCGCTCCTCGCCGACGAGCGAGACGTGGTCGTCGGCGTGACCCGGCGTGTGGACGACCTCGCAGGCCTCACTGCCGACGAGTATCTCGTCGCCGTCTTCGAGCGCCACGTCGCGGCGCGGGTGGTCGGCGTACGCGAACACTCGGGGGTCGAAGCGGTCGACGACGGCGTCGAGTTCGCCCACGTGGTCGTGGTGCTGGTGCGTGATCACGACGCGGTCGAGGCCGTCAGCACCGGCGCCGTCGAGCGCGTCGGCGATGACGTCGTCCACGCCCGGCATCGTTCCGGCGTCGACGAGCGTGGTGGCGTCCCCGACGACGAGGTACGCGTTACAGGTGAACTCCTCCGCGTCCGCGGTGACGGTGATCGGCTCCATGCCCGTACTCGCTCGCGGAGCGACAAAAGGGTACAGCCGGGGCGCGCGGGCCGCGTCCGGGCCCCAATCGGGGCCGGCGGCCGTGGATTTATCAGTCGCGCCCTGTTACCCTCACACACATATGGGCTTCGGCAGCTACGACGAGTCCGAACAGGAGAACCAGGACCTGGACGCGGACTTCGACGACGACGACGGCGTCCGGGCTGCCCAGGAGACCCACCAGGGGTCCGTCGACTACGAGCCCGGCGCCTCGAACGACGAGCTTCTCGACCGGCTCCAGGAGATCAAGTCCGAGGACGCGTGAGTGGACCCGCCGAGCCGCACGCTCGGCGTCGCCTTCTCTGACGGCCGCGACGCGAGCCACGCGGCCGGCGTCGTCGTCCGCGCCGACGGGACGCCGGACGGCTTCGCGTTCGCGCGGTGTACCGTCGGCGGAACGGACGCCACCGACGCGGTTATCGACTGCTGGCGCGCGCTCGACCGCGAGGACGTCCGCCACGTCGCCTGCGCGGGCGTCGCGCCCGCGTGGTTCAACCTCCTCGACCTCGACCGGCTCCGCGAGACCCTCGGCCGTCCCGTCTACGCCGTGAGCTACGAGGCGAGCCCCGGCCTCGAACCGGCCCTGCGCGACGCGTTCGACGGCGACGCGCTCGCCGAGCGCCTCGCGACGTACAGGTCGCTCCCGCCGCGCGTTCGGGTCGGCGCCGCGGACTCGGACGGCGACGCGTCGGCCCCCGACGACCCTCGCTTCGTCCGCGCGGTCGGCATCGACCCCGACGACGCCGCCGCGGCGATACGGGGGCTCACCCGCGCCGGCGAGCGGCGCTGCGAGCCGCTCCGGATCGCGGCGCTGGCCGCGAGCGCGCACCGCGAGGCGGCGACCGAGTGACGCGTCCGCCGCCCGACCGGGCGGACGCGCTCGGACCGACCGACGATACTTAGACGACCGCGCCCCGAGCCGTCGGTATGAGCGAACACGGCGGCGACGGCGCCGCGCTCGACGAGGACCTGTGCGTTCCCGGCTGCGAGCGCTGCCCGGAACTGGTCGAGTCCCGGAGCCGGATCGTCGACGGGGCCGGCCCGACCGACGCGGACCTGCTGTTCGTCGGCGAGGGGCCGGGCGCGACCGAGGACGAGGAGGGCGAGCCGTTCGTCGGGCGGTCGGGCGACGTGCTCGACGAGGCGCTGCGCGACGCGGGGCTCGCCCGCGCCGACGTGCGGATCACGAACTGCGTGCGGTGCCGGCCGCCCGACAACCGCGACCCGACGAGCGAGGAGCTGGCGAACTGCCGCGGCTACCTCGAAACGGAGATCGAGCGGCTCGCCCCCGAACTGATCGTGACGCTCGGGAAGGTCCCGAGCGAACACCTCCTCGACCGCTCGGTGGCGATCACTTCCGAGTCGGGCGACGTGGTCGACGCGCGGCTCGCGGGCGAATCGCGGCGCGTCCTCCTCTCCGTCCACCCGGCGGCGACGCTGTACGACCGGAGCCAGCGCGACGGCTTCTTCGAGACGATCGCCCGAGCGGCCGAACTGAGCGGCGTCGGAGAACGGAGCGGAGACGGCGGGGACGGCCAGTCGCGGCTCGGCGAGTTCTGAGCGGCGTCAGTTTCGGTCGGACCGGTCGCCGACGCCGAGCCACTTCTTCGCGTCGAACAGGCCGCGGATCGCCTCGACGAGCCCCTTCCCCTCGTGCTCGCCCGGTCGGAGCCGGGCGCGGATGCGCGAGGAGATGAGCTCGATGCCGAGGACGACGATGAACACCATGATCAGCCCCGCGGCGGTCTGCTGGAACTCGAAGAGGTCCTGGCTGTTCCGGATCATCAGCCCGAGGCCGCCGGCGCCGACGACGCCGAGCGAGATGGCGATCCGGGTGTTGATCTCCAAGATGTACAGCGTCCACGCGATGAAGGAGCGCGACACCTGACTCAGCATGCCGAAGCTCACGGTCTGGGTGCCCGACGCGCCCGTCGACCGGATCGCCTCGATCGGCCCCTCCTCGATCTCCTCGAGGTCGTCGGTGAACAGGCGGCCGAGGTTCCCGATGCTGTCGGTCGCGATCGCGAGCACCGCGGTGACCTGCCCCGGCGGCCCGATAGGGATGTACAGGAAGATCCAGACGATCGCGGGGATGGCGCGGATGCCGCTGAGGGTGCCCCGGAAGATGAAGTTGAAGGGGAACGGCGTGACGCGCTCGCTCCCGAGGACGCCGAGGACGAGCGCGAACGGGAAGGCGAACACGGTGCCCATGAAGCCGAGGAGGAGCGTCACGAGGCTCGCCTTCACCAGCGACTGCCGCGACGACTGGAAGCTCTCGACGATGTGCGCGCCGCCGTCGCCGAAGCTGGCGGGGATCGCCTGTAACCCGGTGATCCCCTGGTCTTTGGTGTAGATCGTGAAGTTCTGGAAGTCGGGCGGGAAGAAGCCGGTCCTGATGAACTCGACCATCCCGGGGAGCCGCCCCGCGACGACGTTCGGCTGGAAGCCGATGAAGCCGAGTCCCCAGTAGGTGACGCCGAGGACCGCGACGAGCAGCACGCCCCACAGCACGTACTTCAGCCGGCGGAGCCGTTCGAGCGCGCGGAACTGGTCGTCGATCGCCGAGTCGGGCGGCGAGCTCACGCCCGCTCACCCCCGTCGGCGGCCGCGTCGGCGTCGGCCTCGCCCAGCTCCTCGCTCGTCGTGCCGGTCGGCACCGTCTGTCCGTCCTGTGCGCTGCCGTAGTAGATGCGGTCCATCTCGTCCATCGTGAGGTCGTCGGCGTCGCCGTCGAAGATCACCTCGCCGTCGCGGATGCCGAGGAACCGGTCCCCGAACTCGCGCGCGATGTTCACCTGGTGGAGGCTGGTGATCGTGGTGAGGTCCTGCTCGGTCGCGGCCTTCTTGAGGTACCGCATCACGTCGCGCGCGGCCTTCGGGTCGAGGCTGGCGACCGGCTCGTCGGCGAGGACGATCTCGGGGTTCTGGACCAGCGCGCGGGCGATCCCGACGCGCTGTTTCTGGCCCCCGCTCATCGACTCGGCGCGCTGGCCGGCCTCGTCGAGGAGGCCGACCGTCTGGAGGGCCTCCAGGGCGGTCCGCTTGTCGACGTCGTCGTGCATCCCGAGGGCGCTGCGGAGGAGCCCGTTCCGCGAGAGCGCCCCCGACAGGGCGTTGCCGAACGCGGTCTTGCTCTCGATGAGGTAGTGTTCCTGGAACACCATCCCGACCCCGCTGCGGTTCCCTTGGAGCTCCTCGCCGCCGATGCGGACGGACCCGTCGGTGGGTTGCGTGAGCCCGTTCAACACCCGCAGCATCGTCGACTTGCCGGCACCGGAGGGACCGAGCAGGATGACGAACTCCCCCTCGTCGATGGTGAACGACACGTCGTCGAGGGCGACGGTGTCCTCGTCGTATATCTTGCTGACGTTTTCGAATTCGATCGTTGGCATGAGATTTGACTTTGTCCGAGAACGGACCGATCGTATGAAAAACGATCCGAAGTTGGGGACCGAGCGAGCTCCTACTGGTTGAAGATGTCAGTTCCGACGCCGAGCTCGTCGGCGACGTCGATGACGGACTGGTAATCCTCCCGGCTCGACTCGCGGACGCGGCTGAACCAGAGGTCGTCTTCGGTGCCGTCCTCGCCGTCGGCACCGTAGTAGATGCTGTCCGGACCCTCCAAGAACGCCTCTTGGATGGCGCTTTTCACGTCGTCGTCCAGTTCGGGCGAGACCACGATCGGCGCGCGCGGCAGCCCCTCGTCCTCGTGGAGGGTGGTCGCGACCTCCTGCCACGCCTCCGGCGCGGGACCGGTTCCGGTGTCGCGGACGAACCCGCCCATCGCCGCCGCGTCGACTTGGCCCTGTTCGAGCAGGGTGTACGAGCCCACGTGACCGCCGGCGAACCGGGCGTCGAACTCGGCCTGCGAGCCGTTGCCCTCGGGGAGTTCGCCGACGTCGAGGCCGCCCTGATTCGACATGCTGTACAGCGGGTACAGCGCGCCGCTGGTGGAGAGCCGGTCGGAGAACGCGACCGTCTTGCCGGAGAGGTCGGACAGCTCCGTGATGTCGCTGTCGTTCGGCGTCGCGATGATGCTCTTGTACGTCCACCCGCCGTAGCCGTACCGCTGGAGGATGATCTCCGCGTTGTCGGTCATCACGCCGAGGCCGGCCGCGAACGGTCCGGTCTCGGCGATGTCCAGCGTTCCCTGGCCGAGAGACTGGATGATGGCGCTGTAGTTGCTTCCGATGGTCCCCTCGACGCTGAGGTCGCTGGGGACGTCGTAGTTCTCCTGGAGGTAGCTCCCGATGTGGTCTTCGAGCGGGGAGTACTGTACGTTGAGGTCCTCCTGCGGGACCGACGGCGAGATGCCGAAGTCGACCGTGCCGTCGCCGCCGAAGGTCATCTCCGGTTCGCTGTCCGATCCGTCGCTACCGTCGCCGCCGTCCGACCCGTCGCCGCCGTCGGACCCGTCCGACCCGTCGCTACCGTCGGACCCGTCGCCGCCGTCCGAGCCATCGGACCCGTCGCCGCCGCCGCTACAGCCGGCGAGTCCAACGATGCTTGCTGCGCCCGCGACCTTGAGGAATTGGCGTCGTCGCTCCATGAGGAGTACGTATTGGCGTTTTACTGATCTATCAAAAGTGTTGCTGTTCAAATATACGGACAGGTATATACTGCTCTGTAGTGCATCCCGGATGGAAACTGACTTCCACGCAGGTGATATATCGGTAACATGGACGAATCTCCAACGGATCGAGAGGTGTCCGTCGCCCTCGTGGACTACGGTCTCGGGAACCTCCGGTCCGCGACCCGTGGGCTGGAACGCGCGGGCGCGACCGTCGAGGTGACCGACGACCCCGAGGCGTTCGCCGAGGCCGACGGCGTCGTCCTCCCGGGCGTCGGCGCGTTCCGCGAGGGGATGGAGAACGCCGGCCCGTTGCGCGAGGCGCTGACCGACCACGCCGAGGCGGGGCGCCCCCTCTTCGGGATCTGCCTCGGGATGCAGATGCTCCTCACCACGAGCGAGGAGGCCGATCACGAGGGCGAAGGCGAGGTGACGGGGCTCGATTTAGTCCCCGGCACCAACGTCCGGTTCGACGTGGACCGGAAGGTGCCGCACATGGGCTGGAACGAGCTGGAGGTGACGCGCGACCACCCGATCGTCGAGGGAGTCGACGGGGAGCACGCCTACTTCGTCCACTCCTACTACGCCGAGCCGGACGACGCCGACGCGGTCGTCGCCACCGCGGACTACGGCGTCGACTTCCCGGCCGTCGTCGCCAACGAGGCCGGCAACGTGTTCGGCACGCAGTTCCACCCCGAGAAGAGCGGCGAGACGGGGCTGACGATCCTGCGGAACTTCGTCGACTACTGCGCCGAGCGGTAGTCGGCGACCGCGTTCGCCTTTCTCAGAGCTCGTCGTACGGCCCGGGCTTCGCGGCCGTCAGGCGCTCGACCTGCTCGTCGGAGAGGTCGATCGTCGCGGCCGCGAGGTTCTCGCGGAGCTGGTCGACCGTCCGGGCGCCGACGATGGGCGCGGTGACGCCGTCGCGGTGCGCGAGCCACGCGAGCGCGGTCTGCGCGGGCGAGGCGTCGACCTCGTCGGCGACCCGATCGAGCTCGTCGTGAACGTCGAAGTTCTCCTCAGTGAGGTACGCCTCCTGGAACCGGCTCGACTCGGCTGCCTTCGAGTCGTCGGGGAGGTCGGCGTCGCGGTCGTACTTCCCGGTCAGGAACCCCTGTCCGAGCGGGCTCCACGGGGAGACGGCGAGGTTGCGCTGGCGCGCGAACTCGAGGTAGTCCCCCTCGACCTCGCGGTCGACGAGGTTGTAGCGCGGCTGGAGCACCTTGAACGGCTCCCACCCCTCGCTCCGGGCGATCTCGTTGGCGCGGGCGACCTTCCAGGCGTTCGGGCGGAGCGTGGAGGCGCCGAGGTAGTGGACCTTGCCGGACTCGACGAGCCCGTTCAGCGTCTTCATCAGCTCGCGGGCGGGCGTCTCGTCGTCCCAGCGGTGGATGTAGAGGACGTCTATGTAGTTGGTGTCGAGCCGGTCGAGCAGGGCGTCGACACGGTGGCGGACGTTCTTGCGGTTCGTGCCGCGGCTGTTCGGATCGCCGTCGCGGATCTGCCAGTACACCTTCGAGGCGACCGTGTAGCGCTCGCGGTCGCGCTCGGCGAGCCAGTCGCCGATCCAGCGCTCGCAGTCGCCGCCGCCGTACACGTCGGCGGTGTCGATGTACCGCCCGCCGGCGGTCTCGTAGGCGTCGAGCAGCTCGTGGGCGCGCTCCTCGTCGATCTCCACGTTCCCCGCCTCGGTCACGCGGCCGAACCGCCACGTGCCGAACTGGAGTTCGCTCGTCCGCAGGCCGGTTCGGCCGAGCGGCACGGTTCCCAGATCGATCTCGTCGAGTTCGGGCGTCATCGTCGAACGGTTGTCTCGGTCGACGCAAAAAGCCTCAGCAACCGGATGCGGTGTGTGAACCCTCGCCTATCGCCGGGGACGGGCGCGGGGGCGGCTACTCGCAGGTCACGGCGAAGTCCTCCTCCGCCGCGGTCGCGGTGCACACCGGACAGCCGGACTCGAGTATCGTCTCCCGCATCGCGTCGTTGACCTCGATGGTCTGCGCGCAATCCGGGCAGGTGAAGTGAACGGTGGTCAACGGCTTTCCCTCTCGGTTCACGGATGCGCGGGCTGCGGACATAAATGAACGGTTCCGGATCGATGCCGGGCGCCGTCCGTTCCCGCGCTCGCCGTCGGCCGCTCCGGGCTCGCCGTCGGCCGCTCACTCGGTGCGAGGCACCGCGTACGCGCCGACCGCGAGGAAGGCGGCCGCCAGCGCGGTCAGTACGAGGAGGTCGCCGGCCCACGCGCCGCCCTCGAAGGTGATCGCTCGGGTCCCGCGCGCGAAGTACGTCAGCGGCGAGGCCGCGACCGCGGGCAGGAACCACTCGGGCAGCAGCGACGGCGTGACGAACGTCTCCGAGAGGAAGAGTAGGGGGAGCGCGACCGTGTTACTCGCGGCGATCACGCCGTCCTGCGAGTCCGCGAGCGCGCCGAGGACGGCGCCGAGCCCGCAGAACAGCGCGACCGCGACCGCGACGAAGACGGGGAGGACGGCGAGCGCGGGCGAGACGATCAGCGTCGCGTCCGTCACCGCCAGCACGAGCCCGAGGATGAGCAGGCTCGCGGCGCCGATGATCCCGACGTTGACGAGGGTGTGCGCGAGCAGCCACTCGGCGCGGGAGAGGGGGGTGGTCGCCAGCTTCTCGAACCGGCCGCCGTCGCGGTGGCGCGCGATCTCGGAGCCGACCCGCGACAGCGGCGTGAACAGGACGACGACCGCGAGGTACCCCGGGATGTAGTACCCCGCCGGCTCGGCGAAGAGGCCGCCGCCGGTCGGCTGGGTCCGCACCAGCGCGCCGAAGATGACGACGAGGATGACCGGGAAGAAGAAGGTGAAAAACACCGCCGTTCGGCGCCGCGTGAACGACCGCGCCGCCGCGACCGCCTCCGTCCGGATCCGGCCGAGGCGGGTCATCGGTCTCCCCCGTCAGCGGTGACGTCCTCTGACAGTCCGCCGTCCCCCCGACGCGTGTACTCCTCGCCGGTGAGCCGCAGGTACACGTCCTCCAGCGACGGCTCCGACCACGAGAGCGAGTCGAAGGCGACGCCGGCGTCGTCGAGCGCGTCGACCGCGGCCCCGATCGCTTCGGGGCGGACGCCGCGCACCCGGAGCCCCTCGTCGGTCGCCTCGACGGTCGGATCGCTCCCGAGCCGCTCGCGGACTCCGGTCGCGACCGCCTCGACCGTTTCCGCGGTCGTCGGCTCCGGGGTCGCGGCGTCGAGCCGCGGGGCCCCGCCGTGTTCCGCCACGAGTCGGTCGGGCGCCCCGCTCGCGACGACCCGCCCGTCGCGGAGCATGGCCACGCGGTCGGCGAGCCGCTCGACCTCGTCCATCGCGTGGCTCGTGAGGAAGACGGTCGTGCCGTCGGCCGCGAGCCGCTCGATCAGCCGGTGGATCGCCCGCCGACCGGCCGGATCGATCCCGGTCGTCGGCTCGTCGAGGAACAGCAGGTCGGGGTCGTTGACGACGGCGGTCGCGACGCAGGTCCGGCGCTTCTGACCGCCCGAGAGCGTCTCGTACCAGGCGTCCGCGTCGTCGGCCATCCCCACGTCGTCGAGGACGGACTCGGTGTCCCGGGCCGCGTCGTAGAGGCCGCCGTAGTAGTCGACCAGCTCGCGGGCCGTGAGCCGCGCGGGCGGGTCGAACGACTGCGGGAGCAGCCCGATCCGCGAGGGGTCGACGTCGCGGGGCTGTGCGCCGAAGACGCGCAGGTCGCCCTCGGCCTCGGTGGTCCCCGTCAGCGCGCGCACCAGCGTCGTCTTCCCGGCGCCGTTGGGGCCGATGAGCCCGAACACCTCGCCGGCCGCGACGTCGAGGTCGACCCCGTCGAGCGCGACGACGTCGCCGTACGCCTTCCGGACCCCCTCGCCGCCGACGACGGGGTCGCCTCCGACGCCGGCGTCGGGGACGCCAGAGACCGGGTCCTCTCCGGTCGCGTCGGCCGCGGCGCCGGTCGCTGTCTCGTCCATGCGTTCGGATGCGGCCGCCGCGCGCGTAAGGGTTGCTTTTCGGCCGCCGAGACCGTCGCCCGTCCCGGTCCGTTACGCCTAAGCGACGCGCCGCCGACCCACGGCGTATGCACTACCACGAGGCGGCGGCGTTCCTCTTCGACCTCCGCCGCTTCTCGGTCAAGCCCGGCACGGAGCGGGTGGAGGCGCTGTTGGCGCACCTCGGGGACCCGCAGGCGGACGTGCCGTTCGTTCAGATCGCGGGGTCGAACGGGAAGGGGAGCGCGGCGCGGCTGACGGAGTCGGTCCTGCGCGAGGCGGAGCTGTCGGTGGGGCTGTACACCTCGCCGCACCTCTCGGCGCTGTCGGAGCGGGTCCGCGTCGACGGCCGGGAGATGACCGAGTCGGCGATCGCCGACTTCGTCGCCGAGGTGCGCCCGTGGCTGATCGACCGCGCGGCCGCCGGCGAGCCGCTCACGTTCTTCGAGGTCGTGACGGCGATGGCGGTCCACGAGTTCGCGCGCCGCGACGTCGACGTCGCGGTGCTGGAGGTCGGCCTCGGCGGCGAGTACGACGCGACGAGCGCGGTCGACCCGGTCGCGACCGCCGTGACGAACGTCTCCTTGGAACACACGGCGGTCCTCGGTGACACGATCGGCGAGATCGCCCGCACGAAGGCCCGTATCGCCCGCCCGGACGCGCCGTTCGTAACCGCCTGCGACGGCGAGGCGCTCGACGTGGTCCGCGAGGTCGCGGGCGAGGCCGGCGCGCCGGTGACGCGGGTGACGGGCGACGGCGAGCCGGACGAGCGGGAGGCCGAAGACCCGCCCGCCCTCGCGGCGAGCTACGAGGGCCGGGTGAGCGCCACCGACGCCGAGGTCTCTCTCACCGGCGAGCGCGAGGGCACATACCGCATCCCCCTCGTCGGCCGCCATCAGGCGGCGAACGCGGCGGTCGCCGTCGCGCTCGCGGACCGGACGGCGGCGGCGCTGGAAGACGGGGCGCCATCCCCCCCGGAGACAGAGCTCTCCGACCGCGCCGTGCGCGACGGGCTCGCGCGGGCGACGTGGCCCGGCCGCTTCGAGGTGGTCGACACGGCGCCGCTGACGGTGCTGGACGGCGCGCACAACCCCGCGGCCGCCAACACGCTCGCGGCGACGCTGGACGAGTACGACTACGACGACCTCCACCTCGTGTACGCCGCGATGCACGACAAGGACCACGCGGAGACGGCCGCGGCGCTCCCCGACGCCGCGACGGCGGTCACCTGCCGGCCCGCCATCGATCGCGCCGAGGACCCCGACGTGCTCGCGGCCGCGCTCCGGTCGGCGGGCGTCGGCGAGGTGACGGCCGGCGACGACGTGGCGGACGCGCTCGCCGAGGCCGTCGACCGCGCCGACGAGGGGGACTGCGTGCTGCTCGTCGGCTCGCTGTTCGCGGTCGCGGAGGCCCGGGCGGCCCGGACGCGGACGGTCCGCGAGCGGACCGTTCGGGACGCCGAGGACGCGGCCCACGCGCTCGACACGGGGGGCGTCCCGCCCGAGGGCGTCGCGGCCCACCGCGACGGCGTCGACCACCGCGTCCTCACGCTGCGGCTGCGCGGCGACCGCGCCGAGCGCGTCGCGAGCGAGGTCCGGGCGGTCGGCGGCGACGCGGCGCTCGGCGGCCTCGGGGCGGGCGAGGACCGCGGGGCCGGCGGCGAGCAGGTACCCGTCACCGTCGCGGGAACGGTCGCGGAACTCCGCGCCCTCGTCACCCGGCTCGCGGCGGCCGACGGCGGCGGGCTCGGGGGCGTGGCGTCCGACCTCGCTGCGGCGGCCGGAATAGAAGAACAGGAGGTCGACGCGGACGACGCCGACCCCGACTTCCCGTGGACCGACCGCACCGCGGTGATGGGCGTGCTCAACGTCACGCCGGACTCTTTCCACGACGGCGGGCGCCACGCCGACCTCGACGACGCGGTCGCGGGCGTCGAGCGGATGGTCGAGGCGGGAGTCGACGTCGTCGACGTGGGCGGGGAGTCGACCCGACCCGGGGCGGAGCCGGTCCCCGTCGACGAGGAGATCGAGCGCGTCGTGCCGACGATCGAGGCGATTCAGTCGGTGCCCGCGGTGGGGTCCGGGGACGTGCTCGTCTCCGTCGACACGCGGAAGCCGGCCGTCGCCGAGGCGGCGCTCGACGCCGGCGCGGACGTCATCAACGACGTGACGGGGTTAGAGGACTCCGAGATGCGCTCGGTGGTCGCCGACGCCGACTGCCCGGTGATCGTGATGCACAGCCTCGACGCGCCGGTCGACCCCGACGCCGACCCCGAGTACGACGACGTGGTCGGCGAGGTCGTCGACGCCTTGCGCGAGCGGCTGGCCTTGGCCGACACGGCCGGCATCGACCGCGACCGCGTCATCGTCGACCCCGGGCTCGGCTTCGGGAAGTCGCCGGCGGAGGACTTCGAGCTGCTCGCCCGCTGCGGGGAGTTCGCGGCGCTCGGCTGTCCGGTCCTGATCGGCCACTCGCACAAGTCGCTGTACGGCGCGGTCGGGCGCGACGCCGACGACCGCGAGCACGCGACCGTCGCGGGCACCGCGCTCGCGGCCGACCGCGGCGCGGACATCGTCCGCGTCCACGACGTCGCCGAGAACCGCGCGGCGGTCGACGTCGCCGCCGCGGTGAACGGGTCGCTGCGCGACGGCGACGGCGAGGACGGCGCGCTGCGCGACGGCGAGGACGCGGAATGACGCGGAACCGGGCTCCGGTCCCGACCTCGCGCCGCGCCGACGGCAGCGTTTTGCCTCGCGACCCCCTCGCCTCCGTATGACCCGGCGCCTGCTGCTCGGCTGTAGCGCGGTCGGGAACGCGCTCGTCGAACACGCCCGCGACGAGCGCGGCGGGCGCGACGACCTCGTCGCGATCACCGACGACACCGGCTGGGTGTCGACGCTGCGCGACCGCAACGTCGCGACCGTCGAGGCCGATCCGACCGACCCCGAGAGCTATCCAGACAGCGCCGGCGTCGTGCTGATCGCCAGCGACGACGCCGCGCGCAACGTCGCCGCCGCGCGCGCGGCCCGGGAGCGGTATCCCGAGGCGCTGATCGTCGCGCACCTCGGGACTGCGCCGACCGACGAGCAGCGCGCGGCGGTCGAGGCGGTCGCCGACCGCGTGGTCGACCCGGTCGAGGCGGTCGCGGACCGCGTCTTCGAGGCGGTCGGGCTCGACGACGGCCGCGGCACCGACGCCGACGCGGAGTTCGCCCCCGCCGATGACGGCGGCGAGAAGCCGGCTCGACTGCTCTCGGCGCTCCGGGGGCTCTCGGGGCCGCTGCTGGTCGTCGCGCACGACAACCCCGACCCCGACGCCATCGCGAGCGCGCTCGGGTTAGCGCGGATCGCGGCGTCGATCGGCGTCGAGGCGGACGCCTGCTACGGCGGCGAGATCGCCCACCAGGAGAACCGCGCGATGGTGAACCTCCTCGACATCCGGCTCCGCTCGTTCGACGAGGTCGACCTCGACGCGTACGGCGGCGTCGCCCTGGTCGACCACTCCCGCGCGGGGATCAACGACAGCCTCCCCGAGGGCCACCCCGTCGACGTCGTCGTGGACCACCACCCGCCGCGGGGGCCGGTCGCGGGGTCGTTCGTCGACATCCGCCCCGCGGTCGGCGCGACGAGCACGCTCATCTCCGAGTACCTCTCGCGGTACGGGATCGCGCCGGAGCGGGACCTCGCCACGGCGCTTTTGTACGGCATCCGGATCGACACGAAGGACTTCACGCGCGCGACCGCCATCGACGACTTCGAGGCGGCGGCCGCGCTGCTCGCGCACGCCGACGAGTCGACGCTCGAACGCGTCGAGAGCCCGAGCGTGAGCCCGGAGACGCTGCGCGTCCTCGCGGCCGCAATCGAGAACCGCGACGTCCGCGGGTCGGTGGCCGCCTCCTGCGTCGGCGAGATAGCCGACCGCGACGCGCTCGCGCAGGCGGCCGAGCGGCTCCTCGACTTGGAGGACGTGACGGTGACGTTCGTCTACGGCTACATGGACGGCGTGATCTACGGCTCCGCCCGCGCCCGCGGCGCCGACCTCGACGCGGGCGAGCTGCTTCGCGACGCGCTCGACCCCGTCGGCTCCGCCGGGGGGCACGCCTCGATGGCCGGCGCGCAGGTCCCCCTCGGCATCCTCTCTGAGGTCTCCGAGTCGGAGTCGCTGGCGGACGTCGTCGAGGCGTTCGTCGCCGGGCGCTTCTTCGAGGCGCTCGACGACGCGCCCGCGCAGCCGACCGGGCTCCCCCCGGAGTTCCCGACCGACTGAGGTCGCCGAGAGGCGGTCGTGCGGGAATCGCGCAACGGTCGCAACGTACATACGACGCGCCGGCCAACTGTGGGACATGACCGACGACATCGTCGAACACCGTCGACTGATCATCGCCGGCACCGGTATCTCGGGCCTCTCCGCGGCGATCTACGCCGCGCGCTCGAACAACGACCCGCTGCTCATCGAGGGCGACGAGCCGGGCGGCCAGCTGACGCTGACGACCGACGTGGAGAACTACCCCGGCTTCCCCGAGGGGATCTCCGGGCCGAGCCTGATCAACGACATGAAAGAGCAGGCCGAGAAGTTCGGCGCCGAGGCCCGCAACGGCGTCATCGAGGACGTCTCGAAGGAGCCCGCGGGCCACTTCCGCGCCGCGCTCTCCGACGGCGACGTCTACACCGCCGACGCCGTCATCGCCGCGTCGGGCGCCAGCGCCCGGACGCTCGGCGTCCCCGGCGAGGACGAGCTGATGGGGTACGGCCTCTCGACGTGTGCCACCTGCGACGGCGCGTTCTTCCGCGACGAGGACATGCTCGTCGTCGGCGGCGGCGACGCCGCGATGGAGGAGGCGAACTTCCTGACGAAGTTCGCGGACACGGTGTACATCGCCCACCGCCGCGAGGAGTTCCGCGCCGAGGACGTGTGGATCGAGCGCGTGATGGACAAGGTCGACGACGGGGAGATCGAGCTCCTCCTCAACACCGAGCTCACCGAGATCCACGGCACCCCCGAGGACGGCATCGATCACGTGACGCTCGTCGAACACCCGGACGGCCACCCGACGGAGAAGCTGGACGACCCGGCGACCGCCGACGAGGTCGACGAGTCCGCGTTCGACGTCGGTGCGGTGTTCTACGCCATCGGCCACACGCCGAACACCGACTTCCTCGAAGGGACCGGCATCGAGACCGACGACGACGGCTACCTGATCACCGAGGGCGGCCGCGGCGGCGGGCAGACCCGAACCGGCGTCGAGGGCCTGTTCGGCGCCGGCGACGTGGTCGACTTCCACTACCAGCAGGCGGCCACCGCGAGCGGCATGGGCGTGAAGGCGGCGCTCGACGCCGACGAGTACCTCTCCGAGCGCGAGCGCGCCGGCGAGCTGTACGAGGCCGAGGTCGACGCCGCGGCCGCGGACGACTGAGGGGCGGTTCGCCGCTTTCGTCGCGTCCGGGTCACCGCTCCGACGCCCCCGTCCGCGCCCGTGAGGCGATCGGTGACTCAAACTCTTCTTTGCGTTATACGCGGTACTATCCGCGGTCCCGCCGTCGTTCGAAACGAGATGAACAGACGCGGTCTTGCCGTCGTCGCCGCTGCGCTCGCGTTGTTCGTGACCGGTAGCGCCGTCGCCCTCGCCGGTCCCGTGTCGGGAGGGCCCGGCGGCCTCCTCGGCGGGGCGAGCGATCCACCGGCGCTGCTCCACTTCGATTCCGACGAGGTCCGCTGTCCCGACGAGTTCGCGGCCAACAGCTCCACGTCGGTGTCCGCCGGGCCCGAGAACACGGAGATAACGTACGCTCGAAACGTCTCGCTGCCGAGTTCCTCGCACGCGGTCGGCGGCCCGACGTTCGAACGCCTGAACGAGTCGGCCTACGTCCTCGACGTCCCGATCGAGGAGGCGGGGAACGCGTCGCGGTCGTGTTCGGGCGTCGTCCGCTACAACGGCACGATGCGGATTCCCGCGGGCGACGACCCGTGGACCCTGATCGTGAAACAGGACGGCGAGACGGTCACGACGCTCCGCGGCGACTCGGACTCCTCGCTCCTCGGCGGGTCGACGAGCGTGAGCGGGAGCGTTTCGGCTTCCGACCGATCGAGTAACGCCACGAACTCATCGGAGTGAGTCACGGTCGTGGCGAACACCACCAAAGTCCCAGCCGTTCATTTATAAATAGCTGACAGTAGATCGACGGCGAACGCCTCCAAAACCCCAGCCGCTCGGCGATACGTGGCTGCTGCCGGGGCGAACACCGCCAAAGCCCCAGCCGGGAGGGCGCCGGACGCTCGCTGCGCTCCTCAGTCGCTCACTCCGTTCGCTCCCTGCGGTGCTTACGTCGCCTTCGGCGCCCTCCCGGCTGCCCCTTTGAGTCCCTCCCGACCGCGACCGCACCGCCACCTCACGCCTCCCCAGCCTCGTCGGTGGTCCTCCGCTTCGCTCCGGACCACCGACTCCCTCGCGCGTGCTCCTCGCGGCCGCCTCCGGCGACCACTCGGAGGCACGCGCCACCGCGGTTCTATTTATAAATGGTCGCTGTGACCGCCTGATTTAGGACAGAATCTCGACCTCGTAGCCGTCGGCTTCGAGCGCGTCGACGATGTCGGCGGCGTGTTCGGCGTCGTCGGTCTCGAGTTCGAGCTCGAGTTCGGCGGCGTTGACGGCCACGTCCCGCGAGGTGCGGTCGTGGTGGACCGCGTACACGTTCGCGCCGGTGCGCGCGACGATGCTGGAGACCCGTTCGAGTTCGCCGGGGCGGTCTTTTAAATCGATGGTGATCTTGAGGTACCGGCCCATCTGGACCAGCCCGCGGCGGATCACGGTGCCGAGGCGGTTGAGGTCGATGTTGCCGCCGCAGAGCGCGGCGACGATCGTCTCGCCGTCGTCGTACTCGAAGGCGTCGGAGAGGACGGCGGCGAGCGCGACCGCGCCGGCGCCCTCGACGAGCGTCTTCGCGCGTTCGAGGAGGAGCGTGAGGGCCAAGGCGATCTCGCGGTCGTCGACGGTGACGACCTCGTCGACGTACTCCGCCATGACCTCCAAGGTCTGCTCGCCGACCGACCGCGTCGCGATCCCGTCGGCGATCGTGTCGACGCTGTCGATCTCCGTCACCTCCCCCGCCTCCAGCGACTTCGCGGCCGAGGCGGCGCCCTCCGCCTGAACGCCGACGACGCGCACGTCGGGGAGCTGTTCTTTGATCGCGACCGCGACCCCCGAGATCAGCCCGCCGCCCCCGATCGGGACGACGACGGTGTCCAGATCGGGGCAGTCGTCGACGATCTCGAGGCCGAGCGTCCCCTGGCCGGCCATCACGACCGGGTCGTCGAACGCGTGGACGTAGGTGCGCCCCTCCTCCTCCTCCAGCCGGTGCGCGTACGCCTGCGCCTCGTCGTAGTCGACGCCCTCTAAGCGGACGCTCGCCCCGTACCCGCGGGTGGCCTTCACCTTCGAGACGGGCGCGAACTTCGGCATCACGACGGTGGCGTCGACGCCAGCGCGGCTCGCCGCCAGCGCCACGCCCTGCGCGTGGTTGCCGGCGCTCGCGGTGACGACGCCGGCCTCGCGCTCCGCGTCGGAGAGCGTCTGGATCCGGTTCATCGCGCCGCGGATCTTGAACGCGCCGGTGCGCTGGAAGTTCTCTAACTTGAGGTGGAGGTCCGCGCCGCTCATCTCGGAGAAGGAGCGCGACCGCTCCAGGGGCGTGTGGCGGGCGACGCCCGAGACCCGCTCGCGCGCCTCGCGGATGTCGGCGAGTGTGAGCATGCCACCTCGTCGCCGCGCCGCCCGCTAATCGGTTCCGGTCGGCCTCGACCGAGGAACGACGGCGGCGGGCGACCGCCGAACCGCGGTCGCCGGCTCGACCGACGAGCCGATCGCGGGTCGACGGCCCGGATCGACGACGCGGTCGCTCGCGGTTGATAAGGGGGGAATGCACGCGTGTGACGTGCGAGTGAAACGTGGCGACGGGAATACAAAAAGGTGAGGCTACCAGAGCGGAAGTGAAACCGCACGACTGCGCCGCCGTCATCGCTCCGTCAGACGGGGTCTCGGGGGGTGAGCCGCACCCGCACGTCGCGGTCGTCGAGGACCGACCGCACCCGCTCCGCGAACGGTCCCGTTCCGGGCCACGTCGCGTCCGCGTCGAGCCGGTCGGGGTCGCCGACGTACACCGCGGCGGCGTCGGGATGCCCGGTCGGCGCGTCGAGCGGCACGGCCTCGCGGACGTACAGCCCTCCGTCGACGTCCTCGTACGCGTCGAGCGCGTCGATCGCTTCGGTGCGGAGGAGCCGCCCCGCCGTCTCGCCGCCCGGCGCGAGCGTCGGGTACCGCCCCTCGACGAGCCGGAGCCCGTCGAGCGTCGCGGGGCCGACGAAGACGAACGAGTCGACGACCTCGGCGACTCGCTCCGGCTCGGTCAGCGTCCCGTACACGAAGACGTCCATGGGGCCCGTGGGTCGCTCGCGGGCTTCAACGTTCGGCCGCTCACCGATCCGGAACGATTTTACTCGCTTCGTCTGTGCCGTCCGTAATGTCGAGGCTGCGCGGCCACCACGCCGTCTCCGCGCTCGGCGCCGGCGTCCTCGTCGCGGCGCTGGTCCACCACGGTGCCGAGGTCGGGGTCGTGGAGGGCGCTGTCGGGCCGCTGCTGGCGCTCGCGCTCGACGGCGGGATCGCGGTCGCGGTGATCGCCGCCGGCCGCCGGATCGCCGCGCGCGAGCTCTCGCCCGCCGAGGAGTGGCGGGTGGCCCGCTGGGCCGGCGCCGGGACGGTCCTCGCCGTCGTCGCCTTCGCCGCCACGCTCGCGGTCCGCGCCTTCGAGGGCCGCCCGCTGGTCGAGCCGGCGTTCCCGATGCTCGTCGCCGCCGGCGCCGGGAGCCTCGGCGGCGCGATCGCGGGCTACTACGCGGTCCGGCAGGCGGCCGAGGCGCGCCGCGCGCGGGACGCGGTCCGCGCCGTCTCCTTCGTCAACCACCTGCTGCGGCACGACCTCCGCAACGACCTCTCGACGATCCGCGGCTACGCCGGCCTGCTCGCCGACGACGCCGACGGCTCCGACCACGCCGAGACGGTGGCCGCGAAGGCCGACGAGGGGCTCGACCGCATCGAGGCGACGAGCGCCGTCGCGGACGCGATCCTCGGCGACGCGGACGCCAGCCGCATCGACCTCGCGGAGACGACCCGAGACGTGCTGTCGGGGGTCACCGACGGGGAGCGGGCGACGATCGAGACCGAGATCCCGGAGTCGGCGCCCGTCGCCGCCAACGACGGCGTGCGGTCGGTCGTCTCCAACCTCGTCGAGAACGCGATCGAACACGCCGATCCGGGCGTCACCGTCCGCGTCGGCGTCCGCGTGCCCAGTGATGATGCCGCGAACCGCCGGGACGACGAGGTCGTGTTGGTCGTCGAGGACGACGGTCCGGGGCTTCCCCCTGAGGTCCGAGACGGGTCGTTCCTCGCCGACGAGGCGGTCGGCGGGGCGAGCGGCGGCGTCAGCGGCCTCCGGCTGGTCGCGACGCTCGCCGAGGCGTACGGCGGCTCCCTGGACGCCGGCGAGTCGCCCCTCGGCGGCGCGCGGTTCGCGGTGACGCTCCCGCACGCACCGGTCGACTCGGCCGGCTCCGATACGTAGAAACCGCGGGCGCCCGTCGGACGCGATCAGATGGACCTCCCGCGGCTGCGGCGCGTCTGGAAGCGCGTCTTCTCGCTCGCGTGGCCCGTCATGGCCGAGCAGACGTTCCGCACCGCGATGCGGACGACCGACATCCTCGTCACCGCGCTGTTCTCGCCGGCCGCGGTCGTCGCCATCGGCCTCGCGGACCTGTACGCCCGGTTCCCGCTACGGATCGGGCTCGGCCTCGGCGGCGGCGCCATCGCGCTTTCCTCGCAGGACACCGGCGCCGGCGCCGCGGAGAACCGCGACGAGGCGGTGACGCAGGCGATCCTGCTCGGCGCGCTCGCGGGGGTCCCGTTCGTCCTCTTCGGGTTCCTCTTCGGCGAGCTCGCGATCGACGTGTTCGGCCGCCTCGTCGGCGAGCGGACCTCGCCCGCGGTCGTCGACCTCGGCTCGACGTACCTCGCGGTCGTGTTCGCGACCGCCCCCGCGCGCCACGTCGCCCTCGTCGGCGCCCGCGCGCTCCAGGGGACCGGCGACACCCGGACGCCGATGTACGTCAACATCGCCGCCAACTCCGTCAACATCACCGGGTCCGTCGTCCTCGGCTTAGGGCTGTTCGGCCTCCCGCGGCTGGAGGTCCTCGGCGTCGGCCTCGCGACCGCGGGCGCGAACGTGCTCACGGCCGGCCTGCTCTGTTTCGCGATCTGGGGGTCGTGGACCGACGCCGAGTTCGCGTGGCCGCGCGACCTCACGATCGCGAAGCAGCTCCTCGTCGTGAGCGCCCCGCGCGTGCTGGAGGGGTTCGGCTCCGAGATCGCGGAGTTCCCGTTCAACGCGCTCCTCCTCGGCTTCGGCGAGACGGTCAACGCCGGCTTCCAGATCGGCCGGCGCGTCTACCAGCAGGTGACCGGACCGCTCTCGCGCGGCTACAACGTCGCGGCGTCGATCCTCGTCGGACAGGCGCTCGGCGAGGGCGACCCGGAGGCCGCGCGGTTCAACGGGTGGGCCGTCGCGAGCCTCGGCGTGGTCACGGTCGGCGCGATCGGGCTCGGGCTCGTCGTCGCCGCGCCGCGGATCGTCCCGATATTCACCGACGACGCCCCGACGATCGCGTCCGCGGTCGACTTCGCGCGGGTGTACGGCGTCGCCGGCGCTGCCCTCGCCTGCTTCTCCGCGCTCTCCGGCTCGCTTCAGGGCGCCAGCGAGACGCGGATCCCCCTCGTCGCGCGCGTCTCGGGCATGTTCGGGCTCTTCTTAGGGCTCTCGTGGCTGCTCGGCCGCACCGCGGGGTTCGGTCCCGAAGGCGCGTACGTCGGCGTGTTCGCCGCCTACGCCTGGATGGCGCTCGTCGTTGCCGCCGGCTTCCGCTACACGGACTGGGCGAGCCGCGCCGCGGACATGATGGACGCGCGGGGGTCCGGGCCGGGCGCCGAGTCGGACGCCGCGTCCGGCGACGGCTCGCCCGCGGACGACTCGCCGTGACGCGGCCGCGCGGCCCGCGCGCACCGGCGTCGGTCGGCCCGCGGGGTAACAGTGATACGGCCGGGGCGTGTCGCCGACGTATGTCGAACGAGACGCTGTACGAACGCCTCGGCGGCGAACCGGCCATCGGCGCGGTCGTCAACGAGTTCTACGACCGGGTACTCGCCGACGACCGGGTGAACCACTACTTCGACGACGTGGACATGGCCGACCAGCGCTCGCACCAGACCAAGTTCCTGAGCGCCGTCACCGGCGGGCCGATCCGGTACGAGGGCGAGGAGATGGCGACCGCTCACGAGGAGTTAGCGATAACCGACGCGGAGTTCGAGGTCGTCGCGACGCACCTCGACGACGCGCTGCGGGCCTTCGACGTCGACGACGCCGACCGCGAGGCCGTCATGGAGGCGGTCGCGGGGTTCGAGGAGGACGTGGTCGGCGGCCCGCCGGCGGACGGGTAGTGCCGACTCGCTCGCCGCCGGGACCCTTCGGTCAGGGCTCGCCGCCGAGCGACTCCTGTTCGGAGCCCGCGTCGCCCCTGAGCCGCCGCCGGCGCTTGTCGTAGGCGGCCTCCAGCTTCGCGTTCGTGGCCCGGGAGACGAGGTAACAGTCCGCGTCGCCGTCGTCGCGGGGGTGCGCGCTCGCGACCCAGACGTGGCCGTCGCCGGCCGAGAGGTCGTCAGCCCACCGCTCGGCGGCCGCGCGGCTCTCGAACGCGTGGCGGGTCCCGTCCTCGAAGACGAGCCGGCCAACCTTCGCGTTCCGCTTGCGCGCGGACGGTTTGATCGCGACGACGACGCTCACACCCCGAGGTCGGACGCCATCAGGTAAAAACCTCGTCAGACGCCGGCGCGCTCACTCCCGGAGGTACTCGTTCAGCGTCTCGAACTCCGCCCGCGAGAGGATCACCTCGGTCTCGAACGCGTCGAACCGCTCGAAGTCGTCGTCGATCGTCAGGACGGTGTTCACGCCCTCCTCGACCGCGACCTGCGCGTAGTAGCCGTCCCAGCCGCCGACGTCCGCCTCGGCGGCCCTGTCGAGGCCGCCGCGAACCGTCGCCTCCGGGAGCCGGTCGTGCCAGTGGATCCGCTTCGCGTCCAGGAAGTTCGACATGAGTCGCGACGCGTCGGCGTTGGCGTACCCGTAGTAGGTCGTGAGGACCTCGTGGGCACCGTAGACGGCGGGATGCGGGACGACGGCGTCGATCTCGCCGGCGATCGCGTCGCGAACGTACGAGAGCGCGGCGTCTCGAACGGGGGCGTCGGTGTGCGCGAGCGCGATCACCCCCACGTCGAACAGGTACGGGCCACCGTGGTCACCCATCCGCCCCGTCCCTCTCGACCGAACCGTCTCTCTCACCGGATCCCCCCTCTGCGCCCCGCCGAACCACCTCCCGGTGTTTCCGGGCGACGGGACCGGCATCGTCGTCGAGCGGTTCGGTCGCACGCTCCGGCGCCGCCTCCTCAACGAGCCGATCCAGCCGGTCGAGGATCCGCTCCGGGTCGTCCTCGGGGCGTATCACCACCTCGCCGTCCTCCTCGCGGACGACGACCTCGGTCCCCGGCGTGATGCCGAGCCGTTCACGGACCGCCTGCGGGAGGACGACGCGCCCCTTCGCGTCCACTTTCGGCATGTTCCCACGTACGGTGGGAATACTGATAAACCTCCGTACTTCCCAGAACGGCTCCCCGTTCAGTCGTCGGCGACGGCGCCCGGCTCGGCGCCCGCGGCGTCCGCCTCGGCCGCCAGCAGCCGGTCGAGCCCGTCGACCATCCCGACGACGCTCGCGCGGGTGATGTCCGCGTCCGACGCCGAGACGCTCACGGAGCGGTCGCCCCGCGAGAGGTCGACCTCGACGGTGACGACCGCGTCCGTGCCGCCCGTGATCGCGTCGACGTGGTAGGAGTCGAGCTCGAAGGCGACCCCGTCGCCCCCGCGCTCGGCGCCCTCGCCGCGGTCGTCGTCGCCCGCCAGCGCCTCGCGGACCGCTTCCAGTCCCGCGTCGACCGGGCCGGCGCCGGTGCCGGAGGCGACGCGCTCGTCGTCGCCGACGCGCAGTCTGACCGAGGCGGTCGGGAGGTTGCCGCCGGAGGTCGCCGAGAGGTCGACGAGCTCGACGTGTCGCTCGCGCTCGCGCCCGCGAACGTCGTCGGCGATCGCGAGCAGGTCGGCGTCCGTGACGCGCTTGCCGCGCTCGCCGAGCTCCTTCACGCGGGCGACGACCTCGCGCAGCTCGTCGTCGTCGACCGCCACGTCGTGCTCGCCGAGCGCGGCCTTCACCCCGGCGCGGCCCGCGTGCTTGCCGAGGACGAGCCGGCGCTCGCGGCCGACGGTCTCGGGCGGGTACGGCTCGTACATCGTCCCGTCCTTGAGCGTGCCGTCGGTGTGGATGCCGGACTCGTGGGCGAAGGCGTTGGCGCCGCAGACCGCCTTGTTCGGCGGGAGCGCGACGCCGGTCGCCTCCGAGACGGTCCGGCAGAGCCGGTAGAGCCGCGCCAGCTCGACGGTGTCGACGTCGTACGACTCGCCGAGCGCGATCGCGACCTCTTCGAGGGCGACGTTGCCCGCGCGCTCGCCGACGCCGAGGACGGTGCCGTGGACGGTGTCGGCGCCCGCCTTCAGCCCCGCGTGGACGTTCGCTAACCCGAAGCCGAGGTCGTCGTGGGTGTGGAGGCTCGTCGGGCCGAGGTCGGCCAGCCGGGAGACGACCGCGGCGGTGCGCTCGGGGTCGGCCGCGCCCACCGTGTCGCAGTAGCAGATCCGGTCCGCGCCGGCGTCGAGGCCGGCGCCGAGCAGGCGCTCGAGGTAGTCGAGGTCGGCCCGCGAGCCGTCCTCCCCGAGCACCTCGACCCACAGGCCGTGGTCTTTCGCGTACTCGACGAGCTCGAGCGTCGTCTCGACGACCTCGTCGCGGGTCGAGCCCACCTTCGTCTCGACGTGTTTGTCGGAGGCGGGGACGACGAGGTTCACGCCGTCGACGCCGCAGTCGAGCGCGTGGTCGACGTCGCGTTTCACGCCGCGGGCGAAGCTCGTCACGGTCGCGTCCAGTCCCTCGTCGGCGACGCGGCGGATCGCCTCCCGCTCGCCTTCCGAGGTGCACGCCGATCCGGCCTCGATCAGGTGGACGCCGGCGGCGTCGAGTTCGCGGGCGACGTCGACTTTCTCGCCGGGCGTCAGGGAGACGCCGGGCATCTGTTCGCCGTCGCGCAGGGTGGTGTCTAGCAGCTGTACCTCGTCGAGGTCGGTGAGTGTGGTTCGGGTCAAAAGGGAGTCCGTCGGCTCTGCGGTGGTCTCGGGGTCGGTACCGCCGCGGGGCGGTCGTGCCCCGGAGTCGTTATCGTCGGAGAATTTCGCGGCCAGCCGCCGTGAGGCGACTTCCTCTATCCTCCGAACGAACGCGTTCGTCTCGCGTCATTCGTACCCGTGCGAACAGTGTACACACGTATAAACTGACGGGTCGCGTCAGGTATGGCCGACCGATCCTCGCCGCGCCCCCGGGTCTCACCGACGATCCGTCGCCGCCGCTCGTCGACGATCCCTCGACGCGACCGCCGACAGCGTTAGGGGACTCCCCTGCGACCGCCACGCATGGAGCGAGTCGCGATCGACGACGTCGACGTCGTCACGAACCCCATGGGCGTTCACGACCTCCGGAAGCCGGTCTCGCGCGCGCTCGGCACCGACCACGTCGCGATGAACTACTTCGAGCTCGCGCCCGGCGACGGCTTCTCCGGCGGCCTCCACACCCACGACGATCAGGAGGAGATATTCTACGTCCTCGCCGGTACCGCGACGTTTGAGGTCGGTCGCGAGCGCGACGAGGTCGAGGTCGGTCCGGACGAACTGATCCGCTTCGCAGCCGGAGAGTTCCAGTCCGGGTTCGTGCCCGAGGACGCCGACGAGGAGGTGGTCGCGTGGGCGGTCGGGGCGCCCGGGGCGCACCACGACCCGGACCAGATCGAGTCGATCGTCGAGTGCCGCGAGTGCGGCGGCGAGCGCGTCCACGACACGGAGATCACCGACGAGGGCCGGTTCCGGTTCACCTGTACCGACTGCGGCACGTCGTTTTCGCCCTGAGCGCAGCTCGGGGAGCGCGGCCGCGACCGCCCGGCGCCCCTCACCCCAGCAGCGACCGCAGCGACCGCCGCCGTGTGCCGCATTCCCCAGCGTAGTCGCAGGCGTTACACCGATCGTCGTCGACGCGCGGCGGCGGGCCGTCGATCGACCGCGCCGCGCGGAGCGCCTCGCGGTACGCCGCCTTCTTCCGGATCGTCAGTCGGACCTCGCGGACGACCCCGACCGCGGGGTACTCGACCAGCGCGCGCTCGACCTCCCGCTCGCGCTCCCACGCCAGCGCCTTCGCTATCCCGACCGCGCGGACCGCTTGCGGCTCCCACACGCCGTTCTCCGGGGGCTCGCCCGACGAGACGAGCGTGGGGATCGGCGGGGACGGCTCGGCGTCCTCCGGATGGTCTGCCCAGTCATCCGGCTCCAACACCTTGTGAACGGTTCCATGGCAGTCCTTGCCCGAGAGAAAGCCGCGCTCGCTCGCGGGGTCGACGAGGGAGTCGTACTCCTCGCGCTCGCCCAGTCGATCCAGATTCCGACGGTAGGCGGCCGGCGACCGATGGAGCGGGAGCTGCCGAAGGACCCGATCCGGCGCGTCGACCAACTCGTCGTACCGGAACGCGAGGTCGATGCGCTCGCGCGCCTTCGGCGGGACGCTCCGTTCGTCGTCGCGCCGGACGTAGTAGAGCTGTCGGGGGCAGTACGCCGCGCGGGCCAGGTCGCTGAACGGGACGAGGGTCACGCGGCGGGCTGGCCGCGGCTTTGCTTATAAATAGAACTGCGGTGGCGCGTGCCTGCGAGGCCGCCTCGCGGCCGAGCAGCACGCGCGAGGGAGTCGGCCGACCGCAGGGAGGCCGACGAGGCTGGGGAGGCGTGAGGCGCGGTTGCGGTGCTGTGCGGGGTGGGACTCAAAGGGGCAGCCGCGAGGACGAAGCCCGACGACGTAAGCACCGCAGGGAGCGAACGGAGTGAGCAACCGAGGAGCGCAGCGAGTCGTGCGAGTCCTCGCGGCTGGGGCTTTGGAGGAGTTGTCTGCCGATCTGTCAGCACTGATTCATAAGCGAGCGGCTGGGGCGTTGGAGGTGCACGTCACCGCTCCGCGGTCATTCACTTATAAAGAAACGTCCGTCTCGATGTCCTCGGTCGCCTCGCGCAGGCCGTCCTCGCGGGCGTCGCTCGCGAGCGACCCCTCGATGTCCGCGTCGGTGAGCAGGTCGCGGAACGCGTCGCGGAAGCGGTCGTTCGCCCGCGTGGAGGCGATGTCCGTGCGCGCCACCGCGGCGTACCGGGCGACTGTGTCCGGCTGGGCGTCCAGCTCCTCGGCGCACTCGACGATCGAGTTCCCCGCGGCGGTGAGCCGCTTCAGGTCGGCGTACGCGAAGGGCGCGTCGCCGTCCTCGTCGCCGTCGGGTGCGTCGATTTCACGGTCCGACTCGCGCACGAGGTGGAGATCGAGGCGCGCCTTCCGGACCGTCTCGGCGTCGACGTCCGCGGGATCGACGTCGCTGTCGCCGTCTGTGTCGGCCAGCCCGTCGCGGATCGCCGCGGCGATCGCCGCGTCGTCCTCGTCCGCGAACCGACCGCGGGCGACCAGCGCGTAGGCGTCGTCGCCGAGCGGCGTCGAGAAGCCGTACCGCTCGCGCATCGCGGCGACGAGCTCGCGGACCCCCTCGCCGGCGTCGTCACGATTGACGAGGGTCCCCCGCTCCGCCTCCTGGCGTTCGGTGACCGTCTCCGAGCCGGTGGCGTCGACGAACAGGTCGCGGAGTTCGGCGGTCTTCTCGTCCATGGGGATAGAGCTACGCGGGGACGGCTGAAAAGCCTCGCGTCGGCGCGGCGCTCACGCCGGTGTCGGCTCGGTGCCGACGCCGCGGTCGGCGCGACCTCACACCAGCCCGCCGACCGTGAACACCACGTAACAGCACGCCACGAGCGCGCCCGAGTGGAGCAGCGCGGCGTACCGCCCGCGCGCCGCGGTCCCGGCGAACCAACCGGACGCGAGCACGGTCGCCTGCGTGACCACGTACAGCCGGAAGCGCTCCAACTCCGGATACACGCCCTCCGGCTCCGTCACCGCCTCCGAGGCGGCCGCGATCTCCGCGAGCCGCGCCGCGTCGACCACCTGCGTGTTCACGACCGCGACGACGCCGGCGACGAGGACCGCCGCGGCCCAGCCGACCGCGATGTACGGCTGCATCGACGAGCGGAGCGCGCGCTGCTCGCTGTACAGCCGCCCGACCTCGATCCGCAGCGTCTCGAAGACGGCGTCGGCGTCGCCCCCGGCGTCGAGGGCGCCCGTGACGAGCCCGAGCGTCCGCGCCGCCAGCGGCGTGTCGACGCGGTCGACGAACCGCTCGATTGCGGCCGCGCGGACGTCGACCGCGCCCGATTCCGCCCCGGTGCCGGACCCGTCCCCGGCCGCCCCGGCCACTCCCTCGGGCGCCGTCGTCGACCGCAGCGCGAACGCGAGGTCGGCCACGTCGTCGTCGAGGACGCCGAGCTCGGCGTCGCGCGCGACCGCCGCGACCGCCGCTTCGAGCGGGCGCCCCTGCGCGACGTGGCCCGAGACGGCGTGGACGAAGTCGGCCAGTTCGCGGTCCTTCGCGTCGTCGATGCGGGTGCGCCGCGCGGCGACCAGCCCCACGGGCACCGCGAAGGCGGCGTAGCCGACGAGGACGACGTTGACGAGGGTGTACCCCGCGAGCGCGAGCCACGCCGCGAGCGCGACGGCCGGCCCCGCGGCGGCGACCGCCGTGCTGGCGGGGTTGCGCCCGGCGGTCGCGAGGACCGCTCGCGGGCCCGCCGGCAGCTCGTAGCTCGCGCGCTGGCTCGGCGGCCGAAGCGTGCCGACCGCGACCGCGGCCGCGAGGCCGAACGCGACGAGGAACGCGACGGCGCCGTACAGCACCACCGCCCGCGTCGGCACCACGCCGACCGGCGTCTCGACGGGCGGGAGCAGCTCGGGGATCACGACCGACAGCGCGGTCGCGCCGATGACGAGCAGCGCCGGCAGCACCAGCACGGCGACGAACAGCTCCGTGAGCAGTTCGAGGAACCGCCGCGCGCGCTTCCGGGCGCGGTCCTGCCGGTGCGACAACATCCGGCGCTCGGTCGTGAGGAACTCCGAGAGCGCCTCGTCGCCGGCCGCGGCGCGCTTCCGGAACTTCAGGAGGAAGGGTGCGAGCAGTTCCCGCGAGGGCGTGTCCCGCGCCACGCGCCGCAGCCCCTCGTCCAGGCTCCCGGCGAGCCGGGCGGCGTTGAGCGCCTTCCGCAGCGAGGTGGCGGTGGCGCCGTACGCGTCCCCGTCGGCCGCCTTGCGGAGCATCGCCCGCGGCCCGTCGCTCCCCGAGGAGAGCAGGTCGAGGTACCGCACTGCCCCCGGGAGCGTGCGCTCGATGTCCGTCCGGCGCGTCGCGGCGACCCAGCGGAGGCCGAGGCCAGCGGCCGCCACGGTCGCCCGTTTCGCGAGGAGCGCGACCGCGACCGCGACGAGCAGCGCGGCGTGGTCCGTCCGGAGCGGCCCCACGGAGTCCGGCGTCGGCGCGGGCGCCGCCGTCGACCCGGCGGAGAGCAGCGCCGCGCCGAACCGCGCCTCGACCGCGGCCGCGACCGCGGGGGCGGCGCCCGCGGCGACGACCAGCGCGGGGAGGAAGACCGCGGCCGCGACGATCCACGAGAGGCCGTACGCCCGCGCGAGGTACGTCTCGAAGCCGGTATCGAGCGCGGTGCCGCGGTACCGCTTCCGGTCTGCGTCGTGCCGCCGGTCGCTCGCGTGGCGCGCGAACAGCGCGTAGCAGACGCGGTCGAGGACCGCCAGCCGGCCACCCGCCCCGAGCGCGTCGTCCGCGGATCTGTTCTCAGTGTCACGGTTCCCGGTGACCGCGTCGGTCGCGCGGCGCCGGCTCACGGCCGCCCCCGTTCGGACGAGTCGTCCCGGTCCCCGTCGCCGTCGCGGTCCATCGTCCGTGCGGCGCGCTCGACGGTCGCCGCCTCGTCGGTGCGCAGGTCGGCGAGGAACTCGAACAGCTCGTCGGGGTCGTCGACGCCGTCGCGCACGAGGTACTCCACGTACCGCCGCTTCGACGCGAACTCGGCGGCGACCGCCTCGCGGTCGCGGTCGGTCCGGTTCGCGATCCGGTCGAAGACGCGGAACCGCGGGCCGGCGCCGCGACCGTCGCCCGGCGCGTCGTCCGCCCCGGCCGCGCCCGCCCTCGAAACCCCCTCGTCCGCGTCGCCGCCCGGCGCGCCGGGGAACCGGAACGTCCCGTCGCCGTCGCGCCACGCGACCGTGTTGTAGCGGACCGACTCGCCGCCGGCCTCGACGACGCCCGCGCCGCCGCGCTTCGGGTCGCCGCTCGGGCTCCGCGTCGCCTCCGGGTCGAGGCTCTCGTAGGCGGCCTCGGAGAGGGGTTCGATCGCCCGGGAGACGTACCGCTCGCCGTCGACCTGCCGGGGGAAGACCACGAGGTCGACCTCGCGCAGCAGGCGGGCGGGCAGGTCCCGCTCGCGCAGGCGGTTGGCGAGCGCCGCGACGTCCTCCGCGTGCGTCGTGCCGATCACGCCGTGACCCGTGTTCAGGCTCTCGGCGAAGGTCTCGAAGCTCTCGGGGGTGTTGATCTCGGCGATCACCTCCACGTCGGGGTTGAGGTAGTTGGCCTCGGTCATCAGCTCCGCCATCCCCACCGACTTGTAGGCGTCCTCGTGGTCGCGGGTGGTGAGCGAGACGCCCGTCTCGTGGGGGAGCCGGACCTCGCGCGAGCCCTCGTCGACGGAGACCGGCCGGGCGTCGAAGGGGATGAAGGGCGCGTGGGCGTTCAACAGGGTCGTCTTCCCCACCCCGGTCGGCCCCGCGAAGAGGACGACGCCGCGGTGTTCGTACAGCAGCCACAGCAGCGTCACTACGTCGACCGACAGCGTCCCGCGCTCGATCAGGTCGACCGGGGTGAGCGCGTCCGCGCGCTGCTTCCGGATCGAGACGTGCGGGCCGCCCTCGGAGATGACGGGCAGCGCGACCGCACACCGGATCGTCTGGGGCACCCCGTCGAGTTCGAGGTTCACCTTCGCGGAGGGCGTCGAGGCGTTCAGCTCCGTGCCGTCGCGGGCGGCGATCCCCGTGACGACGTCGACGAACGTCGTCTCCTCTTCGAACGCGAGGTTCGTCGGGACGCGGGTGCCGGCCTCGGGCGCGTCGTCGTCGGCCTCGAAGCCGCGCTCCCCGTCGGCCTCGAAACCCCCCGTCTCGTCCCGCACCCCCGAAAGCACCGGGGCGCGCGGGACGACCTTCACGCGCTCGCCGACGCGGTTCGCCTCCACGTCCTCCAGGTGGGGGTCGCGGATCGGTATCGTGAGGATTCCCTCCCCGACGAAGTCGCGGAGGACGTAGTACGCGAGGTCGTCGAGGCGGTCGCGGGCGAACCGCGAATCGACCGGGGGCGCGGCGAGCCCGCGGTCCGCGAGCGCGGCCCGCGCCCGATGGAGCGCGGCGTCGAGCCAGGCGCGGGTGTTACGCGCGGTGAGCCGCCGCGAGAGGAACCGCCGGGCGCGGGCGGCGACGAACGACTCGCGGCCCTCGATCACGTCGCTCACGGTCGTCTCCCAGATGCGCGACTTGCACTCCTCGATGAGCGCCTTGTCGCCCGGGAGGAGGTCCGGCTCCAGCACGGCGTACTTCGTCTCGAACGCGTCGGAGCCGAGGAGCCGCTCGCGGTAGACGACCACCTCGACCGCGATGCCGGCGAACTCGACGGCGTACTGCGCGAGCCGCTCGGCGGCCACGCGCTCGACGTAGTCGGCGTCGGCGTCGACGCCGGTCTCCAGCGGCGCGAACGTCTCGGTGTGGACCACCAGCTCGCGGTCGTCGCCCACGTCCGCGACCTCGATCCGGTCGTCCAAGGCGATCGGCGTGAGTTCGCCGAGCAGCCGGAACTCCCGCAGCGCGTGGTAGTCGATCCGGCGGCGCGCGGCCGCGGTCGCGTCGACGAGCCGGTCGATCGCCGTCGCGTACTTCGGCTCGAACCCCCGCTCGGCGCGCTCCACGACCCCGACCCGCGTGAGCGGGCGGCGGTGGCGCACCGCGGAGAAGCGGTCGCGGACGCGGTCGAGCGCGCGCTCGTCGGCGGGCGACAGCGGCGGTTCGCGGACGTCGTAGCCGAACCGCCCGCCGTCGCGCTCGCGGACGGTCGCCACCACGCCCGGCGCCGCCTCGTACTGCGCCCGGACGTCCGGCGCGTACCACGCCTCCGGGTCGCCCGGCGGCACCGGCGCGGGGACCGAACCGCCCGGGTCGTCGTCCGGCTCGTCGACGATCCGGAGGGTCGCGCCGTCGCTCACCGCGCCGCCCTCCGAGTCCGCCCAGTCGCCCTCCACGTTCGCCGACCCGTCGGCGTCGTCTCTTGCCGCCCCGCCCTCGTCGCGTCCGTCAGCCGGGTCGCATCTCTCACGCTCGCAAGGCGCGTCGCCGTTCCCGAGACGCCGCGCGCCGCGGTCCCGAGATCCCGCGTCATCGTTCGATCCGCGGGTGACCGACGGCTCCGTTTAACCGTTTCTTTTTGTCATAGCGCATTCATTTCGGAGTTCGGAAACGTTCCCGCGACGTCTCGAATCCCAAGGCGTAGCGCCCTCCGTGTCCCCTCTGGGACGTTGACGATCGTTCATAATCATCGCGACGTGTGAAAACGCATTTATCATCCCTCACGTAACTCGCGTTCCACCCTCAATGAGTCGTTCACTGTCGAGCGGCGTCCAGCGCGCCTTTCTGCGCTATCAGCACGTCTTCGTGTTCCTCGCCCCCCTCGCGTTCGTCGCGGGGGTGTACGCGTTCGCGCCGACCCCGGCCGACGCCGGCGTCGGCTACTGGACCGAGTACTGGTGGCTGTTCATCGCCTTCGCCGTCGGCGCCACCGTCGTCAACACCGTCGGGATCAGCGGGTCGGCGCTGTTCGTGCCGTTCCTCATCTTCGTGTTCCCGCTCGTCGCGTATCCCTTAGAGCCGACGACGCTGGTGAAGATCGGGCTCATCAGCGAGTCGTTCGGCCTGTCGAGCTCGTCGCTCGCCTTCATCCAGTACGGGCTCGTCGACCGGCGGCTCTCGCTGTCGCTCGTGTTGGGCGGCGTCCCCTTCGTGGTCGGCGGGGCGCTGCTCTCCTTCGTCATCCCCGAGCCGCTGTTCCACGCCCTGTTGGGGATCGCGCTGCTGGCGGCGTCGTACCTGCTTTTCAAGGCTAACCTGGGTCACGACGACCCGACCGGAGGCGGGGACCGCGAGGAGGTCGCGACCGACGGCGGCGCGTCTCGGGACCTCCCGGACGACGACAACAAGCTCGGTCCCGCCGGCGTCGACACCGACGAGTCCGGCACCGTCACCCGCGTCGACCGCGACGGCGACGACTACACCTACTCGCGGGGCGGCTACCTCGAACGGTTCCTCAACTACAGCGTCGGCGGCGTGTTTCAGGGGCTCGCCGGCTTCGGGATCGGCGAGCTCGGGATCATCTCGATGCTCCGCACGCAGGTCCCGGTCCGCGTCGCCATCGGCACGAACCACATCGTCGTCGCGACGACCGCCGTGCTCGCCTCCGTCGTCCACGTGTTCGGCGGCGGCCTGGTGGGCGGTCACACGATGGACTTAGCGACGACGCCGTGGAACATGGTCGTCTGGACGGTCCCGGCGACGACGCTCGGCGGCCAGATCGCGCCGTACGTCTCGACGGCGCTGGACACGGGGACGATCAAGGCGGGCGTGGGCGGACTGTTCGCGGTCATCGCCGTCGCGCTGTTCGGGATGGCCGTCGGCGGGATCTGACCCGCCGGCCTCGGTGACGCCGCGCTTTTGTGCGTTCGCGCCGCACCGACGGTATGCGCGCAGCCGTCTTCAACGCCCCCGGCGAGATCGACGTGGAAGAGCGACCCCGGCCCGAGATCGAGGCGCCGACGGACGCGATCGTCCGCGTGACCCACACCGCGGTCTGCGGCTCGGACCTCTGGTTCTACCGCGGCGACAGCGACCGCGACGCGGGCTCGCCCGTCGGCCACGAGCCGATGGGGATCGTCGAGGAAGTCGGCGACGACGTGACCTCGGTCGCCCCCGGCGACCGCGTGCTCGCGCCCTTCGCCATCTCCTGCGGCGAGTGCGAGTTCTGCCGGAAGGGGCTCCACACCTCCTGCGAGAACGGCGACTCGTGGGGCGGCGACAACGGCGGCGGGCAGGGGGAGTACGTCCGCTCGACCCACGCCGACGGCACGCTCGTCAGGGTGCCCGACCGCCACGCCGACGACGAGGACACGCTCCGCTCGCTGCTCCCGCTGACCGACGTCATGGGCACCGGCCACCACGCGGCGGTCAGCGCGGGCGTCGAGGCGGGCTCGACCGTGGCCGTCATCGGCGACGGCGCGGTCGGGCTCTGCGGCGTCCTCGCGGCCCGCCGCCTCGGCGCGGAGCGGATCATCGCCGTCGGCCACCACGAGGACCGTCTCGAACTCGCCGAAGAGTTCGGCGCCACGGAGACCGTCTCCGAACGCGGCGAGGCCGCCGTCGAGCGCATTCAAGAGCTGACCTACGGCGGGCCGAACCACGTGATGGAGTGCGTCGGCGCTGCGAGCGCGATGAACACCGCCATCGACGCCGTCCGCCCCGGCGGGACGATCGGGTACGTCGGCGTCCCCTACGGCGTCGAGGAGGAGGGGCTCGACGTGTTCGGTATGTTCGGTCAGAACGTGACGCTCGCGGGCGGGGTCGCCCCCGTCCGCGCGTACGCCGAGGAGCTGATGGCCGACGTGCTTCAGGGGACGCTCGACCCCGCGCCCATCTTCACCGAGACGGTCGGCCTCGACGACGTCGCCGAGGGGTACCGCATGATGGACGAGCGCGAGGCGATCAAGGTGCTGGTGAAGCCGCACGGCGACGCCTAATCGGCCGCGAAACCGGATTTCCGATCTACGTCTGCTCGACTCGATTTTTAAGCGGTGGCGCGTGCCTGCGAGCGGCCGCCCTCGGCGGCCGCGAGGAGCACGCGCGAGGGAGTCGGTGGTCCGGAGCGAAGCGGAGGACCACCGACGAGGCTGGGGAGGCACGAGGTGCTGTGCTGTCGCGGTCGGGTGGGATTCAAAGGGGCAGCCGCGAGGCGGGCGCAGACGACGCAAGCACCGCAACGAGGGAGCGGTAGCGACCGAGTGAGGAGCGCAGCGAGTGTGCGCCCGCCTCGCGGCTGGGGCTTTGGGGGGTGTTGGTCGCCGATCCACGGTTGCCTATTTATAAATGAGTGGCTGGTGATCTGGCGGTGTTGGCCGTCGATCCACGTACGTCCATTTATAAGCGAACGGCTGAGGTTTGGCCGTGTTCATCGCCGAGGTGTAGTCGCTCATTTATAAGCGAGCGGTCGTGAATTCCGCAGCCGTCGCCGGGCCGGTAGCCGCCGATAGGTATTCGGACGCACCGCATACAGAACCGCTCAAACGTTCGTTTCCGGGGGTATCGGCGTAACCTTTAGTATGCTTAAATCCTTGTCGTTCGTTGTCATGTGCCACCATTACGACGAGGCGCGCACGTGGACGGAGGTCAAGGCGCGTCACCGGCCCGAGGAGGCGGACGAGCGAGCCGACGAGATCCCCGACGTCGACGCGGTCGACGAGCCGGTAGTCGACGAGGGGGCTGGCGAGACGGAGGAGTCCGAGCCCCCGGCGGAGCCGCGCGCCCCGGCCGACGACTGACGCGGTCGGGCACGACCCCGCCTCGAACCCCGACTTTCTATCGCACGCGGTCCCGACGCCCGCGGAGCGACCGCTTCGTCTCGGCCTCGCCCGACTCCCAAACCACAAATTTACAACTTCTTATCGCGTGTCTCGCGCCGTGTCCCCCTCCACCCGAACGCTCGCGATCCTCGCCCTCCTCATCGTCGGCGTCGCTCTCAGTTTCGCCTTCCACGCGACGGCGGGCGACACGCAGATCACTTACGAGGCGACGGCCGTCGAACCCGGCGAAGACCCGGCCCCGGTCGCGGACGCGTCGCGCAACGTCACCGACCTGAACGAGCGGCTCGCCGGCACCGACGACCGGTATCGGGAGCCGGTCCGGACCGCCGCCGCGACCGGGTCCTTCGAGGGGTCGCTCTCGCCCGAATTACACACCGCGATCGGGGACGTCGACACGCCGTACGTCGCGTACGACGGCGGCTACTACGAGTGGTCGCTGTCGACGCGCGGCGACACGACGAACGCGGCGATCGAGATGCGTGAGACCGACCCCGAGACGGTGTTCGACGCCGTCGCGCGCCCCGCGGCCGAGGCGTCGCCCGGCGTGCGGACCGCCATCGACGAGGGTACTGCGACGAACGCGACCATCCGGTCGGGACTGTACCGGCAGGACGGGGCGTACTACGCCGTCGCGGTCGAAAGCGAGGCGGCCGTCTTCGCGCAGGTCGCTGGCGCCGCCCTCGGCTTCGTCCTCACGCCGGTCGGGCGCGGGTACACGGCGGTCGCGCTCGGACTGCTCGCGTACCGCTACCGAGAGCCGACGCGCGACCGCCTCCTCACCCCGCGCCGGGCCGCCGCGGTCGCCGCGCTCGCGCTCCCGGTCGCGCTCGTCGGCACCGCCCTGTTCGAGAGCGGTTCGATCTCACGGTTCGTCACCGGTCCCGCGAGCGCGACGGTCGTCGCGTCCGGCGTCCTCGCCGGCGCGCTCGTCGCCCGGCAGCGGTGGCTCGCTCTTGCCGGCGTGACGGTCGGTATCGGACTGCTCGCCACGGCGGCGATCGCGGGCGCGCTCGGGGTCGTCGGGCTGGTCTTCGGACCGCTCGCCGTTTGCTTCGGGATCGTCGCCGGCGCCGTCCCGTTCGGATACGGCTACTGGTTCGCGCGGCCCGCGCCGGAGGCATCGGCCGGGTAGCATGGGAGCCGATCGACTCCGGGATCCCGACCGACGCGGTCGACGCGTTTGACTCGGATTTCAGGCCCATCCTGAACGCCCCTCAGGACCTCACCGAAGTCGTTCTATCGGCGAAATACTATGCGTGTCGCGGTACTCGCTCCGATAGCTTCGCCACTGAATTCCACGCATGAGTTCAATACGCCGCCGCACCCGAACCGACGACGCAGGCACGACAGTGATCGCCGGATGAGACGAGCCTCGGTCCGTGTCCCGACGCTCGTCGTGATCGTCGCGCTGCTGCTCGCTGTCGGCGTCGGGTTCGCGGGAAGCCCGCTCGCACAGAACGACGGCGACGTGAACGGGGCGTTCATCGACGAGACCGGCAACCCGATCGCCGCCGACCGGCCGATCGACACCACCGCCGCGACCGCCGAGCCGGCGCTGGTCTCGCCCGAGACGCTCGGCGCGGTCGGGGTCGCCGTCGCGCTCGCGTTGATCGTCGTCGCCGCGGTCCGCCGCGCAGACCGCTAACCCGACTCCCTGTCGACCGTGGTTCGCGACGCCCGCTCAGAGCGGCTCGATCAGCTCGACGACGTGCCCGTCGGGGTCCTTCACGAAGGCGACGCGCGCGCCGGCCTCCGGGTGGTCGGTCGGCGCCTCCCTGACGCCGTGGTGGTCGATCTCCTCGAACGTCGCGTCCACGTCGTCGACGCCGACGGCGACGTGGTCGTAGCGGTCGCCGTCCGCGCTCGGCGCCTCGCCGTCCGTGTCCGACAGTTGGAACTCGACGCCGTTCCCGTCGGCGACGTACACGTTGCGGGTGTCGCCGTCGGCCGTCGTGAACTCCCACGAGCGCTCGAAGCCGAGCTCGTCGACGTACCAGTCGGCGGCTCGGTCGGCGTCCGCCACGTTCAGGCAGGTGTGGAGAATCTCCATGCGTCGGCCTCGCGCCCCGCCGTGATAAATTCTCGACCGCCGATCCCGCACACCCGACGATTGTCGGCTCGCCCGACGATTACCGGCCTGCCCGGCGATTGCCGGCTCCGCCCGAGCAATCATGTCGCTGGCGCCCGTCCGGTTCGTATGGACCGCAACGCGGTGCGCCGCGCGTGGGACGCGGTCGCCGAGACGTACGCCGCCCGCCGCGACCCCGACGGCTCGGACGCGGCGCTGATCGACGACCTGTGCGACGCGCTCGCGGACGACTCCGGTGGTGGCGACGGCGACCCGCTCGTCCTCGACGTGGGCTGCGGCGACGGCGCCCGCACGCTCGCGAACCTCCCGCCGGGCAGCGTCGGGCTCGACGTCTCCCGCCGCGGGCTGGAGCTCGCGGCCGACACCGTCCCCGACGCGCGGCTCGTCCACGGCGAGATGTCGGCGCTCCCGTTCGCGGCCGACCGCTTCGACGCGATCACGGCGTACCACGCGGTGTTTCACGTCGAGCGCGAGCGCCACCCCGCGGTGTACGCCGAGTTCGCCCGCGCCCTCCGGCCCGGCGGTCGGCTCCTGATGACCCTGCCGAGCGGCCGGTTCGAGACGGTCCGCCGCGGCTGGATGGGCGGCGAGATGTTCTTCTCCGCGCCCGGCCGCGAGCGCACCCTCGACCAGCTCCGGGCGGCGGGGTTCGCCGACGTCGAGACGCGGACCGCGACCGACCCGCTGGGGAGCAGCACGGAGTTCGCGCTCGCGACGCTGGCGGGCGAGCCCGACGAAACGCGGACGGCGCCGTGACCGACCCCGACGAGGTGCCCCACGACGTGCGCGCCAGCCTCGATCAGCTGCTCGCGGAGGCGCGAGCGGCCGCCCGGCGCGGCGACGCCGACACCGCGCGGGCGCTGCTCGACACCGCGGAGACGGTGGCGACGAACAAGCTCCCGCCCGGCGAGCGGCGCGACCGGGTCCGGTGGGGCTGCCCGGCCGCGCTCGACGCCCTCCCGAACGGGGACCTCGCGGCAGCGTACGCGGCGGCAGCCACCGACGTCGTCGCCGCGTCTGACCCCTCACTTTAGGCCGCGGAGCGCTTCGTCTCTCGCATGCGCGTCGCCTCCCTGCTCCCCTCCGCCACGGAAACGCTGTTCGCCCTCGGCGTCGAGCCGGTCGGCGTCTCACACAGCTGCGACCACCCGTCGGCCGCCCGCGATCTCCCGACGCTGACGAGCACGGCCGTCGACCACGCGGACCGCTCGGCGGCCGACATCGACGAACAGATGCGCGAGGTCGACGGCGCGGTCTACGACCTCGACGAGGCGCGGCTCGCGGCCCTCGACCCGGACCTGCTCGTCACGCAGGCCACCTGCGACGTCTGCGCCGTCGACGCGAGCGAGGTCCGCGCGGCCGCCGCGCGGCTCGACCCCGAGCCCGAGGTGCTCGCCTGCGACCCCCACTCGTTCGCCGACGCCCTCGACGACGTGGTGCGGATCGGCGAGGCGGTCGGCGCGGAGGCGGCGGCGAGCGACCTCCGGGCCGATCTCCGCGGGCGCGTCGACGCCGTCCGCGAGCGCGCCGAGCGCGCCGTCGCCGACGAGGGGCGTCCCCGGGTCGCCGTCCTCGACTGGACCGACCCGCCGATCCGCGCGGGCCACTGGGTGCGCGACACCGTCGAACTCGCGGGCGGCGACTCCTCTTTCCAGCCCGACGGCCCCTCTGAACCGGTCGCGTGGGACGACGTGGTCGCCGCCGACCCCGAAGCGCTCGTCGTCGCGCCCTGCGGGTTCGACCGGGAGCGCGCCGAGCGGGCGGTCGACGACCTCGCCGCCCGCCCCGGCTTCGACGACCTCAGCGCGGTCGCCGACGGTCGCGTCTACGCCGTCGACGGCAACGGCCTGATTAATCGCCCGAGCCACCGGCTCGTCGACTCGCTGGAGGCGCTTTTCGCCTGCCTCCACCCCGACCACGCCGCGACGACGCCCGCCGCGCACGACCGGATCGGGCGCGTCGAGCGCGCGGAGACGCCATCAGCGCGCGCCGACGGCGGGTGACGCCGACCGCGGACCGGCGGTTCGGGTTCCGTCGACGCCCTTCGCGGCCATCGCTACCGGGGGCGCTCCCCCTCGTCGGCGAGCTGTATTCCCCGCGCGACGACGTACATCAACACGATACCGGTGCCGACGGCGAGAATAAACTGCGTCACGACGACGAGGAACCCGCCGAGTATCGAGTTTCCGGCGACCAGCAGCGTGAGCAGGAACACGAGCAGCGCCAGCGTCCCGAACAACAGGATGAGTCCGGCGAGCGGGAAGACCTCCGCTTGGATCCGTCGCAGGTCCAGTTCCCCCGATTCTCGGTCGACAAACGGCGGTAACGACATGTAAATGGCGTCTACGCGTGGGGTTATGAAATGTCGGACCGATCACACGGACAGCGAGCCGACGGAGGCCGCCCTCCTGTGTTTGCTCCCCCACGCGACACGCGCCGGCCGAACCTGCGGAGCTGTCGGTCTCGACCGGCCGGTCAGGTCTCGGCGCGGTCGCGCAGCCCCGACAGCGTCGTCGCCTCCCGGAGGTCCGCGACCGTACAGTACCACGCGCCGCGCACGCCGTTCAGGTCGTTCTCGACCGGTCGGGCGAGCGGGACGAGGTCGTCGAACGCGAAGGCGACGACCACGCGCTCCTCGGAGAACGGGTCGATGAGGGCTTCCCAGTCGCTCTCGTCCATCGGCCCTGGGTCGCCCCGCGTCTGCTCGGTCCGGGCGGCGACCCGGGCGTAGTGCGTGACCGCGGACACCGGCGCGGTGCGATAGAACGCCATGTACTCGAAGTCGGCTCGGGTGCGGTCGTACGAGCGCGGCGCCGGGTAGAAGCCCGTGCGGCAGCGCTCGAACGTCTCTTCCTGCGCCGCCACGACGCAGACGCGGGCGTCTCCGGGCGCGTCGTCCTCGGGGACGTCCGCGGCGAAGCGGTCGAGGTCCACACGCGGGATCGCCGCCGAGCGCGGATATATCCGCCGGCGGCCCGTACGACGGGGCGATGGCACGGAGCGCGACGAGCGCGCGCGGCGGTCCCCGCGAGCGCGACGAGACGGACGCGGAACGCGGCGCGGAGCCAACCGAGGGCAGCCTCGGCCCCCCGGCCCTCGCTATCGAGGGGCTCACGAAGCGGTTCGGCGAGGGCGACGACGCGGTCGTCGCGGTCGACGACGTGAGCCTCACCGTCGAGCGCGGGTCGGTCGTCGGCCTGCTCGGCCCGAACGGCGCGGGCAAGACGACGCTGATCAAGTGCGCCTTAGGGATCGTCATCCCCGACGCGGGCTCGGTGCGGGTGTTCGGCAATGACGTGCGCGACGGCCGGCGGGCGGCGTACGCCGACGTGGACGCCATGTTAGAGGGGGCGCGCAACGACTACTGGCGGCTCACCGTCCGGGAGAACCTGCGCTACTTCGCGACGATCAGCGGGGTCGACCCCGACTCGGTGGCGGCGCGCCACGACCGCCTGCTCGACCGGCTCGATCTGGCCGACAAGGCGGACACGCCGGTGCGCGACCTCTCCCGGGGGATGAAACAGAAGGTGTCGCTGGCGAGCGTGCTCGCGGGCGGCGCCGAACTGGTCTTCCTCGACGAGCCGACGCTCGGGCTCGACGTCGAGAGCGCGCGGACGCTCCGGGCGGAGCTGCGCCGGCTCGCGGCCGAGGAGGGGCTCACCATCGTCGTCAGCAGCCACGACATGACGACGATCGAGGCGGTGTGCGACCGCGTCGTCATGCTGTCGAACGGGCGGATCGTCGCCGACGACACGGTCGAGGCGCTGCTCGGCGCGGCCGCGAGCGACGCGGTACGCGTGGCGAGCCCGGACCTCACGCCGGAGACGGTCGAGCGGCTCCGCGAGGCGGTCGAGGTCGTCGGCGTCGACCGCGACGCGCGCCCGCCCGTGGTGACGGTCGCGGCGGGCGGCGACCGGCTGTACGACCTGACCGACGCGCTGCGGGCGGCCGGCGTCACCGTCTCGGACATCCGCACGGTCCAGCCGGACCTCGAAGAGGTGTTCTTAGAGCGCACCGGGACCGGGCTCGGTGCCGCCGGCCCCGGGTCCGGAGGTGAGGGTTCGTGAGCGGAGACGCGTCCGCGGGACCGGCGTCGACGGCGGAATCGACCGCCGACGGCGCGCCCGGTGACGCGACGGCCGCCGACGCCGAGGGCGCGTCCGGCACCCCCTCGGCCGTCGACGACGAGCCCCGCCCGGCCACCTACTACCACCTCGCGCGGGCGGTGCTGTACCGTGAGTTCCTCATCTTCGTGCGGTACCCGGCCAACGCGATCGGGGGGATCGTGGTGTCGCTGTTCTTCTTCGCCGCGCTGTTCCTCGGCGGGCAGCTGCTCGCGGGGCAGGCGCTCGCGGACTCGATCGAGGGGATCGTCGTCGGCTACTTCCTGTGGACGCTGTCGGTGGGCGCGTACTCGTCGGTGTCGAACGACATCGGCAGCGAGGTGCAGTGGGGAACCTTAGAACGCCACATCACCACGCCGTTCGGCTTCGCGCCCGTCGCGCTGCTGAAGGGGGTCGCGAAGGTGGTGCGGACGTTCCTCACGAGCGCGGTGATCCTCGCGGTGATGCTCCTCGCGACCGGGACGCGGCTCAGCCTCGCCCCACTCACGGTGATCGTCGTCGCGGGGCTGTCGATCGTCTCGGTGCTCGGGCTCGGCTTCGCCGCGGGCGGGGTGACGGTGCTGTACAAGCGAATCGGCAACTGGCTCAACCTCCTCCAGTTCGGCTTCGTCGCGCTGATCTCGGCGCCCGTCTTCGACCTGCCGTGGACGCGCGTGCTCCCCTTAGCGCACGGGAGCGCCATGCTCCAGCGCGTGATGGTCGACGGCGTGCGGCTGTGGGAGTTCCCGCTCGCCGACCTGGCGCTGCTCGTCGCGGTCGCGGTCGGCTACCTGGTCGGCGGCTACCTCGTCTTCCAACTCGCGACCGGGCGGGCGCGGCGGCTCGGCGTGCTCGGGGACTACTGAGCGGGCCGCGAGCCGGGAAAGCGGCCGGGGCCCGGGACGCGAGCGGAACCCGAACGCGGCCGGGAACCTAGCCGGACGCGTCGCCCTCGTCCGCCGTCACCACGGCGTAGATCAGCGCTACCGGGACCGCCGCGCCGAGCGCGCCGGTCGGGATCAGCGCCGTCGACGCGCCGACCGCGACCAACAGCCCGACCGCCACGCCGGCCGCCGTGAGGCCGGTGAGGAACACCGCTGCGGTTCTCCGCATAGCCGATCGACATCTCCGGGCCCACATGGACGTGTCGCTCTCGGCCCCGCGGATCGAGACCCCGCTTCGCCTACCGGTCCTCGTCCGGCTCTCCGGCCAGCGCCTCGTCGCGGAGTTCGCGACAGCGCTCGCCCGCGACCTCCAACTCCGGAACGGGCGTCGGGTTCCCGTCCGCGTCGACGGCGACGAACACGAAGTACGACTCCGTGGTGAGTTCGCGCTCGCCCGTGCGCGGCGACTCGCGGTACGCGCGGATCCGCGTCCGGAGGCTCGTGCGCCCGACCGCGTACACGTACGACTCGACGACGCAGGTGTCGCCCTGCGGGACGGGCCGCTTGAAGTCGAGCCCGTCGATATTGGCCGTGACGCAGGTCTCGCCGGCGGCGCGCATCGCGGACATCGCGCCGATCTCGTCCATCCACTTGACGACGTTCCCCCCGTGGGCCGACGCGTAGTTGTTCGTGTGGGTCGGCTGGACGCGCTGGCGGTTCTCGATGTACGTGTCGCTGACGCTGGGCATGGTCGTCCGTCGCGCGGCCGCGGGAAAAACACCGGTCCTCGGGCCGGAAAGTCCCCGCGCCGGGCGTCCCGAAGGCCCCGAGCTCACCTCGGCGGCCCCGCCGCCCAGCCGAATTATCGTTTCGTGTAATTCGGCCTTTACTCCTAAATAGGGTAGTTCTCTTCGGACGAACAACGGATGATGAACGCGATCACCTCGCGGTACGGTCGGCGGGTCGGCGCGGCCGTCCTCCTGACGCTCGGCGTGACGCTCGGCTTCGTCGCCCTCTTCGCGGGACACGTGGCGACGGTCGGGACGGCGGCGGCCGCGACGGCGGCGCTGACGTCGGTCGGCGTCGTCGTCACGCTGAACCTCGGACTCCTCGGCATCGTGCTGGTCGGCAACGTCGCGGTCGAGCTGCGGCGGCTGACGGAGACGGCCGAGGCGGTCGGGCGCGGCGAGTTCGACGCGCGCGCCACGTCCGACCGCGGCGACGAGATCGGGCGCCTGTTCGACGCCTTCGACGAGACGCGGCGGTCGCTGCGGGACGCAGTGGCCGAGTCCGAGCGGGCCCAGAGCGAGGCGGAGACGGCCCGCGCGGAGGCCGAGGAGCTGTCGGACACCCTCATCGAGCGCGCCGAGGAGATCGGCGGCGCCATGGAGGCCGCCGCCGAGGGCGACCTCACGCGCCGGCTCGACGCGAACGGCGAGGTCGACGCGATCGAGCGCATCACGGCCGCGTACAACGAGATGACCGGCGGGCTCTCGACGACGGTCGAGGACATCCAGGCGTTCGCGGGCGACGTGGAGGCCACGAGCGAGGAAATGGCCGCCGAGGCCGACGACGTGGCCGAGATGAACGAGGAGGTGGCCGACGAGATGCGCGAGTTGGCCGACGAGCTGGACGAGCAGACCGAGCGGTTACGGGAGACGGCCGCCGACACCGACGACTTCTCGGCGACCGTCGAGGAGATCGCGTCGACGACCGACGAGGTGGCCGGCGACGCGAGCGCCGCGGCCGAGCTCGGCGAGGAAGGAGAGGAGCGGGCGACCGAGGCGGTCGAGGCGATCACGGCGATCGCCGACCTGCTGGAGGACCTCGACGACCTGGTAGCCGGGCTCGACGACCGGATGGACGGCGTCGCCGAGACGACCGACGTGATCGCGGACATCGCCGAGCAGACCAACATCCTCGCGTTAAACGCCTCGATCGAGGCGTCGCGGGCGGGCGGCGACGGCGACGGGTTCGCGGTCGTCGCCGACGAGGTGAAGGGGCTCGCCGAGGAGACCCGCGCGTCGACGACGGAGATCGAGGCGACGATCGGCGAGGTGACCGAGGACGTGTCGGCGGTCGCCGGCGAGATGGACCGCACGATGACGGAGCTCGACGAGACGACGTCGGCGGTGCGCGCCGCGGGCGACGCGATTGAGGAGCTGACGGGGACCGTCGAGGATGTCGACGTCGCGATGGGCGACATCGCGCGGGCGACCGACGAGGGAGCCGAGGGGATCGAGTCGGTCGCGGCGCGGGTCGAGGCGGTCCACGGCTCGGCGACCGACGCCGCGGACCGCGCCCGGTCGCTCGCGGAGACCGCCGACGAGACGGCCGAGACCGTCGGCGACCTCGCCGAGACCGCGACGGCGCTATCGGAGCGCACCGCGTCGCTCACCGAGCGGCTCGCCCAGTTCGAGACGCGGGGAGACGCGGACGGCGCCGGCGGAGGGGTCGCGGCCGCCGCGAGCCCGGTCGCCGGCGACGCGGAGGTGAGCGCCGATGATTGAGCCGTCGACGGTGCGGTTCGCCTCGGCGGGGGTCTACGCGGTCTCAGCGGTCGTGCTGCTCGCGCTGGCGCGGCGCAAGCCGGCTGACCTGCGGCGGTACTGCTACCCGTTCGTCGCGGTCGTCGCGTTCGCGGGCGTCGGTATCGCGAGCTGGGCCGCCGGGATCGGGACGTTTGAGGTCGGTACCGGCACGCTGGAGGGCGGTCAGCTGCTCACCGACTACGTGGCGTACCCGTTCCTGTTCGGGTTCGCGGCGTTCGTCGCGGGGGTGAGCCGGCGGTACGTCGGGGGGATCGTCGCGATCACCGTCGCGATGCGGGTCGGGTACGACTTCGCGGAGGTGTTCGCGGGCCCGCTCGCGACGGCGGGCACCCTCGGGATCCTCGTCGGCTACGTGACGCTCGTCGGACTGTTCTTCGGGCCGGTGGCGAGCGCGGCGGCGCGTCAGGCGCCCGAGCGCGAGCTGTTCTTCACGAAGACGCGGAACCTCGCGCTGTTCGCGTTCGGCGTGTTGATCGCGTGGGCGATGCTCCAGATCGCCGGGCTGTTCGATCAGTTCACCGCGACGGTGACCTTAGAGTACCTCGACCTCCTGCTCCGGGTCGGCTTCGCCGGCTTCGTGTTCGCGAACGTGGAGACGCTGGCGGCGGAGGCGGGGTCAGGGGTCGGTGGCGGTACTGACACGGACCAGCCCGCGTCTCACACGGCGGGCGGAACGGGAGCGGACTGAGGCGACGGGACCCAAAGTTCATCGAATCCGCTGTTCGTCGTCTCAGTAGAGTAAATAGTTTGGTGACTCCAGGATTATCTAGTCTCTTCCGCTACTGACGAGTATGCCTGCCGACGAGCCGAGCAAGGAGTTCGACGACGACTCTGTGACCGACGCCGAGTCGACTGAAGTCAACGTCGACACGAACCGCGCTGGCTACAACCTCGTCATCACCGGCGACGGCCTCGACTACGATCAGCTCGAGTCCATCTTCGGCGGGAACGGAGTCCCGACAGTTGCCGAGGGCGACCAGCCGCGCTTCGACCAGAACGCTGACGACGATGAGATCATCGTCAACGGCAACGACCCGCTCAGTGCCGACTTCTCGAACGTCGACATTGACCCGGGCACCTACGACTTCACGTTCTCGGCCACGGACTCTGCCGCCGAGGACACGGCCTCGATTGACGTGAGTACCGAGGATGTCGACGGCTCCTTCAGTCAGGGCGTCTACACCCAGACTGCCGGTGACGTCGTCGAAATGAGTGTCGAGCTCGAAGACACCAGCAGTGGTTACATCCAGCTCGGCGACGAGGATTCCGGCTTCGTCGACATCCTCTACGTTGAGGACGACGACGACGACGACGAAGTGACGTTCCAGGTCAACACCCGGACCCTCGGGACGGGCAACGCAAACTTCGATCAGGTCTACGACACCGAAGATGACATCGTGGAGAGCAAGATCCACGGCGACATCTCCACACCTGACGAGAATCTCCAGTTCGTCGACGGTGACGGTGACACTCTCGGCTCCAACTCCTTCGGTGACTACCTGAACGAGCTCGACCTCGTCTCGAGTGCGAGCGATACTGGTACGGACCAGCTTGTCCGCCCGCTTCAGGCGACCACGTACGAAGTGAGCCTGAACGGAGGTAACACGTTCATCGTGAACTCTGACGGCGAGTCCGAGCTCGAAGACGAGCTCGACCTGTCGACGCTGGATCTCACGCAGCCGAGCGTGGAGAACCTCCAGACGTGGACCGCGCCGTCTGACGCGGCCAACGAAGACGAGGACCTCGAAGAGGTTCTCAACGCTGTGACGCAGACAACCGACATCGCTGAAGACGACCGCCTGGTCATCCAGGCCGACGCGAGCGGTCTCTACGGCCACATGGTCGCGATCGACGAGGACGGCTTCAGCGCGCTCGATGACGGGTTCAACCCGCAGACGGTTCAGACCCTGCTCGACCGCGAAGGTGAAGGTGTGAACCTGGAAGTCGAGGCGAACGACGCCTCCGGCAACCAGCAGCCCACCGCGCTTGACTTCGGCGGTGCTGCCGAGGACGACATCTTCGTGCTCGCCGACAACGCCGAGGGGCAGTTCTACATCGTCGTCGACACGAGCTCGGATGACGCGTTCACCCGCTCGCTGTCGACTGACGCCGAGTTCACGGCCGAACTCGAGTACGAGGCTGACGAAAACGAGCGCTTCACCTTCGGTAGTCAGGGTGCCTTCGGCGACATGAATAATGCCGCTCCGGCGTACCCGTACTTCCAGTCGGGTGAAGAGAACACGCAGACTGTCACGACCGACTTCTCGATTGTCGAGCGTGACGCCTCGTTCGATAACACGAACGCGGACGCTGAAGTGCAAGTCGCGGCCAGCGGGACTGCGACTGTCTCCGGCACGACGAACATCGCGCCCGGATCGGACGCGAGCGTCCGGATCCGCTCGGACGAGAGCGTCTCGCCCTCGTTCGTTGAAACCGCTGATGTCAACATCTCCGAGGACGGTTCGTTCTCGGCTGAGTTCGACCTCAGCGGCCAGTCTGCTGGTGACACAGGTACCGTTAGCTTCCGTGTCGGCGGTAGCTCGGTGACCGACGAGGACGCGATCCTCGTCGAGGAGGTTGACACGGAGGCCGCGTTCACGGTCTCCGAGCTTGACCCGCAGGACGTGACCGCGACGGTCGGCGACGCGCTGACCGTGACGGCCACGGTCGAGAACACCGGCAACTCCGAGGCCACCCAGACTGTCGAGTTCCGCGTCGGCGGTGACGCGGTCGCCAGTCAGGACGTGACCCTCGGTGCCGGCAACAGCACCACCGTCGAGTTCGCGGACGTCGACACGTCCTCGCTCTCGGCCGGTGACTACGAGCACGGCGTCTTCACGGACGACGACAGCCAGACGGCCACGCTGACCCTCGAAGAGGGTGGCGACGGCTCCGACGGTAGTGACGGGTCCGACGGTTCCGACGGCTCCGACGGTAGTGACGGGTCCGACGGTTCCGACGGCTCCGACGGTAGTGACGGGTCCGACGGTTCCGACGGCTCCGACGGTAGTGACGGTTCCGACGGCTCCGACGGTAGTGACGGTTCCGACGGCACCAGCGAGGACGGCACGCCCGGCTTCGGTGCGCTCGTCGCGCTCGTCGCCCTCATCGCCGCTGCGCTGCTCGCGACCCGCCGCAACGACTAACGTCGTTGTCTAACGGTCGCGACTCGTAGCTTCCAACCATCGGCCCTCGCGGGTCGACCCACACGCGGTCTTTCTTTATTCGACGTACTGCCCGACTCGCACGCTGAGCGATAGCACTACCGCTCGTAGTGTTGCTCGGAGGGATACCTATTCATCCGGCAAGTGGGACAGTATGTGCCGGCGACGCGCTTCGAGGCCCACGTGCGTTGTAACCCGACCTGGCATCGGTTCAACACTCGGTGCGTCGTCGGCTTTTGATACCCGTAGGCCAGATAGAACATCAACGTCCGGACTACGCCGAAACGAAATAGGACTGTTCCGCAAGTGCCTCTGTACGACTTAATCAGCTATCAGTAAATAGTCCGTCCACAACAGTCTCTATAAGTGCGTCTTCAACTTGGTCATAGCCGATATCGCCACTTGATCCAACCGGCGCGTCTTGAGACCGCACAGTAAACACAAGCGAGGTGAATATCTGGTCGATGAGGTTCGGGTCGTCGTATCGGAACGACTCGAGCTCCGCCCATCGCTCAGAAAATGTGAGGTACACATTACTAGACTGCTCTTCGACGAATCTTTCCTCCGCTTCCGACTCCTTTAATCGGTTCTGAAGCTCTCGTAACTCTCCCTCAACAATTAACGCGGAGATGAGTGGATTCGATTGGACCTCATCGAGAGTTGTTTTGAGAACTAACTGTACTTCTTCGCGTGGTGTCTCTCCCTTGGCAACGGTTTCAGCAATCTTCTTTTCAAGATCTTCGCGCTCCCACAGGAGCACGCTGAAGTACAACTCCTCTTTTGAATCAAAAAACTGATAAAACGTGCTTGTCCCAATATCTACCTTGGCTGTCAGGTCGCTGATTCGCGTCCGGTCGAAGCCAAACCGCGCAAACAACTCTCGCCCAGCCTCGATCAATTGAGACCGGATCTGCTCTTTTTCTTGGTCACTAAATCGGCTCATCTGTCTACCGACTGGGTGTCGCTCCCTGACTGACTTTCCCGCATCGATCCCTGCTTGGAAATCCACGAACAAAGCGTTTATCAATTTGTGAGCCTGCGAACTAGTGTACTTCAAATGAGCGAGTCAAAGGACGTAGTTGATGGACTACGACTTATTAGAGACGAAACAGATATCGGACATATTTCGGGTATTTCTCGAACTGAGGGGGAATCCTTGTGACACAACGATCGATTCTTACTGTGTTCGTGAGTGTTCTACTGCTCACCAGCGGGTCGGTTGGTGTCGTCGCTGGGGCGACAGCCTCGACCCCGACAGCTGGGGACACGGCGACCACAGATCTCTCTGCACCGACTGCGGACGGGTCGCCTGTCCAACCACAGACAGGGGGCCTTGTTCGTGGTTCTCCGGATCTGTCCGTGCTGACCCCCCAGAATGAGGTTACCCCGGGACGGACAAATGAAGTAACGCTCCAAATTGTCAACAGCGGTGACGTTGACCTTGGAACACCCGACTCCCGAAGCGTCGTCACCACCGCACGTAACGTCCGACTCACCGCGACAAGCGATGATTCTCCGCTTTCAGTCGAGACAGGGACAACAGCGCTTGGTGCTGTGACAGAAGAGGCACCTCGAGAAGTCCCGGTCGCGGTAAGTGTGCCAAACGGCACCGACCCGGGTGACTACGAGCTTGAAGTCGAACTGGAATACTCCTATACGAGTCAGTACAGCAGCGGTGTTACCTACGATCGGGAGGAGACGATAACGGCTGATGCCAACCTCGAAGTGACCAATGACGCACGGTTCAGAATTACTGATATCACCACCGATTCGCAGGTTGGTGACCAGGGAACGCTCGAAGCCACAGTCAAGAACGTCGGCGCAACGACCGCGTATGAGACGACTGTCGCACTCGAGTCTTCGAGCGCTGGAGTGACACTTGGAGAGCGTGCCTCAGACGCAGCTCGCGTCGGCTCGATCGCTCCGGGAGAATCCGCTACTGTCCCGTACAGTACTGCTTTCGCAGAAACTGCGCCGGACAGGAAGTATGCTATCTCCGGCCAAGTATCGTTTGAAACATCGGATGGTATTTCTCACGTCGATCAAGGCCTCTCAGCAGGCGTGACACCGCTTGCAGAGCAGACGTTTGCCCTTGAGGATATTGAGTCGACACTTCGTGTTGGCGAAGACGGTGAGATAACCGGGACAGTAGTCAACACCGGCCCGGTTCCGGCCGACAACGTCGTCGTCCAATATACGGGTACGTCTCAAAGCGTTATTCCGATTGAACAGTCAACTGCGGTCGGGTCACTCGATGCGGGTGAATCGACGGCGTTCACACTGCCGCTTTCGATTGGTGGCGAAGCCGAGTCGGGACTCCGAACAGTTGACTTTGCGGTCCAGTACCGCAACGACGACGGTGAAGCGCGCGCCTATAGTGATGTCGCTGTCAACGCTGAGGTTGCTCCAGAACGAGACGGGTTCAGTGTCGCGATAGCAAACCAGACTATCGAGGCCGGCGAGACTCGCTCCGTTGAAGTGACCGTAACGAACAACCTCGGAGAGCCCGCAAGCGACCTTGAGGCACGGCTCTTCGCCAACGATCCGCTTGAGACTGGCGACACCGATACCGGATATGTCCAGTCGCTTGAAGCCGGTGAGTCGACGACAATGACGTTTGAGCTGACGACGACTGGCTCCGCAACACCGGGGAGTACGTATCCGATTTCGCTTGACTTCCGGTATGACGATGTTGATGGAGACAGCCACCTCTCCGACACCTATCGGGCTCCGATCGATGTGACTGCGAGCGAAGGTGGCGGACTCCCGCTTCCCATCATCTTCGTCGCAGTACTCGTAGTGGGCACCGCCGGGCTTGTCTTCTATCGGAGGCGGCAGTAACTGATGGCGCTCAGTGATCGGATCGAGGCGGGCATCCGGCGTCTTAATGACGCCATCGTCGACCGGCCACGGCAAGTAATCGCCGTGTTCCTGGTGCTTACTGTCGTGTTCGCCGGCGGGATGGGACTCGTTAGTACCGACACCGGGGCAACTGATGCGTTCACTGAGGGACTTGATGAACAGGAAGCACTCGACGCGGTAAATCAGGAGTTCGACGACCCGTTCGAACCGGATAGTGAGTCCACGCAGCTCATCCATACCGGTGGGAATGTCCTCACGAAAGAGGCACTCACACGAGAGCTGCGGCTACTCGAGGATCTCTCACAACGGGATGACCTCCGGGTCGGATCGGTGAACGGTCCTGCGACGGTTGTTGCAACCTCACTCGACCCATCAGCAACGACAGTTGCGGAACAGCGGCGTGCGGTCGAATCAGCAAGTCCCACCGCGGTCCGTCGGACAGTCCGGCAGTTATCTCAAAACCCGCAATTCAGTCGGTCGGTGTCGACTGATTTCAACCCGACAGCGGTCAGCGCGTCGGCGTCGATCACAGTTGTCTCACACGAAGTTCCCGCCGGCTTCTCGAATCTCCAAGAACTCCAGACCACCATCCAGTCGATTACCAACGACTATCCGGGTGATATTCGGGCCTTTGGAACCGGTGTGACGAACGCCGAAACGGGGAACGTCATTGGTGACTCGCTGACGATCGTCATGCCGGTCGTGGTACTTCTACTGCTGATCTTCCTAGTCGTCGCCTATCGCGATCCGATTGACCTCTCGTTAGGGTTACTATCGCTGCTCATGACTGTCATCTGGACATTTGGTTTCCTCGGATTCTCTGGGATCCCATTTAGTCAGCAGATGATCTCTGTCCCAGTGTTGTTGCTCGCGGTTGGGGTCGACTTCGGGATCCACATTATCAACCGCTATCGTGAGGAAGCCGTCAAAGGCTACCAACCCCTCGAGGCGATGCGAGAAGCGAATAATCAGCTGATGATCGCCTTTATTATCGTTACTGTAACGACGGTGTTTGGATTCGGCGCCAATGTCGTCTCTGACCTTGGACCGATCCGCGACCTAGGTATTGCCTCAGCAATCGGGATTATCTTCACATTCCTGATTTTTGGGCTATTCCTGCCCGCAGCGAAGCTTGAGGTTGACAAACTCCGCGAAGCGTATGGTGTTCCGGAATTCAACTCGGCACCGATCTCGTCAAGCGACTCAACACTAGGCCGGTTACTGACCTTCCCAACACAGGTCAGCCAGTACGCGCCGATCGCGTTTGTCGTTGTCCTGCTGATAACGGGAGGAATGGCAACCGCGTACGGAAGTGGTGTTGACACTTCTTTCGAGACGGAAGACTTCCTCCCGCCGGAGGAGTTACCTGAGTACGTTACCGGCCTTCCAGAGCCGTTTGCGCCTAGTGAATACACGGTCACCGAAACCATCTCGCTGTTACAAGACCGCTTCTCTACGAGTCAAGACCAGTCAGTAACGATATATGTCGAAGGAAACTTCGAAGAGGAACACGCTTTAGAGGCGCTTGCGGCCCCGAACGACAACCCACCTGAAGCCCTTGCTGTTGGTGCTGGTGGTAGTGCTCGCCCGACGAGCATCGTTACTGTGATCCAGTCACAGGCCGAACGCGACCCTGAATTTGGTCGCCTCGTTGCCCGGAGTGACGTCGACGGGAATGGAGTTCCCGATCGGAATCTTGAGCGGATCTATGACGAGCTGTTCGCGTCACCAGTAGGCGACCGCGCCGCGCAATACCTCACTCCTGATCGGCGGAACGCTCAGATTGATTACGCGATCGACGCGAGTGCGACCCAAGGTGAGGCCGCCGCTGATGCGCGACAGTTTGCTGAGAACTTCCGACTCGAGGCGACAGCGACGGGACAGCTCGTGGTCTTCGATGCGGTCACGGACATCATTTTCAACTCAGCAATTCAGGGGCTTGTCCTCGCGATGGGGCTGACAGGGATCTTCCTGATCATCTCATACGGGGTCTTAGAAGGAAAGCCACTACTTGGGATTGTGAACCTGTTCCCAATTGTAATCGCTATCGCGTTCCTCCTCGGGACGATGCGAGCTCTTGGGCTGTCACTGAATGCCCTGACTGCGACAATCCTCTCCATCTCGATTGGACTCGGGATTGCCTACTCCGTCCACGCAACCCACCGGTTCATCGACGAATACAACGAAAACGGAGATGCGCTCAAATCGATGGTAATCACGTTCTCTGGAACGGGTGGAGCGCTGCTCGGAAGCATGCTCACCACGTCTCTCGGAACGGGTGCGCTTGCGCTCGCAATTACACCCGTCCTCGGAGACTTCGGATTGCTCATGGCGCTGAGCGTGATCTACTCATTTATATTCACGGTTGTCGCACTTCCACCGGCCGTCTTGTTGTGGGAGCGATACCAGGGCGTCTGGTCGGCGGTGGGGTTCTCGCCAGTTTCCTCTCGTTGAGGCGAGACCCTGCGGCCCACTATTAAGAACAAATCCGCTTTTCACTCTGTATTACTCTATTTAACTTCTGCTAGGGGGGCGGCTGGCGATGTTAAGTTAAGAACGAGGCGGCCGACGTTTCGAGTGCTCTATGCCCAAAAGCGACCGCCTCACTGGCTGTACTGATTGGATCGACTTGGAGTTTGTGGAGCGAGAGCGGACACCCCACGAGATCATTGAAACCGGTATTCAACTCCACCTTGCTGGCCTATCACTTTCGAATACCAAACAGTATCTTGAGAAGTTGGGTGTCGAGCGAAGCCGAACAGCGATCCACAACTGGATCCAAAAGGCCGATTTACAGCCAGCTGACGGGGCAAGCCCGAATCGCGTTGCGGTCGACGAGACTGCGATTCAGATCGACTCAGACCGATTCTGGCTGTACGCTGCCGTCGATCCTCGTACAAATGAATTCCTCCACGTTGACGTATTTCCCGTCCAAAACCAACAATTTACGCTGGTGTTTCTTCGAGATCTCCGGGAGAAACACCACGTTGACGATGCGCTGTTTCTCGTCGATGCTGGTGGACATCTCACAGCTGGGCTCTCACGAACCTCACTCCGATTTTAAATCACTCGTCATGGAAATCGGAATGCTGTCGAACATGTGTTTAGAGAAGTAAAACGCAGAAACTCTTCTTTTTCAAATACTTTAGGAACGCGGAGCCGACGGCGGTAGAATCATGGCTCCGGGCCTTCGCCGTCTGCTGGAATCGATGCTTAAGTTAACACGACCCGCCGGCTGCGCTAAAAGCTCCTATTCCTCGTCCCGCTCGACGACGACTGTCCGCCCGGTCAGCGTCTCGGGCGCGAAGCGGTAGAGCTCGATGTCCAGCTCCGGCTTGTCGTCGGCCCAGATCTCGAAGAGGGGGCGCTGCGTCTCGCCGTACTGCGCGATCGTCTCGGGGGTGAGCTCGTCGAGGTCGACCCGTTCGAGCGGGCCGACGCCGACGACGCTCGCGTACTCGTCGCCGTCCTCTTCGTAGACGACCACGCGGGCCTCCGGCGTCGACGCGAGGAACTCGCGCTTCTCGCTGTCGGGCGTCGACACCAGCCGGAGGTACAACGCGCGGTCGTCCGGGTCGTACCCGTAGGAGATCGGGATCGCGTACGGCGCGTCGCCGCGCGCGAGCGCGAGGACTCCCGTCTCGTGGCGGGACAGGTGCGCGTCCACCTCGGCCGGCGACATCTCGACCTCGCTGTTCGTCGGCATACCCCGAATTTCTTCGCACGGCGGCTTAAAGGGCACGAGACGGTGCGGTCGGGGAGCAAGGGGATGATCGGCGACGCGGCGCGGGGACCGCGGGGCGGTGTCGACGATGCGGCGCGGGGACCGCGAGGCGGTCGCGACGCGGTCGCTCAGCTGATCGTCGGCGCCTCGCCGATGTCCTCCTCGGTGACCGGCGCGCCGCAGACGACGCAGCCCGTCTCGAGCAGCGTCGCCCGCATCGCGTCGTCCACCTCGATCGAGCGCCGACACTCCGGGCAGACGAAGGTGTGGGTGGATCGCCCCGTCATACCTGTGGGTACGCTCCCCACGCTCATCAAACGGGCCGCGGATTCTCGCGAGTTCGAAATGTGATGAACGATCCTCAATCAAGCAGCGCCCCGAACAGCTTCCGCTGGGCGGCCGCGACGTGCTCCGTGAACGTCGAGCGCCCGATCCCCAGCGACTCGGCGACCTCGCCGGCGTTGGCCCCCTTCGGGTGGTCGAAGTAGCCCGCCTCGTAGGCGGCCGCCAGCACCTCGCGCTGCCGCTCCGTCAGCTCGCTCCGGTCGACGGTCACGAGGTCCGACTCCGTCGGCGTCGTCGTCGACTGGAGCAGTCGCTTCACTTCCATGTCCGGACAGGCGTCGCGGAACGCCTCTAAGACCGACCGCAGCGTCGGCAGGTCGCTCGCGTGGAAGGTGATCCGGAGCCGGCCGTCGCGGACCGTCGCCTCCGAGACTGGCGTCTCGTGGCGGTCGAGGACGGCGAACGGCGAGTCGGGGTCGACGGCCGCGTCGAACCGGTATGCCGCCCGGCCGCCGTAGTCGAAGACGACCTCGACTCCCTCGGGGACCGAGAGGTCGGCGTCCGCGATGAACTCCACGACCACGCGCTCGCGGTCGTCCGCGGGCGCGCAGCGCGCGACCTCGGTGACCGGCGTCGCCCCGTCGACGACCCCGTCGAACGGCGACGGCGCGGTCGGCAGCGAGACCTCCGCCCGGATTCCCGATTCCATCTCGTTCGTCCGTACCCGCCCCGGGCAAAAACGTTGGCGGGCGCGCCGCTCGGTATAAAACACCCCGCATATGATGGGCCACCGTTCGGGGGCGTGGAGCCCCTCTCTACAGATATGAAACGCCCCCCGCGCACGACCGACGCGACGACGACCGAGGGAGACGCGGCGCTCGACGCGACGTTCGAGGCGCTCGCCGACGCCGACTGTCGGGCGATCCTTTCCGCGGCGGCGACGCCGAAGACGACGAGCGAGCTCGCCGACGACTGCGACATCGCGCTCTCGACCGCCTACCGGAAGGTCGAGCTGCTGAGCGAGACGCCGCTGCTCGCCGAGGGGGTCCGGTTCGATCCGGACGGCGACCACGCCGCCGAGTACGTCCGCGACGCCGGAGACGCCGCGATCGAGCTCGGCGACGACGGCGTGACGCTCACGGTCGACGACGGCGGGGCCGACCCCCTCGCCGCCGCGCTCGATGCCCCCGGCGTCTCGGCCGACTGACCGCCGTTCCCGGCGGCGGGTCGCCACGTCGCCGCCGCGCCCCGCTGCCGCGCCGCGCCGTGCGGCTGCGTTTCGAATCTGATAATCGAACGGCCAACGTTTTATTTCAGTTCAAGGTGGTCCCCGATATGTCTCGCTCGCCGGAGCCAGAGACCCTCATCGATCTCGCGCAGGACAAAATCGCGGTGATCGACGAGGCGGGCCGGTTCCGGTACCTCAACGCGGCCACCCGTGACCTGCTCGGGTTCGACCCGGACGAGCTCGTCGGGACGGACGCGTTCGACCTGGTTCACCCCGACGACGTCGACCGCGTCCGAGCGGCGTTCGAGGACCTCGTCGTCGACGGCGCGCGGCCGGACGCCCCCTTAGAGTACCGCTACCGGACCGCCGACGGCGACTGGGTGTGGTTCCGCAGCCGCGTGTTTCCGCCGGTGGAGACCGGTCTCGACGGCTACGCGCTGAGCTCCCGCGACGTCACCCTCGAGGTCGAGTCCCGGCGGCGCTTAGAGACCATCGCCTCGACGTCGCCGGACGTGTTGTGGATGTTCAGCGCCGACTGGAGCGAACTCCTGTTCGTCAACGGGGCGGCGGAGTCGGTGTTCGGAATCGACCCCGAGACCCTCGAGGGCCGGCCGCGAGCGTTCTTGGAGGCCGTCCACCCCGACGACCGGGCGGACGTCGAGTGCGCGATGGAGCGGCTCTCCGCCGGCGATCCGACGAACCTCGACTACCGGATCGGCTCCCCGGACGGCCCGACCACCTGGGTCAGGGTGCCCGCGCGCCCCGTGCGGGAGGACGGCGAGGTCGTCGCGGTCACCGGGTTCGCCCGCGACGTCACCGACGAGTACCGCCGCGAGCGCCAGCTCACGGTGATGGACAACCTGCTCCGGCACACCATCCGCAACGACATGAACATCGTCGACGGCACCGCGGAGCGGATCGCCGACCGCGTCAAAGACGCCGTCAGCGCGGCCACGACGGCGACCGAGGGGGGCGACGCGGTGCCCGCGGACGTCGACTTGGCCGAGCTCGCCGCGGACCTGATCGACCACGCGGAGACGGTCCGCCGTGTCGCCGACGACCTGCTGACCACGGCCGAGAAGCAGCGCGGCGTGATCGACCTGCTCCGGGAGCACGAGTCACCCCAGCCGCTCCGGGTCGCGCCGCTCGTCGAGCGCGCGGTAGCGGACGCCGTCGACGACGCGGGCGAGGCGCCCGTCGACGTCTCCGTCGCCTGTCCCGACGACGTGCGCGCGTTCACGCACCCCGAGCTCGACTACGCGATCGCCGAGCTGATCGAGAACGCGATCGAGCACGCGGAGGCGGCGCCGACGGTCGAGATCGAGGTCACCGCGCCCGCAGACCGCGTCGAGATCGCGGTCCGCGACAACGCGCCGCCGATCCCGCCCGCCGAGCGCGACCCCATCACCGACCGGTGGAAGATGGACGACCTCAGACACACCGGCGGGATGGGGCTGTGGCTCGTCTACTGGATCGCGGACCGCTCCGGCGGCGACCTCGCGTTCGACGCCGGCGCCGACGGCAACGAGGTGACGATCAGCGTCCCCGACGCCGACCCCTCCTCCCCGGCGGACGACCGCGGCCCGCCGCCGGTCTCCGAAGTCCGGCCGGCCGCGGCCGAACCGGACGGCGGGGAGACGGCGCCGGCCGCCGGCTCCGAGGCGGTCGCCTCCGAGTCAACCGATATCGGGTCCGTCGCGGCCGAGCCCGCCGATACCGAGTCCGTCGCGGCCGAGCCCGCCGATACCGAGTCCGTCGCGGCCGAGCCCGCCGATACCGAGTCCGTCGCGGCCGAGCCCGCCGGCCCCGACCCCGACGACCCCGACCCCGCCGGCCCCGACCCCGACGACCCCGACCCCGACGACCCCGACGCCGCCCCCGGTCCGCCGTGAGGATCGCCGGGCGGCCGAGCGAAACCCGATCGATCGTTCACCGTAGGACCCGATTTCGAAGAACCTCCCACCGATCTTAAGCCGTCGCTTCGCGTACTCCCGCGTTGATGGGTACGCTCAACGATCTGTTCGACCCGGACCGGGTCGCCGTCGTCGGCGCCACCGCCCGCGAGGGCGCCGTCGGCCGCGCCGTCACGTCGAATCTCCTCGACGACTTCGACGGCGACACGGTCCCCGTCAACCCGAACTACGACGAGGTGCTCGGTACGCCGTGCGTCGACGAGGTCGCCGACGCTGACGCCGACGTCGCCGTGATCGTCGTGCCCCCCTCGATCGTGTTGGACGCCATCGAGGCGTGCGGCGAGGCGGGGGTCCGCAACGTCGTCGTGATCACCGCCGGGTTCGGCGAGACGGGAGAGGACGGAGCGGCGAGGGAGCGGCGCCTCGCGGAGCTAGCCGACGAGTACGACCTCAACCTCGTCGGCCCCAACAGCTTGGGGATCATGTCGACCCCCTCGGGCATGAACGCGACGTTCGGGCCCGAGAACGCGCTCCCCGGCGGGCTCTCCTTCATGAGCCAGTCCGGGGCGTTCGTCACCGCGGTCCTCGACTGGGCCAACGACAACGGGATCGGCTTCAAGGACGTGGTCTCGCTCGGCAACAAGGCCGTCCTCGACGAGACTGACTTCGTCGACCACTGGGGAGACGACGAGGAGACCGACGTGATCATCGGCTACCTCGAGGGGATCGAGGACGGCCGCGAGTTCATCGAGACCGCCCGCGAGACGACCCAGGACACCCCGATCGTCGCCGTGAAGTCCGGGCGGACGAGCGCGGGCGCGCAGGCCGCCTCCTCGCACACCGGGACGCTCGCGGGCTCCGACAAGGCGTACGAGGCCGGCCTCGACCAGGCGGGCGTCATCCGCGCGGAGTCGGTCGACGAGCTGTTCGACTCGGCGGGCATCCTCGGGAGCCAGCCGCTGCCCGACACCGACAGCGTCGCGATCGTCACCAACGCCGGCGGCCCCGGCGTGATGGCGACCGACGCGGTGGGCGACGCCGACCTCGACATGGCGTCGTTCACGGGCGAGACGAGCGACCGGCTCGCGGCGTCGATGCCCGAGGAGGCGAACATCCACAACCCGGTCGACGTGATCGGCGACGCCGACGTCGAGCGGTTCCGCGAGGCCCTCGAGATCACCGTCGAGGACGACAACGTCGGCGCCGCCCTCGTGTTGGCCGCGCCGACGGCGACGATCGACTTCGGCGACCTCGCGGACGCGATCGAGGCGGTCAGCGAGGAGATGGACGCGCCCGTCGCGGCCTGCCTGATGGGCGGCGACCGGACGCGGGAGCCGAAACAGCAGCTCCAGGCGCGGGGGATCCCCTGTTACTTCGACCCCGCGCGCGCCGTCGACAGCCTCGCGACGCTCGCGCGCTACCGCGACATCAAGGCGCGCGAGTACGCCCCGCCGATGGCGTTCGACGTCGACCGCGAGCGCGCCCGCGAGATCCTCGGAACGGTGCGCGACCGCGACGATAATCGGTTAGGCGTCGAGGCGATGGAGCTGCTCGACGCGTACGGCATCCCGACGCCGGACGGCGAGATCGTCGACTCGCCCGAGCGCGCCCGCGAGGTCGCCGAGGGCGTCGACGGCGACGTGGTGATGAAGATCGTCTCGCCGGACATCCTGCATAAGTCCGACATCGGCGGCGTCGCCGTCGGCGTCGCCGACGCGGACGTGGCCGACACCTACGAGGACCTCGTCACCCGCGCGCGCAACTACCAGCCGGACGCGACCGTCCTCGGCGTCCAAGTACAGGAGATGGTCGATCTCGACGACGGCGTCGAGACGATCGTCGGCATGAACCGCGACCCGCAGTTCGGCCCGCTGCTGATGTTCGGGCTCGGCGGGATCTTCGTGGAGGTGATGGAGGACACCACCTTCCGCGTCGCGCCCGTCTCCGAACCCGAGGCGCGCGAGATGACCGAGGAGATCCAGTCGGCGCCGCTGCTGCGGGGCGCCCGCGGCCGCGACCCCGTCGACGTCGACGCCGTGGTCGAGACGATCGGCCGGCTCTCGCAGTTGGTCACCGACTTCCCGGCGATCCTCGAACTGGACATCAACCCACTCGTCGCACTGCCCGACGACGACGGCGGCACGAACGCCGCCGCCGTCGACGTGAGACTCACCGTCGATCCGGAGGAACTAGACCAATGACAGACACACCCACCACACTCGTCACCGCGACCGGAGACAGCGCCGGAAAGACAGCGATCACAGTCGCCCTCGCGCGGCTCGCGGCCGACCGCGACCGCAGCGTCGGCTACATGAAACCGAAGGGCACCCGGCTCCAGTCGAACGTCGGGAAGACGCTCGACCAGGACCCCATGCTCGCCCGCGAGGTGCTCGGCCTCGACGCCGAGATGCACCAGATGGAGCCCGTCGTCTACTCGCCGACGTTCGTCGAGGGCGCGATTCGCGGCACCGAGGACCCGGCCGCGCTCCGCGACCGGATCCGCGAGGAGTACGACGACATCGCCGCCGACAACGACCAGGTGTTCGTCGAGGGCGGCGGCAGCTGGACCACCGGCGGCGTCGTCGACCTCACCGACGTCGACGTCGCGGAGCTGCTCGACGCGCGGGTCGTCCTCGTCGCCGAGTACGGCTCGCCGAACGACCTCGACGAGGTGCTGGCGGCCGCCGACGCGTTCGGCGACCGCCTCGCCGGCGTCGTCTTTAACAAGGTGTCCGACGACGCCTTCGAGTCGCTCGACCAGGACGGCATCCCGTTCCTCGAATCGAACGGGATCACCGTCTTCGGCGCGATCCCCCACGAGAAGGAGCTCGCGGGCGTCACGGTCGGCGAGCTCGCCGACGAGTTGGGCGCCGAACTGCTCACCGACGCGCCCACCGACGCGTTCGTCGAGCGGTTCCTCGTCGGCGCGATGGGCGGCGACGAGGCGCTCCGCTACTTCCGGCGCGCCCGCGACGCCGCCGTCATCACCGGCGGCGACCGCGCGGACGTCCAGACGGCCGCGCTCGAAGCCTCCGGGGTCGCCTGCCTCGTCCTGACCGGCGGCCATCGCCCCTCTGGCGCGGTGCTGGGCAAGGCGGCCGACGCCGGCAAGCCCGTACTGGCGGTGAACACCGACACGGTCACCGCCATCGACCGCGCCGAGGAGGTCGTCCGCGGCGGGCGCACGCGCGACGTTCGGACGGTCGACCGGATGGCCGAACTGCTCGGCGACCACGTCGACGTCGACGCGCTCGTCTGAGCCGGACGCCGGCCTTTCCGTTTCGCCCGCACCTGTGGTCGCGTTCGCCCGCGATCCGTGATCGTCTGACGTACTGTTTTCACGGTGGACGACGTACCCCGCCTATGACCAGTCTCTCGGAGGCGTACGGTGGACGGGGGCGCTCCGGGGCCGACCCGCGGCGGCTGTACCTCGGCGTGGGATCGTTCGCCGCGGGGGCGCTGCTCCTCGTCGCGGGCATCCTCGCGGCGGCCGAGGTGGCGGTGCCTGCGGGGTACAGCTCCGCCGCGGCCCGGGAGCTCGGCGGGATCCTCGGCGGAATCGGCGTCCCGCTCGTGTTGATCGGCGTGATGGCCGTGCTGCCGGCCGACCGCAGCACCTACGCCGCCGCGGTCGTCGGCGCGGCCGTCATGTGCCTCGGCGTGGCGGTTTTCACCTACGCGTACCCCGAACGGTGGGTCGGCGGACCGCGCCCGGACCTCCCGAACCTCACCCTCCACACCGCCGGCGTCTACTTCCTCGGCGCCGCGACCGCGCTGTGGAGCGTGTTCGTCGGCGTCGCCAACTTCAAGACCCGCAACGATCCCGGCGGCACCGTCTCGATGGAGGTGACCCACAAGGGGGAGACGAAGGTGGTCGAGGTCCCCCGAGACCAGCTCAGCGGCCCCGGTGGCGTCGGCCTCCTCGGCGGCACCCCCGACGGCGACGTGGAGACGCAGACGAACCGTCCCGACGACGCGAACCGGTCGGCGCGCGACGCGAACCGGTCGGCGGACCGAGACGCCACCGGCGCGGCGTCCGGCCCCGGGACGACGGCCGACTCCGGAGCGACGACCGGCACCGGCGCGTCGGGCACCACCGGCGGCCGGTCGAGCGGCGCGGGAGGCTCCGGCGCGGGCGGGCGGACGACCGACGCGGGCCGGTACGGGACGGGCGGATCCCCCGCGCCCGGCTCGGCGGGCGTGAGCGACGGCGGCAGCGCCGACACCGACATTTCCTCCCCGCTCGACGAGGCGGGACCGGAGGGGCCGTCCTCGCCGGCGACGCCGGAGTCCGCGCCATCGCCCGGCGCCCCCGCCGCGCGCGACGGCCCGGGCGACGCCTACTGCGGCAACTGCGCGAAGTTCGACTACGTCCGGACGGACGACGGGATGCGCCCCTACTGCGCGCACTACGACGAGCTGATGGACGACATGGAGGCGTGCGACTCCTGGACGCCGCGATAGGCGCGCTCGTCGCCGCGAGAACGCCGACGGGACCGTGCGACCGTCCGTCAGAGGCGCTCGCCCGGCACAAGAGCTAACTCGCGCTCCGTCGACAGGCCCGTATGGACGACCGCAGGACCCTCTTCCTCGCCGGATTCGTCGGGGCGTCGCTATCGTACATTTTCAACGTCCTCGCGTTCACCGGTACGTTCGACGTGTTCCGCTGGGTCGTGTTCGTCGCGCTGTACGCCGGGTTCACGTACGGATTCGACCGGTTCATCGGCTGGCAGACCGGCTCGGCCTGAGCGTCTCCGGTGCCGATATCGGTCGGTCCCGCTCCAACCCGAGGATTACGGACGGGTCGAGGCGAGCGCCTCGGCGCGGGGGCCTTACACCGGCTCCGCGGAGGGGAGCTGCGACTCCGCGACGGCGAACGCGAGCGTGCTCAACACCCCGATGAGCGTCCCGGCCGCGAGCGCCATCGCCAGCTCCGAGAGTCCGAGCGCCGTCACGCCGGGCGCGTTCGGGAGGAAAAAGCCGGAGACCGCGAACAGCACGACGGCGATGGCGGCCACGTAGAAGGGGGCGTTGAGGTAGCGCCACCGGAACCGACCGGCGAGGTACTCGTCGGTGATCTGCCCGAGGCTGGAGGTGACGCCCGCCACGCCGAGCCACTGGACGAACCCGTGGACGAACGCGGCGAGGGCGGTGCCGGCCGCGAGCGGGCTCCCCTGTGCGGTCCGGACGACGTCGACGGTGTCGACTCCCTGAACGCCACCCACGACGACCAAGGCGAGCGCGACGACGTAGGTGACGAGGGTCACGCGGCCGGTGTAGAGGACGTTGCGGACGCTCTCGGCGGTCCCGTCGACGGTGTCTTCGAGCCCCAGCCCGCGGAACAGCGAGTAGAGGCCGACCGCGCCCGAGAGGATCCCGAGGACGGCCGCGCCCGCGACGTCGAAGAGGTTGGCGACGACGACGAGGGGATAAATAAGGAGGAGGACCCCGAGCGGGATCAGGATCGTGCCGCGGGTCTCCGGGTCGGCGAGGACCTGTTTGATCGTGTAGTACAGCGATTCGAGGTCCTGCGCCTGCCGGACGACGACGCGGCGCATCCCGTCGATCGGCATCCGCGAGCGGATCACGGGGAGGACGGACTCGTCTTGGGCGCCGTCGGTGATCACGACGGCGGACACCTCCTCGCCGGTCGACAGCTCGGCGAGCACGCGGTCGACCTCCTGACCGACCGCGCGGTTCGCCTTCACGTCTGGGCCGTCGACGCCGGTGACGGCCGCGACCTCGACGGCCTCGCCCTCGGCGGCCAGCTCGTCGTGGACGTTGACGCCCTGAAAGAGGACGTTGACGTCGGAGTCCTCGGGGTCGGCGGTCGCGAGCGCGACCGCGGCCTCGGTGACGTCGTCGGCGCCGATGACGGGGGTGGGGATCCCCGTCTTGCGGCCGAGGTCGTCGTCGAGGTCGACGCAGAGGACGAGCAGCATCGTTCGAGGCTACGCGGGGGGACGGCATATGTTTTCGGCTCGGGTCGCGCCCGGCGAACCCGGCGACCGCGTCGGCCCGAACGTTCGCTCCGTCAGCTCTCCTCGTTCGGCTCGTGTTCGATCCCGTTCATCATCCGGCGGACGTTCTCGCCGTCGCTGAACGCGGCCGGGTACGCCGCCAGCGGGAGGACGAAGTCGCTGCCGACGCCGACCGGTTCGCCGATGTGAAGCTCCAGCTCGGTGGTCACGCCCGTCCCCTCGATCTCCGCGTCGGCCGTGTACACGACGACCGCGGCGTCTGAGCCGAGGACCTCGGTGGAGTACTCCGAGCCCCGTTCGAGGCTCTCGACGTTCTCGAAGCGGCTCAGGATGAGCTCGGCGCGTTCGCGGGTTCCCATCTCGGCGATCGGGTTGAGCGCCCGGCCGAGTACCTCGATCTGCGGCGTCGTCACCGCGGCGAACACGGCCGCCTGATAGCGCTCGCCGAACAGCTCGACGGCCTTGTCGTACTCGGCGACGGTGTTCGTCACGCGCACCTCCCGGGTCTGTCCGGCGACCTCCACCTCGCGGGAGATGGGCTCGTCTGACACCTCGTTGAGCTCGTACCCCGTCTCCGAGAGCGTCGCGTCGCTCACGGTCGCGGTGCCCGCCGCGAACTCCGCGGGCCCGTCGCCGGTCGCGACGTCGAGCGCGGTGCAGCCGGCGAGCCCGGCGAGGCCGACCGCGCCGCCGGCCGCGAGCGCTCGGCGGCGCGTGACCGCGTCGCTCGGTGTCTCGTTCTCGACGTCGTCGGCGGTCGGGTCTCGATCCATGCCCGCCACTGGCGGCGGCGGGGGTACATACTTTGTGTTCGGTCACCTCCTCCCTCGACGTCGCTCGACCGCCGAATCCGCGGTCGTGCCAACGGATCTCTCGGGACAGCGCGGTTCGGACGCTTTTTGAGGCCGCGGCCGGTAGAAGGGGGTAGATGATCTCCAAGGGCTGTGAACAGTGCGCCAAGGGCGGAAAGATGGTGCTTTTCGTCTACGGCTACTGCGACCAGCGGGACTGCTTCTACTGCCCCCTCGGAGAGAACCGGAAGAACGTCACCGACGTGTACGCCAACGAGCGGAAGGTCGAGTCCGACGAGGACGTGATCGAGGAGGCCAAGCGCATGAGCGCGCTCGGCACGTCGATCACCGGCGGCGAGCCGCAGGAGGCGATGGCGAAGACGACCCGGTACCTCGAACTGCTGAAAGACGAGTTCGGCGAGGACCACCACACACACCTCTACACCGGAATTACGGGCGGTCGCGAGAACATGCGGAAGTTCTCGGAGGCCGGCCTCGACGAGATCCGCTTCCATCCGCCGGTGGAGCTGTGGGGCGACATGCACGGCACCGAGTGGGAGGAGATACTGTACATCGCCCGCGAGGAGGGGCTCACGCCCGCCTTCGAGATTCCCGGGATCCGCGCGGAACCGGAGTTCCTGGAGTTCTTAGACGAGGGCGCCGCCGAGTTCTGTAACATCAACGAGTTCGAGATGTCCGACGGGAACTACCGCCGGATGCAAGAGGAGGGGTTCGAGCTTCAGGAGGGGCACATGTCCGCGGTCGAGGGGTCGAAGGACGCCATCCTCGAGGAGATGGCGAGCCACGAGAAGGTGTACTTCTGTACGTCGGTGTTCAAGGACGCCGCGCAACACCGGAACCGCCTGAAGCGCATGGCGAAGAACATCCGTCGGGAGTTCGACGAGGTGACCGACGACGGAACCTTAGTCTACGGGAAGGCGTTCGCCGACCGCGAGCGGTTCGAGTCGCTGGGCGTCCCCGAGGAGTTCTACACCGTGAAATCGAACCACGTCGAGGTCGCGTGGTGGCTCCTCGAGGAGATGGTCGAGGACGGCGACCTCGACGAGGGCGAGATCGTCGAGCAGTACCCGACCGTCGACGGTACCGTCGTCGAACGCACGCCGGTCGCCTGAACGAGCGGATTTCGATTCTCATCGTCAACGACTCTCGTTCGTTACCCGCAGGGACGGCGGTGGCGCGCGCCTGCGAGCGGCCGGAGCGAAGCGGAGGCCGCGAGTCAGCGCGTGCGAGGGAGTCAGTCGGCCGGAGCGTAGCGGAGGCCGACTGACGAGGCTGGGGAGGCGTGAGGTGCGGTCGCCGTGCGGGGTGGGACTCGAAGGGGCAGCCGGGAGGACGAAGCACGGCGCAGTAAGCACCGCAGGAACGAGCGAAGCGAGTGACGAGGAGCGCAACAAGCCGCGCGAGTCCTCCCGGCTGGGGCTTTGGCGGCGTTCGTGTCGATGAGCAGTTTATAAACAGTAGTGTCGTACAGCCGAGCGGCTGGGGCTTTGGCGGTGTTCGCCGCCGATCTGCGGTCACTATTTATAAGCAGGCGACTGGGTATTTGGCGCTGTTCGCCGCCGATCCGTGGTCGGACATTCATCACGAGTCGTGTTATCTACTCCCACACTTATAGGGGATCAGCGCGTACAGCCGCGTATGGCCTCCGAAGAACCCGTGTTCGCCGACGTGAGTATCGGACAGGCGGTGTACAACGAGGACGGGGAGCGGCTCGGCTCGATCCGGGGGGTCGACGACGACGGCTTCTACGTCGCGTCGCCGTCGAGCACGGACACGCTGACGCTCACCGACGCCCGCGACGTGTTCGGCACCGCGTACGTGATGTGGCGCTGCTGGGAGTGCGGCGAGATGGGCGAGATCGGCGACCAGCTCCCCGCGAACTGCCCGAGCTGCGACGCGCCCCGCGAGGACCTGTACTACTGGGCCGAGGACTGAGAGGGGGTAGTACCGCGATGAGCTGATGGTGGAGGCCGATCGGTCCGATACCGACGGCCTGGCCCTCTCGCGGCTGACGCCGCCAAAGCCCCAGCCGTGAGGCGGGCGCACGCTCGTTGCGCGCTTCAGTCGCTCGTTTCACTCGCTCCTTCCAGTGCTTACATCGCCTGCGCCCGCCTCACGGCTGCCCCTTTGAGTCCCACCCGACCGCGACCGCACCTCACACCTCCCCAGCCTCGTCAGTCGCCGTCGCTTCGCTCCGGCGACTGACTCCCTCGCACGCGCTGCTCGGCCGCGGTGCGGCCTCGCAGGCGCGCGCCGACCGCTTCGAGCAATTATGAGCTCTCCTCTTCCTCCTCAAGCTCGTCCGGTTCGTCGCCAACCTGCTCGCGGAGCCGTTCGACCTCCGCCTCCAGCTCCGCGATTCGGTCGTCGTCCGTCGTCTCGGCGGCTGTCTCGTCCTCGGAGCGCGTTGTGAGGTACAACACCGCTCCCCCGACGAGGACGAGGGGAACCCCGAAGAGGAGCACGGCGATGACCAGGAGGATCAGCAGCTCGGGACCGCCGGGCACGCCGCCGAACGCGGGGACGAGAGAGACCATGCGCCGTCCACTCGCCCCCGCGACTAAAGCGGATCGGGGGCGAGGGGTCGCCGTCCGCTCCCGTTCGGCTCAGTCGGCGTCGACGAAGTCCCCGAGGTTCGCCTGAAGTCCGGCCGCCATCGTCGACTTCCGGCGGAGGCGCCCGAGCGAGACGGGGAGCTGGTCGGCGACGCCGCGGACCGCCTCGCCGAACGTCTCCGCGGCCCCGAACTCGCCCTCGAACGCGTTCCGGACGGCCTCGCGCACCTGCCACACGCCGACCGGTCCCCAGTAGTCGTCGGAGACGTGCCGCAACACGAGCGCCTTCGCCTGCCGCCCGCGGTCGTCGAGGTGTTCTAAGACGCCGAGTCGGGCCGCGTAGTAGGCGCCCGCCGTCTCCTCGACGTAGCCGGTCCGACCCTCGCGCCCCTCGCTGGCGGCCGCGAGGTAGACGCCGGCCTCAGGGTCGGGGTTCCAGATCGACCCCGGCGATTTCATCTCGACGAGCTCGTACTCCCACCGGCCCGGGACGAGGATCACCCAGAAGGCGTTGCCGAGGTACTCGTTGCGGTGGACCTCGATCCGGTCGACCGCCGGGTTGTCGCGGATCGAGCCGCGGAGGAACTGCCCGACCGTGTCGTCGACGGCCGTGATCGACCAGCGCGTCGGGACGAGCCGGCGGTTCTCGCCGCGCCCGAGCGCGCCCGCCGAGAGGATCGTGTTGATCTCGTACACGTCGAACCCGCGGCGGTAGAGGTACGTCATCGCCCCCTCGGCGCGCCAGTCGTCGTCTTCGAGCGTCTTCTTCACTGGCCGCGGGACGTGCGGGTTCTCGCCGAGGTCGGCCGTGCGGGCCGCCGCCCGCGGCCCGGTCGGCGTCTTGATGTCCTCCGTGCCGACTTCGAAGTCGAGGTCCGGCCGGCCGTCGAGCCCGATCTCCACGTCGACAGGGCGGTCCGCGATGGCGACCTCGCGTTGGACGCCGAGCCAGCCGTCCCAGGCGTCGTGGACGCTCTCGGCCGGGCCGCCTCCGCCGCCGACGGACTTCACGCCGCCCATCGCGCCCGCGTCCGCCACGTCGACGCCGCGCGTCGAGTTGAGCAGGCTGGTCCGCCGGTCGAACACGTCCGAGATCGAGACGCCCTCGTCGTACCACGCCGCAGAGGTCTCGAACGCCGCGGCGCGCTCCTCGCGGCCGACCGGCGATAACAGTCCGGTCGAGACGTTCGGGTAGTCCGCGCGGCCGACGAAGATGGAGGGCGAGACGCTGCCGACGACGGCGTCGTCGGAGACGTGCTCGTCGAAGCGCCGCTCGAAGGAGTCGAGGTGGTCGAGGATGCCGTAGTCCTTCTCCGCGGCGAGGCGCCGCCGCTCGGCGCGCTCGTTCGCCTCGACCTCGATGAACTCGTCGAGCCGCATTCGGATCGGCGTTGGCGGCGCGGCGGCTTGAACGTTTCCGGCGCGACGGGACGCGAAGCCCGGAAGAGAAAGCAGGGGAGGGAGAACCGACCGCGAGACCGCCCTAACTGTGAATTCCCATCGCCTCGATCTGCTCTTGGTACCGGTTGCGGATGGTGACCTCGGTGACCTGCGCGACGTCGGCGACCTCGCGCTGGGTCTTCTTCTCGTTACAGAGCAGCGAGGCCGCGTAGATGGCGGCGGCGGCGTAGCCGGTGGGCGACTTCCCCGAGAGCAGCCCCTGTTCGGCGGTCGTCTCGATGATCTCGTTGGCCTTCGACTGGACCTCCTCGGAGAGCTCTAACTCCGAGGAGAACCGCGGGACGTACTTCTTCGGGTCGACCGGGCGCATCTCCAAGCCGAGCTCCTGGGAGATGTAGCGGTACGTCCGGCCGATCTCCTTGCGGTCGACCCGCGAGACCTCGGAGATCTCCTCGAGGCTCCGCGGAATACCCTCCTTGCGACAGGCGGCGTACAGGGCCGCGGTGGAGACGCCCTCGATGGAGCGCCCCCGAATGAGGTCCTCGTTGAGCGCGCGTCGATAAATGACGGACGCCACTTCGCGTACCGACCGCGGCACCCCGAGCGCGCTCGCCATCCGGTCGATCTCCGAGAGCGCGAACTGGAGGTTGCGCTCGCCCGCGTCCTTCGTCCGAATGCGCTCCTGCCACTTGCGCAGGCGGTGCATCTGCGACCGCTTCTTCGAGGAGATGGAGCGGCCGTAGGCGTCCTTGTCCTTCCAGTCGATCGTCGTCGTCAGCCCCTTGTCGTGCATCGTCTTGGTCGTCGGGGCGCCGACGCGCGACTTCTCCTGCCGCTCCGAGTGGTTGAACGCGCGCCACTCCGGGCCGGGATCGATCTGCTCGTCCTCGATGATCATCCCCGTCTCCTCGTGTATCAGCTCCCCGTCGGCCGTCCGGGTGAGGTCCTCCGGATCGAAGTCCTCGGGGTCCAACTCGTCGATGTCCTCGACCTCCTCGACGTCGATCTCGTCTTCCTCGGCGTCTTCGTCCCCCACGCGCTGCCGGTCGTGATCCCGTTGCCGGGTGGGCCGTGTCATCGCATTTATATACTATCCAAACGGTTTAACTTAAAAGTTCGTTACCGTGTGGGGGAGTACCACGGGTTGTGACCCCCGGTCGGTCTCGTGTCGACAGCGGACGGACAGCCCTTTGTCCGGCGGGCGCGGAAACCGGACGAATGCCGACGATCGACTGCGACCCGGCCGCCGCGCGCGAGCGCCTCGCGGGCGAGGGCGTCCGGATCGACGAGGGGAACACGCCCCACGAGCGGTGGCGCGCCGAGCGGGACGGGGCCGTCGCGGTCGCGTACGACGACAAGGTCGTCGTCCAGGGGAGCGACCCCACCCGACTGACCGCCCTGCTGCGCGACGGCGGGGGCCGCGCGCACGTCTACTTCGACGGCGCGTCCCGCGGGAACCCGGGTCCGGCCGCGGTCGGCTGGTGCCTGGTCACGTCCGACGGGGTCGTCGCCGAGGGCGGCGAGCGGATCGGCCGCGCGACGAACAACCAGGCCGAGTACGCCGCGCTGATCCGCGCGCTGGAGGCGGCCGACGAGTACGGCTTCGACGCCGTCGACGTCCGCGGCGACTCTCAGCTCACCGTCAAGCAGGTCCGCGGCGAGTGGAACGCCAACGACCCGGAGCTCCGCGAGCGGCGGGTCCGCGCCCGGGAGCTGTTAGAGCGGTTCGACCGCTGGTCGATCGCCCACGTACCGCGGGAGATAAACGAGCGCGCCGACGACTTAGCGAACGAGGCACTCGATGACGCGAACTGACGACGACCCGCCGGAGTGGGCGAAGGAACGGGCGCGAGAGATGATGGCGGCGGGAGACGAGGGGACCGGCGACGACCCCGACGACGCGGCCGCTGCCGACGCCGCGGAGTCCCCCGATCGCGACGACGAGCGCGTCCCCGACGTGCCGGTCGAGGCCGTCGACGAGGCGGAGCGGCTCACGCGGCTCGCCCGCGAGGCCGAGTCCGCGGAGCCGACGCCGGAGATCGAGGAGGCGGCCGACCAGTACCGCGAGCGGCGCGACGCGCTCGCGGCCGAGTACGGCTACACCGCGCGCGTCCGCGACGAGGACGACGCGCTCGTGTTGTACCCCGACGAGTGGATGGACGACGGGACCGTTCAGCTCGACCGGGTGGAGGACACGGACCGCGCGGTCGAGGTGTCGCTGTCCGGCCCCGGCGACGCCGACCGCTACCGCGAGGTGGCCGCGTACAACGAGGCGGTCGCCGAGGCGGTCGCCGAGGCGGTCGGCGAGCGCGAGGCCGAGGTCCACGCGCGGACCGCGGAGACGTTCGCGTCGTTCATGAGCAACCACTACGTCCGCCCGGTCGACGACGCCACGCCGCAGATGCGCGCCGAGTTCCGGGAGGAGTACTTAGTCCGGAACGGCTGGCCGACCGACGAGCAGCTCGACGCCGTCGACGAGTCGCTCTCCGTGATCGAGTCCGTCGCCGCCGACGTGGACGAGTCCGTCGCGGTCGAGGCCCTCGACGACCGAGAGTCGGCCGACGACGGTTCGACGTAGCGGTCGCTCGGCGGAGAGAGAACGCGGCTTTCGCCGCGCCGTGTGCCAAAATTTCAGTTGGAAACCGATACCGCGCGGGCGCCGGCGCTCCGGCTTACTCGAGCAGCGCGCGGACCTCGTCCGCGCGCCCCTCGTCGGTGACGAACCGGTCGAGGACCCACTCGATCTGGCCGAGGACCACGTCGTGGCCCTCGTCGGTGAGCTCGTACTGGTTCGTCCGCTTGTCGAGTTCGCTCTTCTCGACGAGCCCGTGGTCGACGAGGTCGTCGAGGTTGGGGTACAGGCGGCCGTGGTTCACCTCGGAGCCGTAGTACGACTCTAACTCCCGCTTGATGGCGAGGCCGTACATCGGCTCCTCCGCGAGGATTGTGAGGATGTTCTGCTGGAACGCCGTGAGATCGCTTGCCGCCGTCGATTCATCAGTGACTGTTTGTGCCTCTGACATGCCTGACGGGAGGGGACCCGAACTTATAATCTTTCTCAACATTCACGACCGTTGCGATGCGTAACCCCGCACGGTTGTCCGGATCTCTCGGTATCGACGGTCTCTCGGCGGACGCTCGTGGTATCCGGCGATGGAACGCGTTCGACTGATCGATTCCGCTTTCGGCGGGTGGACCGAGGGATCGTCGGTCGCGCTCGGCGTACGGCTCACGATCGAAACCGCGGAGATCCGGCCTCGCCCGGTGTCAGCCCTCGCGACCTCGGCTCCTCGTGGTTCGGTGGCGCCGGCCTCTCCGCCGTTGCGACGGGGGTCAGTGGTGCCGGCCTCCCCGCCGTTGCGACGGGGGTCAGTGGTGCCGGCCTCCCCACCGTTGCGACGGGGATCGATGACGGACGCGCTCGCGCGATCCCGAAAGGACTTTGGCCGACTTCCACCCACCAACGGACACATGGCCAACCTCTGGGAGGATCTCGAGACGGGACCGAACGCGCCGGACGAGATCTACGCCGTCGTCGAGTGTCTCAAAGGCGAGCGGAACAAGTACGAGTACGACAAGGACATCCCCGGCGTCGTGCTCGACCGCGTGCTTCACTCGAACGTCCACTACCCGTACGACTACGGCTTCATCCCGCAGTCGTACTACGACGACGAGGACCCCTTCGACGTGATGGTACTCGTCGAGGACCAGACGTTCCCCGGCTGCGTGATCGAGGCCCGCCCCGTCGCCATGATGAAGATGGACGACGACGGCGAGCAGGACGACAAGGTGATCGCGGTGCCCACCGAGGACCCCCGGTTCGACCACATCGAGGACCTCGAGGACATCCCTCAGCAGACCCTCGACGAGATAGACGAGTTCTTCGCGACCTACAAGAACCTCGAGGCCGGCAAGGAGGTCGAAACGCTCGGCTGGGAGGACAAGGCGGCGGCCAAGGAGGCCATCGAACACGCGCAGGACCTGTACGACGAGCAGGTCGCCTAACGCCGATATAACCCGAACGCATCCGTCGCCCGCGCCCGGATGCGTTATGCCTATGGGTGATTTTTAGGGCGGGAGTCGCGTACGATCGCGTAGAATCATGAGCGCCACCACACCCTCCGTCGGCATCGATCACCCGACGGTCGTGCCCGCGAACTTCGACCCGGACGACGCGACGACGGAGACGGCCGCTGGCGACGACGCCGCGAGCGACGACGCGTAGCGGTCGCTTTCCCTTTCTCAGGCGCGTTCGACGACCGCCGAGAGCCGCGTCGCGTCGTCTCGAAGCGACGCGAACGCGTCGTCGACCCAGTCGACCACCGGATCGTCGGTCGATTCGAGCACGCACCGCGGGTTGTTCCGCTCGTCGTACGCGGTCACGCACGCGACGTCGCCACACCGGACGAGCCCGTACTCGATCGGCTCGGCGCTCACGTACACCGTCGCGTCGTCGTCGGTGAGCGCGCGGTCGGTCGCCGGGCCGAACTCCGCGACCGACGCGTCGACCACGTCGCGGTCGACGATCAGCTCGACGCTCGCGCCGTCGTCTAACGCCGCGGCCGCCGCGTCGTTGAACTGCTGGAGGACGACCGGGGAGACGGCCCGGATCTCCGCCTCGCGGCTCTCGCGCAGGAGCTCGGTGAGGCGGTCGACGGCCGCCAGCGGGTTCTGGTCGGACGCGACCGTGAGGTCGCTGTCCGGGATCCCCTCCGCGGGGAAGTCGACGCCGACGCGCTCGACCGTCTCGGCGAACCGGCCGTAGCGGTCGCTGCGTTCGACCTCCGTCAGCAGCGTCTCGTACGCGTCGTGGACGCGTTCTCCGGTCGGCGTCACCCGGTAGTCGGCGCCGCGTTTCACGACCCAGTCGCGCTCGCGGAACCCCGCGAGGATCCGCTGGACCGTCGTTCGGGTGGCGTCGACCGCGTCGGTCAGCTCGGCCGGGCGCCGCGGCTCCTCGCGCAGCGCCCGGAGTATCGCGACCCGAACGGGCGAGCCGGCGAGGTACTGTGCGCCGTCGTGTCCGTCCTCGGCCGTCATCGTATGATCCCTGTGTACGGGTACCGCCCTGTTAATCGTACCGCGTCGCGGTCGCGGGCGACGCGTTCGGGTCCCGCCGAGCCCGCCGGCCGCGTCAGTCCCGGTACCGGAACGACACGACGGTGCCGACGGTGTCCTCGCCGGCGATGCGCTCCGTGGTCACCGTCACGGTCGCGAGCGCGTCCGCGCCGAGCGCCTCCTCGATCACCGCCCGGAGCGCGTCGGGGTCGGCGCCCTCCTGTCTCACCGGCACGCGGACCTGCCGGCGGTTGACCGCGACGTCGCCGAGGTCGTACTCCGTGTGCTCGAACGCATCTCGGATCGCGGCTTCGATGTCGGTCATGGCACGGTCCGTTCCGCGCCGCGCGGTGAAAAAACGCGGTCCTCGGTCGGTGTCGCGAGCGCGTTTGGTCCTCGTCGCCATTCAGCATGGCAAACGGCTGATTCTCCGACGCTCAACGGACCTGCTTATTTAATACAATAAAATTACATTTCAAATATCCCTGTTACTCAACCGCAGAACAATCTTAATATTTATTTATCCTGATACTTTTCGAATATGCACGAAAGTGTGGCAGACTACGTGGCAGAGCACCCGAAGATGGCCGGCGTCCTGTTCACCGCCCTCCTGCTGCTGACGCAGGCGGCGCCCGCGGCGGCGAATATGGCTGCATCTAACCCTGGACCCTAAAAATTCAATTCGTCACTCCAAACTAGTTGATCAGACTTGAAAACGGGTGCAGTCTCTAAATCTAAGAATTTGGAAAGTTCTTCAGTACTCACCGCCTCGTAGTCTAGCTTCACCGGAATGTAATGGTTTGAATCATCTGTGGCCAGATTTAGTGTTGTGAGAGTTCCATTTCCGTACGGACCGTTTGGAAGCATATCTGCAGATACTCTCCACTCCTCGGAGCTCTCTCTTTTAAGATTAATCACAACCGCAGACCCACTCCGACTCTGACAGATCGTCGTCCCCCCGTCCCCCACCACGATGTACTGGTGACCCGTAATCAGCTCGCGCTTCGCCACGTGAAGCGCGGTCCGAAGGTTGAAGCCGCTGTTCATTAGACGGGCGATGATCCGACCGAGTTTCGTTGCCGGCGAGTTCGCCACGTCTGAGAGCGTGACGATGCCGCCGCGCGAGCCGCGGTGGACTAAGGCCTCGCCCTGCTGGTAGGACTGGCAGGCGTTGAGCAGGAAGGCGCTGACGCCGATCTCGAGGTCCTCGTCGGTCAGGTCCAGGTACTCCTCGGCGCACTGCATCCCGCGGTCGTCGACGTGGCCGATGTAGTGGAGGAAGTCGACGTCTGACTCCAGCACCTCGCGCATCTCCTCGCGGGTGAGGTCGTGGCGCACCTCGATGTCGAACTGGACCATGTCGCGGAGGCCGTAGAGGTCGGCGACGTTCCCCTCCTCGCGCATCTGGTCGTCGTTACAGACCACGAGGACGGAGATGCGCGACTGCTCGACCTGCCCGGCCTCCAGCCGTCGGTGGTACGCGTCGAGCGTCGCCTTGTTGGCGTCCAGCGGGACGCCGTCGCCGACCCACGCGTGCTCGACGGTGTCGACCGGCTCCGGCCGGACGAAGTCGGTCTGGGCCGGCACGGCGCCGCGGTTCTCGGTCGCGTCCGCGCCGCGGGTGGCTCCCGGGTTCGCCGCGCCCGCGCTCGCGCCGCCGCGAACGAACTCGTCGTCGCCGAGGACGCCGCCGAGGCTGCCGCCGCCGTCGGGCGCGACGCCGCCGACCGGGACCTCTCGCCTCGTGGCCGCCGACGGGCTTCGGTCCGCACCGCCGAAGAAGCCGACGCCGACGCCGCCGTCGTCGTCCACCGGCGTGACGGTCTCCGGCGAGCGGACGATCGACAGCTCGCCGGCGACGAACGGGAGCATCTCCACGTTCTCCGGGTCGGGACGGACGTCGGTCGTCAGCGTCCACTGCGGCAGTTCGGCCTCGACGTCGCCGAACGGGACGTCGAGGTATTCGCCGAGCCGCTCCGCGAGCGGGAGGTCGTACAGCCGCTCCCAGTCGAGGTCGAGGTCAGTGGTCTCGCGCTCGTGGAGGTCGACCGGGTAGAAGCCCTCCGTACGGGCGAGACAGTCCATGTGGAACGACTGCCTGAGCACCTGCGCGGTCCGCTCCTCGAACCCCGGTTCGAGCGGATACGTCCACCCGTCGCCCTCGATTCGCGGAGCGTCGCCCGGGACGAGGTCGGCCGCGAAGTAGTACGCAAGCGAGACGACGGGGTAGAGGTAGCGGTACTCCGGGGGGACGACGATCCGGACGCCGCTGTCGATCGGTTCGACCCGCTCGGGAACGCGGAACTCGTCGCCCGGCTCGATGAGCGGCGGGTGCCCTCGTAGGGTGGGGAACGACCGCTCCGGACTGGTGGTCTGGAGCGCGGAGCCGAGCAGCGAGACGGCGTCCATCAGCGATTCCGGGTCCGTGGGGGTGGTGATGGTCCCCGCCGGCGTCTGGTGGAGCGACCGGAAGCCGAGCCCGACCGCACCCGGCGTGTCGAGGTCGATCCGCGTGGTCCGGTCGGTCGTGGAGACGGAGAAGCCGGAATCGAAGGTGAGGTACAGCTTCGTCGGCGCCGGGTTGATCCCGACGTGGTACGTCCCGTCGGGCATCGCGTAGCAGTCGCCGTGAGTGAGCAGCTCCCCGTCGCCGGCGCGCGTCTCGACGACCGCGACGCGCGGGATCTCGATCGATCCGGTCTCGACCGCGACGCTGGCGTCGACCGGGAAGTAGTGGTCCGACTGGGGGCGCCGGCGCGGGTCGACCGGCCGATCGGTGTACACCTCGAACTGCGTGTTCTCGATGTGGTCCGTGACGGTGATCCCGTCGGCCTCGCGCAGCGGGTCGATGTCGATGCTCATGGGGGCTCGCCGCGGCGGTCGTCGGGGCGGACGGGACCGACGCCGCGGGGATAGTACCGTCCGGTTGGGCGATAGCGGCGATAAAGCTTGCGTCGGTCGGATCGCCGCGGACCGAACGGATAAAGTCCCGGCCGCCCCACCTCCGCGTAATGATAACGCTGGGAACGGCCCGCGCCTCCCCGGGCGAGACGGACACGGGCCGTCTCGAGGTGGGGGAGATGCGGGACGGGAGCCCCGTCCGGCTGCCGGTCGCCGCGATCAACGGCGCTGCCGACGGGCCGACGCTGTACGTCCAAGCGGTGAGCGACGGCGACGAGCTGAACGGGTTGGGCGTCGTCAACCGCGTCGTCCCCCGGCTCGACCCGGCCGAGCTGTCGGGGTCCGTCCTCGTCGTCGGCATCGTGAACCACTTCGCGTTCCAGGCCGCGGAACACCGGAACCCGGTCGACGACCGGAAGATGAACCGCGGTTATCCGGGGGACGCGGACGGGACGACCAGCGAGCGGATCGCCCACGAGACGTTCCAGGTCGCCAAGCGCGCGGACTACATCCTCGACCTCCACCAGGGGTCGACGAGCCGGATGATAAACGAGACGCGCGTGCGCTGCGGCGTCCGCCACCGCCTCCACGGCGAGTGCTTGGAGCTCGCGAAGGCGTTCGGCTGCGGGCACGTCCTCGACATCAAGGGCCCGGACGGCCAGCTCGCCCGGGCCGGCCCGGAGCACGGCATCCCCACCGTCGACCCCGAGCTCGGCGGCTGCGTCGGCTGGGACGAGGAGTCGATTCAGTACGGCGTCGAGGGCGTGTTCAACGTGCTCCGCCACTACGGGTTCCTCGACGGCGACGCGCCCCTCGAGTCGCAGACGCGCGCCCGCGGCTTCGACCAGTACGGCTCGCCGGCCGGCGGCTTAGTCCGCTTCGAGCGCGAGCTCGGCGAGCGCGTCTCGGCGGGCGACGTCCTCTTCGAGGTGACCGACACCTTCGGCGCCTTAGAGGGCCGCGTCACCGCTGACACGGACGGGATCTTCTGGCGGACGCGCCGCCTCCCGCAGGTGGCCGCCGGCGAGTACGTCTGCTCGATCGGCACCAACGTCGACGAGTACTGATGGCCGACCCCGACGACACAGCCCCTTCGAACTCCGATCTCCGCCGACTCCGCTGTCCCGAGTGCGGCGAGACGTACCGCGACCGCTGGCGCTGCCGGTGCGGCGCCCCGCTCGACTTCGCTGACTCGCCGACGCCCGACGGCGCGGCGCCCGCCCCCGACTCGTTCGACGCGCGCGACGGCCTGTGGGCGTTCGACGACTTCCTCGCGGTCGGCGACGACCCCCGCGACCGCGTGACGCTCGGCGAGGGGATGACGCCGCTCGTCGACGCCGACGAGGGGCGCGAGTCCGGTGAGGACTCGGAAACCGACCTCTCCCCGTGGAACGCGTCGTTCAAACTGGAGTACGTCTTCCCGACCGGCTCGTTCAAGGACCGCGGGGCGACGACGACGCTGACCCGGGCCCGCGAGCTGGGCGTCGAGCGCGTCGTCGAGGACTCCTCGGGCAACGCGGGCGCGGCGATCGCGACCTACGCCGCCCGCGCCGGGATCGCGGCCGAAATATACGTCCCGGCCGACGCGAAGGAGTCGAAGCTCCGCGCGATCCGCCGCGCGGGCGCCGAGCCGGTCCGGATCGAGGGGAGCCGGGGCGACGTGACGGACGCGTGCGTCGCGGCGCTCGACGAGGAGAAACCCGCCTGGTACGCCAGCCACGCCTGGAACCCGGCGTTCTTCGAGGGGACCGCAACGGTCGCGCACGAGATCGCCCTCCAACGCGGCTGGGACGCCCCCGACGCGGTCGTGACGCCGCTCGGTCACGGCACGCTGTTCCTCGGCGCCCACCGCGGGTTTAGGCGGCTCGAACGGGCCGGCTGGATCGACTCCGTCCCGCGGCTCTACGGCGCGCAGGCGGCCGGCGTCGCGCCGATCGTCCGGGCGCTCCACGGTCCGGAGGCAGCCGATCCGGACGGCGCAGTCAACGAGGCGGCGGACGGGATCCAGATCGCCGAGCCGGTCCGCGACCGGGAGATCCGGGCGGCGATCGACGCGACCGGCGGCGACGCGCTCGCGGTCACCGAGGCGGCCGCGACCCGCGAACTCGACCGGCTCCACGCGGCCGGCTTTTATACCGAGCCGACCTGCGCCGTCGCGCCCGCGGCGCTGCGAACGCTCCGCGAACGCGGCGAGATCGGCGCCGACGAGGACGTGGTCGTGCCGCTCACGGGGAGCGGCTTAAAAGGGTAAGCCGAGCGAGCTCGCAGGCGCAGGCGGGCCGACCTCACCGTCACCCCTTTTCTGTCGGAGCGCGTCCGACCGCGTATGGAGGTGCTCGTCTACGGCGCCGGCGCGCTCGGGAACCTCGTGGGCGGGCTGCTGGCGCGCGAACACGACGTGACGCTCGTCGGCCGCGACCCGCACATGCGGACGATCCGCGAGGACGGGCTCCGGATCGACGGCGAGGTCGACGCCCGCGTCGAGCCGCGCGCGCTCACCGACGGGACGCACCGCGCCGCGGACCTCGCCCTCGTCACGACGAAGGCGTACGACACCGACGCGGCGGCCCGAGCGCTCGCGACCGGCGAGTACGACGCGGTCTGCTCGCTCCAGAACGGGCTCACCGAGGAGCGGTTGGTCGCCGCGCTCGACGCGACGGTGCTCGCCGGCACCGCGAGCTACGGCGCCCGGTTCGCGGAGCCGGGCCGCGTCACCTGTACCGGCGTCGGCGAGGTGACGGTCGGCGCGCTCTCCGGCGGCGCGAGCCCCGCCGCCGATAGGGTCGGCGCGGCGTTCGAGGCTGCCGGTGTCGAGGCGGTCGTCGCCGAGGACATGCCGGCGCGCCGCTTCGAGAAACTCGCGGTCAACGCCGGGATCAACGGCCCCTCGGCGCTCGCGCGGACCGAGAACGGGACGACGCTCGACGGGCCCGCGGGCGAGATCGCCCGCGAGGCGGCCCGCGAGACGGCCCGCGTCGCCCGGGCGGTCGGGGTCGACCTCGCCGACGACCGCGCGGTCGCGGCCGTCGAGCGCGTCGCCGCCGACACCGCCGCCAACCGGTCGTCGATGTACGAGGACGTCGCGAACGGGCGACGCACCGAGGTCGACGCGATCTACGGCGCCGTCGTCGACAGGGCGGACCGCCACGACGTCCCGGCGCCGACCTGTCGGACGATCGGGTCGCTGATCCGCGGCTGGGAGGCGGCGCGCGGGCTCCGTCAGGGGTGACGACGAACTCCGAAAAGAACGACGCGCGGTCGGCGATCCGGGTCGCTACGCGCTCAGCACCACTCTTCGAGGACGGTCGCGTCGGTCTCGTCGACCGACACCCACGCGTCCTCCCGCGAGACGTCCGCGATGACGAGCTCCGATCGCGACGACGAGGAGTCGATGGACGCCATCACGTCCGGCGCGTCGGCGGCGTCGAGCGTCGGGTCCGTCGGCAGCGCCGTCCGGCGGCGGTCGGGGTCCGGCTCGTCCCATGGAGTGGAACTCCGTGACATGGTTGTGAATAGTTCACAGTACGTATAAGAGTTGCGAACCGGACCGCGATCGGCCGTCGGATCGGAGATTCCGGGGACTGCCGACCGACGTATCTCCCGAGAAACCGCCGCTCGGGCGACGATCTGTCCGAACGTGTCGAGTTTCTCATCGCCTCGCGTCCCCTCGCGGGACGCCGGCGGCCGGCCCCGGTCGCCGCCGATCCGTCGTCGCTCCGCTGGCGCTCCGACGCCGCGGGCCGGTGGTCCGGCTCCGCACACCTTCGCAGTATACAAGAGGTGGCACGCTGAAAGACGGGCATGAACGTCGCAGACGCCATGACGCCCCGCTCGGAGCTCGTCGTCGTCGAGATTCCCGGGAGCCGGAACGACGTGCTGGAGTACATTCAAGAACACGGGTTCTCCTCGGTCCCGGTCGTGAAAGACGTCGACGGCGACGAGGTGTACCGCGGGCTCGTCACGCGCGACGACCTGATCGATCAGCCGGACGAGGACCAGCTCGCGCTGCTGATGCGCGAGGTCCCGACGGCCGGGGCCGACGACGACATCGTCGACGCCGCCCGGACGATGGTCGAGGCGGAGTCGCGGCGGCTCCCCGTCGTCGACGGCGACGAGCTCGTCGGCATCCTCACCGTCACCGACGTGGTCCGGGCCATCGCCCGCGGCGAGGTCGACGGCGACACTCCCGTCGGCGAGCTCGCGACGCGCGCCGTCAACGCGACCCACGCCGGGACGCCCCTGACCGTCGCCGAGCGCGAGATCGGGCTCTCCGGCGTCCCGTACGCGGTCGTCCTCGACGACGAGGCCGCGGTCGCGGGGATGCTCACCGAGGTCGACATCCTGGAGGTCGCCCGCGTCGTCGAGGGCGAGGCGAGCACCGGCGACTCGATCGCCGAGGAGGACTCCGAGTGGTCCTGGGAGGGGATCAAGGCGACCGGCGCGCGCTACCTCCCGACCCGGAACGTCGAGATCCCCGCCGAGGCGGTCCGCCACTTCATGACCGAGGACCTGATCACGGTCAACGCCACGCGGACGGCGCGGGAGGTCGCTCAGGAGCTCATCAGCAACGACATCGAGCAGGTCCCGCTCGTCTCGGGCACGGATCTCGACGGGATCGTCCGCGACGTCGACCTGCTGGAGGGGCTGTAGATGGCCGCGGACGCGCTCGCCGAACTCGCGAAGCGCCGCGGGTTCTTCTTCGGCTCGAACGGCGCGTACGGCGGCACCGCCGGCTTCTACACGTTCGGCCCGCAGGGCGCCGCCCTGAAGCGGAACGTCGAGGACGCGTGGCGCGACCGGTTCACCATCCGCGAGGGGAACCGCGAGATCGAGGCGCCCACGATCATGCCCGAGGCCGTCTTCGAGGCCTCCGGCCACTTGGAGGGGTTCGACGACATGCTCGTCGAGTGCCCCGAGTGCGGCGAGTCGCACCGCGCCGACCACCTCGTCGAGGACGCCACCGACGTCGAGGACGCCGAGGCGCTCCCCGGGGAGGAGGTCGCCGAGCTGATCGCCGACAACGACATCGCCTGCCCAGCCTGCGGGACGCCGCTCGCCGGCGAGCCGGTCGAGGCGTTCAACCTCATGTTCGCGACGGACATCGGTCCCGGCGACGCCCAGCCCGGCTACCTCCGCCCGGAGACCGCACAGGGCATCTTCGTGGAGTTCCCCCGGCTCAAGGAGTACGCCCGCGGGAACCTCCCGTTCGGGATCACCCAGATCGGTCCGGCCTACCGCAACGAGATCTCGCCGCGCGGCGGGCTGCTCCGCCTCCGCGAGTTCACGCAGGCCGAGCTAGAGCAGTTCATCGACCCCGAGGAGGACGAGCCGCCGCTCGACCGCGTGCGCGACGTCGAGGTCCGGCTGTACCCCGCGACCGAGCAGGAGGCCGACGACGGCGACTACCTGAACACGACGGTCGGCGAGGCGGTCGACGAGGGCGTCATCGGCTCCCCGTGGGTCGGCTACTACCTCGGCGTCGCCCAGGAGTGGTACGAGCGCGTCGGCGTCGACACCGACCGGTTCCGGTTCCGCCAGCACCTCGCGGGCGAGCGCGCCCACTACGCGGCCGACTGCTGGGACGCGGAGAGCGAGGTCGACGGCGACTGGATCGAGATCGCGGGCTTCGCGTACCGCGGCGACTACGACCTCTCGAAGCACGACGAGTACGGCGACGACGCGTTCACCGTGTTCAAGCGCTACGACGAGCCGAAGACGGTCGAGCGCGCGACCGTCGACCCCGACATGTCCGTCCTCGGGCCGGAGTTCGGCGGCGACGCCGCCGCGGTCGCCGAGGCGCTGGAGGCGCTCGCCGAGCGCGACCCCGACGCCTTCGACGGCGAGACGGTCGCGGTCGACGTGAACGGAGAGACCCGCGAGGTCGACGCCGACGTCGCGAACTTCGCCGTCGAGGAGGTGACCGAGAGCGGCGAGCACATCACGCCCCACGTCGTCGAGCCCTCGTTCGGCGTCGGACGGACGGTCCAGACCCTCCTCGCGCACGCCTACAGCGAGGACGAGGTCGACGGCGAGGAGCGCACCTACCTCTCCTTGGAACCCGAGGTCGCGCCGCAGGACGCCGCCGTCTTCCCCCTCGTCACGAACGACGACCGCCTCACCGCGCTCGCCGACGAGGTCGCGGCCGACCTCCGTGCTGCGGGGCTCGCGGTCGCGTACGACGACTCCGGCTCGATCGGCCGCCGCTACCGCCGGCAGGACGAGGTCGGCACCCCGTTCTGCGTCACCGTCGACCGCGACGGCATCGAGGGCGACGGCCCCGACACCGTCACGCTCCGCGAGCGCGACTCCGCGGCGCAGGTCCGGATCCCGGTCGCGGAGCTCGCCGACGAGCTGACCGCGCTGCGCGAGGGCGAGCCGTTCGCCTCGGTCGCCGACCGGTACGACGCGGTCGACACCGACGTCGAGACCGCGGGGAACTGAGGGCGTGACCCTCCCGGCCGCCGCGTGGCGCGAGCGCGTGGAGTTCGAGCGGCGGCTCGTCCACGCGAGCGGCACCCTCTACCCGGTCCCGTACCTGCTGGGCTGGATCTCCTGGCGGACGACCGGGCGGCTGCTCCTCGTGAGCGTCGCGGTCGCGGCCGTCCTCGAGGCGCTGCGGCTCTCCGATTCGGTCGGTCCGCTCGAACCCCTGTACGACGCGCTCGTCCGCGAGTACGAGGCCGACGGGATCGCGGGCTACGCGCTGTATCAGGTCGGGATGGCGGCGACCGCGCTCGCATTCGCGCCGGTGTTCGCCGTGCCCGCGATGTGGATGCTCTCGATCGGCGACCCGATAAGCGGCGGGCTCGGCGAGAACGCGGCGACGGAGCCGAAGCGGCTCCCCGTGGTGGCCGCGATGGTGTTCGTCTGCTTCGGGATCGCCGTCCCGTACGCGATCCCCGAGTTCGGGCCCGACCCCGGCGTGATCGTCGCGCTCGCGGGGGCGCTCCCGGCGGCGGTCGCCGACGGGCTCCCGCCGCTAATCTACGGCGTCGCCGTCGACGACAACCTCACCATCCCGCCCGCGGCCGCCGGCGGGATGTTCCTCGCGGCGTCGCTGATCGCGTAGGGGACGACCGAGCGAACGGACACGGTAGCGCCATCGCTCGCCGAACGGGACTGAGAGAAGCGCCGAGGCGGAGATTTGAACTCCGGTGTCCGAATGGACAGTAGATTTCGAATCTACCGCCTTGGCCAGGCTAGGCTACCTCGGCTCGATTCCACGTTGACCGGTTCCGCTGTTATGCGTTTCGATCGCGCCCGCGCCACGCTCCCGCGAGCGCGCCGCCGTCCCGACGCGGTCGGCCGACCGCGTCGCCCCCGCCGACTCCGGCAACGCTTTTCGGCCCGGCTCCCGTGCGGTCGGTATGGACGTCCCCGAAGCGGCCGACGCCTGTTCCCGCGTCGTCGACGAGGTCGGCGGCGCGGTCGTCGCCGACCGCGAGTTCCTCGACCGCGTCACGCTCGGCATCCTCGCCCGCGGCCACGTCCTCTTAGAGGACGTGCCCGGCACCGGCAAGACCCTCTCCGCGCGCTCGTTCGCGACCGCGCTCGGCTTAGAGTTCTCGCGGATCCAGTTCACGCCGGACCTCCTGCCCGCCGACGTCACCGGCACCAACGTGTTCGACGAGCGCGACGGCTCCTTCTCGTTTTCGCCCGGTCCGATCTTCGCGAACGTCGTCCTCGCCGACGAGATCAACCGCGCGCCGCCGAAGACGCAGGCGGCCCTCTTAGAGGCGATGGAGGAGGGACAGGTGACCGTCGACGGCGACACCCACGAGCTCCCGAGCCCGTTCTACGTCATCGCGACGCAGAACCCGGTCGAGAGCGAGGGCGCGTTCCCGCTCCCGGAGGCCCAGCTCGACCGCTTCACGATCAAGACCTCTATCGGCTACCCCGACGAGGACGGCGAGTTAGAGCTGCTCCGCCGGCGCGCCGGCCGCGTCGAGCAGTCGCCGACGGTCGACCGCGTGCTCGACCCCGACGCCGTGGCGGCGCTGCGGGAGGTGCCCGAGTCGGTGCGGGTCGACGACGACCTGCTGCGCTACGCGGCGGCGCTCGCGCGGGCGACCCGCGAGGACCGCCGCGTCGAGGCCGGCGTCTCCCCCCGCGGCACCCAGCGCCTCTTCGAGACCGCGCGGGCGGCCGCGGTGATCGCCGACCGCGAGTTCGTCACGCCGGACGACGTGAAGCGCGTCGCGGAGCCGACGCTCGCCCACCGGCTCGTGTTGACCCCGGACGCGGCCGTCAACGACGTCGACGAGCGCGACGTGATCGCCGACGTCCTCGACCGGGTCGCGGTGCCGACGGTCGAGGCGCCGGAGGCGTGAGGCGCCGGTTTAAAAAGGAAGCCGCGAACTACTCCGCGTCCCGCTCGGCGAGCAGCTCTGTCGCCGTGAGCAGTGACTCCAGCTCGATGTCGTGGTCGGCTAGCAGCTCTTCGGCGCCCTCCTCGCGGTCGACGACGACCAGCACGCGGTCGACCGTCGCGCCCGCCTCGCGGAGCGCCTCGACCGCGTCGACCGCGGACTGCCCCGTCGTGGCGATGTCCTCGATGACGACGACCTCCTCGCCGGCGTCGAGCCGGCCCTCGATCCGGTTGCCGGTGCCGTACTCCTTCGCCTGCTTGCGCGCGATGACGTACGGCCGGCCGAGCTCGGCGGCCGTCACCGCCACCAGCGGGACCGCGCCCAGCGCGACGCCCGCGAGCTTCGCGTCCGTCTCGGCGAGCCGGTCGGCGAACGCCTCGGCGACGAGCGTCAGCGCGTCGGGGTCGGTCTCGAAGAGGTACTTGTCGACGTAGTAGTCGCTCGTGCCGCCGTGCGACAGCTCGAACTCGCCGAACCGGACGGCGTCGGCGGCGGTGAGCGCGGCGATCAGCTCGCGTCGTCGGTCGTCGTCGGTCATACGGGGAGACGGGCCGCCGGCGACAATAAACGGGTCGGAACGCGCGGACGCCGCGGGCCGGCTACCGCGCTTCCTCGCTGGCGACCCCCGGACCGCCCCGCTCCGCCGCGGGGAGGACGAGCGTCACCGCCGTCCCCTCCCCGTCGAGCCCGGGGCCGAACCGGATCTCGCCGCCGTACGCCTCGACGACCCAGGCGGCGATCCACAGCCCGACGCCGGTGTTGTGCCGGAGCTGCGTCACCTCGCGGGCCCCGGTGATCACTTCCTGGACCGCGGTCGGAATCCCCGGACCGCTGTCGGCGACGCGCACCGCCACGACCCCGTCGTCCGGGTCGCGCTCGGCGGTCACCGCGACGCGTGGGGCGTCCCCGCCGTGTTCGACGGCGTTCTCCACGAGGTGGTCGACCGCGATCGAGAGGCGGTCGTCGCCGCGCACCGCGATCCCCGCCGGCACGTCGGCGGTGATCCGCGCGTCCGGGCTGTCGGCCGCGTGTCTCGACGCGACCTCCTCGACGACCGCGCCGACGTCGATCGGCTCGGGGTCGGTCACGTACCCCTCCTCGACGACCCGCCGGAGGGTGGCGGCCCCCTCGGCGACGCCGCTCAGCCGCTTGCCCGTGGCCTCGATCCGGCGGGCGTAGTCGCGGATCCGGTCGTCGTCCGTCCGGTTTGTGATCTCGCCGGCGAAGCCGAACACGACGTTCAGCTCGTTGCGCATGTTGTGTCTGAGGATCCGGTTGACGATCCGGACGTACCGCTCGCGGCGCTTCCGGTCGGTGATGTCGGTGTAGATGCCGAACGCCCGGCGGGTCCCCTCGGTCTCGTAGCTGAACCCCCGGAAGAGGAACTCCCGCGGCCCGTCGACGGTCTGCCGCCGGACCTCCTCCGTCGCGAACCCGCGCTCGCGGACCAGCGAGTCGAGGTCCGCCGTCCCGGTCCCGCCGCGCTCCTCGCGGTCACCGAGCCGGTCGTCGTGGATGTCTAACGCGCCGATCGACCGACCGCGGAGCGCGTCCTCGTCCGCGCCGAACTGCGTCTCGAACGCGGGGTTGACCCCGTCGATGACGGTCTCGTCCGCTTCGAGGACGACCTCCATCACCGGGTCCGGGATACGGTCGAACAGCCGCCGGAAGCGGTCGCGCTCGGCGGACAGCTCGGTCCGCGTCCGGCGCAGGTCGGTCGTGTCGGACAGCGACCCGACGACGCCGCCCCCGTGATCGGAGAGCCGCGACAGCCGCAGCTCCCCGTGCCGCGGTCGGCGGTCGTCGTCGCCGTCGGCGGTCAGCTCGATCGTCCGGCTCGGCTCCGGCGCCCCGCCGGCCTCGACGGTCGCGTCGGTGAGCGCGGCGACCGCGTCGGCCACCCGCCGCGCGTCGTCGCCGTCGACGAGCGCGTCGAGCGGTTCCCCGGCGACGTCGTCGAGGTCGTCGGCGCCGACCCACGCCACGAACGGCGCGGTGGCGTACGTGACCGCACCGTCGCCGTCGAGCACGCACACCATGTCGTCGACGTTCTTGAGGGCGTCCTCGTAGGTGCGGAGCCGTCGGCGCCGGTCGACGGCGTCCATCGCCGCGACCGCGTTCGTCGCCAGCAGTTCGAGCACCGAGACGTCGTCCTCGTCGAAGGCGTTCGGCTCGACGGCGCCGACGACGAACGCGCCGTGCCCGCCGAGCGGGACCGTCGCGACGGACCGCATCCCGTGGTAGGGCCGCCCGTCCTCGACCCCGGCGAGGTCGTCGTCCACCCGCGGCTCCCCGCTCTCGAACACCTCACCGGTGATCCCCTCGCCGGGCCGGCGCGGGCCGCGGCTGTCGGCGAACCGGTCGCCGACGCCCCCGCTCGTGGCGACCAGTCGGAGCTCGTCAGCCTCGGAGTCGTACAGCCGCACGCCGCTGATCTCGTAGCCGAGCACCTCGTCCGCGGCCTCGATCAGCCGGTCCGCGACGGCCTCCCTGCTGTCGGTCCGCTGGAGCTCCTCGACGGTGCCGAGGAGCCGTTCGAGGACCCGCTCGCGGCGCTTCCGCTCGGTCGCGTCCGCGAAGAATACGGAGAGCCCGTCGGGCGAGGGGTACGCGGTCACCTCGGTCCACAGGTCGAGCGGCTCGTAGTAGCTCTCGAAGGAGACCGGCTCCTGCGTCTCCATCGCCCGCCGGTAGTTCGTCTCGTACTCCTCGCCGATTGCTGCCGGGAACTCCCCCCAGACGTCGGCGCCGAGCAGCTCGTCCGGCTCGCGGTCGAGCAGCGACGCCGCCTTCTCGTTGACGTAGGTGAACCGCCACTCGTCGTCGAGCGCGAAGAACGCGTCGTCGATCCGTTCGAGCGTGTCCTCGAACCGCTCGACCGCCGCCTCGCGCTCCTCGCGCGCGATCCTGCGCTCAATCGCGCGGCCGAGCCAGTCGGCGAGCAGCTCCACGAACAGTCGCTCCGACTCGTCGAACGGACGGTCGCGCCGCTCGGGGCTGAGGAAACAGAGCGTCCCGTACGTCTCGCCGTCGACGACGACGCGCCCGCCGACGTAGCTCCCGAACCCGAACCGCTCGTAGGCCGGGTCCTCGCCGAGCCCCGCCGCTTCGGGGTCGGTGAACGCGACCACGTCGTCGCTCCGGACCGTCCGCTGGCAGTAGGTCAGTTCGAGGGGAATCGTCCCGTCGTCGTCCAGTTCGCTCTCGGCGAGCGACGCCAACATCCCCGTTCCGTCGCTGTACCGTCGGAGCTCGATCCGGTCGCCGTCGACGCGCGAGGAGTAGCCGATCGAGAGGTCGAGCCGGTCGCGGCCGAGCCGTAACAGCGCGTCGAGCTTCTCGTCGAGGTCGGTGGTCCGGTCCGAGACGATCCGGATGAACGGTTCGAGCGCGGCCTCGCTCCCCGGGTCGAGCGCGGGCCCCGCCGACCGGCCCCCGTCCCGGCCGTCGAGCCTGTCCGCGAGGGTCTCGCCGTCGGCCGCGAGCCGCCGCCCGGAGACGTACTCGACGCCGAGCCGGCTCGCGTCGATGGCTGCGTCCGGATCGTCGCGGACCGTGTACGCCAGCACCGTCGCGTCCGGGTACCGCTCCCGGAGCGATCCGAGGTAATCGACCGCGACCGCGTCGTCCCCGAGCGCGAGGTCCGCGGCCGCGCCGCCGTCCCCGCTCGGTCCGGCGGCGTCGCCGTCGACTCGTCCCCCGTCGTCGCGCAGCCGGACGACGACGCGCTCCGGACCGCCGTCCGAGTCCCCGTCGCCGTCCGCGCCGGCGTCGCTCGCGACCTCGCTCACCCCGCGGACGCGGGTCTCATCGGGGAGCTTCCCCCACGCGGCGTCGACCGGATCGCCGACGTGAAGGATCGACTCAGCGAACATCCGTGACGGAGGAACTCCGTGGTGACCGTCCCCGACGGGGTGATTCCTCAGCGGTCATTCGCCGGACTGGCCTCCCGTCTCGCGCAGTCGAGCGGCCGCCCGACCGGCGCCCTCGGGCCCTCCGAGTCGCCCTCGCCGCGGATCGACGGTACATTCATCGCGTGACGTACGAACGGCCCCCTCATAACCGTTCCCTCCGAGCTTTCGGCCGTGAGATTTTGCCGCGTCGCGCCGCGCGCGGCGATCGTCCCGACACGATTTAGGCGGCCCGCTCACAACCCCCCGGTAATGAGCACGCAGGCCGCGACCGCGGACCGGACAGTCGTGATCGGGCTGGAGGTCCACGTCCAGCTCGAGACCGACACGAAGATCTTCTGCGGCTGCTCGACGGAGCCCGGAGACGACGAGGAGCCGAACACGCGCACCTGCCCGACCTGCCTCGGGCTGCCGGGCGCGCTCCCCGTCCTCAACGAGGCCGCCGTCGAGGCCGCCGTGAAGGTGGGGAAGGCGATCGACGCCGACATCCCCGAGACCACCACGTTCCACCGGAAGAACTACTACTACCCCGACCTCCCGAAGAACTTCCAGCTCACCCAGTACGACGCGCCGATCTGCGCCGACGGCGAGCTGGAGGTCCGCGTCGACGGCGACCCCCGGACGATCGGGATCACCCGCGCGCACCTCGAGGAGGACCCCGGCAGCCTCCAGCACGCCGGCGGCTCCATCGAGTCCGCGACGCACACCCTCGTCAACTACAACCGCGCGGGCACGCCTCTCATGGAGATCGTCACGGAGCCGGACTTCCGCTCGCCGGCCGAGACGCGGGCGTTCCTCGCGAAGCTGGAGGAGGTCCTGGAGTACCTCGGCGTCTTCGACCCCGGCCGCGACGGGAGCCTGCGCGTCGACGCCAACGTCTCCCTCGTCCCCGCCGAGCACGTCGCCGACGACGGGTCGATCGACGGCGACGCGCTCGACGACGTGAACCGCGCCGAGGTGAAGAACATCTCCAGCCACAGGGGCGCGGAGCAGGCGCTCGCCTACGAGGTCACCCGTCAGGAGAACGTCCTCCGGCGCGGCCGCGAGATCGAACAGGAGACCCGCCACTGGGACGAGGACCGCGGCGTCACCGTCGGGATGCGCTCGAAGGAGGCCGAGAAGGACTACCGCTACTTCCGCGAGGGCGACCTCCCCGCCTTAGAGGTGGCCGACTGGAAGGACCGGATCGCGATCCCGGAGCTGCCCGACGCCCGCCGCGAGCGCTTCCGCGACGAGTACGGACTGGACCGCGAGGCCGCCTCGAAGCTCACCTCCACGAAGGCGGTCGCGGACTTCTTCGAGGACGTGGCGAGCGAGTTCGACCCCGACCTCGCCGCGACGTGGGTCGCCGACAACCTGCTCGGCGAGCTCAACTACCGCGAGATGGCGATCACCGACGTCGAGGAGCGGCTCGACGAGTTCACGCGCCTGATCGAGCTCGTCGCCGCCGACGAGCTCACGACGAAGAACGCCGAGGAGGTCGTCCTCCGCGAGATGCTCGACGAGGGCGACGACCCCGAGACGGTCATCGAGCGCGAGGACCTCGGGAAGGCCGAGAGCGGCGAGGTCGAGACCGCGGTCGCGGCCGCCATCGACGAGAACCCCGACGCCGTGAGCGACTACCACGACGGCGACGAGGGCGCGATCAACTTCCTCGTCGGGCAGGTGATGCAGGCGACCGGCGGCAGCGCCGACCCCGGACAGGTGAACGGACTGCTCCGCGAGGAGTTAGACGGCTGAGAGGGTTGAGCGTCGGGCGATTTCGGGACTGGATGAATCGGCTCGACAGCAGCGACGTGATATTTAAATCTGTGAGCTTCGACGGCGATTACTTATAAAATCGCAGTGGCGCGTGCCTGCGAGGCCGCCCCGCGGCCGAGCAGCACGCGCGAGGGAGTCGGTCGCCCGGAGCGAAGCGACGGGCGACCGACGAGGCTGGGGAGGCGTGAGGTGCGGTGCGGGGCGGGACTCGAAGGGGCAGCCGCGAGACGGGCGCAGGCGACGTAAGCACCGCAGGAACGAGCGAAGCGAGTGACGAGGAGCGCAGCGAGCGTGCGCCCGTCTCGCGGCTGGGGCTTCGGAGGTGTTCTCCGTTGATCTCCGGTCAATCATTTATAAACGAGCGGCTGGGGCTTCGGAGGTGTTCACCGTCGATCTCCGGTTAATTATTTATAAGCGAGCGGCTGGGGCTTTGGCGATGTTCGCCGACGGTCAGTGAGCAGCTGTTTATAAGTAAGCGGCTGAGGCCTCGGTGGTGTTCGCGCCGGTCAGTTATTTATAAAAACCACCGTCGTACTATTGAGCGCGCCGAAACCGTGCGATTGACGCCCGCCCGCCCGCTACGGCGCCCATGGACGTGACCGTCGAGGTCGTCGGCGAGGGGACGGAGGAACACAGCCTCGCCGCCGACGCGACGTACGACGACCTGATCCGCGCCGCGGGCTACCACCCGCAGGAGGCGTCGGCGCTGGTCGACGGCTCGCCGGTCCCCGGCGACCGCGTCGTCGACGCCGAGACGGTGCGAGTCCTGCGGCTTATAAAAGGCGGCGCGGCGGACGCCAGCGAGATGGACGCCGACGCGTGACCGAAGATCACGATCTCCCCGATCCGCCCGCGGACGTGACCGTCGAGCCCGCGACCCCCGACGACCGGCTCGACGTGCTCCGAATTCTCGACGCCGCGATGCTGGAGACCGACGCCGACGCCGTCGACGACCGGATCGCGGCCGGCGACGCCCTCGTCGCGCGCTCGACGCGGACCGGCGGGGTCGTCGGCGCCTTAGTCGCCGTGCGACCCGACCCGGACCGGCTTCACGTCGACGCCGTCGCCGTCAGGCGGGCGCGGCGCGGCCGCGGAATCGGCTCGGCGCTCGTCGCGGCCGCCGTCGACCGCGGCGAGTCGGACCCCGCGGTCGAGGCCGTCACCGCTCGGTTCGACGCCGGTCTCGCCGAGTTCTACGAGGCGCTGGGGTTCGCCGTCGACGCCGACGGCGCGGCAGCGGGCCGACGGACCGGTCGTCGCTCGGTGTGACCCGCCTCCGAGACAACCGGCGAACGACGCCGATAAACGGCCGGCCGGCCTACGAGCGGCCAATGAGTGGAAAAGACGACTACTACAACCGGTCCAAACAGCAGGGGTACCGCGCCCGCTCCGCCTACAAGCTGAAACAGCTCGACGAGGAGGCGTCCCTGTTCGAGGCCGGCGACACCGTGGTCGACCTCGGCGCCGCGCCCGGCGGGTGGCTCCAGGTCGCCGCCGAGGCGGTCGGCGAGGGCGGCACCGTCGTCGGCGTCGACCTCCAGCGGATCGACGAGTTCGACGACCACGATATCGAGACGCTCCGCGGCGACATGACCGAGGAGCGCACCCGCCACTACCTCCGCGAGGCGGTCGGCGAGGGCGGCGCGGACGCGGTCCTCTCGGACATGGCGCCCAACATGACCGGCGAGTACCACCTCGACCACGCCCGGTCGGTCCACCTCGCGCGGCAGGCGCTCGACGCCGCCGACGAGCTGCTCGCGCCCGGCGGCGACTTCGTCGTGAAGGTGTTCCAAGGGGAGGACCTCGACGCCTTCCGCGACGACGTGGCGGACTCGTTCCAGTACGTCCGGACCGTCTCGCCGCCCGCCTCGCGGGACTCCTCCTCGGAGGTGTACCTCGTCGCGAAGGGGTACACGACCTCGCCCGTCGCCGAGGGCGACCGGGTCGAGGTGACGGTCGAGGAGGAGGGCGACGAGGGCGACGGCATCGCCTACGTCGAGGGGTACACGCTGTTCGTCGACGGCGACGTCGGCGAGACGCTCGCGGTCGAGGTCACCGACGTCAAGCCGCGGTTCGGCTTCGCCGAGTGCGTCGACGGGGACTGACGGGCCCCGCGGGGCGAGGCGTCACGTCGCCGCGTCACGCTCCACTGTCGCGCGCGGTCAGCTCGCCCCGCCGCGTTTGACCCACTCGCGCAGCGTGAACCCGTCGTACTCGCTCTCCTCGTCGACCTCCCAGTCGGCTTCGTCCCACTCCGGGTAGTACGTGTCACCCTCGTAGGCGCCGTCGACGTGACTGAGGGCCATCCCGTCGAGGCGCGGCTGGAAGAGGTCGTATATCCCACCGCCCCCGAGCACGTAGGTCGTGTCGACCCCGACCTCGGCGGCGGCCTCGCGGGCCAGTTCGATCGCCTCGTCGGCGCCGTTCGCGACGGTCGCGGTCGGGACGTCGACCGCGTCGACGCTCCGGCTCACGACGATCTGGCGGCTCCCGGGGAGGTCGTCGCGCATCGAGTCGAACGTGCGCCGGCCTAAGATCACTGGCGACCCCGCGACCCGCCGGCGGTACTGCCTGACGTCCGCCTCGATGTGGGGCCACGGGACCTCCCCGTCCTTCCCGATCACCCGGTTCTCCGCGAGCGCGGCGACGCTGACGAGTTTCACGGGCCGTATACGGGACGGAGGGGCAAAAGCGGCGCGTCGACTCGCCGGGACCGAGCGGGTCGGTCGATCTCAGCCGTCGAGGCCGAGCAGGTCGAACGGGTAGCCGTTGTCCAGCTCGTCGGCGCGCTCGTAGACGACGCGCGCGGCCGCCACGTCCTGAATCGCGAGGCCGGTCGAGTCGAAGACGCTGACGCCCGTCACGCCGTCGGCGTCCGCGGGCGTACCCGGCGTGCCGGGACGGCCCGCGCGGCGGCCGACGACGATCTCGCCGATCTCGCCGTAGATGTCGTCGTCGGTGAGCGTCCCCGCGGCGTACGGGACGTTGATCTCGCCGGAGTGGGTGCACTGCTCGTGGTCGTCGATGACGACGGTGGCGTCCGAGAGGAGGTCGTCCGCGAGCTCGTGTTTGCCCTCGGCGTCCGCGCCCATCGCGTTGATGTGGGTGTGATCGCCCACGTCGTCGGGGCCGACGATCGGGTCCTCGACGGGGGTCACCGTCGAGAGCACGTCGCAGTGGCCCGCCTCCGAGATCGAGCCCGCGCGCACGTCGAACCGGTCCTCGAAGGCGTCGACGAAGTCGGCGACGCGCTCCTCGTCGAGGTCGCTGATCACGACCTCCTCGATGTCTCGTACCGTCGAGATCGCCTCCAGCTGCGTGTACGACTGGACGCCGGCGCCGACGATCCCAAGACTGCTCGCGTCGGGGACCGCGAGGTGGTCGGTCGCGACCGCGGCGGCCGCGCCGGTCCGCTTCATCGTCAGCGTCGTCCCGTCGAGGATCGCCAGCGGGAACGCCGTCTCGGGGTCGGAGTAGATCATCGTTCCCATCACCGTCGGGAGGCCGTGGTCGGCGGGGTTGTCGGTGTGGACGTTGACCCACTTGATCCCGGCGGCGTCCCACCCGTCGCCGGTCGCCGTCTCCTCGGCGACGTCCTCCTCGCGCACGTCGAGGTAGGCGGGCATCGAGCGGAAGTCGCCGTTGTACTCGGGGAGGTCGATGTACGACTTCGCCGGCATCTTGGCGTCGCCGCGCTCGTAGGCCGTGAACGCGCCGCGGACCGCGTCGATCACGCGGTCCATCTCGGCGTTCTCGTCGACGTCGTCCGCGTTGAGGAGCAGCGTCTGCATGCCGCAGAATTTGCCAGCCGCTACTTAGTGTCTTCCGAACGCGGTCCGGACCCCGGAACCACGACCGCGCGCAGGTCGTTGACGTTCGTCCCCGTCGGTCCGGTCCGGAGCAGCGTGCCCGCCCCGTCGAGGAGCGGGTACGCGTCGTGCGCGTCGAGCGCGTCCGCGGCCGTCTCGCGGTCCAGCGACCCGTCGCTGCCGCCATCGTCGGCGCCGCCGTCGGGGCCGTCCCCGACGAGGCGGTCGTCGACCAGCGCGCCCGCGGCGTCGGTGGCGCCGTCGATCCCGTCGGTGTCGACGCTCGCGACGGCGACCGCGGCGTGGCCCGCCTCTCTCGCGCCGTCCGGGCCCGCCGCGTCGAACTCGACCGCGGCCGACAGCGCGAACTCCTGATTCGGGCCGCCCTCGCCGGGATCCTCGCCGAGCGTCACCGTCACCTCGCCGGCCGAGAGGAGGACCGCGGGCGGCTCTACGGGCTCGCCGGCCGCCCGGCACTCCTCGGCGACCGCCGCGTGGGTCTTCGCCGCCTCGCGCGCCTCGCCGCGCACCCGCGAGGAGAGCACCAGCGGCTCGTACCCGCGCGCCGCGGCGACCTCCCGCGCGGCGTCGAGGGCGGTGCGCGCGCTCGCGACGACGCGGACGTCGACGCCGCCACCGTCGGACGGAGGGTCGCTCGGGTTCGGGGTCTCCGCGAGGTCGCCCGCGGCGCCGCGTTCGAGCCGGTCGGTCACGGCCGCCGGCGCGTCGATCCCGTACCGGTCGAGGACGCCGAGTGCGTCCGCGTAGGTCGTCGGATCGGGCGAGAGGGGGCCGCTCGCGATCACGGCCGGGTCGTCGCCGGTGACGTCGCTTATCGCGAGGCCGAGGACGTCGGCGGGGGCGGCCGCCCGCGCGAGCCGTCCGCCCTTCACCGCCGAGCAGTGTTTCCGGACCGCGTTAATCTCCGCGATGGTCGCGCCGCTCGCCAGCAGGGCCTCGGTCGTCTCGCGGAGGTCGGCGAGATCGATCCCCTCGGCGGGCGCGGCCAACAGCGCGCTCCCGCCGCCGGTAAGCAGCCCGATCACGAGGTCGCCCTTGCCCGCGTCGATCGCGACCTCGCGGACCTCTCTGGCGCTCTCGACGCCCGCCTCGCTCGGCGTCGGGTGGTCGCCGGGCAGGACCGCGACTCGATCGGTCTCGACGGGGTCGTCCGTGACGACCGCGCCGCCGTCGATCCGGTCGCCGAGAAGTTCCTCGGCCGCGGCCGCGAAGTGCCCCGCGGCGTTGCCGGCGCCGACGACGAGGACGCGATCGTACGCGTCGAGACCGTAGGTCGCGGTTTCGTCGTCGACGCTCGTGACTGAGAGCTCCCCGTCGTTCAGCGAGAGCGCGTCCGCGACGACTCGCTCCGGGTGCGCCGCCTCGATCCCGGCGACGACGCAGTCGAGCGCGAGCTCGCGGACCGGGTCGCTCGCGTGTCGCTCGCGGTCGGCGACTGTCACGGTCGAGTCGTCGGACTGGTCGGTCATCGTTACTGTCGCCTCGGTCTGGATGCGTCCCGCTGGCTCAAGAGCGTTCTGCCGCTATAAATAGTCGAATCCGGACCGACGGCGATCACCTCCAAAGCCCCAGTCGCTCGTTTATAAATAGCTGAGAGCGGACCGACGGCGAACACCTCCAAAGCCCCAGTCGCGAAGGCGGCGCACACTCGTTGCGCTCCTCGGTCGCTCACTCCGTTCGCTCCCTGTGGTGCTTACGTCGTCTGCGCCGCCTTCGCGACTGCCCCTTTGAGTCCCGCCCCACCCCGCACAGCACCGCACCTCACGCCTCCCCAGCCTCGTCGGCCGGTCTCCGCTTCGCTCCGACCGGCCGACTCCCTCGCGCGTGCGACTCGCGCCCAAGGGGCGCTCGTCGGCACGCGCCACCGCGTCCGCTTTTATAAGATCAACCGCACTCTCTCGTGGACATTTATAAGCTGAAAAACAGTGTGCTGAAAAACTCACCGCGGCGCGTCGACCGCCTCAGAGGATGACGCCGCGCGTCTGGAGTACGTAGTAGGCGGCGAGCAGCGCGGCGATGGCGTACTGGCCGAGCGCGACGTCGTTGCCCTCGCCGACCGCGAGCTTGATGATCGGGTAGGCGATGATGCCCGCCGCGAGACCGTCGGCGATGGAGTAGGCGAACGGCATCACCGTGACCGTGAGCCCGGCGGAGACGGCCCACGCGGGGTCCTGCCAGTCGACCTCGACGAGGCCCTGAAGCATCATCACGCCGACGACGATCAGCGCGATGAAGGAGGCGTACTCCGGGATCGCGGCGACGACGGGGATCACGGCGAGCGACGCGAGGAAGAGGACGGCGACGACGAGGGCGGTGAGCCCGGTGCGGCCGCCCTCCTCGACGCCCGCGGACGACTCGATGAACGTCGTCACCGTGGAGGTGCCGACTACCGCGCCGAAGGTTGTCCCGACGGCGTCGGCCATCAGCGGCTTGTCCATGTCGGGGAGGTCGCCGTCCTCGTCGAGGAAGTCGCCGAACTGCGAGACGCCGATGAGCGTCCCCGCGGTGTCGAAGAAGTCGACGAAGAAGAACGTGAACACGACCAAGACGAACGTGAGCGGGTCGATGTTCGCCAGCCCGTCGACGAACGCGCCCGCGAGCGGCGTGATGTCGTACTGGGCCGACGGCAGCGTCTCCGGGGTGACCGTCCCGCGAGCGAAGACGCCGCCGAGGGTGAGCGCCCACCCGGCGATCGAGGTCGTCGCGATGCCGATGACGATGGCGCCGGTGACGTCCCGCGCCCACAGCACGAACGTCAGCACCAGCCCCAAGATCCCGAGGATCGCCCACGGGTTCCCGAACACCCCGCCGAGCGTGACCAGCGTCGCGTCGTCCGGCACGACGATCTGGAGCTCCTGGAGCCCGATGAACAGCAGGAACAGCCCGATACCGGCGCCGACCGAGCGCTTCACCGGCTCGGGGAACAGCCGGATGACGTACTCGCGCGCGCCGACCGCGGTCAGGAGCATGAACAGGACGCCCTCGACGAACACCGCCGCGAGCGCCGTCTGCCACGGAATTCCGAGCCCGATGACGACGGTGTACGCGAAGAAGGCGTTGAGCCCGAGCCCCGGCGCGAGCCCGAACGGCCGGTTCGCGTACAGCGCCATCACGGCGGTCGCCACCGCCGCCGAGAGGACCGTCGCGATGGCGATCATCTGGACGACCTCGAAGAACTCGTACCCGGGGATCTGGATCGCGTCGGCCAGGATGAACGGGTTCACGACGATGATGTACGACATCGCGAGGAACGTCGTGAGCCCGGCGACCAGTTCGGTGCGAACGTCCGACCCGTGCGACTCCACGTCGAACCGCGCGGCCAGCGTGTCTGAAAGCCCCATTGAACGGGTGAGTGTTCCCCGGGATCGGATGATAAGCCTTGCTGAACGCCGCGCTTAGTTATACATAAGTGTGGATCGAAGTGGGGTAAATTCCTGTCTATATCCGAATAGTATGCGTGAACGTGGCTACTCGAACGTCGTCAGCGCCCCGACCGGCGCGTCGGTGATCGCTCGCGCGCGGTCCATCCCCTCGTCGCCGACCGCGATGAGCGCGAACACGCCGGTGACGTCGGCGTCGCCTTGGAGCGCGATGTCGAGGAGGAGCTCCTGGGTCTCGCCCGAGCGGATCAGGTCGTCGACGACGAGGACGGTGTCGCCGGCGTCGATCGCGCTCGCGGGGAGGTAGTAGGTGAGCTCGATGCCGGAGGCGAGCCGCTGGCGCGACTCGATGAACTCCTCGACCGCCGTCTCCTTCGACTTCTTCGCGTACGCCAAGCGCGCGTCGAAGAAGGAGGCCATCGCCGCGCCCAGCGTGATCCCGTCGGTCGCGGCCGTCAGGACCACGTCCGGCGACTGGAACTCGAACGTCTCCGCCGCGACGGGCGCGACGAGGTCGAGGAACGACTGGTCGAAGACGACCCCGGAGTTGTCCACGTACCCCTCGTCGTCGAAATCGACGCGCGCGACCAACTCGTCGGCGAGCGCCTCGCGCCCGACCGACTCGACGACCTCGCTCGCGCGGTCGGTGCCGGGCAGCACGTGGCCGTTCACGTAGCGGTTCAGGTCCCCCGCGGGCAGCCCGGTCACCTCGGAGAGCTCCTCGTACGTTCGCGTCTCCTTCAGCATCCGCAACACGGCGACCGCCTGTAGCTGGAGGGCCGCCTTCTCTGCGCGGTTCATAGGAATGATCGCGATCGCACAACTATGAATACGTCGAAGTTACGCGACCGTCTGATACCCACGTGTGTGGGTTTCAGGCCTCTGGCGCGTCGAAGAAGACCGCCGGCTCGTCGATCGCGATCTCGACGTGGTCGCGGTCGTCGAGGGGGCGCAGCCGCACGGTGAGCGTCCCCGCCGCCTCCGCGGCCGCGCGCAGCGCGGCGAGGTCGTCGCTCGCGAGGTACGTCGGCACGCACAGCGCCACCTGCGCCGCCTCGTCGGTCGCGACCACTAACCGGTACGCGACCCCGTCGGCGGCGCCCGCGTACACGTCGACGCCGTCGATCGCGGCCTCGTCGACCGCCGAAAGCGCCGCGTCGAACTCCGACCCGGGCAACAGCACGTCGATTCGGGCGGCGTCCGCGACGGGGTTCACCTGCCCGGGGTGCCCCGCGATCGCCGTCCAGCCGCGCTCGCGGTACGCCGCCGCCGTCGACTCCGCGTCCTCCTCGACCGCGTCCCACCGCGGTCCGGGCTCGGGTGCGTCCATACCGCCCGCCTACCGCCGGCGCCCCTACATAGGCGTCGGTTTCCGCTCGCGCCGCCTCCGACCGGCCGGGATTCGGCGGGGCGTTCTGTCAACGGATCGCTAGCGGCCGTCCCGAAAGGAGCGGTCTCTGCCGGTAGGTTCATAACGCTCTGTGATTTGGTATCGCCTATGCCTACTGACAACGACGATCACGTCGACAGGCGGACTGTGCTCAAGTACGCGGGAACGGCCGGTGCGGTCGGTCTCGCGGGCTGTTCCGGAAACGGGGGCGACGGCGGCGACGGTTCGGACGGCTCCGACGGGTCGGACGGCTCTGACGGTTCGGACGGTTCCGACGGCGAGGACGGCTCTGACGGGGGGGAGAACGCCTTCGAAGTCGGCGTCACCATGGGCCAGATGGACTCCGGGCTCGACCCGCAGGACCACGCCGAGACGAACACCGAGATCATCGTCGGGCAGATGTACGAGGGCCTGCTCGACCGCGACAAGGAGGGCGGCATCATCGCCGGCCTCGCGGACGAGTGGGAGCGCACCGACGACGGCAGCGTCCGCTTCACCCTACGCGACGGGCTCACCTTCCACAACGGCGACGATGTCACGCCGGAGGACGTCCGGTACAGCATCCGCCGGATCGTCTTCGAGGACGTCGGGATCGTCAGCCCGCAGTCCAACGACCTCGGCTCGGTCTCGGAGGTCACGACCGGTGACGGGCAGGTGACGGTCTCCTTCGAGGGATACAACCCGATCGCCTTCCAGCTGTTCGCGACGAACGGCCCGGTCATGCAGCAGTCGTGGGTCGAGGAGAACGGCGGCGACTACATCAACCGGAACGCCAACGGGACGGGGCCGTTCCAACTCTCCGAGTACGACTCGGGCAACGAGGTGCTGTACGAGCCGTTCGAGGATTACTGGGACGGCGCCCCCGAGGTCGACGAGCTCCGGATGAGCGCCTCCAGCGAGTCGAGCACGCGGGTCAACCAGCTGCTCGCCGAGGAGACGGACATCGTGACCAACGTCCCGCCGAACGAGGTCTCCCGCGTCGAGGGTTCCGACGTCGCCGGGATCAACTCCGTGGCGAGCGCGCGGATCATCTTCCTCCAGATGCGCTACGACGTGGAGCCGTTCTCCAGCCAGCAGTTCCGGCAGGCGATGAACCACGCGGTCGACGTCGAGAGCATCATCGAGAGCGTGCTCAACGGGTTCGGTAACATCACCGCGCAGCCGACCCTCGAGGGCCACGTCGGCCACAACCCCGACATCGACCCGTACCCGTACGACCCCGACGAGGCCGAGCGCCTCGTCGAGGAGTCCGGGCACGCGGGCGTCGAGATCACCCTGGAGACGCCGATCGGGCGCTACCTCCGCGACGTCGAGATCGCGCAGGCGGCGGCCAACCAGATCGACTCGCTGTCGAACGTCTCCTGTGAGGTCGAGCAGCGCGAGTTCTCCTCGCTGGTTCAGGACGTCACCGCGCCGGACATCGAGGACCGCCCGCATTTCAACCTCCTCGGGTGGGGGAACGCGGAGTTCGACGGTAGCCAGACGCTGACGCCGCTGCTCTCGTCGAGCGGCGCGCTCACCGTGCTGGAGAACGACGAGCTCGACGGGCTGCTCGAAGACGCCGAGGCCACCGAGGACCCGGACGAGCGCGTCGACATCCTCCAGGAGGCGAACCAGCTCGCCCACGACCTCGCGCCGTGGGTGTTCATGCACCAGCAGTTCAGCGTCTACGGCGTCTCGAACGCCATCTCCTGGGAGCCGCGCGCCGACGAGTTCATCGACCCGGACACGGCGACCCAGCAGTAACGCCGTCTCCACCCGCTCACATCGTTATTAATGTCATTCGGAAGATTCGTACTCAAAAGAAGCCTCCAGGGGATCGGCGTCGTCTGGGGCGTCGTCACCGTCGTGTTCGCGCTCCGGTTCGTCACGCCCGGCAGCCCGATCAACGCGGTCGCGCCGCTCGACGCCTCCCAGGAGACCCGGCAGGCGATCGCCGCCGAGCTGGGGCTCGACCAGCCGCTGTACGTCCAGTACGGCCAGTACATCTTCGACCTCCTGCGCGGCGACATGGGGTTCTCGTACATCAAGGGACAGGACGTCACGACGCTCGTGTTCGGTCGCCTCCCCGCGACGGTCGAGCTGGCGGTCGCCGCCAGCGTCGTCGCCATCGCCCTCGCGATTCCGCTGGGCGTGATCAGCGCGACCCGTCGCAACGAGCCGGTCGACTACGGCGCGACGCTGCTCTCGCTCGGCGGCATCTCCACGCCGAACTTCTGGCTCGGGATCATGCTCATCCTCGTGTTCGCCGTGGAGTTCAACATCTTCAACACCAGCGGCCGCGGGGTCAACGTCGGCGACGTCGCGCTCTCGTTCGTCGGGCCGGAGCCGGTGTTCGGGACGCTGCTGACGTGGCTCGCGTACATCACGCTGCCCGCGATCGCCCTCGGGACGTACTTCATGGCGCTCATCACCCGGCTGACGCGGTCGGGGATGTTGGACGAACTCAGCAAGGGGTACGTCCAGGCCGCGCGGGCCAAGGGGCTCCCGCAGACCCTGATCCGGTACAAGCACGCGCTCCGGAACACGCTGATCCCGGTGATCACCGTCCTCGGCCTCCAGCTCGGGACGCTGATCGGCGGCGCCGTCATCACGGAGGCGGTGTTCTCGTGGCCGGGGCTCGGCTCGCTCGTCATCGACAGCATCAACGACCGGGACTGGCCGACGCTTCAGGGCAGCCTCATCGTCATCGGGACGAGCTTCGTCTTCGTCAACATCCTCGTCGACGTGGTGTACGCCTACCTCGACCCGGAGGTGGTGAACGACTAACATGGTCTCTTCACGTGTCATACGCAATCTCAAGAAGGAGTTCAGACAGAGCGGGCTCGCGAAGCTCGGGCTGGCGCTGGTGGTGGTAATCGTGCTGACCGCCGTGTTCGCCCCGTTTATCGCGCCCCACAACCCGACCGATCAACAGCTCGACCAGAGCGAGCTCCCGCCGATCGGCTTCTCGGAGACGACGGAGCGGACCTCCTCGCAGATGGTCGACGGCGAGATCCAGACGGTCACCGAGGAGGTGGAGATCACCGCGGACCCCGACCACGTGTTCGGCACCGACGGGCTCGGTCGCGACATGTTCTCGCGGGTGGTGTACGGCGCTCGGACGTCGCTCGCCGTCGGCGTGCTCGGCACGCTGCTTGCGGCGTCGATCGGCGTGCCGGTCGGCTTACTCGCCGGGTACCACCGCGGGCGCGTCGACGACGCCTTAATGCGGATCGCGGACATTAGCCTCGCGTTCCCCTCGCTCGTGTTGGCGGTCGCGCTGATCGGGCTGTGGGGGCGGGCCGCGGTGGACATCCCCGACCCGTTCGTCGCCGCCGGGCTCGCGCCGGAGATGCCCGAGAGCTTCGTGCTGCCGATAACGGTGGTGATCGTCGTCGGCCTCGTCAACTGGGTGTGGTTCGCCCGGGTCGCCCGCGGGGAGGCGCTCTCCCTGCGCGGGCAGGAGTACGTGAAGGCGTCGCGCGCGCTCGGCGCCGACGACAACACGATCATCCTCCGCCACGTCCTCCCGAACGCGGTCACGCCGATCATCGTCCTCGGGACCGTTCAGGTGGCGGCGATCATCCTCTTGGAGAGCTCGCTGTCGTTCCTCGGCTTCTCCGGGACCACGCTGTCGTGGGGCTTCGACATCGCGCAGGGGCGCGACTACGTCTCCTCCGGCCAGTGGTGGATCGCCTCCATCCCCGGGCTCGCGATCATGCTGTCGGTGATCGGGATCAACCTGCTCGGCGACTGGCTGCGTGACGCCTTGGACCCCGGCATCGAGGGCGAGGGGGGTGCCGCATGAGCGACGCCTTCGGAAGCGGCGACGCGGCCCCGACCGGAACGCCCGGACCGGACGACGTGCTGTCGGTCCGGGACCTCTCGACCCGCTTCTTCACCGAGGAGGGGCAGATCAACGCGGTGGAGTCGGTGTCGTTCGACCTCCGCGAGGACGAGATCCTCGGCGTCGTCGGCGAGTCCGGCTCCGGCAAGTCGGTGACCGCGCTGTCGCTCGTCGACCTCGTCGAGACGCCCGGCCGGATCACCGCGGGCGAGGTGTGGTACCGCGACCCCGACCTCGCCGAGGAGTTCCGCGACACGGAGTCGGTGCGGGTCGACGGCGACCACGTTGACCTCCGGACCGTGCCGCCGCGCGTCCGCCGCTCGCTGCGCGGCCCCTCGTTCAGCGTCATCTTCCAGGACCCGATGAGCAGCTTCAACCCCTCGATCACGGTCGGCGAGCAGATCGCCGAGGCGGTCGAGGTGCAGCGCCGGGCGCGGGCGAACCCGCGCTCGACGCGCTCGCGGACGCAGGGGTACGGGCTCGGCAAGTACCTCCTCGACGGGATCGTCCCCGGCCGCGACTACACGAGCGAGGAGAGTATGGACCGGGCGATCGACCTGCTCGGGCAGGTCGGGATCCCCGACCCCGAGGAGCGCGTCGACGAGTACCCCGGACAGTTCTCCGGCGGGATGCTCCAGCGCGCGATGATCGCGCAGGCGCTCGCGGGCGAGCCGGACGTGCTGATCGCCGACGAGCCGACGACCGCGCTCGACGTGACGATCCAGGCGCAGATCCTGAACCTGCTGAAGGAGATCCAGGCCGACCGCGGGATGAGCATCGTGCTCATCACCCACGACCTCGGCGTGATCGCGGAGATGTGCGACCGCGTCTGCGTGATGTACGCCGGCGAGGTCGTCGAGCGGGGCACGCTCGACTCGGTGTTCGAGGACACGGTCCACCCGTACACGCAGGGGTTGCTCGGCTCTATCCCGGACGTGGACGACCCGCAGGCGCGGCTCGAACCGATCACGGGCAACGTCCCGAGCCTGGTCGACGCCGAGATGGACGACCGGTGTTACTTCGCGGACCGGTGCCCGAAGGCGATGGAGTCGTGCCTCGACAAGCCGCCCGAGGCGACTGTCGACGCCGCCGCCGACCACGGCGCCAAGTGCGTCCTCGCCGACCGCGAGTACGACCCGGCCGACGCGCTCCCGGACGACTACTTCGGTGCCGGTCCCGGCGGCGACGCAGGGGCCGACGACGGCAACCCAGCCGCGACCGACGGGGGTGAGGGCGAATGAGCGACCCGCTGCTCTCCGTCGAGGGGTTGAAGAAGTACTACGCGGACGACCCCTCGTTCGTCGACCGGCTGCTCGGCCAGGAGTCGGAGAGCGTGAAGGCGGTCGACGGCGTCTCCTTCGACGTGCGGGAGGGCGAGACGCTGGGGCTCGTCGGCGAGTCCGGCTGCGGGAAGTCGACGACCGGGGAGACGGTGCTGCGGCTGCGCGAGCCGACCGAGGGCGAGATCACCTTCGACGGGACCGACGTCCGGGCGATGACCGACCGCGACCTGAACGAGTTCCGGCGGCGCGCACAGATCGTGTTCCAGGACCCGTTCTCCAGTCTCGACCCGCGGATGACGACCGGGGACATCGTCACGGAGGGGCTCCGGATCCACGACATCGAGGACAAGCAGGGGCGCCGCGAGACGGCCCGGGACCTGCTCGAACGCGTCGGGCTCTCCGCCGACCAGATGGACCGGTACCCGCACGAGTTCTCCGGCGGCCAGCGCCAGCGGATCGGGATCGCCCGGGCGCTCGCCTTGGACCCCGACTTCGTCGTGCTCGACGAGCCGGTGTCGGCGCTCGACGTGAGCGTTCAGGCGCAGATCCTCAACCTGCTCGAAGACCTGCAGGAGGACTTCGGGCTCACGTTCCTCTTCATCGCGCACAACCTCGGCGTGGTCCGCCACGTCTGCGACCGCGTCGCCGTGATGTACCTCGGGGAGATCGTCGAGATCGGCCCGGTCGAGGAGATCTTCGACGACCCCGCGCACCCGTACACGAAGGCGCTGTTATCGAGCGTCCCGCGGGCGAGCACGGAGGCGCGCGACGAGGAGTTCGAGACGCTCCACGGCGACGTGCCCTCGCCGCGGAACCCGCCGGCGGGCTGTCGGTTCCACACGCGCTGTCCCGAGGCGCGCGCGGCCTGCCGGGAGTCGGCGCCGCCGGGGTACGACGTGGGCGACGGCCGGACGGCGACCTGCTTCCGGACGGACGACGACCACGCGTACTGGGACAGCGAGCCGATCGGCGAGAACCCGGCGGCCGGCGACGAGTCGGACGCGGCGGAGGCCGGCGAGCCGGCGGACGACTGACCGGTCCGCGGGGTTCCTTTTTCGCGCCTACCGCTCGCGGACGACGACGAACTCCGCGAGGTCGCGGAGGTACTCGATCGCCTCGGTCTCCGGGGGGTCGGCCGCGTCGAGGGCGGCGAGCGCGCGCTCCGACTCCGCCCGGGCGCGCTCGTTGATCTCCTCGGGGGACAGCGAGGTGACCTGGAGGACTGAGGGGCGGTCCATCTCGGCGTCCTGTCCGGTCGGCTTGCCGAGGTCGTCGGCGTCGGCGGTGGCGTCTAACACGTCGTCGCGCATCTGGAAGGCGACGCCGACGCGCTCGGCGTACTCGCCGAACGAGTCGATCGCGTGCGGCTCCGCGCCGCCCGCGACCGCGCCCAGCTCGGCGGCGGCGCGGAACAGCGCGCCCGTCTTCCGGCGCGCGAGCTCCATGTACTCCTCCTCGTTCGTCGGTCGCGCCGCGAGCTCCGTCGCCTCGCCTTCGCCGAGTTCGACCATCGCCTCGGCGACGGTGCGCATCGCGCGCGGCTCGGCGGAGAACAGCGCGAACGCCTCGCCGAGCAGGCCGTCGCTGGCGATGATCGCGGGGCCGTAGCCGAACTCCGCCCACGCGGCCGCGGTGCCGCGGCGGACCTCCGAGCGGTCGATGATGTCGTCGATCACGAGCGAGGCGTTGTGGACGAACTCGATGCCGGCCGCGAAGTCGACCGCCTCCTCGGGGTCGCCGTCGAACGCCTCGCAGGCGAGGACGGTCACCGCGGGCCGGACGCGCTTGCCGCCCGCGAGGACGACGTGGCCGACCTCGTCGGACAGCTCGTCGGGCTCGACGTCGTCGATGACCGACTCGATCCGGTCTTCGACCAGCCCGACCCGACGCTGCAAGTACTCCATCTACCGTCCGGAGGGACCGGCCGCGCAAAGGCCTAACGGAACGCCCGCCGAACGCCGATTCGGACGACGGCGACGGCGTTCGCTCGTCCCCGCTCACTGCGGTGGCGCGTGCCTGCGAGCGGCCGCCCTCGGCGGCCGCGAGGAGCACGCGCGAGGGAGTCGCTGGCTCCCGGAGCGAAGCGGAGGGCGCCAGCGACGAGGCTGGGGAGGCGTGAGGTGCGGGGCTGTGCGGTGCGGGGGCGGGACTCGAAGGGGCAGCCGCGAGGCGGGCGCAGGTGAAGTAAGCACCGCAGGAACGAGCGAAGCGAGTGACGAGGAGCGCAGCGAGCGTGCGCCCGCCTCGCGGCTGGGGCTCCGGTGGTGGTCGTGTCGCTCTGCGATTTATAAGCGAATACGTACGGCCTCGCGGCTGGGGCTTCGGTGGTGTCCCCCCGAGCTACTATCGGTTATTTATAAGCGAGCAGCTGGAGATTTGGCGGTGTCCGCCGCGGATCCGCGGTCAGTTATTTATAAGCGACCAACAACCGGATCGGCGACCGTCGCCGCCGCTCGGTTCGAGTGATAAACGACGCCGACCGGTCGCCCGATTACTTATAAATAGTGCGCGGGTCGGTCGGCTTCGCGCCTGTCCGTTTATTGGAACCGCACGCCGAGGTCGTGGAGCTTCTCGTTGTTCGAGGCGACGTTGATCAAAAGCGGGGTCAACCCCTCTATTTCGGGTGCGTTGGCGATCCCGCCGGCGTCGAGTGCGCGCAGCCCCTCGATCCCCTCGGCGACGTCCGCGACCGTCCGCTTCGCGTCCCCGTCGTCGCCGATGACGAGCGTGTCGACCCCGAGGTCGGCGTCGAGGTTCGCGAGCCGCGCGGCCGCGAGGTTGTGGAACGCCCCGACGACGTCGACGCCCTCGGGCGCCGCGTCCGCGACGATCGCCGTCACCGATCCCGCGCCCGGCTTGTGGTAGTGGAATCCCTCGTCGTCGCGTTTCATCCCCGTCGCCGGCGAGACCAGCACGTCGCCGTCGTCAAGCGCCCCCGCCACCGCCTCGACGGTGTCGCCGACGTGGTACGGCGGGACCGCGAGGACGACGATCCGGGCGTCGGCGGCAACCGCGGCGTTCTCGCCGCCCGCGACGGTCGCGTCGAGCCCGCGGCTCTCCAGCTCGGTCGTGTACTCCTCCGCCTTGTTCTCGGCCTTCTCGGCCTCCCGCGACCCGACCGCGACCCGGTGGGGTGTGTCCGCCGCCAGCCGCAGCGCGAGCCCCTCGCCGATGTCGCCGGTTCCGCCCAAGATGGCGATTTTCATACGATCCGTGGGGTCGCTCGCGTCTTAGGGGTTGCGTGACCGGCCGTCCTCGCCACGGTCGAAGGCGACCGTAGAGCGGGGCACTTTTGACGGAACGTGCGGAGGCGACGCCCATGGACGAGCAGGACCGCGTGGCCGCGTTCGTCGCCGAGCACGGGTTAGAGACCGACCTCGCCTACCGCGTCCTCGACTTGGAGAGCGAGGTCGGCGAGGTCGCGAAGGAAGTGGCGACCTCGACCGACTACGGCCGGAATCCGGAGGCCGCCGCGATCGCGACCGACGAGATCGGCGACGCGCTGTTCGCGCTGCTCGCCCTCGCCGAGGCGGCCGACGTCGACGCCGACGCGGCGCTCTCCGAGTCGCTGGCGAAGTACGAGGCGCGGATCGAGTCGACCGGCGACGCCGGTTCCGGGCAGTAGCGACCCGGCCGGCGACGCCGGCTCGGGGCAGTAGCGACCCGGCCGGCGACGCCGGTTCCGGGCAATAGCGACTCGGCCGACGACGCCGGTTCCGGGCAATAGCGACCCGGCCGACGACGCCGGCTCGATGTAGCGGCGACGCCCCGAGGCGTCGGTTCAAGTGCGTCGGCCACCTACCCGACCCATGGCCGAGACTCCGTCGCTCGCACTCCGCTACGTCGTCTGCGACGCCTGCGAGACGGTGTTCGCGCTGCCCGCCGACCCCGACGAGCCGACCGTCTGCGGCCGGTGCGGCGTCCGGGCGCTCCGCGAACTCCCCGAGGTTCGGGGACCGGACGCGTACTTCGCGCCCTGATCTCTGTCCGCGTCCCCCGACTGCGGGTCGAGCGGTCAGCCCCGTCGACTCACCGCAGATCGTCCATCTCTAGCTCTCCGTCGGCGATCGCACGCAGTTCCGCGTCAGAGAGGCGGTCGATCACGAACCGGGGCGTTCCTTCGGGAATCCCGGCCGGCAGCGACCGACCTTTCTCCGCCTCCGTAGGCGCCTCCGCGTCCGCCCGCTTCACCCGCGTTCCGCCGTCCGTCAGAGACGCCCTGCCGACACCGCCGTCGGTCCCGCCGTCAAGGGCCAACCGGCGCACGGTCCGTTCCACCTCCTCGACCGCCGCCGACTGGCGCTCGCTTTCGGCCGCTAACTCCTGCATCTCTTCGCTGATCCGGTTGGACTGCTCGACCACCCCGTCGATCGTCGCGGCGATCTCCTCGGCGGCGGCGGCCTGCTCGTCGGTCACGTCCGAGACCTCGTCGATCCCGTCCGCCGTCTCCGTCACCGCCTCGGCGATGGCCGTGAGGCTCTCCGTCGCGTCGGCGACGCGCTCGCTCCCCTCGTCGACCCGCACCGTCGTCTCCGAGAGGCTCTCGACCGTCTCCTCGGTGTCGGTGCGGATCCCGTCGACCATCGACTCGATGTCGCTCGCGTGGTCCTGCGACTCCTCCGCGAGCGACTTGATCTCGTCGGCGACGACGCCGAACCCGGCGCCGGCCTCGCCGGCCCGCGCCGCCTCGATCGAGGCGTTCAGGGCGAGCAGGTTCGTCTGGTCGGCGATCCCGTTGATCGCGTCGACGAACTCGTCTATCTCCTCGACGCGCTCTTGGAGCGCCTCGACGTCCTCCGCCACCTCGCCGACGGCGTCGCCGATGTCGTCCATGGCGGCCGCGGCGTCGTCGGCCGCGTCCCGGCCGTCCTCAGCCAGCGTCTCCGCCCGGTTGCTCGTGCGTTCGACCTCGTCGGCGGTCGACGCCACCTCCTCGACCGTCGCCGAGAGGTTCGCCACCTCGGAGGAGATTTCGGCGACTCGGTCCGACTGGTCCTCGGCCGCGTCGCCGACCTCGCCGGCGCGGTCGGCGACGTCGCCCGCGGACTCTCGGAGGTCGCCGATCGGTCCTCTGACCTCGTCTTCCACCTCCGCCATCAGCCGCTCGTTCTCCTCGACCGCCTCCGTGAGCTTCTCGCTGTACGAGTGGATGTACGTGTCCGTGACGACCTGCATGTCGAGGTTGACGATCCGGAGGACGGAGAGCAGGTCTTCGATCGCGTCGTCGACCTCCTCCTCGACCGCCGCCGCGGTCGCGTCGTCGAGTTCCTCGTCGACGCCGTCGGGAGCCAGCCGGTCCGTAAGCGAGTCGGTGAGGCGGTCGCCGATGAGCGGGAGGATGAGGTCGTAGTACACGCCGTACTGCCCGAGGTAGTGTTTCATCGGCATCTCCAGCATGTCGTGGATCTTGCCGATCCGCGCCCGGTCCTCGAAGTACTCCTCTCCGTAGTCGCCCTCCGCGAGGGTCACCAGGTACGCCGACTGCGTGCGCTTGAGCTGTTCGAGCCCCTTCTCCGACCGGCCGATCACGTCGACCGTCTGCTGGTGGCCGGTGAGGTTCTCGTAGAAGTCGTCCGCGATCTGGTCCGCGTTCTCCGCGAACGCGTCCTCGTACCGACTCAGCCGCCGCTCGTCCTCCTCGTCGAAGCCGACGAACTCCTTCCGCCACGCGATCTCGTCGGCGTCGAGCCCGATTTCGCCGACCAGCTCGGAAACGTCGAGTCGGTCGTTCAAGCCTCCCCGCCCGAAATCACCGCGGCCGTACTCTCCCGATGTTGGCATGCTGGAGGCTCTCCGTCTGGGTCATATAAGGATCAACGCCCGCATCTCACACGTGATACTGACAGCGCGCAGCCGGCCCGGATCGGCCACCGCCGGCTCTCCGTTTTTTCGGGATCGGCCGCCGACGGCCCGCCGTCTGCCCGGGAACCGTCAGCCGGGGATCAGGACTTTGTATCCGTCACTCTAAGCCGCACCCGATGGGATCCGGAGGGACATCGGCGCCCGACGGCGCGGAGGACGCGCCCGACGGCCCGGAAGCCACGCCCGACGGCGTTCGCGCCGGCGTCGCGATCCACGGGACCGGGAACTGCCCGGTCGTCGCCGCGTCGACCGTCCACGACGGCCCGATCACGGGCGTCAACTGGACGCACGCGGGCGACACGCACACCGAGGAGTTTCGCGCCCGGGACCCCGGCGCGGTCGATGCCGCGGAGGGGGTCCCGTCGCCAGCGTCGGTCGTCGATCTCGGCGACGAGCGGGTGTACCGGTACGACCGCCCGCGGGACCGGGAGTGCGCCTGCCGGATCATCGAGGAGCTCGACTGTCCGATCGCGGACGCGCGGGCCGAGGACGGCGTCCTCCTCTTAACGCTCCACCTCCCCGACCTCGAACGCCTGCGCGACATCGTCTCGGCGCTCGACGGGACCGCGGAGCGCGTCGAGGTCCGCTACCTCGTCCACGGCGCGTCGCGCGGCGACGAGGTGTCGGATCGGACGCTCGTCGACCGCGGCCGGCTCACCGACCGTCAGTGCGAGGTGCTGCGGACCGCCTACCGCATGGGCTACTTCGAGCGCCCCCGCGACGCCAACGCGAGCGCGGTCGCCGACGCGCTCGACATCTCCCCCTCGACGTTCGCCGAACACCTCGCGACGGCCCAGCGGAAGCTCCTCGAAGAGACGCTCGGGAAGAACTGAACCTCCGCTCCGCGCCGTCTCAGGCGGCGTGTTGGTCGATCGCGGACTCGAGCGTCGCGCGGTCCTGCGCGCCGACGAACCGGTCGACCGCCTCGCCGTCCGCGTACAGGACGAGCGTCGGGATGCTGCGCGCGCCCAGCTGCTGGGCGACCGCCTGGTTCGCGTCCACGTCGACCTTCGCGACCGCGGCGTCGGTCTCGGCCGCGAGCGCCTCGACCGTCGGCTCCATCATCTGACAGGGGCCGCACCAGTCGGCGTAACAGTCCACGAGGACCACGTCGTGGTCGTCGACCGTCCGCTGGAGCTCCTCCGTTCCGTTCACGTGGACCGGCTCGTTCGGAGTCGCCGCCCCGCCGTCGTCGCCGGTCTCGGTTCCGGCGCCGCCGTCGAGCGACTCTCCGTCGTCGAGACGCGCTTCGAGCTCCCGGCGCTTCCGTTCGCGGATGCGCTCGCGCTCCGTCTTCGCGTCGTTCCCCGCCGAATCGTTCGCGTCGGCTGCGTCGCTCATACCTCAGTATTGGGTACTTAGAACAATATACTTTCCGCCTCCGGATCCGCTCGACGCCTCACTCCGCCGACCCGCCGAGGCCGTCGAGCCCGGCCGCGGTCAGGTCCACGCTCTCCGCGACGAGGTCGGCCGCGCGCTCGTACGGGGAGCGGTCGGCGCTCTCCGCGTCCGGGCGCGTCCGGCCCGCGCTCGCGAAGACCGTCTCGACGAAAGCGTCTCGCACCGCCGCCGTCTCGAAGAGCCCGTGGAGGTACGTGCCGAGGACGCGGTCGGTGGCGACGCTCTCCGCGCCGAGGGGCGCTGTCGCTAAGTCGCCGCTCGCGGCGTCATCGAGGAGCCGCGTCCGCCCCGCGTGGATCTCGTACCCGGTCGCGCGTCCGTCGGCGCCCGCGATCGGACCGACGCCGTCGACGGCGCACGTCACGCGCTCGACGCGCTTCTCCGTCGCGAACTCGGTCTCGACGGGGAGGAGCCCGACCCCGGGGACCGTCTCGCGGTCGCCGACGCCCTCGACGTCGGCGCCGACGAGCCGCTCGCCGAGCAGCTGGTAGCCGCCGCAGACGCCGACGACAGGGCCGCCGAACGCGCGGAGGCGCTCATCGAAGCCCGCCTCCCGCAGCGCGAGCAGGTCGTCCACGGTGTTCTTCGATCCCGGGAGGACGACCGCGTCGACTCCGTCGAGCGCGGCGTCGAGCGGCAGGTAGGCGACCCGGACCCCCGGCTCGCGCGACAGCGGCTCCAAGTCGGTGAAGTTGGAGATGCGCGGGAGCCGCGGAACGCCGACCCGGACGCTCGCGTCCTCGGGAACGCCGTCGTCGGCGCCGAGAACACTCTCACCCTCCCACCCGCTCCCGCCCCCGTTCTCCCCTCCGGGAGTCGTCGGGTCCGGCAGCGAGAGGCTGTCCTCCGCCGGGAGCCCCGGGTCGTCGTGCGGGACGACGCCGACGATCGGCACTCCCGTTCGCTCTTCGATCTCTTCGATGCCGGGTTCGAGGAGGTCCGGGTCGCCGCGGAACTTCGTGATCACGGCGCCGCACACGCGCTCGCGGAGGTCGTCGGGGAGCAGTTCGAGGGTCCCGTAGAGGCTCGCGAACGCGCCGCCGCGCTCGATGTCGACCGCGATCAGGATGTCCGCGTCCGCGAACCGCGCGCACTCGACGTTCGCGAGGTCGCGGTCGCGGAGGTTGATCTCGGCGACGCTGCCGGCGCCCTCCGCCACGATCACGTCGTGGTCGGCCGCGAGGCGCTCGTGGGCCGCGACCGCGGCCGCGCGGGCGTCGTCCCAGTGGTCGTCGTAGTACGCCGACGCGGGAGCGTTCGCGACCGCCTCGCCGTCGACGATCACCTGGCTCTCCCCGCCGCCCCGGGGCTTGAGCAGCACGGGGTTGGTGTCGGTCGTCGGCGGGACCTCGGCCGCCCGCGCCTGGACGTGCTGGGAGACGCCGATCTCGCCCCAGTCCCCGTCCGGCGTCAGCGCCACCCGGGCGTTGTTGCTCATGTTCTGGGCCTTGTACGGCGCGACCGAGACGCCCCGCCGCGAGAGCAGCCGGCAGAGGCCGGCCGCCAGCGTGCTCTTACCGACGTGGCTCGCGGTGCCCGCGATCAGGACGGTGTCCGCGTCGGTCGGGTCCTCGGAAGCCGCCGTCGCGTCGCAATCGGTCACGCGAACGCGCCCTCCATCGTCAGTACTCCGTGCCCCGCCGCGCGCGCTGGCCGTCGTCGAACGGGTGCGCGACCTTCCGGACGTTCGTGATCAGGTCGGCGACGCCGTCGAGGTACTCGGGCTCGGCGTGGCTCCCGGTGAGGACGAGTTCGAGGTCCTCGGGTTTCGATTCGGCGAGCCCGACGACGTCGTCGGGGTCGACCAGCCCGCGGTCGGCCGCGTACAGCAGCTCGTCGAGTATCAGCATGTGGACGCCGGCCTCGGGGTCGCCGTCGAACGGGAGCGGGGCGGAGAGGTCCGCGTCGGCGGCGCCCGCGACGAGCGCCTCCGCGCGCTCGAAGGCGGCCGCCGCCTTCGCCTCGTGTTCGTCGTCGGCCGAGCCGTCGAGCAGGCCGTGCCAGCCGTAGTGACCGGCGTTCTCGTAGGAGAACCCCGGCACGGCCGCGATCGCGTTGTACTCGCCCCTGACGCCCTCGACGCTGTCGGCGCCGCCCTTCATGAACTGGAGCATGTGGACGCGGTAGCCGTGGCCCGCGGCCCGGAACCCCATTCCCATCGCCGCCGTGGTCTTCCCCTTGCCGTCGCCCCAGAACGCCTGAACCAGCCCGAACTCCTCGGGCGCGGCCGGCTCGATCGGCTGCGGCTCGGGGGCCGCACCGCCGCCCGGCGTGCGAGCGGCGCGGTCGTCGCTCCGGGTCGGTCCTTCGTCCGCCGATTCGTCGCCGTCGGTGTCGGTGTCGTGTGTCATGGGTCGAATACCTCCGCCCGCTCGTCGGTGACGACGCCGTGTTCGGCGTCGGCCGCCGGGCCGGGCACGTCGCCGTCCGGGTACCGCGACCGCAGGCTCGCGCGGACCGCGTCCCGGACGCAGGCGCGGGCCGCCCCGCCGACCGCCGTGGCGCTGCCGGAGAACTCGGCGGGCTCGCCCGCCGGGTCGTCGGCGACGACGACCGCGTCGCTCGTCGTTCCCGGGATCCCGGCCGTCGCGAGCAGCGTCGCCGCCTTCGCCTCGGCCGCGACCGCGACGAGGTTCGCCGCGGCGCCGGGCGCCAGCCGCCGCGTCGTCCCGAGGATCAGGTTGACCGTGCCGGGGTCCGGGCGCCCCTCGGTGCGCCTCGTCGCGTCGCGCGACTCGGTCGCGCCCGCCGTCCCCGCGGCCGACGCCGCCTCGGACTCCACCGGCAGCATTGCGGGGTTCGAGAGCCCGACCGTCGCGTACGCGACGACCGGCCCGACCCGCGCGCCCCGGGCGTGGTCCATGGAGACGCCCGTGAACAGCGTCGGGGCGGCGTCGCGGTCGTCCTCGACGTTCCCCTCGGCACCGAACTCCGCCCGGGCCAGCCGCTCGTCGCGGTAGGCCGCGAGGTCGGTCCGTTCGAACCCCTCCGGAACGGTGACGTTGTACGCGGTCGCCGCCCGCGACCGCCCGCCGTCCCACCCGGTCGAGAGCCAGCGCGTCCCCGGTCGTCGGAGCCGGAGGACGCCCTCGCGGACGGTCGCCTCAAACATCGGCGCCGTCACCTCGGTTACCGTCGTCCCGCTCCTCGTCGCCGACGCCCAGCGCCGCCAGCAGGCGGTCGTTCTCCGCCGGGCGGCGCACCGCGACTCGGACGTGCGAGTCGAGGCCGCGGAAGGAGCGCGCGTCCCTGACCGCGACACCGCGCTCGCGGGCGTGCTCGATGACGCCGTCGACGTCGCGGTCGCCGACGCCGAGGAGCAGGAACGGCGCCTCCGAGGGCGTCACCTCGTACCGCTCGCCGAGCGCGGCCCGCAGCCGCTCGCGCTCCCGCCGGACGCGCTCGCGGGTCTCCCGGACGAACCCCTCCCGCCGGAGGCAGTACTCGCCCGTCGCGAGCGCCGGGGCGCCCAGGTTCCACGTGCGGCGGGCGCCCCGCAGCGCCGCGCCGAGGTCGCCCGTCGCGACCGCGAAGCCGGCCCGGATCCCGGGCAGCCCGAACAGCTTGGTGAGCGCACGCGCGACGACGACGCCGTCGGTCCCCGCGAGCGACGCGCGCTCGGTGAACCCGAGGAACGCCTCGTCGACGAGCAGGACGGTCCCGGCCGCCCGGCACCGCGCCGCGAACGCGAGCAGGGCCTCGCGGTCGTATCCGGTCCCGGTGGGGTTGTTCGGCGTACAGACGACCGCCAGCGCGTGGCCTCCCGGGTCGGCGTCGAGGACGCGGTCGGCGTCGACGAACGCCGGCTCGCCCCCCTGAAGCCGGACCTCGCGGGCGTACTCGCCGAAGCTCGGCGCCGGAAGCAGGGCGGTGTCGCCGTCGTCGACCGCGAGCGAGACCGCGAGCCGGATCGCCGCCAGCCCGCCGGGCGTCGGAACGACCTGCTCCGGGTCACAGTTCACGTAGTCGGCGGCCGCCCGCCGGAACGCCGCCGGCGGCTCGGGCGGGTACGTCCGCGCCTGCTCGAACGCCGCCCGGTACACGCGCTCGACCCCCTCGGGGACCTCGGGGTTCGCGTTCGCGCTGAAGTCGAGCAGGTCGGGGTCGTCGCTGCTCCCGTGCGGCTCGCGGCCGAGCGCCGCCGCGCGCTCGCGGTTCACGAGGGCTCACCTCCCGCCGACCCCGTGCCCGCGTCGCCCGCGTCGAGCCAGTCGACCCCGCCGCTCGGGAGCGCGGGCGCGTCCGGGTCGCCGGCGAGGATCCGCTCCGCCAGCCGGCGATCCTCTGGGCGGTTGACGTTGACCGCGAGACGGGCGTCGCGGGTCGCGCGGACGGCCTCGTCGCCCGCGCCGTCGAGCGCGCCGACGACGTTGACGCCGGCCGGGACGTGGTCGACGGCCGCGTCGCCACCCTCCGCCTCGTCGTACCGCGTCGCGGCGTCGGCGCTCGCGCCCAGTTCCCGCTTGCGCGCCGCGGGCACGCGGACCGACAGCGCCTCCGCGTCGGTCGCCCCGTGGGCGTCGAGGACGGCGTCGACCGCCGGGCCGTCCAGCAGCGGGAGGTCGACCGCGAGGGTGAGGGTCGGCGCCGTCGGTCCCTCGGCCAGCGCCGATTGAAGGTCCGCGACGTACCCCTCTCCCGGCGTGTCGACGACGACGAGTTCGAGCGACCTCGGCTCCGGCTCGGTCCCGTCACCGTTCTGGCGCTCGACCAGCCGCTCTCGCGTTCGCGGGGTGTGCGGCGAGACGGCCGCGTACGCGGTCTCGACGCGGCTCGCGGCGAGGGCGTCGAGCGCGCGGTCGATCATCGGCCGTCCGGCGACCGTCACGAGCGGCTTCTCGCCGTCGTCGAGCCGCGTACCGCGGCCGCCGCACATCACGAGAGCGTCCACGCGATCACCCCCGCGTGGAGCCCGACGACGCGGGCGAGCTCGTTCGTCGCGCCGAGGACGTCGCCGCTGACGCCGCCGAGCCGCGAGCGCGCCCACGCGAACACGAGCGCGGCGACGGCGAACGCAGCGGTGAGCACGACGGCGATCGGGGCGACGGAGCCGACGGAGCCGATCGGCGCGGCGATAGAGACGACGGCGCTGGGACGGACGGCCGGCCACCCGAGCAGCAGTACGGGCGCCGTCGCGAGCGCGACGCCGACGAGCGCTCGGGGGCCGGACGCCTCGGTCAGCGCGGACCCGAGCCCTTCGTGCGGTGCGTCGCCGACGCAGACGAGCGTCGCCGTCGCGGCCTTCGCGCCCACCTCGGCGGCGACGACGATGACGACCGCGTCGACGAGCGAGAGGCGGGCGACGTCCGCGATCACCGTCGCGGCGGTCACGAGTCCGACGACGACCAAGGCGAGCGCGACCGTTCCGCCGACGCCGAGCGCGGAGTCCTTCATGACCTCGCGCCGCCGGTCGGCGTCGCCGTGGACGACCGCCGCGTCGCCCAGGTCGGCGACGCCGTCGAGGTGCGTGATCCCGGTGACGAGGGAGAGCCACGCGGCGAACGCGACCCCGACCGTGAGCGACGGGACTCGGACCGGGAGCAGCGTCGCGGCGGCGACGGGCAGCGCGATGAGGGCGCCGATCGCGTACCCGGCCGCCGGTATGGCCGCGGGCGTCCGGCGGAACGCCTCCCAGTCCTCGTCGGCGTGACCGACGGGGACCCGCGAGAGAAATCCGAGCGCGCCCCGGAGCGCGGCGACCGTCAGGACCACGCGACTACCCCCGCGAGCGCGAGGAGCCACCCGGCCGCGGCCGCGACCACGACGCCGCCAGCGACGCCGACGAGTCGCACGGCGTCGCGGGCGGACGCGGGCGTCGGGGGCTCGGATCCCCCGTCGAGCGCGTACGCGCCCGGCTTCTCCAGGCGGACGCCGAGCGCGACCGCGGCGGTCGCCATCGGCCACCCCGAGTTCGGCGACGCCGGCTCGCGGGCCAGCGGTCGAGCGCGCCGCAGACTTCCGGGCGACCGGGCCGCGACCGCGAGACAGCACGCCGCGGCCCGCGCCGGGAGGAACATGACGGCGTCGTCGAGCCGCGCGCTCGCCCGGCCGACCGGCTTCGACCGGTAGCCGAGCATCGAGTCGAGCGTGTTCACGGCCTTCGCCCAGGCCGCGGCGGCGGCCCCTGCGGCCAGCGCGCTCGCGGCGTCCGGCGGAACGCTGGTAACCGCGGCGAGCGCGACGCCCCCGGTCGCTCCGATCGCGAACCAGAGCAGCGGCGCGACGAACCCGTCCGCGAGGTTCTCGGCCGCGCTCTCGACCGCCGCGCTCCGGAGGTCGGTCGGCGAGAGGTCCGTCGGGTCGCGCCCGACGAGCGCCCGGACGGACTCGCGGGCCGCGTCCGGATCCGCCTCGCTCTCGGCGACCACGTCACGGGTCACGTCGAGCAGCATCCGGAGGCTCGCGGCCGAGAAGAGGATACCTGCGGCGACGGCGACGGCGAGGACCGGAACGCCCCCGACCTGCGGCCCGTAGGCGGCCGCGAGCGCGACGCCCCCGCCGGCGACCGCGGCGGCGGCGAGCGGGAGCGCAAGCGCGACCGCGGCGCCGACGAGCCCCGGACGGTCCCACTCGCGGTCGAAGGGTCCGACAAGACGCCCGAACAGCGCGACCGGGTGGACTCGCCGGGGCGGCTCCGCGAACGCGAGATCCAGCGCGACGGCGATGAGGAGCGGAGCGAGCAGGGTGACGGCCGGGGTCGGGAGGGAGCCGACTCCCGTCACCGTTCCACCTCGTCGAGGAACGCGTCGAACGCGCCGCTCGCGGCGTGGACGTGGCAGTACGTGCCGAGGGTGCGGTGTTCGGTCAGCCCCTCTCGGTCGCCGTCGATCCCGGTCCCGCGCTCGACGTCGAAGGCGAACCGGGCGTCGGCGGCGGCGTCGGCCGCGGAGTAGTGGAACTCGTGGCCGCGGAGCCGCTCGCCGCCGCTCGCCGTGAGTGCGTCCCGCCGCGCGCGAAGCTCGACGTGGTCGAGCGCCTGGTACCGCTCGCGGCGCTCGACGGTCGCGGGGAGAACGCCGGCCATCTCGTGGGTGACCCCCTCGACCGTCGTCAGCGTCTCCGCGAGCGCCATCAGCCCGCCGCACTCGCCGAGGACGGGCGTGCCCTCGGCCGCGGCGTCCGCGATCGACCCGAGCGCCGGGCCCTCGGCGAGCGCCGCGGCGTGGAGCTCCGGGTAGCCGCCGGGGAGGTAGACGCCGTCGCAGGGCGGGAGGTCGTCGCCGGCCGCGGGCGCGAAGGGGACGACCGTCGCCCGCTCGGCGAGCCGCTCGCGGGTCGCCGGGTAGACGAACCGGAAGGCCTCGTCGTCGGCGACCGCGACCCGCGGGCGGTCGCCGCTCTCCGGGGAGTTCCCGGCGGACGGCTCGGTCGTCGCCTCCGCGGCCGGCGTCGGCTCCCGAGCGAGGTCGAGCAGGCGGTCGGTCCGGAGCGTCTCGGCGGTCGCGTCGAGCGCGGCGTCGTCGAGCGGCGCCTCCTCGCCCATCTGTAGTCCGAGGTGTCGGTCGGGAATCTCCAGGTCCTCGCGGGGCGGGACCCGGCCGCAGTAGGCGAGTTCGTCGGGGAGCGCCTCGCGGATCCCGTCCTCGTGCCGGCCGCCGTGCGCCCGCTGGGCGATCACGCCGGCCACGTCGACGTCGTGGGACGTCCGGTCGGCGTACGTCGCGAAGCCGAGCGCGGTCGCCGCAACGCTCTCCATCCCGGCGCTCGCGTCGACGACGAGGACGACCGGGAGGTCGAGCGCGGACGCGACTCCCGCCGTGCTGGCGGCACTGCCGTCGTACAGGCCCATCATCCCCTCGACGACGCAGACGTCGCCGTCGCCGCGGGCGTAGTTGCGCCGGAGCCCGTCTTCCCCCTGAAGCCACGGGTCGAGCGTCCGCGACGGGCGCCCGGCGACCCGGGCGTGGTGGCTCGGGTCGATGAAGTCCGGACCCGCCTTCGCGGGCTGGACGGTTCGCTCCGCGTTCTCGAACGCGCGTAGCGTCGCGAGCGCCGCGACCGTCTTGCCGACGCCCGAGGCCGTGCCGGCGAGGACGAGTCCCCTCACCGCGGGTCGCCTCCGTTCGCGGCGGAGGCTCCCTCCCCCTCGTTGATTCCCGCCCGCTCGGCGAGCAGTCGGTCGGTCACGGCGGCGATCCGCTCGCGGACGGCGGCGTCGGCGACCCCGGCGCGGTCCGCGAGCGCGAGCGTTCCGCCCATGCCGACGCCCTCCTTCGCTTCGCCGCGGGCGTACGCCGTCAGCGCCGGGTGGTCGCTCTCGGCGAACCCGGGGTCGGCGGCGGCGAGCGTCAGGCCGAGGTCGTCGGCGAGGGAGGGGAGGTCGGCGGTCGGGTCGTCGGCGACCAGCGACGTGGTCGCCAGCGGGAGCGGGCGCTCGACGCCCGCGTGTCGGGCGAGCGCCGCCGCGGCCGCGAGCTGCGTGCCGCCGGCGAGGGTGACGTCGATCCCGGCCCCCGCGCAGCCGACGATCAGGCCGGCGACGGCGGCGAGGACTGGGTCGCCCGCCAGCCGGACCGCCTCGATCGGGTCGCCGGCCGCGTCTCCCGGGTCGATTCCGCTCGCGTCTAACCCCTCGGCGACGACGCGCCGCTTGCGCTCGATCGGGTTCGCCGGCAGCGACGAGGAGACCGCGGCGCGCTCGCCGAGCGCGGTCAACGCGCCGAGCGCGGTCGTCGTCCCGCCGGGGATCGTCTCGGCGACGAGCAGTTCGGCCGGCTCGTCGCCGCCGCGTTCGGGACCGGACCCGTCACCGGACGCGGCGAGTTCCGGCGCCAGCGAGCGGGCGCGCTCGAAGACCACCGCGGCCTCCGGGACCGGTTCCGGGTCGCGGACGTCGCCGCCCGGGGCGGCGCCCACGTCGCGGACCGTCGCCGCGGTCGGCGCGTCGAGTCCGGCGTCGAGGAACTCGACGGGGAGCGACTCGGGGCCGAGCAGTTCGCGGACCGCCCGGGTGACGACCGCGGGCGTCGGACAGCCGCCCGGGCTCACCGGCACGGGCGAACCCGGCGCGGGGCGCCCCGCCTCGACGATCTCGAGGTCGGCGCTCGGCGTGTGGACGCGAAGCTCCGGGTCGGCGCCAGCGGCGCTTATCCCGTCGATGGCGGCCGTCTCGGTCATTCCGGCGACGACGACGAGCCTCACGTCGCCCATCCGGAGCTCCCTCTGTCGGGCCCGCGGCGTCCCGGCGCGGCGTCGATGTGTACCACTGGCGGTTCATCGATACAAGTGAACTTTAATCGATCGACGCGCGGCGGTCCGGAGTCGGCGGGCCGGTCCATTGTCATCATCTCCCACGCGATCCGCGGAGCGAAGCGGTTAAGGGCGGACCGCGGGTATTTACGCCAACTCGCTGGTGCGGACACAGCGGGCACTCGCCGCCGGGAACGTCGGTTCGGCCGACGCGCGCCCGGGACGAGACGACATGTGGCCCCTCGCGGCTGAATCGCAACCGTCCGCGGACACACAATGGCACGAAGCTTCTACTCGCACATCAAGGAGGCGTGGCGGTCCCCCAAGGAGGGGAAACTGGCTGAGCTGCAGTGGCAGCGCAAACAGGAGTGGCGCGACCAGGGCGCCATCGAGCGCATCGAGCGCCCCACCCGGCTGGACAAGGCCCGCGAACTGGGCTACAAGGCCAAGCAGGGCGTGGTCGTCGCCCGCGTGAGCGTCCGGAAGGGCGGCTCGCGCAAGCAGCGCTTCAAGGCGGGCCGCCGCTCGAAGCGCCAGGGCGTCAACCGCGTCTCGCGGCGCAAGTCGATCCAGCGCATCGCCGAGGAGCGCGCCTCGCGGAAGTACCGCAACCTCCGCGTGCTCAACTCCTACTGGGTCGGTGAGGACGGCTCCCAGAAGTGGCACGAGGTCATCCTCGTGGACCCCGCCCACCCCGCGATCGAGAACGACGACGAGCTGAACTGGATCTGCTCGGACGACCACAAGGGCCGCGCGTACCGCGGCCTCACCTCCGCCGGCACCAAGGGCCGCGGCCAGCGCAAGCGCGGCAAGGGCACCGAGAAGACGCGCCCGAGCGTCACCTCGAACGACCGACAGGGCAAGTAGCGCCCTCGACCGCTCCGACGTTTTACTCGCGGTCCGCTTCCCGGTGAGCGGTCGCTCTGTCTCTCCTCGACGCAAGAGCAAAGAGACCGCGTCACATACTACCAATAGTACGTGGCGATCGCCAAGTGACCGCGAGCAGCCCCATCCCCCTCGACGCGTTTGCGACCGAACTCCAGTCGCTCGACAGCGACGCCTTCGCGGCGCTCGTCGGCGAGACGTACGCGGCCACCGCCGACGGCGTCGAGGTCGACGCGCCGCGCGTCAGGGTGTCGGAGGGGGACCGCCGGACCGAACTGCTCGCCGTCGCGGCCGGAGAGCGAGACGTGCCCGACGACGCCGTCGACGCCGTCGTCGTCGCGATCGACTCGCTCGACGACCTCGGTTCCGAACTCGACGCCGAGGTCGTCGCCCCGGCGGACCTCCGAGAACGCCTCCTCTACGCCGTCCCGCCCGCGGAGGCGAACGCGATCGCCGACCGACTCCTCGGCGTCCCGGTCCGGTCCGAAGCGTACGACGGCGCGGTCGCGTCCGACACCGACGCGGCGGACGGCGACGGAGTGACCGATGCCGACGGCGACGGGTCGGACGGCGACGGAACGGCGGCCGACGACGACGGCGCGGCGACGGGCGCCGTCGCGTCGGGCGTGTCGGGAGGCGATACCGCTCCTCCGCCCATCGACCGGACCGCAGGCGACTCGGCCGGCGATTCGCGGACTCTCGACCGACCGAGCGACGCCCCCGCCCCGTCCGCTCCGAGCGGCGAGGCGACGGAAACCGAGTCCGCCACCGGAGACGCGCGGAGCGATCGGCGCTCCCCGCGGACCGTCCTCGCGGCCGTCGCCGTCGTCGCGCTCCTCGTCGCGGCGGCGGGAGCCGGGTTCGCCGCCGGCACCGCGGGGGTCGGGGGCTTGCCGGGGATCGCTGGCGTCGGGGACGGCGGACCGACCGACCCGGCGGCGACGGATTCGGACGGGACCGGGCCGACGAACGGCAGCGACGACGGGAGCGAGGCGTCGGCCGCGGACGACGACGCCGGGAACACCGTCTCGGTCGCGGACGGCGATCCGACCGGCGAGGCCGAGCGGAACACCGCCCTCGCGCCCACCTGCGAGCGGTCCGCGCTTCAGGTCGTCCAGATCCAGATGAACGCGCTCCGCTACAACGACAACGCGACGAACGACGGCATCCGGACCCTGCGGGCGTTCGCGTCGCCGGACAACAGGGACCTGGTCGGCTCCATCGGGCAGTACGTCGAACTGTTCGAGACGCCGCGGTACGCGCCGATGCTCACGTACGACACCGCCCAGTACTCGGTGCCGGAGGTAGCCGACGACGCCGCTTACGTCGAGGTCGTCACACGGGAGAACGGCAGCGTCACCGGGCGGTACGAGTTCCGGCTCGTCCGCGTCGGCGGCGGGAGCGGGGAGACGGACACCTCTCTCGGCGACGTGGACGACTGCTGGATGACCGACGCCGTGGCGGCGTCGACGGAGTGAGGCGGGGCGGGGCGCGGGGCGGCGCCTCGGGAACACGATTATATCCGCGCCGGCACTGGGCTCGGGCATGAGCCTCTCGCTCGACGCGACCCAACTCGACCGCTACTCCCGGCACGTCATCCTCGACGACGTCGGCCCGGAGGGGCAAAAGCGGCTGCTCGACGCCCGCGTCCTCGTCGTCGGCGCGGGCGGGCTCGGCGCGCCGGCGATCCAGTACCTCGCGGCCGCGGGCGTCGGGACGATCGGGATCGTCGACGACGACGTCGTCGAGCGTTCGAACCTCCAGCGACAGGTGATCCACGGCGACGGCGACGTGGGCCGCAAGAAGGTCGACTCGGCGGCCGACTTCGTGGCCGACCTCAACCCTGACGTCGACGTCGAGCGCCACGAGCTGCGGCTCGACGCGGGCAACGCCCGCGAGCTGATCGCGGACCACGACGTCGTCGTCGACTGCTCGGACAACTTCGCCACCCGCTACGTGGTGAACGACGCCGCTCGGATCGAGGGGGTACCGGTGTCGCACGGCGCCATCTACAAGTTCGAGGGGCAGGTGACGACGCTCTCGCCGGACGGGCCCTGCTACCGCTGCCTGTTCCCCGAGCCGCCGGAGCCGGGGACGGTGCCCGACTGCGCCAGCACGGGCGTCCTCGGCGTCCTCCCCGGGACGGTGGGATGCCTCCAGGCGACGGAGACCGTGAAGCTGATCATGGACGTGGGCGAGCCGCTCGTCGGCCGGATGCTGTTCTACGACGCGATGGACCTCTCGTTCGAGACGGTGCCGTACGCGCGTAACCCCGACTGCCCGGTGTGCGGCGACGACGGCATCGACACCATCGAGGGGATCGACTACGCGGCCGGCTGCCGGATCGACGCGGCTTGATTCGGCAGCGGGACCGCCCTACAGCGACCGGTCGGCCATCGCGGTCCCCGCCGTGACGCCCGCCTCCTCGTCGACGAACCCCGACCGGACGCACCAGCGGCAGTACTGATATCCCGCCCGGTTCTCCGCGCCGCAGTGCCGGCAGACGACCGTCTCGCCGTCGGCGCTGAGTGGCGGGGGATCGTCCTCGTCGTCGGGCTGCCCGGTTTCGCCCGCCGGGTCGGCGTCCGAGTCGCCGTCGAGCACGAGCGTCGGCCCGACCTCGGCGCCCTCGCCGTCCGACGACCGGGTCGCGGCCGAACCGAGCAGCTCCGCGGGGTCGCGGCTCCGCCGGACGAGGAACCACGTCACCGCGAGGTTGAGCGCCGCCACGCCGACGAACACCGCGGCGAGCGGAAGGAGCTGGTCTCCCGTCATGTGTGTACTGTTACCATCCCAGCGCTTTGTGTCTGACGGTGGGACAGGTCGATCGGCGCGGAGGGGTCGATCGGTGCGGAGGGGTCGATCGGCGCGGTGGGGTCGATCGGCGCGGTGCGGTCGCTCGACCGAGTCGGGCGGCTCCAGAGTACTCTTGAGGCCGCCGGTCGAAGGCGCACCCGCATGAAGGAGACCATCCACACGGACGATGCCCCGGCGGCGGTGGGCGCGTACAGCCAGGCGACGACCGACGGCGACCTCGTGTTCACGGCCGGGCAGATCCCGCTGACGCCCGAGGGCGACCTGCTCGACGACGCGTCGATCGCGGACCAGACGGAGCAGGCGCTCGACAACCTCCTCGCGGTGTTAGAGGAGGCGGGCGCCGGCCCCGAGGACGTGCTGAAGACGACGGTGTTCATGGCCGACATCGACGACTTCGACGAGATGAACGAGACGTACGCCGACTACTTCGACGAGTCGCCGCCAGCCCGCTCCGCGGTTCAGGCCGGCGCGCTCCCGAAGGGCGCCGGCGTCGAGATCGAGGCGGTCGCCGTCGTCGAGTAGATGGCCGACGGCGAGGGCGGATCCGGGCCGGGGAGCCAGTCGGACGTCGCGACCGACGGGTCCGTCCCCGGGCCCGGCGCGGCGGCCACCCCGCGCGCCAGAGCGCGCTCGGCGGCGCTGTGGGGGATCGTCGGCGGGTTCGCCTTCTTGGTGCTCGCGCAGGGGTATCGGCTCCTCGGTCCCGGGTCGCTGCCGGTCGGTCTCGGCGGGTTGGCCCTCGTCGCGGTCGCGGTGGCGGTCGCGTCGGCCGGTATCACGTACCTCGCCGAGGCCCGGGTGCGTGCGAAAAGAAGGACTTAACAGTCGCACCGGATTATCTCCGCGTGAGCCAGGATGGCCGAGTGGTAAGGCGCACGCCTGGAAAGCGTGTTCCCATCCGGGATCGGGGGTTCAAATCCCTCTCCTGGCGTTTTCGACGAACGACACGGCGAGCGTAGCGAGCCGTTCGTCGAAAACCGAGACTGAGGGATTTGAACCAGGGAGTGAAGCGAACGAAGTGAGCGGAACGACTGAGGTTCAAATCCCTCTCCTGGCGTTCTGTCGACGCCGACTACGAGCGAGGAGCGACGGCGACGAGCGAGTTCGGCGTCGACGCTCCTGTCTAACTGCCTATTTATAAGAGACCGAGCGACGTCGCTGGTGATTATTTATAAGCAGTTGACTACGGGTCGGCGGCGAACACCGCCAAAGCCCCAACCGTGAGGAGTTCGGACGCTCGCTGTGCTCCTCGCTCAGTCGCTCCGCTCCTTCGCTGCGGTGCTTGCGTCGCCTCCGAACTCCTCACGGTTGCCCCTTTGAGTCCCGCCCCGCACAGCGACCGCACCTCACGCCTCCCCAGCCTCGTCAGTCGCCTCCGCTTCGCTCCGGCGACTGACTCCCTCGCGCGGGCGGTTCGCGGCCTATCGGCCGCTCACCGGCACGCGCCACCGCCTCGTTTATTTATAAGTAATCGTCGCTGCCGGCTGTCGATATTTAAATATTCAGCTGTCGTCGTCGTCGGGCTGCGCTGCTTCGACGGCGTCCGCTCCCGCCGCTCGCGGATACGTCCGCACACCGACACAAGACTCATAAGTGTGGGTGTAATTGACACGGGTGACGATGCCAGACACGAAATCGGGCCGCGAGCGGAAAGGGAGGAACAAGCGCCGCCAACTCGAGAACCACCTCGCACGGCGCGAACTCGACGCGGACGACGAACCGCCGGAACCGTACGGTGAGGTCGCGGACGCGGAGGTAACCGACGCGGAGTTCCTCGCCGAGTCCGACGACGCGGCCCGGTGACGGTCGCGCTCCGATTCGTTTTCTGAGGCCGCCCGCCCCCGAGCCTGCCCGCAATCTCGCGTCGCGAAAGCTTTAGACCCGGGAGCGGCGTATCTCGGCGCAATGAGTCGCGGCCCCGAGCTGATAATCACGGAGAAGGACAACGCGGCGCGGCGCATCGCCGACATCCTGAGCGGCGAGTCCGCGACCGCGGAGCGGATGAACGACGTCAACGTCTACGAGTGGGGCGGCAAGCGGTGTATCGGGCTCTCCGGCCACGTCGTCGGCGTCGATTTCCCCGCCGAGTACAACGACTGGCGCGACGTGGAGCCGGTCGAGCTCATCGACGCGCCCGTCACGAAGACGCCGACGCAGGAGGGGATCGTCGCCGCGCTGCGCCGGCTCGCGCGCAACGCCTCCCGCGTCGTCATCGCGACCGACTACGACCGCGAGGGCGAGCTGATCGGCAAGGAGGCGTACGAGCTCGTCCGCGAGGTGAACGAGGACGTGCCCGTCGACCGCGTGCGCTTCTCCTCGATCACGGAAAACGAGGTGCAGGAGGCGTTCGCGAACCCCGACGACCTCGACTTCGAGCTGGCGGCCGCGGGCGAGGCCCGACAGACGATCGACCTCACGTGGGGCGCGGCGCTCACCCGGTTCCTCTCTTTGTCCGCCCGACAGATGGGCGACGACTTCATCTCCGTGGGCCGGGTCCAAGGCCCCACGCTTAAGCTCATCGTCGACCGGGAGCGCGAGATTCAGGCGTTCGACCCCGAGTCCTACTGGGAGCTGACGGGCGAGTTAGCGAAGTCGGGCGGCGACCCGTTCGAGGCGCGCTACTTCTACCTGAACGACGAGGGCAACGAGCGCGAGCGCGTCTGGAACGAGGCGGTCGCGGAGGTGCTCACCGAGGCGCTCGCCGCCGCCGACGGGGCGACCGTCGACGACGTCACGCGCCGGACGCAGACCGACGACCCGCCGACGCCGTTCAACACCACCGCGTTCATCCGCGCGGCGGGGTCGCTCGGCTACTCCGCGCAGCGCGCCATGTCGCTCGCGGAGGACCTGTACACCGCCGGCTACGTCACCTACCCCCGGACCGACAACACGGTGTACCCGGACGACTTAGAGCCCGAGGAGCTGATCGAGGAGCTCTCGGCGGCCTCGACGTTCGGGACCGACGCCGCGAGCCTGCTCGACGAGGACCGCGAGATCGAGCCGACCGAGGGCGACGAGGAGACGACCGACCACCCGCCGATCCACCCGACCGGCGAGCTCCCCGCGGCCTCGGACCTCTCCGACGACGAGTGGGAGGTGTACGAGCTGATCGTCCGCCGGTTCCTCGCCACCTGCGCCGACCCCGCGACGTGGGAGCGCCTGCGCGTGGTCACCTTGGCGAACGGCGAGGCGACGCCGATCGCCGAGGGCGCGGACGGCCTCGCTGCGCTCCGAAATCCGGAGGACGCGGCGAAGCCGGCCGACCTCGTCGCGGACGGCGGCCTGCGCCTGAAGGCCAACGGGAAGCGGCTGCTGGAGGCCGGCTACCACGACGTCTACCCGTACCGCTCCAGCGACGAGCGGATCGTGCCGGACGTCGAGGTCGGCGAGACGCTGTCGCTGTCGGACCGCGCCACGGAGGGCAAGGAGACGCAACCCCCCCGCCGCTACGGCCAGTCGCGGCTCATCGAAGAGATGGAGAAGCGCCAGCTGGGGACGAAGGCGACCCGCCACCGGACGATCGAGAAGCTGTACGACCGCAACTACGTCGAGAGCGACCCGCCCCGGCCGACCCGGCTCGCGGAGGCGGTCGTCGAGGCCGCCGAGGAGTTCGCCGACCGGATCGTGAGCGAGGAGATGACCGCCCAGCTCGAAGAAGACATGGCGGCTATCGCGGCCGGCGAGAAGGAGTACGACGAGGTGACGGCCGCGTCCCGAGACCTCCTCTCGCGGGTGTTCGACGACCTCACGGAGTCGCGCGAGGCGGTCGGCGACCACCTCCAGAACTCGCTGAAGGCGGACAAGACGCTCGGCCCGTGCCCGGAGTGCGGCGCGGACCTCCTCGTCCGGAAGTCGCGACAGGGGTCGTACTTCGTCGGCTGCGACGGCTACCCCGACTGCGAGTACACCCTGCCGCTCCCCTCGACCGGGAAGCCGCTCATCCTCGACGAGACCTGCGAGGACCACGACCTCCGCCACGTGAAGATGCTCGCCGGCCGGAAGACGTTCGTCCACGGCTGCCCGCAGTGTAAGGCCGACGAGGCCGACGAGCAGGAGGACGAGGTGATCGGCGTCTGTCCCGACTGTGGCGAGGAACACGGGGGCGACCTCGCGATCAAGCGCCTCCGCTCCGGCTCCCGGCTCGTCGGCTGTACGCGCTACCCCGACTGCGACTACTCGCTGCCGCTCCCCCGCCGCGGCGAGATCGAGGTCACCGACGAGACCTGCGAGGAGCACGACCTCCCCCACCTCCGCGTCCACTCCGGCGACGAGCCGTGGGAGCTCGGCTGCCCGATCTGTAACTACCGCGAGTTCACGGCCCGGGAGGAGGGGTCGGAGCTTCAGGCCGTCGAGGGGATCGGCGAGAAGACCGCGGCGAAGCTACAGGACGCGGGCGTCGACGGCGTCGACGAGCTCAAGTCCGCCGATCCGGACGACCTCGCGAGCGACGTCGACGGCGTCGGGCCCGACACCGTCCGCGACTGGCAGGCGAAGGCCGACTGACCAATACCTAAACCCACAGACAATTAAACGCGGGGCGCGTCGTGGGTCGGTAGATGGGAGACCGCGACGCCGGTCCGCCGAGCGACGATCGACCGTCGTCGAGCGGGAGCGCCGCGAGCGGGATCCTCCGGGCGTTCGTCGAGGCGGTTCCGACGCCGACGCTCGTCTGCGACCCGGACACGCTGGCGATCCGCGCCGCGAACGCGCCGGCGGCCGACCTCCTCGGACACGACCGCGGCACGCTGACGCTGATGGGCCTCCCGGACCTCGGCGAGACCGACGTCACGGCCGCCGACGAGTCCGTCGCGGACGTCGCTGCCTCGGCCGCTGGGACGGACGCTGAGGGGGGCGACGGTGGCGTCCGTCGGTTCGAGTGGGACGTCCGGCTGGGCGATCCCGGCCTCCGGGTCGACGCGGCGCTCCGCGCGGCGACGATCGCGGGCGAAGAGTGGCTCGTCGTCGGGCTCTCGGACGTCACGGGCCGCGTCGCCGCCGAGAGTGAGCGCGACGGCGAGCGCCGCCTCGTCGACGCGCTCGCCGAGACCGTCCCGCTCGCGCTGTTCCGCTGTACCGAGGAGGGGACGCTCTCGCGGTGGAACGGTCGCCTGTCGTCGGACACCGGGTACGAGCCGGAATCGCTCTCGGGGCGAGCGCTCACCTCGCTGTTCGGCGAGGAGACGAGCGGCCTCGTGAGCGACTCCCTCTCCAGGGTGTACCGCGAGGGGGAACCCGCCTCCTGCGAGGCGCAGCTGCTCACCCGCTCCGGCGAGCGCGTCCCGTACCGACTCTCGCTCGGGCCCGTCACCGACGGCGACCGGGTCGTGGGCGCGGTCGGCGTCGGCGAGGACCTCACCGAGGCGTCGCTCCGGGAGGAGCGGCTCGCGGTGTTGACCCGCGTGTTACGGCACAACTTCCGGAACGACCTCAACGTGGTCACGGGGTTCACCGGGCGGGCGATCGAGGCTGTCGACGACCCCGACCTCGTCACTGAACTCGAACGGGTCGTCGACACCGCCGAGCGGCTGCTGCGCCTCGGCGAGACCTCGCGGAAGGTGGAGCGACTGCTCTCCCAGCGCCCCTCGCCGCGGCCGGTCGCGCTCGCGCCCGCTGTCGACGCGGCGCTCGAATCGCTCGACCCGGCGGTCCGCGCTCGGGCCGCCGTCGAGGTCGACGTCCCCGAGGACCTCGCGGTCTCGGCGGTCGCGTTCCTCCCCGAGGCGATCACCGAGCTCGTCGACAACGCGGTCCGCCACAACGACGCCGACGCCCCCCGAGTCAGGATCTCGGCCGCGGAGCTGCCCAGCGAGTCGTGGACCTCGCTCGTCGTCGCCGACGACGGGCCGGGGATCCCGCCCGCCGAGCGGGCCGTCCTCACCGGCGAGGAGACGCCGCTCGAACACGCGAGCGGACTCGGCCTCTGGTACGTGAACTGGATCGTCACCGCGGGCGGCGGAAGCCTCGACATCGCCGAGAGCAAGGCCGGCGGCAGCCGGATCGAGCTGTCGCTGCGCGCCGCCGAGGGGGACCCGCCGGAGGACGCGGAGCTGTTTACCCTTGACGACGTCGAAGGCAGCACGTAGGATGGGTCGCGCGGCGCCCGGTCACTCCACCAGCCGCAGTTCGTCGCCGACCGCCACCGACTCCGCCACGCCCGCCGGCAGCTCGACGACGGTGTCGGCGCGGCCGCGACCCAGTCCGACGAACGGCGCGAGCCGCTTTTTCGCCGTCACCTCGCCGTCGGCGAGCCACACCGCGTCGATCGCGAACGGGACGAACAGCATGTGGAGCCACTGCGTGTCGGCCTCGTCGAACGGGAATACCAGACCGTAGTCGTCGGGGATCGAACGCCGGAACATCAGGCCTCGAGCCTGTTCGAGCGTCGAGCGCGCGACCTCGACGTCGCTCGCGAGGACGGTCTCGCCTCCGTTGCGTCCCGACTCCGGACTGTGGACGAGTCGCACAGCCGCCATCTCGCCGCGGGCGGATAAATAGCCTCTCGTTCGGTCGGCGTCGGCTCAGCTCGCGCCGCCGATCGCGTCGGCGCTTAGCTCGCGCTCCCGTACGTCTCCTCGAGGTACTCGACGATGTCGTCGCTCTCGGGCATCCCCTCGACCCCGTGCTCCTCGTCGACGAGGACGGGGACGCCGGTCTGTCCGGAGACCTCCTCGACCTCCGTGCGCTCGCCGTGCGAGCGCGGCACCATCACGGAGTCGTACTCCAGATCGAGGTCTGCGAGCTTCGTCTTGACCTTCGCGCAGTACGGACAGCCTTCGAGCTCGTAGAGCGTTAGGTTCGCCATCACCGCCGTATAGGGGATGGACCCGTAAAGAGGTGCGGCCGCAGATGCGTCCGGCACGCACGGGCGGCCGGGAGCGCCCGGGTCGCGTACTCGGGTCTGGCGGACGCTATCGGACGGTGCGCGAAAACGGGGGAAAATCGGAGCGTTCGAACGGGGCGGTCGTCGAAGCGGTCGCGGTCGGCGTGGGTGGGGTGGTTCCTACGGAACCTCGCTTACATCGCACCGCCCATGCCGCCCATGCCGCCCATACCGCCGCCGGGGGCGCCGCCCTCGTCGTCGCCGCCCGACGTCGAGAGGTCGCCCGCCGAGATGATGTCGTCGATTTTCAGCACGAGGTTCGCCGCCTCGGCCGCGGACGAGATCGCCTGCTCCTTCGCGTGCGCCGTCTCGACGACGCCCGCGTCGGCCGTGTTGACGACCTCGCCGGCGAACACGTCGAGCCCGGCGTTCTGGTCGCCCGCCTCGTGGGCCGCGCGCAGGTCGACCAGCAGGTCGATCGCGTCGAGGCCCGCGTTCTCGGCGAGCACGCGCGGGATCAGTTCGAGGGAGTCGGCGAACGCCTCGACGGCGAGCTGCTCGCGCCCCTCGACGGAGTCGGCGTAGTCGCGCAGGCGGCGCGCGATCTCGACCTCGACCGCGCCGCCGCCGGGCAGGGTGCGCCCGTCGGAGACGGTCGTCGAGACGACGTCGAGCGCGTCCTGAATGCCGCGTTCGAGCTCGTCGACGACGTGGTCGGTGGTGCCGTACAGGAGGAGCGTGACGCCGTGGGCGTCCTCGCCCTCGACGTAGAACAGCTCCTCGTCGTCGTCGCGCTCGATCGAGCCGACCGCGAGGTCGTCGGCGGAAAGCGAGTCGAGGTCGGTGACGATCGGCGCGCCGAGGACGTTCTTCAGGAACGTCAGGTCGGACTTCTTCGTGCGGCGGACCGCCAGAATGCCCTCCTTCGCGAGGTAGTGCTGCGCGAGGTCGTCGATGCCCTTCTGACAGAAGACGACGTCGGCGCCCGAGTCGACGATCTGATCGACCTTCTCGCGGAGCTGCTCTTCCTCCTGGTCGAGGAACTTCTGGAGCTGGTCCGGGGAGTCGACGTTGACCGAGGTGTCGACGTCCGCCTCCTCGACCTCGATGGGGTCGTTGAGGAGGAGGACGTTCGCGTCCTCGAAGTCGGTCGGCATGTCCTCGTGGACCGGGTCCTTGTCGATCGCCGCACCGGTGAGCAGGCGGGACTCGCCCGCCGCGCGGCCGGTGCGCGTCTCGATGTTGAGGTTCGCGAGGTCGACCACGTGGGAGCCGTCGTCGGCCTCGACGGTGACGCCCTGTACCGCGCGGACGACGAGGTCGGCGAGCACGTCCTTGTCGAGCTCGGCGCCCTTGCCCGTCATCGACGTCTCGGCGACGTTACGCAGCGTCTCCGTGTCGTCGGGGTCGACGGCGGTCGCGACCTCGTCGACCTGCTCGCGGGCGTACTCGCTCGCGAGGTTGAACCCCTTGATCACCGCGGTCGGGTGGATATCCTGTTCGAGGAGGTCCTCGGCGTTCTTCAGCAGCTCGCCCGCGATGGCGACCGCGCTGGTCGTCCCGTCGCCGGCCTCGTCCTCCTGGGTCTCGGCGACCTCGACGACCATCTCGGCGGTCGGGTTGTCGATGTCCATCTCCTGGAGGATGGTGACGCCGTCGTTGGTGATGGTGACGTCGCCCATCGAGTTGACGAGCATCTTGTCCATCCCCTTCGGTCCGAGCGTCGAGCGGACGGACTCGGCGACGCCGCGCGCCGCGGAGATGTTGTACTCCTGTGCGTCCTTGTCCTGGACGCGCTGGGCGTCCTCGCCCATGATGATCATCGGCTGGCCCTGCTGCATTCGCTGACTCATACAGCGTTTGATTGATTGTGATTCTATATAAACCTCTCGGTGAGGGGCGGCCGGACGCGCTCGGCCGTCGCCGGCAGCTCTCGACGAAAACCACGCGACTCCGCGGCTATCGGTTCCAATTCATGCGGGGAGTTAGCATTGATCTCTCTCGGTTCGCGAACGCCGTTTCGCCCTCATTTATATACTTCTTCGGCAGCGGCTCGTCACCCCGGGATCCCGCCGGCGAGGAGCGCGGCGTCGACGAGCAGCAGAACGGCGAGGCCGCCGCTCGCCAGCAGGTAGGGTCGGGCGACGGACGCCAGTCGGGCGGACCCGGGGACGCCGCCGACCCCGGCGAGCGCGTCGACCGGGAACCCCTCGGCCATGTAGCGTCCCCAGCCGAGGTCGGGGTCGATCTCGCGGCGCATCCGGAGGACCCCGAGTTCGACGAGTCCATTCATGACGCCCCACAGCGACAGCATCGCGAGGACGGCCCACCCTCGGCCGGTCGTCGCGAGGGCCTCCAGCGGCGTGTACAGCCGCCAGACCATGTACGCGCCGGTGACCGGGAGGATCACGCCGGTCCAGCGCGTGACCATGAGGAGCCGGTGCGCGGCGTCGACGAACGCGGCGCGGCCGAGCGTCCCGTCGGTCGCCCGCGGTAGGGTCGCGTAGACGACGTACAGCGTCGCGCCGGTCCACAGCGCCCCGGAGAGCACGTGGAGGACGAAGGCGGTCGTGAGCAACACGCGATCGGCTGGGAGCGAGAGGGGCAAAAAGGCCGTCCCGGACAGGATCGGTCCGGTCGCGGCGGGCGGTCAGTTCTCCTCGACCGGCACCGCCTCCAGCGCCGCCTCAACCACCCGCACCGCGTTCGCTCCGTCGCGCCGGGAGACGACGCAGACGAGCGCGTCGCCCGCCACCCCCGCGGCCGCGACCTCCACGTCCGCGGCGGCGAGCCGGCCGAGCGCGTCCGCCAGCGCCGCGCCGTCGACGTCGCCGGTCGCGAGGATCGCCGTGCGGTCGCCGCCCTCGACGACCGCCGCGTCGCCGACGCGGAGGAGGGGGCCGGCGTCGGTCTCGTCGCGCCCCGCTCCGTCGTTCGTCGTGGTCCCGTCGTCGACCACGTCTACCCCGCTCCGCATGGTGACGCTCGCGGTCCGGGACTCGGTCTCGTACGGCGGGAGGTCCTCCCGGAAGCGGCGGAGCGCGGCCGCGACCGCGTCCGGGTCGCCGTCGAGGTCGGCCCGCTCGGCGAGCCACGTCGCCGCGGCGCTGTGGTTCACCAGTCCGGCGCGGAGCGCGTCGCGGACGAACGGGCGCGCTCTGACCGCCTCCCGCGTCTCGGCTGCCAGCGACATGCGCGGGGCTGCGCGTCGGGCGGGCAAGATCGTTTCGGTCGGGCGTTCGCCGGAACGCGCGGATCGCTCGCCGGCGACGGACCGAGTTCCCGCCGCCTCGCAGCCTCCGAAGTCCCTAAGAGCGGCGCGGCCCCAGATCGGGTATGCAGTCGCTCGTCATCGTCGCGCACGGCTCCCACCTCAACCCCGAGTCGAGCGCGCCGACGTACGACCACGCCGACACGATCCGCGCCACCGGTGCCTTCGACGAGGTCCGCACCGGGTTCTGGAAGGAGGAACCGCACTTCCGAGAGGTGCTCCGCACCGTCGAGGGCGACGAGATATACGTCGTCCCGCTGTTCGTCTCGGAGGGGTACTTCACCGAGCAGGTGATCCCCCGCGAGCTCCGGCTCGCCGGGTGGGACGTCTCGGAGTGGGACTCCGACGGCCTCTCCGCCGATCAGGCCACCCTCGTCGCCGAGGACATCGACCGCGAGGTCCACTACTGCGGCCCGGTCGGGACCCACCGCGCGATGACCGACGTGATCGTCCGGCGCGCCGAGTCGGTCACGGACGACCCCGACGTGGGCGAGGGGTTCGGGCTCGCGGTCGTCGGCCACGGCACCGAGCGCAACGAGAACTCCGCGAAGGCGATCGAGTACCACGCCGACCGGATCGCCGAGCGCGACCGCTTCGACGAGGTGAAGGCGCTGTACATGGACGAGGACCCCGAGGTCGACGACCTCCCCGAGCACTTCGAAAGCGACGACGTCGTCCTCGTTCCCCTCTTCATCGCCGACGGCTACCACACCCAGGAGGACATCCCGGAGGACGTGGGGCTCTGCGAGGACCACACCGAGGGGTACGACGTGCCCGAGACGGTCGACGGCACCCGGATCTGGTACGCGGGCGCCGTGGGGACGGAGCCGCTCATGGCCGACGTGGTCTTGGAGCGCGCGGCCGACGCCGGCGCCGACCTCGGGACCGCGCTCGACGACGTGCGCGAGACGACCCGCGTCGCCACGGGGGACTGAGCGTGGCGGAACCCACCTCCGACGCGACCGACGAGGGCGAGGCGAGCGGCGACGCCCCCGAGACCGACCCGGAAGCCCCCGAGATCGACCTCCCGGCCGACGCCTTCGACGCGGTCCTCGACGCGCTCGACGACCGTGACCCGGGCGAGCCCCTCCGGTTCGAGGGGTTCAGCGTGGAGCGCGACGACGAGGGGGAGTACGTCCTCGCCGACGGTGACAGTTCGACCCCCCTCGACGAGCGCGACCTCCACGAGGAACTGTCGGAGCGCGCCCCGGCGGTCACGGACTGGTACGCCTTCGAGCGCGTCGTCGGGGAGTTCGGGCCGCGCCGCGCCTTCCTCCGCTGGATCGAGGACGCCGACGGCGAGACCGTGGCGACCCGGTACGCGGCCCTCGCCGAGGGAATCGAGCGCGCGTGGGGTGAACTGAAGATTACGGCGACGGTCACCGACCGCGGCGAGCGCCGCTACGACGTGCGCCACGCCGACGACGCCGGCGTTCCGGTCGACGAGTTGGAGGCTCACGAGGACCCGCTCGACGCGCGCAAGCTGGTCACGTACGACGAGAAGGGTCGGTACCGGCCGCTCAAGACGGCGCCGTCGCTGGCCGGCGGCTGGGTGTTCCCCGATCTGGGCCCGCGCGACCTCTACGAGACGGTGGAGACGATCTACCCGGCGACGGTCGCCAACTGGCACCGCGAGCGCGAGGGCGGGCTCGACGTGACCCACTGGCGCGAGACGATGGAGCGCCAGTCGGGCATCTACGGCGTCGTGAAGACGTGGGACCGCGGCGAGGGCCACGAACACGTCAACTGGGTCGCGGAGGCGTGCTGCGACGACTCCCAGTGCCTGAAGCGCCGCGAGTGGGAGTACGACGACGAGACGGACCTCGACGTCGACGGCGGCGACGGCGCCTTCCCCTGCCGCGAGCCCTGCTCCGTGGTCGTGTCGGCCGCGCGCAAGTGGACGCGGCTGGAGAGTGAACAGCCCCGCACCTACGAGTTCGACCTGACCCCGAGCGAGAAGGAACAGGTCGAGGCGATCATCGACGCGGTCGCGGACGGTCGGATCGACGAGATCCGCGAGGCCGACACGAAGGAGGGCGCGAACCGCTACCGGACGCGCTTCCTCCGGGCGAAGCTGTTCGACGACGAGGGGAACCTCGGCGGCGTCCCGACCGAGCCGGACGAGGAGTGACCGCCGCGGAGGTTCCGCCGACGCGCTCCGGAAACATCGCCGCGCCCCGCAGGCTTTTCTCACCGCCCCCGGTACGGTGGGGTAATGAACGCCGTCACGCTGGGCCCCGCCGGCACGTACTCGCACCGCGCCGCGCGCGCCGTCGCCGCCGAGGTGTCGTTCCGGGAATCGGTCACGGACATCGTCGACGCCGTCGCGAGCGGCGAGTTCGAGCGGGGGGTCGTCCCCATCGAGAACAGCATCGAGGGCTCCGTCACGGAGAGCCTCGACGCGCTCGCCGACTACGACGTGGCGGTGACCCGCGAGGTCGTCACGCCGATCCGGCACGCTCTCCTCGCGCAGGACGACTCCTTCGAGGTCGTCGCGAGCCACTCGCAGGCGCTCGCGCAGTGTCGCAACTGGCTCGAGGCCAACTACCCGGACGCCGGCCTCGAAGCGGTCGCCTCCACCGCCCGCGGGGTCGAGCGCGCCCGCGAGGACGCCCGCGTCGCCGGGATCGGCCACCCCGACAACGCCGGCGACGACCTCGACATCCTCGCGGCGGACATCCAGGACCGCACCTCCAACGCGACGCGTTTCCTCGTCGTCGCGCCCGAATCCGCGCGCTCCGACGCCGGCGGCAAGACGACCCTGATCGTCTACCCGAACGCGAACTACCCCGGCCTCCTGCTCGAACTGCTGGAGGCGTTCGCCGACCGCAACCTCAACCTCTCGCGGATCGAGTCGCGCCCGAGCGGCGAGCGCCTCGGCGACTACCTGTTCCACTTCGACGTGGACGCCGGCCTCTACGAGGACCACATGGCGAAGGCGGTCGAGGACGTCGAGGCCATCGCGGACAACGGCTGGGTCAAGGTGCTCGGGTCATACGACACCGAACACGTACTCGACTGAAGCCTGAGCCACGGAAGGCGGCGACTCGACACCGCCGATCCGATATTTAAATGGACAGCTCCGACGATGGCGTCCATTTATAAATGGACGCGGCGGTGCGGTGGCGCGCGCCTCCGAGCGGCCGCCTTCGGCGGCCGTGAGGAGCGCGTGCGAGGGAGTCAGCCGGCCGGAGCGAAGCGGAGGCCGGCTGACGAGGCTGGGGAGGCGTGAGGCGCGGTTGCGGTGCGGTGCGGTGCGGGGCGGGACTCAAAGAGGCAGCCGCGAGGGCGACGTAGGCGACGCAAGCACTGGAACGAGGGAGCGAACGGAGTGAGCGACCGAGTGAAGCGCGCAGCGAGCGTACGTCGCCCTCGCGGCTGGGGCTTTGGAGGCGTTCGCGGTGGATCCGTCAGCAGCAGTTTATAAGCGAACGGCCGCGATTTTCGCTACTGTCACCGCACCGACGACCTCGCCGGCGAAGCACGAAGTTCCGTATTACTCGAATCGGTACGTCGCGCCGTCCGGGCCGTCCTCGATCTCGACGCCGACCTCGCGGAGCGCGTCCCGCAGCTCGTCGGCGCGCTCGTAGTTGCCGGCCTCGCGCTCGGCCTCACGCACGTCCAAGACGAGCTCGACCAGCTCGCCGGCGAGGTCCACGTCGCCGTCGCTGGCCGACTCGAACTGGAGCCCGAGCACGTCGCCGCCCAGTTCCTCGAACGCCTCGACCGCCTCGCGGAGGCCGCGGTAGTCGTAGGCGGCGTCGCTGTTGGCGTCGGCGTTGACCGCGTCGACGTGGCGGTTCACCGCGTCGGTGAGGTCCAAGAGCGCGGCGGTCGCCTCCCGGAGGTTGAGGTCGTCGTTCATCGCGGTCGCGAACTCGTCGCGCGCGGTCGCGACCGCCTCGCGGAGGTCGTCGTCCGCCGCCTTCGCGCGGGCGTCGGTCGAGTCGAGCGCGTCGACCGCTCGGTCGTAGGTGCGCGAGAGGCGCTCCCAGCGCTCCTCGGCCTCGGCGATCGTCTCCTCGGTGAGCGCCTGCTCGGAGCGGTAGGCGGCGCCGGCGTAGAAGGTCCGGACGACGTTGACGCCGAGTTCGTCGAGGGCGTCCGGCACGGTCCAGAAGTTGCCGATCGAGGAGGACATCTTCTCGCCGTCCATCTCTAAGAGCCCGACGTGGAGCCAGTGGCGCGCGAACGCCTCGCCGGTCGCGGCCTCCGACTGCGCGATCTCGTTCTCGTGGTGCGGGAAGACGAGGTCGCGGCCGCCCATGTGGATGTCGAGCGTCTCCCCGAGGTGCGCCGTCGACATCGCCGAGCACTCGACGTGCCAGCCCGGGCGCCCCTCGCTCCACGGCGATTCCCACGTCTCGCCGCTCGGCGTCTCGGCGCCGTGGTCGTGTTTGGCGTGCTCGCGCGCCGCGGCCTCGCTCACGCCGTCCGCCTTCCAGAGGGCGAAGTCAGCGGGGTTGCGCTTCTCCGAGCGCTCGTCCGGCTCGCCCTGCGCTTCGAGCGCGTCGAGGTCCTGATTCGAAAGCTTCCCGTACCCGTCGAAGCTCGTCACGTCGAAGTAGACGGAGCCGTTCGCCTCGTAGGCGTACCCCTTCTCGATCAGCGTCTCCGTCAGGTCGACGATCTCCGGGACGTGCTCGGTGACGCGGGGGTACACCTCGGCGCGCTTGAGGTTCAGCCCGCGCATCGCGTCGAAGACGCTCGCCGTGAACGTCTCGGCCACGTCGCGCTCGGCGGCCCACTCGTCGCGCTCGCCGACGCGGGCCGTGATCTTCTCGTTGACGTCGGTGACGTTCTCGACGTGGCGAACGTCGTACCCCTCGTGTTCGAGCCACCGGTGGAGGACGTCGGCGTGGAACCACAGCCGGGCGTGGCCGAGGTGGGGGTCGTCCGACACCGTCAGGCCGCAGACGTACAGCGTGACGTCGCCGTCGGCCGTGAACTCGACGCGCTCGTCTTCCAAGGTGTCGGTGACGACGAGACTCATTACGACGTGGTTGCCGGGGTGCGCGTTTTAAATCGTCGGATCGAGCGAGACGACGAGGACGACTAATCTTCCGACGGTTCGACCGTTCGCGAGTGAATCGTCGGTGTTGACGCCGGACCGGTGACGGACTCCGCCGAATCTCCAGTCGATCACTTATAAATGGTTAACCGCGGATCGGCGGCGAACACCACCAAAGCCCCAGTCGCTCGCTTATAAATGGTTAACCGCGGATCGGCGGCGAACACTGCCAAAGCCCCAGCCGCTCGCTTATAAAAGACCGACCGCGGATCGGCGGCGAACACCTCCAAAGCCCCAGCCGCTCGCTTATAAATGGTTAACCGCAGATCGGCGGCGAACACCGCCAAAGCCCCAGCCGCGAGGCGGGCGCACGCTCGCTGCGCTCCTCGGTCGCTCACTTCGTTCGCTCCCTGCGGTGCTTGTGTCGCCTGCGCCCGCCTCGCGGCTGCCCCTTTGAGTCCCGCCCGCGACCGCACCGCAGCCTCACACCTCCCCAACCTCGTCAGTCGCCGTCGCTTCGCTCCGGCGACTGACTCCCTCGCGCGTGCTGCTCGGCCGCGAGGCGGCCTCGCAGGCACGCGCCACCGCAGTTCTATTTATAAATCACCGATCCCGCCTCTCACCCCTCCCGCGTCGTCCACGCCACCTCGTACCCCGCTTCGCGCACCGCGTTCAGGACGCGATCGACGTGCGCGGGGCCGTTCGTCTCCACCTTGAACACGAGGTCGGCGTCGCCCACCGGCAGGTCCGGGCGGCTGCGCTCGTGGCGCACCGTCCGGATGTTCGCGCGCTCCCCGCCGATCAGGGTGGCTATCTCGCCCATCGTCCCGGGCGTGTCGTCGATGCGGACGGAGAGCTCGATCAGCTGGCCGCGGTCGACGAGCGCGTGGGTCACCACTTCCTTCAGCGTCGTCACGTCGATGTTGCCGCCACAGAGCAGGGAGACGACGGTGTCGCCCGCGAGGTCGAGGTCGGCGACCGCGTCGTCGTTCAGCAGGGCGGCAGCGGCGGTCGCGCCCGCGCCCTCGACCATCTGCTTCGCGCGCTCCAAGATCAGCAGGATCGCGCTCGCCACGTCGTCGTCGCTCACGACGACCACGCTATCGAGGTGTTCGTCGAGCAGGCCGAAGGTGAGCTCGCTCAGCCCGCCGGTCGCGATCCCGTCCGCGATCGTATCGGGCTCGTCGCGCGTCACGAGCTCGCCGGCCGCGAGGTTCTCCGAGAGCGTGGAGGCGCCCTCCGTCTGGACCCCTACCACGCGCGTCTCGGGCGAGCGCGCCTTCACCGCGGTCGCGACGCCGCCGGCGAGCCCGCCGCCGCCCACGGGGACGAGGACGGTGTCGGCGTCGGGGACCTGATCGAGCACCTCCAGGCCGAGCGTCCCCTGGCCGGCGACTACGTCCGGGTCGTCGAACGCGTGGACGAACCGCGTCCCGGGGTCGTCGGTCAGCGTCCGCGCGTGCTCCATCGCCTCGGGGAACGCGCTCCCGCGGAGGACCACCTCGGCGCCGTACGCGCGGGTGGCCTCGATCTTCGCCGCCGGCGCCGACTCCGGCATCACGATCGTCGCGTCGATCCCGGCGTCGGCGGCCGCCAGCGCCACCCCCTGGGCGTGGTTACCCGCGCTCGCGGCCACGACGCGCTCGATCACGGGCTCGTCGCTCCCCTCGCCCGAGCCGGCGACCGCCCGCGAGATCGCGTTGTACGCGCCGCGCGTCTTGAACGAGCCGGTGCGCTGGAGGTGCTCCATCTTGAGGCGCACGTCGGCCCCGCACCGCTCGCTCAGCGACCGGCTCCGCTCGACGGGCGTGCGCTGGACGATATCGGTGCCGGCGAGCCGCTCGGCGGCGGCCTCGACGTCGTCGATCGTGACTGGGGACATGCCGGCGGTGTTCGCCCGGTCGCGTGATAAGAACTCGGATACGGAACCCCGTTCCCGCCTCGATCCGCGCCCCGCTCAGCGCTTCCCGAGCGCCTCTTCGAAGACGCGCTGCGCCCGTTCGTACCCCTCGTTCCGGTCGACGATCGGGTGCGGGTAGTCGGGCGCCAGCTCCTCGCGTTCCGTCCGCGAGAGCGTCGGCCAGTCGACGACCTTCCCGGCCGGCACGTCCGCCAGTTCGGGGACGTACGCCTTCACGAAGCGCGCGTCCGCGTCGTATTTGCTCATCTGGCTCACCGGATCGAAGATCCGCACGTCGACGGAGTCGGTGCCCGTCGAGGCGGTCCACTGCCAGGCGCCGTGGTTCGAGGCGTAGTCGTGGTCGATCAGCTGCTTGGTGAAGTAGCGCGCGCCGCGCCGCCAGTCGATCAGGAGGTGTTTCGTCAGGAAGCTCGCGACGACCTGCCGCGGGCGGTTGTGGACGTACCCCTCCTCGTTCAGCTGCCGCATCCCGGCGTCGACGAGCGGGTAGCCGGTCTCGCCTCGGCACCACGCCTCGAAGTCCGCGTCCGACTCTCGCCACGCGATCTCGTTCGGAAACGACACGTAGTTCGAGACGGCGAGGTCGGGGTTGTAGTACAGCAGGTGGTACATCTGCTCGCGCCACGACAGCTCGTACCGGTACTTGTCGACGTTGCGGCGCTCGCCGCCGGTCGCGGCGTCGTAGGCGTCGTTCGCGTCCGCCCACACCTCCCGGATCCCGACCGCGCCGGTCGCGAGGTACGGCGACATCCGGGAGACCGCGTGCGTCGGGGCCTCGACGGCCCGGGCGAGGTCGTCGCGGGTGTCGTTGTACGAGGCGATCCCGTTGTCGAGGAACTCGTCGAAGCGCTCGCGCGCGGCCTCGTACCCCGCGTCCGGGAGGTCGATGTCGGCGTCGGGCTCGGGGACCGTCTTCCCGTCGCGCACGTCGGCGAGGTCGTCGGGCTCCGGCTCCGCGTACGGTCCGCGCTTCGGCACCGCCTCCCAGTCGTCGTGAAACCGGCTGTGGTTCGGGTAGCGCTCCTCCAATCGGCCGGGGTCCACTAACACGAGGTCGGTCCGCGACTCCGTCTCGACGCCCGCGCCGGCGAGCGCGTCCTCGACCGCGCGCTGCCGGTTCCGGCGGGCGGGCCGGTAGTGGTCGTTGTAGTACACCGTCTCCGCGTCGTACTCCGCGGCGAGGTCGACGAGGACATCCTCCGGGTCGCCCGCGCGGACGAACAGGTCGCTTCCGAGTTCACGGTACCGCGCCTCCAAGTCCTTCACGTTGCGGAGGAACAGGGCGCGCTGACGCGCGCCGACCGTCGCGAGCAGGTCGGAATCGTACACGAACGCCGGCACGACTTCCCCGTCTCGGGCCGCGGCGGCGAGCCCGGCGTTGTCCCGGGTCCGCGCGTCGCCTCGGTGCCAGAACAGGCGCATACGATCGTCTGGGGCGCCAGCGGATAGTGTCTGTCGCCCGCCCACGCCTGCCTCACGGCGTCGGGGTCGCCAGTACGTTCAAGACGCTCCGTCTCGAATCCTGACCCGCATGACACGACGCGATCCCTTCGACGAGATCGAGGACCTGCTCGAACGGATGGGCCGCGAGTTCGAGGAGCTCGGCGGCACGCTGGAGGGGACCGGACCCGAGGTCCCGCGGTTCCCCGGCGCCCGCGACGTCGACGTCGACGTGATCGAGGACGACGAGTCGATCGTCGTCGTCGCCGACCTCCCCGGGTTCGACGCCGACGACGTCGACGTCGAGTTCCGCGACGACGCGCTCGTAATCACCGGATCCCGCGAGGAGGCGACCGAGTTCGACGTCGCCGGCGCGGACGACGGCGGCGAGGCCGGTAAGCCCGGTGAGACCGACGCGGAAGCCGCGGGCGACGCGGCCGACGGCGCACACGAGGCCGACGACGAGGTCCGCTACCACCGACGCGAACGCCGCCTCAGGTCCGTTTCCCGCCGGATCCCGATCCCGGAGCCCGTCGAGGCGGACGCGGCGACGGCCTCCTTCGACGCCGGCGTGCTCACCGTCACGCTCCCCAAGCGCTCGCCGGACGACGACCGCGGGCACACGATCGACGTCAGCTGAACTCCGGCCGCGCCGCGCTCGGTGTCGGACTCGGCCGCGACCGCGAGATAGCACGTCTCAGTCGCTGTTTAATACCTCACGGCGCCTTTCTGTTTCCATGAACACGACGAATCCCTTCGACGAGATCGAGCAGTTCCTCGGCCGCACGCCCTTCGCGGGCGAGCGGGCCTGGGGCCGCGACCTCCGGACCGCCGACGTCGACGTCGCCGAGTACGACGACGAGTTCGTCGTCACCGCCGACCTGCCGGGCTTCGACCGCGACGGGATCGACGTCCGCGTCGACGACGACCGGCTCACGATCGCGGCCGAGCGCGACGCGGAGCGCGAGGACGCCGACCGGCGGTACCTCCGACGCGAGCGGCGCCACGAGTCCGTCACCCGCACTATCGACCTCCCCGCGACCGCCCGCACCGAAGACGCGTCCGCGACGTACCGGAACGGCGTCCTCACCGTGACGGTCCCGCTCGACGCCGTCGACGCCGACGAGGGGCACCGGATCGACGTGAACTGACTGCCTCTTTCTCTCCGGCCGGTGCTTTCTCCACGCCCCCTGTGCTAACTACCCGCATGAGCGACGCCGACCACGCGGCCGCCAGGCGCGAGCTGGTGAACGCGCTCCGCGACCGCCTCGACGCGAGCGAGCGGACGCTGTCGGCGATCGGCGCCGTCCCGCGCCACGAGTTCGTCCCGGAGTCGCAGCGCGCGTCGGCGTACGCCGACCGCCCGCTCTCGATCGGCCACGATCAGACGGTCAGCGCGCCGCACATGGTCGCGATGATGACCGACCTGATCGACGTCGAGCGCGGCGACCGCGTCTTCGAGGTGGGGACCGGCTGCGGCTACCACGCCGCCGTCGTCGCCGAGGTCGTCGGCCCGGGGAACGTGTTCTCGGCCGAGCGCGTCCCGGAACTGGCCGCCGACGCCCGCGAACGACTCGATCGCCTCGGCTACGACGTGACAGTCGCGGCCGGGGACGGCCGCGAGGCGTTCGCCGACGAGGCGCCGTTTGACGCCGCCTACCTCACCTGCGCGGCGCCCGAGTCCGTCCCGGACGCGATCGTCGGCCGCGTCCGGACGGGCGGCCGCGTCGTCGCTCCCGTCCGCGAGGGCGGTCGCCAACGGCTCGTCCGGCTCACGGTCCGCGAGGACGGGATCGACCGCGAGGACCGCGGCGGCGTGCGGTTCGTCCCGATGCGCTGACCGCGTCGATGCGCCGATCGCGTCGCGGGCGGCCGGCCCGCCGAACGCACGGTTTTAGAGGACCGAGCCCCGAGAGCGGTCATGGACGACGCGTCGCTCAGGGCGGACATGATCGAGGGGCTCGAACACCAGATCGGCGAGCCCATCGAGCCGCCCGTGCTGACCGCCCTCCAGCGCGTCCCGCGCGACCCCTTCGTCGACGACTCGCCCCGCGGCGGCGTCGACGGCGACGATCCGCACTCGCTCTCGCTCTCGACGCTGGTCCGGTTAGTCACCGCGCTCGACGCCGCGGAGGGCGACTCGGTCCTCGTCGTGGGCGCGGGGGTCGGCTACTCGGTCGCGATGCTCGCCGAGATTGCCGGCGCGCGGCGCGTCCACGCGGTCGACATCGACCGCGCCGCCGTCCACGCCGCGCGGTCGAACCTCGACGCGGCCGGCTACGGCGCGGTCCTCGTCGACCGCGCGGACGGCGCCGACGGGCTCCCCGCGTACGCACCCTACGACCGGATCCTCCTCGAAACCGCCGTCGTCGAGCCGCCGCGCCCCCTCCGCGAACAGCTGGCGCCCGGCGGTCGGATCGTCTACCCGCGCGGGGCGGGCGTCCAGACGGTCGCGGCGATCGAGCCGTCGCCCGCCGCCGACTCCGCTCCGGACGAGGACCCGGCGCCGGCGGGGTTCGAGACCGTCGAGACCCACGGGCCGGCGCGGCTCCAGCCGATGCTCGTCGACGGCGAACAGCCCGGGACGGAACGGAACCGGACGCGGCGGGAGGACGCGGAACGCGCCGAGCGCGGCCGGGAGCGTCGACACGGCTGGGAGCAGGACTGGATCGACTGGGACGACCGCCTCTGACAGGCTCTCGCCCGCGTCGCTCGCCGCGTCACTCCTCGACGACGAGCACCTCGGTGTTCCCCCGCTCGTCGACGTAGTCGCCCTCCGCCGGCGGCTTGATGTCGACCGTGAGCGTCCCGTCGGCCTGATTGGGTCCGAGTTCGGGGTCGACGTCGACGGTCGCGACCCCCTCGCCGTTCGTCTTCGCGGTGACGACGCCGTCGATCTGCGCGGAGCCGCCGCGAACGATGACCGTCGCGTCCGCGACGCGGGAGCCGTCCGGGTCGACGACCGCGATGTCGATCGACTGGTCGCCGGGCGTGGTCACCTCCGGCTGCGGCTGCGCGTCGAGTTCCGTCGCGGCCAAGCCGTCGATGTCGCCGATCATCCCCATCATCACGCTGAGGCTGGCGACGCCGACGACGAGCGCGATGACGAGGCGCACGGGGAGCCCCTCGATCGCGCGGGTGTCGGTGCTGAACGTCCGGCGGTTCGCGGTGCGCGAGTCGTGTGTTCGATCGGACATACGGCCCGCTGGCCGCGGCATGGCTTATAAAGAGTCGGACGGCACGGCGACCGAGGTCTGCGAGACGCACTCGACGCCGAGGAATTCGGACTGCCCCCGACCGTTTTTATCCGATACCGAGGCCACCCGGCCGCGTGTACGTACTCGGCCGCGACGGAACGGATCTTCCCCGCGACGAAACGGACTCCGACTGCGACGACGGGACTGGCTCCGAGGAGGTCGGCGACCGCGACGACGACCCCCCGCCTCACACCGCCCGAATCGGATCCTTCCTCGCTCGCGACGGGAGCGCCGGCGCGCCGGTCGGCGTCGACCTCGACCGTCCGCACGCGGGGGTCGTGTTCGGGAAGCGCGGGACCGGGAAGTCGTACACGCTCGGCGTTCTCGCGGAGGAAATAGCCGACGCCGACGGCGTCGTTCCGGTCGTCGTCGACCCGATGGGCGTCTTCGGTGGCCTCGAGGCGGCCGGCGGCCGCGTCGTCGACCCCGCGGTCCGCCCCGCCTCGATACCGCCCTCGACGTGGCCGGACCTGCTCGGGCTCGACCCGGCGAGCGGTCCCGGGAGCCTCGTCTGGCGCGTCGTCGCCGACGCGGTCGACGGCGGCTCCTCGCCCTCGCTCGCGGCGCTCCGCGAGGCGGTCACTGCGGCCGACGCGCCGGCGGAGACGCGGCGCGCCGCGGCGAACCACCTCCGGCTCGCGGCCTCGTGGGGCGTCTTCGACGCCGACGCGCCGCCGGTCGCGTCCCTCGCGGCCGACGGCGACCCCGCCGTACTCGACCTCGCCGGCGTGCCCGACGCCGCCGCGTCGGCCGTCGTCCGCGCGGTCGCTCGCGGGCTCTACGACGCGCGGATCGACGGCGATCTCCCGCGGCTCCCGTGGCTGCTCGTCGACGAGGCGCACGCCTTCTTCGACGGGATCGCCGAGCCGGCGCTCCGGACGCTCCTGACGCGGGGCCGCGCGCCGGGCGTCTCGCTGGTGTGCGCGACGCAGCGACCGGCCGCGCTGCCGAGCGTCGCCGTCTCCCAGTCCGACCTCCTCGTCTCCCACCGCCTGACGGCCGGGCGCGACGTCGACCGACTGGCCGAGGCGGAGGCGACGTACCTCGCGGGCGACCTCGCCTCGCGGCTCCCGGAAGGGGTCGGCGAGGCGCTCGTCGTCGACGACGCCACCGAGACGGCCCACACGGTTCGGATCAGAGAGCGACGGACGCCGCACGAGGGGGAGAGTCCGCGTGCGAGTCGGCTGTCGGACGCGGAGCGCCGGTAACGCGGTCCAGAACGTACAAGCCGTCCCGGCCTCACTCACGCGCATGGAACGGACGCCGTACGGGTTCCTGCTCGTCGCGCTCGGCGGGTTCCTCGGCGCGGTCGCCAGACACGCAGTCGACGTCGGGGTCGGTCGGGCCCTCGCCGCGGCCTCGTCCGGAGGCGCCTCCGCGGTCTTCGGCGGCGCCCCGACCGGCGTGGGGACGCTCGTCGCGAACGTCGCCGGATCGTTCGCGCTCGGGCTCCTGTTGACCCGCGCGTCGAGCGACCGGATCCGCCTGTTCGTCGGAACCGGCGCGCTCTCGTCGTTCACGACGTACAGCACGTTCGTCGCCGACGCGGTCGCGCTCGGGACGCCCGCCGGCGCCTGGTACGTCGCCGTCAGCTATCTGACCGGATTCGCCGCGGCCGCGCTCGGACTCGCGCTCGGAGGGCGGGACCGCCGATGACCGTCGCCCCGCTCCTCGCGACCGCCCTCGTCGGCGTCGGCGGCGCGTTCGGCGCCGTCTCCCGGCACGCGGTCGGGCTCCGCGTCGAGGGACGCCGGTCGGTCCTCCTCGTCAACGCGGTCGGGAGCTTCGCGCTCGGGGCCGTTTCCGCCGCGCCGATCGGCTCGACGGCGGCGCTGCTCCTCGGCGTCGGCTTCTGCGGCGCGTTCACGACGTTCTCCTCGTTCGCCGTCGGGACCGTTCGGGCGGCGAGCGAGACGGGCGCCCGCGCGGCCGCGGTCGTCGCGGCGTCGAACCTCGCGGCCGCGCTGGCGGCGTTCCTCCTCGGTTCGTTCCTCGTCGCTGCGGTCTTCGGCTGACCGACGATTCCTCTCCGCCTGACAGGCGCAACCTCGGCAAGCGATAGGTACAGCATCCCCCGGCCCGTACCCGCGTCCGTGACCGACACCGACCGCTCCGTCGACGGCGAGTCGGGGGATCCGGCCGACTCGGGATCGCTCTCCGACGACGCCGACCCGGACGCCGTCGACCCCGAAGACGTCCCCGAGTTCGGCGACCTCTCGATCCCCCAGCGCGCCTTCGTCGCCGCCGCGCAGAACCCCTCTCGCGGACTACTGGTCGTCGGCCTGTTCGCGTTCGCGCTCGCCTTCTACGCCGCGTTCTGGCTGTCGTTTCCCCGCGCCGCCGGCCTCCTCTCGGGAGTGGCACTGATCGTCGTCGCCGTCGCCGCGCTCGTCTACTGGCTCCTCGACCGCGTCTCCGGGTGACGATCGACGTTCCCGCCGACGGCGCTCACGGCCGCGGCTCGTAGAACTCCCGGAGCGGTCGGCCGAACGCGGGCGCGAGCGTCGCGACCGACTCGCCGACCAGCACGTCGCGGTCGTCGAACGCCGGCTCCACCTGCGCCCCGAGCGCGACGTCGCTCGCCGCGTCGCTCTCCAAGTACTCCCGGACGGTTGCGAACTCCCGCTCCCGCTCGACGACGTACCGGTCTCCGTCGATGAAGGGTCCGTACGTGTCCGGGTCGACGTCGTCGACGTACGACTCGTAGAAGCTCGCGGCGTGTTTTCGGACCGCGACCGGCGGCCCCTCGTGGCGCTCGACGGTCGGGCGCTCGGTCACCTCTAATTCGGCGTACAGCGCGGCCCGCGTCGGCTCGCCGGTTCCGTCGCGCTCGTCCGTCTCCTCGGCGTCGCTCGTCCCGGCGGCGTCCGTCGTTCCCGCTGCGTCCGTCGTTCCCGCCGCGTCCGTCGTTCCCGCCGCGTCCGTCATCGCTCGCGCCCGGAGAACGTCGAAGCCGCGCTCGTTCAGCCCGCCGACGATCCCGTCCAGCGAGCGCCGGAGCTGCGGCCACAGCTGGTCGTCGACCACGTCGGGCGCGTCGAACACGACCGCGATCGGCGTCGTCCCCCGCCGGTCGAGGTGGGCGCGCACCTCCCCGGAGTCGAGCGGCTCGGGGTCGTCGGGCTCGAAGAGCGCCTCGCTCGGGGCCGCGAGCAGCTCCCGCGCGTAGTGTTGGAACCGCGCGAGGTTCGCCGCCGACAGCACCGCCGCGACGTTCCGCGTCGGGTCCGTGGGGTCGACGACGACGAGGGGGTCCTCGAACGTGCGCTCGGCGTGCCCCTCGGGGTCGAACTCCACCGGCGGATGCCAGCTCCGTGCCGACTCGACCAGCGGGACGAACCCGCCGAGCTCCAACACGAGCAGCTCAGTCAGGTATCCCGAGAAACCCTCGGTGCGGAGGTCGCTCCCGTACGCGCCGATCCCCTTCAGGAACGCCTTCGCCAGCACCACGTCCGCGGCGAGGTCGTCGTCGAGCCGCGCCGAGAGGTACGCGTCGTGGAACGGCGTGCGGTCGACGGCGGAGACCAGCTCGGCCGCCCGCTCCACGTCGTGGCAGGGGACCAAGTCGACGTCGAACCCCTCGTAGCGCCCCTTCACGTACGGGTGTTCGGCGAACTCCTCGTGACCGTCCGGGAGGACCGCGTGACCGACGTCGAGCCCGTACTCCTCTAACTCGGCGCGGTCGAGGTCCGCGTCGAACCGGACGAACAGGTCGATGTCGCGGTCGCCCGCGACCCACGTCCCGCGCGCGGTCGACCCGACCTGGACCACGTCGGCCTCGACCGGGAGGTCGGCGATCGCCTCGCGGGCCCGCTCGGTCAGCGTCGCGGCCGTCTCGCGCAGTCGCTCGCGCTCCTCGGGCTCCGGGAGGACCCGCTCGCGCACCCGCGACAGCACCGCCTCCAACTCGTCCATACCGGACGGTCTCGCGGTCCGGCCGAAAACGTGTCGGTCGGATCGGCGCAGCGGTCCGCGGCCGCTCCGGTGCTGCTTCTCTCCGTTCGCGTTCCCCGGATCCCGTCCCGTCGGGCGGAAACGAAAGCCCTATCAAAACAACGCGAGTACCCGGAAGTGAGCCGAAGTAGCTCAGTTGGTAGAGCGCCTCGCTGTTAACGAGGCGGTCCCAGGTTCGAGTCCTGGCTTCGGCGCCTCCATTTCGTTTCGAGGTCTCTCCCGGTTAGCAGCGAACGTATTTTTGTCGTAACTCCTTCCTCTCCGATATGCCGGAGCGGAGCGATCGATTCGCATCACTCGAGGAGCCACACAAGCGCGGTCAGGCAGCGGAGGCGATCGTAAAATCGGAGTTCGTGAGCCGTGGAATCCCCGTCCTGACTCCCACATACGACAACGAACCGTACGACATCGTCGTTGAGGTGGATGACTCGTTCCATCGAATCCAAGTCAAGACGGCGTTCGAAGCGACGACTAGCGGCGCAGTGCGGTTCCGAACGCGGAGCACTCGGACGAAGAGTTCGGGCTACGAACGAGAGGGGTACGAGGACGCAGTCGACTTCTTCGCCGTTTACGCCCCCGCGTGCGACGAAACGTATCTCGTTCCAATCGAAGAGACTGGTAAAACGCAGATGACAATTCGTCACGAACCCTCGAAAAACGGCAACGTCGAAAACACCAATTGGCACGAAGACTTCCTTATCGACGGGGTACTGTCCTCGCTCTGCTCCGACCCGACAATATAAAGAGGAATCGAGAGAGACGAACTGATACGAGCGGGCCCTTAGCTTAGTCCGGTTAAAGCGACTCGCTCATAACGAGTCGATCGCCGGTTCGAATCCGGCAGGGCCCACTTTCTATCGGACTTCGCGATTCGCAGTCGCGACCGCCACGCACCGGCGGCTACTCCAACAGTTCCACCAGTTCGTTCACGTCGTCGACCACCGCGTCGGCCCCGGCGTTTGCGAACTTCTCGCGGCCCGCATCGCCCGTGAGCCCGCCGGTGAGGACGCCGATACCGTAGTAGACGCGCGTCTCGTCCGCCTCGTCTGCGTTGCGCGCGGTGCGCACGTCGTCGAGGGTGTCGCCCGCGAACGCGACGCGCTCGGCGTCGAACCGCTCGGCGAGCTCGACGAGCGCCCGCGGGTGCGGCTTCCCCTCCTCCCAGTCGTCCATCGTGAACCGACGGTCCTCGGGCACGTCGAGGCCGACGCGCTCTAAGGCGATTTCGGCCTCCGCGGCCGGCCGCCCGGTGAGGACGCCGACGTCGAACCGCGCGGTGAGGTCGGCGATGGTCTCGGGGTCGACGAGCGTCGGCTCGTCGTGGATGTACCCGTCCGCCTCGATCGGCGGCTCGCCGCCCTCTAACTCGCGGTACAGCGCCGCGCCGAGGTACAGCGCCTGGAACGTCTCCCGGAGCGCGTCTCTGTCCCACTGGTCGCGGACGCGAGCCTGCGCGACCCGCGGGAGGTCGCCGACGACCTCCTTGGCCGCGTCGAGGCCGCCGCCGAGTTCGCGGACGCGGTCGGTGAACTCGTCGACGTCCATTCGGAGCCCCTCGCGGCGGGCCAACACGAACAGCGCGGCGGCGTCCGTCAGCTCCCAGTCGTTGTTGAACCCGCCGGCGTCCTTGAACGCCTGGACCGCGTCGCGGTCGATCGGCTTGCCGCAGACCCGGTCGACCGATTCGAGGATCGCCCGACGATAGGAGTCCGCCACGTCGACCAACACCCCGTCGATATCGAGGACCACTGCGTCGACCTGCATACCGCTACCCCGGCTGGCGGCGGAATGAACGTTCGGGTTCGCGGCCGGCGTCGCCGGTTCGAGGGACGCGGCGGCGGAACTACCGAGGCGACTCGTCACCGCGCGACGTACACGACCGTCCCCGCCTCCATCGACCGCCGCCGGACGTCGACGACCGGCTCCTCGAAGCCGAGCGTGGTGAACAGGCAGTCGGCGTCGAGTCGCTCCGCCAGCGCCACGGTCGGTCGCTGGAGTTCGGCGGGGAGGTTCCGCGCGTACACGGCGTCGAATCCGCCCTCCGACGCGTCGAGTCCGAGCGCGTCCCGTACCGATCGCTCCGTGTCGGCGGTCGCCAGCGCCGTCACGTCCGCCGTGACGACGCGGAGCGACCCCGCCCTCGACGGCCGAGGCTCCGTCGACGCGTCCCGCGCCGCCTCGCTCACCTCGACGTCGATCGCGACGACCTCGCGACCGCGGTCGGCGAGCGTGCGAGCGACCTCCGGACGCCGCCCGACGCCGACCTCGATCAGTCGCTCGTATCGGTCGAGCGCGGCGACGAGCGCGCGTTCCGACGGCGGTGGTTGGCCCACGGCGCGGCCTTTATGACCGCGGCGGTCAAAAGCGGTTCCATGCTCGTGGACATCGTCCCGGTCGGGGAGGTCACCCCCCAAGTGAAACGGGAGGCCTCCGGCGCGCTGCGTTCCGTGTACGACTGCGACGTGACGGTCCACGACGATCAGCCGATCCCCGACTCCGCGTTCGACGGCGACCGCGGCCAGTACCGCGCCGAGGACCTCATCGAGACGGTCACCCGCGTCGGCGGCGGCGAGAAGAACATCGGAATTACGCCCGAGGACCTCTACTACCGCCGCCGGAACTACGTGTTCGGCCTCGCGTACCTCAACGGCAGCGGCTCCGTCATCTCGACCCACCGCCTCCGCACCTCCTCCGACGGCGGCGTCTCGACAAAGCCCGCGGTCGACGTGTTCGGCGACCGCGTCCGCAAGGAGGTCGTCCACGAGATCGGCCACACGCTCGGCTTGGAACACTGCGACAACAGCAAGTGCGTCATGTCGTTTTCCCCGACCGTCCGCGAGGTCGACGTGAAAGAGGAGAACCTCTGTGGCACCTGTTCGCGGATCGTTCGCTGACGGGCCGCCCTCTCTCGGGTCAGGTTCTCTCCTCCCGCCGGTAGACGTAAAGTCCGCCCCGCACAAGGGACACGTATGGCCGCAAAGCCGGAATACCGCGACCGGCCGGACGTCGAGGTCGCGCTGCTCGACGCGCTCGTCGACCGCGGCGACGAGGGGATGACCGTCCTCGAACTGCGCGCGGCCGTCGACGCAGACATCGACGCCGTCGAGAAGGCCCTCTCGGCGCTGAAGGAAGACTCGCTCATCACCGTGGAGTCCGAGGAGCGCGTCCGGGTGTACGCCCACGACCGGGTCGTTCCGGACCCCGAGGCGCCGGACGACGACCCCTCGCAGAGCCTCGTCGACGCGATCCGCGACCGCCTCGGACTGTAGCCGCCGGAGACGGCGGCCTTTTGCCCCTCGATCGCGTCCCTCCGACCATGACGCTCGTCTCCGGTACCCACGACGCGCACGGCGCCGTGTACCGCGACCGCGGCGGCCGCGAGGTGGTCGACCACTACGGGAAGCCCGTCCGCGTCGGCAAGGCGGTCCGCAACGTCGCCGGCGTGATCGAGATGGGGTACGGCGTCCTCGCCGTCAGGGGCGCCGACCGCGTCGAGTTCGTGGACAACGCCGTCTCGAACCGCGTCCCAACCGAGGACGGCGAGGGGACGTACGCACTCCTGCTCGACCCGCAGGGCGGGATCGAGACGGACATGTACGTGTACAACGCCGACGAGCGGCTGCTCGTCTTCCTCCCCCCGGAGCGCGCCGAGTCGGTCGCCGCCGACTGGGCGGAGAACGTGTTCATCCAAGACGTCGAGATCGACGACGTCTCCGACGAGTTCGGGGTGTTCGGCGTCCACGGGCCGAAGTCGACCGAGAAGGTGGCGTCCGTCCTCGGCGGCCCGGGCGCGCCCGAGGGGCCGCTCTCCTTCGTCCGCGGGTCGATGGTCGACGCCGGCGTCACCGTGATCGCGACGGACGCGCCGCTGGGCGAGGAGGGGTACGAGATCGTCTGCGCCGCCGCCGACGCGGGCGACGTGTTCGACACCCTGATCAACCGCGGGCTCAACGCCGCGCCGTTCGGCTACCGGACGTGGGACGCGCTCGCGACCGAGGCCGGGACGCCCCTCTTCGAGTACGAGTTAGCGGGGACCGTCCCCAACGTCCTCGGCCTCCGGAACGCGCTCGACTTCGAGAAGGGGTGTTACGTCGGCCAGGAGGTCGTCTCGCGCGTGGAGAACCAGGGGCGACCGAGCCGCCGACTCGTCGGCCTCGAACTCGACGGCGTCGCCGAGGCGGTCGCCGCCCTCGACGCGAACGCCGACCCCGACGGGATCGACGCCGGCCTCCCCGAGCCCGGTGCGGCCGTCTTCGACGGCGACGAGGCGATCGGCGAGGTCACCCGGGCGGCGGTCGGCCCCGCGACCGACGTCCCGATCGCCCTGGCGCTCGTCGGGTTCGACGCCGACCGCGGCGCGGTCACGGTCCGGGTCGACGGCGAGGAGGTGCCGGCGACAGCCGTCGACCTCCCGTTCGTCGACGGGAGCGCGGCGTCCGCGCGGCTGCCGACGTACCCCGAGCTGCGCGCCTGAGACGGTCGAGGAAGGCCGGGCGAGCTCCCGAAGCCACTCACACGACGAAGTCGACCGCGGAGTAGAGAACGAACCCGAGCGTGAACGCGCCGACGAGCGACCCGATCCACGCGAGCACCGTGTACCCCATCTTCCTCCGGCTGACGCCCGCGTCGCCCGCGGCGTAGCCCGCGCCGACGATCGCGGAGACGATGATCTCGTTGAAGGAGACGGGGATCCCGAAGGCGACGGCGGTCTGCGCGATCGCGAACGACGGGATGAGCGCGGAGATCGACCGCCGCGGCCCCATCGAGGCGTAGTCCTGCGAGATCGCCTTGATCATCCGCGGCGCGCCCGTCCACGACCCGGCCAGTAGCCCGACGCCGCCGCCGACGAGCAGCGCCCACAGCGGGACGCCGACCTCGCTGAAGATCGGGACGAGCGGGCCGATCGCGAGCCCCACCTGTGAGCCGCCCGCCGAGAAGGCGACGAGCCCGCCCATCGCGAGCAGGAACCGGCGCTGGGCGCCCGCGCGGTCGCGCCCGAGGTCGGCGTACACGGCGACCGCGACCACGGCGGCGATCGCGAGGCTCACCGCGGGCGGCCCCGCGCCGCCGATCCCGAGCCCCGATCCGAGGACGCTGGCGACCGAGGCCTGCTCGCCGGCCGGTCCGAGCAGCGCGAAGCCGACGTTCGCGAGGATCCCGCCGACGACGCCGGCGAGCGCGGCCGTGAGCGGCCGCTCGGGCAGCGACTCGCCGATGAGCATTCGGGCGACGCCGTAGGCGACGCCGCCGCCGACGAACGGGGTGAGCACCCACAGCGTCGCGATCTCGGCGTACTTCGGCCACGCCGGGTCGCCGCCCAGCGCGAGGCCGACGCCGACGACCGCGCCGGTGACGGTGAACGCCGTCGCGATCGGGTACCCGGCGAAGACGCCGACCGCGACCAGCGCGGCAGCCGTGACGAGCGCGACGATGGCCGCCGCGGCCGTGAGCGTCACGCCGCCGATCAGCTCGGTACCGACCGCCTCCGTCACGTTCGCGCCCTGGAGGATCGCGCCGAGCAGCCCGAGGACGCCGACGATCAGGCCGGCGCGCATCACGGAGATGGCGTTCGCGCCGACCGCGGGCGCGAACGGGGTCGACCCGGAGGAGCCGGCGCCGATCGACCACGCCATGAAGAGGCTAGCGGCGGCCGCGACGAGCAGCGTCGCGGCGGTGACGACGACCATCAGTTCCGACCGTCGTTGTACCCCTCGTTCAGCCCGGCCACCGTGCGCCGGACGAGGAGGAACCCGAAGAAGAACAGCCCGAGGAGACCCACCAATAAGAGCACGAACAGCGGTTGGACCGGGAGCATACGCTCGAATCCGTCGGCACGCGGTTATAAGTTTCGAGCCGACCGGTCGCGCGACCACGCCGTCCCGCCGCCCGCCGGCGATCGGAGCAGTGACTAAAACGCGCTTTTGTCTCTCAGCCACGTATATGTCGGTACCCGCACTACGTGTAACCGCGACCCCCGCTTCGGCCCTCACACGCCCCAACACGCCGGTCGACCCGCCGGCCGGTCGGACTCGCGGCCGCTCCCTCCCCTGCCCGGAACCCCTCCCCGGCCGCCCCGTCCGACCGCCGGCGCCCGCGCCCGCGCCGCTCCGGGTCCGCCACCGTGCACACGACCGTCGACCGGTCCGGCCGTACGCGGGGCGTCGCGATCCGTCCCCGCCGACGCAGCGGCGACGCGCTCCGCTCGCTTCTCCCCCTTCCGCTCCGCTCCCCGCTCCGTTACTCCGCGCCGCTCCCGCCCTCGATCCGGAACGTCTCGAAGACCTCGCCGCCGGGCGTCACCAGCTTCCCGTCCAGCGCGGGCTCGCTCCCGTCCTTGGCCGCCGTCAGCTCCGCGTGGGCCGGCCGGTTCCCGCGCGGCTGCGCGTGGCTGCCCGGGTTCAGTATCGGGAGTCCGCCCGAGTCGTCGAACCGCGGCCGGTGGCTGTGGCCGCAAATCACGGCGTCCGCGTCGCGGCCCCGACCGAGCATGACGAGCCCCGTGTCGCCGCTCCGGTGGCGGTGCGTGACCGCGAACCGGACTCCGGCGTACTCGACGGTCCGCACCTCGGGAACCCGGTCGCGGATCGCCGCGTCGTCGTTGTTGCCGTAGACGGCCCGGAGGCTCGCGGCGGCCGACCCAAACGCGTCCAGAACCGGCTCGCGGTAGAAGTCGCCCGCGTGGATCACCAACTCCGCCTCGCGGACCGCCTCCGCGGTCCGCCCCTGAAGCTTCGACTCCTCGCGTGCGTGCGTGTCGGAGACGACGACGAGCATACCGACCGTCGGCGCCGCCGTGATTTAAAAAGCGCGCCTGCCGGAATGGCGCGTGCCGATGAGCGCCCGAAGGGCGCGAATCGCACGCGCGAGGGAGTCGGCCGGCCGGAGCGAAGCGGAGGCCGGCCGACGAGGCTGGGGAGGCGTGAGGTGCTGTGCGGAGCGGTGCGGGGCGGGACTCAAAGGGGCAGCCGCGAGGACGAAGACGGGCGAAGCAAGGACCGCAGGAGCGAACGGAGTGAGCGACGAGGACCGCAGCGAGCCCATCGAGTCCTCGCGGCTGGGGCTTTGGAGGTGTTTGCCGCCGATCTGTTCTCAGCCATTTATAAGTGAGCGTCTGGGTCTTTGGAGGCGTCCGTCGTCGATTTGCTCTCAGCCATTTATAAGCGAGCGGCTGGGGCTTTGGCGGTGTTCGCCGCCGATCTGTTCTCAGCCATTTATAAGCGAGCGGCCGGGGCTTTGGCGGTGTTCGTCATCCGTCCGCGGCCGACTGTTTATAAAAGAACGAGCGGAGATCCGGCGCCAGCTTATTCGTCTAACGAAAGCGCCGCAAGCAGCGACTCCAGCTGGACCTGCTCGTTGGCCCCCTCGGCGATCCGGTAGTCGGCCTCGCCGATGCGCTCCATGAGCCGCACCGCCTCGCGCTCGCTCAGGTCGAACTCCCAGACTGAGCGGTGGAGCTGGTCGATCACGTCGCCGCCGGCCATCCCCGTCTCCGTGAGCAGCGTGTCGAGCGTCGAGCGCGCCCGCGCGAAGTCGCCGTCCAGCGCGTCCGTCACCATCGACTCGATCTCCTCCGGCCGCGCGGTCGCCGTGATCGCGTACACCGCCTCCTCGTCGACGACGTCGCCGGTCGTCGCCGCCGCCTGAAGCGAGTTGATCGCGCGGCGCATGTCGCCGTCGGCCGCGTACACGAGGGCGTCGACGCCCGCGTCGGTCACCTCGATCCCCTCGGCCGCCGCGATCTCGCGGACCATCCCGCCGACCGCCTCGTCAGACAGCGGCGAGAAGCGGAAGACGGCGCACCGCGACTGGATCGGGTCGATGATCTTCGACGAGTAGTTGCACGAGAGGATGAAGCGGGTGTTGTCGGAGAACTGCTCCATCGTGCGGCGGAGCGCCGACTGCGCATCATCCGTGAGGCTGTCGGACTCGTCGAGGAACACGATCCGGAAGTCGCCGCCGAACGAGGAGCGCGCGAACCCCTTGATCCGGTCGCGAACGACGTCGATCCCGCGCTGGTCGGAGGCGTTCAGCTCCAGGAAGTTCCCGCGCCAGTTGTCCTCGCCGTATATCTCGCGGGCGATCGCGGTGGCCGCGGTTGTTTTCCCCACGCCCGCAGGGCCTGAAAAGAGAAGGTGGGGCACGTCGTCCTGCGCGATGTAGCTCTGGAGGCGCTCGACGATCTCCTCTTGGCCGTGGATGTCGTCGAGCGTCTGTGGCCGGTACTTCTCGATCCAGATCTCCCGGCCGGTCGCGGTCGCGACCGTCTGCTCGTCGGCCTCGCTCATGCCGGATCGGAGGGTGGGCGGGGTCATAAACGAACCGAGAACGCGACGCGACCGGTCCGACGCTCGCTTCCCTGCCCCCGTCCGACGCTCGCTCGTCCGCTCCCTACGTCAGGCGTCCGAACGCCTTGCGGAACGCGCCCGCGGCGTCGCCCTCGGCCTCCGCATCCCGCAGTCGCTCGCCCGCCTCGGCGTCGAACTCGGGCGCAAGCAGGACCGCGGCGGCGCCGGTCGCGACTGTCTCCGTCCGCCAGTCGACGTACGGCCCGCCGACCCACCTCGGGAGGTCCGCCCGTAACACGGCGTTCCGCCAGGCGAACTCCCGAACGCCGCGCAGCCCCAGCAGCGCTAACCGGTCGTCGAGGGGATCGAACAGCCGATCGATCCCGGCGACGCCGACCGCGTCGTACGCCTCGACGAGCGCGTCCTGCGCGGTCTGGACGAGCCGCGCGAGGACCGCGTTTATCCGGTCGTGGTCCTCGAGTTTGGCGCCGCGGTCGGGGTCGATCCCCACGTCGCCGAGCGTGTACGTGAGGTCGTACGTGATGTGCGCGTTGATGCCCAGCAGGGCGTCCTGCGCGACGAGCGTCTCGCCGCGGGCCGCGGCGCCGAAGGCGAGCAGCCACGGCCGGGGAAGCGAGTCGAACGCCCGGCGCTCGAACGCGACCAGCGCCCGCCGGTAGCGCTCCGCGAAGGCGACGAGGTACGCGGCTGCCCACTCGGAGTCGACGAACGCGCCGTCGTCGATGGCGGTCCGCACGGTCGCGGTCATCCGACTGTACACCGTGAGGAACACCGCGCGCCGGTCGCCCCGCTCGCGGAGGTACGACTCGGTCCGCGCCAGCCGCTCGTCGACGTCGGCGACCGACGCGAACGGCTCCGACACCAGATCGAGCAGCGCCGCGTCCGGCTCCTCGCCCGCATGCTCCGCGGCGACCGCGTCCCGCTCGCCGTCGACCGCCCGGCGGCGGCCGGCGAGCAGCGCTCTCGCCTCCGCGAGCGTCGGGACGGCGGCGCGGATCGGGATCATGGCGAACGGACGGCCGAGCCGTCTGCCCGTCCGGTTCTCGACCGGAGTCAAAGAACGTTACTGCCGGAACGGCGCCGCCGGCCTACGCGAACTCGTCGATGAGTTCGGGCACCACGTCGAAGAGGTCGCCGACGATCCCGTAGTCGGCGATGTCGAAGATGGGCGCGTTCGGGTCGGTGTTGATCGCGATGATCGTGTCCGACCCCTTCATGCCGGCGACGTGCTGGACCGCGCCGGAGATGCCGACCGCGATGTACACGTCCGGCGTGACGACCTTCCCCGACTGGCCGACCTGCCGGTTCTTCGGCAGCCAGCCGTTGTCGACGATCGGCCGCGAGGCGGACAGCGTCGCGCCGAGCGCGTCCGCGAGCTCCTCGACGAGCTCGAGGTTCTCCTCCTCCTCGATGCCGCGGCCGACCGAGACGAGCACGTCGGCGTCCGCGATGTCGACGTCGCCGCCGCCGACCTCCTCGAAGCCCGTGACGCGGGCGCCCGACTCGGGGATGTCGACCTCGGCCGCCTCGACGGTCGCGTCGCCGACCCCCTCCGCGGGCGGCCACTCGCCGCCGCGGACCGTGAGGACGAACCGGTCGCCCGCGACGTCGACGGTCGTCTCGACCTTCGAGCCGTACATCTCGCGGGTGACGGTGAGCCCGTCGTCGTAGGCGATTCCGACCGCGTCGGTGACGATCGGGGCGCCGAGGTCCTCGGCGAGTGCGGGCGCGTAGTCGAGCCCGTTGACGGAGTTCGGCAGGACTACCGCGCCGGCGTCGACCCGGTCGGCGAGCGTCGAGACCGCCGCCTGGTAGGCGTTGTGGTCGAACTCCTCGCCGTCCTCGACCGCGTGGACCGCGTCGACGCCCTCGCGGTTGAGCTCCTCCGCGAAGCCGTCGACGTCGCCGCCGATGACGGCCACGTGGAGGTCGCCGCCGCGCGCGTCGGCGAGCTCCCGTCCGGCCGTGATCGCCTCGTAGGTGACGTCCCGGAGCGCGCCGCGGCGGTGTTCGGCGGCGACGAGCACGCTCATCACGCGCTCACCCCCTTCTCGCGGAGGACCTCGGCAAGGCGCCCCGCGGACTCGCCGGCGTCGCCCTCGATGATCTCCGCGTCGGACTCGCTCTCCGGCTCGTACATCTCGGTGATCGTCAGCGCGCTCTCGACGTCGTCCGCGGTCAGCCCGAGGTCGGACAGGTCCTTCGCCGCGATCTCCTTTCGCTGGGCCTGCCGGATCCCGCGGAGGCTCGCGTATCGGGGCTCGTTGAGCCCGGTCTGGACCGTCAACACGGCCGGGAGGTCGACGTCGGTCAGCTCCTCGACGCCGCCCTCCAGCTCGCGGTGGACGTGCGCGACGCCCGCGTCCGCGTCCACGTCGAGGTGGTTGACGACCGCCGCGTGCTCGAAGCCGATCCGCTCCGCGAGCGCGACGCCCGTCGCGCCGAAGCCGGTGTCCGCGGCCTGGACGCCGCCGAGGACCAGGTCCGGCTCCTCCTCGTCGACGACCGCCTCGAACAGGGCGACCTTCGAGGCGACGTCGGCGAACCCGCCGTCCAGCGCGTCGTCCCAGACGCGGACCGCGCGGTCCGCGCCCTTCGCGAGCGCCATCCGGATCGTCTCCTCGGCGCGCTCCGGGCCGACGGTGACGGTCACGACCTCGTCCGCGATCCCGGCCTCCGCGAGCTGGACGGCGGCCTCGACGGCGTAGTCGTCCCACTCGTTCAGGTCGTACTCGAGGTCGGACTCGGCGATGTCGGTCCCCTCGATCGCGAAGTCGTCGTCCGCCTCCGCGACCTCCTTGACGGTCACCAGAACCTTCATGATCGATACTCGGTCGCTCGCCCTGTAATGGTTTTCGGAACGGCCGACGGCGGACCAGCGGTTTCCGCCCGGTCCGGTCGCGTGCCGGGTCGTCAGCGGTCGTCGTCGCCGTCGTCGGCCCTTCCGTCGCCGTCGGTGCCTCCTCCGTCGGCGTCCTCGCCGTCGGGCAGCGAGATGAGGTTCTCGCGGCCGAGCCGGAGCTTCTCGACGCGCCCCTCGTCGGCCATCGCCGAGAGCAGCTGCGACACCTTCGCGTCCGACCACCCGGTCTCGGCGACGATGTCGGCCTGTCGCATCCGGCCGCCGTTCGCGTCGAGGAGGCGCTCGACGCGCTCCTCGTCCGAGAGCAGCGAGAGGTCCTCCCCGTCGCCGTCGTCCGCCTCGTCGGTCGCGTCGGCGCCGGCGTCGCCTCCGGTCCCCGGACCGGCGTCGCCGACGCCGACCGGACCCGGGCCGCCGCCGCTCGCCGCGCGCTCGCCCCCGTTCGCGGCCGACTCGTTCGGGTCCCTCTCCCCGTCGTTGATCCGGCGGTACCCGACGACGCTCCCGGCCACGAGGGCCGCGGCGAGCACGATCGCGGCCATCAGCATCGTCCACGGGGCGCCCGCCCCCGCGGGCCCGTACACGATCACCACGGGCTCGCCCCCCTCGAACGTCTGGGGACCCTCGATGATCACGTCGCCGTCCGAGAGCTGCGTCACGGCGCTGCTCGGCGTTCCGGTGACCGTGTACCCCTCCGGCGTCGCCACCTCCAGGGTCTGGCCCGCTTCGAGGCTGCGGAGCCACGTCTCGTTGCCGGGCGTCGTCAGCGCGTCCCCGAGGACGAGGCTCTCGCCGTCCTGCGCGAGGAACGACGTCCAGGTGAAGCGCAGCCGGAGCTCGCCGACGGCGACCGCGTCCTCCGTGGCGACGTCGAACTCGCCCGGGTCCTCGTGGACGACGACCTCGCGTTCGACGTCCTCGATCGCCATCGACCGGTCGACGTTCCGGTTCGCCTCGCGGCGGAACCCCTCGAACAGCTCGGCGCTCGGGCCGACCTCGCCGTCGAGGAAGCGGTCGCCGGCGGCCCTGAACACCCTCGTCTCGTTCTCGTCCGCCAGCGAGTACCGGACCGCGACGGTCCAGTCTGCGCTGCGGTCGGAGTTCAACGCGAGTCGGATCCGCGTCGTCGACGGCGACGTGATGCCGTCGCCGGTCTGCTGGCGGACCGCCGGCGAGCGGTCGTCGACCGACTCGCGGACGCGCGGTTCGTCACCGACTGCCGGCACGTGGGCCGGGGGGTCGTCCGCGCCGAGGGAGGAGGGGGTCGTGGTCGCACCGTCGGCCGCGCCGCCGGCGCTCGCGACCAGCGCGAGCGCGACGACGGCGACCAAGAGCGCGCGAAAGGCGGGGTTCCGCATACGTCTCGGGTCACTCGCGCGCCGGGCAAAACGCTTTCCATACACTGTTTTTTGACAGGATGCCGGACCGAGCTTGCGCTCCCGGGCCGCCGTCTGCCCGCGACGCCGACCCGCGCGGCTCCATCGCCTGCGGTTCGCCCGCGACGCCGACCCGCGCGGCTCCACCGGCCGCGTTCGCCCGCGACCCCCGGCCGCACGACCCGCCGGCCGACCGCAGTGGGTGGACTTTTTGTGTCGCGGGTCGAACCCGGAGACGATGAGAGCCCTCCCGATCGCCGCGGTCGCGGTCCTGCTGCTCGTGGCCCCGGTCGCCGGCGTCACCGCGCCCGGCGCCGTCTCTCCGTCCGCCGATTCGGCACCGTCCGCCGATTCGGTCGGTCCCGCCGACTCCCCGCTGTCCGCCGATTCGGCAGCGACCGTCACCGGACAGACGACGCCGCAGATCGACACGGCCAACCTCACGTTTCGGACGCTCTCGACGCCGCCCGGGGCGGAGACGCGCGTCAGCGCGTACACCCGCGGCCCGGACCTCGGGTCGTCGCTCGGCTTCGCGACCGCCGACGCCGACGCCGCCTTCGAGACGGCGGCCGTCGTCGACCGGATCGAACGCGCCGAGGCGGGCGTCGAGCGCCAACAGCAGATCCTCGCGGAGCTCAACCGGGTCGAGCGCGCGGAGGTGGCGCTGAACAGCCGCCAGACCGCCGCCTTCAGCGCGCACGCGGCCGGCGAGATCAGCGACCGCGAATTGGTCGACGAGCTCGTCCGCGTGGCCGCGACCGCCCGCGAGTACGACGAGCGGCTCGACGAGATCGACGCGCTCGCCGAGTCGACGGACGGGTTCAGCTCGCCCGGCCGGCTCGACGAGCTTCAGGTGGCGCTCCAGGTGTACGAGGGGCCGGTCCGCGACCGCGCGCTCGCGACCGCTCGCGGCCAGTCCTCGCCGAGCGAGCTGTACGTCGCGTCGAGTCAGGGCGCCGTCGTGCTCGCCACGGTCGTCGACGGCGAGTACGTCCGCGAGGTGTTCCGAACTGACCGCTGGGACCGCGGCGGCAGCGACATCTCGAACGACGCGGCGATCGAGATGACCGAGGCGGCCTACCCCGAGACGGCCGCGCTCCGCGAACCGGACGCGTTCGGCGCCGGCTCCGTCCAGCGGATCACCATCCCGCACGAGGTCGGGACCCTCCGGACGTTCGTCAGCGGCGGCACCGAGCAGGTGTTCGTCGAACACCAGCGCATCGACCTGTCCGCGTTCCCCGACAGCGAGCCCGTCACGGCGGCGGGCGACGGGTTCAACGTCACCGTCGAACGGACGTACCCCGGGGGCCCGGTGACCGTGACCGTCCTCGACGACGAGACGGGCGAACCGGTCCCCGACGTCACCGTCACCAAGTCGGTGGGCAACGGCGACAGCCGGACGATCGGGACGACCGACGAGGAGGGGGTCGTCCGGACGCTCTCGCCGGCCGAGACGTACCGCATCACGGTCGTCGACGAGCCCCGCGTCGTCGTCCTCGGCGACATCGAGCCCCTCCCGACGCCGCGGCCGGTCGACGACGAGTGACGGCCCGACCCGGGGGCGTCGCCTCCCGGGCCGACCCTTTTACCCGAAACCGCCGCAGGGCCGCCGTGCCACCAGTCGTCCGTCGCGCCCGAGGGATGGCGCCCGTCGCGGGCGTGCTGCTCATCGCGATCACGGTCGTGCTGGCCGGCGGCGTCGCGGCCGCCGCGCTCGACGCCCCGAGCGCGACGGTGCCGCCGTCGGCGGCCCTGTCGCTGTCGGCGACCGACGACCGGATCGCGATCGACCACCGCGGCGGCGACCCGATCGACGTCTCCGCGGTGACGGTCCGCGTTAGCGTCGACGGCGAACCGCTCGACGAACAGCCGCCGGTCCCGTTCTTCTCGGCCGCCGGCTTCCACCCCGGACCGACGGGGGCGTTCAACTCCGCCGGCGGCGACACGCTGCGCGTCGGGGAGACGGCGACGTTCCGCGTCGCGGACAGCAACGACCCGACGCTCGAACCGGGCCGGCGGGTCACGGTCGAGATCACGGCCGACGGGCAGCCGGTCGCGACGCTGGAGGCGTTCGTCGAGTCGGGGTGAGAACGCGCGTCTCGGACGGATCGGTGCCGACGCCGCTACTCGGCGTCGGGCGCCGTCGACGGGGACTCCTCGGCGCCCGATCCGGACTCCTCGGTACCCGACGCGGAACTGCCGCCCGCCTCGTCGCCGCCCGGAACGCGGGCGACGGTCGTGATGGCGCGGGGGCTCTGCGGCGTCGCCTGCTGAATGTGGTGTTCGAACTCCTCGTACCCGGCCGCCTCGAACATCCGGTCGGCCTCGTCGGCGTCGTAGAACAGCATTATCGCGTCGGCCACCCGCTGGAGGATCGGGTTGTGGGGGTAGTCGGGACCGACGACGAGCACCTGTCCGCCGGGCTTCGCGACGCGTCGGAGTTCGCGTAACCCCTCGACGGGGTTCGGCCAGTACTCGATGGAGCCGGACGACCAGACGACGTCGAACGCGTCGTCGCGGAACGGGAGCCGCTCGGCGTCGCCGCGGTAGAAGTTCACCCTGTCGTGTTTCCCGAACTTCTCGAACGCCTTCTCCATCTGGTGGACGCTCTGGTCGAGCCCGTGGACGTCGTCGGCGTGTTCGAGCAGTCCCTCGGTGCCGAACCCGGTGCCGCAGCCCACGTCGAGCACCTTCGGGTCGTCGCCGAACTCCAGCCACGAGAGCGCCTCCGCGCGCATCTCCTCGTTCCAGTTGAAGCTGTTAATCCGGTCGTACACCTTCGAGAGGTACTTGTAGAAGAGCCGGGCGTTCGACTTGTCCTCGAGGATCCCCATTTACCGGTTCTTTGGGCCGCCCGCCCCATAACGACACGGATCCGCGGTCGGTTCCGGACCGTTTCTGCGTCCGCTTCCGACCGGCTTTTCCGCCCGCCGCCCCAGCGACGGGTATGGACCCGACGACGAGCGGCCGGTTCCGCGTCCACGACCGCCGCCAGCGGCCGGACATCGACGACGCGCCCGACGCCGACGCGGCAGCCGACTCCCCTCCGGCCGACTCGTCGGCCGCCGCCCCCGACGACACCGAGGAGTTCGTCCTCGTCGAGCTGGCCGACGAGCCGGTGGACCCGACGGACCCGGACGCCGAGGACCGCTTCGACCCCCTCTACGCCACCGCCGAGGGGTACGAGGGCGACCTCGCCGACGCCGTCGACGCGCTCCGCCCCGGTTTCGTCGTCGACGCGACGCTGGCGTGGACCGACGGCGCCGCGCGCTTCCGCGAGGTCGACGTCGTCCGCGAGACGCGGTTCCGCTTCGCCGACGGCGTCGAGGGGATGTTCGAGGCGGCCGTCGAGACGTGGCGACAGATCCGCGCCGAGGGCGAGCCGGTCGGCTCGATCACGACGCGGTCGAACGACGGCGACCCCAACGGCGCGTTATACCTCTTCGCCGACGCGCCCGGCAGCGACACCTTCGAGGAGGTGCGGACGGGGCGGCTCCCGATAGAGCCGCTCGTCGCCCGCGTGAACGAGTCGCGGGACGACGACGACCCGCGGGAGGTGTTCGTGTTGCGCCCCGCGGCCCACGAGTTCGTCGCCGTCTACGTCGTCTTCGACCGCGACGGCGTCCTCGCGCAGACGGTGCGGGACACCTACGACCTCGGGGCCGGCCTCGCCGCGGGGCTCGACGCCGACTACCCGAGCGGCGACGGCGGCGACTCCGTGGTTTCCGACACCTCGAACGACTCGGGGGACGACGACCTCGACGACGGCGACGACTTCGACGCGCTCGACCGTCTGTAGCCCGTCTCGTTGCCCCCTCCGCAACTACCGACCCACTACAGCCAGTCCGCGGCGGGGTCGACCCGACCGTCGGGCGTCTCGCCGTTGAGCACGGCGGCCACGTCGGCGGCGCCGCTCCGGTTCAGGTCGTCTTTCGCCTCCTCGCTGTACCACGCGGCGTGCGGCGTGACGACCGTGTCGTCGCGGCCGACGAGCGGGTCGTCCTCGGGCGGCTCCTCGGCGAGGACGTCGAGGGCGGCGGCCTTGATCTCGTCCGCCGCCAGCGCGTCCAGCAGCGCGTCGGCGTCGACGACCGGGCCGCGGCTCACGTTGACGACGACCGAGTCCTCGCTCAGCCGCGCCAGCGCGTCGGCGTCGACGATCCCCCGCGTCGCGTCCGTCAGCGGCGCGTAGACGCCGACGTGGTCGGCGCGGTCGAACAGCGCCTCGAAATCAACCTTCTCGACGCCGTAGTCGGCCATCTCCTCCGCCTCGACGAACGGGTCGTACGCGACGAGGTCGGCGTCGAACCCGGAGAGCTGTTCGGCCGCCCGCTGCGCGATCGGCCCGAACGAGAGCAGGCCGATCGTCGACGCGCTCACTCGCCGGGTCGGGGCGCCGACCTCCCAGCTCCACCCGCCGTCCTCGACCGCGTCGTCGTACGGCTTCAGCGAGCGCAGACAGCCGAGGAGCAGCGAGACGGAGTGGGTCGCCACCTCCTCGGTGCAGTATTCGGGCACCCGGGTGACGGTGACGCCGCGCTCCGCGGCCGCCGCGACGTCGATGTTGTCCACGCCGACGGCCGAGCGAACGACGACTCGGGGGTCTACGGCGTCGAGCGCCGCCTCGGTGACGGGGGTGTCGATGTCGGTGACGACCGCGTCGGCGCCGGCCGCCGCCTCGATCAGCCGCTCCGTCGACCCCATCTCCGCGACCTCGACCTCGACCGGCTCGTCGACGGCGTCGGCGAGGACCTCGCGGTACGTCTCGGGGTCTATCATCGGGAACGCCGACAGCACGACTCTGGGCATGCGCCGCGGTTCGCCCCCGACCCACTTGACGGCTGTCACTGACGCTGTCAGGCCCTCGTACGTCCGTTTCGATCGTGAGGGTCCGCCGTCGATCGCGCCGGACTGCCCGCACCGCGCGGCGCGTTCCGATGGCTCTTTGCGGTCGCCGGCCGTACGAACACCCGTGAGCGACGACAGTTCGAAGCCGCCGATGTTGGTCCTGTTGGAGTCGCTGTCGTTCTACCGCAACGTCCGCGTCGGCGCGGCGGCCGGCGCGCTGCTCGCGGCGCTTTTGTACCTCGTCAGGACCTTCGAGCTGCTCGGGCCGGTGATCGACACGCGCGACTACCCGCTGTTCGGCCCGGACGTCTGGTTCCTCCTGCTCGCGTTCGTGCTGGCGGCGACGTCGGCGCTGTCGGTGGCGGTCGTCCTCACGATAGCGGCGGCGGTCCGCGGCGCGCGAGAGGGCGGGTCGGAGCGCTCGGAGTAGTCGGGCTCCGCGGAGCGGCAGGCGTGACGGAGACGCGCCGCTCGGGGTCGTCGGCGCGGATGCGTAAAAACGGAGGCCGTGCGGGCGACGGGAAACGGAGCGTCAGTCGGCGGTGCAGGAGGCCTCGCTCTCGTCGGCGGTGAACTCCTGAGCCGGTTCCGTGAGCTTGTAGAGGTTCTGTCTGGCGTCCGCGAAGTAGACGTCCTCGTCGACGACGCCGATCCCCTCGAGCCGTTCGAGCGCGTATCGGACGGTGCGGGCCGACAGCATCGACTCTTGGACGATCCCCTTCTGGGTCAGCGGTCCGTTGTACTCGAGCACCTTGAAGACGAGTTTGGCGCTCGGTGGGAGGTCGTCGAGCCCCTCCGTTTGAGTTCCTTCCATCGTTACGATTCGAAACCGCACACGCTCATAAATGTTGATGGAGCATGGCCGTCTGAGCGCCGTTTACCAGTAAAAACGGCCGCATTTCGCGCCATAACCCAGCAAAAAACACCGGTAACCGGCCGCTGGACTGACCAGTCAGTCAGCGATTTAGCTCGCGCGCGCCTCGGCCGTGCCGTCGCGCGGCGGGCCGACGAGCGGAGCGAACCCGCGGTCGCCCCGTCGCGGTCGCGGGGGACGGCCGGAACGAACGGCTTTTCACGGGCGCTCGCGGATCCGAAGGCATGAGCGACGACTCGGGCCTGTCCGACCACGCGCGCGGCGTGGTCGTCACGACCATCTGCTGTCTCGCCGGCATCGCCGCCGGCGTCGTCTCGGCGGTCTACGTCGGCACCGACCCGGCGTCCGCCGCGAGCACCACCGCGGTCTTCGTGCTCGGCGCGTTCGTCATCGCCCAGTACCCGATATTCAAGGCAGTCGGCGTCGGCGACCTCGGGATCAAGGACAACCTCTACGTGGCGTTTCTCACGTTCACCCTCTGGTTCATCAGCTACACCGTCCTGCTGACCTCGGCCGTCGACCTGGGGGTCTGAGATGGCCGACGACAGCATCGCGGTCGTGGACCTCGATCGGTGTCAGCCCGACCGCTGCAACTACGAGTGTATGAAGGACTGCCCGCCCAACCGGACGGGCAAGGAGTGCATCACGGAGCGCGGGCCCGACGCCGAGGAGGGCGACCCCGACCAGATCCACATCTCCGAGGAGATCTGCCTGGGCGAGAGCTGCGGTATCTGCGTCCAGTCGTGCCCGTTCGACGCCATCGAGATCATCAACCTCCCCTCCGAGCTCGACGACGACCCGGTCCACCGCTACGGCGACAACGCCTTCTCGCTGTACGGCCTCCCGACGCCGGAGCCGGGCAGCGTCACGGGCATCCTCGGACCGAACGGGATCGGGAAGTCGACCGCCGTCCACGCGCTCGCCGGCGAGATGGTCCCGAACCTCGGCGACCACGCCGCCGACGGCGACTGGGAGCGCGTCCTCGACCGCTTCCGCGGCACCGGGCTCCAGAACTACCTCGAGTCGCTGAAGGCGGGCGACGTGACCGTCGCGCGCAAGCCGCAGTACGTCGACCAGATCCCCAACCAGTTCGACGGCAACACCCGCGAGCTGTTGGAGCGGACCGACGAGCGCGGCGCGCTCGACGACCTCGTCGACCGGCTCAACATCCGGCCGGTGATGGACCAGGACATCGACTCCATCTCCGGCGGCGAGCTCCAGCGCGTCGCCATCGCGGCGTGTCTCGCCCGCGACGCCGACTTCTACTTCCTCGACGAGATCACGCCGTACCTCGACATCGGCCAGCGGATGATCGTCGCGCGGCTCATCCGCGAGCTGGCGGACGACGACGCCGCTGACCGCTCGATGCTCGTCGTCGAGCACGACCTCGCGATCCTCGACCTGCTCGCCGACACCCTCCACGTCGCGTACGGGGAGCCGGGCGCGTACGGGGTCATCACCGACCCGAAATCGGTCCGGAAGGGGATCAACGAGTACCTGAAGGGGTACCTCGACAACGAGAACATGCGGATCCGCCCGTCGGCGATCACCTTCGAGGAGCACGCGCCGCGGGTCGCCTCCCGGAGCGAGACGCTGATCGAGTACCCCGACCTGCGGAAGTCGTACGGCGACGGGGAGTTCGAGCTCCGCGTCGAGGGCGGCGAGATCAACCGCTCCGAGGTGCTCGGCGTCGTCGGCCCGAACGGGATCGGGAAGTCCACGCTCGCGCAGCTGTTCACGGGCGATCTCGAGCCCGACGAGGGCGAGCTCGACTTCGCGCTCGACATCTCCTACAAGCCGCAGTACATCGACATCGACCAGCACATGCGGGTCGACGCGTTCCTCTCCTCGATCACCGACGAGTTCGGCTCCTCGTACTGGAACACCGAGATCGCGCAGCCCCTCCAGTTAGAGCGGATCATGGAGCAGAACCTCTCGGACCTCTCCGGCGGGGAGCGCCAGCGCGTCGCCATCGCGGCCTGCCTCTCCGACGACGCCGACCTCTACCTGCTCGACGAGCCCTCCGCGCACCTCGACGTCGAGCAGCGCGTGCGGGCGACGACCGCGATCCGCCGGTACGCCGAGAACCACGACGCGACCGTGATGGTGATCGACCACGACATCTACATGATCGACCTCCTCGCGGACCGCCTGATGGTGTTCGACGGGGAGCCGGCCGAGCGGGGGCGCGCGGCGCCGCCACAGGACATGCGCGACGGGATGAACGAGTTCCTCGCGGACCTCGAGATCACCTTCCGGCGCGACGAGCGCACCGGGCGCCCCCGGATCAACAAGCCGGGGTCGCAGCTCGACAGCCAGCAGAAGCGCGACGGCGAGTACTACTACTCCGGCTGAGGCGGTCGCCGCGACCCCGAACTTTTCCTCGCCCGACGCCGCATCCGACGGTATGCCAGAGACGGACGCCGACCTGTTCGGCATGACGTGGGAAGAGGCGGGGGACGCGATCGACGAGGCCGACTTCGCGGTCCTCCCGGCCGGCAGCATCGAGCAGCACGGCCCGCACCTCCCGGTGTCAACCGACACGCTCCGCGCGGACCACCTCACCGCCGAGCTCGTCGACGCGGCCGACGAGTTCGACCTCGATATGCTGCGGCTCCCGCTCCTCCCGTACGGCCAGTCGGAACACCACATGCGGTTCCCCGGCACGATCACCCTCTCGACGGAGACGTACGTCGACGTGGTCCGTGAGATCGGCGAGTCGGTCGCCGAACACGGCGTCGACCGCCTGCTGCTCCTGAACTGCCACGGCGGGAACCGCGAGCCGCTGTCGATCGCCGCTGACCGGCTCGGCCGCGACACCGACCTCACGGTCCATTTCGTTCACTGGACCGACTTCGCGGAGGAGGACTTAGCGGAGGCGTACGGCGAGGGGTGGGGCCACGCCGGCGACCACGAGACGAGCTTCGTGGAGCTGTACCGCCCGGACCTCGTCCGGACGGAGAAGAAGGAGCCGCAGGAGGCCGACGAGATGCCCCGAACGCGGAGCTACGAGTACTTCGACGAGGTGACCGAACTGGGCGGGCTCGGCGACCCGACGAACAGCGACCCGGACGCGCTCGAACCGATCGTCGCCGCGACGACCCGCGAGATCCTCGGCGCGCTCGTCGAGGACCTCGATCGGGGGTGGTGAGGGCGACGGCCCCGCGTTCTACGCGGCCGTCGCCGCGATCCGATCCGCGGTATCGAAGCGATTAAGCCCGGAACACGCGAACCCCGGCACATGTACCACCTCATCATCCGCGGCGACCCTGACATCCGGAAGGACGCGGTGATCGAGCACGACGGCGAGGAGCTGGTCTGTTTCGGCATCAACGTTCAGGGCGGCTGGCACGGCCCGGACGAGCCGCAGCTCTGGTGTACCGTCGGCACCGAAGACGAGCGCGAGGCGTACGACAAACGCGAGTACGTCCCCCACTGGCTCGACGTCGAGACGGTCGACGCCGAGGACCTGACCGTGGTCAAAGCGAAGGGCGAACTCTCCGTCTGACCCGCGCGAACGAACGCTTTTCGCCGGCTCTCCTCACTCCTCTACCGGCGGGTCCGCCAGCCACGCCTCGATGGCGCCGGCCATCGCCCCGCGCCGGTGGATCGTCCCCGCCTCGGGGTCGACGACCGTGCTCTCCGTGCCGGGGGTCTCCCCGCCGTCGATCACGGCGGCGACTCCCTCGCGGATCCGGTCGTCGAGGTCGGCGGGGTCCGTGACGCTGCCCGCTCCGGAGACGTTAGCGCTCGTCGCGGTGAGCGGTCCGGTCTCGTCCAGCAGCGCCCGCGCGAGGTCGTGGTCCGGCACGCGGATCCCGACGCGGTCGCGCCCGGCGGTGAGCGCGTCGGGCACCCGGTCGTCGCGCTCGACGACGACGGTCACCGGGCCCGGGAGGAACGCCCGCGCGAAGGCGACGGCTAACTCCGTCGGCCGGGTGTAGCGGAGCGCGTCGTCGACGCTCGCGACGCCGAGCGAGAGCGGGTTCGACCGGTCGCGGCCCTTCAGCTCGAAGACGCGCTCGACGGCGTCGGGGTCGAGCGCGTCGGCGCCCAGCCCGTACACCGTCTCGGTCGGGTAGACGACGAGGTCGCCGCGGTCGACGGCGGCGGCCGCCGCGCGCAGCGCCTCGGATCGGTCCGGTCGGTCGTCGCTCGTGTCGGCGGTCACGCGCGTCCGTTCGGCGGCGAGTTGAAAAAGCGTGACGAGTGTGTGCGGTCCGCGCGTCGGTCGGCGAACCCGCGGTCGCGTCGGTCGGCGGGCTCGACTCCGGTCAGTCGACGAGGTCGGCGACCGCGTCGCCGATCGCCTCGGCGTCGGGGAACTCGGGGTGCTCGCTCGCGACCCACGCGTACTCCACGGTGCGGTCGGAATCGAGGAGGAAGACGGCGGGGCGGCTCTCCGTGATCCCCGTCATGCCGTCGATATCGTGTGCGAGGCCGTACTCCTCGACGACGCCCGCGCCCGGGTCGGAGAAGATCCGGACGCCGTCGCCGCGCTCGGCGAGCAGGCGCTTGTGGGCGTACGGCGTCGAGACCGAGAGGCCGAGGACGTCGAGGTCGTCGCTCCACCCGTGGTCGTCGACCGTGTTGTAGAGGTACGTCCCCTGGAAGGTGCCGTCCATGGGGTGAAAGAGGAGGAGCGTCGGGCCGTCGACGACGTCGTCGAGCGCGCGGTCCTCCCAGTACTCGCCGTTCACGAGCGGGCGGGTGAAGTCGGGCGCCGTGTCGCCCTCGGCGACGTGGTCGGTCTCCGGCAGTGAGACGACGTCGAAGTCGACCATCTCAGGCACCTCCCTCGCCGTACGTTCCCTTCAGGTACTCGACGATGTTGGCGCTCTCGGACATGGTGACGCCGGTCTCGCGGTCGACGATCGCCGGGACGCTCCGGGCGCCGGAGACGCGCTTGACGACGTTTCGCTCGGAGTGCATCGGCTCGACGTACCGGGAGCGATACTCCACGTCGAGCTCGTTCAGGGTCCGGACGACGCGCTCGCAGAACGGACACGCCTGGAGCCGGTACAGGGTGATCTGTGGCTCGCTCATGTCCCGCGGTTCGCCCGCGAGACGGGTAACCGTGTCGGCGGCGGCACGCGCGTCGACGAGGGCTCCCGTCGGCGGCGGCACGCGCGTCGGCGGCACCCCGCCGCCCCGCCGCGGGGCTCAGCGAAGGGAACCCTTTAATCGTGGGCCGACGGATGACAAACGAATATGGGCTTGTGGTCGAGTACGCTGACGGCCGGTCTCCTCCAGATACAGATGCCCGGCGACACCGTCGTCGCCGCGCTCGGCGCGCTCACGATCCTCGTGTTGATCGCGCTGTCGGCGTTCTTCTCCTCGTCGGAGATCGCGATGTTCTCCCTCCCGCAGCACCGCATCGACAGCCTCGTCGAGGACGGGGTGCCAGGCTCGGAGACGGTGAAGGCGCTGAAGACCGACCCGCACCGCCTCCTCATCACGATCCTCGTCGGCAACAACATCGTCAACATCGCGATGTCGTCGATCTCCACCGGGCTGCTCGTCTACCTCGGCCTCGGCCAGGGGCAGGCCGTGACCATCGCCACCTTCGGGATCACGGCGCTCGTCCTGCTGTTCGGCGAGAGCGCGCCGAAGTCCTACGCCGTCGAGAACACCGAGTCGTGGGCGTTACGCATCGCCCGCCCGCTGAAGCTCTCCGAGTACGTCCTCCTCCCGCTCGTGATCCTGTTCGACTACCTGACCCGGGTGGTCAACAAGATCACCGGGGGCCGCTCGGCGATCGAGTCGTCGTACGTCACCCGCGACGAGATCCAGGACATCATCGAGACGGGCGAACGCGAGGGCGTCATCGACGAGGAGGAGCGGGAGATGCTCGACCGCATCTTCCGATTCAACAACACCATCGCCAAGGAGGTGATGACGCCGCGGCTCGACGTCACGGCGGTCGCGAAGGAGGACACCGTCGAGGAGGCGATCGAGACGTGTATCCAGGCCGACCACGAGCGCGTCCCCGTCTACGAGGGGAACCTCGACAACATCGTCGGCGTCGTCACGGTACGCGACTTAGTCCGCGAGCTGCGCTACTCCGAGGGGACGCCCTCCCTCGAACGCGTCGTCAAGCCCACGCTCCACGTCCCCGAGTCGAAGAACGCCGACGAGCTGCTCGCGGAGATGCAGGAGAACCGCCTCCAGATGGTGACGGTGATCGACGAGTTCGGCACCACGGAGGGGATCATCACGCTGGAGGACGTGGCCGAGGAGATCGTCGGCGAGATCCTCGAAGGCGACGAGTCCGCGCCCGTCGAGTTCGTCGACGACGACGTCGCGGTGGTTCAGGGCCAGGTCAACATCGACGAGGTGAACGAGATCCTCGGGATCGAACTGCCCGAGGGCGAGGAGTTCGAGACGCTCGCGGGCTTCGTGTTCAACCGCGCGGGACGGCTCGTCGAGGAGGGCGAGGAGATCGAGTTCGACGGCGTCCGCATTCGGATCGAGCGCGTCGATAACACCCGTATCATGTCCGCTCGCGTGACCGTCCTCGACGGCGGCGCCGAGGCGGAGGACGCGAGCGCGCCGGTCGAAGCGGCCGATTCGACGGACGAGGGCGGGACGGCGGAGGCGGACGGCGACGGCGAACCCGCGCAGAACGACGCGGAATAGGACGCGGAGTACGACGTTTCGGGGCTCGGAGCGGTTGTGTATAAACGGCAGACGGCGTTTTAGCGGCGAATACGGCCCAAGCCACAGCCGTTTATTTATAAACAATCGACAGCGGGAGGATGGAGAGCGCCGCCGAAGTTCCAGCTGCTCGCTTATAAATAACCGACCGTAGATCGGCGGCGAACACCGCCAAAGCCCCAGCCGCGAGGCGGGCGCAGGCGACGTAAGCACCGCACCGAAGGAGCGAGCAGCGCGAGCGACTGAGCGAGGCGCGCAGCGAGCGTGCGCCCGCCTCGCGGCTGCCCCTTTTGAGTCCCACCCCGTACCGCTCCGCGCACGGCACCTCACGCCTCCCCAGCCTCGTCGGCCGGCCTTCGCTTCGCTCCGGCCGGCCGACTCCCTCGCACGCGCTCCTCGCGGCCGTTTAAAAACGGCCGCTCGGAGGCGCGCAGGGAGGCGCGACGCGCCTCTTGCAGCCGGCGGCAGAGCCGCCGGCGACGCCACCGCTGTTTTATTTATAAGTAATCGCCGAGATCGGTCTCGTCTGGAAAAAGGCGTCATCCGCAACTTGACCGTCGTGTGCCGCGTTTCGTTTTTAAACCGCGTAGGCGCGGGCGGCGGCGACGAGCGCCTTCCGGTAGTCGCTCTCGGAGGGGTCGTGGCCGAGGTCGAGGAACCTGTTCTTGAACGCGTCGACGTCGACGGCTTCGGTGTCGCTGCCGGCCGCGCGCGCGAGGTCGTAGATGCGGTGGTCGGGGCGGGCGATGTCGTGCCGCTCGACGAGGGCGAGCGCGAACGCCGCGTTGACGGCCGTGATCTCGGGGTCGGCGCCCGCCGTCACCGGCGGCGAGCCGGTGCGCGACACGTCGGGGCGGTCGGCGACGGCGGCCGCCAGCGTCGATTCGAGGAACCCAAGGAGCTTGTCCGCGGGCGCCACCGAGAGCGTGATGTCGTCGGCGTAGATGTCCTTCATGTGGTTCGCGATCTGGTAACAGTGCGCGAGCTTCCGGCGCTCGACCTTCTCGCCGGAGAGACCGAGGTACAACGCCTCCTCCGTCGACTGGAGGTGCGAGGGATGGCCCTCCTCGTAGCGCGCCATGTGCGCGAGCTCGTGGATCGCCAGCTCGCGCGCCATCGCGCTCGTGGCGGCCCGCCGGGAGACGTTCAGGACGTGGTGGTCGTCGTAGTGGCCGGCCCAGGTCCGCTCGTCCGGGTCCTCGCGGACCACGACGCGGACCGGCGCCTCCACGGAGCGCTCGGTCTCGAAGAGGTCCGCGGCGCCGAGAAACGGGTCGGGGGGAACGTCCCCCTGAACGCGAAGATCCATGCGTACAGTTCGCACGGGCGGCGGCGGTAAGTCTCTTGCGCTCGTGGAACCCGGGTCGCCGCGACGGGGGTTCGGCCCGCCGAGGGCTCGGCGCTCCGGCGCCCCGGCGTACGCTTTTGGCCCTCCCCGCCGAACGCCGACCCATGCGCATCTACGCGGCCTACGACGACGGGCTCCGGGTCGTCGACCCCGCGACCGGCGCGGTCGAGACGCGCCTCTCCGGCCAGCGCGTGGAGTGCCTCTCCGTCGCGCGCGGCGAGGCGGACGCCGACGCGGACGGTACGGACGGTGCCGGAGACTCCGCTCCGCGCGTCCTCGCGGGGACGTCGGACGCGGGCCTGTTCCGCTCCGTCGACGGCGGGAGCCGGTTCGCCCGCGCGGCCGCCGCGACGCTCGGCCCCGAGGGGTCCGGCCCCGACGCGGTGACCGCGGTCGCGACGAGCCCGCACGACCCCGACGTCGTCTGGATCGGCACGGAGCCCTCGCGGGCGTACCGCTCCGCGGACGGCGGCGAGACGGCCGAGCGCGTCGGCGGGCTGACCGACCTCCCCTCCGCCGAGGAGTGGTCGTTCCCGCCGCGGCCCGACACCCACCACGTCCGGTGGATCGAGCCCTGCCCCGCCGACCCGGAGCGGTGGCTCCTCGGCATCGAGGCGGGCGCGCTCGCCGTGACCGCTGACGGCGGCGAGACGTGGACCGACCGCCCGCCGGGGTCGCGCCGCGACACGCACGCGATGGCAACCCACCCGGACGCGCCCGACCGCGTCTACGCCGCCGCCGGCGACGGCTTCGCCGAGAGCGGCGACCGCGGCGACTCGTGGCGCGTCCGCGACGCCGGCCTCGACCACGGCTACGTCTGGGGGCTCGCGGTCGACCCCGGCGACCCCGACACCGCCCTGGTCAGCGCGGCCGAGAGCGCGACGGCCGCACACCGCCGCGGCGAGGCGTACCTGTACCGCTACCGCCGCAACGAAGGATTTGATCGGCTCGACGAGCGCGGGTTCCCGACCGGGGAGGGCACCTATCGGGCCGTGTTGGCCGCCGGCCGCGCCGCCGGGGAGGTCTGGGCGCTCTCGAACCGCGGGCTCTTCGTCACCCGCGACGCGGGCGACTCCTTCGAGCAGGTCCCGGTCGACCTCCCCGACCGAGCGGCGCGGGCGCTGGCGGTCGGCTGAGATCTGCGGAAAGCGGAGCGAAGCGGGCCGGACGCGGGCGCGCCGGTCAGTTCCGGACCGCGCCGACGATCAGGTAGACGACCGGCGTGTCGAGGAGGGCGATCGCGAGCTTCAGCAGGTACTGGCCCAGCCCCAGCGCGAGCAGCGCCGGCGGTTCGAACGCGACGCCGACGCCGAACAGGGTCGGCGCGGCGTAGAAGGCGACGCCGACGAAGATGACGGTGTCTATCGCCTGACTCGTGGCGGTCGAGCCGATGTTGCGGAGCCACAGCAGCCCCTCGCCCGTGCGGTCCCGGATCGCGTGGAAGACGAACACGTCCCAGTTCTGGCTGACGACGTACGCCAGCAGGCTGCCCGCGACGATGTTCGCCGCCGGCCCGAGCGCGGTCTGGAAGGCGGCCGACACCTCGGGGTCGACTCCGGGCGCCGCGAGCGTCGACCACACGAGCGCTAACACGAGGAAGTTCGCGAGGAACGCGACGTTGACGACGACCTGCGTGGCCCGCCGGCCGTACAGCTCGGCGTAGCAGTCGGAGGCGAGGAAGGTGAGCGCGTACGCGAGCGCGGCGCCCGGCAGCAGGATCTCCGGGCCGACCACCGGCAGCGCGAACGGGAGCGGCAGCGCGAGCACCTTCGCGGCGGTGAGCTGCGCGGTCGCGAGCGCGACCGTGAACAGCGTGACGAGCGCGACCGCCGCGACCGCGGACCGGTCCAGCGGGTCGGTCCGGAAGGGGCCGTCCCGACCGCCAGCTGTCCGGCTACTCATCGGTCTCCTCCGCCGGCCCGCCCGTCTCCGTGCCCGCGGCCGATCCGGCGGCGGTCGACGGCGCGTCCTCGTCGAGGCGGTCGTGTCGGGCGTCGATCTCGTCGAGCAGGTCGAGGTTCTTCCGGATCGACGCGCGCACCGCGTCGCTGCGGTTCACGAACTTCCCGTCGTCGCCGACGTGCTCGTCGAGGTCCGCGAGCAGCTCCGCCGGGATCTCGACGCTTATCTTGGGCATACTCGCGTCGTGGACGCCGGCCGGGCATGAACGTTATTATCCGAGGATTATCGAGGGAGTCCACGGATGCTCGGGACGGCCGCGTGTCGGCTCGGTCCCGGCTCCTCCGAACTCGTAAACCGCTACGTTGAAGTGAGTTTACGAATCCGTTCGGGTATGGCAACGAACACGGAGTCCGTCGACCTCGTCGGCGACGAGGCGGCGACGAACCTCGCGCGCGCCGCGCTGTTCGCGGCGCTCGTCGGGGCGTTCGCGTACGTCACGTTCCCGAACCCGGTCTCGCCCGTGGACGTGACCCTTCAAGTGTTGGGCGTCTTCCTCGCGGGGATCTTCCTCGGTCCGGTGTGGGGCGGCGCGTCGCTGGTCCTCTACCTCGCGGCCGGGGCGCTCGGCGCGCCCGTCTTCGAGGGCGGGTCGGCCGGGTTCGGCCAGCTCGTCGGCCAGACGGCCGGTTACCTCTGGTCGTACCCGGTCGCCGCGGCGGTCGTCGGCGCGGTCGTCCACCGCGGCGCGACGCTCCGCGACCTCGATTCCGTCGGCCTCCCGACGCTCGTCGGCGCGATGGTCCTCGGCACCGTCGTCATCTACGGGTTCGGCGTGGCCGGCCTCATGCTGGTGCTGTCGCTCGGGCCGATCGAGGCGATCGCTGCCGGCGCCGCCGCGTTCCTCCCGGCCGAGGCCCTGAAGATCGCCGCCGCCGTCGGCGTCGTGCGGTCCGACGCGATCGCCGCGGCGTGAGGCGCTCGTGAGCGCACGCGAGGCGGAACCGTGATCGAACTCGACGGCGTCACCTGCCGGTACGGCCGGGGCGGGGGCGAGGGAGGTAACGGGGCGGACGGCGACAGCGACTCCGACGACGCTGACGGCTCCGCCGCCACCGTCGCGGTCGACGACGCCTCCCTCTCGGTCCCCGACGGCGAGTTCCTCGTCGTCGCGGGCGCGAACGGGTCGGGCAAGACGACGCTCGTCCGGACGTTCAACGGACTCGTCGAGCCGGACGCCGGAACGGTCTCGGTGAACGGAACGCCGGTCGACGAGGACCTCGTCGCCGCGCGCTCGGCGGTCGGGATGGTGTTCCAGGACCCGCGAGACCAGTTAGTCGCCGCCACCGTCGGCGCGGACGTCGCGTTCGGGCCGGAGAACCTCGGACTCGCGCACGACGAGATCGAGCGGCGCGTCGACGAGGCGCTCGCGGCCGTGAACATGGCGGGCCGGGGGCGCGACCGGATCGACTCCCTCTCCGGGGGCGAGCGCGAGCGCGTCGCGATCGCGGGCGCGCTCGCGATGGAACCCGACCACCTCGTGTTGGACGAGCCGTTCACCGGCCTCGACGAGCCCGCCCGGCGGTCGGTCGTGGCGCGGCTTCGGGCGCTTCACCGCGAGGGGACGAGCGTCGTCGTCGTCACCCACGACCTCCGCGACGTCGCCGCGCTCGCCGACCGGATCGTCGGGCTGGCGGACGGGCGAGTCGCGGTCGACGCCCCGCCCGAAGGTGCGGTCTCGGCGCTCCCCGGGCTGGACGTACGGGTGCCGGAGGGACGCGGACTCGACGAGCCGACCGGATGACGCTGTCCTTCGCCCCCGGCGACTCGCTCGCCCACCGGCTCGACCCGCGGTCGAAGCTGCTCGTTCAGGTCGCGTTCGCCGCGGTCGCGTACGCGTACACCACGCCGCGGGGGCTCGTCGTCCTCACGCTCGTCGCCGTCGGCTGCCTGCTCGCCGCCGACGGGGGGCCGCGGGACCTGTGGAGCTACCGCGTCGCGTTTCCCGTCCTGCTCTTCGCCCCCCTCGTCGCGGGCGCGACGCTCGGCGCGCCGTGGTTTCGGGTCGAGCGCGCCGCGACGACGGGACTCGCCAGTTACCGCGTCCTCCTGCTGCTCGTCGTCGCTGCCGCGTACGTGCGCTCGACGCCGGTCCGCGAGTCGCGCGCGGCGCTCCAGCGGACGGTTCCGGGCCGCCCGGGCGTCTTCCTCGGCGTCGGCGTCGCGCTCGTCTTTCGGTTCCTCCCCCTGCTGAAGCGGGACCTCGTCGCGACGCGCGAGGCGGTCCGGACCCGGCTCGGCGCTGAACGCTCCCGCCGCGAGCGGATGCGGCTCGTCGCGGTCGGCGGGCTCTCGCGGGCGCTCTCCCGGGCCGACCGGCTCGGGACGGCCCTCGTCGCCCGCTGTTTCGCGTGGAACCCGACGCTCCCGCGCTTAGCGTTCCGCCGCGTCGACGCGCCGGCGCTGGCGCTCGCGGCGGCCATGTTCGCGGCCGCGGTCCTTCGGGTCGCGTGAGGCGGCCGCGTGTCGGCGGAGCGCGGCCCGATCCGGGAACCGCGTGAACGCCGAGCGACGAACTCCGCGTTGTGGCAAGTTTTAACCCGACCGTATCCGGCTGATCGATCATGACTCCCCTGCAGGCTGCCACCCGAGAGACCTTCTGGACGATCGGTCCGGTGGGGAAGGCGGCGTTCTACTGGCTCGCCGCCGTCGCGGTCCTCGTCTTCCTGTACGGCGTCTACGCCCGGTTCGCGGCGTACGCGCGCGGGAGCGCGGACCCGCGAGACAGACTGTCGAACCTCCCCGGACGAGTCGCCGACGCCACGAAGACCGTCCTCGCGAACGAGAACCAGTTCGACGGGGACCTGTACACCGGCGTGATGCACACGTTCGTGCTGTGGGGGTTCCTCGTCCTCCTCGTCGCGACGACCATCCTCGGGATCGACATCGACCTCTACCGCCCGCTCACGGGCGAGTCCTTCTGGGTCGGCGACTTCTACCTCGCCTACCAGTTCGCCGTCGACGCGTTCGGCCTGCTGTTCGTGGTCGGCGTCGGCATGGCCGGCTACCGGCGCTACCGGACCCGCGAGGGTCGGCTGTGGGGGAAACACACCTCGCTGGAGGACGACGCGTTCGTCTGGACCCTCTTCCTGCTCGGTGTCGGCGGGTTCGTCGTCGAGGGCGTGAGCATGGTCGGCCAGCCGCAGCGTGCGACCGAGACCGTGAGCTTCGTCGGGATGGCGCTCGCGACCGGGTTCGAGGCGGCCGGACTCACGGCCGCGGGCGCGGAGGCGACGTACGGCGTCCTCTGGTGGAGCCACTCGCTGCTGGCGTTCGCGTTCGTCGCGTGGATCCCGTACGCGAAGCCGTTCCACATGATCTCCTCGTTCGCGAACGTCGTCGCCCGCGACGAGCAGGCGGGCGCGCGGCTCCCGAACGTCCCCGCGGACCTCGATCACTCCAACGCGGAGTCGCTGGAGGACTTCACGTGGAAGGAGCTGATGGACGGCGACGCCTGCACGAAGTGCGGCCGCTGTACCGACGCCTGCCCCGCCGACACGGTCGGCCGTAACCTCGACCCGCGGAACGTCATCCTCGACCTGAAGGCGTACCGGGAATCGGTGAGCGACGACCCGGTGGCCGGGTCGGGCGGCGGAGCGGTCGCCACCGACGGCGGCGTCGCGAGCGCGGATGGAGGCACCGTCCCGATCGTCGCCGACGAGGGCGGCGTCATCGACGCCGAGTCGATGGAGTCGTGTATGTCCTGTATGGCGTGTATGGACGCCTGCCCGGTCGACATCGAACACCTCACCTCCTTCACGAAGATGAACCGCCAGCTCGTCGACGAGGGGGCCGTCGACTCGAACCTCCAGGACGTGTTCCAAGACGTGATGCAGAAGGGGAACACCTTCGGGGAGTCGCAGTCGGCGCGGGGCGACTGGGCGGACGACCTCGACGACGCCGTCGAGGTCCCGGACGCCCGCGAGACCGAGGTGGAGTACCTCTGGTACGTCGGCGACTACCCGAGCTTCGACGACCGGAACAAGAAGGTCGCTCGCGCGCTCGCCCGCCTCTTCGACGAGGCGGACGTGTCGTTCGGAATCTTATTCGACGACGAGAAGACCGACGGCAACGACATCCGCCGGATCGGCGAGGAGTTCCTCTACCTCGAACTGGCGGGCCACCACGTCGAGACGTTCGCGGACTGCGAGTTCGAGAACATCGTCTGTACCGACCCGCACTCGTACAACACCATCAAAAACGAGTACCCCGAGGTCGACTTCGCCGAGTTCGCGGACGACCCGATGATGCCGTTCGACCGCGAGGACCCGTGGAACCCGGACGGCGAGGTCGACGTGTTCCACTGGACGCAGGTCGTCGAGGAACTGGTCGAGGACGGCCGGCTCGACCTCGCCGGCGACGAGCTCGACTACACCGTCACCTACCACGACCCCTGTCACCTCGGCCGGTACAACGACGAGTACGAGGCGCCCCGCGAGCTGATCCGCGCGACCGGCGCCGACCTCCACGAGATGCCGCGCTCGCGCGACGACTCCTTCTGCTGTGGCGGGGGCGGCGGCGGCCTCTGGACCGAGCACGACGAGGAGGTGAAGCCGAGCGAGGAGCGCCTCCGCGAGGCGGTCGAGGACACCGACGCGGGGTCGGAGATCGAGAAGTTCGTCGTCGCCTGCCCGATGTGTACGACGATGTTCGAGGACGGCCGGAAGACGGGGAACTTCGAGGAGGACGTCGAGATCGTCGACGTCGCGGAGCTGCTGATCGAGGCGGTGGAGGCGGGCTCGTAGCGGTCGGGCGTTCTTTTCCCGCGGTCGTCGACGCTACGCGCGCCGCGACCGCGCGTCCGTCGCGTCGTCGGTGCGGCGCAACAGCGCGCGACCGGGGGCTCGGTCGCGGACCGGCGCGTCGCCGAGGTAGTCGACGAGGGCGTCCCGGAGCAGCGCGATGTCCTCGTCGTCGAGCGCCGCGCCCCGCTCTATCGACTCGATCGGACGGCGGTACGCGACGTCCTCGTCGGTCGCGCGCCGCGCGGCGTCGAGCAGCGCGGCGTGAGCCACCCACGCCTCCTCCCGGGAGGTGGTCGGCGCCGGCGGCCCGTCGGTGGTGGGAGGGGTCATTCGTCCGGGTTCTCCCGGTACGGGTACTTAAAACCACGTCTCGGTTCGGGACCGCGGACGGGCCGGAGGCCCCGCGCTCGACCCGACGGCGGCGGTCCGCCGAACGCGCGCAGCTATATAGCGTATATAGTAGAACATAGTCGTACGGGGCCGTACGCGTCACCCCGTACCCCTCATAGCATACTACTTAACCGGAACTCGCCCACCAACAGGTGATGGCTTCCAGCCACGACGCGGACACAGCGGGAATCACGCGGCGGAAATCGCTCGCGGCGATCGCGGGTGCCGGGGCGCTCGGGCTCGCGGGCTGTACGCAGTCCGGCGGCTCCGACGGCGGTAGCTCGCTGTCGGGCCCGATCAATATCGCGGGGTCGAGCACCGTGTTCCCGCTGATGAGCGCGGTCATGGAGGACTTCGCCGAGGAGTACCCGGAGATCGACCCCGACATCAGTTCGACGGGGTCCGGCGGCGGGTTCTCGAACTTCTTCTGTACGGGCGACACCGACTTCAACAACGCGAGCCGCCCGATTCAGCCCGAGGAGGAGGAGCTGTGCGCGGAGAACGGCGTCGAGTACGTCGAGCTGATCGCGGCGACCGACGCGCTCACCGTCGTCGTCAACCCCGACGCCGACTGGATCGACTCGCTCACGACCGACGAGCTCGCGCAGATCTGGCGGGCCGACCCCGTCCAGACGTGGGACGAGGTCCGCGACGAGTTCCCGAACGAGGAGATAAACCGCTTCGGCGCCGCCGACACCTCCGGCACCTACGACTACTTCATCGAGGCGATCCTCGGCGAGGAGGGCCACACCAGCGACTACCAGGCGACCGAGCAGGACAACAGCATCGCCAACGGCGTCGCCGGCGACGAGTACGCGATCGGCTACTTCGGCTTCGCGTACTACTTCCAGAACCCCGACCAGCTGAAGGCGCTCGGCATCGACGACGGCGACGGCCCCGTCGAGCCGAGCCTCGAAACGGCCTCGTCGGGCGAGTACACCCCCCTCTCCCGGCCCCTGTTCACGTACCCGTCGATCGAGTCGCTGGGCGAGGAGCACATCGCCGAGTTCGCCCGCTACTTCGTCGAGCAGACGACCAACGAGGACCTCGTCGCGGGCGACGTCGGCTACGTCCCCGCCACCGAGGAGACGCAGGAAGAGCAGATGGGGAAGCTCGAGGACGCGATCGAGCAGGCGCAGGAGTAGTTCGCCCGCGATGAACCGGTGTATTGATTTACGACAGCGTTCGATACCCGACCGTTCGTGACTGACAGCACAGAGAGTCCCGACCTGACCCGGCGGGGCGGGCTCACACGACTGAAGGAGGGAACCTACGGCGGCCTGTTCGCGGCCTGTGCGGCGATCACCCTGTTGACGACGGCCGCGATCTTCGTCACGCTCCTGTCGGACGCGGTGGTGTTCTTCCGGTCGATTCCGATAGCCGAGTTCCTCACCGGCACTAACTGGAGCCCGAACCCGGCCGGCGGCGGGCAGGCGTTCGGCATCATCCCGCTGCTGATCGGCACCCTCACGGTGACGATCACCGCGGCGTTCATCTCGATCCCGATCGGGACGCTCACCGCCATCTACCTCAGCGAGTACGCGACCCCGAACGCCCGGTCGATCCTGAAACCCCTACTGGAGATCCTCGCCGGGATCCCGACGGTCGTGTACGGGTACTTCGCCTTAGTGTACGTCACGCCGGCGCTGAAGGCGACGCTGTTCCCGGAGATGAGCACGTTCAACGCGCTCGCGGCGTCGATCATGGTCGGGATCATGACGATCCCGATGGTGTCGTCGATCTCCGAGGACGCGATGAGCGCGGTGCCCGACGAACTGCGGCAGGCCGGCTACGGGCTCGGCGCGACCAAGTTCGAGGTGTCGACCGGCATCGTCGTCCCGGCGTCGATCTCCGGGATCGCCTCCTCGTACATCCTCGCCGTCTCCCGCGCCATCGGCGAGACGATGATCGTCGTCGTCGCGATGGGGGCGCAGGCGCGGATGCCGGAGGTCCAGCAGGCGCTGTTCGGGATCCCGTTCGTTAACCCCGCCGACGTCCTCCTCCAGTCCGGGATGACGATCACCGTCGCGATGGTCCAGATCACCGGCGGCGACCTCACCGGCGGCACGCTGCCGTACAACTCGATGTTCGCGCTCGGCCTCGCGCTGTTCGTGGTAACCCTCGTTATGAACGTGATAAGCGACATCATCGCGCAACGCTACCGGGAGGAGTACTGATGGCGACCGAAAATCCGAACGCGGACGGGTTCGGCGAGGTCAGCCGGGTGCGGGGGATCCTCTTCGAGTACCTCTCGTTCGGCGCGAGCGTGTTCGGCCTCGTCGCGCTCGGCGTGCTGCTCGTGTACGTCGCCATCGACGCCTTCGACCTGGCGAACGCCAGCCCCGAGTGGCTGTTGACGTACTTCCTCACGCTCGTCGTCCCGTTCCTCGCCTTCTGCCTGTACAGCGCGAACGACCGCGACGTCACTCGGCGAGCGCTCGTCGCGCTCGGCGGCGGGCTCGTCGCCGTCGCCGTGCTGTTTTCCGCGATTGAGGCCCTTCTCGTCCCGATCCCGCGGCTCAACTGGCAGCTCGCGTACCTCTTCGTCGTCGCCGCCCCCGTCACGGCGTACCTCGCCTACGTCGGGAGCCGCGGTCGGCTCGGCGCGGTCGGCTTCGGACTTCTCGGCCGGCTCGTCGGCGGGGTCGCCGTCGGTCTCGCGGTCGGCACGCTGTTCTTGGTGCTCGACGCGCTGCTGTGGTTCCTCGCGTACACGATCGGCGTCCTCCCGGCAGTCGGGCTGTACGCGCTCGGCCGGGTTCGCTCGTCGCCGCGGGCGCGGACCGCGGCGGCGCCGGTCGGCCTCGTCGGACTGACCGCCGCGGTGTTCCTCCGCGACGTGGTCGCGACGTACCCGTCGGACCTCATCATCTACCTCTGGACGATCGCGATCCCTGTTGCGGCCGCCGGGGCGTTCCTCGTCGCCGGCCGCAGGGGGCGCACCGCCGGCGCCGTCGTCGGCGGCGTCCCGCTCGCCGCGGCGACCGCGGGGGGCTTCTTGGCCGCGGGCGCCGGGCTGCCGGCTCCGACCGTGCTCCTCGCGATCGTCCTGACCGGCGTGCCGACGGCCGTGTACGTCTCCCGCGTCGTCGACGGCGGCGAGGGGCTCGCCGGGCTCGGGCTCCCGCTGCTCCTCGCCGCGGGCGCGATCGCCGGGGCGCTGATCGTCGAGGCGTTGGGCGTCCCGGCGCCGAACCCGTGGCTCGACGCGTCGTTCCTCACACAGGCGCCCTCTCGGACGCCGGAGCAGGCCGGCCTCTATCCGGCCATCGTCGGCTCCGTCATCATCATCGCGATGGTCGCGGTGCTGTCGTTCGCCCTCGGCGTCGGGACCTCCGTCTTCTTGGAGGAGTACACCCCGGAGAGCGGGGCGCTCGGGACGCTGACCCGGATCCTCCAGGTCAACATCGCGAACCTCGCGGCGGTCCCGTCGGTCGTCTACGGGCTCCTCGGCTTGGGGCTGTTCGCGAACCTCCTCGGGCTCGGGATCGGGACGGCGGTGACCGCGGCGCTGACGCTGTCGCTGCTCATCCTCCCGATCACGATCATCTCCGCCCAGGAGGCGATCCGGTCGGTCCCGGACGATCTCCGGCGCGGCTCCGACGCCATGGGCGCGACGCGCTGGCAGACGACGAAGAACGTCGTGCTGCCCGAGGCGATGCCGGGGATCCTCACCGGGACGATCCTCGCGCTCGGCCGGGCGATCGGCGAGACGGCGCCGCTGATCATGATCGGCGCGGCGACGACCGTGTTCAGGGCGCCGGACAGCCTGTTCAGCCGGTTCAGCGCCATGCCGATGCAGATCTACACGTGGGCCGGCTTCCCGCAGGCCGACTTCCGGTACGGCGTCGTCGCCGCAGGCGTTATCACGCTGCTTATCATTCTCGTCGGCATGAACGGCACGGCCATTCTGCTGCGGAACCGCGCGGAACGGGGGAGCTAACATGAGTAACAGCACAACGGACGACTCGCTCATCACGACGGAGGTACAGACGGACTCGAACGACGGCCGCGCGGCGCCCGCCGCCGGCACCGCCGTGGCGGCCCGCGACCTCGACGTCTTCTACGGCGACGAGCAGGCGATCGACGACGTGACGATGGAGATTCCCGAGAAGCGCGTCACCGCGCTCATCGGCCCCTCGGGCTGCGGGAAGTCGACGTTCCTCCGGTGTATCAACCGGATGAACGACATGATCGAGATCTGCCGCGTCGAGGGCGACGTGGAGTTCGGCGGCAAGAACGTGTACGACGACGACGTCGACCCCGTCGCCTTGCGCCGCAAGATCGGGATGGTGTTCCAGAAGCCGAACCCGTTCCCGAAGTCGATCCGCGACAACGTCGCGTACGGCCTGAAGATCCAGGACTTCGACGGCGACGTCGACGCGCGCGTCGAGGAGTCGCTGAAGGGCGCCGCGCTGTGGGACGAGGTGAAAGACCAGCTCGACTCCTCGGGGCTCGAACTGTCCGGGGGCCAACAGCAGCGCCTCTGTATCGCCCGCGCCATCGCGCCGGACCCGGAGGTCATCCTGATGGACGAGCCGACCTCGGCGCTCGACCCCGTCGCGGCCTCGAAGATCGAAGACCTCATCGACGACCTCGCGGAGGAGTACACCGTCATCATCGTCACGCACAACATGCAGCAGGCGGCCCGCATCTCCGACCGGACCGCCGTCTTCCTCACGGGCGGCGAGTTAGTCGAGTACGACGACACCGCGAAGATCTTCGAGGACCCCGAGGAACAGCGCGTCGAGGACTACATCACGGGGAAGTTCGGATAGATGCCCCGCGAGAACTACCGGGTGCGCCTCGACGAGCTCCGCGAGGGCGTGGTCGCGATGGGCGAGACCGTCTGCGCCCGGCTCGACGACGCGATCGAGGCCGCGGTGACCGGCGACGACGAGCTCGCACAGTCGGTGATCGAGACCGACCACGAGGTCAACGAGACGTACCTCGCCCTCGAGGACGAGTGTACCGAGCTGTTGGCGCTCCAGCAGCCGGTGGCCGGCGACCTCCGGCTCGTCACCGCCTCGTTCAAGATCATCACCGACCTCGAACGCGTCGCGGACCTCGCGACGAACGTCGCGGCGTACGGCGGTCCCGAGGGCGGCGTCCACGACGCCGTCGACGTGCGCGACCTCGGGGACGGCGCCCGGGAGATGGTCGCCGACGCGGTCGCCGCCTACGCGGCGCGCGACCCGGACGCCTGCCGCGAGATCGCCGCCAGCGACGACGCGTTCGACGAGCGCTGTCGCGAGGCGAGCGAGGCGGTCGTCCGCGAGCTCTTAGAGGCCGACCGCGCCCGCGACGCGGCGCGCGACGGCCCGGCGACGACGGGCGGCGAGGCGCTCGAAGCCTCCCTCGACGAGGTGTCGCAGGCGCTGCTCGCGGTGCGCGACCTCGAACGGGTCGCGGACCACGCGGTCAACGTCGCGGCGCGGACGCTGTACATGATCGAGAACGACGACGAGCTGATCTACTGAGCGCGGCTCGGCCTGCCGCGGGCGACCGGCTTCCGTCTCGGCGTCTCCGGAACCCATAATCGACTCCGGGCCCACTGACCGAACGTGACCGTACTGCAGGAGCTCGTCGGAGACCAGTCGCTCGCCGTTTGGATCGCCTTGGGCGCGATCGGGTTCCTGCTGACCTGGAAGGGCGCGAACGTCATCGAGTCGACGACCTCGAAGATCAGCGACCACTTCGGGGTCTCGCAGGCGATTCAGGGCGGACTCATCGTCGCGGCCGCGACGTCGTTCCCCGAACTCGCGATTATCCTCATCTCGGTGCTCGTGCTCGGCGACTTCGGCGTCGGCGCGGGGGCGCTCATCGGGACGGCGGTGTTCAACATACTCGTCATCCCGGCGGCCGTCTCCATCACGAGCGGCGACACGACGACGACGCAGGGGATCGTCTACCGCGACGCCATCTTCTACATGGTCGCCGTTCTCGCCCTCTTCGGCGTGATCGCCTTGGGCGTCCTCGGGACCGACGGGCGGGAGATCGCGCGGATCACCCCGCAGATGGGCGTCGGCCTGGTGGTGTTGTACGGCGTGTACGTCATTCTCCTCGCCGGCGGGAAAAGCGGCGCTTCGGACCTCAAGCGGGCCGAATCGACGAACATCCCCAAACAGGCCGGACTGTTCGCGGTCGGGCTGGTCGTCGTGCTCGTCGGCGTCGAGTCGATGGTCACCATGACGGTACAGATCGCAGACGCGCTCGACGCGCCGTCGTTCCTCATCTCCGTGACGGTGTTGTCGGCGCTGAGCTCCTTCCCTGACCTGCTCGTCGGCGTGAAGATGGGCAAGGCCGGCGACAAGCGCGCCGCGGTCGCCAACGTCTTCGGAACGAACACGTTCAACCTCGTCGCCGCGCTCCCGATCGGCGTCATCCTCGCCGGCGGCGTCTCGATCGGCTTCCTCACCTCCGTGCCGCTCCTGTTGTTCCTGTTTTACACGACCCTCGTCGTGGTGGTGATGGCCGCGACGGACTTCGAGATCACCACCGAGGAGGGGTACGTCTTCCTCGCGATGTACGTCGCCTTCCTCGGCTGGATGACGGCCGAGGCGTTCGGGATCACCACGTTCCTGACCGAGTCGACGCTCCGGACGATCGTCGGGTGACGACTGACACAGCGGTTGCTCGGTTCGCGACATCCGACAGCGCTCGAGTACGCACTTATAAATGGTTAAACCTGGAGCAACAGCCGCTACCTCCGAACGCTCGAGTTCTCAATTTATAAGTGATTGACCGCGGATCGACCGTGGAGACTTCCAAACTCCCAGCGACTCGTTTATAAATGGTTGCTTGCGGATCGACGGCGAACACCGCTAAAGCCCCAGCCGTATACTTATAAATCGACACTGGCAGATCGACGACGAACACCTCCAAAGCCCCAGCCGCTCGCTTATAAATGAGTGCTGACAGATCAGCAGACAACACCGCCAAAGCCCCAGCCGCGAGTACTCGCGCGGCTTGCTGCGGTCCTCAGTCGCTCGCTTCGCTCGCTCTTTGTGGTCCTTGCATCGCCGTGCTTCGTCCTCGCGGCAGCGTGGCGCGACGCGCCACGGGCAACCGGCGGCTTCGCCGCCGGTGACTGCCCCTTTGAGTCCCACCCCGCACAGCACCACCGGAAGACGGTCCTGCTCGCTCGCTTTGCTCGCTGCGCGGGCTGCGACTTCCGTGCTCCCGCTCGCTCCCGCTGGTCGCTCGCGGGAACGCAACCTCACGCCCCCCCAGCCTCGTCAGTCGCCTCCGCTTCGCTCCGGCGACTGACTCCCTCGCACGCGCTGTCTCGCGGCCGCCTTCGGCGGCCGCTCGCAGGCGCGCGCCACCGCATTCCTTTATAAAGACTGAGTTTCCGCTGCCCGAACCCGGACCTCGATCCCGTCGGCGTCGGTGACGGCGAACCCGTCCGCTCGCTCCGCGACAGCGAACTCGACGTCGCTCTCGCCCGCGACCGCGTCGAGTCGCGTCCGAGCCGCTTCCAGCGCGGCCGCGTCGGGAACGACGACCTCGAACCACGCGAGCCCTTGCCCCGCGGCCGGGGTCGTCCGCCCCCGCCACGTGTTCGCGCCGAGGTGGTGGTGGTAGCCGCCGGCCGCGACGAACTGCACGTCCGGGCCGCTCATCCCGACCTCGAAGCCGAGACCGTCGACGTACACGGCCTCGAACGCCGACAGCGAGGTCACTTCGAGGTGGACGTGGCCGACGTCGGTGTCGGCGGGGGCGCGGTCGACGACTGCGGCGGAGTCAGCGCCGCCTTCCTTGCCCTCGCCGGCCGCCGCCGCGGCGACCCCCTCGACGTCGAGCGGATCGGTCGCCATCCGCACCGTGCCGTCGTCGTCGACGGGCCACTCCTCGCGGGGGCGGTCGCGGTATATCTCCACGCCGTTCCCCTCGGGGTCGTCGAGGTATAACGCCTCGCTGACGAGGTGGTCGGAGGCGCCGTCGAGCCGCCACCGCTCCCGGACGCGCCCCAGCGCCTCGCCGAGCGCGGCCCGCGAGGGGACCCGGAACGCGGTGTGAAAGAGCCCGGCCTCGCTTCGGGCCCGGGCCGGGCGGTCGGCGTCGCGCTCCAACACGAGCAGGGGCGTCCCGTCGACCCCGAGCGTCGCGCGCTCGGGGTCGCGGTCGAGGACGACGAGGCCGACCACGTCCCGGTAGAACGCGGTCGTCTCGTCCAAGTCTGCGACCCGGAGCGCGGCGCGGCCGATACGCGTCTCGGCCGGGAGCGAGCTCTCGGGGGTTCCCGGAGCGCCGGCCGCAGAATCGTCGTCGCTGTCGGTCATCGGGCGGACTACGGTCGCTCGCGCGTTCAACGCGTCGGTCGCGGAAGCCGAACCGAGCGACCGACCCGGCCGGCCGCCCGAACCTTCCCCATCTTCCGTTAGAATCAAACCCGCACGCGACACAGAAGGGTGTATGAGCGCCGAACAGCAGGAGCGGGCCGTCCGGTGTCTGGTCGCGAAGGTCGGACTCGACGGCCACGACCGGGGCGCACACGTGATCGCGCGGGCGTTCCGCGACGCCGGCTTCGAGGTCGTCTACTCCGGCCTCCACCGGGCGCCGGAGGACATCGTCCAGGCGGCGGTCCAGGAGGACGTCGACGTGCTCGGCATCTCGATCCTCTCGGGCGCGCACAACACGCTCGTCCCGAAGGTGATCGAGGGGCTGAAGGAGTACGACGCGTTCGACGACACCCTCGTCCTCGTCGGCGGGATCATCCCGGACGAGGACGAGGCCGACCTGAAGGAGCTGGGCGTCGCCGAGGTGTTCGGCCCCGGGACGCCGATGGAGGAGACGATCGAGTTCATCCGGAACAACGTCCCGGAGCGCGCGTAGATGGCCGGGCCGGACGCACCCGCGTTCGCGGACGCGCCGACGCTCACCGACGACGACGCGGCGCTCGTCGAGGACCTCCTCTCGGGGAGCCACCGCGCGCTCGCCCGCGTCATCACCAAGATCGAGAACCGGACGCCCGGCTACCGCGCGATCGTCTCCGCGCTCCACGAGCACACCGGCGGCGCGGACGTGATCGGGATCACGGGCTCGCCCGGCGCCGGGAAATCGACGCTCGTCGACAAGCTCGCCGCCGCCTACCGCGACCGCGGCGACACGGTCGGCGTGATCGCGGTCGACCCATCCTCGCCGTACACCGGCGGGGCGGTCCTCGGCGACCGGATCCGGATGGGGTCGAACGTCGGCGACATGGACGTGTTCTTCCGGTCGATGAGCGCGCGCGGGCAGCTCGGCGGTCTCTCGACCGCGACCGCGGACGCCGTGAAGGCGCTCGACGCCTTCGGGAAGGACGTCGTGGTCCTAGAGACCGTCGGCGCCGGGCAGAACGAGGTGGACGTGGTCCGCACCGCCGACACGGTCGCGGTGCTCGTCCAGCCCGGCTCCGGCGACGACGTCCAGACGCTGAAGGCCGGCATCTTGGAGATCGGCGACGTCTTCGTCGTCAACAAGGCAGACATGGACGGCGCACAGCGGACCGTCGCGGAGTTAGAGGAGATGGTCCACCGCCGCGAGGGCGGGACCACGGGCCGCGGCGCCGGCCATCACGGCGCGGCCTCGATGGCCTCGACCGGCGGGGGCGGCTCCGCAACGGGCCACCACGACGGCGGCAACCACGGCGACGGCCACCACGACGGCGATCGCGCGAGCGGTTCCGGGCACGGCGACTCCGACGCGCACGCGGGCGACTCCGACGACTCGTGGACGCCGGACGTGTTAGAGACCGTCGCGAACAGCGGCGATGGGGTCGCGGCGCTGATCGAGGCGTTCGACGCGCACGCGGCGCACCTCCGGGAGTCCGGCGAGATCGAGACGACCGAGCGGCGCCGGTACGCCGAGGAGATCCGCACGCTCGTGCGGGCCGACGTAGGGGCGCTCGCGACCGCCGAGATCGAGCGACACGGCGGGATCGACCGCCTCGCGGAGCGGGTCCGGGACCGAGAGACGGACCCGTACGCGGTCGCGGAGGCGATCGTCGGCCCGATAGCCGACTGCGTCGACGAGGAGCGCGCCGACGACGACGAGCGCGACGACTGACGGTCGGGCCTGTTCGCGGTCGCGCGGACCGCGGCCGCGACCGCGTCCCACGGGTATAAGTCGCCAGCGAACCAACAGGTTTCCATGAAGCTCAGAAACCTCCTCGGCGGTGCCGTCCTCGGCACCGGCGCGCTCGCCGCGATCAACACCGGCCTCCGGTACGAGGGCGAGTTGGAGTCCCCGCTCGACGGCGACGACCGCACCTTCCGCTGGCGCGGGATGGACGTCGCCTACACCGAGGCGGGCGACCCGGACGACCCCGACCTCCTCCTGCTCCACGGGATCAACGCCGCCGGCTCCTCCGGGGAGTGGCGCGCGGTGTTCGATGACCTGGCCGCCGACTACCACGTCGTCGCGCCCGACTTCCCGGGGTACGGCCGCTCGGACCGGCCGCCGCTCCGCTACTCCGCCGCGCTGTACGAGGACTTCGTCCACGACTTCCTCGCCGAGTTCGACGAGCCGGCCGTCGTCGCCTCCTCGCTGTCGGCCGCGTACGCGCTCGCGGCGGTCGACGGCGGCGCGGAGGGCGGCGTCGAACTGAGCGGGTTCGTCGCCGTCTGTCCGACGGCGACCGCGGGGCCGAGTCCGGCGAAGGGGTGGCTGCGGGAGCTGTTCCGCGCGCCGCTGGTCGGACGGGCGCTGTTCAACGGCATCACGTCGAAGCCGGCGATCCGGTACTTCAACGCCGACCACGGCTACGACGACCCCGCGAACCCGAGCGCGGAGTGGACCGACTACGAGTGGCGCACGACCCACGTCGAGAACGCGCGCTTCGCGCCCGCCTCGTTCATCTCGGGGACGCTCAACAGCGATATCGACCTCGCCGCCGCGCTCGGCGACCTCGACGTGCCCCCGACGATCGTCTGGGGCCGCGAGGCGACCGTGAGCCCGCTCACGGACGGCCGCGAGCTCGCGGACGCAGCGGACGCGCGCCTCGTCGTCTTCGACCGCGCGCGGCTGCTCCCCCACGTCGAACACCCCGAGCGGTTCGTCGAGACGGTCGAGGAGGCGCTCGTCGCGGCCGCGGCGGCGTAGCTCGGCTGGCCCGTCGGCCGACGCTCTTCGGTCGCCGTCGCCCCCGGTTCTCAGCGCTGAGCATCGGGCGAACACGAATAAGTGCGTCCTCCGCCGAAGACGCGTATGACGAACGAGACGTTTCGCGTGCTGTGCGTCGACGACGAGCCCGGACTCGCGCGGCTCGTCGCGACCCACCTCGAACGCGACGCCGACCTCGACTGCGAGACCGCGGTCGAGACCCGCCCCGACGACGCGCTCCGCCGGATCGAGCGCGAGTCGTTCGACTGCGTCGTCAGCGACTACGACATGCCCCGCCTGACCGGCGTGGAACTGCTCTCGGCCGCCCGCGAGGTCGACCCGGACCTCCCGTTCCTCCTGTTTTCCGCGACCGGCCCGGCCGACATCGCGGCCGAGATGGTCCGCGCCGGCGTCAGCGACTACGTCTCGAAGCGGGGCGGCGCGGACGGCTACACGGCGCTGTTGCGGCGCGTCAAGCGGACCGCAGCCGGCGAGAACGGGCGCTTCGGGGCTCGGGACGCCGACGACCTGACCGAGGCGGACGTGGCGCTCGACGGGGTCTGTACCGTGGCGCCCGACGGGACCTTCGAGTTCGTCGGCGAGGAGTACGGCGCGTTGTACGGCTACGCCCCCGAGGAGTTAGAGGGAGAGCCGTGGCAGCGGCTCCATCCCGAGACCGAGGTCGAACACATCGAGACGAACGTCATCCCGGCCGTGACCGACGGTGAGCGGTGGACGGGGGCGAGCACGGGGCTCCGGGCGGACGGCAGCCGGTTCGCCGAGTCGAAGATGGTGAGCGCGACGGCGGACGACCGGCTGGTCATCTCGGTGTCGCCGCTCGACGCGGTACGGCCGGTCGCCGACGACTGAGCGGGCGCGAACCGCAGAACCCCGCCCGCCTCACCCGTCCCGGCGCACGTACAGCGTCTTCTCGCAGGCCGCGTGGACTTCCCCCTCGTCGTCGACCAGCGAGACGAGGTACTCGCGGTCGGTCGATTCCCCCGGCTCGAGCGTCTCGCGGATCGCCTCGGTCTCGGCGGTCGGCACCTCGAACTCGGCGTACAGCGTGTCGCGGCCGGGTTCGATGAACTCCAGCGCGGCCGACTTGTCCCACACCGTGAACGCGTCGCCGAGGATCCGCCGCAGCATCATCATGTACACCGGATCGATCGCGGCGTAGATGCTGCCGCCGAAGATCGTCCCGACCGCGTTGCGGGTGCGCCAGTTCAGCGGCAGTCGAATTCGAATATAGCGCCAGTCGGCCGCGATGTGGTCGACGCGCGCGCCCGTGCCCCGGTACGCGGGGAGGAGGTTGAACCCGAGCCGCCAGAGCCGCGTTCGGCGGCTCTCCGCCGGCGGGTCCTCGCGCAGGGGTCGCGGGTCGGGGTCGCGGTCGACCCCGGTCGGGGAATCGCTCACGGCGATCCGCGACGGGCCGGCGACAAACCGGTGTCGGAACCGGCGACAACCGACCGGGGGTTGTCGCTCTCGAACGCTCGTTTATATTAACCTCGTGGCGCGTGCCTGTGAGCGCCCGAAGGGCGCGAACAGCACCGCGCGAGGGAGTCGGTGGTCCGGAGCGAAGCGGAGGACCGCCGACGAGGCTGGGGAGGCGTGAGGCTGCGGTCGCGGAGCGGGGCGGGACTCAAAGGGGCAGCCGCGAGGACGAAGCACGGCGATGCAAGGACCACAAAGAGCGAGCGAAGCGAGCGACTGAGGACCGCAGCGAGCCGCGCGAGTCCTCGCGGCTGGGGCTTTGGCGGTGTTGTCTGCCGATCTGTCAGCACTCATTTATACGCGATCGGCTGGGGCTTCGGAGGTGTTGTCTGCCGATCTACCAGTAATTATTTATAAATGAGCGGCTGGAGCTTTGGAGGCGTTTTCAGCTGATCTGCCGGGAGGCATTTATAAGCGATCGGCTGTGGCTTCGACCGCGTTTGCCGTCGCTCCGCCAGCGACTATTTATTTATAAATGGCCGTCGCCTCGGGAGCGTTCGAATCGATGTCGCTTCCGCCCACCTCCGATACTCCCCTCACGTAGCCGGCCCGAAACGGGTATCCCCGCGCGACCGCAACCCGACACCGATGGAGTGCGACAAGTGCGGGAGCGACGCGATCCACCACGCCGCCTACTCCGGTGCGCACCTCTGCGGCCACCACCTCCGGGAGTCGGTCGAGAAGCGCGTGAAGCGTCGGATCCGCGAGGACGGCCTCCTCGACCCGGACGCGACGCCCGACGACCCGGACCGCTGGGTGATCGGGCTCTCCGGCGGGAAAGACAGCGTCGCCCTGACGCGGATCTTAGACGACGTGTTCGGGAAGGACCCCCGCGTCGAGATGCTCGCCTTGACGATCCACGAGGGGATCGAGGGGTACCGCGACGCCAGCGTCGACGCCTGCGTCGAGCTGGCCGACGAGCTCTCCCTGCGCCACGAGCTGGTCTCCTACGAGGAGGAGTTCGACGTGCGGATGGACGACGTCGTCGAGGACGACCCCGAGGACATGGCGGCCTGCGCGTACTGCGGCGTGTTCCGCCGCGACCTCCTCGAGAAGTACGCCGCCGAGTTCGACGCCGACAAGCTGCTCACCGGCCACAACCTCGACGACGAGGCGCAGACGGCCATGATGAACTTCCTCGAAGGCGACGTGCGGCAGGTCGCGAAACACTTCGACGCCTCGCTCGGCCCGTTCGACGAGCGCGAGGCCACCGACGCGTTCGTCCCGCGCGCCAAGCCGCTCCGCGACGTGCCCGAAAAGGAGATCGCCCTGTACTGCCACGTCCGCGACCTCCCGACCCACATGGCCGAGTGCCCGCACGCCGAGGAGGCGTACCGCGGCGAGATCCAGTCGACGATCCACGAGTTAGAGGAGAACCACCCCGGCGCGCGCCACTCGATCATGGCCGGCTACGAGGAGCTCTCCGCGCTCGCGGCCGAGGCGTACCGCGGGGGCGACGGGGAGGGCGCCGGCGGCGACGAGGGGGACGCCGGCGACGAGGGGGACGCCGGCGACGAGGGCGACGACTCCGGCCTCCGCGAGTGCGAGCGCTGCGGCTCGCAGACGAGCCGCGACGTCTGTCGGAAGTGCCGGCTGCTGGAGTCGATCGAGGCGGCGACGTGACCGGGGCGCCGTTCACGCGCCGCCGTCGACGCGGCCGAGTCGCCGTTCACGCGTCGCCCTCGACGCGGCCGATGAGGTCGAGCTGGTGGGTGAGGTAAACGAGTTCCCCGTCGTCGACCTGCTGCCGGCGAATTTCGAGCCACGCGTCGAGGTCGGCGGCCGAGACGGACGCGGTCTCGTCCCCGCCGGCGATCACCTCGCCGACCGCCGCCTCCACGGTGTCGAGAATGTGTCGGAGGAAGAACGCCTCGTCGCCCGGATAGCCGGCCTCGCCGTCGGCGGGACGTGCGATCCAGTCGGAGCCGGCGGCCCCGAGGAGCGTCGAGCCGTCCGCTTCGCGCAGGCGCACGAGCGCGGCGCCGCCGGCGCGGCTGTTCCCGCCCGGCTTCTCGTCCATGTGTCGGTGGTATAGCGTCTCTATCGCCCGGTCGTCGGGATGTGCCGGACGAAACCGGGTCCCGCCGTCGAAGGTGATCGGGAAGTAGTAGGTCCCGCCGGGCGCCAGCGCGTCGAGCAGCGGATCGAGCCGGTCGAGCCCGAGCACGTCCAGTAGCGCCATCCCGATCAGCGCGTCGGACTCGCCCGCGTGCGCCGCTGCGTACGCGGGCGCGTCGGCGGCGACGGGCTCGACCGCCACGACGCGCTCATCCGTCTCGACGACGAGCGCGTAGTCGCCGCTGCCGCCATCGTCGACGGACGTCGGTGCGTCTCGTTCCGCCGCCCACTCCCGGAGGAAGGGACCCAGCCCGGCGAGCGCGTCCGGGTCGCGGTCGACCGCGACGTACCGCGTCTCCCCGGGCGGGAGCACCTCCCAGTCGATCAGCCGGGCGACCATCGTCCCGACACCGGCGCCGACCTCCAAGACGCGCAGAGGGCCGTCGCGCGCCGCCGCGCGGTCCGCGAGCCGCTCTCGGAGGATCCCGACGAGCCGCCGGTCGAGCGCTCGGTCGTCGACGGTGCGCTTCGCTAAGAGGTAGCGTCGGAAGGCGGCGTCGTCGGCGGCGAGGGCGTCGCCGTCCGCGGGACCGCCGTCGGTCCCCGTCACGTCGTCACCTCCGGCTCGGCCGCGTCGACGGCGTCGGGCGCGTCGGCGACGTCGGCGAGGAGCCGACGGACGCGGGCCGTCGTCTCCCCCCAGTCCGGGTGGCGCTCGTACCGCCGCCTCGCGGCGCGACCCATCCGGGCGAGCCTGTCTGGGTCGGCCGCGAACCCGTCGAGCGCGCGGGCGACGGCTGCCGGGTCGTCCGGGTCGACGAGGACGCCCGTCTCGCCGTCGGCGACCGTCTCGCTCGCGCCGCCCGCCCGCGAGGCGATCGCCGGCAGGCCGAAGCTCATTCCCTCTAAGTAGACGATTCCGAACCCCTCGTACCGGGAGGGGACGGCGAGGACGTGGCTCTCGCGGAGCGCGTCGGCCAGCTCGGCGTCCGACAGCCGGCCGGCGAAGCGCACGCGGTCGCCGAGCCCCCGCTCCCGGACCAGTCGCCGCACGTCGGCGACGTGGGACTCGTCGACCGCCCGACCGACGACCGTGAGGTCGACGTGGGCGTCGGCGCGGGCGACCCCCTCGACGAGCGTGTCGAGCCCCTTCCGCGGCTCGACGTTGCCGACGAACGCGACGCGGAGCGGATCGGGGTCGGGACTGCCGAGCGACGCGGCCCGCGCCCCGATCGCGTCGTCGTCGATCGCGGGGTCGAACCGATCGCCGGCGGGCGGGGCGACGACGGTCGCTTCGGGGTCGACGCCGAGGGCGGCGACGGCGTCGCGGGTCGCCGCGCTGTTGCAGACGACGCCGTCGACGGTCGCGAGGTAGCGGCGCTCGACGGCGCGGTACAGCGGCGAGAGGCGGCGCGGCTCGCTCGCGCGCAGGTGGTGGACGACGCTCACGACCGGGTACGGCAGGTCGCGGTTGGCGCGGAAAAGCGAGGGGTGCGCGAGCTCGTCTTGGAGCATCACGTCGACGTCGACGCGGAGGCGGTCGCGGACCTCCGAGAGCGCGTTGTCCAGCAGCCCGCGCGGGTACGCCCGCCACGGGAGCTCGACGACCTCGACGGCGTCGCCGGCCGCGCGGAGCCCCTCGACGAGCTTCCGGTCGTAGCGGAACCCGCCCGACCGCTCGTCGAGGCCGCCGTACAGCGCGAGCCCGACGTTCATACCGGCGCGTCGTAGGTCGCGGCGGCCGCGTCGTCCTCCCAGACCGTCACGGCCAGCTCGCTCACGGCGTCGTCGGTCACCGCGTCGGTCACGCGCTCGAAGACGACGCGGGCGAACCGCTCGACGCTGGGGTTGTACCCCTCGAACTCGGGCAGGTCGTTGAGCAGCTCGTCGCGGTAGCGGTCCGCGAGGTCGCCGAGCGCCGCCTCGGCGTCGTCGATGTCGACGAGGTAGTCGTGCTCGTTCAGCTCGGGGCCGCGGAAGGTCAGCTCCACCTCGAAGTGGTGGGAGTGCGGGACGCTCTCCGACCCCTCGTCGACGACCGTGAGGTAGTGCTGGGCCACGAAGTCCGTCAGCACCGTCGTCGCGTACATGAACCGATCCACGGGCGCGAGCAACCTAAAGCCGGAGGGCGGCGGAAGGACGCTCGACGCGTCGGGTCATTTATATGGAGCGGCGAGCGGCGGCGACGCCGTTTATAAGTAGCCGAGCGCGCGAAGCCGGTCCCGGTCCGTCTCGCCCTCGGCGCCGTGGACCCGCGACACCGGTAGCGGCTCGGGCGGCGTCAGGGTCGGCTCGCGCGTCTCCTCGTCCGCGCCGTCGATCGTCGCCCACGGGACCGCGAGCAGCGCGGGGACGGGCGCGTGCATCGGGTGGCCGTACAACCCCCACTCGCCGAAGAGATTGCCGTGGTCGGCGGTGACCGCGATCCGCCCGTCGACGTTCGCCGCGAGGGACTCGACCTCGCCGAGGACGTGTCGGAGGTTCGCCTCGTACGCCGTCCAGACGCGCTCGACCGAGACCTCGCCGCGCCGGAGCAGCACCCACGGATTCCCCGCGTTGCTGTGGCTCCCGGTCCGCGCCAGCCCGTCGTCGCCGTCGAGGGGGTCCGGGACGAACGGGTGGTGCGGCTGCATGTAGTGGACGACGAGCCGGTCGGGGTCGCGCTCGCGGGCGAGCCCGATCGCCCGGTCGGTCACGGCCGCGGCCGGCACGGTTCCCGCCTCGTCGTCCCACGCGTACTTCCACACCTCATCGAGCGCAGCGAACGCGCCCGCGTCGAGGTAGCGGTCGGTCCACGTGTTGCCGGTGACCATGGCCGTCCGCGCCGTCTCGGGGCGGTCGACGAAGGTGTTCTCCAGCCACTCCGAGGAGGAGCTCCCGACCGACCGAACCGTCTCGACACCGCCGAGGAACTCGAAGTCGGACGCGACCGACCGAAGCAGGTCGGCCCGACAGGCGTCGAGGACGACGAGGACGTCCCACTCGCGGTCGAAGGCGTTCGTCCCGTAGTCGAGCCGCCGACCGATCGCCTGTAACCCCCGCAGGTAGGCGGTCCCGAGGCGGCCCATGCCCGGCTCCGTCACGCTCGCGAGTTCGGCGCGAGGCGACTAAACCGCTCCGGCGGGAGCGCCACCGTCGCCCCCGGCGACGCCCCGCCGCCGTCGGGACACCTATACGTCTCGCCGCCTCGGTACGACCGTGAACTGCCTGTTCGTCGGCGCGGGAGCGATCGCGCCGGAGTACGCCGCCGGCCTGTCCGAGAGCTCGCTGTCGCTGGCCGGCGTCGTCGACCTCGACGCCGACCGCGCCGCCGCCCTCGCCGCGGACCACGGCTGCCCGTCGTTCACCGACCTCGAGACCGCGCTGGAGCGCGTCGACGCGCCGCTCGTGGTGAACCTGACGAGCCACGCGGCCCACGCGCCGGTGACGCGGACCGCGCTCGAAGCGGACCGCCACGTCTACTCGCAGAAGCCGCTCGCGCTCGACGCCGACGAGGCGCGCGCGCTGGTTTCGCTCGCCCGCGACCGCGGACTCGCGCTCGGCTGCGCGCCCGGGACGCCGCGGGCGCCCTCGCAGCGCCGCGCGGGCCGACTCCTCGCCGACGGCCGACTCGGGCCGGTTGGGCTGGGGTACGCCCACGCCCACGTCGGTCGCGTGACCGACTGGCACGACCGGCCCGACTCCTTCCTCGAGATCGGGCCGCTGTACGACGGGGCGGTGTACCCGCTCGCGCTGTTGGTGACGTGGTTCGGCCCGGTCGAACGCGTCCGCGTCGCCGACGCGCTCGACGTGTGGCCCGAGCGCGAGGAGCGCCGACCGTCGACGCCGAGCCACGTCGAGGCGACGCTCGCGTTCGCGGCGGGGCCGACCGTCAGGCTCACCGCCAGCTTCTACGCGCCCCACCGGAGCCGGGAGTTCTACGGGCTGGAGCTCCACGGCGACGACGGCTCGCTGTACCTGAAGGGGACCGGCGCGATGGGTTCCGGCCGCGATCACGTCCGGTTCGGCCGCGTCGGGCGGGAGTACGTGAGCGCGCCGCCAGATTCGCCGACCGAACCGTACGAGTACGTCGACGCCGTCGAGCCCCTCGCCGCGTCGGTCGAGGCCGGGTCGCCGTCGCGGGCCGGCGGACGACGGGGCGCCCACGTCGTCGCCGTCTGTAACGCGATCGAGGCCGCCGCCGAGGGGGACGGCCCGGTCGCGGTCGACGACTGCGGCGCGACCGCCGACCCGCCGCCGGCGCCGGTGGTGCGGCCGGAGAAGCAGATTGGAGGGGAGACCGGGGCGGGCGCCGCCGCGCTCCGACTCCCCGCCGTCGGCTTCGGCTGCTCGCGCTACCGCGACGGGGAGTACGTCGAGCGCGCCGACTCGATCGCGACCGCGCTCGACGCCGGCTACCGCCTCCTCGACTCCGCCGAGCTGTACGGAAACGAACACCGGATCGGGGAGCTGCTCGCCGCGCCGGGCGCGCCCGACCGCGAGCGCGTGTTCCTCCTCGGGAAGGCGTGGCGCACGAACCACCGCCGCGAGCACCTGCTCGCCGCCTGCGCGGGCAGCCGCGAGGAGCTCGGGATCGACGCGTTCGACTGCTATGCGCTGCACTGGCCCTCGGCGCTCGAACACCGGGGCGAGCTTCGCCGCCTCGCCGAGAAGCCGGTCGAGCGGCAGGAGTCGCTCACCTTCCCCGAGGACGCCGACGGCGAGCCCGCGACCGACGACGTGTCGCTCGCGACCGCGTGGGAGAACTTAGAGGCCGTTCACGACAGGGGGTGGGCGCGGACGCTCGGGGTCTGTAACGTCTCGCGGGCGGGGTTGGAGACGGTCCTGGAGGCGGGGGCGGTCGACCCGGCGCTCGTGCAGGTGGAGCGACACCCCTACCGCCCCCGGAACGATCTGGTCGAGTTCTGCCGCGAGCGCGGGATCCGAGTGGTCGCGCACTCGCCGCTGTCGGCGCCCGGCCTCCTCGACGAGCCCGTCCTGAACGCGATCGGGACGGAGCGGGGGCTCTCGCCGGCCGAGGTCGTGATCGCGTGGAACGCCTCGCAGGGGGTCGTCCCGATCCCGTCGAGCACCGCCGAGTCGCACGTCGTCTCGAACCTGGCGGCCGGGAGCGAGCGGCTGACCGACGACGAGATCGCGCGAATCGACGCCCTTCGAGACCCCGACTTCGAGCGGTGAGGCGGTCGGTGCCGATCGGGCACCGGCGGTATTTCTTTGTGAGTGAAGCCCGTCTGTGTGATATGGCAACGACCGAATCGCGGGGGCCGGCGATAGACGTCGGGTCGCTGAGCGGCCTCCACTGGGTAGGCATCGCCGCCGCGCTGATCACCGCCGCCGTCCACATCCGCCTCGGCGTCGGGGGGCTCCCGCTGCCGCTTCGGGTCAGCTTCCTTCTCGCCGGATTCGGCTTCCTCGGAGCGGTCGTGCTGGTGTTGCTCGACTACCGCCGCCGGGCGGTGTACGCCGTCGGGATCCCCTTCACGCTCGTCCAGATCGTCCTGTGGTACGTCTTCAACTTCGCGGGCGGGGGGAAGTCGTTCCCGGCCGACGTGGGAACGCTCGGCGCCGTCGACAAGATCGCACAGGTTGTGTTGATCGCCGTGCTGGTCGCCCTGCTCCGCCGATAGCCGTGTCGACTCGGAAGCGCCGACCGCGGTGCGGGCGCGCCGCCGGGGTCGCCGACACCGGAGGTGACGGGTAGATGGCCGGCGTACGGCAGCGGCGCTCCCTCCGCGTCGGGGTCGGCGTCGGGCTCCCGCTCGTCGCCGCGGTCGCGCTCGCCGCGCTCCTGTTCCGGCTGTTCCCGATGGACGCGACCGGCCGGTGGGGGCTCTCTCCCGCCGTCGTCGCGGGCGGCTGCTGGGCCGGACAGCTCTGGTACGTCGGCTACCGGCTCGACCCGGAGCGGCTGGCCGGGCCGTTCTGGCGGCGGCTGTTCGGGCTGGCGAACGGGGTCACGCTCGTCCGGGGAGCGCTGTACGCCGTCGTCGCCGGGTTCGCGGTCGTCCCGCCGGGGACGTCGCTCGCGTGGGTGCCGGCGCTGTGTTACGGGACCGGCGTCGCGCTCGACAACCTCGACGGGACCCTCGCCCGGACGGTGGGCCGGGAGACCGAGATCGGCCGCCGGCTCGACATGGCGTTCGACACCTTCGGGTTCGTCGCCGCGCCGCTGGTGGCGGTGCTGTGGGGGCTGCTGCCGGTCTGGTACCTCTCGATCTCCGCCGCGCGCTACGTCTTCCGCGGCGCCGTGTGGCTGCGCCGCGTCCGCGGGCTCCCCGTCGGCGACCTCCCCGACAGCGACCTCGGGAAGTACCTCGCGGGCGTCCAGATGGTGTTCGTGACGGTCGCGCTCGTCCCGCCGGTCCCGACCGGACTCGTGCGGACCGTCGCGCCCGTCGTCCTCCTCCCGTCGCTCGCGGTGTTTACGCGCGACTACCTCTTCGTCAGCGGGCACCTCTCCGAGCGCCGGTGACCGCGACCGTTCACTCGTACTCCAAGATCACCTGAACCGTCTCGTCGGCCGTCGAGTCGAGCAGCTCGTACGCCTCCGACGCGCGCTCGAACGGGATCCGGTGGGTGATCAGCTCGTCGGCGGGGACCCGGTCGAGCCGTTCGAGCGCCGCGTCCATGCGTCGGTCGCGGTCCCAGCGCCCCCGGAGCTCGGGGCTTATCGTCGACACCTGGCTGGAGACGATGTCGATGCGGTCCCGGTGGAACCGCCCGCCGAGCCCGATCGGCTCGCGTTTGGTGCCGTACCACGACCCGACGACGATCCGCGCGTCGTAGCCGACGACGCCGAGCGCGTCGTCGAGCGCGCTCGGCTGGCCGGAGAGCTCGACCGCGAGGTCGGCGTCGCGGAGGCGGGCGTCCGAGCCGGCGGCGTCGAGCGCGTCGCCCGAACCGGCGAGGCCCGCGTCGGCGTCGTCGCCGAGAGCCGCCGGCGTCGTCGTCCGGTCGGCGCCGAACGACGCCGCGAGGGCCCGACGACGCTCGACCGGGTCGACCACGACGAGCGACTCCAGCGGGAACGCGGCCAGCAGCCGGGTGACGCAGAGCCCGATCACGCCGGCGCCGAACACCACGACCCGCTCCCCGAGCCGAGGGGCGGCGTCGAGGACGATGTTCGTCGCGGTCTCGACCGAGGGCAGGAGCGACCCGACGGCCGGCGTCGTCCCCGGCGGGAGCGCGACCACCGAGTCGGGGGTGGTCCGGAAGCTCGTCTGGTGGGGGACGAACGAGAACACCGACCGGCCGACCCAGTCCGGGTCGACGTCCGCGCCGACCTCGCTGACGACCCCGCTCGCGGCGTACCCGTACTGGAGGGGGTACGAGAGGTCGCCGTCGAGCGCGTCGAGCGCCTCGTCGGCCGGGAGACCGTCGGGCGTCTGGTCGCGGTACACGAGCAGCTCCGTCCCGGCGCTTATCGCCGACGCCCGGGTGTCGACGAGCAGTTCGTCGGCGTCCGGCGGGCCGACCGACGTCTCCCGCACCTCGACGGTCTCCGGACCCGTGAAGTAGAGCGCCGCGTCGGTCATCGTGTCGTCGCGAATCTGGTCCGTCCGCGGACGGGGCCGGGGTGACCCCGCGCCCCCCGGCTCGGCTGGTGACGTGACACGTAGGTCTACACGGACCGTGTGATGTTAAGTCCTCGCGCCGTGCGCGGGTCGGAACAGTACCGACGGAAAACGGAACCGAAAACGAACCGCAGCGGTCGCGTGACGCTCAGCGGATGACGTCGAGCCCGTTGTTCTTCTCGATCGGGTCGCTGCCGCCGTCGGACTCCCAGCCGCGCTCGGTGCCGCCGGAGACCGCCGGCTCGCCTCTCTCGCCCGCGGCGCCCGCGCTCTCGTTCGCCTCGGCCGCCCGAGATCGTGAGTCGCCGAGGTCGTCCGCGTCGACCGCGGCGCGGGACTTGTCGGCCTGCTTCTGGGTGGAGGGACCGAGAACCTGCGCGCTCTGGACGCCCGTCATGATCGCCATGACGCGCACCTTCCCCTTGTACTCCTCCTGGATGCGGGCGCCCCAGATCACGTTGGCGCTCGCCTCTAAGCGTTCGGTGATGTTGTTCGCGATCCCCTCGGCCTCCTTCAGCGTGAGGTCCGGGCCGCCCGTGATGTGGACGAGCCCGCCCGAGGCGCCGCGGTAGTCGACGTCGAGCAGCGGGTGGTTCATCGCGTCGTTGACCACCTCTTGGGTCTTGTTCTTGTCCTGGGTCTCGCCGACGAGCATGACCGCCACGCCGCCCTGGTTCATGATCGTCGACATGTCCGCGTAGTCGAGGTTGATGAGGCTCGGCTGGGTGATCGTCTCCGAGATCCCCTTCACCGTCTCCGCGATGATCTGGTCCATCACGGAGAACGCCTTCCCGATCGGCAGGTTCGGGACGTAGTCGAGCAGGCGGTTGTTGTCGAGGACGATGATCGAGTCGGCCTCGTTGCGGAGGTCTTCGAGGCCCTCCTCGGCCTTCACCGTGCGGGCGCGCTCGACGTTGAACGGGGTCGAGACCATCCCGACGACGATGGCGCCCTGCTCTTTGGCGATCTTCGAGACGACCGGCGCCGCGCCGGTGCCCGTGCCGCCGCCCATGCCGGCGGTGACGAAGACGAGGTCCGCGTCGCCGAGCACCTCCTTGATCGTGCCCTGGGCCATCTCGGTGGCGCGCTCGCCCATCTTGGGATCGCCGCCGGCGCCGAGCCCCTGCGTGAGCGACTTGCCCACGAGGATCTTGGTGTCGGCCTCGATCATCTTGAGGTGCTGTTTGTCCGTGTTGATGGCGACGGTGTCGGCGCCGTCGACGCCGATGTTGTAGAGCCGGTTGACCGTGTTGTTCCCGGCGCCGCCGGCACCGACGATGACGATCCGGGGGTCCCCGAACTCGTCGTCGCCCATGTCGACGTCATCCATGTCGCGCTTCTCCGCCTCCGCGTTGTCGAGGGCGTCCTGAACGAGATCTTGCATCAGTTTACACCTTCGCCCAGTTGCGGTTGCGGCCGCGCTCGTCGCGCTCGCCGTCCTGTTCGTTCAACATGTCGCGGACGGCCGACCGGATCGCCTCGCTCCGGTTCGGGAACTCGCCCGTCTCCACCATCTGTTCGACCTCGTCGATCTGCTGTTTCGGGATTCGTAGTGTCACACGCTCCATTGGTATTCCCCCGGTAAGACGGCGAACACGCGACGCGTGTGTCTTACAGCGCGAAACCGCCCGACTGCGGGGCGACACCCCGCACCGGACGCCCGCTGTAAGACGACCGTCTTACGCAGATGAAGTCACCGAGCGAACCATTATAAAACTACCGGCCACTGTAAGACAGAATGTGAAAACGGCCGAAAAGAGGCGTATACGGCCGCCTATGCCACGTTACTGATCTTTCAAAACGTCCGCAGCAGGGGTCCGCCGCCCGCAGCCGGGGCAGAACGCCCAGTCGGTTCGGAGCTCGTCGCCGCACTCGCAGAAGGCCCTGTGCGACTGCTTTTCACCGCAGTTCGGGCAGTATACGTGGTCAGACGGGACGGTTTCGCCACATCCGCCGCAGGCGTTTTCGCGCGTTTGCGCGCCCGGACTCGGGTCCGTCTTACGCGCGCTCGGCTCCGTCTCGCCGGCCGTCTCACGCGTCACACGCACCTCGTCGTCTCGATCGTCGGATTCGGTGCTCGGGGCGTCGAGCGTGACGTTTACGTTGATATCGCCGGTAGTCTCGGACGTATACGCCCGCGTCGCGGCACCGCCCGCCGGACCGAGCCGCTCGTCGAGCGCGGCGTCGAGCCGCTCCGCGATCAGGTCGTCGACGCGGTCCGCGAGGGCGTCGTCGACGCTCCCGGTCGCCGCGTCGGACGCGTCGGACGCGTCCCCCTCCCCGTCGAGGTGCGTCCGGAGCGCCTCCCGCATCACCTCGCTTTTGGAAGCGTCACACGCTTCCAGCCGGTCGACGAGGTCGTCGTCCGCCCGGAAGGTGATCTTGCTCATACCGAAGGAGTATCTCCGGTCGGTATAAGTATCTTCTCCTGCTGTCTGACACGTTTCACGGCGCCGAAACGTTCGAGCGGACGACGCCCGGATCGTGCGGTTTGGTCACACATGTGTCTGACGCAGATTTATACGCGTCGCGCGAGCATGCGTGTATATAATGAGTAACCGCGTCGAGGACCTCGAACGGCAGGTCGCGGAGCTACAGGCGGCGGTCAACGGGCTCACCGAGGAGCTCGTCGAGATGAAAGAGCGCGTCCGACAGCTGGAAGACGAGCGGTCGGTCGCGGTGGAGGAGTCGGCCGCCGAGGCGACGGCCGGTTCCGAAGCGGCGGACGCCGCGGCCGACGAGCCCGCGAGCGAGGAGTCCGCCTCCGACGACGCGTCAGAGGTGTCGGGGGGCGAGCGGACGACCCATTCCGACGACCACGTCGACGTCTTCGAGTCGGTCGAGGAGCCGTCCGACGGCGGCGACGGGGAGGCGGCGACCGCGGACGACGCGAGCGAGGGCGACGACGTCGTCGTCCCCGAGCAGTCGGCGACGACGCCCGACGCCGAGGCCGAGGAGGCCGCCGAGGACGACGGCGAGTCGAGCGAGGGCGACGACATCATCGTCGCGTAAGCGGTCGCCTCCGCCCCCATGCACATCACTGAAGTCGTTTTAGACGGGTTCAAGAGCTTCGGGCGAACGACGAGGATCCCCTTCTACGAGGACTTCACCGTCGTCACCGGCCCGAACGGCTCCGGGAAGTCGAACATCATCGACGGCGTGCTGTTCGCGCTCGGGCTCGCCCGCACCCGCGGGATCCGCGCGAAGAAGCTCACCGACCTCATCTACAACCCCGGCCACGACGACGGCGAGGCCGCCGCCGGGCCGAGCGAGGCCTCCGTCACGGTCGTGCTCTCCAACGAGGACGGCACCCTCGACCGGTCGCAGGTCGTCTCCGCGGCCGGCACGGAGAACGTCGGCGACGTCTCCGAGATCACGATCAAGCGCCGCGTGAAGGAGACCGAGGACAACTACTACTCGTACTACTACCTCAACGGGCGCTCGGTGAACCTCTCGGACGTTCAGGACCTGCTCGCGGCCGCGGGCGTGACCCCGGAGGGGTACAACGTGGTGATGCAGGGCGACGTCACCGAGATCATCAACATGACCCCCTACCAGCGGCGGGGGATAATCGACGAGATCGCGGGCGTCGCGGAGTTCGACGAGAAGAAGGAGGCCGCCTACGAGGAGCTCGACACGGTCGAGGACCGGATCGGCGAGGCGGACCTCCGCATCGGCGAGAAGGAGGACCGCCTCGACCAGCTCGCCGACGAGCGCGAGACCGCCCTCCAGTACCAGGAGCTCCGCGACGAGCTCGAGGAGTACCGCGGGTTCCGGAAGGCCTCCGAGTTAGAGGAGAAGCGCGACGCGCTCGCGGACGTCGAGGGCGAGGTCGACGAGGCCGAAGCGGACCTCGACGACCTCCGCGAGGAGCTCGACGCCAGACAGGGGAAGCTCACGCGCCTCGAAGAGGACCTCGCGGACCTCAACCACGAGATCGAGACGAAGGGAGAGGAGGAGCAGATCGAGATCCGCTCGGAGATAGAGGAGATCAAAGGCGAGGTCTCGCGGCTGGAGGACCGGATCGAGTCGGCCGAGTCGCGCGCCGAGTCGGCGGAGAACGACCGGCGGCAGGCGTTCGTCCAGATCGACCGCAAGGAGGAGAAGGTCGAGGAGCTCGACGCCGAGATCCGCGAGACGAAGGTGGAGAAGGCGTCGGTGAAGTCGGAGCTGGCGACGAAGCGCTCCGAGCTCGCCGACGTCGAGGCCGAGATCGAGGGCGCGGACACGGAGTTCGACGAGCTAAAAAGCGATCTCGCGGAGAAGAAGGAAGCGATCGAGTCGCTCCGCGAGGAGAAGAACGAGACGCAACGCGAGAAGGACCGGCTGCTCGACGAGGCCCGCCGCCGCTCGAACGCCGTGAGCGAGGCCCGCGAGGAGTTAGAGGCGGCCCGCGAGTCGCTCCCGGAGCACAAGGCGCGCATCTCCGAGCTGAAGAGCGAGCTCGACAAGGCCGAGAAGAACCAGGCGACCATCGAGGACGCTGTCGCGGATCTCTTCGCCGAGAAGGCCGAGACGGAGGAGCGCTTGGAGGAGATCGAAGACACCCTCCGCGAGAAGCAGAACGAGTACGCCAAGCTGGAGGCGGCCGCGGACCAGCGCGGCGACGCCTCCTGGCCCCGCGCGGTCACCGAAGTGAAGAACGGCGGCATCGACGGCGTCCACGGCGCCGTCGGCGAGCTGGGCTCGGTCGAGGCCGAGTACGCCGAGGCCTGCGAGACCGCCGCGGGCGGCCGGCTGGCCAACGTCGTCGTCGACGACGACGGCGTCGGCTCGACCTGTATCGACTACCTCAAGCAGCGCAACGCGGGGCGGGCGACGTTCCTCCCGATCACGAAGATGGACGACCGGAGCCTCCCGCGGAAGCCGTCGGTGCCGGGCGTCGTCGACTTCGCGCGCAACCTCGTCGACTACGACGCCGAGTACGACTCGATCTTCTCGTACGTGCTCGGCTCGACGCTCGTCGTCGAGGACATGTCGACCGCCCGCGACCTGATGGGCGACTACCGGATGGTCACGCTCGACGGCGACCTCGTCGAGAAGTCGGGCGCGATGACCGGCGGCTCCGGCGGCGGCTCCCGCTACTCGTTCACGAAGTCCGGCGGCGGCAAACTGGAGCGGCTCGCGACGGAGATATCCGACCTCGAGGACGAGCGGCAGTCGGTCCAGTCGGAGATCGACGCGCTCGACGACGACATTGAGGACGCGCGCGACCGGAAGGCGGACGCGGCCGAGCGCGTCCGCTCGCTTGAGGCGGACGTCGAGCGCGCCGAGGACGACCTGTCGGACGCGGAAGATCGGATCGAGGAGCTGGAAGACGAACTGGAGGAGCTGGAGGCGGAACGCGAGTCCGTCGACGAGCAGATGACGGCGCTCGACGAGGAGCTCGCGGAGACCGACGCGGAGATCGACGAGCTCGCGGCCGAGATCGACGACATCGAGGCCGAGCTCGCCGACTCGAAGATCCCGGAGCTCTCCGAGCGCGCCGACGAGATCCGCGCGGAGATCGACGACCTCGAAGACCGGATGGACTCGCTCGACGGCCGGATCAACGAGCTGGAGTTGGAGAAGGGGTACGCCGAGGACGCCCTCGACGACCTCCACGACGACGTCGAGGAGGCGCAGAACGCGAAGGCGGAGGCAGAGGAGGCGATCGCCGAGCACGAAGCCGCGATCGAGGAGAAGGAGGCGGAGCTCGCCGAGAAGAAGGAAGCGATCGCCGACCTCGAAGCGGAGCTCACGGAGCTGAAAGAAGAGCGGGAGGAGCTCCGCGAGGAGATCCGCGAGGCGACCCGGAAGCGCGACGAGCAGCGGTCGCTCGTCTCGGAGGCGGAGTCGGACCTCTCGGACCTCACCGACCGCCGCGACCGCTTGGAGTGGGAGATCGACGAGTTGGAGTCGCAGGTCGGCGCCTACGACGCCGACGAGATCCCCGACCTCGACGAGGTGGAGTCGCGGATCGAGGAGTTAGAGGCCGAGATGGAGGCGCTCGAACCGGTGAACATGCTCGCGATCGACGAGTACGAGGAGGTCCAGGCGGCGCTCGACGAGCTCCAGGAGCGCCGCGACGTGCTCGTCGAGGAGCGCGACGCCATCGAGGAGCGCATCGAGGGGTACGAGGCGGCCAAGAAGGAGACGTTCATGGAGACGTTCGAGTCGATCAACGACCACTTCGAGGACATCTTCGCGCGGCTCTCGGCCGGGACCGGAGAGCTCGTCTTGGAGAACCCCGAGGACCCGTTCGAGGAGGGACTGGCGATGAAGGCGCAGCCCGCGGACAAGCCGGTCCAGCGGCTCGACGCGATGAGCGGCGGCGAGAAGTCGCTGACCGCCCTCTCGTTCATCTTCGCCGTCCAGCGCCACAACCCCGCGCCGTTCTACGCGCTCGACGAGATCGACGCGTTCCTCGACGCGGTCAACGCCGAGCGCGTCGGCGAGATGATCGAGGAACTCGCTCAGGAGGCCCAGTTCGTCGTCGTCGGCCACCGCTCGGCGCTTTTAGAGCGCTCCGACCGCGCCATCGGCGTCACGATGCAGGGCGATAACCTCTCGGCGGTGACCGGGATGCAGTTCGGCGACGACGCGGACGAGGAGGGGGTGAGCGCGGATGACTGACGATGGCGACCGCGCCGCCGACGGCGGCGTCCCGGACATCGACCTGACGAGCGAGCGCGACGGCGCCGACCCGTTCGCCGACGACGCCTCGGACGACGGCGGTACCGACTCGACCGCCGAGTCCGACTCGGACCCGACCGACGGACCCGGCTCGGACGCGGCGGACGAATCCGACCCGGTGCCCGACGTCTCGCCTCCGGACGAGACCGACGACGACGAGGTCGAGCCCGTAGAGCTCCTCGTCCAGCTCGCCGAGGAGGGCGAGATCGAGCCGTGGGATATCGACATCGTCCAGGTGACGGACGCGTTCTTGGAGAAGCTCGACGAGACGGACCTCCGGACGACCGGGCGGGCGCTGTTCTACGCCAGCGTCCTGCTGCGGATGAAAAGCGACGGCATGCTGGCGGACGACGACGAGGATGACGAGCCCGAGCCGGAGCCGTGGGAGGTCGCGATGGAGGGCGGCGCGCCCGACCCCGCCGACGGCGACTTCGACCCCGTCGACGAGTTGGAGGCGGAGATGGACCGCCGGCTCGACCGCAAGAACACCCGCGGGTCGCCGGAGACGCTCGACGAGCTGGTCCGCGAGTTGCGCGAGGCGGAGCGCGGCTCGTGGTGGAAGGACTCCCGCGAGTACGACACCTCGGAGTCGCCGCACGGCCACGCCCGCGGCACGCAGACGCTCGACTACCACGCCGGCGACGAGTTCCGCCAGGACGGGGAGCCGACCGCGGGCGAGGCGACCGACCGCACCCACGACGAGGACATCGAGGAGGTCATCGTGGAGATCGACAACACGCTCCGGACGCACTTCGACCGCGGGCGCACGGAGGTGCTGTTCGCCGAGATCGAGACCGCGGGCGGCCGCCCGTTCATGACGTACCTCGCGCTGCTGTTCATGGCCCACCGCGGCTCGGTCCGGCTCCAGCAGGACGACCTGTTCGGCGACCTGTGGGTGAAGGACCCGACCGCGATGACCGGCGAGTCGGAAGCGATCGCGGACTGAACCGCCGGCGGCGATCCGAGTCCCCCGTGTTCGGTCCCCCGGACTCCTCTCGAGCGTGATCGCGTTCCGACACGTTCTTGCCGGTATCGCGACACACGTTGGTAGTGATATCGTTCGCGACCGGGAACCCCGCGCTCGCCGCCGTCGTCGCGGCGCTGTGGGTCGCCCTCCTGCTGTACGGCGCCTCGGCGGTCTGGTGGCTCTTCGAGGCGACGGTGCTCGCTCGCGGCGGCCGGGTCGAGCCCGACGAGGTCGAGTGGGGGTACGACGACGTTCAGGTCCGCATCCTGACGATCGACGCCGAGGAGGTCGTACAGGCGACCGTCAACGCGGTCCCGCAGGCGCTCGACGACGTGCGCGTGATCGCGGAGAAGCCGATCGACGTCGAGGGGGCGGACGTCCACGTGGTCCCCGAGGAGTTCGAGTGCGACGCGACCAACAAGGGCCGCGCCGTCGAGTGGGCGCGTCGCGTGGTACCCTGTGACCGCGAGTACGTCCTCTACCTCGACGAGGACACGATCATGGCCGGCTTCGAGGGGCTCCCCGACGCCGACGTGGTCCAGTTCACGGAGAAGCCGCTGTACACCGGCTCGCGGGTCGCGTACCTGAGCGAGATCTTTCGGGTCGGCTACCAGTACGAGCAGTTCGCGTTCCACAAACTTCGCTACCCGCTGTACGCGTGGGGCGGCGGCGTCGCGGTTCGGCATTCCTTAGAGCAGTCGATCACGTGGGACGTCGCGACCATCACCGAGGACACGAACTTCATCTGGCGGGCCGCGGATCAGCTCGGCGTCTCCTTCGCCGTCCTCGACGTCCGGTTCCGCAATCAGGCGCCGCCGTCGCTACGCGCGATGGCCAAGCAGCGCCGGCGGTGGATCTCGGGCACGCGCGCCGACGGCCACCTCCTCCCGCTCAGGTACCGGCCCGTCTACTACACCCGAGTCATCGCGTGGTCGCTCTCGCCGCTGGTCCCGCTCCTCGTCTTCGCGTCGCTGATCTTCCCCGGTACCGCGCCCGGCATGGAGTGGTACCGTACCGCGTCGCTGGCGCTGTTCGGGATCCTGTTCGTCTATACGCTCGTCGGCGCGGCCGCGTACGACAAGCATCCCCTCACATGGCCGCTCTACCTCCTGTTGACGCCGGTCGCCTTCCTCGCGCACTCGGCCGGCGCGCTGTGGGGACTCGTCTCCCCGGTGACGACCTTCGAGGTGACGGAGAAGGTGACGCCGGACGCGGTCGAGCGGGTCCACGAGTCGATGGAGTCCGGGGCCCTCTCCGACCACGACGGCTCCGAGCGACTGGTCCGGGAGTCCGACGAGGAGTTCACGTTCGACGTGTTCGACGACTAATAGGCGGCTGCTCCCGCGGAGAGCACTTCCAAAGCCCCAGTCGCTCGGCGATACGTCGCTATTTAAAAATCGGCGGCGACCATCCTCAAAGCCCCAGTCGCGAGGCGGGCGCACGCTCGCTGCGCGCTTCACTCGGTCGCTCACTCCGTTCGCTCTCTCGCTCCAGTGCTTGCGTCGCCTGCGCCCGCCTCGCGACTGCCCCTTTGAGTCCCACCCGACCGCAACCGCACGACACCTCACGCCTCCCCAGCCTCGCCGCTCACTCCCTCCGGTCGCTCGCGGCGTCCCTCGCGCGTGCGGTTCGCGCCGCGATGCGGCGCTCACCGGCACGCGCCACCGCCTCGTTTATTTATAAGTAGTCGCCCAGCAGCGGCTCGACGCGCTCCTGCGTTTCTTCCGGGATCGCCTCCGTCGGCGTGTTGACGGTGCCTTCGAGCCCGGTGTGCGCCTCGCACTCCAGATCGTCGGGGAGCGTCCGCACGGCCGCCTCGACGGCGGCCTTGATCGCCTTCTGGTTCTTCTCGGCGTTTTCGAGCACCTCTTCGAGCGTCACCTCGCTGTCCGCCTTCCAGACGTCGTAGTCGGTGACGCCGGCGATCGTCGCGTACGCGATCTCGGCCTCCCGGGCCAGCTTCGCCTCCGGGATCGCGGTCATGCCGACGAGGTCCCAGCCTTGGCTCTTATAAAACTCCGACTCCGCGCGCGTCGAGTACTGCGGCCCCTCGATGCAGACGTAGGTGCCGCCCTTCACGACCTTCGTGTCCTCGGGCGCGGCGGACTCGGCGGCCTCGGTGAGGTGGTCGACGAGCTCCGGGCTGTACGGGTCCGCGAACGGCTGGTGGACGACGACGCCGTCGCCGTAGAAGGAGAGGTCGCGGCCCTTCGTCCGGTCGTAGATCTGGTCGGGGACGACGAGCGTCCCGGGCTCAAGCTCCTCCTTCAGGCTCCCGACCGCGTTCGACGCGAAGATGTGGGTGACGCCCGCCTTCTTTAACGCGTACATGTTCGCGCGGTACGGCAGGTCGGTCGGCGAGACGCCGTGGTCCGAGCCGTGTCGCGGGAGGAACGCCACCTCGCGGCCCGTGTCGCCGAACTCGCCGATCGTCACGGCGTCGCTCGGCTCGCCGTACGGCGTGTCGAACTCGACCTCGCGCACGTCGTTCAGGGGGAGCGCCTCGTAGATGCCGCTGCCGCCGATGAATCCGATGGTTCCCATACCCGGAGTGCGCCCGCTCGCTACTTATAAGGAGTGAACCCGATCGACGGCGGGTCGAGGTCGACGGCCCGGAGCGCGGTCGACGGCTCGGCGCCCGACGCGGCTCACAGCAGCCAGCGCACCGCAGCAAGCGCGACCGCGCTCACGGCGAGCAGGTGGACGAGGACGGCGCCGACCGGCGCGGCCCCCACCGCGCGCATGTCGTCGACCCGGATCGAGAGCCCGAGGCCGACGAACGCCAGCGCGAACAGCGCGTCCGAGACGCGGCCGATCGACGCCAGCGCGGCCGGCGAGAGCAGCCCGCTGTTGGCGACCGCCGCCACGACGAGGAAGCCGAGCAGGAACTTCGGGAACTCCGCCCAGAGGCGTCGGACGCCGGGGTCGGCGGCCGAGCGCGCCGTGTACGCCAGCGAGTACGCGACCGCGACGCCGCCCAGAAGCGAGTTACGCGCCAGCTTCGTCACGGTCGCCCACTGGCCCGCCTCGGGCGAGTAGGCGAACCCCGCGGCCGCGACGGGGCCGGTCGAGAACATGCTTACGCCCGCCCAGACGCCGAACTGCCGGCTCGTCAGGCCGAGCCACTCGCCCGCCAGCGGGAACGCGACGAGCGTCGCGGCGTCGAACAGCAGGATCGTCGCGGCCGCGAAGGTGATCGCGGCCCCGCGCGAGTCGAGCACCCTCCCGATCGCGACGACCGCGGAGACGCCGCAGATGCTCGCGCCCGCGGCCAGCAGCGAGGAGGTCGGCGACCCGATCCGGAAGAGGCCGCGCGCGACGACCTCCGCGAACAGGAGCCCGCCGGCGACGACCGCCACCACGAGGCCGAGGACGGTCGGGCCGGCGGTCAGGAACTCCTCGACCGCGACCGCCGCGCCGAGCAGGACGATCCCGGTCTCCAAGAACAGCTTGTCGACGCCGACGCCGGGCTCCGCGATCTCGGGAATCCCGACGGTGTTCCCGATTCCGACGCCGATCGCGACGGCGACGACGAGCGGCTGGAGGCCCGGGACCGCGCCCGCGACGAGCGTCGCCGCGACCGCGCCGCCCGCGAGCAGCGCGAGGCCGGGTAGGTGCGCCCGGACCGCCTCGACGACCCCCGTCACAGCGCCTGTCCGACGAGGTGCGCGGCGACGATCCCGAGCCCCAGCGCGAGCGCCTGCCAGCCGCGGTCGAGCGCGGTCCAGCGGTCGACGAGCGAGGGGCCGGCCACGTCGGGAGCGTCCGACTGCGGGTCCGTCCCGTCCCCGGCGTCCGGCCGCGCGTCCGCGCCGTCGGCGGCGTCCGATACCATACGCGTGCCTCGCCGCGCTCGCATTTATACGGTGTGACTCGGAGCGTTCTCGGCTGTCGGGGGAGCGCACGGCGGCCGGTGACGACCGAAAGAGGCAGGACGCGGGAGGGTGTGGTGCCCACAATCGATGTCCACCACCCAGATCAAAGACGCCGTCCACGGCTACATCGAGCTGCCGGACGCGCTCGTCGAGGGCGTCGTCGACACGCGGCCGTTCCAGCGGCTGCGGTACGTCCGCCAGCTCTCGGCGACGCACCTCGTGTACCCGGGCGCGAACCACACCCGGTTCGAGCACTCGCTCGGCGTCTACCACCTCGGGCGGACCGTCTTCGAGAGCCTCCGTCAGCAGTCGTACTTCACGCGGGACGCCGCGGTCGACGAGCTCGAGGAGATCCAGCGCACGCTGGCGTGCGCCTGCCTGCTCCACGACGTGGGACATCCGCCCTTCTCGCACCTCTCCGAGGGGTTCCTCGACGAGGGGGTCCTCCGTGAGCGCGTCGCGGAGACCGGGCTGGTCGACGCCTTCGATCGGGCCGGCGTCGGCGGCGCACCGCTCCGCTCGGCGAACCCGCACGAGCTGCTCGGCTGCGTGATCATCGTCGAGGAGTACGGCGACGCCCTCCGCGATTTCGACGTGGACCCCTTCGAGGTGTGCGCGTACGTGCTCGGCTACAGCCTCGCGTACGAGCGCGGCGAGCCGTGGCAGTACGGGGTCGGCGCCCAGCTGCTCCACTCCCCCATCGACGTGGACCGGCTGGACTACATCACCCGGGACAACGAGATGACCGGCGCGGGCGTGTTGAGCTTCGACGTCGAGCGCATGGTCGACGCGTACACCGCCCACCCCGAGGCGGGCCTGGCGCTCTCGGAGAAGGCGCTCTCGACAATCGGCAACTACCTCGAGGGACGGATCGCGCTGTACATGTGGGTCACCCAGCACCACAAGTCGGTGTACGCGAACCGGCTCCTCCAGGCGCTCTTGGGCGAGTACGAGCGGGAGACCGGAGAGAGCCCCGTCACGGTCGACGGCATCTTGGACCGCGAGCTCGACGACAACGCGGTGCTCGAACGGCTCCGGGTCGCCGCCTGCGAGCACCCCGACTCGACGCTCGCCTCGATGTACGACCGCTTCCGCGGGCGGCGCTTCCCCGCCACCTGCTGGAAACACCGGATCGCGCTCGCCGACCGGGTCGGCGGCGACCTCGGCGACGACCTGCCCGTGGACGGCGACCCCCTCGACGCGTTCACCGCGTGGCTCACCGCCGGCGACGACCGCTTGGAGCGACTCCTCGCGGACGCCCTCGACGTGCCGGTCCACGAGGTGTGGATCGACCGCTCGTACGTCCCCGCCTACGACCCCGACGAGTTAGAGGACATCCCCATCGCGTACGGCGGCACGACGCGGTCGGTCGCCGACTGGGGGCTGTACGGCGACCGCGCGTTCGACGTGCCGATCCCGTTCGTCTTCGTCCCCGACGGAATGAAGCGGCGGGCGATCCGCGTGCTCCGGGAGGCGTTCGAGCGAGAGGTCACGGAGGAAGCGCGCGCGTAAGTCGGCGTTAGCCGAATCGGTAGAAGAGCGGATCGGGTGTCGGCCGGATCAGTCGTCGGCCTCGGCGGGCACGGGGTCGTCGGCTTCGGCGTCGGCCGACTCGGCCTCGGCCGCTTCGTCGGCCCGCGGGAAGTTCTCGATGGTCGCGTCGCGGAAGGCGGCCTCGTCGAACTCGTAGTCGTCCTCGAAGAAGTCGAGGACGGTCCCGACGTCCGTCATCGCGTTCTTCAGCGCGGTCGAGGCGCCCGGCGAGGGCGTGATGTTGAACAGGATACCGTCCTCGACGATCTTCGCCTCGCCCATGTCCAGCTCCTTGTTCTCGGTGTCGACGATCTGGGGGCGAACGCCGCCGTACCCCTTCGCGCGGTCGATGTCGTCGACGTCGACGCTCGGCACGACCTTCTGGACGTTCGGCAGGAACGCGCGCTTCCCGACCGCGGGGAGGTCGTACACGAGGTTGCGCACGACGTACGGGAAGAGGATCTTGTCCGAGAGGATGTTGACGTAGCTCAGCACGGAGTCCGGGTTGAAGCCGAACACGTCGGCGAAGTCGCTCACCGTCGAGAGGTGGCCGCGCTCCAGCGCGGGCACGAGCTTCGCCGTCGGGCCGAACCGGGTGATCCCGTCGTCGTGGACGTCGGCGTCGCCGTGGACCGCCGCGAACGGGAGCTTCTTCATCTGGAGCGTGTACACCTTCCCGTTCAGCAGGTCGTCGGCGAGGAAGAAGCTCCCCGCGACCGGCAGCAGCGACATCCCCTCGCCGTACCCCATCTCCTTGGCGAACTGGAGGCTGTGAGAGCCCGCCGCGACGACGACAGCCTCCGCGTCGAACGCGCCGTCGTCGGTGTCGATCGTGAACCCGTCGCGCCGGTCGTCGACGTTCGTCACGGTCGTCCCGAGGTGGACGGAGACGCCCTCCTCCTCGCGGGCGGCGTCGACGAACGACTCCGCGACCGCGCCGTAGTCGACCACGTAGCCGTCCGGCGTCTGGAGCGCCTTCAGCTCCGTGCCGGGGTCGCGCCCCTCGACGACCTTCGGCTCCAGCTCCGCGATCTCCTCGCGGCCGATCTCGCGCAGCTTCGGGAACAGGTCGCCGAACCCCTCGTCGCGGTAGCGCTCCTCCAGCTTGGCGACCTCCTCGTCGCCGACCCCGAGGACCATCTTGCTCCGCTTGCTGTGCATCTCTCGGTCGGGGTCCTCCCCTTCGAGGTAGCCCGCGAGCAGCTCTGCGCCCTCCTTGACCTCCTCGGCCTTTTCGAGGGTGTAGTTCGTCTCGATGTCCCCGAAGTGGAGCGTCTGGGAGTTGTTCGTCCGGTGGGAGTTGATCGCCGCGATCTCCCGTTCCTTCTCGATCAGCGTGACGTCGTCGACGTCGGTGAACTTCGCGACCGTGTACAGAAGCGACGCCCCGCTTATCCCCCCGCCGACGATTACGAGATCGGTGTCAGACATGCGTGGTGAAAGCTCACCCGGTGAGACGACCTCCCCCGTTAACCCTCTTACCATCCTCGCGCGAAATCGAGGGGTAGAGAGCCTACGAACGTCGATTATGGTTACGACGATCGTCGAATCCTCGTCGACGCAGCGGTTCGGGTGGTTCCGGTCTACTCGTCCCGCGCGGCCCGGTACCGCCCGCGGACTGCCGCGAACAGCGCGCGTCCGGTCTCGGTCCGGAGCCGGGGCTCGGTCGTCGCGAAGAACTCGTCGAGGTCGTCGTACTCGCGGAACGCGTCGGGCTCGCCCCGCTCCGGGTCGTACCGGTCGTCCCGCTCGTACATCACGGCCTGGAGACAGGTGTCGAGCAGGTCGCACTCCTTGACGAGGACCGCCTCCGGCGAGTCGCGGGCCTCGTACGCCTCCCACGCGTCCCGGACGCGCTCCGGGAGCGGGCCGGCGAGGTCCGCCATCGCCTCGCGCTCGGCGGCGACCTTCGCCTCGCGGTCGACCGCGTCGGCGGTCGAGTCGGCACGGGTCGCCACGTCCCCCGTCTCGGCCTCCGCCGCGTCGTGGACGACGGCGAGCCGGAGCGCGCGGTCGAGGTCGACCCCCGAGAGCTCCTCGCGGAACCGCTCGCCGAGCGCCAATACGAGGTACGCGACCCCCCACGAGTGGGCGGCGACGGATTCGGGGTCGTCGACCCCGCGGAGCTGCCAGCCGGTGCGCCGCTCGTCTTTGAGATCGTAAGCGGCGAGGACGGCGTCGAGCGCCGCGTCACGGTCGGCGTCGTCGTCCGCGTCGCGGTCGTCGTCACCGGCGTCGTCGTCCGATTCTCCGGCCATCGCTCCGGTCCGCTACTCGGCGAGCGCCCAGGTCTCCTCCCCGACGGGCTCCGCGACGTCCCGGCGGACCATCTCGTCGATGACCTCGTCGAGGCGGTCGGGCTGGGCTACCTCCATCTCGATCCGGCCGATGCCGTGGAACTCCTCCAAGTAGTGGCGCAGGTCCTCCCGCGAGAACGCCGACTCGTCGGCGCGCTCCATCGCGCCCTCCGTGAGGTCGATCATGTCTTCGAGGAAGTTCCACGGGTAGACGACCCACGTCCACTGTTCGAGCCGCTCGCCCACGAAGTCGGGCTGGAACTCGGAGGTACCGAGCAGCTGGAGCGTCGCGGTGCGGATCTCGGCGGCGTCCCGGTCGTCGACGTACTCCTCGGCGCGGCGGATCGAGCCCCCGGTGTCGGCGATGTCGTCGATGATGAGGACGTTCTTCCCCTCCACGCTCCCCTCCGGCATCGGGTAGCGGATCTGGGGCTCGTCGCTCTTCTCCGCGGCGCCGACGTAGTGTTCCATCTTGAGGCTGGTGAGGTCGTTGAGCCCGAGGAAGTCGCAGACGCACCGGCCCGCGAACCAGCCGCCGCGGGCCAAGGCCACGACCATGTCCGGCTCGAAGTCGGCCCGCTTCACCGCGTCGGAGACGTTGCGGCAGAGCCCGTAGATGTACTCCCAGTTGGTGAGCGTGCAGTCGAAGTCGTCCGGGAGGTCGCTCATTACGGGCGTACCTGCCACCCGCGCGCTGATAAGGGTTTAGCTCCGGCGTCGCGCGGCGCTCGTCTCGTCTCCCGGCGGCGCTTTCCCTCTCGACGCGCCCTCACCGCAGCGCCGAGATCAGCGCGATGCCGCCGGCCAGGAGCAGCGCGAGCGCGGCCACGGGCTGGCCGCCGCCGACGGCGAGGGAGACGCCGTAGACGAGGCCCGCCGCGAGCGCGCCGACGAGCAGGCTCGCCCCCGCGTGGACCGCGACGTTGCGCCGGACCCGCGCGCCCCGGCCGACCTGCTCGCCGAGGCCGACGCCGTGGTCGGCGACGTCCCACGCGACGGCGAGCCCGATGGCGGCGACGAGCAGCGGTTCTGCGGGCGCGCCGCGGTACCCCGCGAGCGCGAGGCCGACCACGCCGACCGCCGCCCCCCACGTCAGGACCCGCGTCGAACTCCGGAGCGATCCGGCGAGGAACCCGAGCGCGGCGACCCCGAGCAGCGCGCCGCCCGTCGGACTCGCGACCAGCGCGGCGGTCGCCGCGACGCCCGCGGCCGCGAGGCTCGCGACTATCGCGACCGTCGGCGGCCGCGCGTCGGTCTCGTGGAAGTCGACGAACGCGTCGTCGCCGTCGCTCGCTCTGCTCTCCGCATCTTCCCCGCTCATCGCGACCACCGCCTCGTCGCGGCCGCGACGGCGACCGGGAAGGAGTCGTCTCCCCACTCCAGCGCGCGGATCCCCGCCGACCGCAGCGTCCGCAGCCGCTGGCGTCGCTCGAAGGTCGTCAGCCGCCGGCCGGCCGTCTCGGTCGTCGTCGGATCCGGCGAGAGCACCGTCACGAGGTGTCCGTGCGCGTCGATCCGGCGGGCGAGCGTCGCCGCGGTGTCGTCGACGAGCGGGGTGAAGAACAGCACCTGCGCGTCGGCCGGGAGCCGCCGGCGGAACCGCCGGAGCCACAGCGACCGGTAGAACCGCTCGCCGCTCGGGGTCGGCGCGAGCGCCGGGTCGGTCGCCAGCGTCTCGCGCCCCCGGGCGGCGTGGACGGTCCCGCTGCCGGGCGGGAGCCAGCAGTCCAGCGGCGACAGCGCCGCGACCCCGACGCGGTCGCCGCCGTCGAGGAGCGCGGAGAACGCCTGCCCGGCGGCCGCGACGCTCGCCTCCACCGCCGTCTCCGCGTCGGGGTCGGCCGCGACGTACGCGGACTCGCGGGCGTCGACGAGCAGCACGACGGTGGCGGCGCGCTCCTCGCGCAGCTCGACGGTCGACAGCTCGCCCGTCCGGGCCCGCCGGTTCCAGTCGATCCGCTTCAGCGGGTCGCCGCGGCGGTACTCCCGGGTCGCGTGGAACTCGACCCCGCTCCCGCCCACGTCGGTCGGCACCCGCCCGTGGTGGACGGTCGTCAGCCCGCGCAGGGGAAGGTCACCGCCGGCGGACAGCTCGGGCGTACAGGCGATCGCGGTCGGCGCGTCGAGCGTCGTCTCGCGCTCGCGCGCCCCGGCCGCGTCGCGCGTGATCGCCGTCAGCGGCTCCCACTCGTGGTCGCCCCGCGCCGCGCGGACGGTGTACTCGAACGTCACCGCCGTCCCGGGCCGCAGCGCCGTCGCGACCCGCGCCGGGCCGTCGACGACCGCCAGCCCGGGCGGGACGCCGTCGACGAGGCGGAGGTCCGGGAGCGCCGTCTCCCCGACGTTCTCCGCGCGGACGGTCACGCGCACCTCGTCGCCGGGGGCCGGCGCCTCGTCGCTCACGGACCGCGTCACCGAGAGCGTCGGCGTCGGCGCGTCGCCCGCCCGCGCGTACACGGCGTAGCCGACGCCGACCGCGCCCGAGAGCACCAGCGACGGCTGCCGGACGAGCACCCCGAGGCCGACCAGCGCCAGTGCCGCGCCGGCGATCCCCAGCCAGCGGTCGGTCGCGACCTCGCGCCGGCGCTCGCGATCGGTCGGGGTCTCGGAAGCCCGTTCGGCCGCCTCGCCGGCCCCTTCGTCCGCCTCGCCGGCCCCTTCTGTCGCGTCGCTCGTCCCCTCGACCGCGTCGCCTGCGCCTTCTGCCGCGTCGGCGTCGTCCGCGTTCGGTTCGGCTCCGTCGTCCTGCTCCGGCTCGCCCGCCTCGGCCTCATCGAGCGTCGACGCGTCCGACTCGGACGCGACCGCCGCGTTCCCGGGATCGCTCACGACGATCCCCCCTCGATCCGCTCGATCGCGTCGATCGCGGCCCGGAGGCCGTACCAGTAGTTCGAGCGCCCCCGGATCCCGGCCGACAGGCGAAGGCGGAGCGGGTACGCGCTCTGCGTGTCGAAGAAGGCGGCCGCAGCCGGAGCCTCCGTCCACGTCCCGTCGTCGACGGCCGCCGCCGCGGCCTCCCGCGAGCAGTTGCGGTCGCGGGCGACGGCGTCGACCGCGACCTCCCGAACCCGATCGCGGAGGTCCCTGCGGTCGCGGTAGCCGCCCGGTGACGGACTGGCGACCCGCGCGATCTGCTCGTCGAGGTCGGACCCGGGCACCGCGGCCGGCGCGCGCCGCTCCGGCTCGCCGGGGTCGGTCAGCAGTCGCCGCCGGTCGCGGCGCGCGTTCGCGTACCGGACCCCCTGAACCACGCCGAGGACGCCGATCAGCGTGACGACGGCCGAGGTCGGGGAGATTGCGGCCGCGATGCCGCGGTCGAGCGCCGCGAGGAGGCCGACGGCGACCGCCAACACCCCGACGACCGCGAGCGGGCGCACTACGGGTCACCTCCGTCGGGCTCGGCGCGGCGCTCGACCGCGGCCGCGACGCCGGTCGGTTTTCGGGTCACGAGTCGCCCCCGTGCCGCTCCTCGATCCGGCGCAGCGCCTCGACGGCGCGGCGCTCGCGGTCGTCGGTCGCGTCCTCGCCGCCGTACCGCACGCGTTCGAACACCTCGGTGAGCGCGGTCACGGGCTCCTCGTCGACACCCGCCTCGACCGCGGCGGTTGCGAACTCCGCCGGCGTCGAGGAGGCCGGCCGGTCGACGTCGAGCACGTCCGTCATGTCCCGCCACGCCCGGTACACCTCGTTGTCCGCGTCCGACGACTCGATCCGGTCGGCGGCCTCGCCGGCGGTCCGGCCGATCGCGTCGAGCGACGGCGGCTCCTCGTCCGCCTCGTCGGGCCGACCGCCCGCGTCCCCGTCCGCCTCGTCGTCGCCGCCGGCGAGGAGGAGCGCGGCGACGCTCGCGATCACCGCCATGACGACGACGACTGCGAACAGGATCTGCGGCGCCGACGCCGCGCCCTCCCCGCTGCCGAACCCGCCGCCGGCCGCGCCGCCCGGCAGTATCCCCGTCTCGTTGCCGCCCGTGCCGAGCGAGATGGAGATGCTCTGCGCCACCGAGCGGCACGTCGACAGCACCCAGAAGAGGACCGCGATCGGGGCGCCCATCACGCCGGCGACGGCGACGCTCGCGAACGCCGACGCCGTGTCGCGATAGGTGATCCCCGCCATCAGCGCCAGTCCGACGAGCAGCGCCAACACGGCCGGCGGCTCCCGCAGGGACGGGAAACAGAGCCCCGACGCGGAGAACTCGCCGGCCTCGCCCGTCGGGGAGAGCACGCCGGGGTCTCCGGTGTCCGATCCGACGCTCGGGGCGTCGCCGCCGCCCCCGCCGAACCCGCCGCTGCCCGTGTCGACGGCGGTGTTCAGCGTCGCGGCCGCGACGCCGAGCGCGACGAGGGCGAGGAGGGCGACCGCGACGGCGACCATGGCGTCCCGCTTCACGTCCCCGAATACGCCGGGGGCCGGGAATAGCTTTCGCCGGCCGAGACGAGAGGAGGGATTACCGGACCGCTCCCCTACGCGTCGTCGCTCCCGTCGACGAGGTCGTCGAGCGGCGTCGTCGGGAACAGCGCGTCGACGTCGGGGGCGGGGTCGACGAGGCGGTACGCGGTCCCGTCGGGCTCGACGACGCCGGCGTCCGCGAGGTGGTCGAGGTGCGAGAACGCCTCGCCGGGGCCGTGGAGGACGTGGATCTCCTCCAGCGAGCCGAATAGTGCGGCCGACACCTCCCACGCGGTCGCGGGCCCGGACTCATCGAGGACCTCGATCACCCGGCGGGTCCGGTGCCGGTGGTGGTCGAGGATCGTCGCCGCGCGCCGGCTCGGCTCGTCGATCCGCTGGCGGTGGCCGGGGTGGGCCGCGTCGAAGTCGCGGTCGACGATCCGCGCGAGGCTCTCGGCGTAGGCGGCGAGCGCGCCCTCGACGCGCACGTCCGCGCCGCCGACGTTCGGGGTGTACTTCGGGAGCAGCGCGTCGCCGGTGAAGATTTCCTCCGTCGCGTCCGCGCCGGCGACGGGGTCGTGGTCCGGCACCGTCCGCGGGTCGAACGCGAATCCGGAGAGACCGGCGGTGTGGCCCGGCAAGTGGAGGGCCTCGAGCTCGACGCCGCCGGCCTCGATCGCGTCGCCGTCTTCGAACGTCGTCACGTCCGCGGGCTCGCCGGAGAGGTCCGCGCTGACCGCGTCGAAGAAGTCGGTCAGGCGCTCGCGGTCGGCGTCGGGCATCCCCCAGCGCTCGAACGTCTCGCGCTGGAGGTCGCGGTCGGCGAACAGCGGCGTCTCTGACCCGTCGACGAGGGCAGCGTCGGCCTCGTGGACGTACACGTCGGCGCCGCCTTCGGCCTGAATCTCGCCGGCGAGCCCCGCGTGGTCCGGGTGCCAGTGGGTGAGCACGACCGCGTCGATGTCCCCGAACGAGCGGCCGTACTCGGCGAGGCCGTCGACCAACTCCCCGCGCACGTCCGGGAGCGCGACGCCGGTGTCGACGAGCGCGGTCGTCTCCCCGTCGAGCAGGTACACGTCGTTTGCGCCCTCGAAGACGGTGTTGCCGAGTTGGATCCGTTTCACACGACTACGTCGTCGGGAGCCCTTTTTACGGTTGCCACCGCGGCGAGCCGGACGGGTGGACGCGCTCTCGGGCGACCGGTCCCCTCTCGGTCGGACGTCGGGACCGCTGCCGGCGCCTCCGATTTCCGCCGTCGGGAGGGCTTTTACTCGCGCGTCCCTCACCGCCGGTATGGAGTACCAACCGGGCGTGTGTAACATCGGACCGACCCAACAGCGACGGCGGCTGCTGCTCGGCGTCGGGTCGCTCGCGGCCGCGGTGGCGTTCGTCGTCGCGGTCGTCGCGCTCGCGTGGCCGCGGTGGGCGCTGATCGCGTCGGTGGTCCCGCTGTACGGTGCCGCGATGGGGGCGTTACAGTACCGCGAGCGCTTCTGTATCGGCTTCGCCGGGATGGGCGTCTTCGACGTGGGCGACGGAGCGAACGAGATCCAAAACGAGGCGGCGCTCGCGGCCGACCGCAAGAAGGCGGTCCGCCTCAACGCGAAGGCGATGGCGCTCGGCGTCGCGGGGACGGTCGTCGTGTTCGTCGCAGTGACCTATCTCTTATAAACCGATACATGACCGCTGGTCGTTCGTTTATAAGTAACTGTTAGTGGATCGGCGGTGAACACCGCCAAATCCCAAGCCGTTCGTTTGGCTCTGTTGAAATCCTCTTGTTCAGACACATTATCGGCTGAAACAGCCGGTCGACGAAGAGTGCGTATTGAGCGCGCCGTACTTTCTGGGCTCTTTGATACGCAGGCGTTCATCTCTAGGTGCTATCAACAGATATTCTATCCCAGAGATATTCACTCAAAATAATGAAGCGTCGCACGCTCCTTGGACTGGCCGCCAGCGCCGGGGGCGTCGGCGTCCTTGGGGCTACAGCCGCGATCAGCAACAAACCCCCCACTCCACCAGCCACGCACGCCGAGGAGCCAGTTCCTTCGACAGGTCAACGGGACGACCCCATCGTGGCCACCGACACGACGACAGCGGGACGCGAGATGTATGGTACCGTTCAACAGTCCGCATCGGTCCTCGACCTCGAATTGACTAACCGCTACGCTCTCGTTACCAAGTATCGACTCATCCCAGGAGCAAATGAGACGGGAACCGAGTGGAAGACTGCCTCGCTAACGGTCGAACACGGCTGGAACTCAGGCTCGCTCGTCTCTCACTCTGGAGACGTTGTTCCAGCTGACGATGGCAACGCTGACTCAAACGTTTACTTGGGTACTGACCGGTCAACGAGGCGGTACCGGTGGAATCTAACGTTTGATACCGCGACCGGGAACTCCCACATCTTTCGCTTCGCCACCGTCGTAGACCGTGAAGAGCCACCCGAGACAGACGATACTCTCGTTGATGCGATGTTCGGGGCAGGCTTCACGAAGGGATTCCTCAGGGGCTCAGAACGGTACCGTGCGACGGTAAGGCTCGTAATGCAGGGAACGAACGACTAGACCTAGAGGACGCTCACACAATTGTATTAACCGATAGGTATCTTATCTGTACTGAGCGATTCATGAGTCCCCTGTATTGACCGGAGCCGGAATAAAACATATCAATTTCTGAGGATTTCGACAGAGCCGCTCGTTTATAAATGACTGCTAGCGGATCGGTGGCGAACATCGTCAACTCCCCAGCCGTTCGTTTACAAATAACTGTAGCTGATCGGCGGTGAACACCGCCAAATCCCAAGCCGTTCGTTTATAAATGACCGCTAGCGGATCGGTGGCGAACACCGCCAAAGCCCCAGCCGCGACGACTCGCGCGCCTTGCTGTGCGCCTCACTCGGTCGCTCACTGCGTTCGCTCCCTCGTTGCGGTGCTTGCTGCGGCGTGCTTCGCCCTCGCGGCTGCCCCTTTGAGTCCCGCCCCGCACAGCACCTCACGCCTCCCCAGCCTCGCGGCTCCCTCGCTTCGCTTCGGTCGCCGCGTCCCTCGCGCGTGCTGGCTCGCGGCCTGGCGGCCGCTCGCAGGCACGCGCCACCGCCGCGAGCCCTCTCACGTCCCGTCGGCGTCGCGGTCGCGTCGATAAACACGAACGTGCGTATAGAAAAGCATTAGAACCGGCTCGGTGACCACGTAAGTGAATGAGTCTGTCCGATGCGGACCGCGAGCTCGTGACCGCGGAGCTCGGTCGGGAGCCGACGGCGGCCGAGGCCGCGTTATTCGAGAACCTCTGGAGCGAGCACTGCGCGTACCGCTCCTCGCGGCCCCTGCTGTCGGCGTTCGACAGCGAGGGCGACCAGGTCGTGGTCGGCCCCGGCGACGACGCCGCGGTCCTCGCGCTGCCCGATCCCGAGGCGGCGGACCGCCCGGCGAGCGAGCGCGACGCCGACGACTACGGCGACACCTACGTCACGTTCGGCGTCGAGAGCCACAACCACCCCTCCTTCGTCGACCCGTTCGACGGCGCGGCGACGGGCGTCGGCGGCATCGTCCGCGACACGATGAGCATGGGCGCGTACCCGATCGGCCTCCTCGACTCGCTGTACTTCGGCGGCTTCGACCGCGAACGCTCCCGCTACCTCTTCGAGGGCGTCGTCGAGGGGATCTCCCACTACGGCAACTGCATCGGCGTCCCCACGGTCGGCGGCAGCGTCGCCTTCCACGGCGGCTACGAGGGGAACCCCCTCGTCAACGTCGCCTGCGTCGGCGTCACGAACGAGGACCGCCTCGTCACGGCCACCGCCAAGGAGCCGGGCAACAAGCTGGTCCTCGTCGGCAACGGCACCGGCCGCGACGGGCTCGGCGGCGCCTCCTTCGCGAGCGAGGACCTCGCGGAGGACGCCGAGACGGAGGACCGCCCCGCGGTCCAGGTTGGCGACCCCTACGCCGAGAAGCGGCTGATCGAGTGTAACGAGGCCCTCGTGGACGAGGACCTCGTGCTGTCCGCCCGCGACCTCGGCGCGGCCGGCCTCGGTGGCGCCTCCTCGGAACTCGTCGCGAAGGGCGGGCTCGGCGCGCGGATCGACCTCAACCGCGTCCACCAGCGCGAGCCGAACATGAACGCGATGGAGATCCTGCTCGCCGAGAGCCAGGAGCGGATGTGCTACGAGGTCGATCCGGACGACGTCGACCGCGTCGCCGCCCTCGCCGAGCGGTTCGACCTCGGCTGCTCCGTCATCGGCGAGGTGACCGACGGGAACTACGTCTGCGAGTTCGCGGGCGGCGCTGAGGAAGGCAGCGAGGAGGACGGCGGCGCCGAATCCGAGGTCGTCGTCGACGCGCCCGCCGAGTTCCTCGCCGACGGCGCGCCGATGAACGACCTCGCGAGCGAGCCGCCGAGCGAGCCCGAGCGGGACCTGCCGGACGAGGAACCCCCGCTCGACGAGTCGGTCGCGGCCGTCCTCTCGGCCCCCTCGACGGCGAGCAAGCGGTGGGTGTATCGGCAGTACGACCACGAGGTCGGGACGCGCACGGCTCTGAAGCCCGGCGACGACGCCGCGCTGCTGGCGATCCGGGAGACCGAGGACGAGGAGGGTTCCGCAGACGGCGTCGGCCTCGCGCTCGCCTCCGGCGCCAACCCGAAGTGGACCGCGGTCGCGCCGTACGAGGGCGCCCGCGCGGTCGCCGTAGAGAACGCGACGAACCTCGCCGCGACGGGCGCGCTCCCGCTCGCCGCGGTCGACTGCCTCAACGGCGGCAACCCGGAGAAGCCGGACGTGTACGGCGCGTTCGAGGGGATCGTCGACGGGCTCGCCGACGCCTGCTCGGCGCTCGATACGCCCGTCGTCGGCGGCAACGTCTCGCTGTACAACGACAGCGTCGAGGGGCCGATCCCGCCGACGCCGACGCTCGCGGTGCTGGGCACGAGGCGGGGGTACTCGGCCCCGCCGGCCGCGCTCGACGGCGACCGCGCGAGCGACTCCGAGCTCCTGCTCGTCGGCGCCGGCGGCGACGCGCTCGGCGGCTCGGAGTACCTCGCGCACGCCGGCGGGAGCGACCGGTTCCCGACGCTGCCCGACGAGTCCGGCGCCGCCGACGACCTCGGCGGCCTCGTCGCGTCGCTCGCGGCGGCCGCCCGCCACGAGTCGACGCTGGCGGCCCACGACGTGAGCGAGGGCGGGCTCGCGGTCGCGCTCGCCGAGTTAGTGACCGACGACGCCGGCGTCGACGCGACCCTCCCCGACCGCGTCGCGGCCTTCGACGAGACGCCCGGACGCCTGCTCGTCCAGACGACCGACCCCGAGGCCGTCGCGGCCGAAGTCGGCGACCTCCCCGTCTTCCGGCTGGGCGAGGTGACGACCGACGGGACGCTCTCGCTCGCGGTCGGCGACGAGTCGGTCGCGCTCTCGGCCGACGCGGTCCGCGACCACCGCGACGTGATCGACCGCGAACTGGCCTGAACGCTCGCGACGCCGCGGTTCGACGAATTCGGCGCCCGATTTCGACGCCGCGAGAGCGAGCGATACGCTTTTAGGTACTCCTAAAGTATGAGGTGGCAACCGCGGGACGCCGGTCCGCCCGGCGCCCGCCCCCCCATCGATGGCATCCACGGAACCAGTCGGCACGACGCGCTCGGTCGAGTCGGACGACGCGACGGCCGAGGGATCGGAGGACTCGGCGGTCGAACACCGGGCGAGCGCCGCTTCCGACGACGGGTCGAGCGCCGGCGCGGACCCCGTCCTGTCGCTGTCGGACGTCACGAAGGCGTTCGGCCCCGAGACCGCCGTCGACGACGTCTCGCTCGACGTCCGCTCCGGCGAACTGCTGACGTTCCTCGGCCCCTCCGGATGCGGCAAGACGACGACGCTCCGCACCATCGCGGGCCTCGAAGAGCCGACGGAGGGAGAGATCGCGCTCGGCGACGAGGTGGTCGCGGGCGACGGGTCGTTCGTCCCGCCGGAGCGGCGCGACGTGGGGATCGTCTTCCAGAACTTCGCGCTGTTCCCCCACCTCACCGTCCGCGAGAACATCGCGTTCGGGCTCGGCGACGCCGACGCGGAGGAAAGCGAGGCCCGCGTCGACGAGCTGCTCGAACTCGTCGAGATGACCGACCACGGCGAGAAGACGCCAGACCAGCTCTCCGGCGGGCAGAAACAGCGCGTCGCGCTCGCCCGCTCGCTGGCGCCCGAGCCCGAGGTGCTCCTCCTCGACGAGCCGTTCTCGAACCTCGACGTGCGCCTCCGCGTGGAGATGCGCGAGGAGGTCCGCCGCATCCTGAAGGAGGCGGGCGTCACCGCAGTCTCCGTCACCCACGACCAGGAGGAGGCGCTCTCCATCTCCGACCGCGTCGCCGTGATGAACGACGGGGAAATCGAGCAGGTCGGCCGCCCCGAGTCCGTCTTCGAGCGCCCCGAGTCGAAGTTCGTCGCCTCCTTCCTCGGCCGGGCGTCGTTCCTCGAAGGCGAGCTCCGCGACGGGAAGGTCGACACCGGTATCGGCCGCTTCGACGCGGTGACGCTGGAGGGGTACGACACCGTCTACGACGGCGCGCCCGTCGACGTGCTCGTCCGGCCCGACGACCTCCGCGCGACGCCCGCGAGCCCCGAGCTCGCCGACGGCGTCGTCACCTCGCGGCAGTACGTCGGCCCCTCCTTCGTCTACCGGGTCGAACTCGACTCGGGCGAGGCCGTCCACTGCCTCCACAACCACGTCGAGGAGTTCGACCTCGACGAGCCCGTCTCCCTGGAGCTCACCGCGGACCACCCGCTGGCCTGGTACCCCCGGTAAGCGCGTCGCGGTTGGGACGTCGGGCACGATTGGCCCGGTTGTCACATATTTTTCAGACATATTACCGTCTGAACCAGCTGTTCGCTGAACGGTGCTTCTTGATCGAGTGCGGGAGTGGGTGTAGTACGTCGTGAGTGAGGTCGTTTATAAGTAGAAACCCAGTTTTGCCGTTGGCTGTTTATAAATGGTTGAGACTGCTGGGACGACGGCCTCCAAAGCCGCAGTCGTTCGGTCGTACGCAAGAGACAACAGATCGACAGCAAACACCGCCAAAGCCCCAGTCGTGAGGCGGGCGCACGCTCGCCGCGCTCCTCGCTCGCGTTGCTCGCTGCGGTGCTCGCGTCGCCTGCGCCCGCCTCACGACTGCCCCTTTGAGTCCCGCCCGGCACAGCGACCGCACCTCACGCCTCCCCAGCCTCGCGGTTCGCGCTCTCCGAGCGCTCACCGCGTCCCTCGCGCGTGCTCCTCGCGGCCGCCTTTGGCGGCCGCTCGCAGGCACGCGCCACCGCACCCCTTTTTTATAAGCACTCGCCGCCGCTCACGGTTATTTAAATACTATATCGCGGACGTCGATCTGCGATACTCACTCCCGTTATCGCTCATCTCTTCCTCTGTACTGAGCTACTGATGAGGAAATCTACCAGCTGCTGGGTGTCTCAATGGCGCCGTCCGATTCAAAAGTCGCCGAGCGGCGGCTCAGAACGTCGCGAGGAACGGAACCGCGTACGCGATCAGCAGGCCGACGAGCGTGACGGCCGCGCCGATACCGACCTCGCGACTGCCGAACTCCTGCATCGGTGCGGTCACGCGCTTGTCCGGGTCGGGCTCGTGCGAGTGGTCGTCCATAATCGCGGATCCGGTCGGGGGACACATAAGCCCACCTGTACCCGGCGGAGGTGACCCTCCTCGCCGCGGCGTTGAAGCGCCGAATTGACTTGTCACTGATCACGCGGCACACCGCGTTCCGGCGTCCCGATCGCCGTGGATAATCTCAGTCAAAAAGAAAATTACATATAGCCAGTTGCGGGACGGAAACGTACGCCCAAAGAAGATACCTATGACAAGTGTCCTCACCCTGGCGTTCGTCGGCGTGGTTCCGATCGCCGTCGCGTTCGTCCTGCTCGCCGGACTCAGGTGGTCCGCCGCCCGCGCGATGGGAGTCGGGTGGCTGCTCGCGGGCGGGATCGGACTCACGTACTGGCGTATGGAGCTCGACTGGCTGATCGCGTCGGCCGTCTACGGCGCGTTCCAGGCGGTCGACATCATCCTCATCGTCTTCGGCGCCATCCTCCTGATGAACTACCTCGAGGGGAGCGGCGCCATCGCCACCATCCGGTGGTACTTCGGGCAGATCGAGGAGGACAGGCGCATCCAGGTGTTGCTCATCGGGCTCGGCTTCATGACCATCATCGAGGGCGCGGCCGGGTTCGGGACGCCGGGCGCGCTCGCCGCGCCGCTCTTCATCGGCCTCGGCTTCCCGCCGCTGGCCGCCGCGGTGTTCGGCCTCTTCTTCAACGCGCCGAACCCGCCGTTCGGCGCGGCCGGGACGCCGGTCATCGGTGGCACCGGCGCCGTCATCGAACCGGCGCTGTCGGGCTCGGTGAGCGTCGCCGAGTTCCTCTCGATGGTTTCCGCGTGGTCCGGCGTCGTCACGGGGGTGACGTACGTGTTCTGGGGTCTGCTCGGCGTCTTCTTCCTGACCTACTGGTTCGGCGACGCCGACGGGGGCCGGAGCCTCGGCGGCGCCGTCCGCGACACGCTCCCGATCGCCCCGTTCGCGCTCCTGCTCGGCGTCGTCACCGGCGGGACGCAGCTGGTGATAGCGTGGTTCGTCGGCCCCGCGCTCCCCGACATCGCGGCCGGGTTCGTCGTCCTCGGCGTCGGGCTCCTGCTCGCGAACAACAACATCCTCGTCCCCGACCGCGAGTGGGACTTCCCGAGCGACTCGCGGTGGAGCGACACCTGGCTCGGGGGGCTCGACCTCGACGAGATCTCCCGCGACCAGCCGAACAAGGAGATGTCGGTGCTGCTGGCGTGGACGCCGTACCTGCTCGTCGCGCTCGCCCTGCTGGTCACCCGGTGGCCCGACCTCACCGTCGCCGGGACCGGGGTGCTGGCGTGGATCCAGAGCTTCACCGTCGGCATCGACTCGATCCTCGGCACGGAGCTCGGGTACACGCTCCAGTACCTCTACCTCCCCGGAACGATGCCGTTCATCCCCATCGCCGTCCTCACGGGGCTCATCCACAAGATGGACCTCGACGAGATGGGCGCCGCGTGGCGGCGCTCGGTCGAGCAGGTCGCGCCCGCCGCGCTCACGCTGATCATCGCGGTGTCGATGACGCAGGTGATGATCCAGTCGCAGACGAACACCGCGGGCCTCCTCGGCATGATGGAGGCGCTCAGCCGGGCGCTCGCGATCGGCGCGGGCGGCCTGCTCCCGATGATCTCGCCGTGGATCGGCGCCATCGGCTCGTTCATGACCGGGAGCAACACCTCCTCGAACATCCTCTTCAGCGTGCTCCAGTACAACGCCGCCGAGACGGTCGAGCTCTCCCGGACGATCGTCGTCAGCCTCCAGAACGTCGGCGGCGGCCTCGGCAACATGGTGTCCGTGCTGAACGTCGCCGCGATCTGCGGCGTCGTCGGAATCACCGGCCGCGAGGGCGACCTGCTCCGCAAGGCGATCGTCCCGATGGCCCTGTTCGCGCTGTTCGCCGGGCTGTTCGGGATGCTCCTGAGCTACGTCCTCGTTCCCGGGCTGTTCTGACCCGGCACGGGTCGTTTTTCGGAGAAACGCTTTCTCGGGACCGACTCGAAACGTGGGGCCAACGACTCGACGTCGAGGCACGCTATGAGCGACTCACGAACGCCTGAGGAGGGCTCGTCCGATGCCGACGATGATCTCGAGCGACCGCCCCGTTACAAGCAGGTAATCCGGTGGGCCGAGTATATTAAAGAGCAGCCGCCGGAGGTGTGGGGCCCGCAGCAGAACGCGGTCGTGAACGGCCAGATCGAGAGCGCGCAGGCGGTCGACGTGAGCGTCGAGGAGAAGCGGGCGATTCGGGAGTTCGCGGACGACGTATTGGAGGCGGAACGCAGTGACGAGGGAGACGCAAGCGGCGAATAGACCGGTCCGATCACTCGAACGACTCCAATTTCCAGAGAATTGCCGCGTACAGGTCCGGCGCGACGTACCAGCCGCGGTCGATCATCGAGTCGATCGCCTCACGACCCGCCTCTGCGGACAACTTCCCGCGCTTCACCGCCGAGAGGACGACGTACGCGGTCCCGCGCGTCTCGACGCCCTCGACCGCGGCCGCCGATCGCCCTGCCGCCTCGTCCATCACCGCGACGCCGTCGCGCGCGTCGGCACACGCGAGCACCGCGACGTCGGCGTCGCTCAGCCCCGCGTGCCGGTCCAGCCGCGTCGCGACCGAGGAGTCGTCGAGGTCGACCTCGACGACGTCGAGGCGCCCGTCCTCGACCGCCCGCTCGATCCGGCGCGCGTCGTCGTAGCCCGCGTCGATCCCCTCGGTCACGACCTCGCGGTACACCCGTTCGGGGACGAGTCGAGGGTCCGAAACCGTCTCGATGACACCCAGCTGTTCCGCTTTCGCGAGGTAGATCAGCGGGGTCGCGTCGAAGATCCAAGTCACAGGTCGTCGAGGTCGGCTTTCAGGTGGTCGCCCGAGACCCAGGAGCGGTCGGACTCCTCGACGAGCCGCGCGAACTCCCAGACCGACAGCTCCGCGAGTTCGGCGGCCTTCGCGAGCGAGATCTCGCCGTCCGCGAACCGGTCGAGCGCGCGTTCCCGGCGCCACTCGTCGAGCCCCTCAGCGAGGAGTTTTCTGACCGCCGTGCTCCGGTCAAGCCGTTCCGATTCGAGGTACGCCTCGAGTTCGGCTTCAAGGTCCTCGGGGACGCGGGTGGAGATGGTGGGCATAGCGTTTGCTATGTGTACGATGTATTCATATGTTTCGGCGGGACTCCCTCCTCCGTTTGTGGACGTATGGATTAGCCGTCGTGTTAACTTAAGCATGATTCCACCAGACGGCGTGGGCTTGTAACCACGTTTCCGCGGTCGGTGGATCGACGTGGCTGAAACAGTTTGAAAACGAAGAGGTTCGTCGTTCTACTTCTCTAAAA
>NZ_QPLT01000002.1 GCF_003666015.1 Halorubrum sp. Atlit-26R
CCCAACGCGGAGTTCGATCTCGCTCCACAAACGACAAGTCGATCCACGCTATACGTTCGCTGAGGCGGTCGAATTCTGGCATAGACACTCAGAAATCGACCGCCTCATCCTCTAACTTTACGCGACCCGCGCCACCGCACCCTTTTTTTTATAAGCACTCGCCGCCGCTCACGGTTATTTAAATACTATATCGCGGACGTCGATCTGCGATACTCACTCCCGGAATTAACCGAGAAACGCGTCGGCGGGTGGGCCGTCGGCGGGAACCGTTACTGAACGACGACGGCGCCCTTCATGCCGACCGCGGAGTGCGGGGTACAGACGTACTCCTGCGTCCCCGTCTCCTCGAAGGTGTACTCGAAGGTGTGGCCCTCCTCCTGGACCGTCTCGCTCTCGAAGTCGCCCGACTCGGCGGAGACGTTGTGCCCGCCGCCCTGCCCGGTCCACTCCCAGACGACGGTGGTCCCGGTGCTCACCGCGACGGCGGCCGGACCGAAGGAGAGCCCGTCGCCGGCTCCGACCGAGATCGTGACCTCGTCCCGCCCGGTGGCGTCGACGGTCTGCTCGTAGTTGTTCGCGCCGCTGAGCCAGCCGCCGTAGTCCGGCTCCTGACTTAAGTACTGAGTGTCGCCGCCGTCGCTGCCGGAACTACCTCCGTCGCCGCCGTCGCTGCTATCAGAGCCGTCGCTTCCGTCACCGCCGCCGTCGTCGGAACCGTCGCTTCCGCCGGAGCCGTCCGAACCGTCGCCGCCGCTTCCGCCGGAACACCCGGCGAGCAGCAGCGTCGCGCCCGCGGCGGTCGTCGCCTGTACGAACCGTCGCCGATCGAGTGTCGTGTCGTCCGTCATGTGGTCGGTCGTTGGCGGGTGGTAGTTGTAACGCCCTGCGCGTCGCCCAGCCGCGCGGGAATTCCGACGAACATGTTCGGAGACCGCGGCCGCCGAGCGCCGTCCCCCGGCCGCGAGACTCCGGTCGCTTACGCCTCGCCTCGGGGCGCCAGCACGATCAGCGCGGTTCCGTCCTCGCGCGCGGTCGGCTCCACGCTCCGCTCGCCGTCGAACCGGAGCAACTCGCCGGCCTCGACGCGGTGCGTCTCGCCGTCGAGGGCGACGTCGAAGGCGCCCTCCAGCGCGTGGAACAGCACCGTTCTGTCGGGGTGATCGTGTTCCGCGACCGACTCGCCGGCGGCCAGCGAGAGCCGGACGGTCTTCGGCTCCGAGCCAGGGAACACCGCGGCGTGCGGCTCGCCGTCGAGGTCGTCGAGCCGGACCGTCTCCGGTTCAGACCCCGACGCCGCCTTCGGCAGTTCGGCGACGAACCGCTCCGGGCCCTCGCGCTCGACGGCGTACGCCTCGTCGTCGAACTCGGGCACCTCCGCCGACAGCTCGTAGTAGAGCGGCTTCGGGTCGTGGTCGTTGACTATCGTGAGCGACTCGCCCGGATCTAAGTCAGCGAACGCGTCGTGTATCCGGTCGTGCCGCTCGTTCGGCGGAATCTCTCTGACGTCGAGTTCTGCCATCGCGTGACCCTCGACGCCGCGCCCGCATGTCGAGCGGCGCGAACACGTTCGGGGTGTCGAGGTTCGCACCGCGCTCCGCGGGACCGAAGACGGCTCAGCCGTCGCCGAGCAGTCCCTCGATCCGCTCGCCGATCCGCTCCATCGTCGCGTCTGAGAGCCCGTGACCGTCGCCCGGATCGATCCGGAGGTCGACCGCGGCGCCGCCGCGCTCGAAGACGCGCGCGGTCGCCCGGACGCGGTCGACCGGCACGTACGGGTCGTCCTCGCTGCCGTCGAGCGCGATCGGCGTCCCGGCGAGCGGGCCGTCGTCGCGCGCGGCGGCCACGACCCCTTCGACCTCGACTCCCGCGAGATCCTCGCCCGGCAGCGCGGCCGAGACGACGAACGCGCCGCCGAACCCGCGGGGCCGACGCCGCAGGAATTCGGCGACGACCGCGCCGCCCTGCGAGACGCCGACGAGGACGACGCGCTCGGGCGGGACCCCGGCGTCGCGCGCGACGTCGACCGCGCTGGCGACGCAGTCCACGGCGGAGGACAGCGCCGGCTCGTTGGCCGACTGCGGCGCGTCGTGCGGGGCCGGGAACCACGTCGACCGGACCGCGCCGGGCGCGAGGAGCGTCGCGCCCGACCGGTAGAACTCGCCGGCGAGGCGGACGAGCCCCTCCGCGGTGCCGCCGCGGCCGTGGACCAGCACGACCGCGACCTCTGCGGCCGCGACCGGGGCGCCGCCGGTGACGAGCGTCGCCTCCGCGTGCGGGCCGGAGACGCCGGATATCCGACGGCTCATCGAGGGCACTCCGGCTCCGACGCGGGCCCGTCGAACGCGGGCAGCTGCGACTCGATCAGCTCGCGGTCCGCCTCGAACCGCGGCGGAAGGTAGAGGTCCGTCGCGTGCCCGGTCGCCTCGGGGTCCGCGAGCCCCGGGCCCGGAGGCCCGTCGGGCGTCGGCGCCTCGGTCGCGAGCTCGACGAGGAGCCCGCCGGGACCGCGGACGTACAGCGAGTGGAAGAAGTGGCGGTCCTTCACGCGGGAGACGTCGTACCCGCGGTCGCGGAACAGCCCGTGCCAGTCCAGCAGCACCTCGCGGTCCGCGACGCGCACCGCGGCGTGGTGGAGCGTCCCCGGCCCCTCGCGGAGGTACGCGGCGTCGCGGTCGAGCAGGTCGACGACCGTCGCGCGGTCGCCCGGCGCGCGGTACCGCACGCGATCGCCCGACTCGGCCGCGTACTCGAAGCCGAGCGTCTCCAGCACGCTCGCGGTGCCGTACGGGTCGGCGGGGAGCGCGGTCACCCCGCGGAGCCCGCGGATCGCGCGTTCGGCGGGCACGGGGCCGTCCGTCCACGGGTCCGGCTCGGCGGTCTCCGTCGCGACCAGTTCGACCCGCGTCCCCGAGGGGTCCGCGAGCGTCAGCCCGCGGTCGCCGAAGCGCGCGTCCGGGTCGAGCGGCCCGGCCTCGACGCCCCGGTCCGCGAGCCGGTCGCGCCAGTAGTCGAGCGAGCCCGGCGGCACCGCGAAGGCGACGGCCTCGTAGCCGGGCTTCCCGGTCCGCCCGGGGTCGGCGTTCGGGTCGGGGAAGGCGGTGAACACGGAGCCCGGCGAGCCGGTCGCGTCGCCGAAGTAGAGGTGGTACTGGAGGCGGTCCTCGTAGTTCACGGTCCGGCGGAGCAGGCGGAGCCCGAGCGTCTCGCCGTAGAAGTCGGCGTGGGCGCCCGCGTCGCCGACGATCCCCGTGACGTGGTGGAGCCCGGGGGTGTCAGAGAGCATACGGGGAGTCGGCGCCGCGCGGGAAAGTCGGTGTCGGTGGGGGCGAACGCCGGAACTCGCGGTCAGCCCCTCAGGAGAGCCACAGCAGCCGCACGTTGCTCGCGGTGAGGTACGTCCCGGTCGCCGTGAGCAGCACCGGCGGGAAATAGTACAGCAGGCCGTCGCCCTCGCGCGCGCCCTCGACGCTGATCCAGAGCATGACGAGGTAGACGGCGATCTTCAGCGCGACGAGCCCGGAGAGGCCGAACGACTCCAGCGCGACCCGCACGACCGGGTTCGCCTCCTCGATCGTCGGGACGTATCGGAGGAAGGCGATCGTGGAGACAACGTCGCCGACGCCGTACGTCGCGGTCGCCGCGATCCACAGCCAGTAGAACTCGTTGGGGCGGCGGCGGTAGGCGGGGCGTCGACGGGACCGGTCGCGGGATCTGACCACGGTCCGAGGTGTCGGCCGGCCGACGTGAATCTGCCGGTCCGCGGAGCCGCCGGAACTCGCACCGCGTCCGGAGGTCCCGCCGCCTTCCAGCCGACTTAAGAGGGGCCGCGCCGTCTCGCCGGCCGTGACGGGGCCGTCGACCCGCGAGGAGAAGCTGGAACTCGGCGTCGAGCTGCTGGCCCACCTCGAACGCGAGGAGCTCGACCTCGCCGCCGCGGTCGACCGGATCGAGACGATCACGACGAGCCCGGCGCTCACCCGCGACATCCTCGACGCGGCCGAGAAGCGCGGCGTCATCGACCGCGAGGGCGCGCGGCTGCGGGTCCGCCGCAACGGGACCTACGTCGAGTACGACAGCCAGGTCGTCGCCCGCGAGGGCGACTTCGAGTGTCGGCGCTGCGGCGCGTCGATCTCGACGGGACACTTCATCGAGTTGGACGCCGGCGAACTCGGGCCGTTCGGCTCCTCGTGTATCCGGAAGGTGACCGGGCGGGAATCGGAATCGGAATCGGAGTCGGAGTGACCCCGCTGTCGACCCAGCACGCACTCGCCGCTCGGTCGAACCCGCCGGAGTATTTACGCCGGCGCCCGAAGCGGCGGTAATGACCGCGCCGAACCGGAACGTCCTGTGGGCGACCGCGCTCGTCGACGAGCTCGTCGCCGCGGGCGTCGACGCCGTCGTCGCCTCGCCGGGCAGCCGCTCGACGCCGCTGACCGTCGCCGCCGCGGGCCACGAGGAGCTCACCGTGTTCTCCCAGTTGGACGAGCGTTCAGCCGCGTACTTCGCGCTCGGCCGGGCCCGCAGGACCGGCCGCGTGACGCCGCTGATCTGTACCTCGGGCACCGCCGCCGCCAACTACCACCCCGCCGTGATGGAGGCGAGCGAGGCGCGCGTCCCGCTCCTCGCGCTCACCGCCGACCGGCCGCCCGAACTCCGCGACTCGGGCGCGAACCAGACCGCGGACCAGGAGAAGCTGTACGGCGACGCCGTGCGCTTTTATAGAGACCTCCCGGAGCCGGCCGCGAACGACCGGGCGCTCCGCTCGCTGCGGACCACCGTTGCCCGCGCCGTCGCGACCGCCGAGGGCGCCGACCAGGGGCCGGTCCACCTCAACGTCCCATTTAAAAAGCCGCTGGAGCCGACGCCGGTCCCGGGCGACGTGCCCGACGACCTCTCCGAGGCGGCCGAGCGCGGGCGCGACGGCCCCTACGTCGACGTGACGGCCGGTGCGCCCGAGCCGGGCGACGACGAACTGCGCGCGCTCGCGACCGAACTGGGCGACGCCGACCGCGGCCTGATCGTCGCCGGCCCCGCCGACCCGCCGGGGATCGACCCCGAGTCGGTCACGGCGCTGGCGCACGCGACCGGGTTCCCCGTGCTGGCCGACCCGCTCTCCGGGCTCCGGTACGGCGGACACACGCGCGTCGCCCCCGTGATCGGAAACTACGACGCGTACCTCTCGGCCGACCTCGCGGGCGACGAGGGAGAATCCGGTGAAACCGACGGCTGGGCCGACCCGGACCTCGTCCTCCGGCTGGGCGCCTCGCCCACCTCGAAGCGCCTCCGCAAGTACCTTGCCGGGACCGGTGCCGACCAGTACCAGGTCGATCCCGCGGGGCGCTGGCGCGAGGCCGAGTTCGCCGCGACCGACCTCGTCGTCGCCGAGCCGAGCCGGCTCTGCGCCCGCCTCTCGCGGCTCGTCGCGGGCGGGAGCGGCGATCCGGACTGGCGCGCGCAGTGGGAGGAGGCGGACCAAGTCTCCGAGGCGGTTCACGCGAGAGAGGGCGACGCCGTCCGCGACGGCGACGGGAGCGAACACGGCTTCCACGAGGGCGACGCGCTCCGCGCGGTCGCGAGCGCGCTCCCCGACCCGGCGACGCTGTTCGTCTCCAACTCGATGCCCGTCCGCGATCTCGACCGGTTCGTCGGCCCGACGACCGCGAACGTCACCGCGCTCGGCAATCGCGGCGTCTCCGGCATCGACGGGATCGTCTCCAGCGCGCTCGGCGCGGGCAGCGGGACGACCGACGACCTCACGCTCGTCGTCGGGGACATCGCGCTGTACCACGACTCGAACGGCCTGCTCGCGGTCGACCGCTGCGACGTCGACGTCACGGTCGTCGCGGTCAACAACGACGGCGGCGGCATCTTCCACAAGCTCCCGATCGAGTCGTTCGACCCGCCGTTCTCCGAGTCGTTCAAGACGCCCCACGGCCTCGACTTCGAGCCCCTCTCGGAGCTCCACGGCCTCGAGTACGCTCGGATCGACGCGCGCCCCGACGCGCTCGCCGACCGCGGCGAAAGCCCGGCCGAGCGGGCGGGAGCGGCCGCTGACGACGTCGCCGCCGCCGTCTCGCGGGCGCACGAGGAGGATGGGTCGCACCTGATCGAGGTCGACGCGGACGCCGAGGCGAGCCACCGCACGCGCGAGCGGCTGGCGGCCGCGGTCGAGCGCGCGGTCCACGGCGAGAGCGCGGCGCGGGGCGAGGGGTCGGACTCGTCGTAGTCACGCGGGCGTCCGACTCGCCGGGATCAGGGGACGATCGGGCTCGGTCCCTCGCCGCGGCGCTCGCCGAGCGAGACCCCGGCGTACGCGACCACCGCGAACTGGACCCCGACGCCGAGGCTCGCGCCGAGCGCGAAGACGGCGGTGACGACCGGGCCGCGGTCCGGACTGAGGTACCACAAGACTGCGACCGAACCGAGCAGGAACGAGCCGGTCGCGCTCGCGCCCGTCGCCAGCGCGGTCGACGTGGCGGAGACGTCGGCGTCCCCCATGCCGGCGAGGAGCGCGGCGCCGAACAGCAGGCCGTAGACCAGTAGGAACGCCGTAAACTGGGCGCTTACGAGGTACGTCGAGAGCGTCTCGGCCGAGGGGAGCGAGACGGACGATTCGAGGAGGATCGGCGAGAGTCGTCTGATGCCGCTGACCGCGAAAGCGACGACCGCAGCGACGATCGGAGGGAGGGCTGCCGTGCGCATACCCGTGAGCCCACGCCGGTATTACTTATAAATCTCGGTCGTGAGAGGGCGCTGGAAGGCCTGATTCCGGCTCACTCCACGTCGACGACGGTCTCCGCGCGCACGTCGCTGTCCGTCGCCGTCGCCTCGCCCACGACTCGGTAGGTTCCCGCGGGCGGGTCCCGCCACGTCCCCTCGTAGCCGACCGCCTCGCCCGGGTCGATCGTCTCGCTCCCGAGCGCCTGCGTGAACATCCGGCCCTCGCCGTAGCGCCATACCGAGTCGGGCCGGTCCCGTTCGGCGACGGCCGCGTCCCCGTCGGCCGGATACGCGGTGAACTCCGCGCGCTGTCCGGTCCGGAACTGGAGCGTCACCGGCTCCGGGCCCGCGTTCTCGATCCGCAGCGAGAGCGCCACCCCGTCGTCGGTCTCGGCCGTCGCGAGCGCAGCGTCGAGCATGGTCGCGTCTGCGACGCCCGCGGGGAAAATACCTCGGCGGCCGCGCCACGGTTCCCCTCGGAAGGCCGAGGCGGACGGCCGACGACGCCTATAAGCCCCGGCTACCCCTACGCCTCGGCGTGCAGGTCGTCGGCTACGAGACGGACGTCGCGAGCGGCTCGCCCGACGCGGACGGCGACTCGGAGCGGGATCCGATCCCCGAGGCGGACGGACCGATCGGGGGCGGGCTCTACGTCGCGAGCGGCGGGACCGTCGACTACGTGGACGCGGGCCCGGGCACCGAACTCGCCTTCGGCCTCGGCGAGCGGCGCTGCGCGGGGACGGTCCACGAGGGCGACCACATTTCCTGCGACGCGGCGGACGCGCCGTACTGCGACGACCATTCGCACGTCTGGGTGTGCGCGCGGTGCACCGGGACGTGCCTGAAAGACGAGATGGACTGCCACGAGACGCACGCGATGTACCTCGCGGCGTTCGCGCCAGACGTGCTGAAGGTCGGCGTCACCAGGGAGTGGCGTCTGGGAACTCGCCTCCGCGAGCAGGGGGCCGACCGCGCGGCCCACATTCGGACCTTCCCGAACGGGCGCATCGCCCGCGAGGTGGAGGCGGAATTAGCCGCGGGAGACGACCTCGTCGACCGCGTCCGCGTGCCGACGAAGCTCGACGGGTTCGGCCGATCCGTCGACGAGGCGGCGTGGGAGGCGCTCCTCGACCGGTTCGACCCGATCGAGCGGTACGAGTTCGACTACGGGCTCGACCTCGACGAGCGACCCGTCGCCGAGACGATGGCCGCGGGGACCGTCCGGGGCTGGAAGGGGCGCGTGCTGGTGCTCGACCGCGGCGGCTCGACGTACGCGGTCGACGCGCGCGACCTCGTCGGCTACGAGCTGACCGACGCGGTTCCGGAGCGGGAGCTCCAGTCGAGCCTCGGGGCGTTCGGGGGATGACGGGGGGCGTCCTCTCGCTTTTGTTCGGCGACCCGTTCGCCGCGATGAACACGATCGGGCTGGTCGCGTTCGCCCTCGTCGGCGCGAGCAAGGCGGTCCGCGAGGAGTTCGACCTCTTCGGCGTCGCGGTCGTCGGGCTGGCGATGGCGTTCGCCGGCGGCGTCACCCGGGATCTCCTCGTCGCCCGCGTGCCGCTCGCGCTCCGCTCGCCGGTCGAGATCCTCTTGGGGCTCGTCGGCGTCGCGCTCGCGGTCGGGCTGAGCGCGTGGCTCGCCAGCCCCGACGAACACCCGGTGACGCTCGTCGCCGACGCGGTCGGCCTCGCCGCGTTCGCCACGACCGGCGCCATCGTCGCGACGGACGCGGGGGTGTCCGCCTTCGGCGTCGTGGCCGTCGCGACGATCAACGCCGTCGGCGGCGGCGCGCTCGCAGACATCCTGCTCGACCGGGCACCCTTCATCCTCTTCGAGGACTTCTACGCGAGCTGCGCCGTGTTGGGCGGACTCGCGTACTGGCTTGTCGGCGCGCTCGGCGGTCCCTCGGGGGTCGCCGCCGCGACGTGCGCCGGGGTGACGGTCGGCCTCCGGCTCGTCGCCGTCGCGCGCGGGTGGCGGCTCCCGACCGCGAAGCGGTTCGGCGACGAGTTCGGTCGGTAACGGAGACCCGAGCGCTCAGCGACCGAACCCCTCGACCGCGACGACGCGCCGCACGCCGAGGTACGCGGCGGCGGCGATGCCGGCGTACGCGACCACGAGGACGCCCGTCGTCGCGCCCGCGCTGTCGATCGCGAGCCGCGCCACCGCGTTCGCGGGGCCGCCGGCCATCGCCGTCGCGCCGCCGAACAGCACGAGGACCGCGACCGAGTAGAGCAGCTGGGCCGCCTGCCGGTCTGGCGCGACCGCCGCGATGCCGACCGCGACCGCGACGACGAGCGTCGTCAGCGCCGTCATCAGCGCTAAGATCGGGCCGACGTTCGCGACCGAGGTGCCGTTCGCCTCGAGGAGGAGCAGCCACAGGAGGGCCTGCCCCGGAGCGATCCCGATCGCCGCGGCGGCCTTCCCGTCGACGATCTCGGCGAGCGTGACGGGCGCGACCCGGAGCAGCTCCATGGTTCCCTGATCCAACTCCTCCGTGATCGAGTCGACGATCAGCGACCCCGAGATGAACACCGGGAGGAAGACGAGGAGGGGGATCAACACGGTGTACGTGAACGTGAAGTACGGGCTGGTGTCGCTCCGGTCGGGCAGGGGCAGCGGCGACTCCTCCAAGTACGAGGCGCGGGCGTCGCGCTCGTTCAGCTCGTAGGTCCGCAGCAGCTCGCGCAGCTGCACCACTATCACCGTCGTCTCCACGGTGGAGTCCGGAGCGGTGACGGCGGCCGACACCCGCCCGCTCTCCGTGCGGGTCGTGACCACCACCGCGTCCGCCGCGTTCCGGTCGAAGGCGCTCCGCGCGGCGTCCGCGTCCTCGTACGGCGTGACCGAGGCGCCCGGGACCTCGCTCGCGGCGCGCTCCAAGTCGTCGACCGCGTCGCCCGCGGCCGCGACCTCGATCTCCGCGCCGTCGAGCGCACCCGGGTCGTACATCGAGACGAGCCCGACGACGAGGAACGACGAGAAGGTCGCGATGAACAGCTGGATCCCGATCGCCAGCAGGATCGTCTTCTCGGCGCGCAGCCCGGCGAGCTCCCGCCCGGCGATCGTCAGGCGGCTATCCAAGGCTCACCACCCCGACGTTGTACGCGGCGTGCCCCAGCGTCGCCAGCGTCAGCGCCAGCGCGTAGGCGGTCCGGCCGCGGCTCGCGCCGACGCTCGCGGCGCTCGTCGCGGCGACGTGGAGGACGAGCGGCGCGAAGAACAGCGCCGCCAGTGCGATCGGCGGCAGCCCGGAGAACCCGGACACGTCGGCGAAGGCGGCGCGCCCGAGGAAGAGCTCCGTGAGCCCCACCGCCTGAACGACCGCGGTCGCCTTCTCCGCGAGGAAGAACCCGGTCCCGGAGGCGAGGCCGACCGCGAGGGCGACCCGATCGGTCCGCTCGAAGACGCCGCGCTCGAAGCCGGCGTAGAGGCCGATACTTTTGGCGACCTCTTCGATGAACGCGATGGTCACGAGCAACACCGGGATCGACACGGTGACCGGCAGCGCGAACAGCACCGCGACGGCAAGCAGTTCCGCGACGAACACGAAGGGGATCGTACAGGCGGTGAGGAAGGCGACGGAGCCGAGCGCTCGGAGCCGCTTCCGACCGGGGATCGCCACGCCGCGTCCGCCGCCGACCGGGACAGCAGAGAGCCGCACCGCGAGCGCGTCGAGGAACTTCCGCGTCACCGGCTTCTGCGAGAACATGTCCTCCTCGCGGTAGACGCCGAGTCCGAGGCCGAAGAGGAGGGCGGCGCCGACCGCCATCGGCGCGGTCGAGAAGAGCACCTCGCCGGCCGAGACGGCCTCCCCCTGAAGGTCGAAGACGACGAGCGTCAGCGGCGAGACGAGCGCGACGGGCGTCACGTTCGTGAAGATCGCCGGGACGAACGCGTAGGTGGTCAGGAGGACGCTCACGCCTACCGTGACGAAGGTGAGCTCCTTGAACGAGCGCGCGAACATCGCGCCGACGAACGTGGCCCCGAGGAACGTCGCCGCGACCGGCGCCACGGCGACCACCGAGAGCGCCCCGCCGCCGACGAGGAGGGCGATGAGGCTCGTGACGACCGCGGCGGCCGCCGCGTACGGCAGCGTCTTGCCGGCGACGATCTCCGCCGGCGACAGCGGCGTGACGAGCAGCGGCTCCCCGCGTCGGTTCGTCCGCTCGTCGAGGATCGAGGAGCCGTACGCCTGGATCAGGAAGTTCATCGGCACGAGGAAGGCGAACGCCAACAGAAGCGAGGTGAACGGGAACGGCGGCGTGATCGACCCCGGGGAACCGACCGTGTCGGCGCCGAAGGCGGCGCCGCCGATGGACGGCACCGCGAAGCCGCCGTCGTCGTCCGATCCCGCGCCGTCGTCGGTAGTGTCGGGGGCGTCCGTGGCGCTGCCGTCGCCGTCGGTCTCGTCGGACCCGCCGCTCGTCCTCTCGTCTCCGGACGGGCCATCGGCGTCGGCATCCCCATTGGAGTCGGTCGCGGAGGACTCATCAGCTCCGGTATCGTCCGCGTCGGTACCGCTGCCGTCTCCGTCGGAGTCGGTCGCGTCGGTCCCGCCGGCGCTCTGTCCGCCCGAACCGCCCGTGCCGCCGTCGCTCCCGCCGAGCGTGGCGCCCCCGTCGAGGGGGGTCGTCCGGCCGACGTATCGGAGCGTGACGACGACCGGGAAGGCGGCCGTCCGGTTCGGCTCGGCGCGCATCAGCCGCTCGTTGTGCGACTCGACGGCCTCGCGGACCGAGGCGGCCGCCGCCTCGCCCTTCCGCGTGTCGCTCGCGCGGACGACCACCTCCTCGACGTCCGCGGCGTCGATCGACCCGTCGGCGCCCGAGCCGGGTTCCACCACGGTCACCACGACAGCGTCGGCCGAGTCGCCGAGCGACGCCGTTCCGGCCGCGACCGGGCGCAGCGACGGCGCGTCCTCGATCGCCTCCGAGTACGGCGACTCGGCGTCGACCCCCACCCGGTACACGTCCTGGTCGACGTCGAGCCCGGCGACGCCGGTCGCCACGCCGACGCCGACGACGCCGCCGGCGACGAGGAGGAGGGCGACCCCCGCCGCGAGCGTCCGGCGGTCGACGCCCCCGGACGCGCGGGCGGACTCCCACCTGGCGACTCGGAGGACGCGGCGGACGCCGACCGCGAGCCGTCGGCCGACGCGGCGGAACCCGTCGATCACTCGGTCGCCTCCGTCGTCGCCGTCTTCGTCGTCTCGGTTTCCGATTCGTCGCCGTCGCCGTCGCCGTCGCCGTCACCGTCGCCGTCGCCATCGCCGTCGGCGTTGCTCTCGGCGTCGGTTCCATCACCGCCGAGGTCGCCCGTGTACCGTCCGGGCATCGGCCGCCCGACGATGTCGAGGAACACGTCTTCGAGGCTCGGCTCGCGGCTCCGGATGTCGACGACCTCGCCGCCGGCGTCGCCGACGGCCTCGCGGACCGCGGCGACCGCGTCCATGCTCGGCACGGTCGTCCGGAAGCGGTCGCCGACCTCCTCCGTCGTCGCGTCGAGGTCCGCGAGCGCGGGCGTCGCGGTCGGCTCGACGTCCGTGAACACGCGGTAGGTCGTCTCGCCGTGTCGCTCGCGGATCCCGTCGACGCTCCCGCGGGCGACGATGCGCCCCTCGTTCATCACCACGACGCGGTCGCAGACGGACTCGACGTGGTAGAGGTTGTGCGCCGAGAAGACGACAGTTTTGCCCGTCTCGCGCAGCTCGCGGGTGAACGCCAGCACGGAGTTCGTCGTCACGGGGTCGAGCCCGGACGCGGGCTCGTCGTACACCAGCACGTCCGGGTCGTTGACGAGCGAGCGCGCGATGGCGACCTTGCGTTTCATCCCCTTCGAGACGTCGCCGAGGCGGCGCTCGCGGTGGTCCAGTTCCAGGCGGTCGAGCGCGGCCTCGATACGCTCGTCGGCGACCTCCCGAGGCACGTCGTAGAGGTCGGCGAAGAAGCGGAGGTACGACAGCGCGGTCATCTCCTCGTACAGCGGCGACTCTTCGGGTAGGAATCCGAGGTGGCGCCGCATCTCGGGGTCCGAGGCGTCGAACCCGGCGACGGTCACCTCCCCCTCCGTCGGCTCGACGAGGCCGGCGAGCACCTTGAGCGTCGTCGTCTTCCCGGCCCCGTTCGGGCCGACGATCCCGAACACCTCGCCCTCTTCGACGGCGAAGTCGCTGTCGACCACGGCGGCGAAGTCGCCGTAGGTCTTCCGCAGCCCCGAGGCCTCGATCATGGGCTCGGGTCCGGCGGCGGCCGGGTTAAACCCACGCCCGCGGTTATCGGCGGCGAGAACGTCGGCCGGCGGCGGGTCAGTCCGTGTACGGCTTCTCGATGTTCGCGTCGCCGCTGATGTACGCGTTCATCCGGCGGGTGATCCCGTCGAAAAGCGTGATGAGCGGCGAGAGGGCCCGCTCGACCAACCGGACCGGCGACGCGACCCGCAGCGACCAGGACTCCGCGTTCCCGAGGCCGAACGCCTTGGGGACGATCTCGCCGAACACGAGGACGAGGAAGCTCGTGCACAGCGTCGTCGCCACGATCGCCGCCCCCGACGGGAGGTACCCGGCGATCAGGACGGTGACGATGCTGGATATCGCGATGTTGACGACGTTGTTCCCGACGAGCAGCGTCACGAGGAGCCGGTGCGGGTCGTCGTGGAGCTTCTTCAGCACGTCCCCCCGCGGGTCGTCCGTGGCGGCCTGCCGTTCGAACCACTCGGCCGGCAGCGAGAAGATGGCCGTCTCAGAGCTCGAGAAGAACGCGCTGAACGCAAGCAACACGATCACCGCCGCGACTCCCGCCACCCCGAGTGGAACTCCGACCATGGCCCGTATTTAAAAAGGACGCCAAAGAGGGTGTCGGCGGGGCGGCGGCTGCGTCGCTCGCCGACGAGGCGGTGCCGCAGAAGACGACGGTCGTTACTCCTCTTCTTCCTCTTCCTCGACTGGGCCCCGCCCTCGCTCCCAGACGGCCTCCGCGGAGGTGTCGTTCGGTGCTGTGTGCGAGACGTCTTTCATGGTGTCGCGGTCGCTTGCCATATTGCTCTCCGGTAGCTCCGAACCCCGTATTAACCCTTCGTGGAAAGAGATAATGAGTCCTGATACCATATAAGGTATTAATATCGAAGGTCGCCGCGACGACTCGGCCGGTGGACGAACTGCGAATTAGCGCCGGTTTCGACGCCTGAAACCGGACGGACGTGCGGATACGAGCGGCGGACCGCAGCGGTGAGGGTGGCCGCCGCCGGAGGCATTCGCGTGTTCGGAAACCGCGACGCGACCGGAGAGTGCGACGGCGACGGCCGGGGTTCGGTGGTCCGCGAGGGCGCGACGCTCGCGGTCGGCCGCGACGTCGACGCGCCGCCGGAGGCGACCGCGATAGCGCTGCGCGACACCCGACGGTGGCCCGACTGGAGCCCGTCGGTCCGCGACGTCGAGAGCGCGGACCGGTACGTCGAGACCGGGACGACCGGGAGGGTCAGGGTCGCGGGCGCGTGGGTCCCGTTCCGGGTGACGGCGGCGACGCGGCTCCGGTGGGACTGGGAGGTCGCGCGGGTCCCGGCGACCGGGCACCGCGTCGACCGGTACGCGGGAGATCCGGACCGGTGTCGAGCGGTGATCGAGGTCCCGCTTATCGCGGCCCCGTACGTTCCCGTCTGCCGGCGCGCGCTCGACCGGTTCGCGGCGCTGGTAGAGGGAGAGTGACCCGGGGGTCGCTCGGGCGCTGCGGCGTCGGGCGTCTCAGTTTTCGTAACCTTTCTCGAACGGATCGATGACCTGACTGCCGGGGTCGTCCTCGTCGCGGGTGAAGCCCGGCCCCCGCGTCGCCAGTTCGAAGACGAGCCCGTCGGGGTCGGTGAAGTAGATGCTCTTGAAGTAGGTTCTGTCCTTCACCTCGGAGACCTCGACGTCGTGGGATTCGAGGTGCGCCTGCCACTCTTTCAGGGTCGCCTCGTCTTCGACGCCGAACGCGAAGTGGTGGCTCGCGCCCGGGCCGGGCGTCCCCTGCGAGTCCGGATACTCGAAGTAGGTGACGTTGGTGCCCGGCTCGCCCTCGGGCGTCGGCGAGAAGTAGTAGTGCGGCGTCCCCGGGTCGTCGTAGTTCTGGGTCCGCTTGACCGTGTGCCAGCCGAGGACGTCCTCGTAGAACGCGGTGGTCTCCTCGATGTCGGTACAGATGTTCGTGACGTGGTGGAGCCCGGTCGTCGGCGGCGCGTCGGTCATGGTCTATGTGAACGCTCGTCGGGAAGGTAGTTAGTCGTGCTGGCGGCTCGACGCGGTCGTCGGACGGCGGTTGGAAAGGGGAACGGCGCGTGCGCGTCGGTTGGGAAAGCTCGCGTATGCGACTTAGAACAGGCCGAGGCCGACCGCGTAGGGCCACGCACTGCCGCCGACGGCGAGCAGCGCGAGCGCGGCGCCGGCGCCGTAGACGTTCTTCAGGAAGCTGGTCATCTCGTTCTGCTTCTCCTCGGGGTCGTCCATCGACCAGAAGTCGTGCATCGTCACGGCGGAGACGAGGAGGAAGAAGGCGAGCGCGCCGGCGGAGAGGACGGGGAACGCGCCCGCCGCGACGCCGAGGCCGCCGAGGACGAGGACGGCGCCGGAGGCGATCACCGAGAACTGCGGCGCCGGGAGCCCCTTGAACTCGGCGTAGCCGGCCATCGTCTCGAGGTCCATGAAGTGGTTGAGCCCCATGAACGCGAGCGTCGCGCCGAACAGGATCCGGCCGAGCAGGAAGAGTTCGCCCGCGAGGGGGGCGTCGAACTGGAGCGGTAACGTCGCGAGTTCAGCTAACATCGTGTAACCTGCTATACGGACGTAACCTATTTATCGCTTCCCGGACAATACGGTTAGTAGGTAACACCGATGTCATCACAGGACCTTTCGGCGGAGACGGCTGATTCGGGCGCTGACGCGGCGGCTGATTCGGGCGCTGACGCGGCGGCAGAGGCGACGACGCCCGAGACCCCCTGCCCCGTCATCGACTCCATCGAGCAGATCGGATCGCAGTGGCGGCTCGTCGTCCTCCACGAGCTGTTGAACGGCGAGGCGCGGTTCAACGAACTGAAGCGCGAGACGGACGCGAACGCTCGGACGCTCTCGCGCGTGCTCGACGACCTCCAGGAGACCGGGTTCGTCGACCGGCGGTTAGAGGAGGACTCGCCGGTGGCGACGTACTACAGTTTAACTGATAAAGGCGAGTCGCTCGCCCCCGTCTTCGAGGAGATCGACGACTGGGCCCACGAGTGGTTGGCCGAATGTGACGCGTGAGATCTGAGTAACGGTCTCGCCGAGTCTTTATAAGTAATCACAGCGGCGATGGCTGTCTATTTATAAAACGCTGTCAGCAGATAGGCGGCGGACACCGCCAAAGCCCCAGCCGCTCTTTTATAAATGCTTGACTGTGGATCGACGGATGACACCTCTAAAGCCCCAGCCGCTCGCTTATAAATAATTGACCGGAGATCGACGGATGACACCTCCAAAGCCCCAGCCGCGAGGCCGGCGTACGCTCGCTGTCGCCCGAAAATCTTCGATTTTCGGGATGACGAGAGAGCTTCGCTCTCTCGAACCACGCGCTTCAGTCGCTCACTCCGTTCGCTCCTTCCAGTGCTTGCGTCGCCTACGCCGGCCTCGCGGCTGCCCCTTTGAGTCCCACCCCGACCGCACAGCACCGCAGCCTCACGCCTCCCCAGCCTCGCCGCTCACGCCCTGCGGGCGTTCGCGGCGTCCCTCGCGGGCTGGCTCGCGGCCGCCGATGGCGGCCGCTCGCAGGCGCGCCACCGCGTCGTTTATTTATAAATCAGCGCCGCGACCGCTCGTGTCTATTATCAACGAATCGCCGCGAACGCGTTCCGCCGCCGAAACGCACACCCCTCTCCGGCGCGTAGCGATCTACGTGTACGCCGGACTGAAGAACACTCCCTGCTGTCTGTGCGGCCGCGAGGAGACGCACACGCGGATCGCGGTGCCGCCGCGGGCGCTCCGGCTCATGGAGAACGGCGACCCGATCTCGTGGCGCGACGTGGTCGGCACGGTAACGCTCCGGTTCTGCGCCGATGACTGGGACCTCGTCAGCGACCTCGCGATCGAGATGGACACGCATCCACTCTCGCGGTGTAACGCCGCGCACGTCTCCTTGGACCTCCGCGAGGACCACGAGGCGCTGCTGTCGGCGACGAAGGCCGAGACGGACCAGACCGAGCTGGAGGGGCGGCTCGCGCGCGAGGCCGAGGCGACCCTCGACGCGGTCGACGACCCCTACACCGAGGAGCGCGACGTGGTCGAGGCCGTCGTCGTGTTGCGCGCGTTAGAGGAACTCGGGGTGCGGGACGGGCCCGGTCGCGGCGCCGAGGGCGCCGCCGGAACCGGAGAGTCGGCGGCCGCGGACGACGACTGATCCGCTCGCGTCACCGCCTGATCTCGAACCCCTCGGCGCCCTCCGGCTCGCCGTACTCGGCGTCGACGTCCTCGACCTCGGCGGCCTCGCTTCCCGTCTCGCACCACGCCACCATGTCGCGGACGTCCCCCTCGGGCCCCTCGAAGACGGCCTCGACCCGGCCGTCGTCGAGGTTCCGCACCCAGCCGTCGACGCCCGCCTCGCGGGCGGCGTCGCGGGTGCTCGCCCGGTAGAAGACGCCCTGAACGCGGCCCGAGACGAAGACGTGCGCGCGAACGCGGTCGGTCATCGGCCGACGTTGGGACCGCGGCCCGCTTAAACGACCCGACCGCGACCGACTTCAGTCGACCCGTCCGCGCCCGCAACCGACGCCTACTAACTCCCGGGCGCCGAGGTGGGCGACATGGACCTGTTCGGAACCGCCGGGATACGCGGCGGCGTCGAGGAGCGCGTCACGCCGGCGCTCGCGCTCGCCGTCGGGCGAGCCGTGGGCGCCGAGATCCGATCGCGAAGCGAGGAGTCCCCCTCCGAGTCGAGCCCCGAGCCGACGGTCGTCCTCGCCCGCGACGGGCGGGTGACCGGGCCGGCGCTCGCGGCCGCGATGGAGGCCGGGCTGGCGGCGGGCGGCGTCGACGTGTGCCGCGCCGGGCGACTCCCGACGCCGGCGCTCGCGCACGCCTCGCAGGGGCGCTACGGCGTGATGCTCACCGCCTCGCACAACCCGCCGACCGACAACGGGATCAAGCTCTTCCGCGACGGCACCGAGTTCGACCGCGACGCGGAGCGCGCCGTGGAGGAGCGGGTGGTCGACGAGGAGGGCGTCGCCCCGTGGGACGAGTGGACCGAGGCGACCCGGACCGACCCGCTCGACGGCTACCTCGCCGACGTGCGCGAGTACGCCGCGGAGTTCGGCGCGCCCCTCGACGGCCTCCGGGTCGCGGTCGACTGCGGCAACGGGATGAGCGCGCCCGCGACGCCGACCGTCCTCCGGGAGCTCGGCGCCGACGTCGTCACGCTCAACGGCAACGTCGATGGCCACTTCCCCGGTCGGGGGAGCAAGCCGACGCCGGAGACCCTCGCCGACCTCCGCGCGTTCGTCGCGGACGCCAACGAGGGGGTCGAGAACCCGGGACGGCCGGCGAGCCACGGGAGCGACGGCGTCGACGACCATGCGGAGAGCGACGGCGAGGCCGAGGGGTTCGCCTTCGGCATCGGCCACGACGGCGACGCCGACCGGATCGTCATCGTCGACGCGGACGGCGAGGTCGTCCACGAGGACACGGTCCTCGCTGTGCTCGCGGAGCGGTACACGCGCGAGAGCGACGCCGCGGACCCCGTCGTGGTGACGACGCCGAACGCTTCCGGTCGGATCGACGAGCGCGTCCGGGAGGCCGGCGGCCGCGTCGAGCGCGTGCGGCTCGGCGCGCTCCACGAGGGGATCGCGGCGGTCCGGGAGGACGCTGCGGAGGCCGGCGCCCTCGGCGAAGCGGGCGCGGTCGGCGAGTCGGGCGCCGCCGGCGAGGTGGGCGACGACACCCGCGTCGTCTTCGCCGCCGAGCCGTGGAAGCACATCCACGTCGCGTTCGGCGGGTGGATCGACGGCGTGGCCTCCGCGGCGGTGATCGCGCGCCTCGTCGCCGACGAGGGGCTCGACGCGCTGCGGGCGCCGATCACGGAGCGACCCTACCGCAAGGTGAGCGTCTCCTGTCCGGACGACGCGAAGGGGCCGGCCATGGACCGGCTGGAGACGACGCTGCCCGACGCGTTCCCCGACGCCGCCGTCGACACCGACCACGGCGTCCGGCTGGAGTTCGAGGACGCCTCGTGGACGCTCGTTCGACCGTCCGGGACGGAGCCGTACGTCCGCGTGTACGCCGAGAGCGACGACGTCGACGCCCTCGTCGCCGAGGTCGAGGGCGTCGTCGAGGACGCGGTCGCGGCGGCGTAGGCGACGGACGGTCTGTCCCCGTTCACGACCGTGAAAAATCCGGGTTCGTGGATCGGAAATCGGGATCGACCGGCGTTTACCCCGTAATTCGGCCGGCTGTTTTCACGAACGTGTCACCTCGGTGCGGCGGGGAACGACGAATTTATGCCGCGTTCCGACGGGGTTACGAGTGAGATGGCATCCGACTTCGATCGGCGGCGGTTCATCAAGGCGGCAAGCGCAGCGGGCCTCGTCGGCCTCGCCGGGTGTAGCGGCGGCCCGAGCGGCGACGGGGGCGACGGGGGCGACGGCGACGTGCCGGCCCGGATCGGCATCGTCTACTCCGACGGCGGCCTCGGCGACAACTCGTTCAACGACGCGGCCCAGCAGGGCATCCTTCAGGCCGAAGAGGAGTTCGGCATCGCCTACGACGAGTCGGAGCCGGACGGCGCCGGCGAGTTCGAGCAGTTCCAGCAGCAGTACGCCGGGTCGACGGACCCCGCGTACGACTTGGTGTCTACCATCGGGTTCAACCAGGGGGACGCGCTCACCGAGACCGCGCCCGACTACCCCGACCAGGACTTCATGATCGTCGACACCGTGGTCGACGAGCCGAACGTCGCGAGCTACCTGTTCCGCGAGCACGAGGGCTCGTTCCTGATGGGCGTGCTCGCCGGGCACCTGACCGAGACCGAGTTCTCGGCGGGCGCCGGCGAGACCGATCCTGACTCGACGAACGTCGGGTTCGTCGGCGGCGTCGACAGCCCCGTCATCCGCCGGTTCCAGGCCGGCTTCGAGGCCGGGGTCGACTACGCGACCGACGACGTCGACGTCACCACGAGTTACGTCGGCAGCTACGCCGACCCCACGGGCGGTCAGGAGGCGGCGCTGTCGATGTACCAGAGCGGGGCGGACATCGTCTACCACGCCTCGGGCGCGACGGGCGTCGGCGTGTTCCAGGCCGCACAGGAGGAGGGTCGGTTCGCCTTCGGCGTCGACCAGGACCAGTCGGTCTCCAACGAGTCGTTCGCGGACGTCATCCTGGCGTCGATGGTGAAACGCGTCGACACCGCGGTGTACGAGTCGATCTCGAACGTCATCGACGACGACCACCAGGGCGGCTCGACGACGGCGCTCGGGCTCGAATCCAACGGCGTCGAGTGCGTCTACGGCGACCAGATCGGCGGCGAGGTGCCCGAGGAGATCACGACGGCCGTGGCGGACGCGCGCGACGAGATCATCGCCGGGAACATCGAGGTCCCGGAGACGACGAGCAACTGAGCGTTCGAACGCCGCCTTTTTCGCCCCAGCAGTTGACGCACCGACAGTTCCAGACGGCGTCGCCCCGGAATCCGCGCGTTTTTAGGGGTAGCCACGGAGTTACGGGTGAATGAACCCGGCGGTCCACTTGGACGGCATCACGAAGCGATTCCCCGGGGTCGTCGCGAACGACGACGTTGATCTCGCGGTCGAGCGCGGGAGCGTCCACGCCCTGCTCGGCGAGAACGGGGCCGGCAAGACCACGTTGATGAACGTGCTGTACGGCCTCTACCAGCCGACCGAGGGGACCGTCCGCCTCGACGGCGAGCCGCGGTCGTTCGACTCGCCGCGGGACGCGATCGACGCCGGCGTCGGCATGATCCACCAGCACTTCATGCTGGTCGACCCGATGACGGTGTGGGAGAACGTCGTCTTGGGCAACGAGCCGAAGACTTGGGGCGGACTGCGCGTCGACGGGGAGGCGGCCCGCGAGGCCGTCGTCGAACTGAGCGAGCGCTACGGGTTCGACGTGGACCCGGACGCGACGATCGCCGACATCTCCGTCGGCGAACAGCAGCGCGTCGAGATCCTGAAGGCGCTGTACCGCGGCGCCGACGTCCTCATCATGGACGAGCCGACCGCGGTGTTGACGCCGCAGGAGGTCGACGAGCTGTACGGCGTCTTCGACGAGCTCACCGAGCAGGGGAAGACGATCATCTTCATCTCGCACAAGCTCGGCGAGGCGCTGTCGGCCGCCGACGACATCACCGTCCTCCGCGACGGGGTCAACGTGGGCACCGTCGCCGCCGCCGACGTGACGCGCGAGGAGCTCGCGGAGATGATGGTCGGCCGAGAGGTGCTGATGGAGCCCGCGACGTCGCCGCAGGAGGCGGGCGACCGCGTGCTGGAGGTGACGGACCTCGACGTCGAGGACGACCGGGGGGTCGAGGCGGTCTCGGACCTCTCCTTCGAGCTCCGGGGCGGCGAGATCTTGGGGGTCGCGGGCGTCGACGGCAACGGCCAGTCGCAGCTCGTCGAGGCGATCACGGGCCTGCGCGAGGCGGCGTCCGGCGACGTCCGCTACCGCGGCGAGTCGATGGTCGGGAAGACGCGCCGCGACCGGATCGACCGCGGGATGGCGTTCATCCCCGAGGACCGACAGGAGCGCGGCCTCGTGATGTCGTACGACCTCGTCGAGAACGGGATCTTGGGGAGCCAGCACGACCCGCCGTTCGCGAACGGCGGCCGGCTCGACTGGAACGCCTCCCGCGACCACGCCGAGTCAGTCATCGAGCAGTACGACGTTCGCCCGCCGGACGCCGAGGCGGAGGCCGAGTCGCTGTCGGGCGGCAACCAGCAGAAGTTCATCGTCGGCCGCGAGTTCGAGCGCGACCCGGAGCTGGTCGTCGCCACCCACCCGACCCGCGGCGTCGACATCGGGTCGACGGAGTTCCTCCACGACCGGCTGCTCGAACTGCGCGCCGAGGGGAAGGCGATCCTCCTCGTCTCCTCGAAGCTCGACGAGGTACAGGGACTATCCGACCGCCTCGCGGTGATGCACGAGGGCGAGTTCACCGGGATCGTCGACCCCGCGACCGTGACCGAGGAGGAGATCGGGCTGTTGATGGCCGGCGAGTCGCTCGACGACGACTCCGTCGAGGGGGCCGCGATCCACGACGCCGCGGGCGACGGGACGGACGACGCGCCGGGCGGCGGGAGCGACGGCGCGGACGACGCGTCGGGTAACGGGATCGACGGAGCGACCGGCGGCGGCGAGGGGGTGGACGCGTGAGCGACTCGGACCCCGACGCGGACGGGGGCCCCTCCGTCTTCGCCCGCGTGGTCGCGCCGTTCGTCGACCGGAGCGTCGCTGAGCGGCTCGTCATCAGCGTCGCCGCCATCTTCCTCTCGATCCTTGTCGGCTTCGCGCTCGTGCTCGTCTCCGGCCGGATAGCCGAGTGTTCGACCGCGGCCTGGACGATGCCGTTCACCGGGCTGGGGTTCTGTTATAATCCGTTCGAGGTGTACGTGGTGCTGTTCAACGGCGCGCTCGGCTACCCGTTCGCGGTCGGCGACCCAGGCCTGTTCAACCCGGGATGGACGCCCTTTAACCTCTCGTTCGGCCTGACGCTCTCGGAGACGACGCTTCTGATCTTCACCGGGCTCTCCGTCGCCGTCGCCTTCCGCGCCGGCCTGTTCAACATCGGGACGCAGGGCCAGCTCGTCGTCGGCGCGCTCGCGACCGCGCTCACCGTCCTGGCGCTCGCGCCGCTCCTCCCGGCGGGCCCCGTCGCCGGCCTCGTGCTGATCGTCGTCGGGACCGCGGCCGGCGCCGTCGGCGGCGGCCTCTGGGGCGCGATACCCGGCGCCCTCAAGGCGTACGCCGACGCCAACGAGGTGATCACGACGATCATGCTCAACTTCGTCGCCGCGAACGTCGCGTACGTGCTCGTGTTGGAGGTGTTCCGCGCCGAGGGCTCCTCCGTGGTCGCCACCCGGTACGTCCCGGAGTACGCGCAGTTCCCGTCGGTGCTGTTCCCGGCGTCGACCGACTTCGCGCTGATCGCGCTGCTGGTCGGGGTCGCCTTCATCGGCGGGCTCTACTACTTCGTCGAGCACACCTCGTTCGGCTACGACCTCAGGACGAGCGGCGTCCAGGCCGCCGCGGCCGAGTACGGCGGCGTGAACGCGAAGCTCACGACCGTGCGGGCGATGACGCTGTCCGGCGCGCTCGGCGGCGTCGGCGGCTCGGTGTGGGTGCTGATGTCCGAGGGCCGGTGGATGGCCTCGGTTCCGGACCTCGGCTTCGACGGCATCACCGTCTCGATCCTCGCCGGGAACAACCCGATCGGCGTGTTGCCGGCGGCGTTCCTCTTCGGCGTCCTGAAGGGCGGCGCCCTGGAGATCGGCTTCCGGACGGACGTTCCCACGGAGCTCGTCGCCGTGTTGCGCGGGCTCATCATCCTGTTCGTGGCGATGCCCGAGTTCTTCCGGATGGTCGGTCGGTACACGGGCGTCGCCGGCGGTCCCGGCGGCGCGGGCGGTGCGAGCGGTGCGAGCGGCTCGGGGTCGGCGGACCCCGACGAGTCCGCCGGCGGCGACGGGGGTGAGGCCGATGCGTAACCCCCTCTCGCCGGCCTCGCTCCTCGAGGGCGCGAGCGAGTCGAGCTACGTGCGTTCGCTGGTCGTCGGCACCGTCGGCGTGCTCGCGGTCCTCGGCGTGCTTGGGCTCGCGTTCCCCGAGTCGCTCGCGGGCGACCTCGCGGGCATCGTCTTCTCGACGAGCACCGCGACGTCGACGGCGCGGCTCGCGGCGCCCATCGTGCTCGCCGGGCTGGGCGGCATCTTCGCCGAGAAGTCCGGCGTCATCAACATCGGGCTGGAGGGACTGCTCATCATCTCGGCGTTCGCCTCGGTGTACGCGGCGTCGATCGTCGGCGTCGGGAACGCCGTCCTCGGCGTCCCGGCGCTCGCGCTCGCGTTCCTCGCCGGTATCGCGGCCTCGACGTTCTTGGCCGCGGTGTTCGCGGTCGTCTGCATCGAGTTCAAGGCCGACCAGATCATCGCGGGCCTCGCGGTATGGCTCATCGCCTTGGGGCTCGCGCCGTTCATGTCGACCGTGTTCTTCGGCGGCGTCAACACGCCGAACCTCGGCGCGCGCGTCGGGTGGCAGTACTCCGCGACGATGGTGGTCCTCGCGACCCTCGGCTCGTGGTGGCTGCTGAACCGGACCGCGTTCGGCAAACACCTCCGGGCGGCCGGCGAGAACCCGAAGGCGCTCGACACGGTCGGCGTCTCCGTCTCGAAGGTGCGCTACGCGGGCGTCCTGCTCTCGGGCGTCCTCTCCGGCGTCGGCGGCTCGGCGCTGGCGCTGTCGATCGGCCAGTTCGTCGGCGCCGGCGAGACGATGGTCCAGGGGAAGGGGTTCATCGCCATCGTCGCGTACCTGTTCGGCAACTACAACCCGGTCGGAACGCTCGGCGCGGGGGCGCTGTTCGCCGGCCTCGACGCGGTACAGATCCGGCTCCAGCAGCTCGGCTACGCGGTCCCCGACACGCTGGTCCAGACGATCCCGTACGTCGTCGTGATCGTCGTGCTCGCTTTGGTCGGCCGGACCCAGATCCCCGAGGCCGCCGGGGAGCACTACGAGACCGAGGAGTAAGCTGCGGTCGGGCGGGGTCTCTCCCGACCGGCGGTCGTCAGTCCGACGCGCCGGCCTCGTCGGCCGGTGACGGCAGCCGCAGGTCGGCGAAGTCCTCCGCGTCGCCGACGCCGGTGACGAGCTTCACCTCCTCGGTGATCGGGACGCCGACGCAGGAGAGGCGGGCGTTCGCCTCCCGGATCTGCTCGTCCGAGAGGATCGACTGCCCCGGCATCGCCACGTCGCCCTCGACGACGATCACGGCGCAGTTCGAGCAGGCGCCGCCGCGGCAGGCGTACGGCCACGAGCGGCCGCCGCGCTCCGCCGCCTCGAGGATCGACTCGCCGGGCTCGACGAGGAAGCGCCCGTACTCCGGGAGGTCGAGGTCGGCGTCGGCCGCCTTCTCGAAGAGGTCGTCGTCGTCGATCGACCAGCCCCGCTCGGCGACGACGCTCCGGTCGAGGTGGTAGACGGTCGACGGCGAACCGGTGCGGACCGGCTCCACCGACCCCTCCGCGTACCGCCGGACCACGTCGGCGGCCTCGGAGACCGGCTCGTCGGCGAGGTCGTCGAACCAGTCGCGGACCGTCGTCGGCGCGAGGTTCGACTCCGCTGCGACCGCTTCGATATCGACTCCTTCGAACCGGGCGACGGTCGAGACGAATCCCGCCGAGTCGAGCGCCGCGATCGTCTCCTCGACCCACTCCTCGGAGCGGTCGTACCACGAGGCGAGCTCTCCGGTCCCGATGCCACGGTCGTACGCGACGGCGACCATCAGCGCCGCGGTCGCCTCGGACGAGCGGACCTCCGGGAGCCACGCCCGGAGGCGGTCCGCGTCGATCTGATCGAGTTGCCCCATGTCCGATGCGTTCGCCGCCGGCCCGTTAAACGGTGAGCCTGAACAGTTAGGCACCGAACACCGACCGGCCGCGCGGCCGGCCGTCGACGGAATCCGTCCCCGACGATCCGACCGAAACGGGAGCAAAGAGTTTTGCCGGGCGCACGACACGGTCCGGTAATGGATATCGACGAGTACGACGTCGTCGTGGCGGGCGCCGGCACCGCCGGCTGCTACGCCGCCGCGACGATCGCGAACGAGGGGCTCGACGTCGTCATCGTCGAGCGGAAGGACGAGGAGGAGGCCGGCCACATCGCCTGCGGCGACGCCTTGAAGGGCGCAGACGCCTTCCCGGAGGCGATCCCGAAGTCGCGGCTCGAACCCGCGTTCACGAACACCGGCGTCGACCACGGCCGCTTCGAGATCCCGCAGGAGGACACGGTCTTGGAGATCCCGGTCCCCGGCGAGCTCGCGGTCATCGACCGCTGGGAGTACGGCCGCCAGATCATCGCCGGGGCCGAGGACGCGGGCGTCGACTTCCACTACGACACCGTCATCAACGACGTGCTCCAGGACGAGACGGGGCGCGTCACGGGCCTTCACGCGGTCCGGAAGGGCGAGCCGCGGACGTACGCGGCCGACGTCGTGATCGACGGCGCCGGGTCGCTCTCGCTGCTCCAGGACAAGGCCGACTTCGAGGGGACCACCTTCGACACGAACGTCCGGTACTCGCAGTTCTGCTCGGCGTACCGCGAGATCGTCGACGTCCCGGAGCCGGTGGAGTGGGACGACGCCCTGGTGTTCAAGGCGACCGACCGCGCGGCGGGCTACCTCTGGTACTTCCCGCGGACGGCGACGGAGATCAACGCCGGGCTCGGCTTCCAGATGACCGAGGAGCCGATGCAGCTCGTCGAGTCGCTGAAGCAGGACCTCCGGGACCGCCCCGAGTTCGAGGGCGCGGAGGTCCGCGACAAGCTCGGCGCCGCGCTGCCGACCAGACGCCCCTACGACTCGGCCGTCGCGCCCGGCTACATGGCGGTCGGCGACGCCGCCGGCCACGTGAACCCGACGACCGGCGGCGGCATCGCTGGCGCGGCGTACGCGGGCAAGTACGCCGGCGAGCAGGCGGTGAAGGCAATCTCCGACGGCGACGTGAGCGAGGAGAACCTCTGGCGGTACAACGCCCGCGTGATGGACCACTTCGGCGGGCGCTACGCCGGCCTCGACGTGTACAACGTCCTCTCGACCGCGGTGGACGTCGACGACCTGATGGGACTGCTCGCGTCGCTGCCGGGCGAGAAGCTCGCGGAGGCGCTCTACGAGGGGTCGACCTCGATGTCCTTCGGGCTGAAGGTGAAGGCCGCGATCAAGTCCTTCGGCTACTGGGGGACGATCCGGAACTTCTACCAGACGAAGTCGCTGGCGGACGAGCTGATCGGCCACTACGACGAGTACCCGACGAGCCCCGCCGCGATGGCCAACTGGACCCGCGAGCGCGACGACATCATGGACCGCGTCTACGAGACGACCGGCGCCGACGCGAAGTACTGAGGCCGTGAGCGGCTACCGACTCACGGCCGTCGAGACGGTGCGCGAGCGGGGCTCGTGGGCGTTCACTGCTCGCGAGGGCGACGAAGACCGCGAGGTGTTTCTCGTTCCGTGCGCGGACGAGCCGGACGCGGGGGCGACGGGCGAGAGGGACGGCGAGGAGCAGTCCGTCCGCGCGTGGATCAATCGCTGTACCCACGAGGACCAGCGGCTGTACCGGGAGGAAGTGGGCGCGGTCACGCGTGGCGGCTCCGTCGTCTGTCCGAAGCACGGCTCGGCGTTCGATTCCTGTGCGGGCTCCTGCGACAACGGCGAGGCCGCGGGGACGACGCTCCGTTCGGTCGATATCGAGGTGCGTGACGGCGCGGTGTTCCTCACGGACGACGACCTCACGTACCTCTACGAGGGGCTCCCGGACGACGACGGCGACGACGAGGGGCCGGCGTCGAGTTCGCACCTCACGTTCTGAGTTGCGAAGGTCCAAGCGGCGGACTCGTGGTCGGCTCTTTTTAAATAGGCGACTGTGTGGTGACGTTCACCGAAGCCCCAGCCGCTCGGCTGTACGGTTTTACTTATAAATGGCCGACCGACACCGCCGGAGTCTCGACCGCTCGGCTGTACGCGGCCGCTTATAAATGACAGATTAAAACCGACACCATCGAAGCCCCAGCCGCGAGGCGTGCGCACGCTCGCTGCGGTCCTCGTCGCTCACTCCGTTCGCTCCTGCGGTCCTTACGTCGCCTGCGCACGCCTCGCGGCTGCCCCTTCGAGTCCCGCCCCTCCGGAAGACGTTCCTGCTCGCTCACTCCATTCGCTGCGCGGGCTGCGACTTCCGTGCTCCCGCTCGCTTCGCTCGCGGGAACGCACCGCACAGCGCCTCACGCCTCCCCAGCCTCGTCGGTCGCCGTCGCTTCGCTCGGCGACCGACTCCCTCGCGCGGGCGACTCGCGGCCGCCGGTGGCGGCCGCTCGTCGGCACGCGCCACCGCATTCGTTTATAAAAGCCTTCGCAGATGTTTTTAAATACTGGTGGAAAAAGCGCTCCGGACTCTTACGGTCGCGTCTCGGCGACCCGCCGGATCGCGCCGGCGATCACGTCGATGCCGACCGCGATGTCGTCCTCGACGACGTCGAAGTCGGTCGTGTGGTGGCCGCCCGGGTGGTCCGTCCCGACGCCGAGGTAGCAGGCGAGCCCGCCCTGCTCTTGGACGCGGTTCATCAGGAACGTCGCGTCCTCGGAGCCGCCGAGGTCGTCGCTGTCGACGATGTTCGTGACGCCCGCCACGTCGCTCGCGGACTCGCCGACGAGTTCGGCGAGCGCGTCGTCGCTCGTCGCGCTGGGCGCCTCACCGAGCGTGGAGACGTCGACCTCGCAGTCGTGCATCTCCGCGGCCGAGTCGAGGATCCGGTCGGCGTGGTCGGACATGTACTCGGCGAGCTCCGTCGTCTGCCCGCGCACCTCGCCCTCGATGTACGACTCCTCGGGGACGATGTTCGTCGCGGTGCCGCCGCCGACGAGTCCGGCGTTCACCCGCGTGGGGCCGTCGGCGTGCCTCGGGATCGCGTAGAGGTTCTGGATCGCGGCCGCCATCGCCTGAACCGTGTTCCGGCCCTGCTCGGGCCGCGCGCCGGCGTGGGCGGGCTCGCCCGAGAACTCCGCGAGGAAGTGCCGCACCGCGAGGAACCCCTCGACGCCGCAGACGACCTCGCCGGAGGGGTGGTCGAGGCCGACGTGGACCGCGTACAGGTAGTCGACGTCGTCGAGGTGCCCCGACTCCGCCATCGGCTTGCCGCCCGCGACCTGCTCTTCGCCCGGCTGGAAGAACACCTTCAGCGTCCCCGAGAAGTCGGAGTCGAGGACCGCGTCGAGCGCGCCGAGCCCCATCGTCGCGTGGGCGTCGTGGCCGCAGGCGTGCATGAACCCCTCGTTCTCGGAGCGGAACCCCTCCGCGGCCGGGACGTGCTCGCCCGACTCGGACTCCGTGATCGGGAGGCCGTCGATGTCGACCCGGAGGCCGACCACGGGGCCGTCGCCGCGCTCGACGACCGCGACGCAGCCGGTGTAGCCGCCGGAGAGCTGGTCGAGAACGTCGGGGTCCGCGCCCGCCTCGCGGGCCTGCGCTTCCCACTCCGCCAACTCCTCGTCGTCGGGGACGTTCAGGCGCTCGTCGGTCGCCAGCGCGTCGGGCCCGACGTGGAGCGTCGTCAGGTCCCGCTCGCGGAGTTCCTCGACGATGCGGGCGGTGGTGTAGAACTCGCGCCACGCCGGCTCCGGGTGGCGGTGGAGGTCGCGGCGGAACGCGCGGTACTCGTGGGTGTCGAGAACGCTCATACCACCCGGTGGCCCGGCGACCGCTTAAACGATCGCCTCTCGGAGAGCGACGCGAACCGGTCCGAGACCGGCCGCCCGCGCTCGCCTCACTCCTCCGTCGAGCCCATCCGCTCCGTGTAGTCCCAAGTGTGGAGCCGCTCCGGCTCGATCCGGATCTCGACCTCCTCGCGGTCGGGCCGGAGGAGCCGGTCCGCGGTCGCGTTGTCCGTCCCGCCGAGGTACCTCGTCAGGAGCGACCGGAGGAGGCGCTTGTCGTCGTCCGGGCGGACCGTCGCGCGGCCGCGACCGCGGACGCCCTTGTACGGCGGGTCGTTCGTCGACACGTCGAATGAGACCTCCTCGTCGTGTTCGACGAACTCGACGAGGTCGGCGCTCGCGCTCGTCGCGCAGCGGATCGCGCCGGTGGGGTCGTCGGAACCGGTTTCGGCGTCGGTCCCGGCTCCCGCGTCCGGGTCCCACGCGAACCACAGCGAGACGATCCAGGGGTGGTCGCTCGGCGTGCGGCAGCCGAGGCGGACCGGGACGCGCGCGGCGCCGAGGAACTCGTCGACGCGGTCGCGGTCCCACGGGCCGGTCGGGTCCATACCGATCGGTCGGTCGCGTTCGGCCTAACAGTTGCGGCGAAGCTACCGGACGCCGACCGCGGAACACAAGAGAATTGACCGTCCCCGCGCGAGTGGAGGTATGACCGACTACTTCGAGGTCCACGAGCGCGACGGCGCCGCCCGCCTCGGGGAGGTCCGCCTCGCCGACCCCGTCGCGACGCCGGCGCTCGCGGACCCGTTCCTCGACGACGCCGGGAGCCTCTGGGCCGGCGACCGCGAGGTGCCCGACGGCGACGAGCGCGCGCTCACGGTGCTCCCGCACCGGTCGTTCCCGGCCGGCACGCGCGACGAGGTCCGCGAGTCGTTCGCGGTCGACCACCCCGACGCAGAGTTCCCCTCGGCGGCGGTCGTCGACAGCCGGAGCGCCCGCGACGTGGGCGCCGACGCGTACCTCCTCTCGGACGCGCAGGGGTTCGTCGGCCACGGCGAGGCGTTCCGCGACGCGATAGTCCGCGCGAAAGCGACCCTGCCGCCGGACGCCGCGCTCGGCCTCTCCGGCGTCGCCACGCCGCGGAACGTCGCGCTGCTCGCGTACGCCGGCGTCGACCTCGTCGACGCGACGCTCGCGCGGACGAAGGGGACGCAGGGGATGTACCTCACAGCCGACGCGGAGCACTTCCTCGAGGACCTCGACGAGCTGCCGTGCGCCTGCCCGGCCTGCGCGCAACCGCGGAGCGAGTTCACGCGCGCCGACTGCGCCGACCACAACGTGAACGCGCTGCGCGCCGAACTCCGCCGCGTCCGCGAGCGGATCCGGAGCGGCCGCCTCCGGGATTACGTCGAGGGACAGGCCCGCCACGAGCGGTGGCTCACGGCCGCGTTCCGCGAGTTCGACGACCAGTGGGGGTACTTGGAGGAGCGCACGCCGCTGATGCGCGACGCGGAGGTGACGGCGGCGAGCGCCGAGACGCTCGACCGCGTCGAGATCCGGCGGTTCGCCGACCGCGTTACGAGCCGCTACCGGAACCGATTCACCGACCAGCCGCTCGTGTTGGTCCCCTGCTCGGCCACCAAGCCCTACAGCGACTCCCAGAGCCACCGCCAGTTCCACGACGCGATCCGGTGGCGCGGCCACACCGTCTCGATGACCTCGCCGATCGGCGTGGTCCCGCAGGAGCTCGAGACGACATACCCCGCGCAGCACTACGACTCGGTCGTCACCGGCGACTGGAGCGAAGACGAGATCGGGTTCGTCGCGGAGGTGCTGCGTCGCTACCTCGACCGCAACGACTACTCGCGCGTGATCGCGCACGTCCCCGAGGACGGCTACCGGGAGATCTGCGAGCGCGTCGAGGGGGCGGTCGACGTCGACTTCGAGTACACCTGCGTCGACCACCCGACGACAGACGAGTCGCTCGGCGAGCTGAACGCGGCGCTCCAGGGCGAGCCCGCCTACAGCAAGCGCGAGCGCGAGCACAACACGGTCCGCGCCATCGCCGACTACCTCCTCGGCGACGGCGCCGGCGACGACCTCTTCGGCGGGATCGGTGCGGCCGGCGGGGACGGCGACGGGGGCGGGGCGTACGGCGGCGAGGCCGACGTCCGCACCACCGGGCGCTACCCCAAGCTCCAGGTGTGGGGCGACGACCCCGACGCCGGCCGCGAGGGCGAGCCCGGCGAGCAGCTGGCGACGATGGTTCCCCAATACGGCACCCTCTCCTTCACGCTCGCCGGCGCGCGCCGCTGGGTCGCGAGCGACGCGCCGACGAAGCGGGTCGAGATCGACTCCTTCGTCCCACGCGGCTCCGTCCTCGCGCCCGGCGTCGTCGACGCCGACGACGAGATTCGGGTGGGCGACGAGGTCGTGGTCGAGGGGCCGAAGGCGTTCGCGGTCGGCCGCGCCGCGATGTCCGGCCCGGAGATGGCGGGGTCGACGCGCGGGGTCGCGGTCGAGGTCCGGCACGCCGACGAGAAGTGATCGGACGGGTCCGAAGCGATCCGCCGCCGACGCCGGGGATCAGCGGCGGACACCGGTTGGCCCCCTCGCGCGTCGGTCGCGCGTCACGCTCGCCGGTCCGGGAAGACCATCACCGGAACGTCCGCCTCTCGGATGAGACGGCCTCCGGGGTCGCCGGTGATCGTCCGCTTCCACGTGTCGATGTCTCGCGGGGTGAAAGCGACGAGCGTCGCCTCCGTCATGCCGACGGCGTCGACGAGCGCCGTTGCGACCTCCTGCGCCTCGAGCGTCAGCCACTCGAACTCGAGGTCGTCTCGGTAGAGGATGTCGAAAAAAGTATCATAGGTCGCTCCCGCGAACTCGTCTCGACCCGTCTTGATCGTCGTCTCGCCGCTCTCGCCCCGCGTCACGTGCGTCACGATGAGCGTCGTGCCCGGGTCGAGGTGCGGTCGAACCGCCCGAGCCGTGGCCTCGGCGTCGTCGGGGCCCGCGATCGGTATCAGGATCCGTTCGAATAGCTCGTCGTTCACGAGCGTACCCTCTCAGAGACCGACCAAAAGCGTGCGGGGCGTTCTCGGTTGCCGACCACGCGGTCCGAAAGCCGGCGCCCAGCGCCGTCGAACGCTCCGCGGAGCGGCCCGCCCCGGCTTCCGTCCTCGCCCGACGCGCGGCGCCGAATCGGGACCGGCGGTGGCCGACTCGGGGCCGCGCGTCGGGCGCCTCCCCGCGGCCCTCCCATCGGAGTCGGTCACTCCTCGCCTTCGGTCCCCGCCGCGTCGGCGATCTCGGAGAGGTCGGCCTCCAACTCGTCCGCGTCCTGAAGCAGCAGCCCCGTGCCGCCCGCCGCGATCATGCCCACGCCGATCGCGCGCAGCTGCCGGACGTACGCCGGGGTCGCCTCGAGCTCGTCGGCGTTATCGAAGTTCTTCCCGATCATCTTCTTGGTGAGGCGGACGCTCGTCCGTGGGAACAGCGCCGTCACGACTCCCTGTAACAGTACCAGTGCCGACCCGAACAACCGCGCTTTCTCGCAGTTCATCATACCGAACTATCAGTGTCGCTGCCGCATAACTATTGTGCCTACCATCCAATACTGATCCCGCAGCGAGCGCCGATTGGACTTTTCCAGATTCTTACTTTTCGAGTAGTGTGTAGTATATAAAATACTATTTCGCTCACACGGCGCCCGCACGTGACTCGAGGAGCGGCGATCGGCTCGCCGCCCGCCTCAGTCGTCCGCGGTCGCCTCGGGCCGGTACGCCTCGCTGATCGCCTTCCACTTCCCGGAGCGGAACCGGAGGTAGTTGATCGCGGCGGGGATCGTCGTCTCGGCCATGAACGCGAGGTAGAGCCCCCACAGGCCGATCGCGGGGAGCGCGACCTGCGGGAGCGTGAACCCGACGAACGGAATCTCTATGAGCGGGGTCACGAAGCCGACGAGCGGGAGTTCTACCGCCGGGATCGTGAGGACTTCGGGAACCGTTATCGCCGGCGTCGAATCGTGCGCGCCGACGTACGCGAGGGGTATCGACACGCAGAACATCCCGAGGAACTGGCTCGCGAAGGGGATCTTCGTGTCCCCGGCGGCGTCGAGGGGGCCGGCCGCGCCGCCGGAGACGCCCTGGAAGATCACCGCCGCACAGGCCGCGTACACGAGGTCGACGGCGATCGGTATCTCTGGACTGTCGGGCGACTGGGCGAACAGCGAGACGATGTCGGTCGCGAAGACCGCGATCAGTATCGCCGAGACGGCGTACGTCGCCACCGAGAAGCGGATGATGTCGCGGGCGTACGCCTCGGCCTCGTCGGGGCGTTCGACGCCGAGCTCCTGTCCGACCAGACTGGAGGAGGCGAGGCCGAACCCCCAGCCGGGCGTGTTCATGATCCCCCAGATGCGGCGGGCGATGACGAACGCGGCCACCGTGTTCTCGCCGAACACGTCGAGGATGGCGAGCATCGGGAACTCGGCGGCGGTCCACACGAGGTTGCGCGCGCCGACGGGCACGCCGATCTCGACGAGGTCGCGTAACATTCCGGGGTTGACGTACGAGCCGGTCGCGTCGATCGCGACCGGGAACTCGCCGATCAGCGGGGCGCTCCCGCGGACGAGCCCGACGGTGAAGCCGGCGACCGCGAGGACGTTCGAGAGGACGGTGCCGACCGCGGCGCCCTCGACGCCCCAGCCGAAGCCGAAGATGAACAGCGCGCTGAGGACGATGTTCGCGAGCGCGCCGCCGGCGCGGACCTGCATCGCGGTGTAGGCGTCGTCGCAGCCGACCAGCACGCGGCTGCCGACGAGGTTGAGCGCGGCGAACGGGACGCCGAGCCCGACCACGCGGAGGTAGTCGGCGCCGTAGGCGATCGCCCGCTCGTTGCTGCTCAGGACGTCGATGAACGCCGGCGAGAAGAACCAGAACGCCGCGCTGACCGGGATCGTGATCGCGATCACGAGGAGCACGCTCGACCGGACGGCGTCGCCGAGTTCGACGAACGCCTCGGCGCTGTAGCGCTGGGAGACGAGGGCGATGGTGCCGCCGGCGACGCCGCCGCCGAGCGCGAACGCGAGCCCCCAGTACGGGCCCGCGAAGCCGACGCCGGCGACGGCGCTGGTGCCGACCGCGACGCCGACCATCGCGACGTCGACCGCGTTCTTCGACATCCGCGCGATCCCGGTCACGATCCGCGGCCACGCCAGGTCGGTGGTCCGGACCACGCGGTGGCGGTCGATCAGCCCGACCCTCGCGAGGGCGAAGCCGATGTAGAGGATTAGCAGGCGGAACGGGTTCGGGAGGTCGGCGACGTACGAGATCAGCGCGCGCAGGGAGCTCGGAAGGCGAGACACGGCGGGTGCGCTCCTTTCCCGCTGGCGGCTAAAGGGGTTTCGTCACGCGGCAGACGGTTCCGGATCGGTGGGGTTCGTCGGCCTCGGATCGACCTCCTCCGGTCAGGCGCCGGAGACGAGGTAGACGGCCGCGGCGGCGAAGGCGATCCCGAGCCCCTTCCGGGCCGTGAACGACTCGCCGAGGAACAGGAAGCCGATCACCGACGAGAAGACGAGGAACATCGCGAAGATGGGCGTCACGACGCTCACCGGGCCGAGGGAGAGCGACCGGTACAGCGCGAGGATGCCGATGCCGAGGAACACGCCCGCCGCGAGCACGTGCGCCAACTTCGGCGACGCGAGGTGGGTGGTAAAGCCCTGCCCGGTGTACGCGATCACGCCGATCGCCATGGCGACGAGCAGCGTGTTCGAGACGACGACGGCGACGTCGCTCGGGATCGCGTTCGGACCGGTCGTGGCGACGCGCATCAGCGGAGAGACGAGCGCGTACGCGCCCATCGCGAGCAGCGCGTACGGGAGATAAGTCGTGGCCGTAGCGTCCATACGTCGGGGTCGCCGCCCGGCGTCAAGTGCCTATCGACCCGCGTTCGGCGGCGGCCCCAGCGAGGCCGACTCGTCGGCCGTCGCCGAGTCGTCGAGGGGCAGATTCGGGGGCTCCCCGTCCGGGTCGGCTCCCGGCGTCTCCGAGCGGTCGACCGGGACGCAGACCGTCACTATCGTCCCGGTCGGCTCGCGCTCGTCGAACGAGATCCGTCCGCCGAGGTGGTCGACGCCCCACTTGACGATCCACAGGCCGATCCCGCTGCCGTGTCGCAGCGGCGTCTCCGTGCCGCGGTCCAACACGTCGTACTCGGCGGGGTCGATCCCGGGGCCGTCGTCGGCGACGGTGACCTCGACCCAGCCGTCCGCGACCGCGGCGTCGATCCGCATCCACGGCGCGTCCGCGTCGTTGTGTCCGACCGCGTTCGTACAGAGGTTCCCCAAGACGACCTCCAACACGGCCGGAACCGGGACGGCCGCCACGCGACCGACCTCGATCCGCGCGTCGGGGGCGACCGCCCGCGCCTCGGCGACGGCCTCGTCGACGACGTCCGTGAGCGGCGCCGACTCGGACTCCTCCGTCGGGTCGAACAGCTCGCCGGCGGTCCGGGTGCGCTCGCTAAGTTCGAGCATCCGACCGGCGCTCTTCTCGATGACCGACAGGGCGCGCTCGTCGGTCGGGTCCGAGCGGAGCTGTTCGGCGTACCCCTGAATGAGGTTGGTCTCCGTCCGGACGTCGTGACGGAACACGCGGTTGAGCACGTTGAGCCGCTGCTGTTGCCCGAGGTACGCGCCGACGTCGTGGTAGGTGATCACCCGCGCGGTGGTGCGGCCGTGGTCGTCGACCACGTCTCGCACCGTCGCCTCGTACGGCCGTCGCCCGTCGCGGCCCACGATCGGAACCGCTCGCGGCTTGTCTCCCTCGGCGTCGAGGCCGCTGACCGCGTCGTACTTCGGGACGACCGCGGAGGCGGATTGGCCGATCGCCTCGCGTCGGTCGACGCCGAACGTCTCGGCCGAGCTCTCGTTCAGGTCGACGAGGAGCCCCTCCGTGCCCACGACGAAGACGGGGTCGTGAAGCTGTTCGAAGACGAGCTGTCGGGCGCGGCGGCGCGGGGCCGGCGCGAGCGTCAGCAGCCGGAACCGGGAGAGCGCGAGCAGGTACCCCACCCCGGAGATCACGAACACGAGCGGCGTGGGGTCGAGCCCGGGGATCGGAATCGCGCCGGAGAGGTACGCGACGCTGCCGCCCCACGGCGCCGCGGTCCCGACGAGCAGGGCCGCGCTCTGTCCCCGGAACGGGCGGGCGTCGTCGCGGACCAGCTGGATCAGGGGGATCGACCCCACCGCGCCGAGGAGGTAGGTGTACCCCGCGATGACGTAGTACAGCGGTCCGGGGACGACGTCGAGGAACGTCCCGACTGCGGTCTCGCGCACGACCCGGTCGACCGCGAGGAGGTTGCCCGGGTCGCCGGCAGCGGCGACCGCGACGGTGGCGGCGGGCACGATCGACACCACCGCCACGGAGAACGGCGTCACGTAGCGGTCGTAGCCGGTGTACGCCAGCGCGAAGAAGAGCCAGCCGACCGGGATGACGACGACGCCGAGCCACTGGACGTCGTACCACAGCGCCTTCGCCGGCAGCGTCGCCGCCTCCAGCTCGAAGACGAGGAACGTCGCCCACCAGACCTGCCCGGCGAGCAGCACCGCGAGCCACGTCGCGCCCGGTTCCGGGCGCTCCCGCCACGCGAGGATCGCCGCCGCCAGTCCGACCGTCACGGCGACGAGGAGGGTGACGGAGAGCGGACTCAACGCGGTCATGGTGTTTTTTTACGCGCATCGGATTTATAACTCATCGGGCCGAGTTATCTTATTGAAAAAATCGGTCTCTCGGCCCTCAACGCCGGGTTCGTCGCCGCCTCACAGCGCGAGCGCGAGGAGGGCGGCGCCGGCGACGAGGTAGCTACAGTCGGGCGCGACGCCGAGCGCCGCGCCGCGGAGCCGGCCGGCCAGCGCGGTGACGGTCACGGAGACCGCGAGGCCGACGCCGAGCGCGACGAGGGCGGGGGACCACCCCCCGCCGGTCGCGGCGGCCGCCGCCAGCAGTCCCGCCGCGACGGCGTCGACGCCGAGCAGGATCCGGCGCGTTCCGGTGACCCCGTACGCGACGGGGAGCGTCGCCACGCCCTGCGCCGCGTCGGCCGCCACGTCCCTGACGTTCGGGACCTCGACGTCGACGAACGAGCGGGCGAAGACGTAGGCGAAAAGCAGGGCGACCGCGGGCGCTCCGACCGAGTCGACGGGGACGCCGGCGAACGCGAGCGGCGCGGCGACGACGGCGACCGCCCAGGCGAGCGCGACGGCCGCGGAGTTGAGGAGGAAGACGTCCTTCAGGCGCGGCACGGAGATCTCGTCGAGCGGCGCGACGAAGGCCCCCGCGGCCGGGAGCCAGTCGGTGGCGTAGCCGATCCACACCGCGCCGGGGACGAGGACGAGCGCGAGCGCCGCGGGACCCGCGCCGGCTGCGAGCGCGACGGCCGAGCCGTAGCTCACCGCGGCCGCGACCATCAGCTGGTCGGCGTAGCGGAGCGCGATTCGCGCCCGCGCGGGGGTCGACCCCGCGTCGCCCTCGGCGTCGGCGACGTGGTCCGCGGCGTACACCGCGAACGCCACTAACCCCACCGCGACCGGCGCGGTCGAGAGCGGCACGCCGAGCGCGGCCGTCACGACCGCCACCTCGACGGCCGCGACGAGCGCGGTGAACGGCGCCCCGGCCGCGAACGCGGCGACCTGTCGGAGCGTCCCCGAGTCGGGAGGTGTTGCGTGCGAGCGATACTGCGCTGCCGTGCCGTCCGGCGCGGACGGCTTCGTCGGTTCGTTTGCCATTTGGAACGTGCGCCGCCGGAAGACGGCGAACGTACGGGATGGGGCGTCGAACGGTATCTATCCACTCCGTTCGGTGTTAATAAAACGCGAAGTTGTGCGGTATCAGTTCCTCAGGTCCGGCGCCGCGGGTCGGCTTCGGGCTTCAGTACGCTTTTGACTCGAGCGACCGATCGCTCGGGTATGGACGGAACGCTCGACCACGTGATGATCCGCGTCGAGGACCTCGAAGAGAGCCTCGACTGGTACCAGACCCACCTGAACTACGAGGAGAAGGGCCGCTGGGAGGCGGACACGTTCACCAACGTCTTCCTCGGGCCCGAGGACGTCCACGAGGACGGCGCCCTCTTGGAGCTCACGTACAACCACGACGGCCGCAGCTACGAGATCGGCGACGCGTGGGGCCACATCGCGGTCCGCGTCCCCGAGGACGCGCTGCAGGAGTCGTACGACCAGCTGATGGCGGAGGGCGTCGAGGACTACCGCGACCCCGAGTCCTGCGGGAACCGCTACGCGTTCGTGAAGGACCCCGACGGCCACGAGATCGAGATCGTCAAGCGCGACCACGGCGCGAAGTGGAGCATCGACCACACGATGATCCGCGTCGAGGACGCCGACGAGGCGCTCGGCTACTGGACCCGCAAGTTCGAGTACGCCGAGGTCCCCGGGCGCTGGGAGGCCGACTCCTTCTCGAACTACTTCGTGGCGCCCGAGGACGCCTCGGAGGAGGCGATGAAGATCGAGCTCACCTACAACTACGACGGCCGCGAGTACACGATGGGCGACGGCTGGGGCCACGTCGCGGTGCGCGTCGACGACCTCGACGAGGCCTGGGACGACCTCATGACCCGCGAGGCGCCCGACTACCGCGACCCAGCCTCCTGCGACCACAACTACGCGTTCACCAAGGACCGGGACGGCCACGAGGTCGAGCTGGTCACGCGGAACTGACGCGACCGCGCGAAAAGCCGACCGTTCGAACCCTACTTTTCCCCGTCGCGTCTCGATGCGGTCAGCCCGCGGGCTCGACGCCCGTGATCTCGAACCGCGCGCCGCCCGCTTCGCTCTCGACCGCGCGCACCGTCCACCCGTGCGCGTCGGCCACCTGCTCGACGATCCGTAACCCGAACCCGGTCCCCGACTGCGAGGTCGAGTGGCCGGCGTCGAACACCGCCTCGCGCCGGTCCGGCTCGATCCCCGGCCCGTCGTCGGCCACGTAGAAGCCGTCGGAGAGCGTTCCGACCGTGACCGTCACGTCCTCGCCGCCGTGTTCGATCGCATTTCGGATCAGGTTCTCCAACAGCTGTCTGAGCCGCCCCTCGTCCGCGAGGATAATCCCCTCGGCCTCGCTACGCAGCGTCGCGTCTCGCGTGTCGACGGTCCGCCAGCAGGAGCCGACGATCCGTCCCAGGTCGACCGGCTCGGCGTCGGTCACGGGGTCGCCCTCGCGGGCGAGCGTGAGCAGGTCGTCGATCAGGGCGGTCATCCGGTCGTGCGCGCGCTCGACCGCCGCCAAGTGGTCGCTGTCGCACTCCTCGCGGGCCAGTTCGGTCCGGCCGCGAGCGACCTCTAACGGGTTCCGGAGGTCGTGTGACACCACGCCGGCGAACTCCTCGAGCCGGTCGTTCTGCCGCTCCAGCTCCGCGGTCCGCTCGGCGAGCCGTCGGGTGCGCGCCTCGGCCTGGAACGCCGTCTCGGCCGCGGTCGCGAGGATGCCGGCGAGGTACTCGTCGACGCCGTCGAACACCCCCGGCTCCGTCTCGCCGACCGCGATCGTTCCGTAGTCGCCGATCGGGACGATAAGCAGGCTTCGGAGCGCCGTGTCGGCGTCGAGCGCGTCCGTCGTCCGGATGTCGTCGTACATCCGCTGCTCGCCCTCCTCGAAGACCGCCCAGTTGAGGCTCCCGCCGTCGGGCGTGAACGTCTCGCGCTCCGGGAGCAGCTCCTCGGCCTCCGGCGAGACCGCCGCCGGCACCAGTCCCCCGGCCGCCTCGTCGTGGACCCGGACGGTGACGATCGAGAAGCCCAGCACGTCGGTGGCGGCCTCCACGGCCCGCTCGGCGATCTCCTCCCGAGACTCCGCCCCCACGAGCGTCCGAGTGGCCCCGTGGAGCCGCTCGACGCGGCTCTCCCGCTCGATGCGGTCGAGCGCCGCCTCGAGGTGCCCGGTGAGGATCTCGGCCACGAGGACGTCGGTGTCGGTGAACTCGTGCGGGTCCGGCGAGGAGACCACGAACAGCCCGTGGTCGCCGATCGGGCGCAACACCAGACTCTCCGCGGGCGAGGGCTCGTCGAGCGGCTCGTACGTCGACAGCTCGTCGATCACGATCGACTCCTCGCCCTCGAACGCGTCCCACGCCAGCGCCGCCCGCGTCTCCGGCGGCGCGTCCCGGTCGTACGACGGCTGCGTCTCGAACAGGTTCGGCACCGACTGCCCGAGCGCGATCGGTTCGAGGCGGTCACCCTCGTCGGTGCGCAGGTGGATCCCGCTCAGGCCTGCGTCGATCAGGTCGTCGACCGCCTCGACCGCCAGGTCGGCCGCCTCGTCGATGGTCCGGGTGTAGTTGAGCTCTCGGGTCCACTCCCGGAGCCGGGCGAGGGTGCGCTCGCGCTCCTTCCGCTCGGAGACGTCGCGCGTGGTGACGACGTACCCCTCGATCCCGTCGGTCTCGATCCGCTCGCTCCCGACGGACTCGAGCCAGCGGAACTCGCCGTCGGCCGTCTTGAACCGGTACTCGGCGGTCGGGAGGCCTTCGCCGGCGGTGGGGTTCTCGAACGCCGTCCTGACCGCGTCGCGGTCCTCGGAGTGGACGTAGTCCAGCGAGCGCTCGCCGACCAGGTCGGACGGTGCGTGGCCGGTCACGCGCTCGCAGGAGGGGCTCAGGTAGCGGAACCGCCAGTCGCTCGACATCACCGCCACCACGTCGCTGGCGTGCTCGACGAACGCCCGGTGTCTGTCGGCCTCCGTCCGGTCCCGGACCACGCCGACGAACCGCCGCTCGCCGTCCGCGGTGAACTCGCCGTACGACAGCGAAACCGGTATCTCGCGGCCGTCCCGGTGGAGCGCGTCGAACTGGACGTCGGTCCAGTCGACGCCCCGCTCGCCCGTGTCGAGGTAGCGGTCGACCGCCTCGCGGTGGTCCTCGCGGTGTCGCTCGGGCATCAGCGTCGTCAGCGGCTCGCCCTCCAGCTCCGACGGCTCGTACCCGAACACGGACTCGACGGCCGGGTTCGCGAACCGGATCACGCCCTCGGTGTCGACCGACAGGATCGCGTCCGACGCGCCTTCCGCGACCGCGCGGAACTGGCCGATCGCTCGCTCGGCGTCCCGCTCGGCGCGCCGCTTCTCGACGGCCTCGACGATCCGGTTCGCCAGCCGCTCGTACCGCTCCGTGCCGCCGCGCTTCTGGAGGTAGTCGGTGACGCCGGCGGAGATCGCCTCGCTCGCGACCTCCTCGCTCCCCCGCCCGGTGAAGAGGATGAAGGGGAGGTCCGGGTGGCGCTCGCGCACTTCCGCGAGGAACGCGAGCCCGTCCGTCCCGGGCATCTCGTAGTCGGAGACGATACACTCGACGTCGCGCTCCGCTAAGGCGTCGAGGCCTTCCGCCGCGCCGGGCGCCGTCTCGACCGCGATCCGGTCCGCCTCGCGCTCCAAGAACGAGGCGGTGACCTCGCGCAGGTCCGGGTCGTCGTCGACGAGGAGGACCGGAATGCGGTCGGGCATGTGTCCCGACTACCGACGACCCGGATATAACGGTTTTGGCGTTGACACGCTCGTCGCAGAAACGCTCCCCAGGACCGGTTTCCGCTCCGAGTCTCCGAGGCCGTTGGTCGGCTACCGCGCTCAGCGCTCGCCCGCCGGCCGGAAGACGACGAGCCGCTCGCCGTCTGTGGCCCGCTCGCCCACGTCGACCGCGACCGCGTCGCCGATTTCGACCGCCGGCGCTTCGTCGTCCGCGCCGCCGTCACGGACGATTCCCGTCAGCCGCGTCGGACCGAAGTCCACCACCGCGGTCGCGTACGGCGCGTCGTCCGCGAAGCGCGGCGACGGGACGTGGACGACGCTGTACGTCGCCACCGTCCCCGTCTCGTCGAGGGGCTCCCGCGAGAGGTCGGGAGAGCCGCACTCGGGACACACCCGACGCGGGGGGAGCGAGCCGTGCCCGTTCGGGCAGACGATCGCGAACCCGTCTCCGTCGGCGAGCGCGTCGAGCCACTCGGCGTACTCCCGGTCCGTCGGCGACGAGGCGTCCGTCGCGTCCGCGCCGTCGTCGCTCATTCCGCCACCTCCAGCACGTGGACGACCGCGCTGGCGACCGTGCCGCCCGCGTTGTGCGCGACGCCGACCTCGGCGTCCGGGACGTGCTCGCTGTTAGGGTGGTCGCCACGGAGCAGGCGGGTCAGCTCGGCGATCTGCGAGCCGCCGGTCGCGCCGACCGGGTGCCCCTTCGCCTTCAGCCCGCCCGAGAGGTTCACCGGGAGGTCGCCGTCGGCGGTCGTGACGCCCTCGCGGGCCGCCGCGATCCCCTCGCCCGGTTCGAACAGCCCCAGCGACTCCAGCGCCAGCACCTCCGCGATGGTGAAGCAGTCGTGGACCTCGGCGACGTCGACGTCGGCCGCCTCGACGCCGGCGTCGGCGTAGGCCGCGTCGGCGGCGTCGTCCGCGGCCGGCGTCCGTGCGAGGCGCTCGCGGTCGCCGAGCGCCATCCGGTCGGTCCCCTGGCCGGTCCCCGTCACCGCGACCGAGGCCTCGAGGTCGTGCTCGGCGGCGTACTCCTCGGAGACGAGGACGAGCGCGCTCGCGCCGTCGGTGATCGGACAGGCGTCGTAGAGGTGGAGCGGCTCCGCGACCGGCGGGGCGTCCATCGCCTCCGCGACGGACACCTCCTTGCGGTACTGGGCGTACTCGTTCGGGAGGGCGTTCTCGTGGTTCTTCGACGCGATATGCGCGAGGTCCTCGCGGCTCCCCCCGTACGCGTCGAAGTAGGCGTTGGCCATGAGCGCGTAGGCGCCCGGGAAGGTCACCCCGGCCCGCACCTCGTAGAGGTCGTCGGCCGCGATGGCGAGCCCCTCGGTCACTTCGTCGGTCGGGAGGTTCGTCATGCGCTCCATTCCGCCCGCGAGAACGACGTCGGCGTCGCCCGCCGCCACCGTCCGGACCGCCTCGCGGACCGCGACGCCGGCCGAGGCGCACGCCGACTCGTAGCGCGTCGCCGGGCAGCGGACGCCCGCGGCCTCGGCCATCAGCGGCGCTTGGTGGCCCTGGTGTTCGGCGAGCGCCCCCATGAAGTTCCCGTAGTTCAGCTCCTCGACGTCGGCCCTGTCGACCGCCGCGTCCTCGAACGCCCGCAGCGCGGCCTCGCCGAACAGGTCGCGGCCGGTGCGCTCCGGGTGGCTGCCGAAGGGAGTGAGCCCGACTCCGGCGACGCGTACGTCTGTCATAAACGATCGATGATCGGGGATGCGGTTTAGCTCTGCCGGAACCGGGGGTTCGGACCCCTCGACGGGGACGGGCCACCGAGGGAAACGAGGCGGGGGCGCGGCCGTTCAGCCGATGTACCGGAGGTCGTCGTCCGGCACCGCCGGCCCTTCCTGCATCTCGCGGATCTTCCCGACGACCTCCTCCATCTCCTCGGCGCGGTCCTCGAGGCTCTCGTAGTCGACGGACATGTCGAGGACGGTCTCTAAGACCTCCAGCACCGCGCGCGCGCTCTTCGGGTCGACGAGGTAGCCGCTCGTCTCGCCCATCAGGCAGGCGGCCTCGAACCCGCGCCGACCGCCGAGGCCGAGCACGAGTCCGGAGACGCCGACGATGCCGCCGGCCGGCTCATCGGCGCGGAACTCCACGCCGGCGTCTCCGAGGTCGTCGACGAGGGACCCGTCGGACACCGCGCCGAGGACGGTGTACTCCTCGACGAGCTCGCCGGTCGGGACGCCCCCGAGCGCGAACGCCCGCTCGGCGCCGAACTCCTCGGCCACGTCGAGGAACGTCGAGGTGAGCTTGTAGTGGCCCGCGTTCGACCCGGCCTGGTGGTCGCCGGTCAGCACGAGCAGGTCGGCGCCGTCGGTCTCGACGGCGTGGAACTCGGCGCAGGTCAGCTCCGCGACCCCCTCGTCGTCGACGCTCACCTGCGGCGGGAACTCCGTGGCGTACACCCGGCGGACTAACTCCCCGTCGAACTCCTCAAGCAGGTGTTCCGCGGCCAGCTTCCCCACGTGGCCGACGCCCGGCAGCCCCTCGATCAACACCGGGTCGTCTAATTCCGGCGTCGCGACCTCGTCGATCTCGATGTCCTCCATACCCCGTCCGTCCGGGCGGCGGTCACAAGAGGGTGGCTATTCCGGCGGCGCGCGATAGGTCGCGGCCGACGACCGTCCGTCTGACCTCTGCCGGGCGGGGACTACTCCGACCGCCGCCGCGCCCGCCGCCGGTACTCGCCGTACGGGTCCTCCGGGCCGAACGGGGCCGGCGCGCTGTTCTCGGTCGGGCCGTCGCACGCCGGACAGCGGTCGCCGAGCGCGTACACCGGTCGGTCGTGAGCGGTCTCCCAGTTCGCGCAGACGCGGATATCTGATTTCACGGTGAAAAAGTCGCGGGTCGAACGGATCGCGATTACTCGTCGTCTTCGCGCCGCTCGCGGTGGAACTCGCCGGCGCCGCCGGCGGCCTCGATCGACTCGCGGGCGCGCTCGGCGGCGGTCTCGAGCTGCGACTCCGCCGTCTTGTAGTCCGGCGCGCGGACCTTGATCCGGTACTCGGGCGAGCCCACGTAGCCGACGTCGAGCTCGACGCCGTCCGGGATCTCGCCGTTCCCCTCGGCGGCCGCGAGCGCGTCGCGCACGTCGTCGACGCCGTCCGGAGCCGCCGACTCGAGGTCGACGTACCCCGTCACGTCGACGTACGGGACGGAGACGTTGTCGCGGGCGGCCGTGACGATCGCGTCGGCGGTGTCGCCGTCGACGTCGACGTCGTCGAGCGCCTCGTCGCCGCTGATCGCGGCCGACTCGAAGGCGTCGTAGAGGCTCTCGTACTCCGCGAGGAGGGCGTTGGCGACCGACGTGTAGCGGTCGTCGTCGACGTCCTCGCCGAGCGCGATGAGCATCCAGTTGTCGGCCTTCTGGGCGTTCTTCCAGTCCTGGATCGTCTCCTTGCGCTGGTGTTCGTTGACGTCTTTGATCGACAGGTCGATCTGGTTCGACGACTCGTCGACCTCCAGCACCTTCGCGACGACCGTCTGTCCCTCGCGGACGTGGTCGCGAACGTTCTTGATCCAGCCGGACGCGACCTCGCTGATGTGACAGAGACCGCGCTTGTCCTCGTACTCGTCGAGGTCGACGAACACGCCGAAGTCGGCGATCTCGTCGACGTCGCCGACAACCAACTCGCCGGGTTCGGGCCAGCCGCTGTACTTCATACGGGGTGGGTGAGGCGGTTACCGCGCCTCAACGGTTTCGACGATTTCGCCGTGAAGCTCCGCCTCCCCGCCGGTGGGGGTCGCGAGGGTCGTGCCGCAGACCGCGCACGACACCGTCGAGGAGGCCTTGCCGAAGACGACCTGTTCGTTCTCGCAGTCGCCGCAGGCGACGCGGTGGAAGTCTCCCGCCATGCTTACTCCTGGAACGTGAGACGGCCGGCGCGCCATCCCTCGCGCATGTGGGCCTTCCCGCAGTCGCCGCAGCGGTACTTCAGGTGGGTCTTCTTCGTCGGCTTGTCGCCACCGGGCACCTTCGAGTACCCGCCGGCGTTGCCGATCGTCGCGAGGGCGCGGCGTCGCTGCCGCGCGTCGCGCTTCATTCCGGTCGCGCGACCCGATCGGACCTTCTCCACCTCGTGCTCGTGGTGGGAGTCACAGTGTGGGCAGTACGTGTTGAAGCGGCGTGGCATTTCCATGGATATCGACCTTATGGCGCGGTTCGTCGCCGACGCTTAAAACGGGTTTGGTCTGGGGCGCCCGCGATCCGGCGCGCGCGGCGGTCCGCGTCCGTTCGCCTTATTCCTCCCACTCCGCGACCGCGCGCACCGGGGACCCGTCGGCGCCGTGAAGTCGGAGCGGGAAGGCGTACAGCCGGAACCGGTTCGGGAGGCCGTCGAGGCCGCGGAGGTTCTCGACGATCGGGAGCGAGTCGCTCAGGAGCGCGTCGTGGGCGGGGGTGCCGTCGGGTTCGTCGCCGCCGATCGACTCCCCGCCGTTTTTTCCGTCCGCCGTCGGCGTCGGGTCCGGTCCGAACGTATCGAGGCCGACGCCGACGCCCGCCGCACGACAGCGCTCGGCGGCCGCCGCGGTCAGGTACGGATGGTCGCGGTACCGCTCGGTCCCCCAGTGCGATTCCCACCCGGTCCGGAGGACGAGGAGGTCAACGTCGCGGTCGAGGGCGTCAGGATCCGGCAGCGCGTCGGGCGCGATCGGCTCTCGCGGCGTGAGCGGTCGGCAGTCGACGAGGCGGGCCTCGAACGCGAACCGTCCCACGTCCCGCTCGTCTATCGCCTCGCCCTCGGGCAGCGTGTGCCTCGGCGCGTCGACGTGCGTTCCCGCGTGGGTCCCGGTCCGGAGTTCGCTCGTCGCGTATCCGTCCGTCTCGTGGGTCGCGTCGGGCACGAGCGTCACGTCGGGGTCACCGGGGTAGGTCGGCATCCCCGTCTCGATCGGCCGCGAGAGATCGCGGAACACGGGCGGCGGTCGGGCCGCGGCGCTGTTAAGTCGGTCGCCGTCCACCGCTCCGCGTCGCGGGCGACCGCGTCGCTCCCGCCCGGCGAGGTTCCGCGGCCCGAACGTATTTCCTGCGCCCGCCGCTGGATGGGTTCATGTCGGAACTGCCGCTCGACGCCTACTACGACCTGACCCAGGTCGGCGAGGTCGCCGTCTCCCCAACCGGCGACCGCGTCGCCTTCACCGCGACCGAGTACGACCAGGCCGCCGACGAGGCGGTCTCCTCGCTGTTCGTCGCCCCGACCGACGGCTCCCGCGAGCCGCACCGGCTGACGAGCGACTCGGGCGCCTCGGCGCCGACGTGGGGGCCCGACGGCGACCGCCTCGCGTTCGTGGCCGCCCGCGACCGCGACGCCGAGCGGCGGGTCGGCTGGCGCGACCGAGACGAGGGGGACGACGACGAGGAAGCGGAGACCGAAGACGACGAGGGAGGAGACGAGGCCGAGGAAGACGAGGACGAACCCCTCGGAAACGGCGACGAGGAGCCCAAGCCGCAGGTGTGGATCTTCGACCTCGCGCTGGGCGGCGACGCCCGTCAGGTTACCGAACGCGACGAGGGCGTCGCCGGCTTCGACTGGTCGCCCGACGGCGACCGCCTGGTGATCGAGTCGCGCGACCCGACCGACGAGGAGTCGGAGTACCTCGAGCAGGTCCGCGAGGAGGGCGGCCCCATCGAGACGACCCGCCTCCAGCACAAGGTGAACGGCGCGGGGTGGACCGACGACGTGACGCGGTACCTCTTCGTCGTCGACCTCGACGACCCCGAGAGCGACCCCCGACGCCTCGACGACGCGTACGGCGGCGGCGCCTTCGAGGACCTCGCCGGGATGGACCCGACGTGGGGCGGGAGCGGCCGGATCGCGTTCACGTCCTGTCGGCTCGACCGGCCCGACGACACCACCGTCCGCGACCTCTACGCGGTCTCGCCCGATGGTGGCGACGCGGAGCGGCTCACGGGCGGCGACCTCTCCCACGGCGCGCCGGCGTGGCGCCCCGACGGCGACGGGATCGCGACGGTTGCCAGCGACCCCGACGACCCGCCAGCACCGGCGGAGGTGTACCTCGTGGGCGAGAGCGGGGGCGAGATCGCTTCGCTCACCGCCGACCTCGACCGGACGGTCGCCCGCGGCGGCGAGCCGCTGTGGATCGACGGCGAGATCTACACTCGGATCGCCGACGAGAGCCGGACGCGGCTGGTCCGCGTCGAGCCGGACGGGACCGTCGAGCGCCTCTTCGAGGCGCAGGGCCGCGACCGCGCCATGGCCGGGTTCGACGTCGCGGACGACGGGTCGACGGCGGTGACGGTCCTCTCGGACCCGACGGAAGGGACCGACCTGTACGCGGTCGACGTCGACGACCTCGACGAGGAGTCCGAACCCGACTCCTTCCGGCGCCTCACCCGCGTCAACGAGTCGCTCGTCGACGAGTTCGCGATGCCGGAGGCCCGCCGCGTCGAGTGGGAGTCCGACGGCTGGACGCTCGACGGCGTGCTCTACCACGACCCGGACGTCGACCCGGAAGCGGGCGACCACCCCCTCGTGGTCGCGATCCACGGCGGCCCGATGTCGTACGACGAGCCCGTCTTCAGCTTCGGGCACGCCGCCTTGACGAGCTGGGGCTACCTCGTCTTCCGCCCGAACTACCGGGGCGGCACCTCCCGCGGCCGCGAGTTCACCGCGGAGCTGACCGGGAAGTGGGGCACCGCCGAGGTCGACGACATCGCGGCGGGCGTCGAGTCGCTCGCGGACCGCGGCTGGGTCGACCCCGACCGCGTGTTCGGCCACGGCTTCTCGTACGGCGGGATCGCGCAGGGGTTCCTCGTCACGCGGGAGCCCGACCTGTTCACCGCTGCGGCGCCGGAGCACGGCATCTACGACCTCCGGTCCGCGTTCGGCACGGACGACACCCACGTCTGGCTGGAGGCGGAGTTCGGGCTCCCGTGGGAGAACCCGGAGGCGTACGACTCCTCGACGGCGGTCCTCGACGCCGGGAACATCGAGACGCCGCTGCTCGTGATGGCCGGCGGCGAGGACTGGCGGTGTCCGCCCTCGCAGTCGGAGCAGCTGTACGTCGCGGCGCGCAAGCAGGGGATCGACGCGGAGCTCGTCGTCTACCCCGACGAACACCACAACATCGGTGACCCCGACCGCGCGATCCACCGACTCGAGAAGATCCTCGACTGGTACGAGACGCACGACCCGGCGGTCGAGGGCGAGTCCGACGAGGAGTGAGCCGGTAGGAGCGCGAGAGGGGCCGCAGCCTCTCAGTGTTCGACGAACTCCACGAGCACGCCGCCCGTCGATCCCGGGTGACAGAACGCCACCTCGTGGCCCCACGCGCCGGGACGGGGCTCCTCGTCGACGAGGTCGATACCGAGGTCGCGCGCGTCGGCGAGCGCGGCCGGGAGGTCGTCGACCGCGAGCGCAACGTGGTGGACGCCGGGCCCCTCGCGGTCGAGATAGTCGGCGATCGTCCCGCCCGCGTCCGGTTCGAGCAGCTCGAAGTAGCCGCCGCCGTCGAGTTCGAGGAAGACGACGCGCATCCCATCGAACGCTTCCTCGTGGGCGACCGGTGCGTCGAGCAGACCGCCGAACAGGTCGGCGAGGGCGGTGGCGTCGCGTGTCGCGACGCCGACGTGGTCGAAGCGCATACGGGCCGGAACGGGCGCCGACGACTTATAAGGACCGAGCGGGCCGAGGTCAGAGCGCCGGAGCGAAGAGCCCCGTTGAAACACTATTATTCAGATCCGTTCTCGTCTGAAACAGCCAGTTGCTGAAGCGTGCTTGTTGATCGATAGCGGGAGTGAGTATCGCAGATCGACGGCCGCGATATAGTATTTAAATAGTCATGAGCGACGGCGGCGATCACTTATAAATGACAGGCGGTGGCGCGCCTGCGAGCGGCCGGAGCGAAGCGGAGGCCGCGAGTCAGCCCGCGAGGGACGCCGCGAACGCCCGCAGGGCGTGAGCGGCGAGGTTGGGGAGGCGTGAGGCTGCGGTCCCGTGAGCGACCGGAGGGAGCGAGCGGGAGTACGGAAGTCGCAGCCCGCGCAGCGAACGGAGTGAGCGAGCAGGACCGTCTTCCGGTGGTGCTGTGCGGGGCGGGTGGGACTCAAAGGGGCAGTCGCGAGGGCGAAGCACGCCGCAGCAAGCACCGCAAGGAGCGAGTGAAACGAGCGACTGAGGAGCGTGGTTCGAGACGCCTCCGGCGTCTCGTCATCACGAAAGGCGCGTCGCGCCTTTCGAACGACAGCAAGGCGCGCGAGCCGTCGCGACTGGGGCTTTGGATGTCGCCATCCCAGCAGCGCTGATCACTTATAAACAGCCGACGACAACACCACAACCCTCCTTATAAATGACCTCACTCACGATGTACTACACCTACTCCCGAAATCGCTCGTCGTTACGTCTGTATCGACCACAACGGGAGCAGAATATGTCTCTTGGAGAGGGTTTCAACAGATCTGACGAAGGGCCCTCCCGTCGCTCCCCGCCGGGATCCAAAGGTTTGGGTGCGGTCCGGTCGAAGCGGGGACGACCCAACCCGTGAGCGACTCAGAGACCGACTCGACGGAGCAGATGACGTCGCGGAACATCCTCGGCTCGTTACTGGAGAGCGGGCTCCACGAGATGAACCGGGAGCGCTCCGGGCTGCTCCTCTCCGGGCTGTCGGCGGGGCTCGACATCGGGTTCGGCCCGCTGATGATGGCCGTCGTGTTGACCCTCTCGCCGGGGACGTTTGGCGACCTGTCGACCGAGCTGCTGTTGGCGAGCGTCTACTCCATCGGGTTCATGTTCGTCATCCTCGGCCGCTCCGAGCTGTTCACCGAACACACGACGCTGGCAGTGATCCCGGTGTTGGACCGCCAGGCGTCGCTCAGCGACTTGGGCCGCCTCTGGGGGCTGGTGTACGTCGGGAACATCGTCGGCGGGCTGTTGTTCACGCTGCTCGTGACGCTGTTGATGCCCGAACTCGGCGTCGTCGACCCGGCGTCGTTCGAGACCATCGCCCTGAAGCTCGTGGACCACGACCTCCCGTGGCTGTTCGTCGGCGGCGTCTTCGCCGGGTGGCTGATGGGGCTGCTGGCGTGGCTCATCACGGCGGCGCAGGACACGACCGCGCGGATCCTGCTCGTGTTGATCGTCACCGGCACCATCGGCCTGCTCCACCTCCCGCACTCGATCGCGGGCAACGTCGAGGTGCTGTTCGGGCTGATCGTGTCGTCCGCGATCACCCCGGCGGACTACGTCGGGTTCCTCGTGCTGGCGACGCTGGGCAACGCCTTCGGCGGCGCGGTGTTCGTCGCGCTGCTGAAGTACGGGCACGTCGTCCGCGGCGCGAACTGACCGCGACGCCGGCGGGCTCCTTCCGGACTCACCGCCCCGGTTTGTACTCCCCGAACTCGTCGCGGAGCACGTCGGAGATCTCCTGGACCGTCGCGTACGCCTTCACCGCGTCGATGATGTGCGGCATCACGTTCTCCGACCCCTGTGCGGCCTCGCGGAGCCCCGCGAGCGCGTCGTCGACCGCGCCGTCGTCGCGCTCGGCCTTCACCCCGTTCAGCCGGTCGCGCTGGTTCTGCTCCTGTTCGGGGTCGACCTCTTCGAGGTCCATCTCCGGCTCCTCGTCAACCTCGAACTCGTTGACGCCGACGATGATCCGCTCGCCCGCCTCGATCTCCTGTTGTCGCTCGAAGGCGACATCCTGGATCTGCCGCTGGACCCACCCGCTCTCGACGGCCTCCAGCATCCCGCCGCGGCGGTCCACCTCCTCGATGATCTCGAACGCCTCCTCCTCGATCCCGTCGGTGAGGTTCTCGACGTAGTACGAGCCCGCGAGCGGGTCGATCGTGTCGGCCGCGCCCGACTCGTGGGCGAGGATCTGCTGGGTGCGGAGCGCGGTGCGGACGGACTTCTCGGTCGGCAGCGCGAGCGCCTCGTCTTTCCCGTTCGTGTGGAGGCTCTGGGTGCCGCCGAGCACCGCCGCGAGCGCCTGATAGGAGACGCGGACGACGTTGTTCTCGATCTGCTGGGCCGTGAGCGTCGAGCCGCCGGTCTGGGTGTGGAACTTCAGCTGCTTCGACTTGGGGTTCTCGGCGTCGAACCGCTCGTCCATGATCTGCGCCCACATCCGGCGGGCGGCCCGGAACTTCGCGGCCTCCTCGAAGATGTTGTTGTGAGCGTTGAAGAAGAAGGAGAGCTGGGGGGCGAACTCGTCGACGTCGAGCCCGGCGTCGAGCGCGGCCTCGACGTACTCGATGCCGTCGCCGAGGGTGAAGGCGATCTCCTGGGCCGCGGTCGAGCCGGCCTCCCGGATGTGGTAGCCGGAGATGGAGATCGTGTTGAACTTCGGCGTCTCGGCCGCGCAGAACTCGAAGATGTCCGTGATGAGCCGCATCGACTCCTTCGGCGGATAGATGTAGAGGTTCCGCGCGATGTACTCCTTCATGATGTCGTTTTGAATCGTCCCGCGGAGCTGGTCGCGCGGGACGCCCTGCTCGTCGCCCATCGCGACGTACATCGCGAGCAGCACCGCCGCGGGCGCGTTGATCGTCATCGACGTGGACACCTCGTCGAGCGGGATGCCGTCGAACACCGTCTCGAAGTCGTCGAGGGTGTCGATGGCGACGCCGGACCGGCCGACCTCGCCCTCCGCCATCGCGGCGTCGGAGTCGTACCCCATCTGGGTCGGGAGGTCGAACGCCATCGACAGGCCCGACGACCCCTCGTCGATGAGGTACTGGAAGCGCTCGTTCGTCTCCGCGGCGGTGCCCATCCCGGCGTACTGGCGCATCGTCCACAGCCGCCCGCGGTGCATCGTCGAGTAGACGCCGCGGGTGTACGGCTCCTCGCCGGGGTAGCCGAGGTCCTCGCGGTAGTCCGTCTCGACGTCGGCCGGGGTGTAGAGGGGGTCGACCTCCTGGCCGCCGGTGTCGGTGGTGAACGTCTCCTCGCGCTCGCCGAACCGGTCGACCGTCTCGCCGTAGGTCCCGTCTTCCCACGACTCCTTGGCCGCCCGGATCTCGGCGAGTTCCTCGGGATCGTACATTATCGAATCGGTCGACCGACCGCGACTTAACAGTTTTCAGGGGCGGGCCGGGTTCCAGTCCGGCGGCCCTCGCCCGTCGGGAGTCGCGCCCGCCGGTCCGATTTAAGTGACACGCGTCCGATGCGCTCGCATGGACGTGCTCACGGACCCAGCGCGCCGGTTCCTGGCCGCGACGGCGCCGGAACACACGCCGGTCCAGGCGGAGATGGCCGACCTCGCCGACGAGTGGGGGTTCCCGATCATCGGCCCCGAGGCGGGGGCGGTCCTCCGACTGCTCGCGCGGCTGACGGACGCCGACCGCGTCTTCGAGTTCGGCTCCGGGTTCGGCTACTCCGCCACGTGGTTCCTGCGCGGCGGCGCCGGGAGCGTGGTCTGCACCGAGTTCGACGCCGACGAGGCCGAACGGGGCGTCGCGTTCGCCGACGAGGGCGGCTACGCCGACAGCGTCACCTTCGAGGTCGGCGACGCGATGGAGACGGTCGAACGCTACGACGGCCCCTTCGACGTGGTCCTGATCGACCACCAGAAGGGGCGGTACGCCGACGCCTACCGGACGGTCCTCCCGAAGGTCAGGACCGGCGGCGTGATCGTCGCCGACAACGTCACCCGCGGCCCGATCGACTTCGAGGCCCTCGTCGCGCACTTCGAGGCGGGCGAACCGCTCCCGGACGACGCGGTCGACGGGGAGACGCGCGGCATCGGCGAGTACGTGGGGACCGTCCGCTCGGACGACGCCGTGGAGACCGCGGTCCTCCCCGTCGGCTCCGGCATCGCCGTTTCGACGGTCGTCCGGTGAAACCGAACGAAACGGTTATCATGTCGAATAGAAAACACCAATTCAGATGAGGGAAGCGGAGGGTGCCGACGACGGCGACGGGTCGACGGGCGGGCGAGAGCGCTCGCTCGTCAGCGTGCTCGTCGTCGACGACGAGCCGGGGTTCGCGGACGTGGCCGCCTCGCTGTTGGAGTCGCGCGACGACCGGATCGAGGCGACGCCGGTCGAGAGCCCGTCGGCGGCGCTCGACGCGCTCTCGGCGTCGTCGTACGACTGCGTCGTCTCGGACTACGAGATGCCGGAGACCGACGGGATCGAACTGCTCGAAGCCGTCCGCGATCGACACGGCGACGTCCCGTTCGTGCTGTTCACCGGCGAGGGGTCAGAGGCGGTCGCCAGCGAGGCGGTCTCCGCGGGCGTCGACGAGTACCTCCGCAAGGGAGAGGCGTCCGATCAGTACTCTCGGCTCGCGGGCGCCGTCGAGGGCCTCGTCTCGCGGACCCGGGGCGAGCGCCGGGTCGCCGAGCACTTGGAGCGCGTCTCCGACGCGTTCTGCGAGGTCGACGACGAGTGGCGGATCACGTACCTCAACGACCGCGCGGTCCGGATGATCGACCTCGACGCCGACGAACTGCTCGGGGAGCGGATCTGGGACCTGTTCCCGGAGACCACGGACACCGACGGCGAGGAAGCCCTCCGCGAGGCCGCCGAGACCGGCGAGCCGGTGCGGTTCGAGGCGCACGTCGACCGGCTCGGCGCCGACCTCGTCGTGAACGCCTACCCGACGCCCGACGGGCTCGCGCTGTACTTCCGGGACGTGACGGAGAAGCGGGAACGGGAGCGGGAGCTCCGCGAGCTCTCCGAGCGCCTCCAGCTGGCCGTCGAGGGCGCCGACGTCGGCGTCTGGGACTGGAACGTCCGGACGGACGAGGTCCGGTTCGACGAGCGGTGGGCGGCGATGCTCGGCCACGAGGCCGACGAGATCGACTTCGACCTGTCGGCGTGGGAGGACCGCGTCCACCCGGACGACGTCGACGACGCCTGGGACGCCATCGAGGCGCACTTCGCGGGGGAGACCGACCTCTATCAGGCCGACTTCCGGATGCGGACGAAGTCCGGCGACTGGAAGTGGATCCGCGACCGCGGCCGGGTCGTCGAGCGGACGGACGACGGCGAGCCGCTCCGGGCCGTCGGCATCCACATCGACGTCACCGAGGAGAAGGAGCGAGAGCGCGAGCTGGAGCGGTACCGCCGCATCGTCGACGAGCTGCCGGAGTCGGTGTGTATCTACGACGCCGACGGCCGCATCGCGCTCGCGAACGACCACACCGCCGACGTGTTAGCGGCCGATCCCGAGGCGCTCGTCGGCCGGGAGAGCGGCCTCGTCGACCGCATTCGGGCGGCGGGCGACGGCGACCGGTACGACGCCCTCGTCGACGGCGAACGCGGCTCGCTGGCCGGGACGGTCGAGGTCGACCTGCCCGGGAAGTCCGAGGCGATCGTCGACTACGGCCTGACCCGGCTCGTCATCGACGGGGAGTTCGACGGGGTTCTCGGCATCTCCCGCGACGTGACCGACGAGCGACGGCGACAGCAGCGGCTCGAACGCACCACGGCGCGGTTGGAGGCGCTGTTCGAGCGCTCGCCGGACATGGTCGACATCCACGACGAGGCGGGCGAGATCGTCGACGCGAACCGGGCGATGACCGACGCGCTCGGCTACGACCGCGAGGAGCTCGTCGGCATGGACGTCTGGGAAGTGGACACCGAGCTCGACCCGGAGGAGGGCGTTCGGCTCTGGAACGGGCTGGAGATGGACGAGACGGTCCGGCTGGAGACGACCTTCGCCCGCGCGGACGGCTCGACGTTCCCGGTCGAGGTCCACGTTCGGCGCATCGACGTCCAGGGCGAGGACCGGTTCCTGGCGAGCAGCCGCGACATCTCGGAGCGCAGGGCGTACGAGCGCCGCATCGAGCGAGAGAACGAGCGGCTCGACGAGTTCGCGAGCATCGTCTCGCACGACCTCCGGAACCCGCTCAACGTCCTCTCGGGGTACCTCCGGCTCGCGCGCGAGACGGGGAACGACTCCTACTTCGACCGCTGCGAGCGCGCGCTCGACGAGATGGAGCGGCTCATCGAGGACGTGCTCGCGCTCGCGAAGCAGGGCGAGGCGGTCGGGTCGTTCGAGCGCGTCCACCTCGGCGAGCTGGCCGCCGGATACAGCGACGACGCGTTCGGATCGGCGAACGGGGAGGACCCGTTCGGCGGCGACGCCGGCGACGCCGGCGACGCCGCTGACGGCGAGGCGGAGGCCGCTCCGATCGAGGTCGACGTCGACGCCGACGGCGAGATCTGCGCCGACCCGGGGCGGGTCCGGCAGCTCCTCGGGAACCTGTTCCGAAACGCCGCCGAACACGGCGGCGAGCGCGTCGTCGTCGGCGACCTCTCGGACGGCTTCTACGTCGAGGACGACGGGCCCGGGATCGGCCCGGACGAGCGCGAGAAGGTGTTCGAGAGCGGCTACACCACCTCCGAGACGGGGACCGGATTCGGGCTCTCGATCGTCCAGCGCATCGCCGAGGCGCACGGCTGGGACGTCGCGGTCACGGAGGGAGAGCGCGGCGGCGCTCGGTTCGAGTTCACCGGCGTCGACCGCCCGGACCCGTCGCCGCAGGAGCCGGAGTCGCCCGGCGAGGCGGTCGAGCCCCGGGACTGAGCGCGGGTCGCGCGTCCGAACCGACTGCGAAAAGGAACGGTCGCCGCGGCGGTCGGGCCTTAGAACGCGCCGGGGTAGACGCTGACGTCGGCGTGGAGTTCCTCGCGGAGCGCGCTGTGGACGTGACAGATGCCCTCGGCGCGCTCGGCGATGTCGGCGGCGGTCTCGTCGTCGAGGTCGGCCTCGACGTGGACGTCGAAGGCGATCGATTCGAGGTCGTCGTCGTCGTCGAGCTCGGCGCTCGCGTCGATCTGGATCGTGCCGAGGTCCTCCTCGCCACGCTGGCTCCCGCCGACGCGGAGCGCCGGGAGGTAACAGGAGGCGTACGTCGCGACGAGCGCCGCGTTCGGGTTCGGGCCCGTCTCGTCGGTGGCGTCGATCTGGAGGTCGAACTCGCCGACCTGGCTGGTGCTCGCGTACCCTTCCTCGGAAACCGTGGACGTCTCGATGTCTGCCATAGTCGGTTCCGCGTTCGTCCTCCCGCCGCTAAAGGCTGCCGACACGGGACGTCGCTGCCGGGGCGAGGACAGCGGTCCCCGGACGACGGTCGCGTCGCTACGCGGTCGGGATCGGAAAAATCGCGGAGTCACCGGTGCGGGCCGCCCTCCTCGGGACTCAGTCGAGCGTGTACGTCTCGTCGCCCTCGAGGACGACCGGCTCGGCGGCCGCGCCCGCGGCCTTCACCTCGTTGACGAACTCGCGGGTCTCGATCTCGATCGGGCCGAACGAGTCGTAGTGCATCGGGAAGACGACGTCGGCGCCCACCCAGTCGGCGGCGATGCCGGCGCCCGCGGGCCCCATCGTGAAGTGGTCGCCGGCGGGCAGGGCGGCGGCGTCCGGTTCGAGGTACGGGGCGATCACGTCGACCATCTCTGACATCAGGCCGGTGTCGCCCGCGTGGTAGAACGTGGTACAGTCTGCGTCGGACTCCTGCGTCGGCTTCTTGTCGCCGATGACGAACCCGGTCGGCATCCCGCCCGAGGTGCCGTACCCGTTGTCGATGCCGTTCGAGTGGTCCGCGCGGACCATCGTCACCCACGCGTCGCCGCACTCGACGGTGCCGCCGATGTTCATCCCGCCCGCCGGGAGGGTGTGCTCGTGGCCGAAGTTCTCCTGGACGTAGTTGGTCAGCTCCGGCGTCGCGACCACGGTGGCGCCCTCGAAGCGGTCCGCGTCGGCGATGTGGTCGGAGTGGCCGTGGGTCAGGAGGAGGTAGTCGGGGTCGAGCTCCTCGGGGCTGACGTCGGTCTTCGGGTTGTCGAAGAACGGGTCGATGAGCAGCTCCGTGTCGTCGACGACGACGTGCCACGTGGAGTGGCCGTGCCAGGTGAGTTCCATGGTACGTCCGATACATCTCGGCGGGCCGTAATAAAACTCGACGCCGCGGATCGCGTCGTCCGACGGCGAAAGCAATTAACAGGCACGAACGCGAACGCAGAGTAGATGCCCTCCGAGACCAGCGACCCCGGCGGCCCGCCGGCCGCCTGCCCCGCCTGCGGCGAGGCGGTTCCGGCCGGAGCGAGCTTCTGCCCCGACTGCGGCGCCGACCTCGGCGACCCGGACGACCCCGCGTACTGCTCCGCGTGTGGCGAGGCGTTCGACGACGACGACCGGTTCTGTTCGAACTGCGGCGCGTCCCGGTCGGGCGGCGGGTCCGCCGCGTCCGAGCCGGCGGGCCGCGCGCCCGAGGAGTCGGACGACCGGGATCCGTCCGCGTCGCGCTCGGCGTCGCCCCCGGCCGAGACCGAGCGCGCCTTCCGCCGCCGGGTCCAGGACCACCTCGACGCCGGGTGGGACGTCGAGCGGGACGACGGCGATCGCGTCGTCCTCGTCGACAGGGGAATCGGCTCCGTCGGCGTCCACATCCTGCTTTTCATCTTCACCAGCGGGATCGGGAACCTGCTGTACGGCTGGTGGCACTACTCCAAGCTGGCGGAGCGACGGCGGCTCGTCCGCGGCGACGAGACGGCGGCGCGCGCGCCGTCGAGCGTCGAGGACGCGGGTCGGGCGGAGACGGCCACCGCGTACGTCCTGACCGCACTGCTGTTGCTGATCGGCGGCTGGATCGGCTTCATGGCGGCGACGAGCGGCTCGCCGCCCGCCGCGCTGATCGGAATCGCGTTCGCCGGGCTCGGCCTCGGCGTGGCCCCGCCGGTCCGCCGCCGCCTCGACCGCCGGCACGGGGTCACGGCGTTCGGCCGGAAGAAGACGGTCGATCACCGGATCGTCCGCCCGCCCGAGTCCGTCGAGGAGCCCTGCGTCGTCTGCGGCGAGGCGTTCGAGCGCGGCCTCGTCAGGCGGCGCCGCGACGAGACGGTCGTCGCCGGCGTGCCGGTCCGGACCCACTCGATGCGGCACAACCACTACTGCGCCGACTGCGCCCGGTCGGATCTGTTCGGCGACCGCGTCGGCGCGCCGTCGCTCGACGACCTCGCTGACGACGCGGGCCCGGTCGACGACGCGGTCGACGACGTGGACGCGGCCGACAATGCGGATGCGGCCGATGATGCGGACGCGGCCGACGATGCGGATGCGGCCGATGATGCGGACGCGGCCGATGACGCCGATCACGCCGACGAGGATTTCGCAGACGCGGACGCCGACGGCGGGGACGCCGCGGACGACGCCTCCGGCGACGAGCGGGCCACGGAAGCGACCGAGTGAGTCGGCGGCCCCGACACCCGCGGGCGTCGCTTGCCTCTCCGGGAACGCTTTTCGGGCGGCCGCCCGTTCGCTCGCGTATGTACCGCGCACGGTTCCGCGACCCGGCCGGATCGATCCGCGAGGGCGAGTACGACCCGGCGACCGACACGGTCGCCTTCGGCGGCGACGAGTACGCGCTCTCGGACCCCGCGATCGACGTGCTCGCGCCCAGCGACCCGTCGAAGGTCGTCTGTATCGGACGCAACTACGCCGACCACGCCGAGGAGCTCGGCAACGACGTCCCCGACCGTCCCCTCCTCTTCCTCAAGCCGCCGAACGCGGTGGCGAGCCACGGCGACACCGTGACCGTCCCCGCGGGCAAGGACCGTATCGACTGGGAGGCGGAGTTCGCGGTCGTCATCGGCGAGCAGTGCAAGGCGGTCGACGCCGCGGACGCGATGGACGTCGTCGCGGGGTTCACCTGCATGAACGACGTGTCGAACCGCGACGACCAGAACCGCGAGCAGAACTGGGTGCGCGGGAAGGCGTTCGACGGCGCCGCGCCGCTCGGCCCGGTCCTCGCGACGCCCGACGAGGTGCCCGACGACGCGAGCGTCGAGCTCCGCGTCAACGGCGAGACCAAGCAGTCGAGCGACCGCGAGCACATGATCTTCGACGTCCCGACGCTGATCGAGGAGATCACGACGTACCTCACGCTCGAACCCGGCGACGTCATCGCGACCGGCACCCCGGAGGGCGTCGGGGCGCTCTCCGACGGCGACACCGTCGAGGTCGAGGTCGAGGGCGTCGGGACGCTCGAACACGACGTTCGGATCCCCTGAGCGACGCGCCGTCGAACGCGACCCCTCCTTTTTGCGGCTCGGTACCACACCTCGTTTCTGGTGAACGCTTATCCGTGAGCCGCCGGAGTCGGAGGTATGGAGACCAGTTCGTTCGTCGCCGGCTTCTGACCGCACCGCCGCGGCGCGACGCGACGGCCGCCTCCCGCTCGACTGGCCGATCGCCAGCGCGACGGCGCGCCGTCCCCCGCGCCGCAGAGTCGCGACCGGAGCGCGAGACGCTCCCCTCTCCGGGCCGACGCGAGCGCCCGACCGAATGTCACGAGACGACGCCACGACGAACGAGACCGCCGAACCGAGCGAAACCGACTCTCAGGCCGCCGACCCCGACCGAACGTCCGCCGAGACCGACCCCACGGCCGCCGACGGGACCCCCGCCGTCGTCGCGGCGCGGGCCGACGGCGAGCCGCCGGACACGACGGAGATCCGGGAGCTGGCCGCCGCCGCCGGCTACGCGGTGGTCGGCGAGGTCACCCAGCGGCGCCGCGAGGACCCGACCTACGACCTCGGCCGCGGGAAGGCCGAGGAGCTGATGCGGCTCGCGGCCGAGACGGGCGCCGAGGCGGTGATCTACGACGGGAGCCTCTCCCCCGGACAGACGTTCTCCCTCGGCGACCTGCTGCCGCCCGGGACTGCGGTGATCGACCGCCCGCGCCTCGTGTTGGAGCTGTTCGCCGACGCCGCCGACTCCCGCGCGGCCGACCGCCAGCTGGAGCTGGCGCGCCTGCGCTACGAGCTCCCCCGGCTCCGGGAGGCGGTCGCCCGCGACGCGAGCGAAGACGTGCGACTCCAGCCGGAGGGCGACAGCCGGGTCCTCGACGTCGAGAAGCGGATCGAGTCTGCCGAGCGAGCGCTCGCCGAGATCGCCGACGACCGGGCGGAAAGGCGGGCGGAGCGCCGCGACGCCGGGTTCGACCTCGTCGCGCTCGCCGGGTACACCAACGCCGGGAAGTCGACGCTGGCCCGCCGGCTCGCGGACGACACGGAGGCGCCGGGCGACGAGTCCGCGACTAAGCCGAGCGACCCGGCCGATCGCGACGGGCCGCTCGCGGTCGCCGACCGCCCGTTCGAGACGCTCTCGACGACGACGCGCCGCGCGACGGTCGGCGGGCGGCGCGCGCTGCTCACGGACACCGTCGGCTTCCTCGACGGGCTCCCCCACGAGGCGGTGCGCTCGTTCCGGACGACCGTCGACGCGGTCCGGGGGGCCGACTGCGCGCTGCTCGTCGTCGACGCGAGCGACGAGCCGGCGGTCCTGCGCCGGAAGCTCACGGCGTCGCTGTCGGCGATCGAGGCGACCGACGGGCCCGTGATACCGGTGCTGTCGAAGGCGGATGAGATCGGGGCGGACCGTCTCGCCGCCGCCGTGGAGTCGTACGAGGCCGCCGTCGCGGACCTCGACGCGCGGAAGGCGCCCGTCGTCGACGCCCTCCGGTCGCCGATTCCGGTCAGCGTCCGCGACGGGACGGGGCTCGCAGACCTCGCGGACGCGGTGGCTGGCGCGCTCCCCACGGCGACCGCGTCCGTCTCGGCGCCGAACGGCGGCGCCGCCCAGGCCGCCCTCTCGTGGGCGTACGACCGGGAGATCGTCGCGGACGTCGACTACGGCGGCGAGACCGTCGCCGTCGACCTCGCGGGGCGGCCCGACGTGGTCGCCGAGGCGGAGCGACGGTTCGCGGACGCCCGGTCGCCGTGAGCGGCGGGGCGGTCCCGTCGCGACCCCTCGACCGCCAAGACCACCCTTAAGCCCGACCGACTCCCAGTTCCGGCCATGCGACCACGGGATCTCTCCGATCACTCGCCGTACGTGCCCGGGCGGGGCGTCGAGGAAGTCGCCCGCGAGCGCGGGCTCGACCCCGACGACCTCATCAAGCTCTCCTCGAACGAGAACCCCCACGGCCCGAGCCCGGCGGCCGTCGAGGCGATCCGCGAGCACGCCGCCCGCGTGAACCAGTACCCGAAGTCCTCGCACACGGACCTCACCGCGGAGATCGCCGCGAAGTGGGGCGTCGACGACGAGCAGGTGTGGGTGTCGCCGGGCGCCGACGGCTCGATCGACTACCTCTCGCGGGCCGCGTTAGAGCCGGGCGACGAGGTCTTGATGCCGAGCCCCGGCTTCGCCTACTACGCGATGTCCTCGCGGTACCACCACGGCGAGGTAACCGAGTACGAGCTCTCCCCGGCCGACGGCTTCGCGCAGGACGCCGAGACAGTCCTGAGCGCCTACGGCGGCGAGCGGATCGTCTACGTCACCTCGCCGCACAACCCCTCGGGCTCGACCATGCCCCTCGACGAAATCGAGGCGATCGCGGACGCGACCGCCGAGGAGACGCTCCTCGTCGTCGACGAGGCGTACGGCGAGTTCGCCGCCGTCGACAGCGCGATCCCGCTCGTCGACGAGCGCGACGACGTCGCGGTCCTCCGCACCTTCTCGAAGGCGTACGGCCTCGCCGGGCTCCGGATCGGGTACAGCGTCGTCCCGGAGGCGTGGGGGGAGGCCTACGCCCGCGTCAACACGCCGTTCGCGGCGAACGAGCTGGCCTGCCGCGCCGCGCTCGCCGCGCTCGACGACGAGGAGCACGTCGAGCGGTCGGTCGAGTCGGCCCGCTGGGCCCGCGAGTACATCGCGAGCGAGCTCGACGCGCCGACGGTCGACTCCGCCGGGAACTTCGTCCTCGCGGAGGTCGGCGACGGCGAGCGCGTCGCCGAGGCGGCCCAAGAGCGCGGCGTCATCATCCGCGACTGTACTTCCTTCGGGCTCCCGGAGCACGTCCGTGTCTCGACCGGGACCCGGAAGGAGACGCGCGAGGCGGTCGAACTGCTCAACGAGACGCTGGCGGACCTCGAACTCGGTGTCCGGGCGTGAGCGACGGCTCTCAGTCCCCCGATAGCGCCGACCGGGTCGCCGTCACGGGAACACCCGGAACCGGCAAGTCGACCGCGACGGCGCTGCTGGAGGGCGAGTACGACGTGATCCACCTCAACGACCGGATCAAGTCCGACGACGACCTCTGGACCGAGCGCGACGCCGACCGCGACACGCTCGTCGCCGACCTCGACGCGGTCCGCGATCACCTCGGCGACTGGACCGGCGTCCTCGACTCCCACCTCGCCCACCGGTTCGACGTCGACCGCGTCGTCGTGTTGCGCTGTCACCCCGAGACGATCGAGTCCCGGCTCGAAGCGCGAGGCGAGTCGCCCGAGACGGCCGCCGAAAACGCGGAAAGCGAGGCGCTCGACGTGATCCTCTCGGAGGCGGTCGCCGAGCACGGCGCCGAGAACGTCTACGAGGTCGACGCGACCGACCGCGACCCCGAGGCGGTCGCCGACGCGGTCCGCGCCGCGATCGAGGGCGAGCGGGAGCCGAGCGCCGGCACCGTGGACTTCATCGATTATATATGAGCCGACCGCGAGCGTCGAGACGGTAGATGACCCTCGACCAGTACCGGTCCGTGGCGGACCGCCTCCTCGGCCCGTGGGTGTCGGCGGCCGACAGGCTGGGCCTCTCGCCCGACCAGGTGAGCGTGATCGCCTTCCTCGTCGCCGTCGCGGCCGCGGGGGCCTTCGCCGTCGGGTCGTCGCCCCTCTACGCGGCCGGCGCGCTGCTCGTCCTCCTCAACGGCTGGCTCGACGTGGTCGACGGGGCGCTCGCGCGCCATCAGGAGGTCGCCTCCGACGGCGGCGACTTCCTCGACCACGTCCTCGACCGCTACGCCGACGTGGCGATCATCGCGGGATTCACGGCCGGCGTCGAGGCGTACGCGCTCGGCTTCGCCGCCGTCACGGGCGTCCTCCTCACCTCCTACCTCGGCACGCAGATCCAGGCGGTCGGGATCGGCCGCGAGTACGGCGGCCTCCTCGGCCGGGCCGACCGGCTCGCGCTCGCCGGGATCGTCGGCGTCGCCGCCGCGGTCTACTCTGCGCCGGTCGTCGCCGGGCTGAACGTCGTCGGCCTCCTGCTCGCGCTGTTCGCCGTCGTCGGCCACCTGACGGCGGTCCAGCGGTTCCTCGGCGCCTGGCGCGACCTGTGACTCCCCGCGCGGTCACTATTTAAATGGTGTGTCGGTCGAAGCGCTCGGCGCGCTCGCTCCGCCCGTTTTATCCACCCGGTTCGACCCGATTCCCACGCCCTCGTCGACCGCCGTCTCCGCGTCGCCCATCCCCAAGTACGCCTCCTCCAGCTCCGCCAGTCGGCCGTTCACCGCCTCGCTCTGGTTGTGCGTCGGGGCGGCGCGAACCCGGACGAGGTCGTACTCGTGTCGGTCGGCGAGCCCGTTCCACGCCCGGAACGCGCCGACGGTCAGGGTGTGCGTCTGCGGGCAGAACGCCGTCGTCGGCGTGAACTCCGCGCGGAGGACGCGGTCGATTCCGTCGACTTCGCTCCCGTCGACCGCGTCAGTGGCGTCGCCGCGCTCGACGGCGTAGCGGAACCCGGCGTCCCCGTGGCGCGTGTCGAGGTTCAGCCGCGCGAGGTTGTAGTCGAACGTCATGTCGTACACCCCCCGCTCCTCGAAGCAGTCGCGGGTGAGGCGGTGGAACGCGAGGTGGTCCGCCCCCGTGAGGACGTCGTGGCCGTCGAGGAACGCTCCCGGGCTCGGGAGGTCGTCCGCGACGAACTCGTCGTAGCCGTCGAACAGGTCGTCGCCGTCGGATCCGAATGGAGACGGGAAACCGGGCATGTGCGTACGGTGACCGCCCGCCGGGGTACTCCTGACCCCGCAGATGTTCGGGCCGTCGCCGGCGTGCGGTCCTCAGCCGTTCCCGCCGTCCCGCGAGCGCAGCTCCGTCGCCCGCGCGTGGACGCTGTCGACGGCGTCGCGAGCGGCCGACTCATCGATTCCGAACGCGTGCGCGGCGTACGTCACCGAGAACCGGACCGCGAGGTAGGTGATCCGGACCTCCTCGTCGGCGCGAGCGATCGTCGGCGGGACGCCCCGCCTGCCGGTCTCTTTCTCGTCGAAGCCGCCGGTGATCGCGTACAGGTCGGCGTACAGCCTCGCCGCCGCCGGAATCTCGAACGACGCGATCCGTCCGTCGGGGCCCTCGAAGTGGTACGCGTCGGGGCGGTTCCGCGCCTCGCGGACGATCCGACGGCCGCCGTCGTACGTCTCGATCACCGTTTCGTTCTCGTCGGTCACTGGTACCAGCCGCTCCGGACACGTCCCCTATCGAGGAAACAATTTAAAAGCGTTCGGCCGGAACGGAGGGTATGCCCACTTTCGAGCTGAACCTCTCGGACGACGTGTACGCGGAGTTTCAGCAGCTGGCGGACGAGGAGTTCGTCTCCGAGGAGCAGGCCGCGGAGGACCTCATCGCGTCCGGAATCGAGGCGTACAACGTGAGCGTCGTCGACGACGAGCCCCGCGACGAGATGCTCGACGGCGCGGAGAACAACATGTTCGACACCGCGGAGGACCCGGGCAGCATCGAAGACGACCGGCTCTGAGCCGCCGCGCGCTCCGCTCATTCTCGAGTCAACCTCGGCTCAGTACCCCAGCCCCAGCAGCCGGTTCGCCGACAGTGTCGCCAGCCCGAGCGCCATCACACAGGCGAGCAGCCCGAACGCGACGGGCCACCCCGCGGCGTCCGAGACGGCGCCGACGACGACGCTGCCGGAGGCGCCCGTCACCATGTACGCGGTTCGGACGAGCCCGAAGCCGGCGCCGCGCTCGGCGTCGGACAGCAGGTCCATGAACCGCGACTGGACCGGCGCGCCCCACGACATCGCGAGGCCGACGAGGCCGACGCCCGGTATCACGGCGGGGAGGCCCAAGTCGAGGGCCGCGGCCGCGACCAGCGTCCCGTAGCCGACGACGCCGGCGCCCATCGTCACCATCGCGGTGGCGTCGCGGCCGATCCGGTCGGACACCGATCCGGTCACCGGCTGCGTGCCGCCGTGGACGAGGAAGTACACCGAGAACAGCAGCGCGGAGAGCGCGCTCGACAGGCCGGTCCCGACCTCTAAGAACGTCGGGAGAAAGGAGGCGGTCGCCTGCCACGTGAACGCGCCCATCGTCGCCAGCGCGGTCGTGTAGAGGATTTCCCGCCGCGAGAGCAGTTCGGCGAGGGGTCCGAGCGCGAACCGCTCGCCCATCGGCTGGTCGGGGCGCAGGGGATCGGTCGGCCGGACCCGCCACGCGAACAGGACGAAGACGGGGACCGCGACGGCGGCGCCGAGGAGGACGCCGGCGCGCCAGCCGTACCGCGACCCGACGAGCGCGGCGGCGGGCGGCGCGGCGAGCCCCGCGAGCGGGCCGCCGGCGACGTGAACGCCGATGGCGCGGCCGGTGTCGTCGAACTGCCGCGTGAGGAACGTCGTCGCGACCGAGTAGTGGAGGCCGGCGCCAACGCCGAGCGCGGCCGCGAACAGCCCGAACGCGAGCATCGACGGCGACGCGGCGAGCAGCACCGACGCGACGGCGGTCGCGCCGACCGCGGCGAGGATGACGCGGCGCTCGCCGTACCGGTCGCCGAGGACCCCGGAAGGGAACTGCGTCAGCGCGTAGGTGAGCCACATTCCGCTGAGCGCGAGCCCGACGGTGCCGTTGGTCACGCCGAACCGCGTCGTGATCTCCGGGACGAGCGGGCTGACGACGAGCCGCGCCACCATCGTGCCGGTGAACGCGAGCGTACAGAGCGCGAGCGCCGTGTGTTCGTACCGCCAGTTCACGGTCGCCGTTCCCGGCACGGGTCAAAGCGGCTTCCGATCGCGGTCAGACGGGCCGGGTGTCGCGCGGCGCCGCGTCGCCGACGGCGGGCCGGGACGCCCCCCGCGGCTCACTCCGCGACGAACTCGATCGGGTAGTCGGTGAGGTTCTCGTACCCGTCCTCGGTGACGACGACGAGGTCCTCGATACGGACGCCGCCGACCTCCGGGTCGTAGAGCCCGGGCTCGACGGTGATCACGTGGCCGGGCTCCAGCTCCTCGCCGCCGCTCGCGAGCCGCGGCGACTCGTGGACATCGAGGCCGATCCCGTGGCCGGTCGAGTGGATGAACCCGGTCTCGGTGTCGGGGTCGGTTCGGAAGGTGGGTTCGCCCGCCTCCTCGTACACCTCGCAGGCGGCGGCGTGGACCTCCTCGCCGGTCGCGCCGGGCTCGACCGCGTCGAGCGCCGCCTCCAGCGCGCGCTCGGTGAGGTCGTACCACTCGCGGAGCGCCTCGCTCGGCTCGCCGACGCAGAACGTCCGCGTCATGTCGGCGTTGTACTTCGTCGCCTTCGAGCGCGGGAAGATGTCGACGATGATCGCCTCGTTCGCGCGGAGCGGGCCCGAGCCGCGGTCGTGCGGGTCGGCGGCCTGTGCGCCGCCGGCGACGATCGTCTCGTCGAGCGCGCAGCCGTGGCGCAGCAGGGTCACCTCGATCTCCTCGGTCACCCGCTCGCTGGTGAGCGGCTCGCCGTCGCGGAGCAGGACTCCCGTCTCCGCCTCGTCGCTCTCTCCCGCCACGTCGGCGCCGGCGATCAGCTCCTCGGCGGCCCGCATCGCGGCCTCGTTGGCCACTTGCGCCTCGCGGATCGCGTCGATCTCCTCGTCGGTCTTCACCGCGCGGACCGCCTGGAGCCGGTCGTCGGCGTCGACGGCGACGTCGATCCCGCGCTCGCGGAGGGCGTCGGCGGTGCCGACCGGGCCGCGCGGCGGCATCGAGACGGAGTCGACGCCCTTGTCGCGGAGGAACGCGGCGTACATGTCGTTGCGCTCCTCGCGGCCGCCGTACTCGTAGTCGTAGTCGGCGTGGCGCTCCACCGTGTCGGCCGCGGCCTCGCTCGTCGCGCGGCCGTACTCTAACCCGCTGACGAGGAGGTGGACCTCGCCGTCGGCGTACAGCGTGAGGAAGGGGTCGGGGCCGGTGAACCCGGAGAGGTACAGCTGGTTGGCGTCCTCCTGCGAGGCGTCGAGCAGGTAGCCGTCCGTGTCGAGGTCGGCGAGGCGGTCGTCGAGCCGCGTTCGATTCATACACGCGTTGCTCGCGCGACGCCCAAAGCGGTTGTCCTCGCGGAACCGGTCTGAGACCTCCGTCGATCCGTGAGAAAGCATATGCCGCTCGCTCGGGAACGGCCGGTCCGAGATGTCGACGGGAGAGCGAACCACGCTGGGCTCGCTCGTGTCGCTCCCGCCCGGGTGGCTCCGCGTCGCCGTCGCCTGCGGGAGCGGTGCGGCCCTCGCCGGGCTGGCGGCGACGTGGATCGGGGTCGCGGTCGCCGGCGTGTCACCGGGAGACTCGGAGATCGCCCGGTGGATGGTCGGCGGACCGATCTCCGGGGTCGAGGGCGCGATCTGGTTCCTCTTCGACGCGCACTGGATCCGGATACGGACGGGTCTGGGACTGTCGAACCTCGCCGTCTTCGGTCACCCGCTGATACAGGCCGACGCCGCGCTGTGGCCGCTCCGTTTCGTCCCCCTTACCTTCTGTCTCGGCGTCGCGACCGCCGTCCGGTATCTCGGGGTCGACGACCCGCTCGCCGGCGCCGCGACCGGGGTGGGCGCGACGCTGGGGTACCTCCCGGCGATGCTCGCGCTGTGGCGGGTCTCCCGGGTGCCGCTCACGCGCCACGCGGCCGACGGGAGGGTGCCGATCTCCGACGCGGACGGGATCCCGACGTCGGAGGCGGCCGGCGTCACGGCCGGTCCCGACCTCGCCGCGGCCCTCGCGCTGGTGACCGGACTGGGCGTGATCGGCGGCTACCTCGCGGGCGCGGTCGCGGCCGCCGCGACCGGGAACTGACCGACGGGCTGGTCGCCCTGAGCGCCGTCCGCCGCTCGCGAAACGCCTATATACCATATCCCGCCGGGCGGCCGTCGGTTTCGCTCTCGCCCCGGTCCCGATCACCGCGTCTCAAATACCGAATTGTACAGGGTTGTACACGGCGTTTTCGGCCGTGTCTCTCGGGCGCCAACCACGCAAACATTTAAGTATTTGGCTCACTTACCCGAAGGTGAGGAAAACACCGAGATCCGTCTCTCGGTTCCGCTGTTCCCTCCACGCACAACACCAATGAGCGAGAACCTTCGAACGTACACGACAGAGACCGTCGACGACGAGAACGAGAGCGAGTCGGAGAACCAGGAAGAAGAGCTGCGGTGCCCGGAGTGCGGCGGCCAGCTCGCGACGGACACGGAACACGGCGAGACCGTCTGCGTCGACTGCGGGCTGGTCGTCGAGGAGGACGAGATCGACCGCGGGCCGGAGTGGCGCGCGTTCGACTCCAAGGAGAAGGACAACAAGTCCCGGGTCGGGGCCCCGACGACGAACATGATGCACGACAAGGGGCTCTCGACGAACATCGGCTGGCAGGACAAAGACGCCTACGGCAAGTCGCTGTCCAGCCGCCAGCGCGAGAAGATGCAGCGGCTGCGGACGTGGAACGAGCGGTTCCGCACCCGCGACTCCAAGGAGCGCAACCTGAAACAGGCCCTCGGTGAGATCGACCGGATGGCCAGCGCCCTCGGCCTCCCCGACAACGTCCGCGAGACCGCCTCCGTCATCTACCGCCGCGCGCTCGACGAGGACCTGCTCCCCGGCCGCTCCATCGAGGGCGTCTCCACGGCCTCGCTGTACGCCGCCGCGCGGCAGGCGGGGACGCCGCGGAGCCTCGACGAGATCGCCGGCGTCTCGCGGGTCGAGAAGGACGAGATCGCGCGGACGTACCGCTACGTCGTCCGCGAGCTCAAGCTGGAGATCCAGCCCGCAGACCCCGAGAGCTACGTCCCGCGGTTCGCCTCCGACCTCGGCCTCTCCGACGAGGCCGAGCGCCGCGCCCGCAGCCTGCTCGACACGGCGAAGGAACAGGGGATCCACTCCGGCAAGTCGCCGGTCGGGCTCGCCGCGGCCGCCGTCTACGCCGCGTCGCTGCTCGTCAACGAGAAGGTGACCCAGAGCGAGGTCAGCGAGGTCGCGAACATCAGCGAGGTCACGATCCGGAACCGGTACCACGAGCTCCTCGAGGCCGAGGACTCGGTCGCGCTGAACTGAGGCGCCGCTTCGCTTCCGGTCGTCGGAGCGTTCGGAGGTCGCTCCCGTTTTCAATCGCTCTCTTCGCCCTCCCAGCAGTCCACGTCGTCGCCGATCCGGTAGTATCCCGACAGCGACCGCGCGGCGTCGCCGCGTCGCGGCGTCCGCCCGAGCCGAAACCGCGAAGGCGGCGCGTCGCCACCCGGAGGTATGGAGACGACTCGCCACTTCACGGCGACGACGTACATCGTCAACGACGGGACGACCGCGCTTCACGAACACGAGCGGCTCGGGATACGGCTGCCGCCTGGCGGCCACGTCGACCGCGACGAACTCCCGCACGAGGCGGCACTGCGCGAGGTCCGCGAGGAGACGGGGCTGGCCGCCGATCTGGTCGCGACGGAGTCGTCGATATCGGGGCCGAACACCCGCGGGCTCCCGGAGCCGGCCCACCTCATGCTCCACGACATCAACGTCCACGAGGACGGGTCGGTGGGCCACCAGCACGTCGACCACCTCTACTACGCCCGCGTCGACTCCCGGGTGATCGCCCCGAACGGCGACGACGAGGTCGACCCGGCGCGCTGGCGCTGGTACAGCTCGGAGGAGCTGGCGGCGAGCGACCTCCCGGAGGACGTCGTCGACCTCGGTCGAGAAGCGATCGACGCCGTCGGAGGGGACTGAACGAGGGGCGTCGCGGCGTCAGACGGCCGTCTCACGCTCCGGAAGGTATTTGGGTCGGTGTTGGCGACGTAAACGCAAGGATGGACGCACAGCGACGGGAAGCGATCGCCGAGTGGGACGACCGCTCGTTCTCCGACGGGTTCGCGGGGCTCGGCCGGATCGTCGACGACGGGTTCTCCGGCGCGGCGACCGACGGGACCGGGTGGATCTTCCTCGTCGACGGGCGCGTCGTCGCCGTGGTCGACGCGACGCTCGACGCCTTCGCCGACGCCGCCGGGACCGTCTACCGGGCCCCGGACGAGGCGCTCCCCGTGCTCTTCGCGATGCAGGAGCTGGGCGGCGAGCCGCGGGCGAAGTACTACACCAAGGACACGCCCCTGCGAGAGGCGGACCAGAAGCTCTCACAGGGGGGGTTCACCGGCTACATCGAGCTGTCCGAGAACGTTCTCTCCGGCGACTACTACGTCGCCTACACGGGCGGCGAGTCCATGGCGGCGGCGTACGTCGGCAACGCGAGGCGACTGGAGACGGGCGACGACGCGTTCGACCTCGCGGCCGACGAGGTCGGCATCTACACGGTGTACGAGGTCGAACTCGACGTCCGCCCGCTCCCGGACGGCGACGGCGCGGAAGATGCGGACGACGCGGGCGCAGCGACCGACCCGACCGAGACCGCCGGTTCCGACGACGGGAACGACGCGGACGACGGAGCGACCGACGGACCGTCGGACACCGAGAGCGACGCCGAGAGCGACACCGAGCCGGAGACGGCAGGAGACGACGGCCCCGCGAGCGCGGTCGGCCCCGCCGCGAGCGTCGGCCGCGACGGCGACCCGACCGCCGCGAGCCGAAGCGACGAGTCGGCGGGCATCGACGCGGGAGACGAACGCGACGGGGGCGAGGCTTCGGCGGAGGAGGGCTCCACGCCCGACGAGGTCCGTATCGGCGACGCGGAGTCCGCCGAGCGGGACGCTGCCGAACCGGCCGGGTCCGACCGCGTGCGCCGATCGCCGACCGAGTCCGAGGCGACACCCGCTTCGGAGTCCGACGCCGGGGACTCGCCCGACCCGGACGCCGCCGACGCGCCGGACTCCGAGGACGTCTTCTCGGAGGAGGCCGAGTGGCGGGAGCAGAAGTCGATCCCGGCGCTCGACCCCTCCGAGGCGGGCGGGGAGCCCCCGAGCGCCGAGGAGCGCCGCGCAGCCGCTTCGCAGCGCTCCCGCTCGGGCGACGACCGCGGCCGGGCAGAGCGGGGCGGGTCGAACGCGAACGGCGGGTCGCCGTCGCCGCGCTCCACCGAGACGGCGTCGGGGCCGTCGGCGGTGTCGAAGCGCGACGGGCGCGACGCGCGGGGCGACGCCGACCCCGATCGGGTCCGGAAGCTCGAGGCGGCCTTAGAGGAGACGGAGACGGAGCGGCAGTCGCTCGCGGACGAACGCGACCGCCTGGCGGCCGAACGCGAGGAGGTCGAGTCGGAGCGCGACGAGCTGGCCGACGAGGTCGACCGGCTCGAGTCCGAGGTCGACGAGCTCCGCGAGGAGCGCGACCGGCTCCGCAGCGAGCTCTCGAACGCCAAGGAGCGGCTCCCAGACGCGGAGCGGACGCTCACGCCCGCGGAGGCGCGCAACGGGACGAACCTGTTCATCAGGTACGACTCGAAGGAGGGCGCGACGCTGGCGGACGCCCACAAGGGGAGCGCCGACCGCGAGGCGCTCCGCGAGAACCTCCGGGTCGAACACCACACGAGCTTCGAGACGGACGGCCTCGCGGTGGACGGCCGGCCGTTCGCGGAGTTCTTAGAGGACACCATCGAGTACGGCTTCACCCGCTGGCTCGTCGAGGACCTGCCGTTCGAGGTCCGCGGCACCGGCAACGAGGGGACGCTCCGCGACCTCTACGACGCGCTCCCGGAGATCGATCGCGCCGAGATCGGCGGGACGGTGTCGATCGAACTCCGCGAGGGCGGCGAGGAGGTCCGCGAGCAGCGGTCGTTCGACCTCGTGTTACGCGACCGGATGGGCCACCCGCTGTTCGTCGCCGACCTGAACGACAGCCGGGACCCGACGGCCGAGGGGACCTTGGAGTCGCTCGTCGAGAACGGGCGCGACATCGCCGGATCGAACGAGACGTTCGCCGGGGCGTTCGCGGTGACGGAGAGCTTCTTCGAGCCCGGCGCCTTAGAGACCGCGAGCGACGCGGTCGGCGGCGGCCTGTTCAGCCGGTCGAAGCGGGCGAGCTTCGTGAAGCTCTCGCGCAAGCAGGGGTACCACCTGTGTCTCGTCGAGGCGCGCGACGGCGGGTTCCACATGACGGTCCCCGACCTGTAGCCGTCACGGGACCCTGTCGGAGGCGGCTACCGGGAGCGCAGAAACGCGGCAGATACGTCGGCGGGCGAAATCGAAAGCGCGGTCAGTTCTCGAGCTCCGCGGCGTCGTCGATCCGCATGGAGCCGAGCTTCTCGACCGTCTCGTCGAGCTTCTCGTCGAGTTCGTCGACGAACTCGTGGGTCCGCTCCGTGGTGATCGCGCCCTGGCTGGACGGCTCGATGAGGTTCTCCTCTTCGAGGACGCGCAGCGAATAGCGGACCTTGTGGTGCGGGTAGCCCGTCTCGTTCGACATCTTCACGATGCCGATCGGCTCGTTCTCGATGACCATCCGCAGGACCTGGAGGTGACGTTCCAGCATGTCTACCTCCTTCTCTAATCGATCTATCATGGCACATGTTAACTCGTCATGCCCCCGTTTAAAAGTTGCTGTCGGCGGCCGGGGAGGCCTCGTCAGATCGCACGCTTTGACGTGGGAGTAGTTAACGTGTTCGATCGCGGCACGGCGGCAGAGTTATAAATGCGACAGTAAATCCCCGGAGATCAGGTCCCGTTCTCAGTACTTCCATCGGAATTCAGAGAGCTGTGGCGCCGATTTGACGTCGTTCCTGATCAGTCGGTTTGTAGAACAAGTCAAGATAACCACTTGAGGACATTTCCGTATCCCCACGTTTCCGCCACTCCGTTTTCGGAGACAACTGAGCGGTCGTCTTCACCAGACTCTCGGCTCGGAACTGCTACCCCAAAAAACGAGATATTTTTATTCGATTTGGCAGTGTATAGTATGTCCCAAATGCCTGGCACGGTAACGGCGTCGTCTATGGTATCGAGTAACTCCGAGTCGACTGAACTCCCGGACCCTCGGAGAAAACTCAATAATCCGTCGCTACTAACGACATCATCGTCCGGCTTGTAGTCGAAAATGTCCGTACCGATAGCGACGAGGGCGACGTCCTTTTCTTCGGCCACTGTTCGCAAATCGCGTGCGTCGTACACGGGCGTGTGCCGATTAGTCATGAGCAGTTTATGGAAGTTTAATAGGAAAATCACGGTATCGCTCTGAATGTATTCGTGCTGAATCACCGTTTTTCGTTCTTCTGTCGGCATAAGGAAACTGGAATCATCATCGTGTGTTTCGAGTTCTTCGTACCGTCGTTCGATCGAATCCGTATCCTGTTGGTTCCAGGGAGGATCGTCACGAATGAGTTCTATGGACTCCCCCGGAAAATCGATAATTGTGATCTCGTCAGGTCGCCCATCTCGTGCGCCCCCACCCAGTGTTACGTCGACAATATATAGTTCCGGATTTTGGTGAGGGTACTGGTGGCTCTCAAGTAGTTGCGACAAAACGCGCTTCTCAAAGTCCTCGGACCTCCCATACTGCATCTGGTGACTCACCACCGTGTCTTCGCGGTTCTGTAAGTGACTGAACAGGCCACCGGTGAACGTTGATTTTCCTCCCATTTGGCCAGAGTACAAAAAGATCCGATTTGACATGACTCATAATTTGATCGTTAGTAAATGAATCTGAGGACTTATCTGGTGTTTTATATTAATTCAGTTCCGGGAACACGATAAACAGGTCATTGCGAAAGATAATGCTGTGATACCGTACCAGAATCACAAATTCCTCGACACTTAACCGATTTTACCTGTGGTTCGGCAATCCGAGCCAGTGATTATTTCACGAGAACAGCCATCAGATATACTGCTGAGAGACAATACACGAACAAGGCGATTTTACGGACATATTTCGGAATTCGATCCGTATCTATGCTGGTCTCGCGGTCGCAGACCGTAATCGGTTTTACCCCCCGCGGGGAATCGGCAGGTCGTATGACACTCACCATCGTCGGCTCCCAGCTCGGCGACGAGGGCAAGGGCGCGCTCGTCGACCGGTGGGGAGGGGACGCGGACGTCGTAGTCCGTTATCAGGGCGGCGACAACGCCGGCCACACCGTCGTCGAAGGCGGCGCGGAGTACAAGCTATCCTTGGTTCCCAGCGGCGCGGTCCGGGGGACCGTCGGCATCCTCGGCAACGGCTGCGTCGTCAACCCGCGCACGCTGTTCACCGAGATAGACGACCTGCGCGAGCGCGGGCTCGACCCCGACGTGCGCGTCGCCCGCCGGGCGCACGTCATCATGCCGTACCACCGCGTGCTCGACGGGATCGAAGAGGAGGTCAAGGCCGACGACGACGCCGGCGACGAGGTCGGCACCACGGGGCGCGGGATCGGCCCGACGTACGAGGACAAGGCCGGCCGCCGCGGGATCCGGGTCGCCGACCTGCTCGACCCCGACGCGCTCCGCGAGAAGCTCGAATACGCGGTCCCGCAGAAGCGCGCGCTCGTCGAGGACGTGTACGGGCTCGACATCGACGATGTCGACGACCGCGCCGAGGCGTTCGACGTCGACGCGCTCCACGAGGAGTTCGCCGCGATCGGCGAGCGCCTCGCCGACGAGGGGATGACCGTCAACTGCTCCGACTACCTCCACCGTCGCCACGCCGCGGGCGACGAGATCCTCTTCGAGGGCGCGCAGGGGACCCACATCGACGTCGACCACGGGAACTACCCGTTCGTCACCTCGTCGAATCCGACCGCCGGCGGCGCGGCCGTCGGCTCCGGACTCGGCGTCACGAAGGTCGGCGACGGCGAGGTCGTCGGCATCGTGAAGGCGTACCTCTCGCGGGTCGGCGAGGGGCCGCTCCCGACCGAGCTCGACGGCGACGCCGACGAGGAGGCGCTCGCCGACGAGATCAGAGAGAAGGGCGGCGAGTTCGGGACCGTCACCGGTCGCCCGCGCCGGATCGGCTGGCTCGACCTCCCGATGCTCCGCCACGCCGCGCGCGTTTCCGGCTTCACCGGCGTCGCGGTCAACCACGTCGACGTGCTCGCCGGACTCGACGAGCTGAAGGTGTGTACGGGCTACGAGCTCGACGGAGAGACGCTCGACACCGTCCCCACCACGACCGACCGGTGGGAGCGCTGCGAGCCCGTCTACGAGACGCTCGACACCTGGGAGCCGTTCGACTCGGCCGCGGTCGCCGAGGCGGGTTACGACGCCCTCCCGGGGGCCGCACGCGAGTACCTGGAGTTCGTCGCCGCCGAGATCGACACCCCGGTGTACGCCGTCGGCGTCGGCCCCGACCGCGAGGAGACGGTCGAGCTGACGAACCCGTTCGAGGAGTAGCGCCGCTCCCGGGCCCCGAGCCGACCGCCCTGCGCGGCCGATCATCGCGTGCGAACGACGCCCGCGCCCGGCCGAGGCTTTTCAGGGCCGGACGCGAACCGCCGGTATGGCTCAGCCCTCCACCGATCCGCCGGGCCCCGAACCGCCGTCGACGGGGTCGATCGTCGAACGCACGTTCGCGCACCTCCCCCGACTGCTCCCGCTCGCGCTCGTCCCGCTCGTAACTGCCCTGTTGAACGCGAGCGACCTGCTGGCGGCCTCGCAGGCGGACGGGGTCTCCGTCCGGGCGTCGTTCCCCGTCTACCGGTACGACCTCTGGAGCTTCGTCGAGACGCCGACCGCCGGCGGCCTGTCGGTGTCCGTCCCGTTCGGCACCGTCGAGCCGCTGGCACTCTTGGTCCCGCTGCTCGGCGCGTACGTCGTCGTCTCGGGCGCGCTGAGCGCGGGCTACTTCGGCGGTATCGCCGAGGGAATAACGACCGGGCGGTTCGGCTTCGTCGCGGCTGTCCGGCGGTTCGGCGTTCGGATGGTCCTCTTGGAGGCGATCGTCATCGTCGCGCTCGCGGCCGTCTTCCTCCCGCTGCTCGTCTTTCCGCCGCTGTTCGTGGCCGCGGTCCTCGCGGTGCTGGTGCTCTCCTACCTGTACTTCCCGACGGTGTACGTCATCGCGTTGGAGGACCGCGGGATCGAGTCCGCGGTCCGCCGGGCGCGCGAACTCACGGCCCGCCACCGGCCCCTCGGGTTCTTCCTCGCCGTCGCCGTGGTCACGGCGGTCTGTTCCGTTCCGCTGGGCCTCCTGACGCACTCGGGGCCCGCCGGCGCCCTGCTCGCGGCGGCCGTCGCCGCGCCGCTGGGGCTCGCGTTCAACGTCGCGACCGCGCTGAAGGTCGCCGAGATGGCCGACGTTGAAACGGTCGAGTAACCGCTCGGCGGGGGGAGCCGCTCGGCCGCGACGCGCGGGTGTCCCGCGTTACTGCGGGTCGACGGCGTCCAGCGCGGCCATGTCTTCGTCCGTCAGCGTCAGGTCCGCCGCCGCGAGGTTCGATTCGAGGTGCTCGACGCTCGACGTGCCCGGGATCGGCAGCGTCGCGTCGGAGTGGTCGAGCAGCCACGCGAGCGAGACCTGCTGGGGCGTCGCGTCCCGTCGCTCGGCGACCTCGTCGAGCACCTCGCCCGCGTCGTCGTCGTCGACCGCGTACATCGGGCCCCACGGGATGAACCCCACGCCCTTCTCCTCGCAGGCGGCCAGCACGTCCTCGTCGTCGCGGTGGCCGACGTTGTACCGGTTCTGGACGGTGGCGACGTCGACGATGTCGGTGGCGGTCTCCAGCTGCTCGACGGTGACGTTCGAGAGGCCGACGTGCGCGACCTGCCCGGCGTCCTTCATCTCCGCGAACGCGTGGACCGACTCCTCGAAGTCGGTGTCCGGGTCGGGGCGGTGGTACTGGTAGAGGTCGATCGTGTCGGTGCCGAGCCGGTCGAGGCTACACAGCACCTGATTCTTCAGGAAGTCGGGGTCGCCGTGGGGGAGCCACTCGCCGTCGCGGTTGCGGAGCAGGCCCGCCTTCGAGGCGACGACGACGTCGTCGGGGTCGCCGAGCGCCTCGCCGATCAGCCGCTCGGAGACCCCCGGGCCGTAAGAGTCGGCGGTGTCGACGAAGTCGACGCCGAGTTCCACGGCTCGCTGGAGTACGTCCTTCGCGTCCGCCTCGTCCTCGGGGCGACCGATGATCTCCTCGCCGGTGATCCGCATCGCGCCGAAGCCGAGCCGGTTGACGGTGAGTTCGCCGCCGATGTCGAACGTCTCGCGTCGGCCGGTGGTGTCGGAAGCCATGAACGACCGATCTCGCGCCACGCGGAAAGCCGTGGGGATGGCGGAAGGAGAGGGGGAGGAGCAGCAGTGAGCGGTCAGGGCGGGAGGTGTCGATCGTATACGTTCCGGCGGTGACCGACGGCCTGCGGATCGAGGGATTCGAGGTGGGAGAGCGCCTGCTCCGTGTATTTTACCTCAGTCATCCATACCCAGTCGCTCGCGGGCCTCGTCGGCCGACACCGTCTCGTCGCGCTCCGCCTGTTCGCGGCTCTCTGCGAGGTCCGACAGTGTCTCCTCGGAGAGCGTCACCGACGGGGCGACCCAGTCGCGCAGCGCGTCGCGGATCGCTTCGGACTTGCTCGCGTACCCCCGCCGCTCCCACTCCTCCTCGATCCGGTCCAGCAGGGATTTCGGAACCCGGACGTTGATCTTCTCCATCCGGTCGTCGCCCGCGTTCGCGTCAGTGCTCATAGCGTGTGATACAGCGGTATCACTGAAAAGGATTCGGGGCGCACGCACCTGACCCCCGCGGCTCGCCCGTGTTGCGTCCGTCGCTACTCATAAACCGTCCCCGCGTAATCGTAGGGTATGGACGCCGAGCGCGAGGTACTCGACGTGTTGGCGCGGAACGCCCGCGAGGACATCGACGACATCGCGGCCCAGACGGGCCTCGACGCGGCGGCGGTAGCGGACGCGATCGACGCGCTGGAGGCGAAAAGCGTGGTTCACGGCTACCAGGCCGTCGTCGACTGGGACCGCGTCGACGAGGGGAAGATCCGCGCGGTCGTTGAGATCAACGTCGAGCTCGACCGCGAGACGGGGTACGAGCAGGTCGCGGACCGGATCGCCAAGTTCCCCGCGGTCGACGCCTTGCACCTCGTCTCCGGCGACTACGACTTCGCCGTCGAGGTGCTCGGCGAGAACATGCAGGACGTCTCCGAGTTCATCTCCGAGCAGGTCGCGCCGATGCCCGAGGTCACCCAGACGGTGACCCACTACATCATGGAGACGTACAAGGACGGCGGGATCCGGTTCGAGGACGGCGACGACGACGACCGCCTCTCCGTGTCGCCATGAGACTCTCGGACCGCGCGCGCACCCTCCCCGAGTCGGGGATCCGGAAGTTCTTCGAGCTCGCGGAGGCGCGCGACGACGTCATCTCGCTCGGGGTCGGCGAACCGGACTTCTCGGCGCCGTGGGCCGCGCGGACCGCCGCGATCGACTCGCTCGAACGCGGGAAGACCTCCTACACGTCGAACCGCGGGATGGCCGCGCTCCGCGAACGGATCGCCGACCACCACGAGCGCTACGACCAGTCGTACGAGCCGGAGTCTGAGGTGCTCGTCACCACCGGCGCGAGCGAGGCGGTCGACCTCGCCTTCCGCGCCTTGGTCGACCCCGGCGACACCGTCGCGGTCCACGAGCCGACCTACATCTCCTACGGGCCGGGGATCGAGCTGGCGGGCGGCGAGCAGCTGACGGTCCCCACGCGCGCCGAGGACGACTTCGCGCTCACCCGAGAGTCGCTGGAGGCCGCCGGCGCCGCCGAGGCCGACCTGCTCGTGCTCTGTTACCCGAACAACCCGACGGGCGCGACGATGACCGACGAGGAGTTGGCCGAGGTCGCCGCGTTCTGCCGCGACGAGGACCTCCGCGTCGTCGCCGACGAGATCTACGCGGCGCTCACCTACGGCGCCGACCACAACTCGATCGCGACGCAGCCGGGGATGCGCGAGCGCACGGTCGTCGTCAACGGCTTCTCGAAGGCGTACGCGATGACCGGGCTCCGCTTAGGGTACGCGCTGGGGCCCGCGGAGGCGATCGACGGGATGAACCGGATCCACCAGTACACGATGCTGTCGGCGCCGACGACGCCGCAGTACGCCGCCATCGAGGCCTTAGACCGCTGCGACGACGAGGTGACGGAGATGGTCGACGAGTACAACCGCCGGCGGCGGCTCGTCGTCTCCCGGTTCAACGAGATGGGCCTCGACACGTTCGAACCGGGCGGCGCGTTCTACGCGTTCCCGGACTGCGGCGGCGACGACGAGGCCTTCGCCGAGGCGCTGCTGGAGGCGGAGGGCGTCGCGGTCGTCCCCGGCTCCGTCTTCGGCGAGGGCGGCGAGGGTCACCTCCGCGTCTCGTACGCGACCTCGATGCGCGAGCTGAAGGAGGCGACCGACCGGATCGCGTCGTTCGTCGAGGGCCGATGACCGAGTCCGTCGAGGACCGATGATCGACAGGATCTGGCACGGGTGGACGACGCGGGCGGACGCCGACGAGTACGAGCGACTCCTCCGCGAGGAGATCCTGCCCTCCTTCGCCGAGGCCGAGAACGACGGCTATCGCGGCGCCCGACTGCTCCGCCGAGGGGCCGACGGCGACGACGAGGAGGTCGAGTTCGTCACGATCCTGCGGTTCGACTCGATCGAGTCGGTGAAGGCGTTCGCGGGCGAGGCGTACCGAGAGGCGCACGTCCCGGACGCCGCCCGCGAGGTGCTGAAGCGACGCGACGACCGCGCGCGCCACTACGAGGTGCGCGAGGAACGGGAGTACCCGGCGGACGGCTCGTAAACGAACAACTCCTCTCGAATTGTTCGACGTTCGCCAACGATTATCACGTTCGATCCGGATCGACGAGGTATGGAGTTCCAGCTCACGGACGAACAGAAGCAGCTGCGCGAGGAGGTCCGGAAGTTCGCCGACGAGGAGATCCGGCCCGTTGCGACGGAGTACGACGTCGAGGAGTCGTACCCGCACGAGATCATGGACAAGGCGGCCGACATGGGGCTGCTCGCGCCGCACGTCCCGGTCGAGTACGGGGGGATCGGCTACTCCTCGCTGGAGAACGCCATCCTCACCGAGGAGCTGTTCGCGGCCGACCCCGGGATCGGGCTCTGTATCTCCAGCGCCGGCTTCGGGGCGGAGGCGCTCATGGAGTTCGGGACGGAGGAACAGAAGGAGCGCGTGCTCCCCGAGGTGACCGCGGGCGACGCGGTGATGGGCTCGGCCATCTCGGAGCCGCAGGCGGGGTCGGACGTGACCTCGGTCGCGACGCGCGCCGAGAAGGACGGCGACGAGTGGGTGATCAACGGCTCGAAGATGTGGATCACGAACGGCACCGTCGCCGACTACTTCGTCGTCGTCTGCGAGACGGACCCCGAGATCGACGACCGCTACTCCGGCTACTCGCAGATCCTCGTTGAGGGCGACCGCGACGGGCTCACCCGCGACAAGATCACCGGGAAACTCGGGATCCGCGCGAGCGACACCGCGGAGCTGCGCTTCGACGACGTGCGGGTGCCCGAGGAGAACCTCATCGGTCAGCGCGGGATGGGGTTCCTCCAGCTCATGCAGTTCTTCGACGAGACCCGGACCGCGGTCGCGGCGCAGGGGGTCGGCATCGCCCGCGGCGCCGCCGAGCGCGCCTTGGAGTACGCCGAGGAGCGCGAGCAGTTCGACCGCCCGATCAGCGACTTCCAGGCGATCAAACACAAGCTCGCGGAGATGCACACGAACACGGAGGCCGCCCGCTGGCTCACTTACCGCTCGGCGTGGGCGGTCGACAACGAGGCCGGGGACCTGACCGCGCTGGCGTCGATGGCCAAGGAGTTCGCCTCGCGGACCGCGGTCGAAGTCGCCGACGAGGCGGTCCAGGTCCACGGCGGCGCCGGCTTCGTCAACGACCACGACGTCGAGCGGCTCTACCGCGACGCGAAGATCACCCAGATCTACGAGGGGACCACGGAGATCCAGAAGAACATCGTGGCCCGCGAGCTGCTCGACGAGGGCATGTGAGACGCGGGAGCCGGTCCTCAGCCGTCCGCAACCGGTACGTAGAAATCACCAGAGAGCGTAGATTTCCGGCATGAGCGACTACGCGGACGCCGAGCCGGGCGACGGGGCGGACGCCGAGCCGGGCGACGGGGCGAACGCCGACACGACCGACGGCCCCATCTTCGACGCGGACGATGAGGTGGACCCAGAGGAGCGGCTCAAGCGGCAGCGCGACGACCTACAGCTGTTGAACCAGGTGATGCGCCACGACATCCGCAACGACCTCCAGCTCGTCGGCGCGTACGCCGAGCTGCTCGACGACCACGTCGACGAGGAGGGGAAGGAGTACTTAGACGTGATCAAGCGCAACACCCAGAGCGCCGTCTCGCTCACCACGACGGTCCGCGACCTCGCCGAAGTGATGCTCCGGGAGGACGCCGAGCCGAGCCGCGTCGCGCTCGATCGGGTCCTCTCCCAGCAGGTCGAAGAGATCCGGTCGGGGTACTCGGAGGCCGTCTTCACGGTGGAGGGCTCGTTCCCCGAGGCCGAGGTCGTCGGCGACGAGATGCTGAGCTCGGTGTTCCGGAACCTTCTCCGGAACGCGGTCCAGCACAACGACGAGACCCCGCCGAAGGTGGCCGTATCCGCGACCGTCAAGGAGGCCGAGGGCGTCGCCGAGGTGCGGATCGCTGACAACGGTCCGGGAATCCCCGCGGACCAGCGCGACGAGATATTCGGCAAGGGCGAGAAGGGGCTCGACAGCCCGGGCGCGGGGATCGGGCTCTACCTCGTCCGGTCGCTCGTCGAGATCTACGGCGGCGACGTGTGGGTCGAGGACAACGAGCCGAAAGGCGCCGTGTTCGTCGTCAGGCTCCCGCTCTGTGAGGGGTGACACTCGGCAGCCGTGACGGGGGTTCTTATAAAGAACTACGCGGTGGCGCGTGCCTGCGAGCGGCCGGCAGGCCGCGAGCAGCACGCGCGAGGGAGTCGGTCGCCCGGAGCGAAGCGACGGGCGACTGACGAGGCTGGGGAGGTGTGAGGTGCGGTTGCGGTGCGGGGCGGGACTCAAAGGGGCGGCTGCGAGGCGGGCGCACGCTCGCTGCGGTCCTCACTCGGTCGCTCACTTCGTTCGCTCCCTCGTTGTGGTCCTTACTTCGCCTGCGCCCGCCTCGCAGCTGGGGCTTTGGGAGTGGTCCAAGCGTAAGCATTGACGTATGGCCGATCGATTGGGCTTTGGAGGTGTTCGCTGCCGATCCGCTGTCAGCTATTTATTAGCGAGCGACTGGGGTTTTGACGCCGTTCACCGTCGATCGACTGACGGCTATTTATAAGCGAGCGGCTGGGTTCATAGAAAGGTTCTCCGCGTCATCGTTCGATAATAAATAGCCGACAGCGGTGGCCGATTTTACTTATAAATGGCCGTCCGTGGATCTACGCCAATGTACTGTTTCAGGCCGTCGGACTATATAAACGGATTTCCAACGGAACCTCGAACTCCCTTATTCGTCGTACTCCATCGCGACGGAGTTGATACAGAAGCGCTTCCCGGTCGGCTCGGGACCGTCGTCGAACACGTGGCCGAGGTGCGAGTCGCAGTTCGCGCAGCGGACCTCGGTGCGGCGCATCCCGTGGCTGGTGTCGACCTGCGTCGTCACGGACTCCTCCTCGGCGGCGTAGAAGGCGGGCCAGCCGCAGCCGGACTCGTACTTCGTCTCCGCCTCGAAGAGGACGGTGCCGCAGGCCCGACAGCGGTACTCGCCGTCGTCGGGGTGGTGGTCGACGTACTCGCCGGAGAACTTCGCCTCCGTGCCGCTCTCGCGGAGCACGCGGTACTCCTCGTCGGAGAGGCGCTCGCGCCACTCCTCGTCGGTCAGCTCGCTCGGGTCGCGCTCGTCGGTCTCGCTCATACCACCGATACGTCCCCCACGGGCAAGGGGGTTGCGGCGGTCACAAGCCGTATTCGGGTGGGAGCCGAACCGCGCCCATGGCACGCGAAGTCACGCACGAGGAGCGGGGGCCGGCGGTGCTCGACGACGACGACAAGGGCGACGACGGGCTGATCTACGTCTGTCAGTGCGGCCTCTCGGACTCGAAGCCGTTCTGTGACGGCTCGCACAACGCGACGGCCGACGAAGAAGACGGGGTCGTTTATAAATACCCGAACGAAGACGCCGACGGCGAGCGCCGCGAGATCGACGAGATCGTCTACGAAGACGAGTAGCCGCGTCTCGCCCGCCCCTTAGAGGACGCCCATCTCGTTCAGCCGCTCGGGGAGGTAGGTGTCGGTGACGAAGTCGAGCCCGCGGCTCGCGAGCGACTGCTGTTCGGACTTCTTCCCGATGTCGAGCTGGAGCTCGATCTGCTCCTCCCAGTAGTCGGTCTGGAAGCGCGGGTCCTCCAGCTCGGACTCCAAGGCGTTGATGTCCGAGTCCGAGAGCGGATCCGAGGGGAGGTCGTACTCGACGATGTCCTCCGGCTGGATCCCGATGAACCGCGCCTCGGGCGTCGCGAGGTACTTCGAGAGGTGCGCGGACTTGATCGAGCCGTACGCCACGGAGCCGTAGATCCGGTAGGACCACGGGTCGCCGTCCGTGAACACCACGACGGGGAGGTCCAGCTCGTCGCGGAACCGCTTCGTCAGCCGGCGCGTCGCGCGCGCCGGCTGCCCGCCCAGGTGGACGACGAGGGCGTCGTGGGCCTCGTCGAACCCGTTCTCGACGAGCCGGTCGCGCATCCCGCCGGTCTCCACGCAGAGGACGAACTCGGCGTCGTTGTCGAGGAACTCGATCGTGTCGGGGTTGTTGGGGATCTGGTAGCCGCCCTGCCCGACGTCGAGCTGACAGTGGATCTCGCGGTCGCCGCGGTTGGTCTGCTCGCGGATCTCCAGCGGCCCCATCACCTTCGCGCCCGACTCCTCCGGGCGCATGTGGAAGTCCTCGCGGGTGACGCCGGTAACGATTTCCAAGTCCTCCACGAGGTCGTTCGACTCGTCTTGGCTCTTGAACTGCGCCTCGTCGTTGTCCCACGACTCGGAGAGGTAGTACAGCTCACGCAGGGTCGACGAGCGGTCGTCGTCGAGCTGGTCCGCGAGGAACTCGATCGTGTAGGCGGCCTTCAACAGCTTGCGCGCGCCCCGGACCGAGTTGGCGCTGCGCGTCGAGGTGCGGTCGCCGTAGGTCCACACCCCGCTCTCCTCGTCGTACTCGATGTTGCTCTTCGTCCGCGTCGGCAGCGTCATCTCCGGGATCTTCCCGGCCGCGAACTGGTCGTAGAAGTCCGCCGCTAAGTCTATCAGCTCGTCTCGTGCGTCGCTTTCGGTCGTCATTTAATCGTTCACCGTGAGTTTCTCGGTCTCCACGCCGCCGACGCTGACCTCGAACTCGGGGTCGCCGTCGACCGCGTACGTCAGTTCCCGCTCGTCGCCCGAGGGCACCTCGGGCTTCCACTGGACGAACCACTCGCCGTCCATGTCCACCACGGTCCCGTCGGAGAGGTCGGTCGGCTCCGTCGAGACGATGTCCGTGATGTCCAGCTCCTCGTTCACGTCCGAGTGGTTCTCGACGACGAGCGTCACGGAGCCGTCGCTCACCTCGCGCTCGACGCTGACGTTGTTCATGATCCGCGCCAAGGCGCCGTCGATGTCGGGCCGCGACCGGCCCGTGACCTCCGAGACCTTGTCCGCCATCTCGGGGAGGATGCGGCCGAGCACGTCCTGTTTCTCCCGGCGCTGCTGCATCGAGCGCCGCTTGTTGAGGAACGACTTCAGCTCGCGTGCGGCCTCGCGCACCGCGAGCTCGATCTCGTCTTCGATCTCGGGGACGTTCGCGAGCGCGTCCTTCGACTCGCTCGTGAACGGGACGTTCGTGGACGCGACGTGGATCGATATCACCGCCGGCCCGTTCGGCATCCCCGAGCCGCCGGGCTGGTCGAGCCCGTAGTTGCGCCAGCCGATCCCCTTGATCACGTCCGTCGTCGCGCAGGCGCCGCGCTGGTAGACGAGCGGGACGCGGTTCGCGAACCGGAGCAGTTCCACCGACCCCTCCGCCGGAATATCGCCGCCGTAGGCGATGCCGGCCTCGACGATGAACGGGTCGCCGCCGTGGACGTCGGCGTCGCGGGTCGCGGCCGCGTAGAAGTCGGCGTCGTACTCCTTCCGGAGCCCGGCCTCGACTAACTCCGCCGTGATCGGCGCGAGGCAGTCGGTCGGCGGCGCGAGGATGTCCGTCGTCCGCATCGCGTCGAGCAGGTCGGCGGCGGCGTCGCGGCTCCCCGCGATCGCCTTCACCTTCGGCGGGTCGTCCGGCACCGTCCGAGCGCGCGACCAGAACGCCTCGACGACGTTCTCGCGGGCGGTCTCGCCGAACGTCGCGTCGCGCTGCTCGGCGACGAACGACGCCGCGTCCGCGACGAGCCGTTCGAGGTCGTCCCGGGTGATCCGGAACGCGTCGCCGTCGAGGTTCTCGAACCGCCGCGCGAGCGCCTCGGCCATCGCCTGAACCGCCTCGTCGTCCTTCCGGGTCGACGTCGCCTCGTCGACGAGCGCGTAGGCGTCGGGGACGAGCGGCGACTCTTCGGCGTCGTCGGCTCCCTCACCGCCTTCGCCAGAATCGGCGGCCTCGTCTTCCCCGCCGATCCCTGTGACCGCCCGCCACGCGGCGTCGACCGCGTTCTCGCGGACGGTGCCGCCGAACGTCTTCCCGGTGTCGCCCTCGACGGTCTCCGCGACGTTGTCGACGATCTCCGCGAGCTGGGACCGAGTGACTCGGTCGTGGTTCCCCACCGCCTCGGCGACGCCGTCCGCGAAGGTCGACGTCGCCTCAGCGCCCTTGTTCGCGACCGCGTCCGCGACCGCGCTCGCGACGTCCCGGTCGTCGTGGGCGCGCGGCGGCGACCACGCGAGCTCACGGCCGTAGTACACGTCCCGGAAGTTGTCGATGACCGAGTCGGCGGTCTTCTTGCCGACCCGGGTGAACTCCTCCTGGAGGAACCCGGAGACGGAGTACGACTCCGTCGCCTCCAGCATCTTGATCAGCGCGCCGAGCTCGACGCCGTGCGGGTGCGGGCGGATCTCCTCCGTCTCCGCCGGCAGCTCGTCGGTCGCGCGCTCGAACTTCAGCGGCTCGTCGAGCCCCGGCTCGCGCAGCTCCAGCCGCGCGTGGGGGTTGACGACCGCGGTGTGTTTCACGTAGTCGTGGAGCTGCTGGCGGGCGCGCATGTTCGCCTCCATCTCCAGCTCGATCCGGGTGCCGTGGGGCCGGTCCCACGTCGTCTCCTCGTCGGCCTGGATCTCCGGCTCGTTGGTGTCCGTGTCGATGATCAGCTCGAAGTACTGCGCCCGCGACTGTCCCTTCGGGCGAGAGGTGATCTTCGCCGGCTGCCCGGAGGTCAGCTGGGAGTACAGTACAGCCGCTGAGATCCCGATCCCCTGCTGGCCGCGGGACTGCTCGCGGGCGTGGAAGCGGCTCCCGTACAGGAGCTTCCCGAACACCTTGGGGAGCTGTTCTTTCGTGATCCCCGGCCCGTTGTCTTCGATGACGAGCCGGTAGTAGTCGCCCACCTCCTCTATCTCGATGTAGATGTCGGGGAGGTACCCGGCCTCCTCGGTCGCGTCGAGGGCGTTGTCGACCGCCTCCTTGACGGCGGTGACGAGCCCGCGGGCGCCCGAGTCGAACCCGAGCATGTGTTTGTTCTTCTCGAAGAACTCGGCGATGGAGATCTCGCGCTGGCCCTCGGCCAGCTCCTCCGCGATCCCCTCCTCGTCGCCGATCGTCGACTGGAAGGACGTCATTCGGTATCCCTCCCTTCCCCCGAGGCACCTAAAAACGCACCGGCGGCGCGGTGAAAGTGGATCTCGGCGTCAGACGCCGTCTCGTCCGTGTGCGAGTCGCTCTCGGGGAGGGGTGTCGGGCCGCGTGCGGACCGCTCGCGTCGGCCGAGGTCTCGCCGCTTCGCGCGTCGTTACATTGAAATAATTTAAATTTATTTATTTGTGTGGCACGGTGATGTGTCACTTAGTGACGACCGTGCCGGGAGGGAGCACACAGATGACAGACGACGACGCGACGGGAGAGGCGAACCGAGCGCGAAGCACGACTCGACCGCGGGAGGCGGACCGACGATCGGTGCTCCGGGGCGCGGTCGCGACCGGCGCCGCCTTGGTCTGGGGGGCGGGGGGCGTCGCGGGCGAGCCGGGACGAGGGCGAGGAAACGGTCAGGGAGGGGCTCCCGGTGGCGGGTCTCCCGGTGGCGGGTTCCCGCCGAAGGGGATCACGACCTACGGACGGAGCGTCGACCTCGGGAACGGCTCGGTCAGGACGTTCACGACGGCGACGCCGTCGGGCGAGCCGAAGTACCACGGGGTCGAGTTCGACCGGGCAGCACTGGAGGGGTTGCCGAACGCGGGGGCTCTCGAGGAGGCCGACAACCGCGACGAGGACGACAAGTACGGGGCCAGCGGGCAGGCGACGGAGGTTCACTTCAAGCAGTCGCTCCAGTTCTTCGTGCCGTTCCCGGCCGCGGAGCGGACGCCGTTCACCTTTCTGGGACTCAACTGGAACCCGGGCGGTCACTTCGGCGGAGCGGGCGCGTGGCTGAAGCCGCACTTCGACGTCCACTTCCACATGCTCGACCCGGCGAGGGTCGACGCCGTCGAGGGGCCGCGACTTCCGCCGTACGACACCGGAAACGGGGAGTACGAGCCCGGCAGTCCGGCTCCGGATGAAAACGGGGCGGTGACGGAGACGAACTTCGATTACGACCAGCTTCCCGAGGGGTACGCGCGCTCGCCCGAACCGGTCGCCGACCAGCGCTACATCACGGACATGGGCGAACACACGGCCCCCGCCGACGCGCCCGAGCTACCGGACGGGCCGGGCGAGCCGGGGAATCCGGAGGCCTTCGACAACACCCTCATCCAGGGGTTCGTGGGCGACACCGACGGGTCGCGGCTGGCGTTCGTCGAGCCGATGCTCACGCGGGAGTTCTTCCGGGACGCCAACGGCATCGAGACGTACGAGGTCCCGCAGCCGCAGGCGTACCCGCACGACCGGCAGCACCCGACCGAGTACGGGGTCCGCGACGTTCCGTCGAAGGACGCGGTCACCGTGGTGCTCGGCGGGTTCGAGCAGGTCTGATCCGACGGCTTCGACCTCGCTCCGGGACCGATTTTTCGGATCACCGGTTCGGGCGCCGACAGGTTTCTCCCCCTGACGCCCCTTCCGTACCTCATGGCAGACTGGACGACCGACGAGATGCCGCGATTGGACGGGAAGACGGTCGTCGTCACGGGCGCGAACAGCGGGCTCGGCTTCGAGGGGACCCGCGCGTTCGCCGCCCGGGGCGCGACCGTCGTGATGGCGTGCCGGAGCGTCGAGCGCGCCGAGGACGCGGCCGACGAGATCCGGGCGGACGCGGGCGGCGAGGTCGACGGCGCGCTCGACGTCCGCGAGTGCGACCTCGCCTCGCTCGACTCGGTCGAGGCGTTCGCCGAGGGCCTGAAGGACGGCTACGACGCGGTCGACGTGCTGTGTAACAACGCCGGGGTGATGGCGATCCCGCGGAGCGAGACCGAGGACGGCTTCGAGACGCAGTTCGGCGTCAACCACCTCGGCCACTTCGCGCTCACCGGACGACTCTTCTCCCTTTTAAAAGACGCCGACGGCATCGGTGGCGACGCCCGAGTCGTCACCCAGTCGTCGGGCGCCCACGAGCAGGGCGAGATGGACTTCTCAGACCTCAACTGGGAGCGGTCGTACGGCAAGTGGAAGGCGTACGGCCGCAGCAAACTGTCGAACCTGCTGTTCGCCTACGAGCTTCAGCGGCGCCTCGACGCGGCGGGCGGCTCCGAGACGGGCGACGGGGACGACGGCGCGCCGAACGTCCGCAGCGTCGCCTGCCACCCCGGCTACACCGACACGAACCTCCAGATGCGGACCGCCGCGGAGAGCGGCAACCCGCTCATGAAGGTCGGCATGAAGGCCGCGAACGCGGTGCTGGGGCAGGCCCCCGAGATCGGCGTCGAGCCCATGCTGTTCGCGGCGACGGCCGACGTCGACGGCGGCGCCTACGTCGAGCCCGGCGGCCTCATGAACATGCGCGGACACCCGACCGTGGGGCGGTCGAACGACGCCTCGTACGACCGCGAGGACGCCCGGACGCTCTGGGAGTACTCGACCGAGGCAACCGGCGTCGAGTACCCGGTGTAGGCGGCGCGACGTCCCTACGCCCCGCGAGCGCCCCCGACAGCCGACTTACAGGAAGGGCGCGTCGGACGAGCACGTCGTCTGCGAGAAGGCGATGCCGCCGTCCGGGTTGAAGCGGACCAGGACGCCGATGTCGTACGGGTCCTCGTCGGAACAGTCCGGTCGGTAGTGGTAGTGATGCGAATCCCGGAGATTCCGGTCCACGACCTCGATCCGGTACGGCCGGTCCGAGACGATGTCCTCGTCGGTCCAGGCGTCGTCCGACCCCGTGTCCGGCAGGACCTCGACGCTGTTGCGGTAGGCGAGCGCCTCGCTCCGCTCCGTGACGTTCGGCCGGAAGAACCGCACGCCGAGGTCGACGGCGGTGTCGCGCACATTGCTCACGGTGAGGTCCAGCATCGGCCGCGGAGCCGGGACCGCCGAACACCCCGCGAGGCCGGCGAGAGCGCCCGCCGCCCCGGCTCGGAGGAATCGTCTGCGGGAGGCCATGTCACGCGCGTCTCGTCGGACCGACTTGAATATCCGGCTTCCGGCGTCGTCTCGGTCGCGAGCGCGCTCTCCGAGGGCCGACCGCTCCGAGAGCTGATCGGTCCTCGGCTCCGGTCTCTCGGAGGAGTCAGTGGAGCGTCCCCTCTCGGACGTGCGCGTCGTGCGCGAACAGCGCGTATCCCACGTCGACCGGGCGGTGCCCGGTCTCGTCGGCGATCTCGCGGATCGGCCCGATCATCGCGACGTAGTCGGCGGCGTCGAACGACTCCTTCCGGTCGTCGAGGTAGCCGAGCCGCTCTAAGGACGCCCAGACGCGCGTGTCGACGACGGCGTGGCGGTCGCCGTCGAGCGCGGCCAGCACGCACGACGCGGTCGGCGCCTTGAACCCCGAGAGCCCGGTTATCAGGTGGATCGCGGAGAAGTCGCCGTCGACGGCGCGGGCGTTGCGCGTCACCTCCCGGCAGCGTGCCTCGGGGTTCTTCTCGACGTGGTAGGCGCTGCGCGTGGACGACTCGTAGGCGATCTCGTACAGCTGTTCGCGGGTCAGATGTCCCTGCGAGCGGTACGTCTCGCCGAACTCGTCGAGCCGCTCGGGGAGGACGCCCCGCGTCTCGGCGTAGCGGTCGAGGTTCTCGTCGACGAACGCGTCGAGGTCGGCGGTCTCCTCGGGGAGGTCGGCTGCGACCATACGCGAGGCTCCTCGCTCGGCGACCAAAACGGCGGCGCCGTCGCTCGGGGGGAGTAATATACGCGGAACGCGTTTCGAGAGCTGTCCGAGTTCGCCGGTAGCGGATGCCGCGACCGAGCTACAGCCGAGTGAGGTTCGTCGCGCGCGGACCCTTGTCCGCCTCCTCGATCTCGAACTCTACCTCCTGTCCCTCCTCGAGGTCCGGGCCGCCGACGTCTTCCATGTGGAAGAACACGTCCTCGTCAGCGTCGTCAGTCTCGATGAATCCGTAGCCGCCGGTGTCGTTGAAGAAGTCGACCTTGCCTGTCGCCATCGCACCCTAACGATCTCCCGACGTGGTGATAAGTGTTGCGTGCCGAGCCGGATCGCCGCCGCGTGCGCTCTCTCGGGCGTGTTCGCCGCTCAGACGGATTTTCTCGACGTGCGACAGCCCGCGACGCCGCTCCCTGTCTCACTCGCGGACCGTGACCTCGTCGCCGACGCGGAGCGTCCCACCGCGGTCGCGCTCGGGTATCCGCGCGATGGTCATCAGGGTGTAGTAGTGGTCGAACGCGTCCTCGTCGGCCCACTCGGGGAACGTCGCCTCACGCCGCCGAACGAACCGCTCGCGGAACTCCGGCGTCGGCTCGCCGGTGTCGGGGTCGCGCTCGGGGACGACGCACCGACCGCATGGCGTCACGCCCTCGACGCGGACGCCGCCGATCTCGAACGCCGGCGCTCCCTCGCCGACGAACCGGTCCTCCCAGAACGCCGGGACGCCCGACACCTCGACGTTCGCGCGGAGACGGCGGCGCGCGCTCTCGACGGTCATCCCGTCGAACCACGAGGCGACCGCCTCCAGCGTCGCCGCGCTGACAACGGAGGGGCCCATCTCCCGGCGGTCGACGAACCCGAGCGATCCGTCGCGCCGAAGCGTCAGGTCCGCGTCGAAGAAGTCGCCGAACCACTCGGCTACGCGGGCGGGCTCCCCGTCGAGGTCGAACCGTCTGACGGTCCCGTCGGGCGTCTCGACCCGGAGCGTGCCCGACTCGGTGTCGAAGCCGGTCGCGAGGTCGTGGACCCGGTCGGTCCGCTTCCCGTTGACGACGTCGCCGTCGGCGTCGAACAGCGCGAACTCGCGGTCATGTTTCAGCGTCCCGCCGTCGAGGACCCGGGCGCCGTCGACGTCGACCCCGTCTAACCCCTTCACCGGATACACCCTGAGTCGCTCCAAACGGGCCATGTCGTGGGTACGAGGCGCCGCTTCCTATAGTCTTTCTTCGGCGCGTTCCGGTGAGTTGGGCCGGGGGGTCGGATCGCGGACGGAGACGGGGCGGTCCGGTCGATTTCGCGGCCGTCGTTTTTCCGCCGGAGGCCTCTGGCCCGCAACCGCTTTTGATCCGAAGATACCGACGGTCGAGAACTTTGGTTTCGAAGGGGAAAACGCACTAAGGGAGTATCCCGTAGTAACACCCAAGATGAACACCAGAACCACCCACCTCGACATCACGGGGATGAGCTGCGCCAACTGCTCGGCGAGCGTCGGCGACGCCGTAGAGTCGATAGACGGCGTCTCGCGTGCGGACGCGAACTACGCCACCGACGAGGCGACGGTCGAGTACGACCCGGAGGCGACGTCGCTCGCGGCGATCTACGACGCGATCGAGGACGCCGGCTACGGCGCGGTCTCGGAGACGGCGACCGTCGCGATCACCGACATGACGTGCGCGAACTGCGCGGACGCCAACCGCGACGCCTTAGAGTCCGTGGCCGGCGTCGTCGACGCCGACGTGAACTACGCCACCGACGAGGCGCAGGTGCGCTACAACCCCGCCGAGACCTCGCCGGCGGCGCTGTACGACGCCGTCGAGGACGCGGGCTACTCGCCCGTCCGAGAGGACGAGGGCGCGGACGGCGAGGGCGCCGACGGAGAGGGCGACGGGTCCGGTGAGAGCGCGCGAGACGCGGCCCGGAACGCCGAGATACGGAAGCAGCGCCGGCTGACGCTGTTCGGCGCCGCGCTCTCGGCGCCGCTGCTCTTCTTCCTCGTCGACAACCTCCTCCTCGGGGGCGCGGTCGTGCCGGACCGGGTCTTCGGCGTCGGGATCCACTGGGTCGCGTTCGCGCTCGCGACGCCGGTCCAGGTCGTGCTCGGCCGACCGTTCTACGTGAACTCCTACAAGGCGCTCGTCACGAACGGGCGCGCCAACATGGACGTGCTGATCGCCCTCGGGTCGACGACGGCGTACGTCTACTCCGTCGCCGTCCTCCTCGATCTCGTCGCCGGGAGCGTCTACTTCGACACGGCGGCGCTCATCCTCGTCTTCATCACCCTCGGCAACTACCTCGAGGCCCGCTCGAAGGGGCAGGCCGGGGAGGCGCTCCGGAAGCTGTTGGAGATGGAGGCCGACACCGCGACCCTCGTCGACGAGGACGGGACGGAGCGCGAGGTCCCGATCGACGAGGTCGAGGTCGGCGACCGGATGAAGGTCCGTCCCGGCGAGCAGGTCCCGACCGACGGCGTCGTCGTCGAGGGACAGTCCGCCGTCGACGAGTCGATGGTGACCGGCGAGTCGGTGCCCGTCGAGAAGGAGGAAGGCGACGAGGTCGTCGGGTCAACCATCAACGAGAACGGCCTCCTCGTCGTCGAGGCGACGAAGGTCGGCGCCGACACCGCGCTCCAGCAGATCGTCCAGACGGTGAAGGAGGCGCAGTCTCGCCAGCCCGACATCCAGAACCTCGCGGACCGCATCTCCGCGTACTTCGTGCCCGCGGTGATCGCGAACGCGCTGTTCTGGGGCGTCGTCTGGTTCGCCTTCCCCGAGACGCTCGCCGCGTTCGTCGACCGGCTCCCGCTGTGGGGCCAGGTCGCGGGCGGCCCCGCACCGGTCGGCGGAACCGTCTCGGTGTTCGAGTTCGCGATCGTCGTCTTCGCCTCCTCGGTCCTGATCGCGTGTCCCTGCGCGCTCGGCCTCGCGACGCCGGCCGCGACGATGGTCGGGACCACCATCGGCGCGCAACACGGCGTCCTGTTCAAGGGCGGCGACGTGCTCGAACGCGCGAAGGACGTCGACACCGTGGTGTTCGACAAGACGGGGACGCTCACGGAAGGCGAGATGGAGCTCACGGACGTGGTCGCGGTCGGCGACGAGCGCGTCCCCGACGGCGGAGCGGTCGCCGAGGGCGCGGCGGCGGACGACGACGCCGCGACCGGCGGCGACGACGCCGCGACCGGCGCGCAGGCGGACGAGGACGAGGTCCTCCGGCTCGCCGCGAGCGCGGAGCGCGGCAGCGAACACCCGCTCGCTCAGGCGATCGTCGACGGCGCCGAGGCGCGCGGCCTCGACCTCGTCGACCCCGAGTCGTTCGAGAACGTCCCCGGCCACGGGGTGAAAGCGACCGTGGGCGGCGACCGGGTACTGGTCGGGAACCGGAAGCTCCTCCGCGACAACGGTATCGATCCCGCGCCCGCCGCCGAGACGATGGAGCGCTTAGAGGGCGAGGGGAAGACGGCGATGCTCGTCGCCCGGATTCCCGCCGGCGCCGACGACGGGGAGCTCCTCGGCGTCGTCGCCGACGCGGACACCGTGAAACCGAGCGCGAAGGAGGCGGTGAGCGCGCTCCGCGATCGCGGCGTCGACGTGATGATGATCACGGGCGACAACGAGCGCACGGCCCGCGCGGTCGCCGAGCGGGTCGGCATCGACCCCGACGACGTCCGGGCCGGCGTCCTCCCCGAGGACAAGTCCGACGCGGTCGAGGAGATCCAGTCCGACGGTCGCCGGGCGATGATGGTCGGCGACGGCGTCAACGACGCGCCGGCGCTCGCGGTCGCGTACGTCGGCACCGCCATCGGCTCCGGGACCGACGTGGCCATCGAGGCCGCCGACGTGACGCTGATGCGCGACGACCCGCTCGACGTGGTGAAGGCGATCCGGGTCTCCGACGCCACGCTCCAGAAGATCAAACAGAACCTCGTGTGGGCGCTCGGCTACAACACGGCGATGATCCCGCTGGCGTCGCTCGGGCTGCTCCAGCCCGTCCTCGCGGCCGGGGCGATGGCGTTCTCCTCGGTGTCGGTGCTGACGAACAGCCTCCTGTTCCGCCGGTACGACCCCGACGGCGACTACAGGCTCCTCGGCTTCCTGCGACGCTGAGCGCGGCCCGATCTTTCCGCCGCCAGCGGTCCCGAAGCCCCAAGACGACGCGGCGCGTACGCCGGCACATGTCGACCCTCCTCGTCGTCGGCGGCAGCGGCTTCATCGGACGCGACGTCTGCCGGTTCGCGGTCCGCGACGGCCACGAGGTCCGCAGCGTCTCGCGGAGCGGTCGCCCCGACGTGGACGAGGACTGGGCGGACGCCGTCTCGTGGACGAGCGCCGACCTCTTCCGTCCGAACGCGTGGCGCGATCGCCTCGACGGCGTCGACGCCGTGGTCCACTCGGTCGGGACGCTCACCGAGGCGCCGACGGAGGGGGTCACCTTCGAGCGGGTCAACGGGGACGCGGCCCTCCTCGCGGCCTTAGAGGCGGAACGCGCCGGCGTCGACGCGTTCGTCTTCCTCTCCGCGGCGGCGAAGCCGCCCGGCGTTCGAAACGCCTACCTGACGGCCAAGCGCCGCGCCGAGGCGTCCATCGCCGACCTCGACCTCGACGTCGTTACCCTCCGTCCCGGTCCCGTCTACGGCGCGGGACAGCCGCACCTCCCCGGCGTCGTCGACCGCGTCCTCCGGTTCGTCGCGAGCGCGCCGCCGCTCGCGTCGCGGCTCGGCGAGGCGCGGCCACTCTCCGTCGACACCGTCGCGCGGGCGACGTACCGCGCCGCGCTGGACCCGGACGACCCCCTGCTCGACGTCTCCGATATCCGCGACCTCGCCGGGTGAACGGCGGAGCGATACCTGATAAAAAAGCCGTCAGCGCGCGCTGCGCTCCTTGGCCATCTCCAGCGAGATGAAGAAGCCGAAGTACGCCGGGATCCCGGCGAGCATGAACATGTACAGCACCCACTGCGGGGCCGTCGAGAAGGCGACGTTGTACAGCGCCGACGCGATCCCCACCCACACCAGCGCGAACAGCAGGTCCTGGAGCATCCCGGTGCCGTTCTCGCTGAGCACGTGCCGGGCGCGGTCGGCGACGCTCGGGTCGGTCGGCTGGTCGTCCGGCGTCTCCGGGGCGTCCGAGTCGGGCATGAACTGAGTGTGGAAGAGGGGGTACGTCGGTGTTGCGGAATCGCGCGCCGTCGAGCGCGCGAGGAAGCGATTCGCGGGTCGCGACGAGGTCGGCCGCACCGCGGCCGAAGGCGTCCCCCGTCGGACCGCGACCTCAGTCCTCGTCGAGGTAGTCGACGACGAGGACGGGGACGTGCGTCGAGCGCAGGGTGCGCTCCGTGACGCTGCCCAGCAGCGCGCGGCGAACGCCCGCCCGGCCGTGGCTCCCCATCACGATGAGGTCGATGTCGTGGTTCTCGGCGTAGTCGCCGATCACCTTGTGCGGCCGGCCGCCCGAGACGTGCTCGACGACGTCGACGCCGCGTTCGGCTCCCCGCGCGGCGACCACGCCGGTCGCCTCGTCGGCCTGCTCTTTCAGCTCGCCCATCTCGTCGAACCGGCCCTGCTTGAGCCGGTCGACCTGTTCGGTGCCGAGGCTGAAGTTCACGGAGTCGATGTCGACCACGTACAGCGCGTGGACCTCGGCGTCGTACTTCTCCGCGAGGTCGAGCGCGTGGTCGACGGCGGCCTCCGCGACATCGCTGCCATCGGTGGGAACGAGTATTCGGTCGTACATGGATTACTCCGCTTCCTCCGTGGTTTCGTCGGGGTCAACTGTGCGGCCGCCGTCGGCGCCCGCGTCGTCCATTGCGCGGCCGCCATCGGTCGCCACGTCCTCGCCGCCGTCGGCGACGACGTCCTCGGCGGTCTCCTGTTGCCCCATCGGTTCGGGGCTGTGACACTGCCGAACGATCCGCTTCGTTTCGAGCGAGGGCTCGTCGGTGGCCATGGAGACGGCGATGGTGACGACGAACACGATCGGGAGCGTGATGAGCGCCGAGCCGATGGCGGGCATCCACGTCGCGAGCCCGGCCGACAGCGGCGCCTCGAGCGACCCGATGTACGTCGGGACGATCTGGTTGATCATCGGGATCGACCAGAGGGTGAGCCCGGTGGTCATGCCGGCGAGCGCGCCCTGCCGGTTGGCGTTCTCCCACCACATGCCGAGGAAGAACATCGGGAACAGGACGGAGCCGGCGAGCGAGAACGCGTACCCCACGAGCGCCGCGATCGACGAGGCGGGATTGAGCGCCGCCAGCGTGGTCAGCGCGCCCAGCGCGACGATCGAGAGGCGGCCGACGAGGATCTGCTGGCGCTGCGTCGCGTCCTCGTTGATGATGTTCGTGTAGATGTCGTGGCTGATCGCCGACGAGCCGGCGATAAAGAGTCCGGCGACCGTCGCGATGGCCGCGGCGATACCACCCGCCGCGACGATGCCGACGAACCAGGACGGGAGCCCGGACAGCTGCGCCGCCAGCACGACGATGACCTCGCTGGCCGCGCCCGTCATGCCGGGGTCGCCGTACGTCGCGCCGACGTTCTGCGAGTAGAGGTCGGTCCCGAACGCCGCGAACGCGGGAGCGCTCCAGTAGAGGATGCAGATGAAGAACAACCCCCAGACCGTCGACCAGCGGGCCGTCCGCTCGCTCTCGACCGTGTAGAACCGGACGAGCACGTGCGGGAGCCCGCAGGTACCGACGATCAGCGAGAACGTCGTCGCGACCCAGAGGTAGTAGCTCGACGAGGCGAACGGCTCGGAGAACTCGCTGCCGAGCTGGCTGATCAGCGCGCCGTACTCCAGCTGCGGCAGCACCGTGGAGTAGCCGTTCGTCCAGCCGACGACGAACAGGCCGACCACGAACGCGAGGATGAGGATGACGTACTGGACCGCCTGGTTCTTCGTGGCGCCCAACATTCCGGACAGCGTCAGGTAGCCGACGGTGACGACCATCATCGCGACGACCATCACCTGGTACCCGTCGAGGCCGGGGATGAGCCCCCCGTAGTTACCGAAGATGTACAGGCCGACCAGGGCCATCCCCTTCGCCTGCCCGATGGCGTAGACGAAGCCGATGAGGAACGTCGTTATCGCCGCGATGGCGCGCGCGGTGTCGGAGTTAAATCGGTCGCCGACGAAGTCCGGCGCCGTGTACTTCCCGAACCGGCGCAGCTGCGCGGCGAGGAAGATGAGGAGGATGAAGTACCCCGTCGTCCAGCCGACGACGTACACCAGCCCGTAGAAGCCGGCCAGCGCGATCGACGCCGCCATCCCGAGATAGGACGCGGCGGACATCCAGTTCGCGCCGATCGCCATCCCGTTCTCGACGTTCCCGATGGACCGACCGGCGACCCACATGTCCTCGGTGTCGGCGACGCGGAAGACGAACCCGATCGTGAGGAACAGCCCCAACATCCCGATCACGAGGACCGCGGGACCCACCTTGAACGAGATGTTGAGCGCCTCCGGCAGGAGGTCGCTCTGCAGGAGCAGCGAGCTCGCCGTCATTCCTCGCTCCCCCCGTCGGCCGCCGCGACGTCAGCGGTGCTCCCGCTCTCCGTCACGGTCGCGTGGTCGATACCGTACTTCTCGTCGAGCGCGTCCCGCTTCCGCGAGTACCAGAACGCTAAGATCAGCGCGCTGGTCGGCGCGCCGAACGCGACGAGGAAGTAGTGGAGCGGGAACTGTAAGATCGGCATCGTCTGCGTCATCACGCCCGGCGCGAAGTTCGTCAGGGTCACCGGCCCCCACACCGCGAGGACCCAGACGGCGAACCCCGACCAGACGATGCGCAGGTGATCGCGCATGTACGGCGTGCTCGGGTTCAGGATGTTCACCTCCGCTCCGAGGTAGTCGGTGTTGTTGTGCGTCTGTGCGGCTCCCGAGGACGCGACGCCGCCGTCGGTGGCCGCGTCGTTCGTTGCGCGCCCCCCGTCGGTGGCCGCGTCGTTCGTTGCGCGCCCCCCGTCGGTGACCGCGTCGTTCGTTGCCCGGCCACCGTCGGTGGCCGCGTCGTCAGTTGCGCGGCCACTATCGGCGACCGCGTCGTCTCGTTCGCGTGAGGTATTATCTGTCATGTTTTGACGTGTGTTGTGATCTCGTTTGTGTGATTTTTTCGTGATGATTGTCGTCGTGTGGTCCGGTGTGGTCGTGAGTGGAACAGTTGAAAACGGCTCGCCGAGCGCTACTCGGCGTCGGCCTTCTGTTGGATCTCCTCGACGATCTCGGGGTTCCGCAGCGTGCTCGTGTTCCCGAGCTCCTCGCCGTCGGCGATGTTCTCCAGCAGGCGGCGCATGATCTTCCCGGACCGGGTCTTCGGCAGGTCGGGCGTGAACACGACCTGTTCGGGCCGGGCGATCGGGCCGATGGCGTCCTCGACGGCCGCGACGATCGCCTCGCGGAGCTCCTCGTTGCCCTCGTAGCCGTCCTCTGTGGTGACGTAGGCGTACACCGCCTCGCCCTTGATGTCGTGGTTCCCGCCGACCACCGCGGCCTCGGCGACGCCCTCGACGCCGACGATCGCGGACTCGATCTCCATCGTCCCCAGCCGGTGGCCGGAGACGTTGAGCACGTCGTCGACGCGGCCGAGGACGGTGATGTAGCCGTCCTCGTCGATCTTCGCGCCGTCCTCCGGGAAGTACACCCAGTCGTCGGGGTCGTCGCTGTCGGTGTCGGAGTACTCCGCCCAGTACTCCTCGATGTAGCGCTCGTCGTTGTTGTACAGCGTCCGGAGCATGCCGGGCCACGGCTTCTGTACCGTGAGGTAGCCGGCCTTCCCGGGCTCTACCTCGTCGCCGAGCGTGTCGAGGATCTGGACGTCGAGCCCCGGCAGCGGCGGCCCCGCGGCGCCGGGCTTCATGTCCTTGACGCCGGGGAGCGTGGTCACCATCATCCCGCCGGTCTCGGTCTGCCACCACGTGTCGACGACGGGGCACTCCTCGTCGCCGATGTGCTGGTAGTACCACTTCCACGCGCGGGGGTTGATCGGCTCGCCGACCGTGCCGAGCAGCCGCAGCGAGGAGAGGTCGTGGCGGTCCGGGAACTTCGAGCCCCACTTCATGAACGCCCGGATCGCCGTCGGCGCGGTGTACAGCTGGGTCGCCTCGTGCTCCTCGACGATCTCCCAGAGTCGGTCGCGCTCCGGGTGGTCCGGCGTCCCCTCGTACATCATCGTCGTCGTGCCGAGCGAGAGCGGCCCGTAGACGATGTACGAGTGCCCCGTGATCCAGCCGATGTCGGCCGAACAGAAGTACGTGTCATCCGGCTTGATGTCGAGCACCGACTGCGAGGTCCACGACACCCACGAGAGGTAGCCGCCGGTCGTGTGTTTCACGCCCTTCGGCTTCCCCGTCGTCCCCGAGGTGTACATCAGGAACAGCATGTCCTCGGCGTCGCGCGTGACCGGCTCGACCTCGGCGCCCTCGTGTTCCGCGACGAGGTCGCCGTAGTCGATCTGGTCGTCGCCGAGGTCGTGGCCGAAGTCGTCGCCGTTCGGGCCGAGCCGGTCGACGACGACCGTGGTCGTGTCGTGTTCGACGCCCGCGAGCCCCTCGTTCGCCTTGTCGAGGTGATCGAGCGGGTCGCCGCGGCGGTAGTAGCCGTCGCAGGTGACGAGGTACTCGGAGTCCGCGGCGTTCATCCGCGTCGCGAGCGCGTCGGCCGAGAACCCGGCGAACACGACGCTGTGGGGCGCGCCGATGCGGGCGCACGCCAGCATCGCGATCGGCAGCTCCGGGATCATCGGCATGTACATCGTGACGACGTCGTCCTCCTCGACGCCCTGCTCCCGAAGGGCGGCCGCGAACTCGTTCACCTCGCGGTGGAGCTCCTCGTACGTGTACGTGCGATCGTCCTCGTCGACCGGCTCGCCGACCCACTCGATGGCGGCCTCGTCGCCGCGCTCGTCGAGGTGCCGGTCGAGGCAGTTCGCCGACGCGTTCAGCTCGCCGCCCGTGAACCACTCGTAGAAGGGCGGGTTGCCGTCGTCGAGCACCTGGTCGTAGTCGGTTTCCCACTCCAGCAGGTCGGCGGCCGTCTCCCAGCACTCGGGCCAGTTCTCCTCGAACTCCTCGTATATCTCTGGGTCGGAGACGTTCGCCTGCTCGACGAACGACTCCGACGGCTCGAATACCTCCTGTTCCGCTAATCTCGCTTCCAGTTGGCCGTCTCCCTCTGTCATGGTACGGTCGTACCCAACCAATATCGGCATATAAACGCTGACGCTAAATACGAAAAATCGTGATAGACCCTCTCCGACCCGGCGCGGGTGTCTCAGCGGGCGACGAGGGGTCGGTCGGATCGAAGACCCCGTCGCCGCCTCGCGATTCGGCCGGTCACCCGCCGGGCGGGGTCACCCGCCCGTCGCCCTCCCGAATCGGTCGGTCCGCGTCGTCCTCGAAGACGCCGTCGAGGAGGGCTCGCTGGGCCTTCCGGAGGTGGTTGTGGAACGTCGGCGACGAGACGCCCATCGCGTCGGCCACCTCCTCGGCCGTGCTCCCGCGCGGCCAGTCGAAGTAGCCGCCGTGGTACGCCGCCGACAGCGCGGCCCACTGGCGGTCGGTGAACCGGTCGGCGACCCCGTCACGCAGCGACGACTCCGTTCGCGGCGAACGCGCGACCGACTCCTTGCTCGCGAGCCGCACGTCCGCGAACCGGTCGCGGAGCCCGTCCGCGACGGGCCGGACGTTCGTCCCCTCGGGGAAGTCCGCGACGACGCGGACCCGGCCGTCGGCGGCCGACGCGTCGCGCACGGTCGCGCCGTAATCGATGAGCGCCCTGACGAGCGACCCGTCCGCGAGGCGGACCGACGCCGAACAGCCGTCCTCCCCGGTCTCTATCACCCGGAAGTCGGAGACGCCCGGCGCCGACTCGACGACCGCCGCGACGTCCTGCGGGCGGGCCCCGTCGACGGAGAGGTACGCCCGGGAGACGTCGTCGTCGACGTCGACGGTCGACGCTAACTCGATCCGACAGCCCAGTCGCTCGCTCGCGCGGGCGAGGAACGCTCGTTCGTCGGTCGTGTGGAACTCGACCTCTGTGACCGCGTCGGAGTGGAGCAGTTCTCGCCACCGCTCAGCGGTGATCGCGCGGCCGAGACAGCCGCCGAGGGCGGCGAGCGCCCGCCGCTCCGGCTCGTCGACCGCGTCGCCGTCGGCCGTGACGGCACAGAGCGCGCCGTGGACCACGCCCTCGGAGGCCACCGGCACCGCGACCGCGGGCCGGCCGCCCGTCTCCTGCCGGGCGTCGGTCGTCGCCGGTGCGCCGTCCGTTATCGCGTCCAGCCACGGACCGCCGGCCGCGACGCCGCGGTCGGCGAGCGTCTCGCGGTCGACGCCGGCCGCGTCGGTCACGTCCGCCCGCTCGCCGCCGACCGCCCGACGGACGACCCACGCCTCGGCCCAGCGGTCGGCCTCGATCAGTCCGGCGGCGACGGCCGCTGCCGGGGCCGCGGACCCGGGGTCCGCGAGCGCCTCGAATCCCGGTAGGACGGTCCGCGTCGCCCGTTCCGCCGACGGGTCAGCGGTCCCCTCGTCGCCGGCGATGGCGGCCGCGAGCGCCTCGCCGTCGAGCGGGTCGAGGTACGGGTCGAGCGTGCCGAGCGACTCCCAGCCGCCGGCGTCGCGGACCGCGCGCGGATCGACGCCGCGGTCGACGAGTTGCCGCCGCGCGAACGTCTTCCGCAGGGAACTGGGGGTGACCCGCTCGTCGACCGCGGCGTCGGTGAGGCCGGCTGCCCGCGCCGCGGTCTCGCTCACGATCATCTGGACGCGACGGGGCGAGACGTCGACGTACGGGTCGTCGCCGTCGAGCCCCTCGCTCGTCGCGTACCGGTCGAGGTCGGCCGCCAGCGACGCCGGAACGACGGTCTCGCGGTCGACGGCTTCGTCACCGGACGGGGGCGAGTCACCGCCCGCGCTCCCGTCGTTGCCCGCGGGGACCGCGAGGAGGCGCGCGCCCGCGACCGACTCCGCCTCGCGCAGGTGTCGCGGCGCGACGCGGGTTATCTCCTCGGTCCGGAGTCCGGCCTCGCCCGCCAACCTGACGACGAGCGCCGCGCGATACGTCTCCGCGGCAGTGACGAGCGCGTCGTACGCGTCCGCGTCGAGGCCGTCGACCATTCGTTTCGGAAATCAACAAGCAGCCGAAACAAAACTGTTCCGGAATTCGGGATTCTGCGGTGGCATCGGCCGCCCCGTCACGAGAGCGTTCACAATCGGAGCTACGTCCGGACGGATCTGTTTCGGCTTTCCTCTACGCGCCGAAACGGCGGTCGCCCGTCACCTGGACGCACTCACGCCCCACGCGACGTGGTCCCACAGGCGCTCGTAGCCGTAGTACGTGAGCGTCTTTACCGCGTTGGTCACGAGGCCGATGCTCGCCGCCTGGCCGAGGTCGCCGACGACGAGCCACGCGACCGCGACCGTGATCGTCACCATCAGCGCCCGGTAGCACAGGGTCTTCGCCACCGCGCGGCGGCGGGCGTGGATCGCGTTCTTCGAAAAGAGGCTCGTGCTCATACCCCACGGTACGGGCGCCACCGACAAGTAACCACTACACGCTTCTCGATCTTGATTGAGAAACTGCTATTAATTACGTTTCTCTCTGACCGTCGACTCGATCTCGCCCACGACCTCGGGGTTGCGGAGCGCGCTCACGTCGCCGAACTCCTCGCCGCGAGCGATGTCCTCCAGTAAGCGTCGCATGATCTTCCCCGACCGCGTCTTGGGGAGTTCGGGAGTGAACACGACGCGATCCGGGCGAGCCACGTCGCCGACGGCGCTCGCCAGGCGGTCCGCGACGGCGTCGCGGAGGGCCTCGTCGGGCTCGACCCCGCTCTTCGTCGTCACGTACGCCACGATGTGCCCGTCGCCGTCGCCGACGACCGCGGCCTCGGTCACGCCGTCGGCGTCGACGATGGCCGCCTCTAACTCGCCGGTGTTGAACCGCTGTGCGCGGACGTTGATCACGTCGTCGACGCGCCCGAGGATCGTGACGTAGCCGTCCTCGTCGACGGTCGCGCCGTCGCCGGTACGGTAGCGCCAGCCGTCCTCGCCCTCCACCCAGTACTCCCGCAGGTAGCGCTCGTCGCCCTCGCGGAGCCCGCGCAGCATGCCGGGCCACGGTGAGGCGAGCGTGAGATATCCCGACTCGCCCGGGTCGACCGGCTCGCCGTCCTCGTCGACGACGCGGGCGTCGATACCCGGCAGCGGCGGGCCGACCTTCCCCGGCTTCATCGGCGTGATCCCCGGGAGGGTGGCGAGCGAGATGGCCCCCGTCTCCGTCTGCCACCACGTGTCGACGACGGGGACGTCGCCGCCGCCGACGTGCTCGCGGTACCAGCGCCACGCCTTCGGGGTGATCGACTCGCCGACGGTCCCCAGCAGGCGGACCGACGAGAGGTCGTGCGACTCGGGGTACTCCGCGCCCCACTTCATGAACGACCGGATCGCGGTCGGCGAGGTGTAGAAGACGCTGACCGCGTTGCGCTCGATCAGGTCCCAGACGCGGTCGCGGTCCGGATAGTCGGGCGACCCCTCGTACAGCACCGTCGTCGTCCCGGTCGCGAGCGGCCCGTACACCCCGTAGGAGTGGCCCGTGATCCAGCCGATGTCGGCGGCGCACCAGTAGGTGTCCTCCGGGCGCACGTCGAGGACGTTCCGGGTCGTCCACGCGACGTGCGCGAGGTAGCCGCCCGTCGCGTGCTCGACCCCCTTCGGCCGCCCGGTCGTCCCCGAGGTGTACATCACGAACAGCAGGTCGGTCGCGTCGCGGGCGACGGGCTCGACCGTCTCGCCGTCGTGAGCCTCGACGAGCGCGTCGTACTCGTGCTCGTCGTCGCCCAGCGAGACGGCCAGCTCGTCGCCGAGGCGGTCGACGACGACCGCGGCCGACAGCTCCCCCTCGGCGCGGATCCGGGCGTTGTCGGCCTTCGACTTCTGGTTGAACGCGTCCTCGCGGCGGTAGTAGCCGTCGCAGGTGATCAGGTACTCGGAGTCGGCCGCGTCGATTCGCGTCGCGAGCGCCTCCGCGGAGAGCCCCGCGAAGACGACGTTGTGTGGCGCGCCGATGCGGGCGCACGCGAGCATCGCGATCGGGAGCTCCGGGATCATCGGCAGGTACAGCGTCACCACGTCGTCCTCCTCGACGCCGAGCTCGCGGAGCCCGGCCGCGACCGCGTTCACCTCGCGGTGGAGGTCGAGGTAGGTGTACGACCGGCGCTCGCCGCGCTTCCCGAACCACCGGATCGCGAGCTGGTTCCGGCGGTCGTCGAGGTGGCGGTCGACGCAGTTCGCCGACGCGTTCAGCTCGCCGCCCGTGAACCACTCGTAGAAGGGCGGCTCGGAGTCGTCGAGGACGGCGTCGTACTCGCGGTCCCACGTCAGGAGGTCGGCGGCCGCGCGCCACGCCTCGGGGCCCTCGCGGTCGAACCGCTCGTACACCGCGGGGTCGCTCGCGGCGGCTCGCGTCCGGAAGTCGGCCGGCGGCGGGACGGCGTCCTCGTCCCGCTCGACGAGCCGACCGTCGGTCCCGGGGTCGTCCATGACACCGTATGGCCCGCGGAGGCCCGTATACTTTGTCCGGGTCTCCGCCGAGCGAGAGTCCCCACCGAATGCGGCGGTCGCGGCGGTCGCAGCCGGCCCGCGGTCAGGCCGACTCCTCGGCGGGCGGCGCCGAGAGCTCGGCGGCCTTCGCCCGGGCGCGGGCCACGATGGAGGGCTTCGCCTCGAAGTCGACGGTCACCTGGTCGCCCGCGTACGTCTCCTCGGCGACGTGGCCGTGGTCGTGGACCCACGAGACGAGGCTCATCGCGTCGTCCGAGACGGGGAGGACGAGCCGCTCGCGCTCCCACTCGGGGAGCTCGCCCTCGACGCGGTCGCGGAGCTCCGCGACTCCCGCGCCCGTCTTCGCAGAGACGGCGATCGGATCGGGCGCGACGCCGGAGAGCGCGCCGCGCTTCTCCGCGAGCTCGCCCGGCTCCAGCCGGTCGATCTTGTTGAACACGGTGACGACGGGCGCCTCGTTGCGCTCGTAGAGGGTGTCGTGGCTCGTCACGAGCTTCTCGCGCATCTCCGGGACCGGCTCGCTGGCGTCGACGACGAGCAGCACGAGGTCGGCGCGGTAGACGGAGTCGAGCGTCGACTCGAACGACTCCACGAGCCAGTGGGGGAGGTCCGCGATGAACCCGACCGTGTCGGTGAGGAGGACGTCGCGCTTCTCCATCTCGGCGCGGCGCGTGGTGGTCCCGAGCGTCGTGAACAGCATGTCCTGCGACTCGGCGGTGGTGTCGAGGTCGCGGTGGCGGTCGGCGTTCTCGTCTACTTCCAGCTCGTCCGCGAGCCGGCGCATCAGCGTCGACTTCCCCGCGTTGGTGTAGCCCGCGAGCGCGACCAGATCGAAGCCGGAGTCGCGGCGCTGCTCGCGGCGCGCCTCCTCCTTCTCCGCGATCGACTCCAGCTCGTCGCGGATCTCGGAGATCTGCCGTTTGATGTCGCGCTCGACGCTCTCGTCGTACTCGCCGAGCCCCATGAACCCGGGGCGCTCGTCGCGCTTCGCGAGGCTCGCCTTCGCCTCGGCGCGCGGCAGCTCGTAGCGCAGCTCCGCGAGCTCGACCTGAAGCTGCGCCTTCCGGGTGTTGGCGCGCTGGCCGAAAATTTCGAGGATGAGCGTGAACCGGTCGACCACCTCGACGCCCTCGGGGAGCTCGCCCCCGATGTTGAACGTCTGGTAGGGCCCCACGTCGTTGTCGATGATCACCGCCTCGGCGTCCGTCCGTCGGACGAGGTCGCGCAGCTCCGCGACCTTCCCCTCGCCGAACATGAACGCAGCGTCCTCGGTGCGCGTCTGGGTGAGCTCGCCGACCACGTCGTAGCCCGCGGCGGCCGCGAGCTGCCCGATCTCGGTGAGGTCGGCTTCTCCGGAGTCGACGCGCTTGGCGACGACTGCGCGGCGTCCCTCGGTCGGCGACTCGGCGTCGGCGTCCGCTTCCCCGGTGCCCCCGCTCATCGGAGCAGGTCTCGGGCGGCGTACGCGGCGTGGTGTGCTGCCTGCACTGTCTCGCGCTCGCCTATGCTCTCGACGTATTTAAAGTCGGGCTGGAAGCTGAGGCCGACGCGCGCGGCCGGCTCCTCGTAGAACTCGCCGCCCTCCGCGACGATCGGACCGTCCGGCGGACTCGGGAGCGATCCGACCGCCTCGGCGGCGAGCGCGACGGTCGCCTCCAGGGTCGGACCCTCGCGTGCGGCGGCAAACCCGATCCCCTCCACTGACCGGATCCGCGAGGAGTCGATCCGCGCGTGGACCGCGGCCGCGACCATCAGGTACTCGCCGCCCTCCTCGTGGCGGCCGCTAATGTCCACGCCGACGACCTCAGGGGCGGGCGTCGTTCACCACGGTTCGACCGGTCCGTGCGTCCGCGTCGACTGCCTGTGCGTCCATGCGGGGACGTTGGTCACCCGCCGAATTGAACGTTTCCGTCGAGCGGACGCCGGCTCGCGCGCGAGGTCGAGTCCGCGTGTCAGTCCCGGAGGTCGTCGACGACGTCGGCGATCCGCTCGACCGCCTCGTCGACGTCGGCCTCGTCGACGTCGAGGTGCGTGGTGAACCGCGTCGCGTAGTCGTCGAACTCGACGCAGCCGACGCCCGCGTCCTTACAGGCCACGTAGAGCGACTCGGCCGGAATGCCGGCGTCCTCGGTGTGCGCGACGACGATGTTGGTGTCGGGCGCGGGCGCGTCGACGCCGTCGAGGGCGTCGAGCCCGGCCGCGAGCCGCTCCGCGCTGGCGTGGTCCTCGGCGAGGCGGTCGACGTTCCCTAACGCGTGAAGCCCGGGCGCGGCGATCATCCCGGCCTGCCGCATCCCGCCGCCGAACAGCTTGCGGACGCGGCGCGCGTCCTCGATAAACGCCTCGTCGCCGGCGAGGATCGAGCCGACGGGCGCCCCGAGCCCCTTCGAGAGGCAGAAGGTGACGCTGTCGGCGGGCGCGACGATCTCGCTCGCGTCGACGCCGAGCGCCACCGCGGCGTTGAACACGCGCGCGCCGTCGAGGTGGACCGGCACGTCGGCGTCGCGGGCCGCCTCGGCCGCGGCCGCGATCCGGTCGACGGGGACCGCGATCCCCCCGCGGTAGTTGTGGGTGTTCTCCAGAGAGAGGAGGCCGGTCCCGGGGCGGTGGAGGTCCTCGTCGACGAGGCCCTCGCGGACCGCGTCGGGCGTCGGGACGCAGCGGTCGCCGGCGTCGATCGTCCGCGTCTGGACGCCGGAGAGCTTGGCCGCGCCGGCGAGCTCCCAGCGGTAGATGTGCGACTCGCGCTCCAAGAGGAGCTCCTGCCCCGGCTCCGTGTGGACGTGGACCGCGATCTGGTTCGCCATCGTCCCGGAGGGGACGTACAGTGCGGCCTCGGTCCCCACGGCGTCGGCGGCGCGCCGCTCTAACTCGTTGACCGTCGGGTCGTCGCGGTACACGTCGTCGCCGACCTCGGCGGTCGCGGCCGCCTCGCGCATCTCCTCCGAGGGCGTCGTGACGGTGTCGGACCGCAGGTCGATGAAGTCGTCGTCGGACATCGGTTGTATGCCGTTCCGCGGCGGCGGGCATATATCCCGCGCTCGGCGACCCGCCGCGGCGACGAGGGAATTCCCGCGGCTCCGCGGGCCCAGCGAGGGGTTCCGGGTTCGGTCCCTTCTTAACGGACGCGGCCGATCCGTGACGCATGGCAACGGAAGCCGCGCCAGACGACGCAGCCGACGCACCGGACGCCTACGACGCCCTCCTCGACCGCGTCCAGCGGTGGAACGCGGTCGGCAGCGCCTCCGGCGTCCTCGGCTGGGACCAGCAGGTGATGATGCCCGAGGGCGGTACCCCCGCTCGATCGAAGCAGCTCTCGGCGCTCTCCTCGGTCCACCACGACATGGTCACCGCCGACGAGACGGGCGAGCTGCTCGACGAGCTCGACGGCGCCGACCTCACGGACGAGCAGGCGGCGGTCGTCCGCGAGGTCCGCCGCGAGTACGAGCGCGCCGACGCCGTCCCGGTCGAGCTGGTCGAGGAGATCTCCGAGACGGGCTCCGAGGCGCTCCAGGCGTGGGAGGAAGCGAAGGCCGAGGACGAGTTCGACGAGTTCGCGCCCTACCTGGAGAAGCACGTCGAGCTGAAACGGGAGTACGCCGAGCACATCGACCCCGACCGCGACCCCTACGAGGTCCTCTTCGAAGAGTTCGAGCCGTGCCTCTCGATGGAGCGCGCCGAGTCGATCCTCACGGAGCTCCGCGAGGCGCTCGTCCCGATGATCGACGAGATCCGCGAGTCCGACGTCGACCTCGCGGTCGACACCTTCGAGGGGACCTTCCCCGAGGACGAGCAGGAGGCGCTCTCCCGAGACGCCTTGGAGCTCGTCGGCTACGACTTCGACCGCGGTCGGCTCGACGTCTCCTCGCACCCGTTCACCTCGGGCAACCAGTTCGACTGCCGCGTGACGACCCGGTTCGACGAGGAGGACCCGCTCGGCGCCGTCGGCTCGACGATCCACGAGTACGGCCACGCGCAGTACAACCTCGGGCTGCCGCAGGAGCAGTTCGGCACGCCGCTCGGCGAGTCGCGCGACCTCTCGGTCCACGAGTCGCAGTCGCGCCTCTGGGAGAACCACGTCGGGCGGAGCGAGGCGTTCTGGGAGCAGTTCCTCCCCGTCTTCCAGGAGCACTTCCCGCAGACCGAGGAGGCGACGGTTCAGGACGCCTACGAGGCGTTCAACCAGGTGTACGAGGATAACCTCATCCGCGTCGAGGCCGACGAGCTGACTTACCACCTCCACATCGTCATCCGGTTCGAGATCGAGCGCGACCTGATCCGCGGCGACCTCGACGTCGAGGACGTGCCCGAGGTCTGGAACGACAAGTACGAGGAGTACCTCGGAATCCGCCCCGACACCGACAGCGAGGGCTGCCTCCAGGACATCCACTGGAGCCACGGCAACTTCGGCTACTTCCCGACCTACTCGCTCGGCTCCGTGATGGCCGCCCAGCTGTTCGAGGCCGCGGAGGACGACATCGACGACCTCGACGGGAAGATCGCCGAGGGCGAGTTCGGCGACCTCCAAGACTGGCTCGGCGAGAACGTCCACCGGCACGGCTCCCGCTACGAGACGAACGAGCTCGTGGTGCGCGCGACCGGCGAGGACTTCTCGGCGGACGCCTTCCTCGACTACGTCGACGAGAAGTACGGCGAGCTGTACGGGATCTGAGCCCGGGACCGCCCTTTTTTACAGCGCAACCTGAACCAGCGACAGCGCCACCAGCGGCACGTGGAACGCGGCGTGCGCGACCATCGCGGCTTCGAGGCTGCGGCGCCAGTAGAGCCAGCCGAACGCGACGCCCGCGACCGCGTTCAACAGGATCGTCCGGGCGACGAGCGCCGGCGTCAGTCCGACCGCCTGCGCCAGCGCCGGCAGGTGACCGACGCCGAACAGCACCGCCGACACGCCGACTGCGACCCACATGACCTTCGGGCCGGGCGCGTCGCCGCGGCGACCGACGAGGACCCACCCGCCGAACGCGAGCGCGGACATGAGCCCGAACCGCAACAGGAGTTCCTCCGTGACCCCGCCGTAGAGGAAGCGGACCGGGGCGTACGCGAGCACGTCGACGACCGTCGGCCGCGCCGCTCCGATCGCCGACTGGGGGAGATCGCGGGCGACGAGCGGGGCCAGCGCGACGTCGAGCGCGATCACGAGCAGGCTGCCGGCGACGCCGACCCCGATCGAGAGCCCGACCTCGGGACGGAGCCGCTTCCACGCGCCCGCGCCGCCCCCCGCCCGGTCGAGGAGGTGCGACCGAAGGCCGGCCTTCGGCGCCGCGTAGGCGCCGACCAGACACGTGACGGCGAGCAGCAGGAGCGGACTGATACCGGAGAGGAGAGCGAGGAGCGGCCGGGTCAGTCCGGCCGGGACGGCCTCCGGCGGCGTCGAGCGATACACGTACGCTACGAGCGCGACGATGCCGGGGAGGCCGGCCAGCAGGGTGACGCCGAACCGAGCGCGGAATGAGGAGCGGGGTTTCGTCGCGACCATGCCCGGACCGACTCCCGAGGGCGAGATAACGGTTTGGTCGCGTCTCAGACTCTGCGACCGCGGTCGCGCGACGCCCGCGCTCCGTTACAGGCCCAGCCGGAACCCGGTCATCAGGACGATGAGCGCGAGCATCACGGCGCCCTCGAACAGCCCGACGACGAGGTTCTTCTTCTCGATCGATTCGAGCCGTGAGGCGTCCGGGTCCGGCGACAGAGTCTCGTAGTACGCGCTGAGCTGGAGCCGGTGCGGGACCGCCAGTCCGAACGCGAACAGTCCCCAGCCGAGGCCGAGCGCGAGCCCCGACCACGTCCCGCCGAAGCCGTAGCCGAGCCCGAGGTCCGGCGTGAGGAGGACGGTCCCGGAGAGCACCGTCGTCAGCGAGAAGCCGACGAGGAAGAAGACGGCCTTGGGCACCAGCGTCGCCGTCACCGCGGCCGACGCCTCCTCGTCGAGGCCGCCCAGCGTCGGCCCGATGATCGCGGGGAAGACGATCGCGAACCCGAACCACACCGCGCCGGCGGCGACGTGGGTATAAAAGAGGAGTTCGGTGCTCGCGAGCGCGAGGCTCGCGGCGAGAAAGGCCAGCGGCACGAGGAAGCTCCCGGCCGCGAACGCCGGGTTCGCGGCGTCCGCGAGGTGGCGAATTCGATCGACGAACCCCGACTCAGCGACGTGACGGCTACCTTCGTCAGCGACGGCCATGGACGCCGGATCCCGAGTCTCCGTGAAATGCGTTCTGGTCGACACGATCGCGGCCGGTTCTCGGCGGTGACCACGTACTCATCACCCCAGTAATCCGTTGAGTACCCGTAGTGGGTGGTTTAACGCTCTCGATCGCTCAGTACAGAGGAAGAGATGAGCGATAACGGGAGTGAGTATCGCAGATCGACGGCCGCGATGTCGTATTTAAACAGTCCTGAGCGACGGCGGCGATCGCTTATAAATAACAGGCGGTGGCGCGCCTGCGAGCGGCCGCCACCGGCGGCCGCGAGCCAGCCCGCGAGGGACGCCGCGAGCGGAGCGAGCGGCGAGGCTGGGGAGGCGTGAGGTGCTGTGCCGTGCGGCGCGGGGCGGGACTCAAAGGGGCAGCCGCGAGGCGGGCGCAGGCGACGCAAGCACCGCAGGGAGCGAGCAACGCGAGCGACTGAGGAACGTGGTTCGAGAGAGCAAAGCTCTCTCGTCATCCCGAAAATCTCCGATTTTCGGGCGACAGCGAGCGTGCGCCCGCCTCGCGGCTGGGGCTTTGGAAGTCCTCACCGCTACGGCGTCGATAACTTATAAATAGCCGACAGCAACACCGCGATTCTCTTTATAAATAGCATCACTCACGACGCACTAGTCCCACTCCCACACTCGATAAAGAAGCACGCTTCAGCTATCGGCTGTTTCGGGCCTGTCGGTGTTTATAAAGAGAAGTTCAACAGCGCCTTCCGGTCGCGAGACCCCCGATTACTTCTCGATGATGCTCTCCTCGACGGCCTCGCCGAAGTGGCGCGCCACGTCCTCGTAGTAGACGAGCGCCTCGTCGCCCGGCTCGACGTCGGTGACGGCCTTCCGCCCCTCGCTCGTGGCGATCTTCACGGTCTCGGCGTTCTGGATGAGCGTTTCGATCCGGTCGGTCCCGTCCTCCGTCTCTATCTCCGCCTGGATCCGGAACATCGGGCGCTTCTCGATCTTCACCCGGCCCACGACCGCCTCGCGGGTGTGGCCGTCGGTGTCGACGACCTGAACCTCGTCGCCGCTCGACAGCTCGGCGAGGTAGTTCGTGCCGCCCTCGGGGTTGCGGACGTACGCGTGGACCGCGCCGGCGTTCACGCGGAACGGCCGCGAGGCGACGTACGGCGACTCCGCCGTCTCGGCGTGGACGAAGAAGAGCCCCCGCGACATCGAGCCGACGAGCATTCCCTCGCTGTCGTCCATCAGCGACCCCGTGTCGATACAGACGCGGTCCGCCATCCCGGTCTGCTCGACCTCTGTCACCTCGGCGTGCCGGAGGTCGAGCGTCTCGCGGTCGGCCGCGTCGCGGGCCTCGACGGCGCCGCGGATCTCGTCGGGGGAGTCCGTGTCGAGGAGGACGCCGTCGGCGCCGATCTCCAGCGTCTCGAAGGCCGTCCGGGCCTCGGCGGCCGTCGTCGCACCCGCGACGAGGTGCGTCTCGTCGCCGACCCGCGCGATGAGGTTCTCCAAGGGGATGATCGACCAGTCCTCGCCGATGACCACGGTGAACTCGGCCTCGTCGGCCGCTGCCTCGGCGAACTCCTCGTACTCGGTGCCGAGGACGCGGACGTACGCCCCCTGCGCGCGGTCGTCGCGACGGCGCAGCGTGGTCAGGTCCGCCGACCCGGAGAAGTCGTCCGGCATCGAGACCGTCCCGTCGCCCTCGCCGCCCTTGCCGACGAAGTACGCGTCGGCCTCGACGTCGCTCTCGGCGTCGTCGATCACGTCGGCGTCCGAGCGGAACGCCGCCACGTTCACGTCGCCCAGTTCGCGGACGCGGCCGACGTCGTCCTCGTCGACGAGCACCCAGTCCGCGCCGGCCTCGATGGCCGTCGTGACCCGTCGCTTGCGCGCCTCCCAGTCGCCGACGTCGCCGTCGGCTTTGACCCAGACCGTGCGTGTCATTGTCGAAAGCTCACGGCGCGCCGGCTTGAAAACTGCGAAAGGGTCGTGCGTTGCGGGCGTCGGCCCGGCAGACGACAAAGCACTTATCGGTGAGATAGTATCGTCTGACACACACTCCCGCATGACGCAACCAAGCCAGCGCCTCTCGGACGCGGGGTCCCGGTACGCCGCGGCGCGCGAGTCCCTCCGCGAACGCGCCCGGCCCCACCTCGGGATCGACCCGCGGGCGCTCGGCGCGTTCCGAATCGCGGTGGCGCTGGTGCTCCTCTCGGACCTGCTGATCTACCGGCTTCCGGCGCTGCGGACGTTCTACACGGACGACGGCGTCCTCCCGCGCGCGACGCTCGCCGAGGTCTACCCGCTGTTGGAGCGCGCGTCCCTCTACGCGATGTCCGGATCGGCGCGGGTACAGACCGGGCTGCTCGCGGTCGCCGCCGTCGCCGCCGTCTGCCTGTTAGTCGGCTATCGCACGCGGGCGTCGGCGGGCCTCTCGGTCCTCCTCTTCGCGTCGCTGTACGCGCGGAACCCGTACGTGCTCAACGGCGGGAACACGGTGCTCGTCGCGTTCCTGTTCTTGAGCCTCTTCCTCCCGCTCGACGCCCGCTGGTCGCTCGGTGCCGGCCGCCGGAGCGTTCGCGGGGAGCCGAACGACGCTGACGGAGGTGCGAGCGCCGGGGGAGGAGACGGCGGTGACCCGCGGATCTGTTCGCTCGGCACGGCCGTCGCACTCCTGACGCTCGTGTCGATATACGCGGCGAACGCGGTCTCGAAGTACCGGAGCGAGGCGTGGATGTCGGGAACCGCAGTCCCGCGGGTCTTCCAGCTGAGCGAGTTCACCGTCGGACTGGGGCCGCTCGTCTCGGAGTACACCGCGGCCCTCACCGCGATCAACTGGCTCTGGATCGCGCTCCTCTCCGTCTCCCCCCTGCTGGTCGTCGCGACCGGGCGACGCAGGACCGGACTCGTCCTCGCGTTCGTCTCCGCGCACCTCGGCATGGCCGCGACGATGCGGCTCGCGGTGTTCCCGTTCGTCATGAGTTCGGTCCTGCTCCTGTTCCTCCCGCCCGGCGCGTGGGACCGCCTCGAGGCCGTCGCGTCGAGGCTCTCCGAGTCCACGGGGCTCGCAAGGACCGATCGGCCGCACCGGAGCGACGGCGGGGCCGACGCACGGACCCCGTCCCCGATCCCGTCGCGGACCCGCCGCGGGATCAGGGCGGGAGCCGCAGCGCTGCTCGTCGGCTTCTTCCTCGCGCTCGTGTGGTGGCAGGCCGCGGGGGTCGGGCTCGTCGACCTCCCCGCGCAGGAGTCGACCGGACAGCTGTCGGAGGTGAGCTGGTCGTTCTTCGCGCCGAACCCCCCGGACGCCTCGGGCTGGTACGTCGTCGCGGGTGCGCTCGAATCCGGCCGCACGGTCGACTTGCGCGACGGCGGCGCGGTCACGTTCGACCGGCCGCCGGACGCGGCGGAGACGTATCCGTCCACCCTCTGGCACCAGTTCGGCTTCAGAATGAAGAACGCCGGCGAGTCGCAGTATCGGCCGGTGGCGTCGTACGCCTGCGAGCGGTCGGACCGCGACCTGGAGTCCGTGACCGTCTTCCACGTCGAGCAGCCCGTCGACTCGGACGGCCCGGTCGGGGAACCGGAGGCGGAGGAGCGAGTGCGCGTCGCCTGCTGACGCGGAGCCGGAGAGCGACCTACGCTTCGACGAATCCGCCCGCCCGGAGCGCCTCCTCGACGGCCGCATCGTCGTGGACCACGGCGGAGACGGCGCGGGCGATCCCCTCGGGGTCGTCGTGCTGGAAGATCGACCGCCCCATCGACACGCCCGCCGCGTCGCCGTCCATGGCGCCGCGGACCATCTCGACCGTCTCGCGGTCGGTCCCCTTCGAGCCGCCGGCGATGACGACCGGGAGCCGGGTCGACTCCGTCACGCGTTCGAAGGAGTCGCCGTCGCCGGAGTAGCCCGTCTTCACCACGTCGGCGCCCAGTTCCTCGGCGAGCCGGACGGCGTGCCCGAGGGCCTCCGGATCGCTCTCGTCGACGCCCGGACCGCGCGCGTACGCCATCGCGAGGACGGGGAGCCCGAGGCGCTCGGCGTCGGCCGTCAGCTCCGCCAGCTCCTCGATCTGGTCCGGCTCGTGGTCGGAGCCGACGTTGATGTGGAATGAGACGGCGTCGGCGCCCGCGCGGACCGCGTCCTCGGCGGTGCCGGTGACGCGCTTGTCGCTCTCGTCGGGACCGATCGTGGTCGACCCGTTGAGGTGGACGATGTAGCCCGCGTCGTTCTTGTTCTCGTGGACCCGGGGCGCGATCCCGCGCTGGGTGAGCACCGCGTCCGCGCCGCCGCTCGTGACGCCGTCGATCGTCGACTCGATGTCGACGAGCCCCTCGACGGCGCCCATCGTGATCCCGTGGTCCATCGGGACGATGAGGTATCGGTCGTTCGTGGAGATACGGTCGAGTCGTGCCGAGAGTCCTGCTGTCATTGTGGGGTGGGTCGTTGTGTGAGAGTGTGGCAATCGAAGGTAAGTCGGTTTCGTTCGGGGACGTATTGGTTCGTTTCGGGGCGAGCGGCTCAGGCCGACTCGACCGGTTCGGTCCGCGAGCGGTAGCCGCGCTCCGCTCCGTCCTTCAGTTCGCGGGAGAGCGCCTCCAGCCTGTCGGCGACATCTTCGGTCGACAGGTCCTCCGCGACGCCCTCGGCGACCACGTCGACGAGCGCCGAGCCGACGATGATCCCGTCGGCGCCCCCCGCGACGATGCGCTCGGCGTGCTCGCCCGACGAGATTCCGAACCCGACCGCCTTCGGCACGTCGTACTCGCGGAGCCGGTCGAGGCTCGCCGTCGTCTGGTCGGAGACGTCGTCGCGGGCGCCCGTGGTCCCCAGCCGCGCCTGGACGTACACGTACCCGGAGACGTTCCCCATCATGCGGTCCAGTCGGTCGCCGCGCGTCGTCGGCGCGACGATGAAGACGAGGTCGAGCCCGAACTCGTCGCACGCCTCGCGCAGCGGGTCCGCCTCCTCGGCCGGGAGGTCCGGGACGACGAGCCCCTGAATCCCGGCCGCGGCGGCGCGCTCGACAAAGGGTCGGGGGCCGGTCTCACTGCCGTACTGGTAAATGAGGTTGTAGTAGGTCATACACACCAGCGCGGCGTCGACCTCCGCCTCCTCCGCGAACGCGAAGAAGCGCTCCGGCGTCATCCCCGCGTCGAGCGAGCGGACGAGCGCCTCCTGTATCGTCGACCCCTCGGCGATGGGCTCGGAGAAGGGAAGCCCGAGCTCGATCACGTCGGCGCCGCCGCGGTCGAGCGCCTCGACGTACGCCTTCGACGACTCGTAGTCGGGGTCGCCGACGACGAGGTACGGGACGTAGGCGGGGCCGTCCGCGAACGCGGCGGCGACGGCCTCGGAGTTGCCCGCCGCCGGCTCCGCGCTCCGGTCCGCCATTCAGATCCCCCCCGTGAACATCGACATGTCCGGCGCGTTCGGGAGGTCGCGCTTGTCCGTCTCCTCGATGGCGGCGTCGAGGTCCTTGTCGCCGCGCCCGGAGACGTTGACGACGACGCGCTCGCCGAGCTCCTCGTGGTGCTCTTCGAGGTAGCCGAACGCGTGGGCGGTCTCCAAGGCGGGGATGATCCCCTCGGTGTTCGAGAGCCGGTGGAACCCCTCTAAGGCGGCGTCGTCGTCGACCGCGACCGGCTCGACGCGCCCCTCGTCGACGAGGTACGCCAGCTCCGGGCCGACGCCGGCGTAGTCCAGCCCGGAGGAGACGGAGTGGCTCTCCATGATCTGCCCGTCCGAGTCCTGGAGGAGCTTCGTCCGGGCGCCGTGGAGGACGCCCTCCTCGCCGGCGTACAGCGACGCGGAGTTGGGCGCGACGCCCGCCTCCTCGTCGACTTCGAGCGTGGAGCCGCCCGCCTCGACCGCGCGGAGCGCGACCGACTCGTCGTCGACGAAGTCGGCGAACGCGCCCATCGTGTTCGACCCGCCGCCCGCGCAGGCGACGACGTCCGTCGGGAGCCCGCCGGTCTTCTCGATCGCCTGCTCGCGGGCCTCCTCGCTTATGACCGCCTGGAAGTCGCGGACCATCACCGGGAACGGGTGCGGGCCGACGATCGAGCCGATCACGTAGTGGGTGTCCTCGACCGTCTCGGCCCAGTCGCGCATCGTCTCGGAGATGGCCTCCTTCAGCGTGCCGCGCCCGGTGGTGACCGGTTTCACCTCGGAGCCATTGAGCTTCATCCGGAACACGTTGGGGCGCTGGCGGTTGATGTCGCGCTCGCCCATGTAGATCGTACAGGGCACGTCGAGGTGCGCGGCCGCCATCGCGGTCGCGGTGCCGTGCTGTCCGGCGCCGGTCTCAGCGATGATCCGCTCCTTGCCCATGTACTTCGCGAGGAGGACCTGCCCGAGCGCGTTGTTCAGCTTGTGGGCGCCGCCGTGGAGCAGGTCCTCGCGCTTGAGGTACACCTCCGTGTCGTAGCGCTCCGAGAGCCGGTCGGCGCGCTGGAGCGGCGTCGGCCGCCCCCCGAAGTCCGCGAGGCGCTCGCGGAACTCGTCCATGAACCCGTCCTCGTTGTTCAGGACGTAGCGCCGGTAGGCGTCCGCCAGTTCCTCTATCGCCGGCATCAGCGCCTCGGGGACGTACTGGCCGCCGTAGCGGCCGAACTTCCCGTCGTCGCGGCCGCGCTCGCGGCCGGGGCGTCGCGAAAGCTCTCCAACCTCGCTCGTCGATGATTCGGTCTCGCTCATGTGGGTGTCTCCGTGGTGTCAGTCGTGTCGTCGAGTGTCGGGTCCGCGTCTTCGTCCTCGTCCGCCTCCGCCCGCGTCAGTGCTCGAGTGTTCGCCTCCACGTCGCCGTCCATGATCGCGCTGCCGACGAGCAGGGCGTCGGCGCCGGCCGCCCGCATCCGGCGGGCGTCCGCCGGCGACCCGATTCCGCTCTCGGCGATCAGCGTGACGTCGTCCGGGACGTGGGGCGCCACGGACTCGAAGGTTCCGAGGTCGACGACGAGTTCCGCGAGGTCGCGGTTGTTCACGCCGATCGTCGTCGCGCCCACTTCGAGCGCGCGCGCTAACTCCTCCCGGTCGTGGACCTCGACGAGGACCTGAAAGCCGCGGTCGCGGGCGGCGGCGAGCAGGCCCGGGAGGTCGTCGCCGACGAACCGCGCGATCAGGAGGACCACGTCGCTCTCGACGGCGTCGAGCTGCGACTCCTCGACGACGAAGTCCTTCCGGAGGACCGGCACGTCGACGGCCTCGCGCACCCGCCGGAGCGTGTCGACGCTCCCGCCGAAGTGCTCCGGCTCCGTGAGCACGCTCAGCGCGGCCGCCCCGCCGGCGACCATCCCCTCCGCGAGCGCGACCGGGTCGTCCTCGCGGCTCCCCTCCGTCGTCGGGCTCGTCGGCTTCACCTCGGCGATCACCGGGACGCGCCCGTCGGCCTCGACCCGCTCGAACGCGGCCTCGAGGTCGCGCGGCGCGACCGAGACGGCCTCTCCGGCCCCCGCGGCCGCGTCGGCGCGCTCCCGAGCGGCGGACAGGATCGATCTGACCGCCGGCGCCAGCTCGTCTGGATCGTCCATTACTATACACTAATGTACGTATCTGTTCATAAGGCTTGCGGGGGGACCGGACCGACCTGCTCAGCTCCCGGTCGGCGGCGCGAACCGGTCTCGCGGGAGACCTTTTAAGTGAGCGACCCTACCAATGAAGCGTATGAGCGTATCGGGCACGTCCGGCGTTTTCGCCCGCGGGTTCGACGTCATCGACCGGACAGTCCAGATAGGTTTCGCGGGGGGTCGCGTCATCTCGGTGTCGTTCCCCGCCGAACCGCCGGGGGACGCCGACGGCGACCACGACCTGTTGGACCGGATCGACGCGTACCTCGGCGGCGAGCGAGACGAGTTCGCCGAGGTGGCGCTCGGGCTCACCGTGCCGACCGATCAGCGGGAGGTGTTGGAGTCGCTCCGGAGCGTGCCGTACGGCGAGGAGGTCTCCGTGAGCCGGCTCGCACGGCTCGGCGGCTTCGATCCCGACGACCCTGACGACTTAGAGACCGTGACCGGCGCGCTCGACGAGAACCCGATCCCGGTGCTGCTGCCGGACCACCGAGTGAGCGGCGGACCGTACGCCACGCCGGGCGACGTTCGGAGCGCGCTCCGGCGCGTGGAAGGCTTATAAATCGGTTCGGGCCCGGACCGGACGCGGCGCTCAGATATCGAAGTCGGGCGTGTCGAACGCGCCCTCGTCGGCGTCGACGTCGTACCCCTGGATCCCGGTGAGCGCCAGATCGAGCGTCGCCTCCGGGTCCCACCGACCCGTGTTGATGACCAGGTCGTAGATGGAGCGGTCGGACAGGTCGATGCCGTAGTAGGACTTGTACCGCTGCTCCTCGATCACCTCGCGGACCTGCATCTCCGAGGTCATCTCCTCGCGGGCGGCCGTGCGGTCCGCCCGGACCTCGTCGGGGGCGTCGAGCCAGATCCGGATGTCCGCGCGGTTGCCGGCGATCCAGCCCGCGAGCCGCGACTCCAGCACGAACGCCTTGTTCGCGGCGCCCCACTTCTCCGCGATCCGGCGGAGCCGCTGGTCGAGGGCGCGGTCGATCTCCTCCGACTCGCCGGTCTCGGCGATGAGCTGCGAGAGGCTCATGTCCCGCTCGGCGGCGATCTCGCGGAACAGCTCGCCCCCGGAGACGTAGCCGCAGTCGAGGGACTCGGCTATCCCCTCGACGAGCGTCGTGGCCCCGCAGCCCGGCGGGCCGGAGACGGTGACGAACAGGTTCCGGTCGATCCGTCGGTCGGGCTCCGGCGAGGTGCCGCTCATGCGTGTTGCGCCACGGATGGCCGCCGGATAAACGGGTCGGTTGCGCGGGGATCCGCGGAACCGACGGACAAGGGGTCGGTCGCGGGAAGTTCCGCGGAACCGACGGACAAGGGGGTCGGTTGCGCGAACGCCTCACGAGGATCGACGCAACCGATTTCCCTTCCCGAGCCCTCGTGAACGTCGTGAGCGAGACCACGGACCGGAGCGACGAGGCCGCCGCGCGGGCGCTCCTCCGCGACGCGGTCGACCGCGGTGCGGTCGCGGATCCCGAGTTCGACCCGGCGTCGGTCCCGATCGCGGACGCCGACGTTCTCGCTCGGCTCTCGCCGCCGGTCCGTCGCTGGTGGGTCGAGCGGTTCGGCGGGTACGTCGGCGAGAACGGCGGCTTCTTCACGCCGCCGCAGCGGGAGGCGATCCCCCACGTCGACGCCGGGGAGAACTGCCTCGTCGCCGCGCCGACGGGCAGCGGGAAGACGCTCGCCTCCTTCCTCGCGGTCCTCGACGACCTGTTCGCGCGCGACCGCGCCGGCGACTTGGAGAACTCCGTCTACTGCCTGTACGTGTCGCCGCTGAAGTCGCTCGCGAACGACATCGAGCGGAATCTGGAGACCCCGCTGGAAGGAATCGGCGACGCGGTCGCCGCCGCGGCGGGGAACGGGGACGACGCGGACGCCACCGGTGCCTCCGACAACGCTGAAGACGCCTACGACCCCGAGGTCAGGCAGGCGATCCGCCACGGCGACACCTCGAAGGCGGACCGGCAGGCGATGCTCTCGGAGACGCCGCACGTCCTCAACACCACGCCGGAGACGCTGGCGATCCTGCTCAACTCGCCGAAGTTCAAGGAGAAGCTCCGAACCGTCGAGTACGTGATCGTCGACGAGATCCACTCGCTGGCCGCGAACAAGCGCGGCACGCACCTCGCGGTGTCGTTAGAGCGGCTGACCGAGTTGACGCGGAACGCTCCCGAAGACGCCCCCGCGGCGCACGACCCCGGCGACATCACGCGGATCGGCTGCTCGGCGACCGTCGAGCCGCTCGACGGCATCGCCTCGTTCCTCGTCGGCCGCGAGCGCGCCACCGGCGAGGTCGGCGCCGTCGACGGGTTCGAGACGCGCCCCTGCGAGGTGGTCGACGCCCGGTTCGCCCGCGAGTTCGACCTCGAACTCCGGACGCCCGCGGCCGACCTGATCCACACGCCGCGGTCGGCGGTGACCGACCGGTTCTACGAGTCGCTTCACGACCTGATCGAGTCACACGAGAACACGCTCGTGTTCACGAACTCGCGGTCGGGCGCCGAGCGCACCCTTCAGGAACTCCGACAGCGGTTCGATTACGACGAGTCGGACTCCGGCTGTCACCACGGGAGCCTCGGCGAGGCGCAGCGCACCCACGTCGAGGAGGGGCTGAAGTCGGGCGAGCTCGACGTCGTCACCACCTCGACGAGCCTGGAGCTCGGCATCGACATGCCGCACCTCGACCTGGTCGTCCAGGTCGGCTCGCCGAAGTCGGTCGCGGCGCTGCTCCAGCGCGTCGGCCGCGCGGGTCACAGCCCGGGCGAGACCGTTGAGGGCCGGGTGTTCGCGCTCGACCGCGACGAGCTGATCGAGTGCGCGACGCTGCTCGCGCGCGCCGAGGACGGGTTCGTCGACCGCGTGTTCCCGCCCGAGGGCGCCTACGACGTCGCCGCCCAGCACGTGTACGGGATGGCGATAAACCGGATCCGGCCGGACCGGGAGGTCCGGGAGATACTCCGCCGGGCGCACCCGTATCGCGACTTCGACGACGCGGCGTACGAGCGGCTCATGCGGTACCTCACCGGCGACTACGACGGGCTCGAAGAGAAGAACGTCTACCCGAAGGTGTGGCGCGACGCCAACGACCCGCCCGACGGCGAGCACCATCACGCGGAGTACCCGGTCGGCGAGACGCTCGTGGGGAAGCGCGGGCGGCTCGCGCGGGTCATCTACATGACGAACGTGGGGACGATCCCCGACTCGTTCACCTGCGACGTGTTCACGCGCGACGACGAGTGGGTCGGCACACTCGACGAGTCGTACCTCGACACGCTGGAGTCGGGCGACGTGTTCGCCCTCGGCGGCGAGCGGTTCGCGTTCCGCTACCGGCGCGGCTCGAAGGTGTACGTCGACCGCACGAGCGAGCGCCCGACCGTCCCCTCGTGGTTCGCCGAGCGCCTCCCGCTCTCCGCGGACCTCGCGCGGGAAGTCCTCGACTTCCAGGCCGAACTCCTCGACCGTCTCGCCGCCGCCGACGACCCGAACGCCGGTCCCGCCGCGGTCCGCGCGTGGCTCCGCGAGTTCCCCCTCGACGAGAACGCGGTCCGCGCGCTCGCCCGCATGTACGACGAGCAGGTCCGGTACGCGGGCCCGGACTCGGTCTCGACGCCCGATCGCCTCGTCGTCGAGGAGGAGCTCGACCGCAGCGAGTACAAGCGTCGCTTCTACGTCCACTCGACCTACGGCCGCCGGTTCAACGACGGCCTCTCGCGGCTCGTCGCGGCCGCGGTCGCGAACCGGACCGACGCCAACGTCGCGGTGGCGGTCGCGGACCGCGGGTTCTCGCTCGCGCTCCCCTTGAACCGCAAGGTCGACGTGGCACAGATTTTGGCCGACCTCGATCCGGAGACCGTCCGCGAGGACCTCCGAGAGGCGGTCCAGGGGACGGACCTGCTCCAGCGGTACTTCCGGATCGACGCCGGGCGCGCGCTCCTCATCCTGAAGCGGTACAAGGGGTACGAGAAGTCGGCCGCCGAACAGCAGGTGTCCGCCGAGATGCTGCTGTCGTTCGCGGGCGACTTAGCGGAGTTCGCCGTGTTAGAGGAGACGTACCGCGAACTCTTAGAGGACCGGCTGGACGTCGACGGGATCCGCGAGGCGGTCGGCCGGATAGCGACGGGCGACCTGGCGGTCGAACACCGCGTCGTCGACTCGCCGAGTCCGCTCGCGTTCGGGCTGGCGACGCTCGTCGACTCCGACACCGTCATCGCCGACGACGAGTCGGCCGTCCTCCGCGAGTTCCACGCCCGCGTGATGGAGGAGATCGGCGAGGCGCCGCGGAGCGCCGGGAGCGACGAGTCCGGTGACCGCGACGCCGGAGACCGCGACGCCGGAGACCGCGACGCCGAACCGGCCGCGGACCGCTGACCGGCCTGAGACGGCGTATCACGGCCGAATCGGCTCGGTCGGGAGCGGATCGGGGAGCCCGTCCAAGATCAGCGTCGTATAGTGGAGGAAGACCGCCAGCGCCGCGATCGACAGCAACAGCAGGAACAGCAGGACCAACCGTTCGTCGCTGCGGACGACCGCGGCGGTGTCCGCGAGGAACTCCGTGCGCGGGCGACGCTCGACCATCGACCAGCCGTTACGTGCGCGTCCGTTTAAAAATAGCCGGTGAGGCGGTCTCGGTAGGCGAGTCGGCCGGACGGCTCGACGCTGCCGCGACTCCTCAGTCGTCCGAGGGCGACACGGGGGACCGACCGAGCGGCTCGCCGTCGACGGGTTCGTCGGGGTTCGCGTCGATAGCGGCCTCGCTCAGCCCGAACTGGGCGTCGACGTCGGCGTCCTCGCGCACGTGGACGGTGCCGCGGTGGACCGCGATGGCGTCCGCGAGGTGGAGCCGCACCGCGTCGAGCAGCACCTCGGCCTCGAGGGGTTGCCCGCGGCGCTTGATCTCGTCGACGTCGGCGCCCGGCGGCACGTCGAAGGCGCGCTGGGCGATGACCGGTCCCTGGTCGAGGTCGGTCGTGACGTAGTGGGCGGTGACGCCCGCGATGCGGACGCCGGCGTCCTTCGCCTGCCGGTACGCCTCCGCGCCGGGAAACGCCGGGAGCAGCGAGGGGTGGACGTTGACGATCCGCCCCTCGTACCGGAAGACGACCTCCGGCGAGAGGATGCGCATGTAGCGGGCCAGGGCGATGAGGTCCACGTCGTACTCCGCGAGCAGGTCGAGGAGGCGGCCCTCGTCGGTGTTGCCGTTGCCGTCGCCCACGTCGTAGAACGGCTTGTCGTAGCGCTCCGCGAGCGAGCGGAGGTCGCCGCGGTTGCCGATGACGACCGGTATCTCCGCCTCCGCGCCGTCGTCGGCCAGCTCCCCGTTGGCCTCGGCCTCCAGCAGGGCCTCGGGCGCGTGCGTCTCCTTCGTGACGAGGAGCGCGACGCGCCGCGCGTCGCGGTCGCTCGGGAACCGCACCTGGATGTCGACGTCGAGCTCGCGGCCCAGCTCGGCGAGCGCGCGGCGGAGCTCGCCGCGGGAGGTCTCCATCTCGGCGGTGTCGACGCGGGTCGTCATCCGGAAGACGCCCTCGCGGACCGCCTGATCGAGGTCCTCGATGTTGATCCCCCGCTCGAACAGCAGGGAGGTGACCCGCGCGATGAGTCCGGTCTTGTCTCCTCCGACGACCGTGATCTCGGTCAGTTCGCGGGTCATGCGACGATCACCTCCGCGGGTTCGAGCGGCTGCATACACCGCCCCCAACAGCCGGAGGGGTTTGCCCCTTTCGTTCCGCGCGGTCCCTGCCTCCCGCACGAACGACCGATCTGTATCCACGAACGTGCCTATAAACGGCGTTCCAAAACGGTTTTTACACACGACTCCGCACCAACGGGTATGACCGCGTACACGGCGACGGTGACGGTCCGGCTGAAGCGGGGCGTCCTCGACCCGGAGGCCGAGACGACCCAGCAGGCCCTCGAACGGCTCGGGTTCGAGCTGTCCGACCTCCGCTCGGCGGACCGCTTCGAGGTCGACCTCGACGCCGCCGACGCCGACGAGGCGGCCGCCCGCGCCGACGAGATGGCCGAGCGGCTGCTCGCGAACCCCACGATCCACGACTACGACGTGGCGGTCGCGGAGCGATGACGGTCGTCGATTCGGCCGTTGCGGCCGCCCGCGCGAGGTGGGCGGCGTGACGGTCGCCGTCGTCCAGTTCGGCGGCTCGAACTGCGACCGCGACGCCGTCCGCGCGCTCGATCACCTCGGCGTCGACGCCGAGCGCGTCTGGCACGAGGACGGGCTCCCGGCCGACCCCGACGGGATCGTCCTCCCCGGCGGGTTCTCCTACGGCGACTACCTCCGCGCCGGCGCGATGGCCGCGCGCGCGCCGGTCATGGAGGAGGTTCGCGCCGCGGCCGACGACGGCGTCCCCGTGATCGGCATCTGTAACGGCGCGCAGATCGGATCGGAGTCCGGGCTCACGCCCGGCACGTTCACCACGAACGCCTCCGCGCGCTTCCAGTGCGAGCCGGTCCACCTGCGCGTCGAGCGCGCGGACACGCCGTGGACCGCCGCCTACGACGAGGGCGACGTGATCGAGGTCCCCATCGCCCACGGCGAGGGGCGCTTCGAGATCGGCGAGGACGCCCACGCCGACCTCGTCGCCGACGACCGCGTCCTCTTCCGCTACTGCGACGCCGACGGGAACGTCACCGACGCCGCCAACCCCAACGGCTCGACCGACAACGTCGCGGGCGTCCTCGGCGAGCGCGAGACGGTCGCGGTGCTGATGCCCCACCCCGAGCGCGCCACGCTCCCGGACCTCGGCCGAAGCGTCGACGGCGCGGGGATCCTCGAAGCGTTCGCCTGAGTCGACTCCCTCGGATTCGCGCCGGCTTATCGAACTCGGGCGGCCGCTTCGGTCGGTTCCGACTCCGCCGTCCCCGTATCCGTCCCGCCCGTCTCCTCGCGCTCCAGTTCGCGCTCCAGCGCTCGCTCGAACTCCGCCTCCGTGAGTTCGTCCGCCGCGTATCGCCGCTGGAGGCGCTCGACCGGCGTCTCGTCCGGCTCGCTCGCGTCCGAGCCGTCGTCGGCCTCGCTCGCGAGGAGTTTGATCCCGACGAGGCCCACGGCGAGCAGCGCCGCGACGGTGAGCAGCGCGAGGAGCGGAACGGCGAACATCCAGCCGCCCATCCCGCCCGCCATTCCCGAACCGGCCATACCGCCCATCAGCGGCGTGACGGCGGCAGTGTCGAGAACGATCATGTGTGGTACTTACATTTCCGCCGATAAGTACTCCCCGGGCGTTCGCAGATCGCGAAACTGCGCCCCGGCGTCGCGGGCGGAAGCGCCGGCGACGCTCGGAAACGCCAGTCGTGCCGCCCCCGGACGACTTTTGCGCCCGGCCGCCGAACCGGATCCCATGCGAGCGCGACACATCGACCACGTCAACCTCCGGATCCCAGAGGACGGCGACGACGACGCCCGCGAGTTCTACGGCGAGACGCTCGGCTTCGGCATCGAGGACGCGCTGTACGCGGCCGACGAGAAGCCGTTCTTCGACGTGCGGCTCTCGGCGACCGCCGTGATCCACCTGTGGCCGACCGACGGGTTCGAGCGGCCGACGAAGACGAACTACGACCACGTCGCGGTCGTCGTCGAGGAGTCGGTCGAGGAGATCGAAGCCGAACTCGAAGAGGCCGGCGTCGAGGTCGAGAAGACGCTCGACTCGCCGCTCGGCGCGACCGGAGAGGCGGGCGCGGTGTACGTCAGGGACCCGTTCGGGTATCGGGTGGAGCTGAAGGCGCGGGTCTGAGCAGGTCGCGTCGGGCGTCCGGCCGTCTTCGAGGAGCCGAACCCGTTCGCCCCGCCGAGCAACCATCGCCCCGACGCGGCCGTTTAAGACCCCCGAGCGACAGGGTCGAATATGAGCGAACAGCAGCCGAAATCCGACGACGACGAGCGGCGTCGTCGCCGGGAGGACACGGACCGATTCGCCGGCGGGAAAGACGAGGAACTGCGGAGCCGCGAGGTGACCGAGGGACCGGACAAGGCCCCGCACCGCGCGATGTTCCGCGCGATGGGGTTCGACGACGAGGACCTCTCCTCCCCCATCATCGGCGTGCCGAACCCCGCGGCCGACATCACGCCGTGTAACGTCCACCTCGACGACGTGGCCGACGCCGCGCTCGACGGGATCGACGCCGCCGGCGGGATGCCGATCGAGTTCGGGACGATCACCATTAGCGACGCCATCTCGATGGGGACGGAGGGGATGAAGGCGAGCCTCATCTCGCGGGAGGTCATCGCCGACTCCGTCGAACTGGTCTCCTTCGGCGAGCGGATGGACGCCTTGGTGACGGTCGCGGGCTGCGACAAGAACCTCCCCGGGATGATGATGGCCGCGATCCGGACGGACCTGCCGAGCGTCTTCCTCTACGGCGGCTCGATCATGCCCGGGCAACACGACGGGCGCGACGTGACGATCGTCCAGGTGTTCGAGGGCGTCGGGACGTACGCGCAGGGCGACATGGACGCCGACGAGCTCGACGACTTGGAGCGTAACGCCTGCCCCGGCGCGGGCTCCTGCGGCGGGATGTTCACGGCGAACACGATGGCGTCGCTCTCGGAGGCGCTCGGGTTAGCGCCGCTCGGCTCGGCCTCGCCGCCCGCCGAGGACGAGGAACGCTACGCGGTCGCCGAGCGCGCGGGCGAGCTGGCGATGGACTGCATCGAGAACGACCGCCGGCCCTCCGACATCCTCTCGCGCGAGTCGTTCGAGAACGCGATCGCGGTCCAGACCGCGATGGGCGGCTCGACGAACGCCGTCCTCCACCTGCTCGCGCTCGCGGGCGAGGCGGACGTCGACCTCTCGATCGAGGACTTCGACGAGATCTCGCGCCGCACGCCGAAGATCGCGGACCTTCAGCCCGGCGGGAGCCGCGTGATGAACGACCTCCACGAGGTCGGCGGCGTGCCGGTCGTCCTCCGCCGGCTGCTGGAGGCCGACCTGCTCCACGGCGACGCGATGACGGTGACGGGCCGGACGCTCGCCGAGGAGATCGCGGAGCTCGAGGAGCGCGGCGAGCTTCCGGACGAGTCGGCGATCGAGGCCGACTTCCTCTATACCGTCGACGACCCGAAGGAGGAGGAGGGCGCCATCAAGATCCTCGACGGCAACCTCGCGCCGGACGGCTCGGTGCTGAAGGTGACCGGCGACGACGAGTTCTACCACGAGGGCCCCGCCCGCGTGTTCGAGAACGAGGAGGCGGCGATGGAGTACGTCCAGTCGGGCGGGATCGAGTCCGGCGACGTGATCGTCATCCGCAACGAGGGCCCGCGCGGCGGTCCCGGGATGCGCGAGATGCTCGGCGTCACCGCCGCGGTCGTCGGCGCGGGCCACGAGGACGACGTGGCGCTGCTCACCGACGGCCGCTTCTCGGGCGCCACCCGCGGCCCGATGATCGGCCACGTCGCGCCCGAGGCCGCGGTCGGCGGCCCGATCGGGCTCGTCGAGGACGGCGACCACGTCACCGTCGACATCCCCGAACGCGACCTGACGGTGGACCTCTCCGACGAGGAACTGGAGGCGCGCCGCGAGGCGTGGGAGGCTCCCGAACCGCCCTACGAGGGCGGCATCCTCGCGAAGTACGGCCGCGACTTCGCCTCCGCCGCGGACGGTGCGGTGACGAACCCGCGGCTCACGCGGGACTGAGGTCGGGCTCACGCGCGGTCGTCGACCGCGCGGGCCGACCGGTGGGCGCCGTCAGCGGACGAGCACGACCGGCACGGGAGCGCGCTTCGAGACGGTTTCGGCCACGTTTCCGACGAGGAAGCGGCGCGTCGCGCGACCCCGGTCGGCCCCGTGCGCGCCGATCACGACCGTGTCGTACTTCGCTGCCCGGTCGACGATGTTCCGCGCGGGATGCCCCACGCCGACGACCGTCTCGACCTCGCGGTCGTGGTCGCTCGCCAGTTCGCGGGCACGCTCGAAGACGCTCTCCGCGCGCTCCTCGGCCGCCGCCTCGAAGTCGTCCGCGAGCGCGAGCGACGCGGCCTCGCCCATCATCATCGACGGCGCGCCGACGACGTGGAGCACGGTGACGTCGGCGTCGGGGTAGTTCTCCAGCGCGTACGCGAGGGCCTGCTCGGCGTGGTCCGAGTCGTCCATCGGCACGAGGATGCGGTCGATCATACGGGACCTGACGCCGCGCACCCACCTAACTGCTGTCGTCAGGCGACGCCCGGGACGAGGACGAAGAACGCGTACGCCAGCGCGGTCGACACCGACGGGCCGATTATCCACATCGAGACGTACTTCAACACCGCTCGGGGGTTGAAGAGGTCTCCAGCGTTCAACACGGCCTCCGGCTCCGCCTCGCCGATGGGGGCCGACCGCCGCTCCGCGTCCTCGGAGACGGTGATCGCGCCGGTGACGATCTCGTTTTCGCCGGTGTCGCGGGTGACGGCCTGCCGGACGGTGACCGGTCGCGTCGCGCGCCCCCAGCCGAGGCCGACGATCGTCATCACGGTGCCCATGACGAGGCTGATCGGGATCCCGATCCACGAGAGGACGGTCGTGATCGTCGAGGCCGTCGTCATCACGAACAGGGCGGCGAGCAGCGGGATGTCGCTCAGTTCCCCGCCGACGGACTCCATCGTGCGGCGCGCTATCGTGAAGCCGCCGAGGCCGATCGCGAGCGTGGCGATCCCGATCGCGGTGTCGTCCGGGAGGCCGCTGACCCCGCTGACCAGCGGCGCGGCGGCGTTCGGGACGTTGCTCGCCCCGGCGCTGAACGCCATGTAACAGCCGATGACGAGGACGACAACCGTGCTGATCAGCTCCGACCGCGTCGTGTTCGGGCCGAGCGCGGGGCGCGGCACGCCGCCGTCGCGGTCGAGTCGGAGCAGCGGACCGGGCGACTTCTCGATCCGCACCCGCCGGTTCACCGCGGGGTAGACGTACCGGCCGATCACGACGCCGACCCAGAACCCGATGATCGGCGTCACGATCCACCACGAGACGATGCGCGTGATCGTGGCGTAGTTGAGCGTGTCGGTCGCCAGCCCGAGCCCGGCGATCGCGCCGACGGTCGTCATCGAGGTCGGCACCGGGACGCCGAAGACGTTCGCGATGAGGATCCCGAAGCCGATGAAGAAGAGCACGGCGACGCCCGCCGAAAGCGAGAGCTCGGTCGTGATGATCTCGCCGCTCAGCGTGTCCATCACGTTTCGGCCGACGGTCCAGCCGCCGAGGAAGACGAAGGCCGTCATCAGGCCCGCCGCGGTCGTCTTTTTCAGGATCCCGGCCCCGACGGGCGGCCCCCACGCGATGCCGGTCGACGAGCCGCCGATGTTGAAGCCGACGAACACGGAGGCGACGACTCCGACCGCGAGCAGCGTCTCGACCATCGCCTCGTGGTACCGTCATCGACGGCAAATACCTGTCGTCGACGGCGGGAATCGGACGCCGCTGCGGGTCGCAGCGAGGTCAGTAGATAGGCGGGAGTTCGATCGACGCGCGGGGTGAGCGACTCGCGCGGGGTCGGCGGAACCGGATCGCCGCCTACTGGCGGCCGCCGCCGTCGGTCTGTGCGGTCTTGACCGACTCGGCGCACCAGACGTTGCTCCGGCGGCCGGCGCGCGACAGCTCCATCTTCACGACCGAGCCCACCGGCAGGTCCGCGACGCGCTCGCGGGCGTCCTCGTCGGCGTACTCGACGACGTGGTACGTCTCGTTGCGCGGATGGGCACGTACCGTGGTACAATCGTGATCGTTCTGTGCGGAAATGACGGTGTACGCGTTCGATTGTGACATCTTATCCCGTTATTGCTGGACACCCTACTTCAAATCTCCGTATATTCACTACGGTCGTGACCGAAGTCGTAATATCGATATAAGGTATTGGAGTCCCGAAACGATCGGGCGGCGCCGCGACCCGCCGTTGAGCGGAATCACCATACCTATCTCCGGCGACGGCGAAGGCCGGCCATGGACCGAGGCGACGGGCCGGAGAGCGAGCCGAACGTGGATGGCGAGATCCGGCCGGAAGACGAGGTCGGACCGGACGACGCGACGGACGCGGACGGCGTCACGGACGTCGACGCCGGCGGCGTGGCGCTGTTCGTCGACGGCCCGAACGTGTTGCGCGAGGAGTTCGACGTCGACCTCGACGACGTGCGGCGGGCCGGCGAGGCGGAGGGCCCGCTGGTGACGACCCGGCTCTACCTCGACGAACACGCGACGCCGGGGCTGATCCAGGCCGCGGAGGCCCGCGGCTTCGAGGTCGTGATCACGAGCGGCGACGTGGACGTGAAGCTCGCGGTCGACGCCGCGCGGTTCGCGGCCGAGGGGCGGATGGAGGCGCTCGCGATCGCCTCGCGCGACACGGATTTCAAGCCGGTCGTCGAGACCGCGAACGGCTACGGGATCCGGACGCTCGCCATCGCGCCCGGCGAGTTCGGGCGCTCGGACGCGCTCCGGAACGCCGCCAACGGCTCCGTGACACTCGACGGCGATACGAAGAGCGAGTCCGCGAGCGACGGGGACGAGCAGAGCGCCGAAACGTCTTCGACGCAGTAGCGCCGGGAGTCGAGTGCGATTCGATACATCGTAGATCGCCGACGACCGCCTCCAAAGCCCCAGCCGCTTACTTATAAATAGCTGCTGACGGATCGACGGCGAACACCTCCAAAGCCCCAGCCGGGAGGCGAGCGCACGCTCGCTGCGCTCCTCACTCGTTCGCTCTGCTCACTCGTTCCGGTGCTTACGTCGCCTGCGCTCGCCTCCCGGCTGCCCCTTTGAGTCCCGCCCCGCACAGCACCGCACCTCACACCTCCCCAGCCTCGTCGCTCCCTTCGGTCGCGACTCCCTCGCACGCGCTCTCGCCGGCGGCTGCGCCGCCGGCTGTCAGAGAGACCTTCGGTCTCTCTCTACTCGCGGCCGCCGATGGCGGCCGCTCGGAGGCGCGCGCCGACCGCACGGGTTTTATAAGCAATCGCTGCTGCCGTTACAGACTATTTATATATCGAATCACCGCTACTGGGCTGGCTCATCGCCGCCTCTTCCGCCGAAACCGTGCCAGCAAGAGCGCGCCGACGCCCCCCGCGAGTCCCGCGCCGCCCACGAGGACGACGCCCGTCGCGACCCCGCCGTACCGCGCGGCCGCCGCGTCGATTCCCACCCGGACCCAGCCGAGGTTCGGCACCGCGAACAGCGCCTTCCCGGCGATCCACTCGTCGGGGACGACCGGCGCGATGCCCGCGCTCTGGTCGTACAGCTCGTTCGCGTCGCCGTACGTGACGTACCCGTCGTACGGCGCGGGACAGGTCGAAAGCTCCGCGCAGTCGCCGGAAAGCAGCGCCGGGTCGGCCCGCTCCGTCCAGTCCTCGCCGGCGTCGACGGGGAACGCCAGTCGGTGGAACACCGGTCTCCCCCCGGCGCCCGGAACGGTGTAGACGACCACGTCGCCCGGCTCACCGAGGCGCGTCGGTGCGTCCGGGTCGGCGGCGGTCGAGAGCTCCCCCCACGGCGCGCGGTCGGTATCCGTGATGACGACGAGGTCGCCGCGCTCGACGCCGGGCGCCATGCTGCCGCTCTCGACCGCGACGAACGGCGGCCACGTCCCGACGAGCGACCCGAGCAGGACCGCGATCAGGAGGACCGCGACCGCGGGCGCGACGAGGCCGGTGCGATCGGGGCGACGGCTGCTCACGCCCGATACGGGGACCGGCGACCGCTTGAGGCTGTCGGCCGAGTCGCTCCGGCGGAGTCGTCGACGACCGCCGGATCCGGCGTCGGGGCTCCCCTTCCCCGATGCCACAAAGGCTTAGGCGCGTCCGGGCGAGGTGCGAGTATGACCGATCGCCTCCCTCCGCTCCACGACGCTCACGACGCGCGCGGCGCCAAGTTCACCGACTTCGGCGGCTGGCAGATGCCGGTCGAGTTCGACTCGATCCGGACCGAACACGCCGCGGTCCGCGAGTCCGTCGGCGTCTTCGACGTCTCGCACATGGGCGAGATAGAGGTGGCCGGCCCGGACGCGACCGAGCTGATGAACCGGCTCACGACCAACGACGTACGCGCGCTCGACCCGGGCGACTCCCAGTACGCCGCGATCACGAACGAGGAGGGCGTGATGCTCGACGACACGGTCGTCTACCGGCTCCCCGACGGGACCCCGGCCGGCGAGGCGGCCGCCTCGCTCGCGCATCTGGAGGTCGCCCACGAGGGCGACCTCGACGCGCCGAGCGGCGACCCCGCGTACCTCTTCGTGCCGAACGCGGGCCACGACGAGCAGATGGAGGACCGCTGGACCGCGCACCGCGACGAGTGGGACCTCGACGCGACGGTCGCCAACGCCACCGACGACTGGGCGATGCTCGCGGTCCAGGGACCCGACGCGGCCGACGCGCTCGACGAGGCCACCCCCCGCGACCGCGTCGTCGACCTCTCGAAGTTCGAGGCGACGTCGGCGGCGGTGGCGGAGACTGAGAGCTGGGTCGCGCGCACCGGTTACACCGGCGAGGACGGCTTCGAGGTGATGTGCCCCGCCGGCGCCGCCGAGGCCGTCTGGACGGCGTTCGTCGACGCGCCGCGCGAGGCGCAGCCGTGCGGGCTCGGCGCGCGCGACACGCTCCGCACCGAGATGGGCTTTCTCCTGTCCGGGCAGGACTTCGACCCCGAGAACGAACCCAGAACGCCGTACGAGGCGCGGATCGGCTTCGTCGTGAAGCTCGACACGGAGTTCGTCGGCCGTGACGCCTTGGAGGCCCAGAAGGAGCAGGGCGTCGACGAGAAGTTCGTCGGCGTCCGCCTCCTTGAGCGCGGCGTGCCCCGCGGCGGCTACGCGGTCACCGACGGCGACCTCACCCGCGTCGGGAAGCTCACCTCCGGGACGATGAGCCCGACGCTCGACGAGCCGATCGGACTCGGGTACCTCCACGAGTCGTACGCCGACGCCGGCGCCGAGGTGAGCGTCGTCGTGCGCGGCGACGAGAAGCGCGCCGAGGTCGTGATCCCGCCGTTCCTCGATCGGTGAGGATCGTCACCAAGGACCGAGCAACGCTCATACGACCGGCCTGAGAAGCGCCGGTATGGCGCCAACAGATTCCGCGAGCGACGCGACCGGGACACCGGAGTCCGACCTCACCGTCGCGCAAGCGACCGATCCCCGCCCGATCGAGGACGTCGCGGCCGATCTGGGCCTCTCCCCCGACGACGTCGAGCGCCGCGGCGAGGGCGTCGCGAAGCTCACGCACGCGGCGGTGCGCGAGGCCGTCGGCGGCGCGGCGGACGCCGCAAACGGGACGAGCGCGGCCGGCGGACCGGCCGAGCGAGGCGGAACGGCCGGCTCCGACGGGACGACCGTCCTCGTGACCGGCATGTCGCCCACCCCGAAGGGGGAGGGGAAGACGGTCACGACCGTGGGGCTCGGTCAGGGGCTCGCCGAGCTTGGCGAGCGGACCGCGGTCGCCGTGCGCGAGCCGTCGCTCGGCCCCGTCTTCGGGATCAAGGGCGGCGCGGCCGGCGGCGGGTACTCGCAGGTGCTGCCGATGGAGGCGATCAACCTCCACTTCACCGGCGACATCCACGCGCTGACGGCGGCGCACAACCTCCTAGCGGCCGCGCTCGACAACCGCCTCCATCAGGGGAACGACGCGGAGATCGACGCGCGGCGGGTCCACTGGCCGCGCGCGCTCGACGTCAACGACCGCGCGCTCCGCGAGACGGTCGTCGGCCTCGGCGGCACGACCGGCGGCGTCCCCCGCGAGGACGAGTTCGTGATCACCGCCGCCTCGGAGCTGATGGCGGTCCTCGGGCTCGCGTCCGACTTAGAGGATTTAAAAGCGCGGATCGGTCGCATCGTCCTCGCCGTCGACGCCGACGGCGAGCCGGTGACGCCGGACGACCTGGGCGTGACCGGCGCCGCGGCCGCGCTGCTCCGCGACGCCTTCCGTCCGAACCTCGTCCAGACGGTCGAGGGCGTCCCGGCGTTCGTCCACGGCGGCCCCTTCGCGAACATCGCGCACGGGACGAACACGCTCGTCGCGGACCGGGTCGGGAGCGCGCTCGCCGACTACCTCGTCACCGAGGCGGGCTTCGGCGCCGACCTCGGCGCGGAGAAGTTCGGCAACATCGTCGCGCGAGAGGGGATGGTCCCCGACGTCGCGGTCGTGGTCGCCACCGTCCGCGGCGCGAAGCGGCACGGGCTGGAGATGTGGCCGACCGACTTCGACACGCTCGGTTCACCGGACCCGGACGCGGTCCGCGCCGGCGTCGACAACGTCGCGAAACACGTCTCGATCGCCGAGTCGTTCGGGATCCCAACGGTCGCCGCGATCAACGTGTTTGGCGACGACACGGAGGCGGAACTGGCGGCGCTGGAGGAGGCGATCGCGGACCGCGGGATCCCCGTCGCGCGCTCGACCGCCTACCGCGACGGCGGCGCGGGCGCGACCGACCTGGCCGAACTCGTCCGCGAGCGCGCCGGGACGGGCTCGTTCTCGCCCCTGTACGACGTCGACGCACCGATTCGAGAGAAGATCGAGACCGTCGCCCGAGAGGTGTACGGGGCCGCGGATGTCGAGTACGTCGACGGCGCGGCCGACGACGTCGAGCGCGTCGAGGGGTGGGGGTACGGCGACCTGCCCGTCTGCCTCTCGAAGACCCCGTACTCGCTGTCCGGGGACGCCGCGCGGACCGGGGTGCCGGAGGGGTGGACGCTGACGATCCGCGAAGTGACTCCCTCGGCGGGCGCCGGCTTCGTCGTCGCGAAGACCGCCGACGTGATGACGATGCCGGGGCTCCCCGCCGAGCCCGCGGCGGAGGACATCGACGTCGACGCCGACGGTGACGTGACCGGGCTGTTCTGAAGCGTCGACGCGCGCGGCGCCCGCAGGCTGACGGCGCTCGCGTCCCGTCGATCGGTCTACTCCCCGACCGATTCTTTCCGCTTCTCGACGACCTCGACGTCCGAAATTCGCGTGTCCGGGTACCCGCCGTCCGCGTCCTTCTCGGCGGCCTTCACCATGTCCCAGACGGTGTTGAGGCCGGTCGTGACGCCCTCTAACGCCTCCATCTCGCAGCCCGTCTTCCCGGTCGTCTCGACCGCGACCGTCAGCTCGATCCGGTCGTCGCCGACCGCGAACTCCGTGTCGACGTTCGTGATCGGGATCTGGTGACACATCGGGATCGTCTCCCAGGTGTGTTTCACGGCCTGAACCGCGCCGATCCGGGCGGTCGCGAGCACGTCCCCCTTCTCGACGGCGTCGGCCTCGACCGCGTCGATCGTCTCCGGGGTCAGCCGGATCGCACCGCGGGCGACCGCGCGGCGGCTGCTGTCGGGCTTCGCGCCGACGTCGACCATCTGGACGTCGCCCGCGTCGTCGGTGTGCGTCAGCGCGTCCGCGCCGGCGGGCTCCGCGCCCGCTCCGTCGGCCCCCCTGTCGGCGCTGCCTCCCTCTTCACTCATTACGCATCGCCTCCGGCAGCCGGTCGGGTAAGTCCGTCGCCACTAAGCCGGCGCCGTTCGCCGCCGCGGCGGCGTCGCCCGCGCGCCCGACGACGTACGCGCCGACCGCGGCCGCCCGGAACGAGTCGGTCACGGCCGCCAGCGCGCCGACCGTCCCCGCCAACACGTCCCCCGTCCCGCCGACGGTCATCCCGGGGTTGCCGGTGCGGTTCAGCCGCACGTCGTCGGCGTCGGCGACCACGTCGACCGCCCCCTTCACGAGCAGCGCGTGTCCGAGGTCGGCGGCGAACTCGCGGACCAGCTCGGCGCGCTCGTCCGGGTCGCCCGCCGTCTCGCCGCCCATGCCGACGAGCTCGCCCTGATGGGGCGTACAGATCAGGTCGGCGTCCGTGTCGACGTCGGGGACGACCCGAAGGGCGTCGGCGTCGACGACCGCGCGCCCCTCGTACCCCGTCAGGAACTCGCGGACGAACTCCTCGGTCCCGTCGCCGCCGCCGAGCCCCGGGCCGAGGACGACGACGTCGTTGTCGGCCGCGAGCGACGCGACACGGTCGGCGTGGGCGGGCCCGACGCGGTCGCCGGGCAGCGCGCGGACGATGAGGTTCGGCGAGAACCCCTGGACCGCGCCGGCGACGGACTCCGGGCACGCCACGCGAACGAGGTCGGCGCCGGCGCGAAGCGCGGCGAGCGCGGACAGCGTCGGCGCGCCGGTGTACGGTCCGCCGCCGACGACGAGCACCTCGCCGTTGTCGCCCTTGTGCGAGTCCGGGTCGCGGTCGAGCCCGAAGAGGTCGCCGGGGCCGGTGAACCGCTCCGCGGCGGCCGGGATCCCGATGTCCGCGACCGTGACGTCGGCGTCGAGCGCGGCCAGCCCCGGCTTCTCGTCGTGGAACGTCACCACGCGGTCGGCGTCGACGGCGGTGGACGCTGGTCCGCCCGTGGGATCGCCCGTGTCGGCGTCGATCCCGGAGGGCACGTCGACGGCGATCACCGTCGCCTCGCTCGCGTTGATCGCCTCTGCGGCGGTCCGCTCCGGTTCGCGAAGCCCGCCCGAGATCCCGGACCCGAGCATCGCGTCGACGACGACGTCCGGGCCGTCGCCGTCGGGAGCGCTGAGGGCGAACTCGCGAGAGTCGGTGACCGTCTCGGACGGGATTTCGGCGCTCGCCAGCGCGTTCCAGTTCTCCCGCGCGATGTCGGTGCGGATCGTCTCGGGGCGGCCGAGCAGGCTGACGGCCGCGTCGTACTCCTCGAGGAACCGCGCCGCGACGAAGGCGTCGCCGCCGTTGTTCCCCCGGCCGCAGACGAGCGCGACGGTCGCGCCCGGGTCCGCGACGGCGCGCACCTCCCGGGCGACCGCGTTGCCGGACGACTCCATCAGCTGCTTGCGGGGCACGCCGAGCGCGGCCGCGTTCGCGTCGACGGCCGCCATCCTGTCTGTCGTGATCATGGCTCCTCTTTCGTCCGCCCCGGGATTAAGCGGGCGGGGTCCGAACGCGGCCGTCGTCGCGGCCTCCGCGGCGCTTCCGGAAATGAAAATGTTGAAGCGGTCAGGTGGAGAACGTCGCGACCAACAGTGGTATCGGCAGCACTCGTCGTCGCAGACGGCCGCCGGCCGGACCGAGCCCCCGGCCGCGCCCCCGTTGCGACCGACACACCCCTCTCCGGCCGCGGGGGCGGCGCCCGCCCCGGCCGGACGCGACCCCTCCACGCACGACCGCGACCATGAACATCGGCTTCTTCACCGACAGCTACTTCCCCGGCATCGACGGGGTCACGTACACCATTCAGGCGTGGCGCGATCGGCTCGAAGCCCGAGGTCACGACGTGTACGTCGTCTACCCGGAGAGCAGTCACGAGCCCGACGATCACGAGATCCCCGTCCCCTCGCTGCCGAACCCCTTCTACCGGCAGTACCGCCTCCCGACCTACCGCCGCCTCTCGACGCTCCCCGACCTCGACGTCGTCCACTGTCACGGCCCGGCGTCGACCGGCCTGATGGGACTTCGGTACGCGAGGCGGTACGGCGCGACGTCGGTGTACACCCACCACACCCCCGTCGAGGACTACTTCGTTCAGGGGCTCAAGTCGGAGCGGCTCGCCTCCGCGGTCGGCCGGGCGTACGTCGCCTACGAGAACCGGTTCCTGAACGCGTTCGACTGCGTGACGGCCTCGACCTCGCGTATCCGCCGCGACGTGGAGCCGTACCGGCTCCCGGTCGGGATCGAGATGGACCGGTTCCGGCCGCGCGAGGGCGCCCGGGTGGCCGCGCTCGCGACCGACGGCGGCCCGGCCGCGGCCGACGCGCCGGTGGTCGGGTACAGCGGCCGGATGACCCGCAAGAAGAACGTCGACGAGACGCTCCGGCTCGCCGAGCGGCTGCCCGAGGTGCGGTTCGAACTCGTCGGCGAGGGCCCGGTCCGCGCGGAGCTCGAGGCGGACGCGCCCGCGAACGTCCGGTTCCACGACTTCCTGCCGCGGGAGGAGCTCCCCGACTTCTACGCCGCCCTCGACGTCTTCGTCACGGCGTCGACCTGCGACACGCTCGGGCTCTCGACGCTGGAGGCGAACGCCTGCGGCACCCCGGTGGCCGCCGCGGACGTCGCGCCGTTCGACGAGACGATCGGCCCCGAGAACGGGGCCCGCTTCGCGTTCGGCGACCTCGACGACATGGAGCGCGCGGTCCGCGACTGCCTCGACGGCGACAGGGACACCCGCGCGGCCGTCGAGCGGTTCTCTGTGGAACAGACGATAGACGAGCTCGAATCCATCTACGGGGTGACAGGGTAGATGGGCGCGGACAACGTCGACGCCTTCCAGCGGTTCATCTTCTCGGTTCCGCGGCTCCGGGTACAGGCTGCCGCGCTCGTCCTCCTCAGCGCCGTGTACGGAATCGCGACCGTCGCGGGGTTCTGGCTGTTCACGCCCTTCTCGCCGGACCCGTCTCGGATCGTGCCCGTCGCGGTCCTCATCTTCCTGATCCCGTTCGTCGTCGCCGCGGAGCTGTTCCCCCGCGTCCTCGACGGCTACCCGCGGCCGTGGAGCTACTTCCTCGCGCTCACCTCGCAGTTCGTCCTGTTCGTGTACGCGCTGGTGCTCTCCGGCGCGAACAACGTCGGGAACGCCTGGAGCATCATCTGGCTGAGCTTCATCACGCTGTACCTGGTCAACATCCTAGTGCTCGTCGTCTCGACGGGCATCGACCGCTCCGACCGGATCCTCCTCGTCTCGCTGGTCGAACCGGGACTGCTCATCGCGGCGTTCTACGCGCTGGGCGGCAGCGACCTCGGCTTCTCGACGTACCGCCACGTGTTCGCGTTCGCCTCGCTGCTCATCGCGGCCGGCTTCCTGGTCTTAGTCCTCCTCGTCGTCGACTACCTGATCAAGAGCAACACGGACGTCTCGGCGTTCGCGCTCACCTCCGGGCTCCTCCGGAACGACCGCGAGTCCCTCGACCTCGGCGTCGAGGCCCGCCCGGCCGTCGAGACGTTCGCCGTCGACAACGGGAGCCGGCTCACGGTCGCGGCCCCGTGGGTCCACCCCGGTCCGCTCGGCGGGTTCGGCGGCGGTCAGCTCAGCGGGAACCTGATCGACGCGCTGAACGACGGTCGGGAGGCCGATGGGAGCGAGCGAGCCGAGGCCCCCGCCGCGGCCGACGGCGGCACCGAGGCCGCCGCGGACGGCGACGCCGGCTTCTTCTTCCACGTCCCGTGTACGCACAAGGAGGACCTCTCGAACCCGGCGGACGCGGAGCGGATCCGCGACGCGGTCGCGGAGCCGGAGCGGACCGACCGCGCCTCGCGGCTGGTGACCGAATCGTACGGCGATCGGGAGGGGTACGCGGACGTGCGGTTCCACGGGCGTCGGGTCGGCGACAAGGAAGTGATCGTCCTCCACGGCGAGGGGATCGACGACTACGACACCGGCGTGTTCATGCGCGACGTCGACCACGACGACGTGCTGCTCATCGACCAGCACAGACACGACATCCAGAACGGGCCCGACGTGGAGATCCAGTACGGCTCCGCCGAGGCGGACCGCCTCAAGCGCGCGTTCGACGAGTTCCGCGAGCGCCTCGCGGACGCCGACCTCGCCGACGACTACGCCGCCGGCTTCTCTGTGACCCGGACCGGGCAGGACGCGCTGGCGATGGTCGAGCGCGTCGACGGGCAGGAGGTCCTCTGGGTCGGCGTCGACACGAACGGGCTCACCCCGGACGTGCGGGCGACCGCCGACGCGTACCGCGAGGAGTTCGACGCGGTGATCCCCTTCTCGACCGACACCCACGCGTCGATCCACGAGCTGGCGAACATGCGCGAGTCCGACACCGACGCCATCGAGCGCGCGGTCGACCGCGCCGTCGACGACGTGGCGCCCGCGACGGTCGGGTTCGAGAGCCGGCGGACGGAGCCGGTGAAGCTCCTGAAGAACGACTACAACGGGCTGGTGTTCAGCGTCAACATCCTCATCCGGCTGACGCTCATCTCGCTGGTGACGCTGTACGTGCTGCTCGTGTTGTGGCTGTTCTTCTAAGAGGAGGGCATCGCGGGCGGGGCCGCCCAAGCGAGCGGTCCCCGTCGTTTTTGTGCGCTCCCGTCGACGCGTCCCCATGGTCTCGCGAGCCCTCCTCCTCGGCACCGGCCGGTCCCCGAAACGCGCGCTCGGCGCGGTCGCGGCCGCGTTCGTCGCCGCGTCGCTCCTCGTCGCCCTCCCCTGGGAGCCGATACGAACCGCCGGGCGGTACCCGATCTGGGCCGCCCTCGTCGCGGTCGGCCTCGCGGGCGCCGGGTACGCCGGTCGGCACCGCGGCGGCCTCGTCGCGGGGTGGGGAGCGACGTTCCTCGCGGCGATCTGGATATTCGTCGTCCCGCCGCTCGCGGCGGTCGTTCGCGGCGATACGCTCGACGCCGGCGGCTACGCGGTCCCGCGACCGTCGATCGTCGCGCTGAGTCCCCGCGCCGAACTGCTGACCGGACTCCGGATCGGGCCGGTCGTCGCCCTCTTGGTCGCGCTCACGCTCGGGAGCGCGGCGTTCGCGCTGGGGGCGGGACTGCGTCGGCGCTCGGTGCGGTGACTCGACGCCTGACTCCTCGCCCCGCTCGGACGCTCCCGCTCTCCGGACGTTATGTAAATCCTCAGCAGTCGCCGGTTTTGCGCTCTGAATCGCCCAGTACGGAAGTGGCGGTAAGCGATAGCGGGAGTGAGTATCGCAGATCGGTAGCAGCGATTTGGTATTTAAATAGCCGCCAGCGGCACCGACGGCCGATTATAAATAGCCGGCGGTGGCGCGCCTGCGAGCGGCCGCCACCGGCGGCCGCGAGCCAGCCCGCGAGGGAGTCAGTCGCCGGAGCGAAGCGGAGGCGACTGACGAGGCTGGGGAGGCGTGAGGCTGCGGTGCTGTGCGGGGCGGGACTCAAAGGGGCAGCCGCGAGGCGGGCGCAGGCGGCGCAAGCACCGCAGGGAGCGAGCAACGCGAGCGACTGAGGAGCGCAGCGCCGCCTGCGCCCGCCTCGCGGCTGGGGCTTTGGAAGTCCTCACCGCTACAGCGTCGATAACTTATAAACAGCCGACAGCAACACCGCACTCTGGTTTATAAATGGCCACACTCACGCCATACTACACCTACTCCCGAACTCGATCGAGAACCATCGTTGAACGGCCAGCCGATTTAAACGAGAACGTGTCTAAAAGAGAGGGATTCCGACGGAGCCGCCCTACTCGAACGCCTTCACGCCCAGCGCGGAGGCGGACGCGCCGCCGATCACCATCGGGAGCCAGTAGACCGCGCCGCGGAAGACTAAGACTGCGGCGGTGATCGCGGACGCGGCGACCCCGGTCGTGGGGACGAGCAGGCCGACGAGCGCGGCCTCGATGCCGCCGAGCCCCCCGGGCAGGGGCGTCGCGCCCGCGACGTACGACAGCGGGACGACGAAGACGGGGATCACCGGCGAGATCGGGTGGCCGACCGCGGCGAACGCGGCCGTGAGCGCGGCCGCCTGGAAGAGCCAGCCGAGGAGCGAGAGCCCGACGATCCCGAGGAGGCGGGTGCGGTCGGTGCCGACGCGCTCGATGTCGGCGAAGAAGTTGCCGAGCCGGTCGGCGAGTCCGGCCTCGATCGTCTCGGCGTCGAAGCGGTCGAACCGTCCGAGGAAGGGGCCGACCGCGCCCGGGACGCGGTCGACGACGGCGACGCGGTAGCGCCAGACGAACGCGATCGCCGAGACGATCGCGGCGATCAGCGCGACCGCGCTCGCGACGGCGAACCCGACGCGGTCGCCGACCGCGGTGGTGGCCGCGTACGACCCCACGCCGAGGAACACGAGCGACACGGAGGGGACGACGTTGAGCACGTCGACGCTCGCGATGCCGACGAGCCCCGTCTCGTATCTGGCCTCGCCGACCTTCGAGATGAGCGCCGCGGCGACCGGCTCGCCGCCGGCCTGCCCGAACGGGGTGACGTTGTTCGCGAAGGCGGCGCCGCTGTAGACCAAAAAGGCGGTCCGGACCGACAGCTCCACGTCGAGCGCGCCCAACACGGCGCGGAGCATGAGGCTCCACGCCGCGAGCCAACAGAGCCCGAGGCCGGCGGTCGCGGCGACGAGCGCCGGGTCGGCCCGAGCGAGCGCGTCGACGATGCGATCGACCCCGACGACGACGAAAAGCACCGCGAGGAGGAGGACGGCGCCGCCCGCCCCCAAGATTAGCGCGCGCCGCTGTGGGCCTTCCATAGAACAGGTGGCGCCGTAGCGAACTTGAAACGTCTGCTTCGCGTCCGTCGGGCGGAGGCCGCCTCCCCGGACTGCGTTCCTTCGGCGGACCCCGCGGTGCCGGGCCGAGAATGAGAATACATACGTACCGCCGGGCCGACGGCCCACCCAATGGAAGATCAGCGGTTCCTCGAGTCGGAGTGGGATTACTGCCTGGTGCTCGACGCGTGCCGGTACGACGTGTTCGCCGACGTGTACGACGAGTACCTCGACGGCACGCTCGAGAAGCGGAAGAGCGTCGGCTCGTCGACGCCGGAGTGGGCGTACCGCACGTTCACCGGCGACCACGACATCGCGTACTTCTCCGGGAACCCGTTCATCAACGACCTCGGGATCCCGCTGAACGAGCTGAAGTGGGGCGCCAGTTGCGACTACGAGTGGACCGCCTCCGAGCACATCAGCGACATCCACGACGTGTGGAAGACCGACTGGGACGACGACCTCGGTACCGTCCCGCCGGAGGGGCTCGCGGACGCGTTCCACCGGAATCAGGACGCCGTCGAGCGCGCCGACCGCACCGTCCTCCACTACATGCAGCCGCACGCGCCGTACCTCTCCCGCGGAAAAGGGCAGAAGCTCAAGCAGATCCAGAAGGGGATCAGAGAGCAGGGGGAAGCGGAGGAGGACGGCGGAAGCGACGACGACGGCGGCCTGCTCTCCTCGCTCAGCGACTCGGTGCGGCCGAAGATCGAGAGCCGGCTCGACGACAGCGAGTTCGCGCAGAAGGCCGGTCTGTGGCTCGAACTCGACCCGAAGGACCTGGTGAAGGACGGCACGCGCGTCACCGCGCTGTCGATGTACGAGGAGAACCTCCGGATCGCCTTAGAGAGCGTCTCGGAGCTGGTCGACGAGCTCGACGGCGACGTCGTCGTCACCGCCGACCACGGCGAGGCGTTCGGCGAGGAGGGCGTCTGGGAGCACCACATCGAGACGTACATCCCGCCGCTGATGGAGGTCCCGTGGCTGGAAGTCGAGTGATCGGCCGCTCCCGGACCTGCTCCCGGTGTCGACGATGAAGGTCAGCCACTATTTCGAGCTCGAAGAGCACGTCACCGGCGGCATGGCGGCGTCCGTCGACCACCAGCGGAAGATGTTCGACCGGGCCGGCATCGAGTACACCACCGAGCCGACGCTGGACGCCGACGTGCTTCACCTCAACCTGATGGGGCCGCGCTCGGTCTGGTACGCGCGCCGCGCCCGAAAGACCGGGGTCCCCGTCGTCGCGCACACCCACGTCACGGCCGAGGACTTCGGCGACAGCTTCCGGTTCACGAACGCGCTCGCGCGGCCGCTCAGGCCGTACCTCCGGCGCGCCTACGGGCTCGCCGACCGGCTCGTCTGTCCCTCCGAGTACAACCGCGACGTGATCGAGGGGTACACCGACGCGCCGACCACGGTGATATCGAACGGCGTCGACCGCGAGAAGCTGGCGGGGTTCGAGTCGCTGGAAGGCGAGTACCGCGAGCGCTACGACCTCGACCCGCCGACGGTGTTCATGGTCGGCCACGTGATCAAGCGGAAAGGGTTGGAGACGTTCGTCGAGACGGCCCACCGGACCCCCGACGTCGACTTCGCGTGGTTCGGCCACGTCGACCGTTCCCTGAAGGGTCGCGAGACGAAGCGGCTCATCGACGAGGCGCCGTCGAACTGCACGTTCACGGGGTTCGTCGACGACATCCGCGGCGCGTACGCCGCCGGCGACGTCTTCTGTTTCCCGACCCACGAGGAGAACGAGGGGATCGCGCTCTTAGAGGCGATGGCGGCCGGGAAGCCGCTCGTCGTGCGCGACATCGAGACGTTCTCGTGGCTCGAAGACGGCGAGGAGTGCCTGAAGGTGGGCAGCGAGGGCGACGGGGAGAGCGCGCCGGGCGGAGCCGACGACGCACGCGGCGACAACGTCGAGGGGTTCGTCGACGCGATCGACGAGCTCCGCGACCCCGAGCGCCGCGCGGAGCTCGGCGCGACCGCCGCCGAACGCAGTCAGGAGTTCTCGCTCGACGCGATCGCCGATCGGTACCGGTCACTGTACGCGGATCTGGTGTAGACCGCCCCGAACGGCGGATCGTCGGCTTCTCACGGAAACTTGCGAAAACCGCAGTTGGTATGTCGGCCCGTCGACTCCGTAGAGGCAAATGACTCGAGTGAGCGTTATCGGCTGCGGTAACATGGGGGGCGCCCTGCTCCGGGGGCTCGCCCGCGCGGAGGGGTACCACCTGACGGCGATCGACCTCGACCCCGAGGCGCTCGCCGCGATCGAAGACACGGTCGACGAGACGACCGACGACGTGGCGGCGGCGCGCGACGCCGACGTCGTCGTCCTCGCGGTGAAGCCGGACGTGGCGCCGGCCGTCCTCGACGACCTCGAACTGCGCGCGGACCAGCAGCTCGTGACGCTGGCCGCGGGGCTCCCCCGCGAGTTCGTCGCCGAGCGCACCGAGGCGCCCGTCGTCCGGATCATGCCCAACCTCGCGGCGGAGACGGGCGACATGGCCGCGGCCGCGACGAACGAGGGCCTCACCGACGAGGTCCGCGCGATGCTCGACGCGGTCGGCGAGTTCGTCGAGGTCGACGAGTCCCTGATGCACGTCTCGACCGCGGTCAACGGCAGCGGTCCCGCCTTCGCCTTCTACCTGATCGACGCGATGAAACAGGGCGGGATCGACGGCGGGCTCGACCCCGAGCAGGCGGAGACGCTGGCCGCCCAGACGTTCAAGGGCGCCGCGGAGACGGTGCTGCGCGACGACCGGAGCGTCGACGAGCTCATCGACGCGGTCTGCTCGCCGAACGGCACGACCATCGAGGGGATGGACGCGCTGTGGGACAGCGACGCCGACGCGGCGGTCGAAGACGCCGTGGCGGCCGCGGAGCGCCGGTCCCGCGAGCTCGCAGAGGCGTTCGACGATGCCTGAGGACGCGGGCGTCGAGCGCGTGGGCGCGACCGACGGCGATCGGGTCGAAGCCGCCCGACGGGAGGCGGCCGCGGCCGACCGCGTGATCGTCAAGGCGGGGACGAACTCGCTGACCGACGAGGACTCGCGGCTCGACCGCGTGAAGCTCGACAAGCTCGTCGCGGACGTGATGGACCTCCGCGAGCGCGGCACGGAGGTCGTGTTGGTCTCCTCGGGGGCGGTCGGTGCCGGCACGGGCCGGCTCGACGAGGGCCCGGAGTCGCGCGAGGGCGTCGACTCTATCGCGGAGAGCCAGGCGCTCTCGACGGTCGGCCAGGGCCTGCTGATGCGCCACTACACGCAGAGCTTCGAGCGGTTCGACCAGGACGTCGCACAGATACTCGTGACCGGGACCGACCTCGACGCGCCCGAGCGGTTCGACAACTTCACGAACACGGTCGAGACGCTGCTGTCGTGGGGGGTCGTCCCCGTCGTCAACGAGAACGACGCGGTGGCGACCGACGAGCTGCGGATCGGGGACAACGACATGCTGTCGGCGTCGATCGCGATCGGGCTCGACGCCGACCTCCTCGTGACGCTCACCGACGTCGACGGCGTCTACACCGGGAACCCGAAGCGCGACGACGACGCGGCGCTGATCGAGGCGGTCGACGACGGCTACGAGCGGCTCCGCGAGATCGTCGGCGACGGCACCGAGACCGACTTCGGCGGGATCCGCACGAAGGTCGAGGGCGCCCACGACGTGAGCCGCAACGGGATCCCCGCGATCATCGCGGGATCGGCCGAGCGCGACGTGTTAGCGCGGATCGCAGCGGGTAAGCCGACGGGCACGCTATTCGTGCCGAAGACGGGTGACGACCATGAGTGAGAGCCACACCGAACCGGACACCGACGTCGAGGCCGACACGGACGAACTGGCACGCCGGGCCGAGCGCGCGGCCCTGCGGCTCGCGAACGCCGACGAGGCGACCCGAAACGAGGCGCTCCGGTCGATCGCCGACACGATCCGCGAGCGCGAGGCCGAGATCCTGGCGGCCAACGCCGAGGACGTCGAGGCGGCCGAGGCGATGCTCGCCGACGGCGAGTACACGCAGGCGCTGGTCGATCGGCTGAAGCTCGACGAGACGAAGGTCGAGGAGATCGCCTCGATGGTCGAGGCGGTCGCCGAACAGGACGACCCGCTCGGCGAGACGCTGGCGGCGCGCGAGCTCGACGAGGACCTCGAGCTGTACCGGGTCGCGGTGCCGATCGGCGTGGTCGCGACGGTGTTCGAGTCGCGGCCCGACGCCCTGGTCCAGATCGCGGCGCTCGCGCTGAAGTCCGGCAACGCCGTCGTCCTCAAGGGCGGCAGCGAGGCCAGCGAGTCGAACCGCGTCCTCCACGAGGCGATCGTCGACGCGACCGCGGACCTCCCCGACGGGTGGGCCGCGCTCGTCGAGGCCCACGAGGAAGTCGACCGGCTGCTCGAGCTCGACGACCGCGTCGACCTCGTGATGCCGCGCGGCTCCTCGGAGTTCGTCTCCTACATCCAGCAGAACACCCAGATCCCCGTTTTAGGCCACACCGAGGGGATCTGTCACGTGTACGTCGACGCGGACGCGGACCTGGAGATGGCGGAAGACGTCGCCTTCGACGCGAAGGTCCAGTACCCCGCCGTCTGCAACGCGGTCGAGACGCTGTTGGTCCACGAGTCCGTCGCCGACGCGTTCCTCCCGGACCTCGTCGCGCGCTACGAGGAGAGCGGCGTCGAACTGCGCGGCGACGAGCGCACGCGCGAGGTCGTCGACGTCGACCCCGCGACCGACGACGACTGGGACACCGAGTACGGTGACCTCGAACTGTCGATCAAGGTCGTCGGCGACGCCTACGCCGCGATCGAACACGTCAACGAGCACGGCTCGAAACACACCGAGTCGATCCTCACCGAGGACCCGGAGACCGCGGAGACGTTCATGACGGGCGTCGACGCCGCGAGCGTCTTCCACAACGCGTCGACGCGGTTCGCGGACGGCTACCGCTACGGCCTCGGCGCCGAGGTCGGCATCTCGACCGGGAAGATCCACGCCCGCGGCCCGGTCGGCTTAGAGGGGCTGACGACGTACAAGTACTACCTCGAGGGCGACGGCCACCTCGTCGCGAGCTACAGCGGCGAGGACGCGGTCCCGTTCACGCACCGCGAGCTCGACGGCGCCGAGTGGACGCCCGGTGGGCGGTGACCGCAGTCGAGGCCCCGAGAGCGACCCTGCTACCCCTGTAACAGGTTCATGACCTCGTCGGCGACGTCGGGCTCGACGGCGACGACGTAGCGCTCGCCCGGGGTCAGCGACGTGTCGGAGCGGGCGATCCGGTGGCCGTCGGCGTCGGAGACGACGACCGCGCCCGCCGGGAAGCGGACCTCGGTGAGCGACTTCCCGGCCGCCGGGGCCCCCTCCGCGACCCGGATGAGCATGATGTCGAGGTTCCCCGTCACGTCGGCCAGCGTCTGGACGTCGCTGCCGAGGACCTCGTTCGCCGCCACCCGGGCCCCGGCCCGCTCGGGGAACAGCACCGCGTCGACGAAGCGCGTGTACGCCTCGCCGGCGGTGCGGTCGATTCGGGCGACCGTCCGGATCCCCGGGGACAGCTCCGAGGCCGCCAGACAGACCGCGAGGTTCAGCCCCGTCTCGCCGGTAAGCGCGGCGATCGCGTCGGCGTCCTCGATGCCCGCCTGTTCGATGATGTCGGGGTTCGTCGCGTCGCCGCGGATCACCGTCGCGATCCACTCGTCGGCGATCTCGGAGACGACCGCCTCGTCGCGTTCGACGATCGTCACCTCGTGGCCGCGGTCCGCGAGGATCTCCGCCGTCTGGAAGCCGACGCGTCCGCCGCCCGCGATCACGATGTCGAGTGAGCTTGGCATGGGTTCAGTCCTCCGTCTCCGTGGTCATCTCGGCCTCGGCGGCCGCCGGCCCGGAGTCCGGCTCCGCGCGCAGCCTGTTGAGGGTGAGGTACGCGGCCCCGCCGAGCAGGATCCATCCGGCGCTGAGCCCCAACGCCAGCGGGTCCGTCCGCAGCAGGTACTCCACGAGCACGCCCGTCAGGACCAGGTTGAGCGCGATTCCGATCAGCGGCGGGGCGGGGTAGAACGGCATCTCGTAGGGGCGGTGCATGTTCGGGCGCTCCCGGCGGAGCCTGATCGCCGCGACGTTGACGATGACGAACGACAGCAGGAAAAACAGGCTCGACATGTTGCCGGCGCTCTGGGTCGGCAGCGCGACCGAGCCGAGCATCACCACCGCGCTGGCGAGGATCGCGACGAACGGCGTCCCGTACCGGTGGTGGATCTGGCCGAACGAGGGGAGCAGCTGCCCCTCGCGCCCCATCGAGAACGCGACCCGAGAGGAGGCGATCACGACCGCGTTCAGCGCCGTCAGCGTCGAGAACACCGCGCCGAAGACGACGAGCGCGCCGCCGTTCTGAATGATCGGCAGTCCGGTCGGCATGAACGAGGTCGCCGCCTCGGCGATCCCAGCCTCCCCCGCCTCGGCGAGTCCGCTCGCGCCGAGCGTCCCGACGGCGACGGCGACGACCGCCAGGTAGACGACCACGGTCACCGCCAGGCTCGCGAAGATCGCCTTCGGAATGTTCTCGCGGGGATTCTTCACCTCCTCGGTGACCGTGGTGATGAGGTCGTACCCCTCGAAGGCGATGAAGGTGAGCCCCATCGCCGGCAGCACGGCGGCCGCGCCGCTCCCCTCGGGGAACAGCGGCTGGAACTCGGCGCCCGAGAACATCGGCGACGCCAGCCCGAAGGCGACGAACACCAGCAGGATCGCCACCTTGATGATCGTGAACACCGTCTCGGCGCTCCCGCTGGCGGCGGTCGAGACGGCGTTGAGCGCGACGAGCCCGAACACCGCGGCGAACGCCAGCAGGAACCCCGTCGGGACCGCCGCGTCGACGACCGGCAGGGCGAGGGCGCCGACCTCCTCCGGCGGTCGGACGACCCCGTACACGTGAAGCAGTTCGAGGAAGTTCGGGGCGAACCCGAGCGCGTACAGCGCCCCCGCGATCATGTAGGCGAACCAGAGCATCCACCCCATGATGAACGACGAGAGGTCGTCGAAGATCTCGCGGACGAAGGCGTACCCGCCGCCGCTCTTCGGGATCGAGCTGGCGAGCTCGGCGTACGAGAGTCCGGTGAAGGCGGTGACGACGCCGTTCAATGCGAAGACGACGATCGCCGCCGGGCCCGCGATCTCGGCGGCCAATCCGGTCAACACGAAGATGCCGGCGCCGATCATCGCTCCCATTCCGATCATCGTCGCGTCAAGCAGCCCCAGTTCGGCCTCGGGGGACCGGGTCTGTTCCCCACTCATCGCTCGGGAGCGCCGCGTCCGAGTTCGTCCATCGTACGCTCGGATCCGGACGGTCTCGACCACTTCATATCCGGTGAGAGTTTCCCCGACCTGGGAATCGTGTCGTGGGCTGATAACGGTTTATCCGCGGCGCCCGTGTCCGGCGTTCCGGACGTGTAGGAACGTCGGCCGGATTGAAGGCGCTGCGGGCCGAGACCCGGCACGATGACTCGAACGAAGCGGTTCGTCATCGCCGGCGGGGGTCGGGTCGGGCTGCGGACCGCGGAGAACCTCACGGAGCAGGGACACGAAGTGCTGCTGATCGAGGTCGACGGGGACCGCGTCGAGGAGTTAGCCGACGCGTACCTCGGACCGGTGATCCACGGCGACGCCACGGACCAGTCGATTCTCAGGCAGGCGGACCTCGGCGACGCCGACGCGATCGCGGCGCTCACCGACGAGACGGAGACGAACACGGAGATCTGCCTGACGGCCCACTACCTCGAGCCGTCGATCCGGACGCTCGCCCGATCGGAGACGGCCACGGAGCCGGACCACGACGAGGTCGTCGACGCCACCCTCCTCCCGCAGTCGCTCGGCGGCGACCATGCGGCCGACATGCTCACGGGCGAGGGGATTCGGACGCTCGTGTACCCCACCGCCGACCTCGACATCATCGAGGTGACGGTCGCCGAGTCGGCCCCGGTGGCGGGGAGACGACTCGACGAGGTCGCTCTTCCCGCCGGGAGCCTCCTCATTTCCACCGCGGACCGGGACGGTCTCGCCGGCCCCGAAACGATGCTGGAGGCCTCCGAACGGTACATCCTCGCGGTGGAGTCCGACGTCGTCGACGAGGTCGTCAACCTCTTTCGCGGCTGACCGCGTCGCTTCCGATCGGACGCCGTGACCGGGTTTCGCGGGGATACTCGGTGACCGCCTATCGTTCCGATTCGGCCTGTATTTAGTATAGCGACATATGATTTATTTGTTCGGGGTCGAACAGATTTTTGTCGTTTCAGGAGCAACGGATATCGGCACTGGGCCACCAATTCGGACGCACTCCGGAATAATTACCCCCGCCGCATCCGCATCGACGCCCATGGTCGACTCCGACTGGGGCGACTGGCTGCCGCGCGCGATCGCGGACGCCGACCCCGACACGGTGGCGCTGTGGTACTTAGGCTGTAACGGCTTCGCGATCAAGGGAAGTGAGGGGACCGTCATCTGGATCGACCCGTACGTCGGCACGGGCGACCCGCCGCGGACGATCCGCATGATCCCAATTCCGTTCGATCCGGCCGACGTCGACGCCGCGGACGCGGTACTGGCGACTCACGAGCACACGGACCACGTTCACGGTCCCTCGCAGGCGCCGATCTTAGCGAACACCGACGCCGACCTCGTCGCGCCCGACGACTCGCTCGCCGTCGCACGCGATGAGGAGGCGTGGACGGAGGAGTACGCGGTCGAGGAGGCCGCCTTCACCGAGGTTCGGGAGGGCGACGAGCTGCGCATCGGGGAGTTCACGGTCCACGTCGTCGAGACGCGCGACGCCGACGCCACCCACCCGGTCGGCTACGTCATCGAACACGACGCGGGCACGGTGTTCCACGCCGGCGACAGCAAGCCATCGCCGTCCTTTACGGGGCTCGCGGAGCGGTTCGACATCGACCTCGGCATCCTCGCGTTCGGCTCCGAGGGCACGGTTCCCGACAAGGAGACGGGCGATCCGGTTCAGACGAAGTGGTACAGCGACGAGAACGAGATCGCGACGGCCGCGAACGACCTCGGCCTCGACCGGCTCGTGCCGACCCACTGGGACATGTGGAAGGGACTGACCGCCGATCCGACCGCGCTCCACGACCACGTCCGGAGCTACGAGTCACCGGAGCGGTTAGAGATAGTCGAGATCGGCGATCGAATCGACCTGTAGAGGGGAGTCGAGCGGCCGTTTTCTCGGCGTTTCGGTTATCAACCACGAAACCCAGCCCGTGGAATTTAAGCCCCTGCTCCGGGACGTGCGGATATGAGCGAACGGACGGCGGAGGCGGCCACGACCGTCGACGAGGACGGCATCCGCGTCGAGAAATCCTTCACGGACGACGCGTTCCCCGTGCCCGCGGTGATGTACACCCTCTCTTCGCACCGCGAGGACCCCGTACGGGTGCGTATCGTCGATCGGATCCCGGAGTCGTTCCCGATGGATCGGGTGGGGTTCCACCCGGAGTACGAGAGCGAGAACTGGACGGCGTACAAGGACCACCGGGTGGAGTTCGAACGCGTGATCGACCCCGACGAGAGCGTCGAGACGGTGTTCGGGATCCGCGACGACGACCCCGACCTCGACGGGTTCCTCGGGACGCCCGTGATCGAACACGTCCCGGTCGGCGAGGAGATAGAGGACGTCCTCGGCGCCGGCGACACGGACGCGGTACGGGAGGTGCTCTCCGGCGACCGCGCGACGCTCCCCGGCATGGCGGAGGACGGCGAGCTGCTGGCGGACGATCCGGCTGAAGAACCCGCCGAGGCGTCCGAGACCGAGGAGAAAGACGTTGAACCCGACGAATCAAGGGAAGCCGGGGACGAGCCGGAAGTCGACGCGGAATCCGACGACGACGACGAGCCGGAAGTCGACGCTCTCGAACCTCGTGCGGTCGACGAGGGAACGGCAGCCGTGACCGCGCACGAGGGAGGACCGATCGGTACCGCGGCGACGGAGACCGACTCCGAACCCGAACCGGCGGCCGACGACGCGTCCGAGGAACCGGATGAAGCCGGCGAGACGGCCGTTGAGGAGGTTCTCGACGACGAAACGGCGGACGAGGAACCGGCCGACGAGACCGGCGAGCCCGCGACGCTGCCCGGCGAGGGCGGCCTCGCGGCGGCGCTGGCGGCCGAGATCCGCTCCGGCGCGGCCGACGAGGAGGACATCGAGACCATCGAGGAGGCGTTCGAGGGCGGCGTCCCGCGCAGCGTCGACGTGCGGATCGCCCGCCTCCAGTCGAGCGTGGCCGACATCGAGGCGTACGCCGACGCGCTCGCGGAGTTCATCGACGGCGAGGGGACGGCACGGGAGATCCTCGACGGGATCGATGAGCGCGTCGACGCCGTCGAGTCCGAGGTCGACGCCCTCGACGACCGGCTCGACGCGGCCGACGAGGAGCGAGAGGCGATCGCGTCGGACGTCGACCGCGTCGACTCTGCGGTCGACTCCGCCTCCGAGGCGGTCGACGCCGTCGACGAGCGGGTGGACGCCGTCGAGGACGACGTCGAGGCGGTCGAAGGCGACGTACGGAGCGTGGAATCGGACGTGCGGGCGGTCGAAGACGAGGTCGCGACCGTCGACGAGAGCGTCGAATCGGTTCAAAACGCCGTTTCGGCCGTCGAAGCCGACGTGGACGACCTCGCCGCCGACGTCGACCGGGTCGAAACGGAGACCGACACCGTCGCGGAGACGGTCGGCGACCTGGGCGACGACGTCGAGACGCTGTACGAGGAGGTCGACAGGGCTGCCGAGCGGGCCGAGATCGCCGAGGATCTGGCCGAAGACGCGGAGGAACGCGCCGCCGACGCCGCGGAGCGCGTCGACGACGTGGAGTCCGGCCTCGACCGCTTCGACGAGGAGTTCGACGACCTGTGGGACGACCTCGCGGAGGTCGACGCGCGGCTCACCGACATCGAGGACCGCCTCGGGGAGGACCTCGACGACGTCGAGTCCGAGATCGAGGAGATCAACGACCACCTCGACGAGCTCGACGAGTTCCGGACCAGGCTCAACGAGGCTTTCGGTCCCTAAATAGGCCGTTTTCGACGCTACGCCGCCGTAGGCCTGTGCGGTCGCGTTCTACCGCGCCGGTTCAAAAACGCAACCCGTTTCACGCGCCCGGACGCAGATCGGTCAATGACAGATCCGGTACCGGTCGCCGTCCCCCGCAAGGGACGCCCGCTCGAAGCGGTCTTAGAGCGGATCGCGGCCGTCTCGGCCGACGACCGCCTCGACCGGCTCGCGGACAGCGTGAGCAACACGCTCCGATACGAGAAGGCCGTCACGAAGGGGTCGGTCGACGCCGACGCCGGCCCCTACGATCGGCTCGCGGAGTACTCGGACCCGACGACGACGGCAGAGCCGGAGTTCACGCTGATGCGCGACGATCGGAACGGGAAGCCCCGCCGGATCGTCTTCGACGCCGCAACGGTCGATCTGGGCGACGTGACGGTCAAGCTCGTCGGTCGCGAGGAGCCGTTCCGCGCGCTTCGAACCCACGAGTTCGCGCTCGGATTCGACTCCGCGGACCTCGTCTTAGAGGAGGTGGTCGAGATTCGAGACGCCGGGCTCGGCAACATCTCGGACATCAACGACCGGATCGACCCGGTCGACACCGACGTGCGCGTCGTCACCGGACTCGGCGACACGGTGTATCACACCCTGATGGGACGCGAGGACCGGCGGGCGCCGAACGCGACGTTCGACCGGGCGTATCTCGACGACTACGAGGGACCGCTGTGTATCTCGCCGCGGTACGAGCGCCTCGTCACCGCGGTGTTGGGCACCGACGCGCTCGACGGCGTCGAGTTCGTCTATCCCGAGGCGGACGAGGAGGAAGAGGCCGCGATCGCCCGGGTCGGACTCGGCGTGTACCTCACCGTCACCGGGTCGACGGCGCGCGAACACGGGCTCAGCGTCGGTGAACACCTCTTCCCCAGCGAGACGGTTCTGATGCGTAACGCGGCCGAGACGGACGATTCGGTCTCCAGCGTCCTGCGGGCGCTCGAACGCGAGGCGGCCGACTCGGAGATCCGGGTCTGAGTCCACGTATCGTATAGCGGTATGGAATATACGCGTGCGGAGAAGATGGGTTCGGTCCCGACGCGCGATTCGTCGCGAGTTCCGCAGATTAGCCTACCCATCTGCGATCCACGCGACCCTCCCGAACTACTGCCGACGACGCAACGCGGGCCGTGCCCGAATACTCGGGACCATTACCGAGCCGGCCGATAGGGATCCGAGAGCGGCGAACTTCGGGGGTGTTTGGGTGGAGCATACTACCCGAGAGATATTCGAATATCTGGACCCCAAAGTCGCGAGGTACGGTACTAGAATTTGGGATATTACTTACGCAGCGGCGAATATAGGGTACCACTCGCCGAGATAAAGTCACTTATCCGCAAATCTGGGATAGATTGAAGTCGCGGCCGTGAGAACCGTCGTCCGAGAACGATGGGAGGCGATCGACGGTCCGTGAAGACGTACGTGCCGGCGGAACAGAAAGAGGTCTGGCGCGACCACGCCGACGAACTCGACATGTCGCTGAGCGAGTTCGTCAGGACGATGGTTCAGGCCGGACGCAGGGGGTTCGCGCCGGTCGACTCCGGCGAGCGTGAGGAACCTGCTCCCGAGGGCGGTGACCCCGGGGGTAACGACCTCGAAAGGGGCGTCCGGACGGCTCTCGAATCGGGCCCCTGCTCGTGGGACGAGCTCGTCGAGGCGGTGGTCGGCGACGTCGAGGACGAACTGGAGGCGACGCTCGACGACCTCCAAGAACGAAACCGAGTTCGGTACAGTGGCCGCGACGGGGGGTACGTGTTGACCGATGAGTAGCACCCGCGCGGCCCCCGATCCCGACGACCCGATCGGGTACTTCCTCGAGGACCTCACCTACCACGGGAAGACCGACCGAACCAGACAGGCGTACGAGCGCGTCCTGCGGCGGTTCGAGGAGTTTCTCGACGACACCGGCCCGGAGTCGGCGAGCCACCGCGACTGTATGTCGTTCGTCCACTCGCTTCGGGGCGACGTCGCCGACAGCACCGTCGCGACGTACGCGGCCTATCTCCATCGGTTTTACGGGTACATGACGGAGGTCGGCGCCTTCGACGGCAATCCGATGACGCTGGTGATGGAGGAGATGGACGAGACCGTGGACAAGGACCCGGCGCGTCGCGACGTCTCGATCCCGGCGATGCGGTCGTTCGTCGCCGGGATCCGCCACCCGCTCCACCGCGCGCTCGTGGTCACCCTCCTGAAGACCGGAATGCGGGTCGGCGAGCTCTGTAACCTCGATCTACGGGACCTGTCGGTCACCGATCCGGACCTCGAAGCGGCGTACTCGCTGGGGGGCCGGCCGGCGCTGTCCGAGCGGCCGGACTCGATATTCGTGACCGCTGAGGCGACCGTCGGCGAGGAGCTGAACGGAGAGGTTCGAACGGCCGCGAACAAGCGCAAGCGAGGGACCGTGATCCCGGTCGACGACGAGCTCCGTCGGGCGCTGAAGGCGTGGCTCGCGGTGCGACCGGATTCGCCGTCGCCCGCGGAGCCGTTGTTCGTCGGTACTGCGGAAGGGTGGGGCGAGCGGCTCCGGCCGGAGGCGGTCAGACACGTCGTTGAGCGGTACGCCCGCGAGGAGGGATGGTACCGGACCGGCGGCGGCGCCGACGAGAACGTCACGCCCCACTACTTCCGGCACTTCTTCACGACGCACCTCCGCGACAGGACCGGCGACCGCGGCGTAGTGAAGTACCTCCGCGGCGACGTCGCCGACGACGTGATCGACACGTACACGCACAACTGGGGGGATCAGGTGCGGCAGGTCTACGAAGCGAACGTGTACCGGCTCCTGGGTTGAGAGGTCTGACGGCAAATCGTCTCGTATTCCGTCGGGCTCAGTCGGTCAAAACGCGTTCAGTGCGAAACTCATAAATCATATACCGCGATACACAATTTGATGTGGGGCGCCCCCGACGGAATCGTACGCGTGAGCGGGAGATCACGGCTATCGGCGGTCGAGCGGCCAGTCCGCGGGGCGGGTCCGGCTTCGACTACACCTTCGAGGAGGAGTCGAGCAGTTCGGAGACGGACTGGTCGGCCGTCTCGGGGGTCTCGAGGGTGACTCGCCTGGCCTCGTACGTCTCCATGATCGCGCCCGGCCCGCCGACGGTGAACTCCTCGGTTCCGTCGTCGAGCACCAACGCGTTCTCGATGGGGATGTTATTCGTCGTCGGTTCGACGAGCCCTTGCCGCACCGTGGTCACCCGTCCGCGCCGGGTCTCGAACGGCTCGGAGGACCGAGCGGGACGAACGGACACCTCCGCGATCAGTTCGCGGTCGCGGCGGCGGTGGAGCGTCGCGTCCAACACCGCGTGTCTGAATCTATCGTACGTCTCCGGAGGCTCGCTCGGCCCGTCGACGTAGACCTCGGTCGCGAGGGGCCAGTAGTTCCCGAGAAAGGACCCGACCAGCGCCGGCGAGAGCCGGTCCTCGGTGAAGCCGATGGCCTGCTGGTCGGTAGGGGGCCCGACGACCACTTCGGGCGGGGAGAACAGGCCGTGGGTCCGGTCGACGCTGAGGATCATCGGCCCCGTGTGGTCCCAGACGCGCACCGCGCTACCCAGCCCCTCGAAGCGGTCTCTCTCGACCGCGTCGGTCCCGTCGTCGTTGACCAGTACGAGAGTGAGTACGCCGCGGTCGACCGCGGACCTGAGGTCGGCGGCGAGGTCCGACACGATGGACGCGTGGACCGAGAGGCTCACCTCGTTTTCAGCTTCCCGGAGCAGCCGCGAGATACGCTTTCGGACGGTCGCCGTCGATTTGATGACCTCGTAGCGCCGGTCGACCTCCGGGTCGGGCTCGTAGAGCGCGTCGAGGTTCCCTTCGAGCGTCGAGAGCGTGTCGGAGAGTCGGTCGACGACGGTCGACGGGTCCAGAGCCCGGACGGTCGTCGGCGTCTCGTGGTCGTGTATCTCGACGAGCCCGCGGTCTTCGAACTCCCCCAACACGTTGTAGACGTACCGCTTGGAGACGTCGGCCCCCTCGGCGATCGCGCTCGCTTTCGCCTCGCCGAGGGTCAGGATAGTGGTGTACGTGTCGATCTCCTTGTCGGAGAACCCGAACGACTTCAGTTGGTCCCGGAGATCGGGATCGGTTCCGCTCATGACGCCGGCTTTCGACAGGGCGGGTAAAGAAGTGCCCGAACGGGCCGAGAGCGCTGACCCGTCGGTCAGTCCTCCTTCGTGTACGGTTCGCCGACGGCCGCCGGGACCCGCGTGTACCCGACCACGACGAGGACGACGAGGACGGCGACGTACGGGAACAGCCCCGTGATGCTCCCGGGAAGCGAGATGCCGACGGTCTGAAGCTGGATCTGGAGCATGTCCATCGCACCGAACAGCAGGGACGCTCCGTACGTACCGAGCGGATTGTAGTTGCCGAACAGGTACGCGACGATCGCGATCCAGCCGCGACCGTCGACCATCGTCACCCCCGTCCCGGTGAAGCCGCTCCCGATGCCGATCGACAGCACCGCACCGCCGAGCCCGGCCATGAGGCCCGAGAAGACGAGCGTCGCGTAGCGGACGCGGTTCACGTCGACCCCGGCCGTGTCGAGCGCTTCCGGGTTCTCCCCGGCCGCCTGTACCCAATAGCCGTATCGGGTCCGGAACAGCACGACCCACGCGCCGACCGCGAGGAGGACCGTGAACATGACCAGCGGCGACGCGTCGAAGAACAGCCGCCCCGCGATCGGGACCTCGGAGAGGACGGGGACGGCCACGTTGTCGATGTTCGGGAGCGACGGGCTCGAAACGCCGCCCCAGACGACCGTAGAGATGAACGGACCGAAGCCCAGTCCGATGAACCACACCGCGAGCCCGGCGACGATCTGGTCGGCCTCGTAGCGGATCAGGAGGACCGCGAACAGCGCCGCCAGCAGGCCGCAGACGAGAGTCGCGACCAACACGCCGAACCAGAGGTCCGCTTGCCCGACGCCGTCGCCGCCGGACGCGGTCCAAGCCGTGACGGCTCCGAACAGCGCGCCGAAGATCATGAACCCTTCCAGCCCGATGTTGAACACGCCGCTCTTCTCGGCGTAGAGCCCGCCGATGGCGGCCAGCGCGATCGGCGTCGCGGCCTGAAGCGCCCGTTCCATCGCGCCGACCGTCACGAGGTCGGAGCCGGGGATGTCGGCGACGAGAAACGCGAGCAGAGCGGCCGCGAGCAGCCCGAGGCCGCCGACGAACGCCGAGCGGCCGCCGATCGCGTCCCGGACGGCGCTCATCGGGCGTCACCTCCGAGGCCCGTGTACCGGCCGGCGGCGCGAAACAGCTCCGGCGCCGCGACGAACAGGACGATCAGCCCGATCACGCCGTCGACCAGCTCGCTGGGGACGTCGAGCGTGAAACCGATGTACTGTCCGCCCGCGTCGAGCCCGCCGAAGAGGAGCCCGGCGGGGATCACCCCGAGCGGATTGTTCGCGGCCAAGAGGCTCACGGCGATGGCGTCGAACCCGAACGTCGGGAACGTGTTCGGGTCGCTGTAGTACCCGAGGATCATCACGGCGAACAGCGCCCCGGCGAGCCCGGCGATCATCCCGGAGAGCGTCATCGTCCGGACGATCATTCGGTTCGGATCGACGCCGGAGTACTTCGCGGCCGGCTCCTGGTAGCCGCTGGTGACGAGGTCGTAGCCGGACCCCGTCTGCGTCATGTACACGTACACGACGGCGACGGTCACCAGTGCGATCCCGAACCCGATGACCGAAAACGACGGGCTCCCGAAGGCGAACCCCGGCAGGTCGACGTAGTCGGGGAACGCCTCCGTGTTCGGCGCCGCCGCCCCCGGCGGACGCAGGTACGCGTCCAACAGGAAGTAGACGACGCCGGAGGCGATGAAGTTCAACATGATCGTCGTGATGACCTCGTTCGCGCCGGCGTACGCCTTCATCAGTCCGGGCAGCGCGCCGTACGCCCCGCCGGCGACGACGGCGGCCCCGCCGGCGACGATCATCAGAACGACGCCGACGACGGTGTTCGCGGGGAGCAGCGGCGTCAGAAACAGGATCGCGAGGGTGGCGGCGAACCCGCCGACCACGAACTGCCCCTGAACGCCGATGTTCAACACGCCGGCGCGGAACGCGACGGCGACGGCGACGCCGGCCAGGATGAGCATCGTCGACTGCCGGAGCGTGAAGGCGACGTTCGAGAGCTCGCCGACCGCCCCGTACACGAGCGAATAGACGAACTCGACGGCGTCGTAGCCCGACAGGGCCACGATGCCCGCGCCGATACCGAGCGCGAGGGTCGTCGACACGATCGCGATGACGATCCGCTCCAGCACGGTCGCCCGGAGCATCCGGTCGACGATCCGGTCGAGCGCGGCTCGGACGTGCGAAGTGCCGGCGTCGCTCACGCGTCACCCCCCGCGTCGAGCGCGACCGTGTCAGGGTCGTCGAGCGACTGTCCGGCCATCATCAGTCCGAGCTCCTCCTCGGTCACGTCGCCGGGGTCGACCACGTCGACGAACTCCCCCTCGTACATGACCGCCGTCCGGTCGGAGAGCCGTTTGACTTCGTCGAGCTTCGAGGAGACCAGAACCACGGCGACGCCCTCGTCGCGCATCTCGCGGAGCCGCTCGTGAATGAACTCGATCGACCCGATGTCGACGCCGCGGGTCGGATGCGCCGCGACGAGCAGCGACGGGTTCCGTTCGAGCTCGCGACCCACGACGAACTTCTGTTGGTTGCCGCCGGACAGCGACTCGGCCGTGGCGTCCGCGTCGGCCGGCCGGACGTCGTACTCCTCGACGATGGCGTCCGCGTGGTCGGTGATCGCCCGCCAGTCGAGGAAGGCGCCGTCCGCGAACGGTTCGACGGTCTGGTTGCCGAGCAGCGCGTTCTTGACGAGGCTGTACTCCTGGACGAGCCCCTCCCGCGTCCGGTCTCCGGGAACGTACGCGATCCCGGACTCGATGCGCTCTCGCCGACTCAGCTCCGTGATGTCGTCGCCGAACAGCGCCACGACTCCGCGTTCGGCGCCCCGCATGCCGGTTATGGTTTCGATCAGCTCCCGCTGTCCGTTTCCCTCGACGCCGGCGACGCCGAGGATCTCTCCCTCCCTGACGGCGAAGCTCACGTCGTCGACCTGGCGGATGCCCCGCTCGTCGTCCGCGCAGACGCCGTCGACGGAGAGCGCGACGTCACCGGGGGACCGCTCCCGGGGCTCGGCGTCGAAGAGCACTTCCCGACCGACCATCATCCGGGCGAGCTCGTTCCGCGACGTTTCGTCGGCGTCGACCGTGCCGACCGCGCTGCCGTCCCTGAGAACCGTTATCTCGTCGGCCGCCGTCATCGCCTCGTCGAGCTTGTGCGTGATGAAGACGAGCGACCGCCCGTCGTCGGTGAGCGCGTCCATGACGTCGAACAGGCCCTCGACCTCCTGTGGAGTCAACACCGCCGTCGGCTCGTCGAAGATGAGCGTCTCGGCGCCCCGGTAGAGGCTCTTGACGATCTCGACGTGCTGCTGGACGCCGAGGCCGAGGTCCTCGACGTCCGTGTCGAGGTGTTCGTCGACGGAGAACCCGTAGGCGTCGCAGATCTCCCGGACGCGCTCGCGAGCCTCGCGGTCGTCGACGAGCCCGTTTCTCGACGGCTCGTGACCTAAGACGATGTTCTGGAGGACGGTCATGGTGTCCACCAGTTGGAAGTGCTGGTGGATCATCCCGACGCCGGCGTCGATCGCGTCGCGCGGCGACTCGAACGTTCGGCGCTCGCCGTCGACGGTCACCGTCCCCTCGTCGGGATCGTAGAGCCCGTACAACACCTTCATCAGGGTCGTCTTCCCGGCGCCGTTCTCGCCGACCACGGCGTGGACGGACCCCTTCCGGAGGGTGAGGTCGACGCCGTCGTTCGCGACGACGTCGCCGAACCGTTTCGTGATGTCCGTGAGTTCGACGGCGGACGCGTTGTCTGTGGGTTCTGGCATAGTGGAAAAATACTCGCGGGCACCGCCCGCTGTCAGCAACCGCCGGCGCTACAGGGGACCGTGACCTCCCCGTCGATGATCGCCTGCCTGCTCTCCTCGAGGTTCTCGGCCGCGACGTCCGGGAGGCTGTCGCCGATGGCCTGCCCGAACACGACTTCGACGCCCTCGGACTCGAGGCCGAGGACGTTCGACCCCTGAACACTGGACCAGTCGTCCTCGACGACCGCTTCGGCGACCTCGTAGGTCCCCTCGTTGATGTACTTCACCGCCGACGCCATGATGACGTCTTGGTAGTCGGGGAGGGTCACGGACTGGTCGGCGTCGACACCGATTGCGAACCGGTCGGTCTCCTGTGCGGCCTGGAACACGCCTTGGCCGGCCGCCGCGGCGGCGTGATACACGATGTCGGCGCCCGCGTCGTACTGCGAGGTGGCGATGTTGTTCGCGGTCTGGGTGTCGGTGTAGTTCCCGATGTAGCCGACGTTGACCTCGATCCCCTCGTCGACCCACTCGACCCCGGCGCGGTAGGCCCGCTCGAACGCGTTGATGAGCGAGCCGTCGACGCCGCCGACGAACCCGACGACGCTCTCGTCGGGGTCGAGCGAGTTGCCCTCGTGGGAGAGCTCGCGCGTGGTCATCGTCCCCGCCAACACGCCCGCCTGGAAGGACATCTGGTGGTTCGCCCACGTGTACCCCGCCACGTTGGGCTGGTCGACCGACGCGTTGATCAGCATCCAGTTCTGGTCCGGGTACTCCTCGGCGTTCGTCTGGAGCGCCTGCGTGTGGTTGTAGCTGACCAGAACGATGAGGTCGTAGTCCGGGTCGCCGCTCTCGGCGAGCTGCGACTGGACCGTCTGGTAGTTCGACTGGTTGGTCTCTTCGACCTGCTGGATCTCGATGTCGTACTCCTCGGCCGCGTTCTGAAGCCCGTCGAGCGCGAGGTCGTTGAACGCCTGATCGCCGAACCCCGCCGGGCTGGAGACGATAGCGACGTTCGTCGTCTCGCTGCCGCCGTCCGAGCCGTCCGAGCCGTCTGAACCGTCTGAACCGTCCGAGCCGTCCGAGCCGTCTGAACCGTCCGAACCGTCTGAACCGTCCGAACCGTCCGACCCGTTCGAGCCGTCGTCGGTGAGACACCCCGCGAGTCCGGCGATCCCTACCGCCCCGGCCCCCACCTTTAAAATATCGCGGCGCTGCGAGCCGCGATCGGACGCGGTTGTCTCTGGGCTGTGCGTCGAGCCGTCCCCGTGATTATCGCCGTCGGTCATAACTTTCGCCTCAAACTAATCGCTCCCTGAGTAACATAAATAATTATCCACTATACTCATCGACGCTACCGATAATAAAAAAGCGTGAGAAATCTCTTTATCGCGGTTCGGATCGGAACGCGATCGGAGCGGGGCGCGCGAAGGCGATCAGCGAGACCCGAGCGGGAACTACCGCACCGCGTCACCGACGGGCCGCACGCGGTCGAGGGCGAGTTCGCGGCCGCACTGCGCGCGCGACGCCGGAGGGGCGCTCGGACGACGGCTGTAACCGTCGGACGCGCGGGGAACCGGGAGTCGCGCCGCTCGCGGGAAAGGCGAAACGGCGAGAGAGGGAGAGCGGTGCGCCCGTCGCTCACTCCTCGTCGAGGAGGCTCTCGACGAGGTCCTCGGGGTCGAACCGGGTGATGTCGTCGTACCCCTGTCCGGTGCCGAGGAAGAGGATGGGCTTCCCGGTGACGTACGCGACCGAGATGGCGGCGCCGCCCGAGGAGTCGGCGTCCGCCTTCGTCAGGATCGCGCCGTCGATCGCGGCGGCGTCGTCGAACTCCTTCGCGCGGTTGACCGCGTCCTGGCCCGCGACCGCCTCGTCGACGAACAGCGTCATGTCGGGGTCGACGACGCGGTCGATCTTCTCTAACTGGGCCATCAGGTCGTCGCTCGTGTGGAGCCGCCCCGCCGTGTCGCCGAGGACGACGTCGATGCCGTTCGCCTCCGCGTACTCGACGCCGTCGTAGATGACCGCCGCCGGGTCGCCGCCCTGATCGTGGCTGATCAGGTCGCGGCCGAGCCGGTCGGCGTGTTCGCGGATCTGCTCGTTGGCGCCCGCGCGGTAGGTGTCGCCGTTCGCGAGGACGGAGGAGTAGCCGCGGTCGGCGAGCCACTCGGAGAGCTTCGCGATGCTCGTCGTCTTCCCGACGCCGTTGACGCCGGTGAAGACGATGGTGACCGGCTTGTCCGCGTCGGCGATCCGCTGTTCGAAGTCGAACTGCCCGACGGCGATGACGTCGAGTAGCGCGTCGTGAAGCGCCGACTCGACGAGTTCGCCGGTCGTCTCGACCTGCTTTCGCGACTCGCCGAGCATGCTCTCGCGGACGCTGTCGAGGATCTGCTCGGCGACGCTCATCTCCACGTCGCTTTCGAGCAGCGCCATCTCGAGGTTCCACAGCGGCTCCTCGAGGTCCTCCTCCTCGATGATGATCCGGCCGGTCGCGAACGCCTTCGCGCGCTGGAAGGTGCTCGGCTCGTCGTCGCTCGACGACGAGTCGCCGTCCGCGGTCGGCCCGTCGGAGGCGGTCTCGGCCTCGGCGGCGTCGTCACCGACGGCTTCGGCGCCGGAGTCGCCCGCGTCGCTCTCGGCGGCCGCCCCGTCGTCGGGCGCCGCGTCCTCCTCGACCTCGGTCGACTCCTCGACGTCCTCGCGGAAGCCGGAGAGCTTGTCTTTCAGTCCGTCGAACACGGTGTAGTCTCCGTCTTACTCCCCGTCGTCTTCCTCGGCCTGCTGCATCTGCTGCATCTGCTGCTGCTGCATCTGCTGTTGCATCTGCTGGGCCTGCTGTTCGAGTTCGTCGCTCTCGGACTCCAGCTCCTCGACCTCCTCCTCGGTCTCCGCGATCCGGTCGTCGAGCGCCTCCTGCTTGCGGCGGAGGACGTCGATGGCGTCGTCCTGCTCCTGCTCCGCGGAGTAGTTGCCGCCGAGCGAGACGATGACCTCGTCGATGTCCTGGACCTCCGCGCGGAGGTAGGCGCCGCCGCCGAGCGGGACCTGAACGGTCGCGCCCGTGTCGAGCGTCTCGATGGCCTCGACCGCGTCGTCGATGTCGGCCTTCTCCTCGCGGTAGTCCGCGATCTCGGCTTCGAGGGCCTCGATCTCCTCGTCGAGTTCCTGCAGTTCCTGCGAGAGCTGCTGGAGCTGCTGTTGCCCGCCGCCCATCATTCCTCGGACACCTCCTCGATGTCGATCTGGGTGCGCTTGCGGTTGTGCTGGCTCCCGACCGTGGTGTAGATCCGCTCGCGGGCGAGGTCCTCGTTCTCCGCCTCGACGTCCTTCGTGAACGGCTGGTCGCCGTCTCGGCTCTGGAACCGTCCACTCACCGTGTAGGTACTCATGTTCCCCGATCCGGCAGGGACAGGGAAGTATCTTCCTAAAAAGGGACAGGCTGCGAGGCGGCCGGAGGCGGAACGAACCGGCCTCGAACGACGGCGGAGCGCCCCCGAAACGCGGGTTTCACCCGGAGAGGTCCGCGCGACGGAACCGGACGACGGCGAGGGCGACGAGGACGGCCGTCGCCGCGAGCAGGACCGCCGCGCCCGTCAGGTCGTACTCGCCAAGCACGAGGACCGCGGAGGGGTCGTAGTGCGCCGTCGGGCTGAGGTCTCCCGCCTCGGCGTAGTCGGTGCTGGCGACGACGGACTCGAACATGAACAGCGCGAACAGCGCGCCGAGCGCGACCCGCTGGGCGATCCCCGGACGGGAGACGAGCGTCGACACGGCGATCCCGACCGCGACGCACGTCAGGTGGTACGGCACCGCGAGCGCGTGGACCGCGACGAGCCGCTCGACGGCGATCGTCTCCCCGACCGCGAGGACGCCGACGTACGCGACGACCGGGAGCACGACGTTCAGGAGCGCGACGAGCGGGACCAGCCCGAGGAACCGCCCGATCACCACGTCGCGGCGCGCGACCGGCGCCGACAGCGTGAGGTCCATCCGGCCGGAGGCGACGTCGCCGGCGATCGTCCCCCCGGCGAGGTACGCGAGGTAGAGGCCGACGAGGAGCAGCCACGCGAACTGGTAGAACTCCACCGCGAGGAACCCCTCGATCGAGGAGATGGCGATGATCCCGAACGCCTCCCGGAACGCCGGCGGGAACGCCTCGACGTACGCGTCGAGGTCGATTCCGGCGGTCGACAGCGAGGGGAAGAAGGCCAAGAAGAGGAGCAGGAACGCGGAGAGCAGCCCCGTGACCACGAGCGATCCGCGGGCCCGACCGGTGGCGTCGTACCGCGCGATCGCGAGCCACGGCGCCGGACGGTCGCTCATCGGCCCTCACCTCCGGAGTCGACCGCCCCACTTCCCGCCGCGTCGGGACCCGAAGTCCCGCCGCTCCCGCTCCCCGTCGGGCCCGGCACGTCGCCGTCGTAGAACGTCATGAACGCCTCTTCGAGCGGCGCGTCGACGACATCGAGGTCCAGCACGGTGTACCGCGAGAGGAGGTCGATCAGCGCGTCGTACTCCCCCGTCCACGTGAACGAGACGGTCTCGCCGACGCGGAGGTTCATGATGCCGCGGACCTCGAAGTCGGCGCGGTCGACCTCTTCTGCGACGCGGACGCGGATCTGCTTGCCGCCGCGCGACCGGAGGTCCGAGACGGACTCGACCGCGACGAGGTGCCCTTCCCGGAGGACCCCCACGCGGTCACAGAGCGCGGCTACCTCGCCGAGGACGTGCGACGAGAGGAGGACGCTCGCCCCGTCCTCGACGCGCTCGCGCACGAGGGCAGCGAACTCCTCCTGTAACAGCGGGTCGAGCCCGGAGGTCGGCTCGTCGAGCAACAGCAGGTCCGGATGGTGCATGAACGCGGCCACCAGCGCCACCTTCTGCCGGTTCCCTCGCGAGAGGTCGCCGATCCGCCGCGACTCGTCGAGGCCGAACCGCCCGACGAGCTCGTCGCGGCTCGACTCGCCGCGGAGCGCCGCCTGGTGGTCGAGGAAGGCCGCCGCGGTGCGGTCGCGGTCGAGTCCGGGGTCGCCGGGGAGGTACCCGATCCGCTCGCGTGCGCGGCGCGACTCGACCGGGTCCGTCGCGTCGCGGCCGAGCAGCGTCGCGCCGCCGCTCGTCGGCGACAGGAACCCCAACAAGGTGCGGATCGCGGTCGTCTTCCCCGCGCCGTTCGGGCCGAGGAAGCCGAACACCTCGCCGTCCTCGACTGCGAAGGAGACGTCTTCGATCCCCCGGACGTCGCCGTAGTACTTCGAGAGGTTTCGGCACTCGATAGCGGGCATACCGCCAGCAACTCCGCTGTGGGTCTTAAATGTGGGAGTGCTATACGAAAGAGACCGAACGCGACGACGCGGGCGTTAGTCGATGAAGCCGAGCGTCTCCTCGATCCGGCCGAGCTCCGGGCCGGTGGTGTCCTCGCCGACGACGTACCCCTCGTCGTTGGCGACGAGGCCGGAGCCGACGAGCGGCGCGCCGTAGTTGACGGTGCCGAGGTCGGCGCGGACGTCGAGCGCCTCCTCGACCGCTTGTAGCTCCGACTCCGTCGACTGCGGGTGACAGAGCACGCCCGTGTTGTTGGCGACCGCCGCCGTGCCGACCGTTCTGACGTCGCCGAGGTCACCCCGAGTCACGGGGACGTCGAGGACCTCCTTGATCACCTGGACCGACTCGCGCGAGAGGTCCGGGTGGACGTAGGCGCCGTAGTCGTTCGCGAGGACGACGTTGCCGGCGGCGTTGATCTCCCCCGGCAGTTCGCGCACCGGGACGCCGGCCGCGTCGGCGATTCGGTCCTTCTCGCGCTCGGTCGCGCGCGAGGAGATGAGCACGCCGTGCTCGTTGCCCGTCGCGAGCGCGCCGACCGTGTTGGACCTCCCGACCGTCGTCAGCAGCGGCTCCGCGCCGAGTTCCGCGCCGAGGTCCTCGGCGAGTTCCTCGTCGACGTCCGGCCGGACTAACAGGAGGTCGTCGACGGCGCGGGCGAACACGCCCACGTACGACGAGCCGGTGAAGGTCGCCCGTAACACGTTACTCGGCGTGTTCGGCCTCGACGACCGGCTCGCCGTCCTCGACGAACCGAGCCGCGCGGACCCGCACCGTGCTGGGCGGGTTCTGTCGCCCGTTCTCCCAGACGGCCTCGTTGACGGAGCCGTCGATGATCACGTCGTCCTCGTCGACGGAGAAGTGCTTGGCGAGGTGCTGTCGCGTGATCTTCATGGCGTAGTCGGCGCGCTGCTGGACGGGCTTCTCCTTGGCGTCGCGGAGCGGGACGGTGACGACGCGCTCCTCGAAGTCGTTCGTCGACATTTACTCGTCCAGGTCGTTCCGGCGCCAGTTGCGCCGCTTGGGGTTTCGCGTCACGTTCATGTCCGTCTTCATCATGACCCACGCGGGGACGCGGGTGTTCTGGCGCTCCGCCTTCGCCAGACGCTTCTTTTGAGCCTTCGACTTGTCTCCCATAGTGGCGCACACTTTCCACGGAGCGCATAAAACCCCTTCCATACGGGGTCGCGCGAGGCGGCCGCGAACCGTCGCTCGGCCGCCGCGCTGCGCGCGCAGGAACCCAACTTCCGACTGCTACAGTTCCCGCTCGGCGATCCCGGTATAAATCCGGTAACAGCGGTCGAGGACGTCGAGGCTCGCGCTCTCGGTGTCCGTGTGCGCCTCCCCGGGCTCGGAGGCGCCGCAGACGAGGCAGTCGGTGCCGGCCTCCGCGAGCCATCCCGCGTCGGTCGCGTGCGGCTTGGTGACGTGTTCGGGCGCGTCGGGGCCGCGCTCGTCGTGGACCCCGCGGGCGACGTCGAGGGCGGCGTCGGCGAACGCCGCGTCGCCGCAGGCCATCGGCGGGAGGTCCTGGTCGACGACGAGCTCGACGCCCGACGTCGCGTCGGCGACGCCCGCGAGGTCGGCGCGGCCGCCCGGCACGGTGCGCTCGTCGATCGTCGCCTCGCAGCGCTCGGGGATGACGTTCCACGTCTCGCCGCCGTCGACGATCGTGACCGCGAGCGACCCCGACACGTCGTTTCCGAGGACAGTCGCCTCCGGGACTTCGAGGTCGCGGACCGCGTCGATGGCGTCGCAGGCGCGGTAGATGGCGTTCACGCCCGCCTCCGGCTCCGAGGCGTGCGCGGCCTCCCCGCGCGCGACGAGCCGCGACCCGCGGCGCCCGCGGTGCGCGACGACGACGTCCGTGACGCCCGGCTTCGAGTAGTTCGTCGACCCCTCCGCGACGACCGCCCGATCGGGCGCGAACCCGGCGTCGATGGCGTGGCGCGCCCCCTCTCCGCCGACCTCCTCGCCGACGAACGAGGCGAATATCAGTTCCCGGTCCGCGGGCGGCGTCGCGTCCCTGAACGCGCACATCGCGGCCGCGACCGACCCCTTCATGTCGGCGGTTCCGCGGCCGTAGATACGGCCGTCGCGGCGCTCGACCACGTACTCACCGTTGAGCCCGTCGCCGGTCGTCTGTTCGGGCGCCGGCGGGACCACGTCGTGGTGACCGACCAGCGCGAGCGAGTCGGCGTCCGGGTCGCCGGTCGCGCCCTTGAGCGCGAGCACGTTGCCGGCGTCGTCGCGCTCGACCCTCGCGTCCGTCTCCGCGCGCAGCCACTCCTCGATCGCGTCGCCCGCGGCCGTCTCGTCCTCGTGGGAGGGGATCGAGACGAGCCGCTCGGTCAGGTCCGCGAGTTCGTCCATGCCACCAGTGGCGGGCGTCACCGCTTAAGCGCGTCCCTCGCGGCGAAGCGGGCGGGGCGCGAGCCCGCCTCAGGTCGTGAACAGTTCGGTGTCGTCGGGCACGGCGAACAGTCCCAGTCGGACGCCAGCGTCGAGCCACCCGTATCCGTACGAGTAGGACGCGAGCGCGTTCACCGAGTCGCCGTCCGCGCGGAAGTGGCGGCCGTCGTCGAGGTACGACTCGGCCATCTCGGTCACGTCGGCCGCGGCCTCGCCGAGCGGCGTGTCGGCCGGCGGGCGCGGCTCGGCGACGGAGAGGGCGTCCGCGAGCATCCGCTCGTAGCGGTCCGTCTTCTCCTCCAAGTCGGCGGGCATGCGACGTGCTTCCCGCGAGCGAACAAAAAGGTCGTCGGGTAGCGAGGTTTATGTTCGACGCGGCCGGGACACGAGACGATGCCCTCCGATGGATCGCCCGAGGTCGACCCCAGCCCGTCGCGCCCGCTGGACCCCACCGGTCGCGGGGCGCTCGCGCTCGTGGTCGCGACGAACCTCCTCCCGCTCGCCGGCGTCGTCGCGTTCGACTGGCGGGTCGGCGAGCTGCTCGCGGTGTACTGGATCGAGGTCGTCGTGATGGTGTTGGCGTACAGCGTCGCCGCGCTGTTCGCGGAGCGGCCGATCGACCTGGACGACCGCTCGTTCTACGTCGTCGGCTACTCGGAGAACACGGAGCTCGACGAGGAGCGGTGGGAAGCCGACCCGGAGCCGATCCGCCTCGTCTCGTGGCTCCCGCCGATCTACCGCCGGAACGTCGGGGTGGTCGTCCGCTCGCTCGGCGTCTTCTACTTCGTCGCCTTCCCGCTTCTCGGCGTGGGCCTCGACGCCGTCTCGTACGTCACGCCCACCGTCGGGTTCGCCGCCGTCGGCGTCTGTCTGGCGCAGATCGCGGAGGTGCGCCGCGAGTTCTTCGCCGAACGCGCGTACGAGGAGCAGTCGCCGTACATGGTCGTCGAGGCCGCACAGCGCGTCGTCTTCTTCTATATCGTCATCGGGATGCTGGCCGTCCCCGCCGTCACGGTCGCACTGCTCGCGGTCCAAGCGCTCGCGGGGTCGGGCGCGTTCGACGCGGTCGCCGCGGTCGTCGGTCCCGGGGCGATCCTCCTCCCGTACCTCCTCCCGATCGCGTTCGCGAAGGCGACCGTCGAGTGGAGTCGGCGGCGGGCGTTCCACGAGTCCGACCCCGACGGAATCGCGACGTGGTTCACGGGCGAGGACCCTCGACGGGAGTGGAAAAAGGAAGAGGAGTCCGCCGGCGACTGGTGACGGGAGGGCTCGGCGCGCGGCGCCCGAAGCGCAACGCCGATACGCCCGGCCGCGAAACGAAGGGCCATGTACGAGGCCGTTCACGCCTACCCCGACGGGGAGGCGACCGTCGCGCGCCACGCCGCGACCGCCGCGCGGCACGGCTACGACGGGATTGTGGTGCGGTCGCGCGACGCGCTGGATCCGGCCGGCAACGGAGGGAAATCCCCCGGAGACCGCGGCTCGATCGCGGCGGACCGCGACGAGAGCCCCGTCCGCGATCCGGACGCGCTCCGCGAGGAGTACGGGATCGACGTCGTCGACGCGGTCGAGATCGACGCCGACGACCCGACGAGCGCATCGGGCGCGGTCGGGAACTACCGCTCCGACCGGACCGTGGTCTGCGTCGTCGGGGGCGACGACGCCCTGAACCGCTTCGCGGTCGAGCAGGCGCGCGTCGACGTGCTCGTCCGCCCGACGGCGGACGGCGGCGACTTCAACCACGTCCTCGCGAAGGCGGCGCGCGACAACGGCGTCCGCGTCGAGTTCGACTTCGGACCGGTTCTGCGCGCGACGGGCGGGAAGCGCGTCCGCGCGCTCGCCGACCTCCGGAAGCTCCGCGAGATCGTCGGCCACTACGACGCGCCGTACGTCGTGAGCGCGAACGCGCGCTCGCACCTCGAACTCCGCGCGCCCCGCAAGCTGGTCGCGGTCGGCGAGGCGATCGGATTCGACGCCGAGGCCGTCCGCGAGGGGCTCCGGGCGTGGGGCGACCTCGTCGAGCGCAACCGGGAGCGCCGCTCCGAGGCCTTCATAGAGCCGGGGGTCCGACGTGGGAGGTATGAAGAAGACGGTTGCTGAGCACGCCGAGCGGTTCTCCGAGAAGGCGGCGGCGTACGACGACTCGAAGAGCGACGAGTACCACGCCTGCGCGAGCCTCGTGATCGAGCACGCCGCGCCCGAGCCGGACGACGTCGTCCTCGACTTGGGCGCGGGCACGGGCGCCATCGCGCTCGCGGTCGCCGAGGACGCAGAGCGCGTCCTCGCGCGCGACATCAGCGAGGGGATGATGGAGGAGGGGCGCCGGAAGGCGGAGGAGCGCGGGCTCGACGACGTCGAGTTCGCGTACGGCGAGTTCCGCGACCCCGGGCTCGACCCGGACAGGCGGGTCGACGTCGTCACGTCGAACTTCGCGCTCCACCACCTCGCGGACGACGAGAAGCGCGAGGCGATCGGCGTGATGGCCGAGACGGGCGCGCGCCGGATAGTCCTCGGCGACGTGGCGTTCTTCGAGGAGCCGGACCCGGACGCCCCGTTCTACAGCCCCGAGGTCGACGACCCCGCGACGGTCGGGACGCTGGTCGAGGCGTTCACCGAGGAGGGGTTCGCCGTGACCGCGGTCGAGCGCGTCCACGACCAGGTGGCGGTGATCGTCGCCGAGCGGATCCGCGAGCTGCCGGCGTGAGGGCCCTGTCGTGAAACACCTCCCCAAGCACCTCCGACCGCGCTGGCGGTACGTCGCGGTCGGAATCGAGACGTGGTCCGACGCGGAGATCGGCCGGCGGGCGTTCCAGCGCGCGCTGTGGTACAGCGCCGGCAACCTCCTCGGCGACGCGGGGAGCGCGGACGCCGACCTGACGCTGCTCTCGTTCGCGCACGCGGACGGGACCGGCGAGGCCGTCGTCCGCGTCAGGCACGGGCACGTCGACGACGCGCGCGCCGCGATCGCCTGCGTGAGCGAGGTCGACGGCGAGCCGGTCGGAATCCGCGTCAGAGGGATTTCGGGGACGGTGCGCGCCTGTGAGGAAAGATATATGGGTCGCGCGACCCCCAGTTCGACACAGCGAGACGTCGCGTTCGAGGGCGCCGAGCGGTCCGCGACCGTGCGCGGTGACGCGTGCGACGTGCGGGCCGAGTCGGGTCGCGTCGGCGCGACGACGTTCGACACCGAGTGATATCATGCAGGGCCAATCCCAACAGCAGGCGTACGACCGCGGCATCACAATCTTCTCTCCGGACGGCCGACTCTACCAGGTCGAGTACGCCCGGGAGGCGGTGAAACGAGGGACGGCGAGCGTCGGGATCCGCGCCGAGGACGGGGTCGTCCTCGCGGCCGACAAGCGCGCCCGGTCCCCCCTGATGGAGCCGGAGAGCATCGAGAAGCTCCACAAGGCCGACGACCACGTCGGCGTCGCGAGCGCGGGCCACGTCGCGGACGCCCGCCAGCTCATCGACTTCGCGCGCCGACAGGCGCAGATCAACCAGCTCCGCTACGGCGAGCCGGTCGGGATCGAGACGCTGACGAAGAACATCACCGACCACATCCAGCAGTACACGCAGGTCGGCGGCGCGCGCCCCTTCGGCGTCGCGCTCATCGTCGGCGGCGTCGAGAACGGCGAGCCGCGCCTGTTCGAGACGGACCCCTCCGGCACCCCCTACGAGTGGCAGGCGCTCTCGATCGGGTCGGACCGCAGCGACCTCCGCGACTACCTCGAAGAGGAGTACGAGGAGGGTATCTCCACGGACGAGGCGGTCGGGCTCGCGCTCGACACCCTCGCCCAGTCGAACGACGGCGAGCTGTCCCCCGACGGCGTCGGCGTCGCGACGATCACCGTCGACGACCCGCAGTACAGCGAGCGCCCCGCTGACGAGATCGAGGCGATCCTCGACGAGCGAGACCTCCTCCCGGCCGACGAAGACGAGGAGGCGGCGGACGACGACGCCACGGACGGCGAGGAATAACGCGTCCGTTCGCTCTCGGTCGACGGCGACGTTTCGCCGCCGGTCGGGAGAGTTATGCCCTCGGAGACTGACCGGAGAGGCGTGCAGAAGACGGCACTCATCACCGGCTGTTCCTCGGGCATCGGCCGCGCCGCGGCGCACGCGTTCCTCGACGAGGGATGGACCGTGTACGCCACCGCGCGGAACCCCGCGGACGTCGAGGCGCTCGGCGAGGCGGGCTGTGAGCTCGCCACGCTCGACGTCACCGATCAGGACGACGTCGACCGCGTCGTGGACCGCGTCTTAGACGAGGAGGGCGCGATCGACGCGCTGATCAACAACGCCGGCTACGGCCAGTTCGGACCGGTCGAGGACGTCACCACGGACCGCGTCCGCGACCAGTTCGACGTGAACGTGTACGGCCCGCACCGGCTGATCCGCGCGGTCCTCCCCGCGATGCGCCGCGAGCGCGACGGCACCATCGTCAACGTCTCGTCGGTCGCGGGCCGGGTGTCGATGCCCGGCGGCGGCGTGTACAGCGGGTCGAAGTTCGCCCTCGAAGCGATGTCGGACGCGCTCCGCAACGAGGTCGCGGACCTCGGGATCGACGTGGTCGTCGTCGAGCCCGGCCCCGTGAAGACGAACTTCTCGAAGCGTGCGGAGCGGGAGGCCGACCCCGACGAGCGCGAGGGGATCGATCGGACCGACGCGTACGACGAGTTCTACGCGATGTTCGAGGACGCGAAGCTGATCGGCGGCGATGGGCCCGGCGCGGTCGAGCCGGAACTCGTCGCGGACGCCATCTACGACGCCGCGAGCGCGACGCAACCCCCGGCGCGCGTCCAGCCCGGCACCGTCGCGCGCGTCGGCGTCCTCGCGCGGTTCCTCCCCGACGCGCTGCTCGACAAGGCGTACGGGGTCGTCAGGAACTTCACGTCCTAAGCGGCCGGCTACTCAGCGTCGCCGAGGCCCCCGGCGTCGACCGCGAACGGGCTCTCTCCCTCCCGCCAGTCCCAGCCCGGGAGCCGCGTCTGAAACCCGGCGGCGAGCGCGGCGTCGAGGTCGTCAGCGCCGGCGGTCCCGGCGCCGCGCTCGTCCCCGTCGACCTCGGTCGCGGTCGCGTCCCGGTCCACGTAGAGGTCGGCGACGTGGAACGTCGCCTGCGCGAGCAGCGAGAGCGGGCGCCCGCCCGCTATCGTCGCGGCCAGTTCTCGACCGAGGACCTCGTCGACGACGAAGCCGGGGTAGTCGCCCTCGACGTCGAGATCGCGCAGGAGCCCGACGCAGGCCGCGACGTTGACCGCGACCTCGCCGTCGGCGAAGACGGCGTCGACCTCCCGGCGGTACGCGTCGGGCGCCACCGGGTCGACCTCCGTCTCGAAGAGCCGGCCGAGGCGGTCGCGGGTGTCGTTGAGTATCGGGACGATCACGTCCGCGCGGTCGCGGACCCAGTCGCGTTCGTCGCGGACCGTCTGCGGCGTGACGCGCATGGACCGGATTGTGCCGCCTGCGGCTTGCCCTTTGCGAAGGCTTTTATAACGGCGGGGCAGTAGTCCGATCCAAGCGGGTTTTCGCTGGCTGTTCCCGCGCACGGAACCAGTACGGACAGTACTTCCACTATGCCTACCCCGTCACGGTCGATCGATCGGCGGCGAGTCGCCGCGCGACGCGCGACGCGATTCGACGACGACGACGGCCTCGACGACCCGCAGTGAGATATGAGTCAAGTCGACAAGCAACTCGATACGTTGAAATCCGAGATCGAACAGGAGATTCCGAACGACATCACGGTCACCGACGTGAAATACGAGGGGCCGGAGCTCGTCGTGTACACGCGCGACCCGAAGCGGTTCGCGGGCGACGGCGATCTCATCCGACGGCTCGCGTCGAAGCTCCGCAAGCGGATCACCGTCCGCCCGGACCCGAGCGCCCTCTCGCCGCCGGCGCGGGCCGAAGAGCAGGTCCGCGAGGTGATCCCGGAGGAGGCCGGCGTCACGGACCTCGACTTCCACGAGGACACCGGCGAGGTCGTCATCGAGGCCGAGAAGCCCGGCATGGTGATCGGCCGCCGCGGCTCGACGCTCCGCGAGATCACCCAAGAGGTCGGCTGGACCCCCGAGGTCGTCCGGACGCCGCCGATCGAGTCCTCCACCGTCTCGAACGTCCGCGGCTTCCTGAAGAACGAGCGCGAGGAGCGCCGCGACATCCTCGAGCGCGTCGGCCGGCAGATCCACCGCGAGGAGATGTCCGACGACGAGTGGGTCCGGATCACGACGCTCGGCTGCTGCCGCGAGGTCGGCCGCGCGGCCTTCATCCTCTCGACGCCCGAGACGCGGATCCTCATCGACTGCGGCGACAAGCCCGGCGCCGAGGGCGAGGTGCCGTACCTCCAGGTGCCCGAGGCGCTCGGCGCGGGCGCCGCGACCCTCGACGCGGTCGTGTTGACCCACGCCCACCTCGACCACTCGGCGCTGGTCCCGCTCCTCTTCAAGTACGGCTACGACGGCCCGATTTACACGACGGAGCCGACCCGCGACCTGATGGGCCTGCTCACGCTCGACTACCTCGACGTCGCCGCGAAGGACGGGCGGACGCCCCCCTACGAGTCCGCGCAGGTCCGCGACGCGATCAAACACACCATCCCGCTGGAGTACGGCGACGTGACCGACGTGGCGCCGGACGTGAAGCTCACCTTCCACAACGCGGGCCACATCCTCGGCAGCGCGGTCACCCACTTCCACATCGGCGACGGCCTCTACAACGTCGCGTTCTCGGGGGACATCCACTACGAGGACACCCGCCTGTTCAACGGCGCCGTCAACGACTTCCCGCGCGTCGAGACGCTCGTACTGGAGTCCACCTACGGCGGCCGCAACGACTACCAGACCGACCAGGAGGACTCCGAGGAGGCGCTCAAGGAGGTCATCAACGAGACGTACGAGCAGGGCGGGAAGGTCGTCATCCCCGCCTTCGCCGTTGGTCGCTCCCAAGAGATCATGCTCGTCTTGGAGGAGGCGATGCGCGAGGGCGAGATCCCGGAGATGCCCGTCCACCTCGACGGGATGATCTGGGAGGCGACCGCGATCCACACCACCTATCCCGAGTACCTCCGCGACGACCTCCGCGACCGCATCTTCCACGAGGACGAGAACCCGTTCCTCGCCGACCAGTTCAACCACATCGACGCCGGCGAGGACGAGCGGCAGGAGGTCGCCGACGGCGACGAGTGTATCGTCATCTCCACCTCCGGGATGATCGAGGGCGGGCCGATCATGTCGTGGCTCCGCCACATCGGCCCCGACCCGGACTCGAACCTCGTCTTCGTCGGTTATCAGGCCCAGGGGACGCTCGGGCGCCGGATCCAGAACGGCTGGGACGAGATCCCGGTCGACGGCTGGGGCGGCGGGAGCCGCGGCGACACGCTCACCCTGGAGATGGGCACCGAGGTCGTCGACGGCTTCTCCGGCCACGCCGACCGACAGGGGTTAGAGAACTTCGTGAAGACGATGAATCCGCGCCCGGAGAAGGTGCTGTGCGTCCACGGGGACGAGAGTTCCGTTCAGGACCTCTCGTCCGCGTTGTACCACGACTACAACATGCGGACGTTCGCGCCGAAGAACCTGGAGACGTTCCGGTTCAAGTAGGCGCGCGACACCTCGCGTGGCGCTCCGTCGTGCCGTCGTCCGCCGACCCAAGGGGAATCGGCGGATCGACGACTATGACATCGAAGTTACTTTTACGATCCGAACGGTCGGTTCGGTAATGGCCGCCTATGAGGCGTTCGACCGAGGCGTCGAGGTGAACGGGCAGACCGTGCTGACGATCGTCGAAGAAGCGATGGGACGCTTCTCCGACGCGTATCGGGAGCGGGCGCTACGGGCGCTCGCCGCGGAAGGGGTCACCGACCCGGACCCCGAGGAGTGGTACCCGCAGCAGACTTGGTTGAACGCCTTCGAGACTATCGCCGAGGAGCTACAGCCGCACGTCCTCGACCGGCTCGGGGAACAAGTCCCCGAGATCGCCGCGTGGCCGAACGACTTCGAGACCGTCGCCGCGGGACTTCGGTCGATCGACGACGCCTATCAACAGAACCACCGCGGCGGCGAGATCGGGTACTACGAGTTCGAACGGACGGGGGATCGGAGCTGCGAACTCACCTGTCACAACCCCTACCCCTGTCCGTTCGATCGGGGCCTCGTCCGCGGCGTCGCCAAGCAGTACGCGTCCGTGGACGCGTTCGTCTTCATCGAAGAGACCGGAGAGACGTGTCGGCGTGACGGCGACGACGCCTGTACGTACGCGGTGTACTGGTGACTACCGGTCGTAGGATTCGAGCGCGTCCCTGAGCTCCGCGGCGGTGAAGTCCGACGCGAGCGTGACGATCTCCCGGAGATCCTCGTAGGTTTCTCGGAGCTCCTCGATCCGTTCCGCCTCGGTGCCGGCGTCGTCGGGGAGCTGCGCCTCCGCGCGCTGGATCGCACGCAACGTCGTCTGTATCTCTCGGTGGACGTACTGTTGAAAGACGTCTTGAAGGCTGAACCAGATCTCCCGCTCGGCCGTGTAGTGAACGCGCCGTCCGCCGCCTTCCGAGGAGCGGCGGTAGATCAGTCCGATCCGCGTCAGCGTCCGCGTGACGTTGCTGATCGTCGATTTCGCGTAGCCCGTTTCCTCGACGAGTTCCGGTATCGAGAGGGGCGCTTCGGAGAAGTATAACACGCCGTAGATCCGACCCGCGCTTCGGCTGAGACCGTAGACTTCCGCCGACTGCTCCATCGACTCGATGACGCGCTCGCGGGCGACGCTACGGTCGTCCTCACTCATAGCTGTCTGTCGTCCGCGCGACGTGATGGAACCCGTGTTGAGTCATGTTTCGGCCATAGATTGCGTAAGTATTAAATTGTTTGATTCGTTCGTTCGGAGTGAGCCGAACAAACAGAATAACTCGATCGCGACTCACCGAACCCATGCCCAGCGCCTTTCCCCACCAGCCGCCAGTCACTCACGCTCCCCGCGAACAGACGAACGTCGTCGTCGACCAAAACGAGACGACCGACGTGTTACAGGTCCTCTCCTCCGAGTCGGCACAGCAGATACTGAGCACGCTGAAGGCGAAACCGAAGACGGCCTCGGAGATCGCCAAGTCGGTCGATCAGTCGGTCCAGAACGTCTCGTACCACCTCGATCGTCTCTGTGACGCCGAACTGATCACGCCGACCGAGACGTGGTATTCCGAAAAGGGAACGGAGATGACGGTGTACGCGCTCGCCGCCGATCGGCTCGTCGTCACGTTCGAAGACGCCGCCGACTGAAGGCCTGAATCGCGGGAAATCTCTTTTACTCGTTGCCGCACTCGTCCGGTCGATCGCTATCGGTCCCGCCTTCCTGACCGCTGTCCGTCCCGCGTTCCCGCTCGGTCTCCTTCCCGTCGCGCCTGTCTCGCTCCCGGTCCTCCGGGTCGCGCTCCGCCGGGTCGCCGTGCCCGCCGCCCCCCGGCGTCCGAATCGAGACCGTCGTTCCGGCCGCCACGTCGACGGACGCCTTCGCCGGGACCGCTTCGCCGCCGATCAGGTTCTCGCCGAGCGCCCCGTCCTCACCGCCGTCGAGTCCCCGCGGCGCGGTCCGCCGGCGCTCGGTCAGCAGCGAGACGGTCGCGTCCGTCTCGACGGTGAGCGTCCGCTCGATGCCGAGACCGCCGCGGTGGCGGCCGTCGCCGCCGCTCGACGGGCGCAGCGCGTATCGCTCGACCCGCAGCGGGTACGCCGTCTCCAACGCCTCGACCGGCGTGTTGAGCGTGTTGGTCATCCCGACCTGAACGCCGTCCATCCCGTCCTTGGTCGGCCGGGCGCCGAACCCGCCGGCGATCGTCTCGTAGTAGGTGAACTCGCCGCCGCGGTCGCCGATTATCAGGTTGTTCATCGTCCCCTGTCCGCCGGCGGGGACGGCGTCCGGCACCGCCGCCGCGAGCGCCTCCAGCGTCACGTCCGTGACGCGCTGGCTCGTCTCGACGTTCCCGCCGACGACCGCGGCCGGGGGGCGCGGGTCGAGCAGCGACCCTTCCGGCGCCGAGATCGAAACCGGCTCGTAGCAGCCGTGGTTCGGCGGGATATTCGGGTCGGTGACCGCGCGGACGACGAAGTACACCGCGCTCTTCGCGACCGAGAACGGCGCGTTCAGGTTGCCCTCCACTTGGCTCGCGGTGCCCGCGAAGTCGACGTCGATCGCTGCGCCGTCGACGGTGACCGCCACCTCGACGGGGACGTCCGCGTCGGTGACGCCGTCGCCTTCGAGGACGTCTCGCGCTCGATACGTTCCGTCCGGGAGCTCGCGTATCTCGCTCTCGACGCGCTCGCGCGAGTAGTCGATGACGGCGTCGAACGCGTCGAGGAGCGCGTCGCCGTGTTCGTCGAGCAGTTCACCGACCCGCTCCTCGGCGCGCGCGTTCGCGGCGCGCTGCGCGCGGAGGTCCGCCTCGCGCTCGTCCGGCGTGCGGACGTTCGCGAGGATGAGGTCGCGGACCGCCTCGTTCGGCTCGCCGCCGTCGACGAGCCGGACCGCCGGCATGCGGAGCCCCTCCTCGTAGATCTCCCGCGCGCCGGGCGGCATGCTCCCCGGTGCGCTCCCGCCGACGTCGGCGTGGTGCGCGCGCGACACGGCGTACCCGACGACCTCGCCGTCGGGCGCGACAGGCGAGACGAGCGTCACGTCCGGGAGGTGGGTCCCGCCGGCGAACGGGTCGTTGACGACGAACACGTCGCCCGGCTTCGGGTCCTTCTCGAGGACGGCGTCGACCGCGTCCGGCATCGCGCCGAGGTGGACCGGGATGTGTTCGGCCTGCGCGACCATCCGGCCGTCGGCGTCGAACAGCGCCGTCGAGCAGTCCTGTCGCTCCTTGATGTTCGGCGAGTACGCGCCGCGGATCAGCACGTGGCCCATCTCGCTCGCGACGCTCTCCAGCTGGTTCCGGAGGATCTCCAGCGTGACCGGGTCGACGTCCGGGTCGGGCCCCGCGTCGCTCACGCGTCGCTCACCTCCGCCACCAGCGCGCCGTCGCCGCGCAGTCGGACGCCCCACGCGGGCGGGACGACGACCGTGCTCTCCGGGCCCTCGATAACGACGGGTCCCTCGACGCCCTCGTCGGCCGGGAACCGATCGCGGTCGTAGACGGGGGTCTCGCGGGCCCCGTCGGGGAACACCGCCTCGCGCGTGGTCCGCGGCCCGGGGTCGGCGGGAGGGTCGACGCCGAGCGCCGGCGGGCGCCGCGACACGGTCGCCCTCGCGCGGCAGTTCACTAATTCGACGGGCTCGTCCGCCCGGTAGCCGTACGCCGACTCGTGGGCCGCCGCGAACCGCTCGCCGGCGTCCGCGGGGTCGAACGGCCGCTCGACGTCGACGGTAAGCTCGAAGCTCTGCCCGGCGTACCGCAGGTCCGCGGCGTACTCGACGCGCGCGGCGTCCGGGTCGCTGACCTCGTCCAACAGGTCGTCGGCCAACTCTCCGTAGAGCGCGTCGACCGCTTCCGTGTCGACCTCTGCGAGCGGTCCCTGACGGGTCCGCACGGCGTCTCGGGTCTCGTCGGCCGCGAGCAGGCCGTACGCCGACAGGACGCCGGAGGCGTGCGGAATGATAACGCGTTCGACGTCGAGGGCGTCCGCGATGGAGACGGCGTGCATCGGGCCGGCGCCGCCGAAGGCGACGAGCCCGAACGCCCGCGGGTCGTGGCCGCGCTCGACGGTGACGGAGCGGATCGCGCGGGTCATGTCGGCGTTCGCGACGCGGTGGACGCCGAGCGCGGCTTCGATCGGGCCCTCCATCCCCGCCTCGTCGGCGAGGTCGGCGAGGGCGTCGCGGGCGGCCGCCGCGTCGAGGGACAGGTCGCCGCCGAGGTCGGTGTCGGCGCCGACGTAGCCCAGCACGAGGTCCGCGTCCGTGACGGTCGGCTCCGTGCCGCCCTTCCCGTAGCAGGCCGGGCCGGGGTCTGCGCCGGCCGAGCGCGGACCGATCCGGAGCGCGCCGCCGGCGTCGACCCACGCGATCGACCCGCCGCCCGCGCCCACCGTCTCGACGTCGACCATCGGCGTGCCGATCGGTCGGTCGGCGATCGCCGACTCCGTCGTGCGCTCGACCTCGCCGTCGCGGACGAGGCTCACGTCGCTCGACGTGCCGCCCATGTCGAAGGTGATCAGCCCCTCGCGGTCGGCGTCGGCCCCGGCCGTCGCGCTCGCGCCCACGACGCCCGCCGCGGGCCCCGAGAGGACGGTCGTCACGGCGTTCCGCCTGACCGTGCCGGCGTCGGTGACGCCGCCGTTGGCCTGCATGATCTTCGGCTGCGGGAGGCCTAAGTCCCGTGCGCGCTCGGTGAGGCGACCGACGTAGCCGTCGATCGCCGGGCGGACGTACGCGTCGACCACCGTCGTCGAGGTGCGCTCGTACTCGCGGAACTCCGGGAGCACCTCGTGGGAGGCGGACACCGGCACGTCGAGCGCGTCGCGCAGCACCTCCGCGACGCGCTCCTCGTTCTCCGGGTGCGCGTACGCGTGGAGCAGGCACACCGCGACGGACTCGACGTCCGCGTCGCGGAGGTCGGCGACGAGCGAGTCGATCGCCTCGTCTTCGACGGGGCGCTCGACCCCGTCGACGGTCGCCCGCTCCGGGACTTCGAACCGGCGGCGCCTGGGGACGAGCGGCGTCGGCTTCTCGGCGTCGAGGTCGTACAGCGACGGCCGGGTCTGTCGGCCGATCTCCAACACGTCGCGGAACCCCTCGGTCGTCACGAGCGCGGTCCGCGCGCCGTCGTTCTCCAGCAGGGCGTTGACGGAGACGGTCATCGCGTGGGAGAACTCTGTCACGCTCTCGGGGTCGACCCCGGCCGCCTCGCAGGCCTTCTCGATGCCGGCCGCGACGCCCTCGCTCTGGTCGTCGGTGCTCGGTACCTTCGCGGTGACGAGGTCGCCGTCCACGGAGAGCGCCACGTCGGTGAACGTCCCCCCGACGTCGACGCCGATCGCTCGGCCGCCTGCCGTTCGGTCGTCCGTCGAATTCCCGTCCGCCGAATCCCCGTCCATCTACGACACCCCCGCGGCGTCGCGGAAGCTCCGGACGCCGAGCGGCGCGGTGTCTCGGTCGCGTGGCATGGAGCCCCCTCGTGACCGGACGGACTTAAGACCGCCCCGTCCGGGGGTGCGGCCGCCTCGCGCGCCCCGGTGCCCGCCGGCCGGGAGCCGCGTCCCCGCGACCCGACGAGGGCGCGAACATCTTCGGGAACAGTCGGAGGGCGGCGGCGGTCCGTGATCCGACCATGGGAGCAGTTCCGGGCGACATTGACACGGCGCGGGGGCCGCCGATGACGGTCCCGCTTCGACATTTCCTCGTGGGGCTGACCCTCCTCGGCGGTGCGCTGCTCGTCGGGATCGGCTTGGTCGTCGACGCGGTGCCGGGGCTGGGCGGGCTCGTCCACGTCCACCTGCTGTTAGTCGGATGGGTGTGCGTGACGATCATGGGCGCGATGACGCAGTTCGTCCCGGTGTGGTCCGGGACGACGCTCCGCTCGCGGCGGCTCGCGAGCGCCCAGCTCGCGCTCGTCGTGGGGGGACTGGTCGGGTTCGCGGCCGCGCTCGCGCTGGGCCGGCTCCACTGGCTCGCGGGGTTCGGCGCCGTCATGCTCTGCGGCTTCTGGGCGTTCGTCTACAACGTCGGCCGAACGCTCGCCACGGTCGAGGAGTTCGACGTGACCGAGCGCCGTTTCGCCGTCGCGCTCGGGTTCTTCGTCGTTCTGACCGTCCTCGGCGTCCTCCTCGCGGCGGACCTCGGATCCGCCCTCCTCGCGCGGGTCGGGGTCTCGCACGCGGGCGTCCGCGGCGCCCACGTCACCCTCGCCGTCTTCGGCGCGGTGCTCACGACGATATACGGCGCCCTCTACCAGCTCGGCACGATGTTCACGCAGACGGAGCTCCGCGGGATCGACCATCGCTTCCGCGCGGTCGAGGAGGTCGGCCACCCGGTCGGCGTCGTCGCGCTCGCGGCGGGGCGGCTGGTCGGCGCGCCGACCCTCGCCCGCGTCGGCGCGAGCCTGATCCTCGTCGCCGCGCTCGGGTTCGCGGTCGTCCTCGCCCGCCGGCTCTCCGAGATGCGCGTCGAGCGCACGCCGATGCACACGCGGTACGCCGTCGTGGCGCTCGCGCTCGCCGCTTGGGTCGCGACCGCCGCGCCGGCGTGGCTGCGGTCGCCGACAGCCCCGGAACACGTCCTCGGCGGGCCCGGCAGCGCCCCGCTGCTGCTGCTCGGCGTCGTCGGGTCCGTGATCCTCGGGACGCTGTACCACGTCGTCCCGTTCGTCGTCTGGGTCGAGCGGTACAGCGACCGCCTCGGGTTCGAGGCGGTGCCGATGGTCGACGACCTCTACGACGACCGCCTCGCGGCCGCCGACGGGGCCTTGCTGTTCGCCGGGACCGCGCTCGTCGTCGCCGCCGACCTCCTCGCGGGCGCGTCGGGGACGACGCTCGGGGGCGGAGCCCGGGGACCGGCGCTCGCCGGGACGTCCCTGGTGACGCTCGGCGTCGCCGTTTTCGCGACAAACGCCCTGTCGGTGATCCGCCGACACAGCCCCGGGACGCTAACCCGCGTCGCGCTCGGCCGGTTCGGGGCGCGGCGGGGGCTCGGCGGCGACGAGGTCGACGAAAGCGACGGGGAGGCGAGTACTTAAGCGACGCCGGAGCGACCGCCCCGTATGCGCATCGCGCTCATCGCTCACGACGAACTGAAAGACGAGATGGTCGCGTTCGTCGAGTCGCACACGGACGTCCTCGACGAGTGCGAACTGGTGACCACCGGGACGACGGGGAAACGGATCGCGGACGCCACCGGGCTCTCCGTGAACCGGCAGGCCTCGGGGCCGTTCGGCGGCGACCTCCAGATCGGGGCGATGATCGCGAGCGACCGGATCGACGGCGTCGTCTTCCTCCGGGACCCGCTGACCGCGCAGGCGCACGAGCCCGACATCTCGGCGCTGCTGCGCGTCTGCGACGTGAAGGACGTGCCGCTGGCGACGAACGTCGCGTCCGCGGAGCTGCTGGTCGAGGGCCTGCTCGGCGGCGATTCTCTCGACTGATACCGTCGACCGCGGTGATTTAAACCGGGCCGACGAAGGGACGGCCGATGACGCGCCCGCAACGGACACGCGCCCTCGCGCTCGCGCTGCTGCTCCTCGCCGCGAGCCTCGGCGCCGGCGCGGTCGCGGGCCAGCCCGTGACGACGGGGGCGACGGCGACGCAGCCGGCGGTTGAAAGTCCCGTCGTCGGTCCAGCGACCGCGGGGCCCGGCGTCGACGCGGACCGGACTGAGGTCGCCCCGATCACGCGGTGTTTCACCGGCAGCGGGTACCCGATCTCGATCGGCGACGGCGAGGGTGGGGCGACGATGGAGACGGTGGTCCACCTCTCCGTGTTGACCGACCCCGGCGCGGGCAACGAGTTCGGCGTCGAGACCGCCGGGCGACTCGACGGCGAACCGATCGTGACCCTCGCCGCGGGCGTCAGGCTGACCGCCCGGCAGGCGATCGCCGACGGAATCGACCCGTTCGCGGCGTTCGACGTGCTGTACACCTACGAACTCCAGCTTCCGATGTTCGCCGGCTCGGTCGGCGACGCCGGCTACGAAGACGACGGGTCGCCGATCGAGTCGAGCGCCGGCGCGGTCGACTGCTGACCGGCTATTCCGAGTGCTCGACGGCACCGCCCTCGGCGTCCGGCGGCCGAACGCCGCGCACCAGCGACAGCACGTCCTGTCTCGTCGCCTCGAAGCCGTCATCGATCGGATAGGCGCCGCCCGCGAGCAGGTACTCGCCGGCCTCCCACACCGCGAGCAGGGCCTCTACGGGAACCCGTTCGCCGTCGACCGCACAGCGGCCGTGAAACACGGTGAGCGTCGCGCGCGACGCGTCCGGGTCGTCGACGTCGAGGCGTCGCTCGTCGCGGCGCGCGAGGTCGGTGATGTCGCGGTCGGCGAGGCGATCGCGGAACCCCTCTCGGGCCCGTGACTCGACGAGCCGGGTCAGGGCGGGGTTCGGTCCGGCCTCCGGCGTGACCCGGAGCCGGCTCGCGAAGAAGAACGGCCGCGGTGACGGGGTCTCGCGCTCGTAGCGCGTCGTCCCGGCCGTGACCGAGACCGGGCCGGCCTCGAAGGGGCGCTCCGTCGCCTCCGCGACGAGCGTCCAGCCGTCGAGGCGGTCGCCGGGGACGGCCGGTGGCTCCATGGTCCCGCCTCTCTCCGGACGGGAATAAAACGGACGGGCGGCGGGAGAGAGGTCAGACCGGCGACGGTCGAGGAGTCATATCGGCGGCGTGAGGAGGATCCGTGCGGGCGAAAACGCGGTCAGTGGTCGTCCTCGCGCCACTTGTGTTCGCACTCGGTACAGACGAAAAAGCGGGTTTCGGACTCGTCGGCCGCGCGGATCTGCTGCATGTACCAGTACGCCTGGTCGTTGTCGCACTCGGGACACTGGGCGGTCGTCGTCGGGAGCCCCTTGTCCTCGGCGTCGCTCACGTCGACGATTTCGGACTCGACCTGCGACTCGGTGGTCCACTCGTCGTCGCCGTCCTCGCGCCCGATCTCGTGGCCGCAGGAGTCGCACACCCAGTGGTCCTCGCCCTCGCCGGACTTCATCATGGATCCGCACTCGTCGCAGAACTTCATGCCCGAACCTACCGCGGATCGTATTTAAACGGCGGGATCGCGGACGAGCGCCGAACCGGCCCTCGCGGCGCCGACGCCGCCGTCAGTCCGCGTCGACGTGTTCGGCGAGCGCGAACCGGACGCGCTCCTCGTCGGGGCCCTTCGTCTCCCGCCCGGTGACGACGACCTCGCCGATGTCGGCCGTGTTCGAGACGTGGGTCCCGGCGCAGGCGGTGCGGTCGTACGGCTCGTTCGCGTCGTCCGCGCCCGCGATCTCGACGATCCGGAGCTCCTCGATCGAGTCGGGGAGGAGGTCGATCCGCGTGCGGTCGGTGTCCAGCGTCGCCTCCGCGGTCTCGCGGTCCATCGTGTAGCTCGACACCGCTCGCCCGTCCGCGACGAGTTCGTTGAGCCGCGCCTCGATCCGGTCGAGGTCGGCGTCGGCGAACCGGTCGTACTCGGCGTCGAGGCGCGCGCGGTCGTGATACAGCTGGTTCCCGGTCGTCCGCGCGTCGAACTCGTCGAGCAGCAGCGCCGACAGCAGGTGCTGTGCGGTGTGATACCGCGAGTGCGCCGCGCGGCGGTCGGCGTCGATCTCGCAGGCGACCTCGGTACCGGGTTCCGGGAGCGCGGGCGGTTCGTCCGCGTCGACCGCCCCGTCGTCGGGATCGGCCGCCGCGTTGACCGGTTCGATCTCGTGGTACACCGTGTCCCGCATCTCGACGTCGACGACGCGCCAGCGGGCGGTTCCGCCGTCGCCGACGACCCGGATCGTTCCGGCGTCGTGCGGCTGGCCGCCGCCGGTCGGGTAGAAGTGAGTCCGGTCGAGGACGATCCGGTCCGGGTCCGACAGGACGCGCTCGACGGTCGCCTCGAACGCCGTCACCGCGTCGTCGGCGAGGTAGAGTCGCTCTGTCACGGGTGCCGGAAGGGGCGCCGGCGAGATATATCCACGGCTCGCCGCGACCGCTTCGGGGCGCACCGGCCGGAAAGCTATCCCGCGGCGGCAGAGTCGGGCGCCCTCACGTCTCCGAACGGCTGTGTTGAATCGTTATACAGCAGCGAGGTGGGCCGCTAAATCAAAGGAGTTGAAGCCGGAGACTTCAGTTCGATCTTCACAGGCCACTGAGGCCTGATCGACAGCGGTGGTTATCATACCCAATACTTTGACCGAAAGCTTATCGGTTTCAGATTGACGACGTGTTCGTAGCGGCCTGCCGGGGCACTTGATGCTGCTTCGTCGAGAATACTCATGACACCGCCCACGACACCTCGAAGCCGGGAACGAGGGCAGTCGACCCTCATCGGGTTCGTCCTGTTGATCGGGATGATTGTCGTAGCAGCGTCGGTGACCCTCTACTTCGGAACCGCCATGATGGGCGACCTCAGGGGCGAAATTCAGGGGCAAGACGCGGAACAGACGATGCGGGAGATCGACTCCCGGCTGAGTGAGGTCGCGTTCAGCGACAACCTCCAACACACGCTCGCTTTCGACCCCAGCGAGGGCCAATCGGTACGCATCGCCGACAACGCGGAGATGGTGATCGAACTCGACGGCGGCCCAAGCTGTACCCCGTTCGTGATTCCGATGGGATCGCTTCACTACGAGAGCGACGGTCACTCGACCGTCACCTATCAGGGCGGTGGGATCTGGAGAGCGACGCCGAGCGGCAACGAGATGGTTTCGCCTCCCGATATGGAGTACAAGGACGGAACGCTGACGTTCCCGTCCGTGAACATCAACGGCAGCGCCGGCGGACAGGTGGAGACGCTCCAGGCGACGAAGAACCTCGAATACTCTCGTGAACGCTCTCGCGAGTACTCCCAGCTTATGGCGAACTGCTCGAACGCGTCGCAGATGACCGTTACCGTCGAGAGCCGCTACGCCGACGTGTGGGGCAGATACCTCGAAAGTGAAGTCTCGACGAATTCGACGTACGACCTCGACAACGCCGATCCCGACGACGACTCGGTGACGGTAACGATCTCCGAGGGCGTGGACTTCGGCGTCGGGGGGAACGAAAGCGAGATCAGCGTCTCGGAGAACGCGACTGTCTCGACGACGGTCCTGGGAACGGAGGTGTCCAGTCAGACGCCCATCTGGTGGGGCGGCATGCGAAAATACTGGGCCCCGGTTACGATGGGAGTCGTGACCGACGACGAGCAGATGCGACCGTGGCCCGACGGACCGTACGATCCGGGTGACCCCGTCACCGCCGAGCAGAACCTCAACGACCGAGAGACTCAACTCTCCGAGTGGACTCACGAGTTCGAAGTCGAGGCGGGAGCGACAGTGTCGGTCCGAGCGACGCAGTGGTCGTGTGCAGATTACGACTACGCCGGGGCGGACACGTACGACGGAGCGACGTGGTATCACTACAACTGCGACGATCTCGGCTCGGTGAATCTCCGGACGGACGCGTCCGCGGGTGAGAATCCGGAGAACGTCAGAGTGCTCAAGAACGGCGACGAGATGCCGGTGATAGAGACGAGGTACCGGCAGCGCAACGCCGAAGAAGTTCTCGGCCCGCTGCTCAACGAGACGGGACACCTACAGCTTGAGGACAACCAAGTGGTGTTCCTCTTCGAGATCACCGACCCGGACGCTACGTGGGAGAGCGCGAAAGACGATATCGGCGATCCCAATTACAACGACGCGATCGTACTGTTGGAGATAGAAGACCAGGAGGGCAAGGAGGTCGCCGGTGGGTTCGAGATCAGACTGACGACGAACGAGGTCATCATCGAGACCACCAACGAGTGAGCGAATCGCTCAGCCGATCGAAATCGAGCCGCTCGTCTCGGCCTCGCCCGGGCCTTGCCGTCACGGGCCTGTTACGGCAGGAACCCTACCGTCACCTTGGTCGTCCGAACGTACACGGTATCGGCCTCGCACGTGTAGCCCGCTGCCGTCTGGTTCCATCCCTCGCGGTCGGCGAACCACCCTTCCCAAGCTTTCTCGTGACGTGACTCCTCGACCCGGATCGTCACGTTTCGAGCCACGTCGGCCTCGTTGACGACGGTCCCGTTTTCCCGCCTCGGGTAGTACATTCCGGAGTCCTGCTTCGCGACCGTGACCAGTACCGATCCGTCCCCACTCGTCGACGTGACGTTACCGCGCGGATCGATCTCGACCAACGAGATGATCGCCTTCCCGTCTCGACACGTCACGGTCGGTGGGCGTGACACGAATCCGTAGTCGTCGTTCGTCCGCAGGACCGCTCCGTTCTCGTAGCTTATCTCGGTCTCGTCTTTCGCGTACGAGAGTGACCCGGTTCGGACGGTCTCCGCGAACGTCCCGTTATCGAGTCCAACAGACACGGTGAACCTCGCGGTGCGGTCCAGCGATAGCGTGCCTCCCGATAGTCGGAACTCGCCCGCCCGTGTCGGCGCGTTTCCCCGCTCGATGTCGTGAAAGTTCTCCGCGAGCACCGACATCGCGCGCTCGGTGTTGTGTATCTGTTCCTCCTGCTGTTGCTCGGTGATAGCGGCGAATCCGCCGGTGTACACGGCGCTGACAGCGAGTAGGATGAGTGAAAACGAGAGGACGAATCCGACCATGTCGCTTACGGCGCGCTCGTTCGCAGTCATGGCTGCGCACGCTCCACGCGGACCGCGGTCCCGTTGTGAACGAGTCTGATCGCCCCTCCGAAGGCGGTCGACTCGACGGTGTCGATGTCGTCGCGGACGGGGATCACGACCGGGGTTTCGATCGCCCGCGATTCGAGCACGAGGCAGGCGTCCGTCCGACAGTCTCCGTAATTCGATGTCAGTCGCACTCGGTAGCGTGAGTTCACGACCCGCTCGGGGTGTGACGTCTCGACGGTCATCGTCGAGTTCGTCGGGTCGGCGACGCGGTCCAGTGCCGTGAGTTCCGTCCCGATCCGTTCTCCGATCGTCGTGAGTTCGCCCTCTACCGCCCGCTCGCGTTGCGTTTCGACCGCGCCGCCCGCAGTGATGATGAGCCCGGCGATCAGCACGGAGGTAATCCCCATCGTGAGTACGTGTGTCAACGCGACCGAAACCCCCCGCCGGTCGCCCCGAAGCCGGTCTGTTACACCGAGGCCTTTCATTCCGAATCTCCCCCGATCCGGACCGTGATCTGCGACTCCGCGGACACTTTGTCGCTCGCGTATTCGACGTCGACGACGGCGGTCGACAGCTCGCGGCCGACGTACGGCTGACCGTCACCAGGGTCGGTGTGGAAGTTCCCGGTGTCGACGTCGCTGGCCTCGTCGACGAGGATATGATACGCACCGTCGGACCGGTGACCGTTTTCCACGCGGAGGTCGTACGGGGCGTCCAGTCCCGGAGCGAACGAGAAGCGCTGGGTTCCGTTGATCGCTCCGCCGGTGACGTTCACCCGAGTCGCGTTCCCCGAGACCGACTCGCTGACCGTGGTTCCGTTGTCGTACGTGACCTCGACGCTGACGGTATTCGACGGGCCTTGGCTAACGTTGAGGCGCCAATCGCCGCCGTCCTCGCCCTCGGCGATGAACGTCGTCGGCGTCGGGCTCCGCGGTTCGATGACGAGCTCGAACGGGGTGGATTCGTTGAACGTCGCGTTCTCCACGAGGGTCCAGTCGCTTTGGTTCGACCGCGAGAGGACGGCTCGCGAGCGGTTGCTCTGCCGAAGAGCCTCTCTTTCGAGCTCGGACGCGCTCTCGTTCAGCGTCACATCGAGATACGCCGGCCGCCGGTCGACGATCTGCTCCGCCTTCCGATCGCCGTAAACGGTCAACGTCGCGTTCAATTCGTGGATGTCGACGTAGCCGTCTCGTTGTCCAAGTCGGTCGGTGAGGCGGTCCACGTCCGTTCGAACGACTTCCAACTGTCGCTCCACCTCGTTCATCTCCCCGAGGGAACTTCCGGGGTTGGTGTTTTGGGTGTAGATCGTAGAGTTCAGCACGACGACGAGTGCCAAGAGACTCGCCGCCATCACGACCGCCCCCACGAGCATCAGTTGACCGCGGTCGTCGAGCTTCGGGATCACCAGACGACCACCCGTACTTCGACCACGTTTACCAGCGTCGGGTCGTCGAGGTCCGCGGCGTAGAACTCCGAGACGTTCCCTCCGAGGGTACCGCCGGGTGCGTGTGTCAACTCCATCCCGTCGTGAAGCGCTATCGAACGGGTCGCGGTGACCGCGTTTCGACCGGGGGCCCCTTGGACGAACAGCGGCTCCGTCTCCGTCGTCTTCCCCTGCGTCTGATAATCCAGATAGACGTTGTACCGATAGAACCGGGAAGTGAACGTCTCTTCGAGGAGAATACACAGCGTGAGCGGCTCGTCCGCTATCGTTTCGGGGCAGGCATCGCCGGGCTGGTACGCGGTCGGCCACCCCGATTGTCCGTCCTGGGAGTCCCAATACAGTGCGGCTTCACGAAGCGCGCCCCGCTCGTGAGCGGCCGCGAGAACGTCGTCTGTCTGCGTCCCCAACTGCGCCATCGTTTCCCGATCGATCGTTCCGGCCGTGGTGGGCGTAATCACCACCGCAGTCGTCGCTAACAGTAGCGCCGTGAGGATCACGACTGCGGAAATAACGCCTTCGAGAGTGTACGCTTGCCCGCGATCCGCGTCGGACGGCGGTCGCCGTTTCGGCGGACCGGTTACCATAGTCGCACCTCGATACGACAGGTAGCGGTACAGGTGTGGTTACCCACGTAGCCCGACTCCGGGACGACGACGCGTGTCGCGGCGGCCGTGGACTCGCCCTGATACGGCGGGCCGACCGTGTGTTGGACCGTCCCGTTTCCGTCCACGAGCGTCACGTTCACGTCGCTCTGTTCGGCCGTCGGTATTCCGTCCAAATTAGACTCGTTCGCGAAAAACGAGTCAGTTTCAGCGCCGTCGAGCACGTTCTTCGAGTCGGGTTGGGTGACCTCCGAGAGCACTTCGGCGGCGTACCTGTCGGCCTGTGCGGTCTGTGAAGCGTCGACAGGCGCTGTAAACGGTGTGAAGAGAGTCGGAATGAATCCCACGACGAACGCAGTCGTGAGGAGAAATATCGACACCCCGATGACGTAGTCTTGGAGCGTCTGGCCGCGACGATCCGACGTGAGTCGCTTCGATGGGCGAGGTGGTGTCACTTCGAGTTACCTTACGATCGTTACGGAGGGTGTACGCGTTCCGCGGGATGGTCGCTACCGTTATACATCTGAGTTCGGTCGAACGGAGGACCGGCTTTGGAGAGAGTGATTCCGTACGAAATAGAACATTACATGATACTCAGAGAGAGCCGACGTATAAAAACTGCTCTTAAAATATCAGCTCTGATAAATTCTGACCCACGCTCTCGGGGACAATCTCACGTCGGTGAGAAGTTTGCGGAGCGGCGAGTAGCGGATTCGCCGACTACGCACTCGTTTCGCTCCATTGTCTCCGGATTCACCTCGATACGTCGTACCGCACGACGATCGACTTGCTCAAAGAGATGCCACAGATAACCGGGGATATCGGCCGCAGAGCGGCCGATCTCCGCGTACAGTCCACGTCGACCGACATCCCGACGACGAAATCGAGTACGGTCTGGCCGCGGTCATCCGACATAGATCCACACCCCCAGCGCCAGCGTCATCAGGATCACGGCGTACTTGACGCCCGATATCAGCGCCGCGTCGCGGATGTAGCCACTGATAAAGCCCGAGAGGATCGCCTGAATCGTCACGGCGTGGAAGAACAGCAACGAGAGCACGTCGGGGTCGACGCCGCCCCCGCCGCCGCCGAACCCCGCCCCGCCGCCCCCGTCGCTCTGGCTCACCAGGTCGCCCATCACGTCGATGAACTGCGTCTGGAGGATGGCCATCACGCCCAGCAGCGTGACGTACGTCATCACGATGATCGCGACCTGCATCCGGGTGCGGGACTTGCGCTCGCGCTCGATGTCGTCCTGGTTCTCGGAGGCCTGCGCGGCCGTCGTCAGCACGTCCGTGATCTGCGAGGAGGCCTCCTGCGCCTCGGTGATCAGCTTCACCGTCCGCGCGAGCCGCGGGACGGCGTACGAGTTGTTGAACTCCACGAGGGCGTCCCGCAGGCTCATCCCGTAGTTCACCTTCGCGTGGATCACCTCGAACTCCTCGGCGAGCTTCCCGGTCGACGTCTCCGAGACCGTCTGGACGGACTCCAGCAGCGTCTGTCCGGTGTCGTTCGCGGAGGAGAGCTTCCGGAGCGTCTCCGAGAGCTTCCCGGTCACCGCCCGCCGCGAGCGCTGGTGCCACTCGTAGAAGATCCCGAGCGGGATCAACACGACGTACAGCGGCACGTAGAGCCAGACGAACGCCGACCACACCGGGCGGCCGACCCAGCCGTCGAACGTCGTCGGCGCCGAGCCGGCCGCGACCGCGACGACGACGAGCGCGAGCGCCGCGGGCACGGTCAACGCGAGGGTGTACAGCGGGTTCTCGCGGAGGAAGAGGTGCGGCGCCGAGAGGATCCGCATCGTCTTGTGGGTGCCCTCGCGGTCGCGGATGCGGTCGAAGACGGAGAAGCTCCCGACGAACGCCTCCACGAGCCCGAAGTGGAAGAGCCCCTCTTGGCTCGTCTGTCGGAGCCGTTCGCTGCCGCCGTCCGGCTGGAGGTAGCCGTCGCCGGGCTCGTCCTGTTTCACCGTCGAGACCAGCACAAGGAACCCGGCGCCGACCAGGGGAATGAGGACGTACACGGTCGCGTACAGCAGCCGGTCGTCGGCCTCGCCCATCATCCCCATGATGACGAGGATGATGATGAGAAGGAGGGGGAACAGAGAGAGCGTCATGTACATCTCGCCGAACAGCTCTAAGGTCTCCAAGGTCATCTCGCGCTCCTGTTTCGACGTGCGGAGGTGTTTCTCCTTTTTGTCCTTCAGGAAACCCTCCATGTCGCCGCCGGAGTTGACGATCGAGAGCATGTCGGCGAGGAACTGCGAGAGCTCGTCTGAGGGAGTCTCCATCGACTGCTGGCGGATCGCGTTCCGGTAGTCGGTCCCGAAGTACTCCGTCTCGTTGACGATGCTCTGGAACTCGCGGGACACCTCGCCGTAGGTGTCCTCGGCGGTCGCCATCGCGCGCAGGATCTCCAGCTGATTGAGCCCGCCGACGGAGAGCGCGTACATGAACGACACCGAGTCCGCAAGCAGGAGGTTGATCTCCCGCTTCCGCGCGGAGGCCCGCGAGTACGGGACCGCGACGAGGCCGCCGAACCCGATCGCGAACCCGATCGACCCGAAGACGAGCCCGCTGAGAAGCACTGCCGTCGGCACGACGAGCGACCGGAGCAGTTCCCTAATCGCAGGCGTCGGGGCGGGGAGTCCGAGCGAGAGCGCCTCGGGGGCGATCAGCCCGAGCGAGAACACCCCGTAGCCGACCAGCGTGCCGAGCGCCCAGAGCGACCCGCCGACCAGCAGTCCGACCGCCAGCGCCAGCGAGACGTACATCTCGACCTGGTCGGGCATCCGCGCCTCCGCCAGCTTGCGCTCGACGTCCCCGACGAAGTCGCCCTCGGGGTCGAACAGCAGCTCGAAGACGGGGTAACATAACTCCGCGAGGACGTTCGCGTCGACGCCGCCGTCGCCCGCGTCCACGTCGAGGCTCACGGCGCTGCCCTCGCTACGGGCATGGGATCACCCGTCCTCCGCGGGCTCGACGGCGTCGAACCCCCAGTCGTCGATGTCGTCGCCCGAGCCGTCGTCGCTCGCTTCTTCGTCCACGGTGTCGTCGGGCTCGCCCGCTTCCCCCTCAGACTCTCCGCCGTCCCCGTCCGTCTCTCCGTCGTCGACTTCGCCGGCCGGCTCGCCTGCGACGCGGTCCGCGGTGCTGAATCCCTCGCTCACGTCGGGGGCCGTCGAGTTGGACTCCGTCTCGTCGGATGTCCCGTTCGTATCGGGTGCCGAGTCTCGGTCGGGCGCCGCGTCTCCAGTCGATGGTTCCCCCGGCGACGAGAGCACGTCGACCCCCTCCTCGAACGGCTCCCCGAAGTCGATCCCGTCCGGGTCGCCCGAGCCGTCTCCGGCCGGGGTCGCCCCCGCCTCGGAAACGCCCTCGAAGTCGCCGTGAGAGGGGTCCGGTGACGGGCCGGTCGAGGGGTCGGAGCCGGTCGGAGGCGCGTCTGTGACGTCGCCGTCCCGGTCGTCTTGGTCCGTCGCTGCGGGCGCCGGGTCCGGGCCGGCCGGCTCGTCGTAGGCCGCTTTGGCCTCCCGAGCCGTCTCGGCGAGCGCCTCGCGGTCGCTCGGGGCGGCCTCGACGTCGCCCGCGTAGTCCATCTCTAAGAGGGCGTCGGCGACCGAGTCGGGCACCTCGCCGCGGTACGTCTCGAAGAGGTCGTCGGCGCCGTCGAGTATCTCCGCGGCCTCCGCCTCGCCGTCCGCGTCCGGCTTCGGCCGGGGGACCAGCGCCTCCTTCTCGCGGTCGACGTTGATCAGCACCGACTCCATCTCCCGGAGGTCCTCCAGCGAGCGCTCTAACTCCTCGTTGGCCATCAGCGCGAGCACCGTCTCCGGGTCGTTGATGAACGCCTGGAACGTCGCCGCCACCTGCGCGTAGCTGTTGAGCCCGCGGTCGATGAGGTACGCCAACACGACCCGGCGCTTCCGCAGCTCCTCGTCGAGGGTCGCCCGGCTCCAGCCGCGGTCGAACATGATGTCCTCGAGGGTGTTCGAGTCGCCCATCTGGAGGAACTCGTCCGTCTCCGCCTGCCACTGGAACACGTCCTGGACGTTGATCTCGTCGTTCTCGGCGTCGTAGTGGTTGATCTCGGTGATCGACTTGTTGCGTCGCACCTTTTTGCCCTGGACGCGGGTGGAGGTCTGGATGGAGACCAGGTCCAGCGCCGTGAACATCGTCTTCGAGACGTTGATCGGGTCGGTGGTGAACCGCTTGAGCACCTCGCCGACGGAGTCGGCGTGGAACGTCGTGTAGGTGGTGTGACCGGTGGACATCACTTGGAAGGCGGTGCGACCCTCCTCGCCGCGGATCTCGCCCATGACGATGTAGTCGGGGCGCTGGCGGAGCGCGGCCTCCAGTAAGTCGAACTCGTCGATGTCGCCCTTGTCGTCGTCGGAGAACGAGGGGCGCGTGACGGAGGCGATCCAGTTGCGCTGCGGGAGTTCGACCTCGCGCGTGTCCTCGATGGAGACGATCTTCGCGTTCGAGGGGATAAAGAGGGAGACGGCGTTCAGGCTGGTCGTCTTCCCGGAGGCGGTACCGCCCGCGAAGATCAGGCTCTTGTGGTTCTCGATGGAGAGCCACAAAAAGGCCATCTCGTCGAGCGAGAACGTCTTCCAGTTGATCAGGTCGATCGGGGTGAAGGGGACGTCGTTGAACTGGCGGATCGTGTAGTTGGTCCCGTGGTCCGAGACCTCGCGGCCCAGCGTGAGCTGGGCCCGCGAGCCGTCGGGGAGGGTGGCGTCCACCTGCGGCCGGCGCTTCGAGATCCCCTTCCCGGAGCGCTGCGCGAGCTTCACGACGAAGTCGTCGAGCTCGTCGGTGCCGTGGTAGACGTTGGTGATGATCTGCTCGTACTCGGAGTGGTAGACGAAGACGGGAGAGTCGTACCCGTCACAGGAGATGTCCTCGACGTTGATGTCGTACTTGATCGGGTCGATCCGCTCGTAGCCGACGAAGTCCCGCTTGAGGTAGTAGATCAGCTTCTCGACCTGGTGGGCCGACAGGGTCCGAGAGTCCTCCGCGAGCACCGCGGGCTCCGGGCGGGCGCTGATCTTTGGCAGGTCGGCCGGCTCCTCAGTCGGGGGCTCGTACCCGAGCGACTCCGCGATCCGCCCGGCGATCCCCTCCGTCGGGTCGATACCGAACCGGTCGACCAGCGTGTCCGCGATACCGCGCTCGTCGCCCTCGTTCTCGTAGAGCCCGTAGCGGTCGAGCAGCGAGCGCGCCTCCTCGACGATCACCTCCTCGCGGAACGCCTCGTCGCCGCCCGCGATCGACTCGTCGGCGTACTTGATCGACGTCCGGAGCTTCCCGGTGAGGAACTCCGTGAGGTCCGTCTCGATCTCCGTCCGGTACGGCTGGACGGCGTAGTACTTCGCCTCGTTCTCCTTGCGCGACCGGAAGACGATGACGAACGCGTACGGCTTGTTCACCCAGTAGCGCTCCTCTTCCTGGAAGTGCGTCTTCTTCGGCATCGGCACCGCCTTCTCTAAGTCGTACCGGTTCGTCAGCGTGGTGTGGCCCTCGTCGGTCGAGAAGAACGCGTCCTCGTCGACCTCGGGGTTGACGTCCACGGTCCGCTCGTCGACGAGGTCGGCGAGGTCGGCCGCGGCGGTCCCGCCCGCGCCGAGCAGCTCCTCGGTGCGGTCCGGGTCGAAGCCGAGCGCCTCGGTCTTGTCCTCGTGGGTGAACTCCAGCGGCACCGCCTCTCCCTCCTCGTTCTCCTCGGTCGGCGGGTTCCCGTCCTCGTCGAGGAAGAACTCCTCGTGGTAGTCGTCCCACGTGTAGTACCCCTTCAACACCGGGACGGAATAGGGGTCGTACCGGGCCGCGCACAGGTCCCAGAGGACGTCCCCGACCGCGGCCGCCGCGCGGAACCGGTAGTCGGTCTCGCTCGGGTCGAACCCGAGGAGCGTCGCCGGGTCGAACTCGACCCGGTCCCACTCGTCCGGAGTCGGCGCGCGCGACGGGACCGACTCGACGTCGCCGCCGGACGCGACGACGACGCCCGAGACGCCGCCGCGGCCGACCGGGGCGTCGAAGACCGTCTCGGGGCCGGTATCAACGCGTTCGGCCTCGTCCGAGTCCGTCTCGTCCGTATCTCCCACTTCGTCCGAGCCTGTCTCGTCGGCGTCGGATCCCGCCTCGTCCGGCGCAGCGTCTTCGACGGTCTCGGCGTCCGCGTTTTTTTCGGATTTCTCCTCGTCAGCGGTGTCTTTCTCGCGCTCGTCCTTGTCGGCGGGTTCGGGCGTCGCCGGCGCCGCCACCCGCTCGCCGGTCGGCACGACGGCGGCCCCGTCGAGGACGACGGCGTCGGTGCCGAGCACGAGCGTCCCCCGATCGGGGGTTCCGTGGCCGGAGACGTCGGTCTCGCCGTCCGCCTCGAAGGGCTCCTCGACGCCCGGGGCGCGGACGACCCGGTCGACGCCGTTCGGCAGGTGGAAGGCGACCGCGTCCGCCGGGACGACCGGCGCGTCCGGTACGTCGGCGTACACGCGCTCGGCGGCGTCCTCGCGTCCTCGTTCCGCCAGCAGCGATCGCCAGGTGTACCGGTCGGTGACGACCGGCGCGCCGTCGCTCGTTCCGTCCCGCTCGTCGGACTCCCGGGGGACGGACGCACCGGTGTCGGAACCGTCCTTCTCCTCTCGGTCTCCCGACTCCGCGTCCGCCACGTCCGGGTCAGTCGCTTCCGGTTCGGTCGTATCCGTGTCTGGTTCGGTTGCGTCCGCGTCTGCCGTATCTTCCTCCACCGCATCTGCCTCTGCCGTGTCCGCGTCCGTTCCGGCCGAGTTTCCCTCTGCGTCCGGGTCCGCTGCGTACGCCTCGGACTCCGCCGCGTCGGACACCGCTGCGTCGGACGCCGATCGATCGCCCTCGGGGTCGGATCGGGGGGCGGACCGCTCGGCGTCCTCGTTGGCCATGGTCGGGGGAACGGCGGGTCCGTTGAAAAAGGTGTCTCGCAAAACACCGCGATTGATAATCGTCGCGGACGGGCGGATTTTAGGTCCCCGCGCACCGATCGTCGTCCGTGTCACGCACCGAGCGGCTCCGACGGCTTCGGCGACTCCGCCGGCCGTCGGTCAGGCGGCGGGTCCGGGCGGCGATCGCCGAGGAGCTGCTCGGGACGCCGCGGAGCCTCGCCGTCGTCTGCGCGTTCACCGCGTTCATGCTCGCGGTGGGGATCGGGTACTACGCGCCGACCGCGGGCGAGGTGCCGGTCGCGCTCTGGCCGCTGTACGCGGACTCGGCGGTCGCGGTCGCGCTCGGCGGCGCAGTCCTCGCGACCCTCGTCGCGACCGTGCGACGCGGCGGCGACGTCACCGCGGACGCCCCCGCGTCGCGGCCGTTGGCGTACCTCCACACGCTCGCGTTCGTCTGGCTGGTCCAGTTCGGCGTCTGGCCGCTGGTCTCGCTCAACCTCGCGTTCGGCGAGTACGTCGCCGCGCCCGACGCCTGGATCTACTACTGGGGCGTGATCGGCACGCACCTGCTGTTCGTCGGGCTCGCGCTGCTGTTCCCGGCGTTCGGACGCACGACTCGAGGGGCGCTCGCGACCGCGCTGGCGCTCGGCGTCGCGAACGTCGTCATCGACTACGGGTTCGGCTATCACCCGCCGCTGTTGTACGAGCCGGGCCCGCTGCTTGCGGGCGCGACGCTCGCCATCGCGGTTGGGTCGGTCGCACTCGCGTCGCGCTCGTTCCCGCGGTTAGGGGAGGGTACTGACTGAGTCTCGCTCGGAAGGGTCGACTCCGCCGAACGCCAGTTAAATAGCCTCAACAGCTCCGCCGAACGCCAGTTAAATAGCCTCAACAGCTCCGCCGAACGCCAGTTAAATAGCCTCAACAGCTCCGCCGAACGCCAGTTAAATAGCCTCAACAGCTCCGCCGAACGCCAGTTAAACATAATAAAAGGGCGCGACGGGATCCACGCGAGCGAACGCAGTGAGCGAGCGTGGAGCCAGTCGCGCCCGTGACCGAACGCAGTGAGGGAACGGGCGCGACGGGATTCGAACCTCAGTCACTCCACTCGCGTCGAGGTGCTCGCTCTGCTCGCACCTCGACCGCTCGCTCCGTTCCCTGCTTCAAATCCCGCTTGCGCCGCTACTGCTCGCTTCGCTCGCAGATAGCGGGCGCGGCGGGATTTGAACCCGCGATCGAGAGGTTAGGAACCTCTCGCCCTGTCCGCTAGGCCACGCGCCCAGAACGGATGGAGAAAACGGAACTACGGGGATCGGTCGGCGGAGGGGGCCGGCTTACGTGCTGGTTTCCTTGTCGGTCTCGGTCTCGAGCTCGTCGAGGTCGTCGTCCTCGTCGTCGAGCGTCGAGTCCGCCGTCTCACCGTCTTGCATGTCTTTCAGCTCCTCTTCGACCTGTTCGCGGCCCTTCTTGAACTCTCCCATCGCCTGCCCGGTCGACCGAGCGAGCTTCGGGATCTTGTTCGCCCCGAACAGCAGGACCAACACGAGCAGGATGATGAGGAGCTCCGGCCCCGCCGGAATGCCGCCGATTAGTGGTGTCGCACTTACCATCTCTGTCTCGCAGTAGCCCTGTGTCGATTATAGTCTTTTTGCCTCGTCCGATTCGACGCGCGGGCCGCCCGAGTCAGTCCGCCCGGGAAAAATGCGTGAAGTACCAGCTGCCGTCGTAGCGGACGAGCGGGACGACCTCCCCGTCGGCCGAGAGCGCGTCGAGGACCGTGGTGAACGCCTCCGAGTGTGGCGGGGACTCGGCGTACTCCGAATCGACGGCCTCGTCGAGGACCGCTCGCTGGTCCGCGCTCGGATCGTCGATCGACCGGCCGCGCTCCTCGCCGACGGCCCGACGGAACTCGCGCTGCGACGAGGCGACGCGGTCGGCGCGGACGGCGACCGTCTCGACGTCGACCGACCGTTCCCCCTCGAACGCGAACCGGAACAGTTCGCCGTCCCACTCGATCCGTTGGCCGTCGTTCTCCGGCACGAATCGCGAGCGCTCCCGCCGCTCGGCGGACGCGTACGCGAACGTGACTCCGAACGGCGGGTAGTGCGGCGCGTGGATCAGCGACGCGTCGCCGAGGGCGTCCCGAACGGCGTTCCGGTCGTGCTCCGGGAGGTCGGCGAACGGGACGCTCGACGGGGGACCGAGGAGGAACGAGTCGACGGAATCGACCTCGACCGTGTACGCGTAGCCCGGTGCCGCGACGGAATCGATCCTTTCGGTCTCGACGCGGTAGTACTCGGCGCCGTCGGTGACGACGTACGGCGCCGAGACGCCGGGGCCGTAGTACCCGTCGACGGTCCCTTCCCCGCCGTCGATCGCGGTCCGGACGGCCGCCCGTCCCGCGTGGCCGACGGCGTCGACCGGCGTGCTGAACTCGTTGGAGACGCCGACCGGCGAGGCCTCGTCGAGCCGGAGCACCGTCTCCGCGCGGGCGCCGTCCGCTTGGTCGTTCGTGAAACAGCCCGACAGCGCAGTTAGTGACGCGGTCGCCGTGAGCAGTACCGTTCGTCGACGAGAGAGGCGGCGTGGAGGGCGGGACATCACCGGCCCTTCGTCTTCGGGGCACTTGGTTCTCTCCCCGGACCGCCGACCGGGCCGGCTCCCGTCGCCCCGCGATACGGTTCGACGGGTGAGCGTCCGGCGGAGTTCCGCCGTCGAAACCGTGATACCCGCGGCCGACGAGACGTCTGATATGCCAGACGTCGGCGACGACGCCCCCGACTTCACCGGATCGCTCGTAGACGGCGACATCGAGCCCTTCGACCTCGCCGACCACATCGGTGAGGAGCCGATCGTGCTCGCCTTCTTCCCCGCCGCCTTCTCGAACACCTGTACCGACGAGATGGAGGCGCTCCGCGACGGGTTCGACCGCGACGACTGCACCCTGTTCGGCGTGAGCACCGACCTCCCGCACGCGCTCGGCGCGTACCGCGTCCAGTACGACCTCCCGTTCGCCTTGGTCGCTGATCCGGACCACCGCGCGATCGAGGCGTACGACGTGATCGAGGCGTTCGAGGGCTACGGCGTCGAGACGGTCGCGCAGCGCGCCGTCTTCGTGATCGACGCGGACGGGACCGTGACGTACCGCTGGCTCGCGGACAACGCCGGACAGGAGCCGGACTACGAAGCGCTCGACGAGGCGGTGGCGGACGCGACCGCCTGACGGGCGCGACCGACCGCCCGGGGCCGCACCGCTCAGGCCGGATCGCGGAGCGAGTCGAGCGCCTCGGGGTTCTCCATCGAGGAGAGGTCGCCGGGGTCCTCGCCGACGTACACCGACTCGATCGCGCGCCGGATGATCTTCCCCGACTGCGTCTTGGGGAACGCGTCGACGAACAGCAGCTCTCGCGGCCGGAACGGCTTGCCGTGTTCGTCGCCGACCAGCGCCCGCAGCTCCTCGCGGAGGTCGTCGCTCGGGTCGGCGTCGGGTTCGAGGACGACGTACGCGACGACGGCGGTGCCCGTGGTGTCGTCCGGGACGCCCACCGCCGCCGCCTGGTTGACGGCGTCGTGGTCGATGAGCACGCCCTCGATCTCGGCCGGGCCGACCTTCCGCCCCGCGACGTTCAGGGCGTCGTCGGCGCGGCCGTGGAGGAACCAGAAGCCGTCCTCGTCCTTCTGCGCGAAGTCGCCGTGGTCCCACAGGTCGGGCCACGTCGACCAGTACTCCTCGAGGTAGCGCTCGTCGCCCGACCACAGCGACTTCGTCATCGACGGACAGGAGTCGCGCGCGACGAGGTAGCCGCGTTCGGCGGACTCCTTCACCGACTCGCCGGTCTCGTCGACGATGTCGATGTCCATCCCGAGGCCCGGCCCGCCGAGCGTACAGGGCTTCAGCGGCTGGTTCGGCATCGGCATCAGGAAGCAGCCGCAGATCTCCGTGCCCCCGGAGATGTTGACGATCGGGCACTCCCCGCCGCCGACCGCGTCGTAGAACCAGCGCCACGACTCGGGGTCCCACGGCTCGCCGGTCGATCCGAGGATTCGGAGCGAAGAGAGGTCGTGCCCCTCCACCCACTCGTCGCCGTGCTTGCGGAGCGCCCGGATCGCCGTGGGGGAGATGCCGAACTGCGTGATCCCGTGGCGGTCGATCATCTCCCAGAAGCGGTCCGGCTCGGGGTGATCGGGGGCGCCCTCGTACATCACCACCGTGCCGCCGAACGCGTGGTTGCCGATCAGCGTCCACGGGCCCATCATCCAGCCGATGTCGGAGACCCAGAAGAACCGGTCCGCGGGCTTCCGGTCGAAGCCGAAGTGGATCTCCTTCGCGCACTGCGTGAGGACGCCGGCGTGGGTGTGGACGATCCCCTTGGGCTCGCCGGTGGTTCCTGAGGAGTACAGCAGCATGGACTCCTGGTCGCTCGGGAGGCGCTTCGTCTCGTACGCGGACGGCTGCGAGCCGACCGCCTCGTCCCACGTCTTGTCGCGGTCGTCGTTCCACGGGACGGGGTCGGCGTCGGTGTCGGTTCCTGCCTCGTCGCCGGCGGGCGTCGCCCCCAGCCGGTCGTACACGACGACCTCTTCGACGTGGCCGGCGTCGGCGACCGCCTCGTCCGCGGTCGCCTTCAGCCGTACCTCGTCGCCCCGGCGGTAGAACCCGTCGCCGGTGAAAAGCACCTCGGGCTCCGCGTCGTCGATCCGCGTCGCGGTCGCCTCGCGGCCGAAGCCGGAGAAGATCGGCACGGCGATCGCGCCGACCTTCAGGCAGCCGTAGAGGATGGAGACGACCTCGGGCACCATCGGCATGTAGAGCCCGACGGTGTCGCCGGTCTCGATCCCGGCCTCCGTCAGGTAGTTCGCGACCCTGTCGCTCTGCCGGCGGAGCTCGTGGAAGGTTATCTCCCGGATGTCGCCCGGCTCTCCCTCCCAGAGCAGCGCGACGCGGTTTCGGTTCGCCGAGTCGACCGCGGCGTGGCGGTCGACGACGTTGTGCGCGACGTTGACCTCGCCCCCGGGGTACCAGTCGGAGAACTGTGGACCGTTCGAGTCGTCGCGAACGGCGTCGTACTCCGTATAAAAGTCGATGTCGAGGTAGTCGACGATCTCGTCCCAGAACCAGTCGACGCCGGACGCGGGCTCGCCCTCGACCTCGGAGGTGGTCCGCTCGATGAGCGCCTCGTAGTCGTCGATCCCGTACTCGCGCATGAACGCGGCGACGTTCGTCGACTCGGCGAACGCCTCGCTCGGCTCGTGTACGACCTCGTCTATCCCCTCGTACTCGTCCATCTCGTCCGGAGGTTTTCGCGGTGACCGTAAGTAATTTTCCTGAATGTTTCCGCGACCTACCGCGGATCGACGCACTCGCCGGCGACCGCGACGGTCTCGCCGTCGACCGCGACAGTCCCGTCGTACAGCGCGCAGGTCCCGGCGTCCCACGCGAGTCGTCCCTCCCAGTCGGCGCCCGTCACCGCGGCCTCGTGCCGACCGGTCGCCCCCGCGACGAGGAGTCTGCGTCGGTCCATGGCAGTCGCTCGTCGCGACGGGACTTCAAGCCCGAACACGCGGCTCGCGGTCGTCGGGGAACGCGAAAACGGGTCGGCTGCGCGGGAGGCGGCTACTCGTCGTCGGCCGACTCGTCCTCGTCCGCGGCCGCGTGAACCGACTCGGGGACGATGTCGACGGAGGCGACCTCGTCGTCGGGGTCGAGGTTCATCACGATGACCCCCTTCGTGTTGCGGCTCACCGTCGAGATCTCCTCGACGCGGGTCCGCATGATCTGGCCGGCCGCGCTCATGGCGATCAGGTGGTCGCCGTGGGTGACCGCCTCGATGGCGACGACCTCGCCGTTGCGGTCGCCGGTCTTGATATCGACGAGCCCCTTCCCGTTGCGCGACTGCGGGCGGTACTCGTCGAGGTCGGAGCGCTTCCCGTACCCGTTCTCGGTGACGGTGAGCACCCAGTTGTGGTACTCCTCGTCGATGGCCGCGACGCCGGCGACGGCGTCGCCCTCGCGGAGGTCGATGCCGATCACGCCGCGGGCCGTGCGCCCCATCGCGCGGGCGTCCGACTCGTCGAAGCGGATCGCCATCCCGTTCCGGCTGCCGATGACGATGTCGCGCTCGCCGTCGGTCACCTCGACGTCGACGAGCTCGTCGCCGTCCTCCAGCCGGATCGCGCGGATCCCCGTCGACCGGATGTTGTTGAACTCGCCGACGGCGGTCCGCTTGATGTACCCGTCGCGGGTGACCATCGTGAGGAACTCGTCGTCGTCCAAGTCCTCGGTGTTGACGACCGACTCGATCTCCTCGCCGTCGTCGAGGTCGAGGAGGTTGACCGCGGACTTCCCGCGGGCCGTGCGGGACATCTCCGGGATCTCGTAGGTCTTCAGCTCGTAGATCTGCCCGCGGTTCGTGAACGCGAGGAGGTAGTCGTGGGAGTTGGCCGCGAACACGGAGGAGACGCGGTCCCCCTCCTTGAGTCCGGTGCCGATGATCCCCTTGCCGCCGCGGTTCTGCGCGCGGAACTCGTCGAGCGGCATCCGCTTGATGTAGTCGTCCTCGCTCATCACGACGACGCACTCCTCTTCGGGGATGAGGTCCTCGTGGGTCACGTCGCCCGCGTCCTCGATGAAGCTCGTGCGGCGCTCGTCGTCGTACTCGGCTTTGATCTCCCGGAGCTCGTCGACGATCACCTGGTCGAGCTCGTCGGGGTCCGAGAGGATCGTCTCCAGCCGCTCGATCCGCGCTTTCACTTCCTCGTACTCGTCTTCGATTTCCGCCGTCTCCATCGAGGTGAGCGAGCCGAGCTGCATCCGGACGATGTGGGCCGCCTGCGCCTCGGTGAAGTCGAACGTCGACTCCAGCGCGGCCTTCGCGGCGTCGCGGTCGTCGGAGTCCTGGATCGTCTCGACGACGTCGTCCACGTTGTCGAGCGCCTTCAGCCGCCCTTCGAGGATGTGCGCGCGGTCCTCGCGCTCCGCGAGCTCGTGCTCGGAGCGGCGGCGCACGACCTCGCGGCGGTGGTCGACGTAGTGTTCGAGCGTCTGCTTGAGGTCGAGGACCTGCGGCGAGCCGTCGACCAAGGCGAGGTTGATGACGCCGAACGTGCGCTCGAGGTGGCTCTCCAACAGCTGGTTCTTGACGACCTCGGCCATCGCGTCGCGCTTGAGCTCGACGACGATCCGGATCCCGTCCCGGTCGGACTCGTCGCGGAGGTCGCGGATCCCCTCGATCGCGCCCTCGTTGACGTCCTCGGCGATCCGCTCGACGAGCCGCGACTTGTTCTGCTGGAAGGGGAGCTCGCTGATGACGATCCGGCCCTCCTCTTCGTCGACCTCGAACTCCGCGCGGACCCGGATCCGCCCGCGCCCCGTCTTGTACGCCTTGTGGACCGCGTTCCGTCCGACGATGTTCGCGCCGGTCGGGAAGTCCGGCCCCTTGACGTGTTCCATCAGGTCCTCGACGCTCGCGTCGGGGGTCTCGATCAGCTCGACGGTGGCGTCGATCACCTCGCCGAGGTTGTGCGGCGGGATGTTCGTCGACATCCCGACGGCGATGCCCGAGGAGCCGTTGACGAGCAGGTTCGGGAACGCCGCGGGCAACACCTCCGGCTCCTCCAGGCGGTCGTCGTAGTTCGCTTGGAAGTCGACGGTGTCGCGCTCGATGTCCGCCATGAGCTCCTCGGCGATGGGGGACATCCGGGCCTCCGTGTACCGCATCGCGGCCGGCGGGTCGCCGTCGACGGAGCCGAAGTTCCCCTGGCCGTCGACGAGCGGGTAGCGCATCGAGAAGTCCTGGGCCATCCGCGCGAGCGTGTCGTAGATGGCGCTGTCGCCGTGCGGGTGGTAGTCCCCCATCGTCTCGCCGACGACGGAGGAGGACTTGCGGTGCGCGGAGTTGCTCGTCACGCCCGCCTCGTTCATCGCGAAGAGGATGCGCCGGTGGACGGGCTTGAGCCCGTCGCGCACGTCGGGGAGCGCCCGCCCCGCGATGACCGACATCGCGTAGTCGATGTACGACTGCTCCATCTCGTCTTCGATGCGCGCGTTCGTCACCTGCGCGGCGCGGACGTCCGCGGGGTCCGGGTCGGGACTCTCCGAGCTCATATGTCCACCCACTCCGCCTCGGTCGCGTGCTCCTTGATGAACTGCTTGCGCGGCTCGACCGCGTCACCCATCAGCACGTTGAACATGCGGTCCGCGGCGGCCGCGTCGTCGATGGTGATCCGCTTGAGCCGGCGGTTCTCCGGGTCCATCGTGGTGTCCCACAGCTGGTCCGGGTTCATCTCGCCGAGCCCCTTGAACCGCTGGACCTGCGTGGGGTTGCCGTCGCACTCCTCCTCGACGATCCGGTCGCGTTCTTCTTCGGTCATCGCGTCGTACGTGTTCCCGCGGTAGCGGACCCGGTACAGCGGCGGCTGGGCCGCGTACACGTAGCCCGCCTCCAAGAGGGGCTTCATGTGGCGGTAGAGGAGCGTCAGGAGCAGCGTCCGGATGTGGGCGCCGTCGACGTCGGCGTCCGTCATGAGGATGATCTTGTTGTACCGGACGTCGTCGATGTCGAACTCCTCGCCGATGCCGGCGCCGATGGCGGTGATCAGCGCGCGGATCTCGTCGTTCTCGAGGATGCGGTCGAGGCGGTGCTTCTCGACGTTGAGGATCTTCCCCTTCAGCGGGAGGATCGCCTGGTTCTCGCGGTTCCGGCCCTGCTTCGCGGAGCCGCCCGCGGAGTCGCCCTCGACGACGAACAGCTCCGCCTCGGTCGGGTCCCGGGTCTGGCAGTCCGCCAGCTTACCGGGGAGCGCGGTGGATTCGAGCGCCGACTTCCGGCGGGTGAGCTCCTCGGCCTTCTTCGCGGCCTTCCGGGCGCGCGCGGCCTCCGCGGCCTTGTGGACGACCTTCTCCGCGGTGTCCGGATTCTCCTCGAAGAAGGTGCCGAGCTTCTGGTGGGTCGCGGACTCGACGACGCCGCGGACCTCGCTGTTGCCGAGCTTCGTCTTCGTCTGCCCCTCGAACTGCGGGTCGGGGTGTTTCACCGAGACGACCGCCGTGAGCCCCTCGCGCACGTCCTCGCCCTTGAGGTTCGCGTCGAGGTCGTCGACGAGCCCGTGCTCGTTGGCGTAGTCGTTGACGGTGCGCGTGAGCGCGGTCTTGAAGCCGGTGAGGTGGGTGCCGCCCTCGCGGGTGTTGATGTTGTTCGCGAACGCGTGGACGGAGCCCTGAAGCTCCTCGGTCGCCTGCATCGCGACCTCGACGTGGACGCCGTCGGTCTCGTCCTCGAAGTAGATGACCTCCTCGTGGATCGGCGAGCGCGTCTCGTTGAGGTACGCGACGAACTCGCGGATGCCGCCGTCGTACTTGAACGTCTCCTCGGTGTCGTCGCGGTCGTCGACGAGCCGGATCTCGACGCCGGAGTTGAGGAACGCGAGCTCGCGCAGCCGGTTCGCGAGCGTCGACGTCTTGAACTCCGTCGTCTCGAAGATCTCCTCGTCGGGCCAGAAGCGGATCTCAGTGCCCGTCGACTCGCCCGATTCCATGTCGCGGACGCGCTCGAAGCCGTCTTCCGCGGGCTCGCCCCCGGCGAACCGGTGGCGGAAGACGCCGCCGTCGCGCTTCACCTCGACCTCCAAACGCTCGGAGAGGGCGTTCACGACGCTGACGCCGACGCCGTGGAGCCCGCCGGAGACCTGGTACGACTTGGAGTCGAACTTCCCGCCGGCGTGGAGGACGGTCAGGATGACCTCCAGCGCGGGTCGGTCGTACTCCTCGTGCGTGTCGACCGGAATTCCCCGCCCGTCGTCGCTGACGGAGACGGAGCCGTCGTCGTGGATCCGCACCTCGATCTCCTCGCAGTATCCCGCGAGCGCCTCGTCGATGGAGTTGTCGACGACCTCGTAGACGAGATGGTGGAGCCCTCGACCGTCCGTGGACCCGATGTACATCGCCGGTCGCTTACGGACGGCCTGCAGGCCCTCGAGGACCTGAATCTGGCCGGCTCCGTATTCGCTCTGCTCTGACATAGGAACTTACCGTCGCTAATCGCCGTCGGGTTATAAAGCCGGCGCACGCGCGCGGGCGTGAGAGACGAGACGCCGTCAGTCGCGTGCCTACAGCTCCCACAGCTACAAGCCGCGACCCCGCGTACCCCTCCCCGATGCTACCGATCGCGGACTCCTTCGAACACGTCCACCGCGGCTGCGAGATCCGATACGGACGAGGGCGGATCGCCGACCTCGGCGGCTGGCTCGGCGAGCGCGGCCTCGACGACGCGCTCGTCGTCTGCGGCTCGAACACGGGCGCGAACGACGCGCTGATGGGCCCGGTCCGGGAGGGGCTCGGCAACCGGCTCGCCGGCGTCTTCGACGGGACCACCCCCGACAAGCGGGTCGAGACCGCCTTCGACCTGCTCGACGCGCGGGCCGAGGTCGGCGCGGACGCCCTCGTCGCGGTCGGCGGCGGCGCGAGCCTCGACGTCGCGAGGCAGGCGACGCTGCTCGCGGCCGACGGCCGCGACCTCGGCGAGATCCGTGCCGACGCGGAGGCGGGGCCCGGCGCTCTTGGCGACCTCGCGCCCGAGAGCGACCCCGCCTTCCCGTCCGTCGTCGTGCCGACGACGTTCGCCGGCGCGGACGTCTCGACCGGCGGCTCGCTGGAGATATTCTCGGCCGACGAGTCGCCGACCGGCCAACCGGTGAACGTCAGCGGGAGCGGTGCGTGGCCGATCGCGGACGTCGCCGACCCGGCGCTGTTCGAGACGACCCCGCAGTCGGTGCTGGCCGGCTCCGCGATGAACGGCTTCGACAAGGGGATCGAGACGCCGTACGCCCGCGACGCCGACCCGGTGAGCGACGCGGCCGCGGTCCACGGGCTCCGCCTCCTCTCTGACGCCCTCCCGCGCGTGGCCGGCGACCGACCGGGCGGCGAGGAGGCGACGGACCGCGCGGTGGTGGGATCGCTCCTCGTCCAGCTCGATCGCAAGATCAGCGTGATCCACGCGTTCGGTCACGGGTTCGCGCGGCGCTACGACGTCCAGCAGGGCGCGATCCACGCCGTCGTCGCGCCGCACGCGCTGGCGTACCTCTTCGACGAGGTCGACGCGAGCCGCCGGGCGCTGGCGGCCGGGCTGGGCGTCCCGACCGACGGCCGCGACGACGACGCGATCGCGGAAGACGTCGTCGAGGCGATCGCCGAGGTCCGCGACGCGCTCGACGCCCCGAGCCGGCTCCGGAACCTCCCCGAGACCGATGCGGACGACCTACCGGCGATCGCCGAGTTCGTCGCCGAGGACCCGCCGATGGAGCGCGCGCCGGCCGACCTCGACGCGACTCCGGAGGGGATTCTCGGCGTGTTGCGGGCTGCCTGGTAGGCGCGGCGGCGGGTCAGTCGGTCGACGACTCCGCCGCGTACGTCTCCAGCGCGGTCAGCTTTCCGCCCTCCGGGTCGACCGAGAACACGTCGACGAACGCGAACAGCTCGTCGCCGTCCGCGTCGAGCAGCCGGCCGCGGACGGCCACGCCGGGTCCAGCCGGGTAGACCCTCTCGACGACGTGCGTCGTGTCGGTGTTCGGCCGCTCGTCGCGCATGAACGCGACGAAGCGGTCGCGGCCCTCGAACGTGCGGTCGGGGCGCCGCTGGACGAAGTCGGGGGCGAGCAGCGACGCCAGCCGGTCGTACTCGCCGGCGTCGAGCGCGTCGTAGTAGGCCCGAGCGAGCGCGGCGGGGTCCGCGTCCGCTGGCGCCACCGCCTCGCCCTCCCCTCCCTCACGCCGCGAGGGCATCGAACTCCTCGGCCGAGGTGCGGGTTCCCTTCGAGATGATCACGTCGCCGCCCCGGAGCGTGGTGTCGATGTCGGGGCCGACCAGCCACTCGTCGCCCGTGCGCCGGATCGCGAGGACGCTCGTCGAGATGTCGGTCGCGGGCACGCCGTCGACGACCGCGGTCCCGTCGAGGTCGCTGCCGGCGGCGACCTCGGTCCGGGTGATGATCTCGTCGGACTCCTGGACCGCCATCTCCACGACGGGATGGACGTCGAGGTCGCGGCGGACCCCCTCGGTGATCGCCAGCGCGGCGTCGGATATCTCCTCGGTCGCGACGCCGAGGTGGATGAGCCCGCGCAGCGACACGGGGTCGTCGGCCTCGGCCGCGGCCCGGAGCGTCCACGCCTCGAAGCGCGACTGGAGCGCGTCGACCTCGATCTCGAGGTTGCTCACCTCCTCGGCCAGCTCCTCGTTGTCGAAGAGGACCGAGCCGTAGGCGAGGTCGACGGCGAGCTCCGAGAGGTTCTTCATCAACACGATCGAGTCGACCGCGCGTTCGAGGTCGTCGATCGCGGGTTCCGCGGGCGGGTCGGGCTCGAACGCCTCGCCGCTCAGCTCGGGATAGACGTCGGCGACGCCCGCCTCGGGGCCGCGCAACAGCGTCACGTCGCCCGCCTCCAGCCGGGTGTCGCGCCCGGGGTTGAGGATCCAGTCCTCGTCGCGCCGGACGGCGATGACGCGGACGCCCGTCTCCGATTCGAGGTCGATCGCCTTCAGCGTCCGCCCGGCGTACGCGGAGTCGGCGGCCACGGTCCCGCGAACGAGCGTCTCGACGCCCGCCGACAGCGCGCCGCGCATCGCGTCGGGGAGCCCGATCTCCTCGGTGACGATCTGGGCGATGTCGCCGGCCGCGTCCGCGATCTTCTCCGCGGCGCCGACGACGCCGAGAACGGGGGCGAGCGTCTCCGCCTCGTTCGGGTTCCGCGCCGCGAGCATCAGGCTCATCCGGGCGCGAAGCTGGAGCACGTCCATCCGGTGTTCCAGCTCGACGACCTCGTGGGCGACCGTCGGACTCCCGTGGAGGACCGCGGAGTACGACAGGTCGATAAGCAGCTCCGCGGTGTCTTTCATCTCGACGAGCAGGTCCTTGACGCTCGTCGGCTCGTAGCGGACCGTGCGCCCGTCGAAGCGTCCCATGCGACTCCCTCTCCGGCACCGAGTAAAAGGCTTGTTGCGGGAGCGGTGAGCGGGTGGGTCCGGACCCGACGGCCGGTTCAGAGCGCGTCGCCGGCGGCGTATCCCGGTCCTTCCTCGGGGGATTTCGGTTCACCGGCGACCGGCGCCGCGAGGTCGACGAGCGCGAGCCACCCCAGCAGCCGGGCCGCGCGGTCGCGCCACGTCGCCTCCCAGTCGGGGTCGCGAGCGCGGTCGTGGCGCGGGACCCGGTCGCGGGTGGCCGCGAAGAGGTCGGCGGCGGTCAGGGGGTCGTCGGGCGAGGCCTCCCGGAGCGCCGCGAGCGCCTCCGGGACGAGGAGGACCCCCTCGCGAAGCCCCTCGCGGACGCGCTCGGGGGTCGGTTCGGCGTCCGCGCGCACGAACCCCCGTGAGGTCTCCTCGGCGAGGCCGAGCGCGCGGAGGAACGCGAGCCAGTCGTTCGCGGTCTGGCGGTCGGGGAGGTCGCACCGACGCACGAGCCGGGCGCAGCAGTCGTCGGTGTCGCCGGGGACGAGCGGCACCGCGCGCTGGTACTCGCGAAGCGCGTCGAGGTCGGCCGGGGGTTCGGGGACGGGTTTGAGTCGCACGGGAGCGTGAGAGGGGTTACGCGGCGCTCAGCGGTAGCCGAACGACTCCGCGAGCAGCTCCTCGTCGGTCTCGCCGACGGTGTAGACGGGGCCGTCGACGACGTCGACGGTGACCTGAGCCGGGGCGAACACGCTCTCCGGCACGTCGTAGAAGTCCCAGTCGGCGTCCTCGAACACCTCGACGAAGGGCCTGCCGTACTCCTCGCTGGCGGTCGAGACGATCTCGTCGAAGCGGTCGTCGTCCCGGGCGACCTGGAGGTGGACCTCGCCGCCGTACGCGAGGGCGTCGTTCGTCCGGCCCATCGCCTCGGTCTCGTCGCGGGTCGCGGGCGCGAGCGGCGCCGAGCCGGAGGCGTGGAGCACGTCGGTGGGCTCGTAGCCGACCTCCAGCAGGCGGAAGACGGCGAGCTCGGCGGCGCGGGCCGCGGTGGTGACGGAGCCGGCGGTCGAGCCGGTGGCGAACGTCGGGAGGAACACGCCGTCGGTGTCGACCTCGGCCATGTCGGCGACCTGCTCGGCCACCTCCTCGTCGGGGAGCGTCGTCGACTCGATCGCCAGCGTGGCGAACTCGGAGGAGTCGTAGTAGCCGACGCGCTCGAACTCCGTCTCGCGGCCGACCAGCGCGCGGGCCGGGCCGGAGCCGAGCCCCTCGAAGCCGCCCTCGGTCGTCACTTCCCAGCCGGCCTTCTGCGAGCAGAGCAGCGCCACGGCGGGGTGGTCGGTCGACAGCTCGACGTACTGGCGCGGCGCGCCCGCGAGCTCGCCCATCCGGGTCTGGAGGTTCGCCAGCCCGGCGGTCTGGATCTCCGCAAGCAGCAGTCCCGCCTCGACGCCGCCGGCCGCGTCGATTCCGAAGTCGACGACGGTGGCGCCGTTGTCCAGCTCGTAGCCGACGACGTCCAGCTCGCCGGCGAAGTCGAGCGCCTCGTCGACCAGCTCGATCGCGGTCCGGTTGATGCTTTCCATGGGCCAGGGTACTCGCTCCCCGTTTAAGGGGTTTGGCTGTTCGACGCGCCCGGGCTCGCGCTCGGTCTCGGAAAAAGGCCAGCGTCATCGAAGGTCGCCCATCCCGTGAATTTTACCGTATTGGGGGCTAACACAACTAATATGAGTTCGGCAGGTCCTCGGGGGATTCAGGCGGTACCCCAAGAGCTCCGTGACCGCGAGTCGTGGCTCGACCCGTTCGACTGGTACCGCCGGATGCGCGAGAGCGCGCCGGTCCGGTACGACGAGGAGCGGCACTCGTGGGACGTCTTCCGGTACGCCGACGTGAAGCGCGTGTTGGACGACGACGAGACGTTCTCGGTCGACCCCCGAGAGGCGAACGACTTCGTCGAGCCCGAGGAGCCGGGCGAGGGGCTGATGCTCGACACGATGCTGTTCGAGGACCCGCCCCGACACGGCGAACTCCGCGGCGTCGTGGACGACTGGTTCCGGCCCCGGCGGCTCGCCGACCGCGAGCCCCGTTTCCGGGAGATAGCGGGCGGACTCCTCGAGGACGCCGTCGGCGCGGACGGGCGCATGGACGTCGTCGCGGACCTGGCGTCGCCGTTCCCGGTGACGGTCATCGCCGAGCTGCTCGGCGTCCCGCCGACGGACCGGGACCGGTTCAAGACGTGGTCGGACGCGCTCGTCGAGGCCGCGGGCGCCGAGGAGAGCGCGGACGCGTACGCGGACCGCCAGCGGGAGACGCAGGTCGAGATGGCGCAGTACTTCCTGGAGATGATCGAGGCCCGCCGGGAGGAGCCCCGCGACGACCTGCTCTCGGTCATTGTCACCGCCGAGTCCGAGGCGGGCGGGCGCCTCTCCCGCGAGGAGGCGCTCGGGACGTGTATGCTGCTGCTCGTCGCGGGGAACATCACGACGACGAACCTCATCGCGAACGCGGTCCGGTGTTTCGTCGAGGCGGACGCCGACCTGTTCGACGAGCTCCGGGGAGACGAGCGCGCGCTCGCGAGCGCGGTCGAGGAGGTGCTGCGGTACCGCTCGCCGGTACAGGCGATGGGGCGGGTCGCCACCGAGGACGTGACGCTGGGCGGGGAGACCGTCGAGGCGGGCGACCGCGTGATCGCGTGGCTGGGCTCCGCGAACCGAGACGAGCGGCAGTTCGAGTCGGCGGGGGAGTTCCGGCCCGACCGCTCGCCGAACCAGCACCTCGGGTTCGGGTACGGCACCCACTACTGTCTGGGCGCGCCGCTGGCACGGCTCGAAGCCGAGGTCGGCCTCTCCGAGCTGCTCGACCGCGTGGAGCGCGTGGAGCTCGCCGAGGACCGCCTCCAGCCGACCCGGAGCTCGTTCATCTACGGCGTCGAATCGCTCCCGATCCGCTACGACGAGCGGGGGTCGGACCCGACTCGCGACTGACGCCGCACGCCGCGTTCGCCGCGGACGTCGGCGAGGCCGGGACCGGCGGTCGCCGCGCCGACGCCCGGCTACTCCCGGGTGGCGTACCGGTACCCGACGGCGCCGACCGCGAGCAGGGCGGCGGCCGCGCCGACGAGGAACAGCGCGGTGCTGCCGGAGCCGTAGCCGTACGGAACGGGGAGATCGGTCCAGCGGTTCAACGCGAGGAGGGCGACCGCGAGGAGGGCGACGGCCGCGCCGACGGCCCTCCCGAGCGGGGAGTTCGATCGGCTGCCGGGCATACGCGGCGATCCCGACGTTCGACTGAAATATCTTCCGGCGTGCCGGATGCTGCCGTCCGAACGAGGGTCGCTCCGACCGCTCACCAGAAGCCGCCGTCGGAGTCGTCCGGCCCGCCGCTCCGGCCCGAGCCGCCACCACCCGGTCCGCTCGGACCACGGGGACCGCTCGGTCGCGGGTCGGGATTGATCTCGACGGGCTCCGACTCCGCTCGCGGGTCGACCTCGCGGCCCTCCTCGTAGCGGACGAACGAGAGGTAGAAGGGCTCGCCGCAGCCGACGCCGCCGGCGTCGGGTTCCCGATACGGTTCGTCGCCGCCGACGTCGGACCCCCGAACCCCGTCGTGGGGGTCCCAGTCGACGCCGTCGCTCTCGCCGCAGACGAACCGGACGCCGTCCGCGTCGACCGCGTCGCCGTCCTCGCCGCTGTCCGCACCCCCACCTCCCCCCTCCGCGTCGAACGGCTCGGTCGGCGCGACGTAGGTCCACCCCTCCAGCGGGTACGGCGTCACCGACTTGTCCGCGAGGTATCCCTCACGTTCGAGCGCGACGAGCGTCCCGCAGTGCGGACAATAGTACGTGACCGGGTAGCTCATACCGCTCGTAGGGGATCCGTTTATAAACAGCCGTCGCCGACGCGTCAGCTATTTGATCGCTCGGGACCACGGTTCGACATCTCACCGGACACCTCCACTGCCGACGATTCCGACGCATCGGACGATCCCTCCGGACTCGTCACGCGACGGCGACTCCTGTACGGCGTCGCGGGCGGAATCGGTCTCCTCGGAGGCGGCGGCCTCTACGTCGCGAACGCGCTCGACGGCGACGCCGGCGGGTACGAGGCGCCCGAGACGCAGCCGATGGTGTCGACGCGCGGCCGCCTCGACGCCGACGAACCGGCGGAGCGGTCGGGGTCGTGGGCGTTCGACGGGGCCGACTCCGTGATCCTGTTCGTTCACGGTCTCGGCGCGGACGCCGAGTCGGCCCGCGACCTCGCGTACACCGCTCGGCTTGGGCTGGCGGCGGCGATGGAAACCGGCGGAGAGGCCAGCGACCGCCCCGTGATCGGCTACTCGTGGGCGTCGAACGTCGACTGGGGACCGGCGAAGGAGACCGCCGACGCCAACGCCGTCCCGCTCGCCGACTGGCTGACCGCCTGGGCGGACGGCGACGGCCGGCCGGTCCACCTGTTCGCCCACTCGCTCGGCGCCCGCGTGACGGGGGAGACGCTCCGCGAACTCGCGGCCCGGGAGCGAACGGACGCCCTCGCCTCGGTCTCGCTGTTCGGCGGGGCGGTCCCGCACGACAGCGCCGCCGTCGACGGCCGATACGGCCCCGCGATCGCGGCGCTCGACGCGCCGGTCTACAACTTCCACAGCCGGAACGACCGCGTCCTCGGCTGGGTGTACCGCGCGTCGGACCGAACGCGCGCGGTCGGGCACGGCGGGCTCCCGGACTCCGCGACCGCCCCCGAGAACTACGCGGACGTCGACGTCACCGACCTCGTCGCGGACCACTACTCGTACGTCGAGCCCGAAGAGGGATGCCTACCCCGCGCGGTCGACCGACTCGGGTTCGAGTAGTTCGCCGGCGCGGCGACCGCACCCTGGCGCCTCGGAGCGCCCCACCGCCGGCTCGCCCCCGGAACCCCTTTTACCGGCGCGGTCGACCGTTCGGGCATGATCGACGAGACCGTCGCCGAGATCCGGGCGATGCGGACCCACAGCACGTCGGCGGTGGCCGTGAAGGCGACGCGGTCGCTCGCGGACCTCCTCGACCGCGAGTACGTGACCGTCGACGAGTTCGAGCGCGACCTCGAACACAACGCGGGCGTGTTGCGCCGGTCGAACCCCTCCCACGCCGCGCTCCACAACGCGATGCGCGACGTGGAACGCTCCATCGTCGGCGAGGCGACGAGCGTCGAGGGCGCGAAGCAGCTCTTGGAGGACGTGATCGCCCGCGTCGTCGACGACATCGAGACGGCGAAGGGCGAGGCGGCCGCCAACGCCGCCGAGCGCATCGAGGACGGCGACACGCTGCTCGTCCACGACTACTCGACGACGGTCTTAGAGGCGATCGAGAACGCCGCGCGCGACGGCGCGCACCTCACCGTCTACGTCACCGAGGCGCGCCCGCGGACGCTGGGCCGGAAGACCGCGCGCGTCCTCGCCGGGATATCCCGCGTCGAGACGCGGATGGTCGTCGACAGCGCGATGGGGTATGCCCTCCGCGACTGCGACCGCGTGCTGCTCGGGATCACCTGTATCACCGGCGGGACCTACTACAACCGGATCGGCACCTTCCCGCTGGTGGTCACCGCCCGCGAGCTCGGCGTCCCCGTCACGGCAGTCGGCTCGGGCGCGAAGACAATCGAGGAGTTCCGCTTCGAGAACGAGTTCCGCGACGCCGTCGAGGTGATGCGCGAGCCGGTCGAGGACGTGGAGATCGAGAACCCCAGCTACGACGCCACGCCGATCGGGATGATCGACATCGTGATCACCGACGACGGCGTCTGGAACTGAGCGGGGCACGGGCAAGTCGCGTGCCGCACCGATTATCGTCGTACTCCTCGAGCGCCGTCGTACCCGCTCGAACGCCGCGTAGCCGGCCGAACGACTCCGTGTAGCCCAAAACGCTTTGTGCGTGTACCGTGTTAACGGGTACAATGAGCGTGCATCCGGGTTCGGCGGCGGTCTTTCAGATTCCAGATCAGGGGGTGACGGGCGCGAACTGCGCGAGCGGCTGGTGCGAGCTGTGGGCGGTCGCGACCGAACCGGGAGCGATCACGGCGGTCGCGCTCGCCGGCGTGCTCGCGCTGGTCGCGTTCGCGTACGTCCGCGACGCCGAGTCGGCCTGCCGCCGCGAGCGACGGCGCGTCCTCGACGAGCGGGACGCGTTCGAGTCGTTCGCCGATCGGGTCGCGGGGATCGACACGGTCTCCGTCGCGACGGACGCGACGCCCTCGGGCGTGCCCGCCGGCGCGCTCCGCGGACTCGACGGTCCCGCCGGCGGACGACGCCCCGGGGGCGGGCCGGCCGCCGACAACGCGACGCTGAGGCGGGTGATGGCCGCGTACCACGACACGGTGTTGTCGCTGCCCCACTACCGGGCCGAGTACGACGAGTCGGCCGCGGAGAGCCTGGCCGCGGAGCTCGGCCCGGACACCGCGACCGCGCTGGCGTCCGACGGCGGGCTGTCGAGCGGCGCGCGGTCGGCGCTCGTCGACCGGAGTCGCCGCGCAGCCGAGGCGCGCGAGCGACTCGCCGACGCGATAGACGAAGAGATCGGCGAGCTGGGCGACCGAGAGGCGACGCTGTCGTCGATCGACCGCCGCCGCCGCCGGCTGATCGGTCACTTGGAAGGGATCCGTTCCGGCCGGGAGACCGACGCGGCGATCGACGTCTGGAACCGGTTAGCGGAACTCGAAGGGGAGTGCGACGACCTCGCCGCCGATCGGCAGCGCTCGCTCGACGACCCGCCGCTGACCCCCGAAACGGCGCTCGACGGCGACCACGAGCGCCCGTTCTACGACTACCTCTACGGCTCCACCGACGGGCCGCGCTACCCGGTCCTCGCGCAGATCGCGGAGGTCGCCGACGGGATCCGCGCGGACAGAGACCGTGTCAGTACGCGGATCGCCGGCGGTCGCTGACCGCCTGGTAGTCGCGGTTCGTCCGCTGAGCGCCTACTGACTGCCCAACGGCCGCTCCGAGCGGAGAGAAACTCAAAACTACCGGATTGTTTATGAAGGTAGGGCGGGACTGAGCGTGTATGAGCTGGCAAGCGGCGGAACGAGCGTTCACGGACGACGCGGTCGCCCGGGAGACGCTCCCCGAGATGTTCGAACGCACCGCGGAGCGACACGCGGACCGGATCGCGCAGCGGTACAAGGGGGGAATCCACGACCGGTCGCTCGTCGCCGCCGGGGTCGTTCCGGAGGCGCCCGCGGGCGAGTACGCCGACCTGACGTATACCGAGATGCGCGGGATCGTCCGGAACCTCGCCGCGGGCTTCCGCGAACTCGGCGTCGACGACGACACGCGGGTGGCGATGTACTCACGGACGCGCATGGAGTGGGCCCAGACCGACTTCGCGGCGCTGGCCGCGGGCGCCGTCGTGACGACCGTCTACGCCTCGTCGTCGCCGAGGCAGTTGCGCTACCTGCTGGAGGACCCCGAGGCGACCGTCGTCGTCGCCGAGGGCCGCGAGATGCTCGAGGACGTGCTCGCGGTGCGCGGCGACCTCGACCACGACCTCGACGCGATCGTGACCGTCGACGACGTGGACGCAGACGAGATCTCGGCCGCGGACGTCGGGATCGACGCCGACGCGCTCGACGACGGCGCGCTCGACGACGTGTACACTCTCGGCGAGGTCCACGAGCGCGGCGCCGACGCGTTCGACGAGGCGGCCTACGAGGGGTGGATCGACGCGGCCGACGTCGGCGACCTCGCCAGCCTCATCTACACCTCCGGGACCACCGGGAAGCCGAAGGGCGTCCGGCTCACGCACGCGAACTTCCGGGACAACGTCTCGCAGTGTTACCGGCGGTTCGCGGACCGACCGGACCGCGACCCGGACGTGCCGGGGATCTCCGCGGAGACGACCACCCTCTCGTTCCTCCCGCTCGCGCACGTCTTCGAGCGGATGGCGGGCCACTACATGATGTTCGCCGCGGGCGCGACGGTCGCGTACGCGGAGAGCCCCGACACGCTCCGGGAGGACTTCGGGCTGGTGCGCCCGACGACGACGACCAGCGTCCCGCGCGTCTACGAGAAGCTGTACGACGCGATCCGCGAGCAGGCGAGCGAGTCGCCGGTCAAGGAGCGCATCTTCGAGTGGGCGGTCGACGTGGGGCGCGCCCACCACGAGGCCGACGACCCCGGCGCCCTGCTCGACGCCAAGCGCGCGGTCGCCGACCGCCTCGTCTTCTCGTCGGTCCGGGACGCGATCGGCGGCAACGTCGACTTCTTCATCTCGGGCGGCGGGTCGCTGTCGGCGGAGCTGTGCGCGCTGTACCACGCGATGGACCTCCCGATCTTGGAGGGGTACGGCCTCACGGAGACCTCGCCCGTCATCAGCGTCAACCCGCCGGAGGCGCCGAAGGTCGGCACGATCGGCCCGCCGGTCGTGAACACCGAGATCGCGATCGACGGCTCCGTCGTGGGCCAGGAGGTCGCGGACCTGGCGGGCGACGTCGGCGAGCTGCTCGTCCGCGGGCCGCAGGTGACCGACGGCTACTGGAACCGCCCGGACGCGACCGCGGAGGCGTTCGTCGACGCAGACGACCTCCCGGACGACGCCGTCACCGCCGGGACCCCGCCCGACGAGCGCGTCGGCGTCGACGGGGACGGAACCGACGACGCGGACGACGGCAAGACCGCCCGAGAAGCCGACGCGGCGGCGGCCGCCGCGGACCCGTGGTTCCGCACCGGCGACATCGTCCAGCTCCGACCGGACGGGTACGTCGCCTTCCGCGAGCGCGCCAAGCAGTTACTCGTGCTCTCGACCGGGAAGAACGTCGCGCCCGGGCCGATCGAGGACCGCTTCGCCGCCAACGAGTTCGTCGAGCAGTGCGTCGTCCTCGGGGACGGCCGGAAGTTCGTCTCCGCGCTCATCGTGCCCAGCTTCGAGAAGGTCGCGGCGTGGGCCGACGCCGAGGGTATCGACCTGCCCGACGAGCGCGCCGAGGTCTGCCGGGACGACCGCGTCCGCGAGCGGATTCAATCGGAGGTCGACCGCGTGAACGAGGAGTTCGAATCGTACGAGAAGATCAAGCAGTTCCGGCTCGTCGAGGAGGAGTTCACCGAGGACAACGACCTGCTCACGCCGACGATGAAGAAGAAGCGGCGGAACATCTTGGACCGGTTCGCCGACGAGGTCGAGATGATATACGAAGAGTCCTGAGCGTCTGGGGAGGGCGACCTCCCGCTCAGTCAGTCGTCGCTCGGCACCGGGTCGGCGCCGTCGGCGCCGGCGGCGTCGGAACGCGCCTCGTCGACCGGGTCGCCGAACGCGTACACCGTGTTGTGCCCGGTCACCTCGACGGTGAGGAAGTCGCCGACCGCGACGCCGCGGTCGCTCGCGTTCTGGACGATGATCTGTCGGTAGGCGCCGTCGCGGCACTTCACCGAGTCGCCGGTCCCCTCCTCGACGACGAGGACCTCGAACCGGTCGCCGACCATCGACTCGTACGCCTCGCCGACGACCTCCATCTTCAGCTCGGACATCGCCTTCGAGCGCTCCTTCTTGACGGTCCCGCCGAGTCCCTTCATGTCGGCGGCGTCGGTGCCGGGGCGCTTCGAGAAGCGGGTGACGTTGATCTTCTCGGGGCGGACTTCGGCGAGCAGGTCCATCGACAGCTCGTGGTCGGCCTCGTCCTCGGTGGGGAAGCCGACGATGAAGTCGGTCGAGAGCGTCCAGTGGTCGAGCCGGTCGTCGAACGTCTCGACGACCTCGCGGAACTTCTCGACCCGGTGCTGCCGGCGCATGTCCTCCAGCACGTCGTCGGAGCCGGACTGGACGGGGGCGTGGATGAAGTCGTACAGCTCCTCGTTCTCCGCGAACACGTCGGCCAGATCCTCGTGAATGCCGTGAATACCGCCGGGGTTCGCCATCCCGAGCCGGACCCGGAACTCGCCGTCGATGTCGCAGATGCGGTCGAGCAGTTCGGGGAGCTTCCGGTCGCCGTCGTCCCAGCCGTAGACGCCCGTGTCCTGACCGGTGACGCGGATCTCCTTCGCGCCGGCGTGGACCAGGGCCCGGGCCTTCTCGACGTTCTCCTCGACCGACGGGGAGTCGACGCGGCCGGTGGCGAACTTGGTGATGCAGTACGAGCAGTTGCTCATACAGCCGCGGGCGATGGGGAGGATGCCGACGACGCCGTCGAGGACCGGTTCGGCGTCGGGGGTGACCGTCGGGCACTCGCCGTTGAGCACGTAGGAGGGGACCTCGTCCCAGTGGAGGATCTCGGCGTCGACGTCGGCCTCGGCGAACATCTCGCCCTGCGCGAGCGCCATACAGCCGGTGACGACGAGCTCGGCCGTCATATCCGACAGCTCCTCGGCGCGGCGGAGCATGTTTCGCTCGGTCTTCTCGACGACGGTACAGGTGTTGAGGATGGCGACGTCCGCGTCTTCGGGGCCGTCGGCCGGGCGGTGCCCCCCGTCGCGGAGGGCGCGCTCGATCTCCCGGCTCTCTCCCCGGTTCGAGCTACAGCCGTACGTTTCGATGTGGTACGTCGCCATCGGAGTGCGCTTACTACCGGTCCCGGGGGCAAAAGCGCGACGGATCGGGGCGTCGGTTCGTCGGCGGGGCGTCAGTTCGGCGGCCTGCGGGGCTCAGTCCTCGGCGACCGCGGCGGCCGGCGCGTCGGCCTCGGAGGCGGACTCGGCGGTCGCCTCCGGCTCGTCGACGGGGTCACGTTCGGCGGGCGGCACGGCCTGGTAGACCGAGCGGCGGGCGTCGCGGGGGCACAGCCCCTCCTCGACGAGGCCGACCTCGGTGAGCTTCTCGACCGCGAACCGGACGGTGCGCGTCGAGAGGCGCGTCTCCTCGGCGAGGCCGGTCTGGTCGAACCGACCCTCGGCGTCGAGCACGTAGTAGACCAGCTTGGCGCTCGGCGGGAGCGGTTCGAGCAGCTCGCGAGTTCCTTCGTCCATACGTTACGTACAGGGGCGAATCGCGCATAACCGTGGCCCGCCTGTGCGCCCGGTGCGCACGCCAACCTGCTTTTTATATACCGGTTCGCTGGCGGAACTCGAACCGAGCGCCGTCGTCGCCGTCGATCGACAGCTCCCAGCCGTGCGCGGCCGCGATCTCGCGCACGATCGCGAGGCCGAACCCCGTCCCGTTCGGCGCGCTCGAACGGCCGTACTCCGTCGCCTCCCCGGGGTCGATGTCGAAGCCGACCCCGTCGTCGGCGACGTAGAATCCGTCCGGGAGCGACCCGACGGAGACGGTGAGGTCGGCGGCGTCGGTGTCGCCTTCGGCGCCGGTGTCCGAGCCGTGTTCCAGGCTGTCGTCGGGCTCCGACCGACCGTTCGTGGAACCGTGTTCCACACTATTTATAAACAGATTCTCGAACAACGTGCGGAGCCGCTCCGGGTCCGCCTCGATCGCGGCCGTCGCCTCGGAGACGTCGAGCGTCGCGTCGTCGGTGTCGACGGTGCGCCACGCGCGCTCGGCGGCCTCGTCCAGCGGGACGGACTCGATCTCGTCGGCCGTCCGGCCCTGCCGAGCCAGCGCGAGGAGGTCGTCGATCAGCTGCGTCATCCGGTCGTGCGCGTCCTCGACCCGGTCGAGCTCTTCGATGACGGCGGCGTCGTCCGTCAGCGACCGGGCCAGGTCGGTCCGCCCGGCGGCGACGTTGAGCGGATTCCGGAGGTCGTGGGAGACGAACCCCGCGAACTTCTCCAGCCGATCGATCTCCCGCTGGAGCGCCGCGTCGCGGTCGCGGAGCTGCTCGGTCCGCTCGGCGTGGTCGAGCGCGACCGTGACGTTCGCGGCGAGGACGCGGGCCAGCTGGAGGTCCGTCTCGTCGAAGAAGTCCGGTTGGCGCGACCCGAGCGGCATCACGCCGTGCTCGCCGAGCGGCACGACGAGGAGGCTCCGGTGGTCTCCGTACCCGATCGGGCTGTCGACAGCGTCGAGGTCGTCGACCACGATCGGCTCGCCGTCGTCGAACGCCTCCCAGATGCGTCCGTCGCCCGGACCGAACGACGGCCGGTCGCCGAACGCCGCGGTCGCCTCCTCGCTTATCGCCGTCGGGCGGAGGACGTTCGCCTCGGGGTCGTACAGCCTGACGCCGCTGCTCGGGAACTCGAGGATGTCGATCGCCGCTCGGGTGGCCACCGCCGCGACCCCCTCGCGGTCCTCGCCCCCGAACATCTCGCGGGTCGTCTCGTGGAGCCGACGCAGCGTCCGCTCAACGCGCTTCTGTTCGCCGATGTCCGCGTAGACGCTGTAGATGACGGTCTCGTCAGGCTCCGTGACCGGGATCACGTGGAGGATGAAGTCTCGCAACCCGTCCGTAGTCCGACGACGCACCTCGAGCCGGGAGGGCTCGTCGCGTTCGAGTACCGACTCCGGGTCGAGCCGGTCGGCGTCGTCCGGGATGATCGCCTCGCGGACCTCCTCGTACCCGCTGTCCGCGCCGTAGCCGAACGTCCGCTCGAACGCGTCGTTCGCGGCGTCGAGGCGACGCTCGCTCTCCCCGAGCGCGACGGTACGCACCGCCGGGAGCGGGAGGTCGTGGAACAGCGCCGTCAGCCGGTCGCGCTCCCGTCGGAGCTCGGCCTCCGTCTCGATCCGCTCGATCGCGTTCGCGGCGTGCGAGGCGATCAGTTCAGCGAACTCCACGTCGCGCTCGTCGAACGCGGCGTAGCCGTTGGAGACGGCCTGCAACACGCCGTGCGAGCCGATCGGAACGCTGATCGCCGACCGGATGTCGTCGGCGACCGGGTCGGCCACCTCCGACCCCTCCCGTCGGTCGGTCCCGGCGGTCGGACGACCCGGAGACGAGGGGTCCTCTAAGTCGTCCGGGTCCGCGGGGTCGACGCTGAGGTTGTCGACCACCATCGTCTCCTCCTCCGCGACCGTGGTCCCGACGACGCCCTCGCCGACGTCGAACGTCCGGACTTCGTCCTCGGTGACGCTCTCGGAGAGTACGAGGGGGACGACCCGGTCGCCGCGTCGGCGGGCGGTGACGCAGCGGTCGAACTCCAGGATCTCCTCGGCCGCGTCGACCGTGCGGTCGAACACCGTCTCGACGTCGGTCACCGACGCCAGTTCCGTCGCGAACTCGTGGATCGCCGTGACCTTCGCGTTCACCTTCCGGAGGTCGCGCTCGGCCCGGCGGCGTCCCAGCGCGTTCGCGACGGTGTTGGCGAGCATCTCGTAGCGGTCCCGCCCCGCGCCCTTCTGGAGGTAGTCGGTGACGCCCGCGGAGATCGCGTCGCTCGCGATCTCCTCGCTCCCCTTTCCCGTGAACAGCACGAAGGGGAGCCCCGGGTCGAGGTCGCGGATCGACTCCAGCAGTTCGAGCCCGTCCGCCCCCGGCATGTCGAAGTCGCTGACGACGCAGTCGACGCGCCCCTCGCGGACCACGTCCAGCGCCTCGTCCGGCGACAGCCGCGTCACCGTCTCGATCCCGTCAACGAGCCGCTCGACGTGGGTCGCGGCGAGGTCGGCCGCCCCGGGCTCGTCGTCGACGAACAGGACGCGGCTCGCGCCGCCGTCGCCGGGCGCTCCAGACGCGTCGCTCGCATCCGCACCGGGGTCGGGCGGCGGGTCGTCTGGGGCGGGACTCATGCTGTGTGTGTCTCCCTACCAGTAATTTTAGTTTTCGCCTCGGATACCGAAACTGAAAATCGGGCTTGCCGCCCGCGAACGGCGGTGCGCGAGCGCCTACAAGAAGTCTTCGACGTGGTCGGCGACCTCCTCGGGGGTGTCGCCGACGGGGACGCCCGCGTCGTTGAGCGCGTCGATCTTCGACTGCGCCGTGCCCGTTCCGGAACCGGAGACGATGGCGCCCGCGTGGCCCATCCGCTTGCCCGGCGGCGCCGTGCGGCCGGCGATGAAGCCGGCGACCGGCGTGTCCATGTGCTCGCCGATGAACTTCGCGGCCTGCTCCTCGTCCTCCCCGCCGATCTCGCCGCACATCACGACGGCGTCGGTGTCGGTGTCGGCCTCGAACGCCTCGAGGGCGTCGACGAAGGAGGTCCCGATGATCGGGTCGCCGCCGATGCCGATGGCGGTCGACTGGCCGAGCCCGCGCTCGGTGAGGTTGTCGACGACCTGGTAGGTGAGCGTGCCGGAACGGGAGACGAGCCCGACGTTGCCCTCGGAGAAGATGTTACCGGGGAGGATGCCGAGCTTCGCCTCGCCGGGGGTGATGATCCCGGGACAGTTCGGGCCGATGAGACGGGTGTCGGTCTCGCTCAGGCGCTTGTTCACCTTCGCCATGTCCTGGGTCGGGATCCCCTCGGTGATCGCGACCGCGAGGTCGAGGTCCGTGTCGAGCGACTCGAAGATCGCGTCGGCGGCGAACGCCGGCGGCACGAAGATGACGGAGGCGTCCGCGTCCTCCGCCTCGACGGCCTCGTCGACGGTGTCGTAGACGGGGACGCCGTCGACCTCTTGGCCGCCCTTGCCGGGCACCGCGCCGGCGACGACGTTCGTGCCGTACTCGATCATCTGGCCGGCGTGGAACTTCCCCTCCCCGCCGGTGATCCCCTGGACCACCACTCTGGTGTCGTCGTCGACGAAAATGCTCATTGGGTCACCTCGTCCGCGTTCTTCACCGCGCGCTGGACCGCGTCCTCCAGCGTCTTCTCGACCTCGACGAGGTCGGTGTTCAGAATCTCCATCCCCTCCTCGGCGTTCGTCCCGGCGAGCCGGACGACTACCTTCTTCGGGATCTCGTCGAACCGTTCGAGGGCCTCGTTGATCCCCTTGGCGACCTCGTCGCCGCGGGTGATCCCGCCGAAGATGTTGAACACGACCGCGTCGACGTTGTCGTCGGAGAACACCATGTCGAGCGCGTTCGCGACGCGCTCGGCCTTCGCGCCGCCGCCGATGTCGAGGAAGTTGGCGGGCGCGCCGCCGTAGTAATCGACCAGGTCGAGCGTCGTCATCACCAGCCCGGCGCCGTTGCCGATGATCCCGACGTTGCCCGAGAGGCGGACGTAGTCGAAGCCGTACTCGCCGGCCTTCCGTTCGAGGTCGTCCTCGTAGGACGCCTCGGCCATCTCGGCGAGGTCGGGCTGGCGGAACAGCGCGTCCTCGTCGATGTTCATCACGGCGTCCGCGGCGACCACGTCGCGGTCGCTCGTGATCATGACGGGGTTGACCTCAATCTCGGAGGCGTCGTTCTCCTCGTAGAGGTCGTACAGCGTCGAGAGGATCGAGGCCACGTCGAGCGCCACGTCGGCGTCGACGCCGGCCTCGTAGACGACCTTCCGGGCCTGGTAGGGGTGGAGCCCGAACGCGGGGTCGACGTGCTCGCGCGCGATCGCGTCGGGGTTCTCCTCGGCGACCTCCTCGATGTCGACCCCGCCCTCGGTCGACACCATCAGGACGGGCTTCCCCTCGCCGCGGTCCATCGTGACGCCGACGTACAGCTCGTCGACGAAGTCGACGCCCGCCTCGACGAGGACCTGATCGACGGTGTACCCCTTCAGGTCCATCCCGAGGATCTCCTCGGCGTACTGCTCGGCCTCCTCGCGGTCGGTCGCGATCTTGATCCCGCCGGCCTTCCCGCGGCCGCCCACGTGGACCTGCGCCTTGATCGCGGCCGGGTAGCCGATCTCGTCGACGGCGTCGAGGGCCTCGTCGACGCTCGTCGCGAGCCGGGAGTCCGGAACCGGGATCCCGGCGTCCGCGAAGAGAGACTTCGCTTGATACTCGTGAAGTTTCATCCGTGTGGGATCGGGACAGACATCGGCTTAAATGGTTCCGATTCGGCGCGAACGGCGCGGCCGCGGGGTCGCCGTGACGGCGAGCGCGGCGGCCCGTCCGCAACACCGAGCGCGGCGGCGCCGCCGTCAGTCGAACGTCCAGTTCGTCTCGACCGCGGGCGGGTCCGCCAGCGTCTGGTAGACGACGCAGTACTTCTCGGTGTACTTTTGAAGCGCCGCGCGGGTGTCCTCGTCGACATCGCCGTCGACGCTGACGTCGAGCCGGAGGTCCTCGAACCCGACTGACGCCTCGTCGTCCACGCCCATCGTCCCGCGGAGGTCGAGGTCGCCGCTGGCCTCGACCTCGACCTCGGCGTCGACGCCGAAGCTCTCGGCGACGGCCTGCGCGGTCAGCTGGGAACAGGCGGCCAGCGCGCCCAAGAGGAGGTCGCCCGAGCAGGCGCCCCCGCCGGGGCCGCCGGCGCCCTCGTGGAGCTCCGCCTCGTAGATCGCCCGGCCGATGTCGACGCTACACGACCGGGCGTCGCCCTGCTCTTCGCCGGTCGCGGACAGCGTGATCTGGGCCGCCTCGGGGTTCTTCTCGTACTCCTTTTTCAACGGCTCCTGCTCGGCCTGTAAGTCACTCTCTGCCATGTGCGGGGCTCACACACATTCACAAAAAATGTTCTGCCGGCTTCGGTCGGCGGTCCGGCGCGCGTCGGTCCCGAGGGGGCCGACCCCGAGCGACTCCCCCGCGCCGTCGCCCCCGCGGCTCAGTCCTCGTCGCCGAGGATGACGCGGTGGGTCATCGCCTCGGGGTCGAGCACCTCGTCCGCCTCGTCCTCGGTGAGGTACCCCTCGCTCACGGCGACCTCCTTGACGGATTTGTCCTCCGCGAGCGCCTTCTTGGCCACCTTTGAGGCCTTGTCGTAGCCGATCGCGGGATTCAGCGCGGTCGCGAGCGCCATCGACTGCTCGACGCGCGTCTCGCAGTGCTCCTCGTTGGCCTCAAGCTTCCCGACGAAGCGCTCGCCGAACGTCTCGGCGACGTTCGAGAGCAGCTGGGCGGACTCGAGGAAGTTGTGCGCGATGACGGGCTTATAAAGATTTAGGTCGATCTCGCCGCGCGCGGCGCCCGCCGAGACGGCCGCGTCGTTGCCGACGACCTGCTTGTGGACCTGGTTGACCGACTCGGCGACGACCGGGTTGATCTTCCCGGGCATGATCGAGGAGCCGGGCTGGTTCTCCGGCTGCTCTATCTCGCCGAGCCCGTTGCGCGGGCCGGAGGCGAGCAGCCGCAGGTCGTTGGCCATCTTGTTGAGGCTGCCGGCGACCGTCTTGAGCGCGCCGTGGCCCTCCGCCATCGCGTCGTGGGCGGCCTGCGCCTCGAAGTGGTTCGCCGCCTCGCGGAACTCGGTCCCGGTCTCGTCCGAGATGTACTCCGCGGCGAGCTCCGGGAACTCGGGGTGGGTGTTGAGCCCGGTCCCGACCGCGGTGCCGCCGAGGGCGAGCTCGCGGAGGTTCGACTGGACGCCCTCGGCGCGCTCGATCCCCTTCGCGACCTGCGTGCGGTACCCGCTGAACTCCTGCCCGAGCCGGATCGGGGTGGCGTCCTGGAGGTGCGTCCGGCCCGTCTTGACGACGCCGTCGAACTCCGTTTCCTTCGCTTCGAGCTCGGCGTGGAGCGTCTCTAAGGCGGGGACGAGGTCCTTCTCGACCGCCTCCAGCGCGGCGACGTGCATCGCGGTGGGGATCACGTCGTTGCTCGACTGCCCGTAGTTGACGTGGTCGTTCGGGTGGACGACGCGGTCGCCGATCTCCGCGCCCGCGATCTCGGCGGCGCGGTTGGCGATCACCTCGTTGGCGTTCATGTTCGAGGAGGTCCCCGAACCGGTCTGGAACACGTCGACCGGGAACTGGTCGTCGTGGTCGCCCGCAATCACCTCGTCGGCGGCGGCGACGATGGCGTCGGCGGTGTCCTCGTCGATGAGATCGAGGTCGCGGTTCGCCTGCGCGGCCGCCTTCTTCACGACGCCGAGCGCGCGGATGAACCGCCGGCTCATCGGGATCCCCGAGACGGGGAAGTTCTCGACGGCGCGCTGGGTCTGTGCGCCCCAGTAGGCGTCCGCCGGCACCTGCATCTCGCCGAGGCTGTCCTCCTCCGTGCGGTAGTCGTCACCCATGCGCCGACCTTCCCGCGAGACGCTGTAAAAGGTACTGGAAGCCGCCAGCGCGCGGGAATATGAGAACGAGTGTCGGGATAATTGGTAGCATACGACGGTGTTCAGGGTGACAGGACAAATCGGACAAAACCGGCCGAAAATCGGCGCAAACGCTTCGCCCTTATATATCGCTCCGTCGGCAACGGTCGGGCGCACATGAGCTCCAACGACTCCGCGATCGGAACAGCGCTCGACCGCGACACGGTCCGGTCGACGAGCAAGCTCCTGATCGGCGCGCTGGCGACCGTCGGCGTCCTCGCGGTCGTCACGCTGCTACCGGGGATCGACCGGCTCGTCCCCTTCGCCCCGGTGACGTTCGCCGCCGTCGCGACGGCCGTCGTCTCGCTCGCGGTGGCGGGGATCCTCCTGTACGCCGCCCCGAAGTTCGCGCTGCTGACGCGGCTGGCGCTCGGGGGGCGCGGAGCCGACGCCGAGAGCGACGCGACGCCGAGTCGGGTCGCCGAGAACGCCGGGGGCATGGCGTACTGGCTCGTCGCCTTCGGGGCCGTCCTCGTCGCGTACCGCGGGCTCGCCGGCGTCGCGGTACCCGTGTTGAACGGCGCCGCGTGGGCGTACGACGCCGCCTTCCTGTTCGTCGCGCTCGTCCCCGTCGTGTTCCTCGTCGCCCGCCTGACCGTCACGGTGGACCCGCTCGCCGAACTGGTCGCCGACCGCGTCGCGGGCGACGCCGGCGCCGCAAATGACGACGGTCGCGGCGACGACGGCGCCGCAGACAACGACGGCGCCGCAGGTAGTGACGGCTCCGGCGACGGCTCCGACGAGACGATCGCGGCCGAGACGGACGAGGACGGCTGACCGGAATTCCGATTCTGCGGCGCCTTATTTAAACACGAACGGGAGCGTCACGAGCGCCCCGTTGAACCCGAACGCGACCAGCATCAGCAGTCCGAGCGGGGGATCGTCGCCCGGGTAGGTGGCGAGGATGACGAGCGCGCCGACCCCCAGCGCGGCCAGCCCGACCGTCAGCGCGGCGTCCGACCACCGGTTCCACGCGTCGTCGAGCGCGGGTTCGAGCCGTGCGAGCGGCCAGTCGGGTTCGGAGTCACCGCGGGCGCGGTCGGAGCGGTCGGTCCACGGCGTGTCGCCCGCCGGCTCGTCGAGCCACGCGTCGCTCTCGTCGTCCGGTCCGTCGCTGTTCGCCGCGGTCGACTCGCCTCGACCGAGCAGCCGTCGGACTCCCGACCGGCCCGCGGCCGCGAACAGCGTCGCGGTCCCGAGCGCGGCGAGCCCGCCGAGGACGGCCGGGGAGGTGACGCGCGCTTGGAGCGCGAGAAAGAGCGCGACGAACGCCAGCAGCGAGACCGCGGCGAGGACCCCGCGCGCGGCGCGTGCGAGTTCGGATCGCATCGGTGTGGAGGGTAGTGAAGGGCTTACAACGCGGCCGGGGGTCAGGTCTCGTCGACCGGGAGCAGTCCCGCCTCGCGGAGGTCTGCGTCGAGGCTCCCGTCGCCGTGTTCCGCGTACGCCTCGGGGGTGTACGTCTTGATCTCTAAGGCGTGGACCGAGCGCGTCATGTGGTCGCCGACCGCGTCGTACACGCGCTGATGCTGGTCGACGAGCGACTCGCCCTCGAACGCGGGGGAGACGACGACCGCCGCGAAGTGGGCGTCCTCGTCCTCGTCGTCGTGGATCCGGGGCGCGGTCACGCGCGCGACCGCGTCGGGGAGGTTCTCCTCGATGAGGTCCGCGACCGCGTCGGGTTCGATGGTCATGTCCCCGCTCGGACGCGAACGGGCAAAAGTCGACCGGCCCGGTCCGACGGTGCTCACGGCGAGAGACCGGTAGCGGGTCGGCGTTACGTCCGGTCGAGTCGAGAGAGCCCGTGCCAGATGGCGTCGACGAGCCGCGACTCGGGGTCCGCGTCGGATCCCGTCTCGTCCCAGCCGCGGGCGATGGCGTCCTCCAACACCGCGAGCGAGTGGTTCTCGAAGTTGTTCATCCCGCGGAACGTCTCCAGCGCGTCGCGGGCGTCGTCGCCGAACTCCGCGGTCGCCTCGCCGTCGTAGAACCCGAGGTCGGCGAGCGCCGACCCGACCGCGACCGCGGTCTCGCCGGTCAGTTCCCGCGTGTCGTCGGGGGCCTCGCGTTCGAGGAGGGTCACGTCGTAGATCTTGAACACGCGCTCTAACTCGTCGATCGGGCGCTCGTGGTCGTCGACGCGCACGTCGACCCAGCGGTCATTCCTCCCGTCGTAGCCCCCCTCGGGCTTCGCGACGTACAGCGCGGCGGACTGCTCGCCTCGCTTGTCGCCGCCCGCCTCGTTGCCCGCGTGGAGCGCCGCGATCAGCCGCTCCGGGAGCCCGCCTTCCGTCTCCTCGAACGCCTCCGCCATCGCGTCGAGCGTGTCGGCGTTCTCCAAGATGTTCCCCTGGACCGTGTAGTGGTCGCCCTGCCGGTCGCCGGCGTGGTCGTGGCACTCGTCGCCCGTGAACGCCGCGGGCGGCTCGTCCGGGTCGGCGCTCACGATCCCGACCTGTCGCGAGGGCGCTTCGTCGTCGTCGGCCGTGAGCCGGTCGATCGCTTCGGCGGGCGCGTGGCCCGCGCGCAGCAGGTCGAGGCCGTCCGGCCCGTACGCGACGTTCGCGAAGCTCTGCGTGGCCACCGCGCCCGCGTCCGCGCTGACGAACGGGACCACGGCGCCGACGGCGACGAACTTCGACTGGACGGCGATGCCGACCGCGCCCGTCTCCGGGTCGCGGGCGGCGATCGAGAAGGTCGAGGGTCGAGGTGGCATGCGGGACGTGTCGTGGGAGGCCGCGAGCTTAAATCCGGCCGTCGCCCGCGCTCGGGCGCCCCGCCCGGCGTCACTCCGCCGGCTCGGCCTCGTTCACCGCCGCGGTCCCGGTCACGCGGATCCGGTCGGCCTCGACGTCCTCGTAGGTCGCGCCCCAGCCGCCGACGGTCCACCGCTTCTCCCCGTCGTCGACGACCATGGAGGCGGTGCCGGTCAGCGCCATCACGCTCGGGGCGCGGTCGTCCCCGCGGTCGACCTCCGAGAGGTGCTCGGCGCTGACGACCTCGCCGGAGACGGTCACGGACCGGTCGCTCTCGGTCTCGCGGCCCTCGATCTCGACGCGGAGGGGGTCGTCGCCGCGGATCCGGTCGCGGTTCTCCAGCAGGAACTGTCGGATGTCCGCGTACCGCTGCGGGCCGGCCGCGTCGGCCTCGTACACGGCCGGCGAGGGGAGCCAGGTGAAAAGCAGGAAGTGCCAGAAGAAGACGTAGGTGAACGACCGGTTGCGGAGGATGAGTCCGTAGTCTTCCACCGCGGCGGGGTTCGGGGCGAACGCCGTGCGTCGGAGGTCGGAGGTGAGCACGAACGGGGCCGGGCGCGAGATGCGGTGCGCGGCGCTCACGGCGCCCTCGAAGTCGGCGTTCTCGAGGGGCTCGTCGCCGTCGCGGGCGAGGACCGTGACGTTGACCGTGACGCCGCGGTCGCGGGCGTCGACGAGGTCGCCGCGCAGCGCCGCGAACTGGTCGCGGGTGAGCGTCGCGTGGACCTGCGTGTCGGCGTCGCGGACGAACGTCCGCGCGGCCTCCAGCACGGTGTCGAACCGCTTGACGATGCTGACCGTCTGCGTGTCGAGCGTCGGTCGCTCGTAGCGCTCCTCGATCTCGGCGGCCGCCGACTCCAGCGCGTCAGCGCGGTCGGTGAGCCCGGAGACGATCGTCTCCGGGTCCGTCGCGCGCGCCTGGAACGTCTCCTGTTCGTACAGCTCCACGTACCCGAAGTCGTCGAGGTCCCGGAGCACGTCGTAGATCCGGGCGTCCGGCACGTCGCTGGCCTGCGCGACCTCGGTCGCGGAGGCGGTCCCCAGTTCGAGCAGCGTGACGTACGCGTTCGCCTGATAGTAAGAGAGGTCCGCGGCCTGGAGCGTCTCCAGGAGTTCCTCGGTGTCCATGTCGATCGATTAACTACTTCGGTGCTTAAAAATCACCGAGTCCGCGACGACCCGGATCGACGCGACGCCTCCGGTCGACGGCGGCCCGCGAGACCCTCACTCCACGTCGGGGTACGGAACGGGACCGTCGAGGAGCGGGTCGTCGGTCGACTCCATCCACGCCTCCAGTTCGTCGCGGAGTCGGTCGAGGGCGTCGACGTGGGCCGAGTCCGGGTCGCTCGCCTCGGCCGCCGCCTCGAACGGCTTCCTGTCGGAGGCGAGGTTCTCGGACTCGCTCGGGTCGGCTTCGAGGTCGTACAGCTCCTCCGCCGGCCGCTGCGGGACGTGGAACTCCTCGTGGACCTCGCGGCCCGAGGCCGTCGGCGCGACGTCCATCGGGACGAACACCTTCGGGAGCAGCGAGAAGTTTCGCACGTACTTGTAGCGCTCCGTCCGGACCGCGCGGATCGGGTTGTACCGGTCGTGCCACGTCATCTCGGCGAAGAGCCGGTCGCGGCCGTCGTGGGGCTCCCCCCGGAGCAGCGGCGCGAACGACTCGCCGGAGGCGTCCGTCGGCGGGTCGACGCCGAGCAGGTCCAGCATCGTCGGCGTGAAGTCGACGTTGGTGACGAGCGACTCGTGGACGTCGCCCCCCTCGACGACGCCCGGCTGGTGGACGAGGAGCGCGGTCTCGATCCCGGGGTCGTAGCAGGTGCCCTTCGCGCGCGGGATCGCCAGCCCGTGGTCGGTCGTGAACACGAAGACCGTCTCCTCGGCCAGCCCGGCGTCGGCGAGGGACTCGCGGTACCGGCCCACCGCCGGGTCGAGCACCTCCGAGATGACCGACCGGAGGTCGGCGACGTCCTCGCGGACCCCGGGGGCGTCCGGGAGGTACGGGAAGTCGTCGAGCGGGATCGCCTCGGGGTCGTACGCGTCGTACGTCGACTCCGAGAGGTACTCCCGGCGGAACGGGCGGTGCGGCTCCTCGATACCGATCGAGACGAAGAAGGGGTCGTCGGCGTCCGCGCGCTCGGCGAAGAAGTCGTCGACGACGTCGACGAGTTCGAGCGCGCGCTTCGTCCCGCTGTCGACGTGCTCGTAGCCGAGCCGCTCGGGCTCGTCGGGCACCTCGTGCTGGAAGCCGAGCAGGGCCGTCTCGTACCCGGCCGCCCGGAGGCGCTTCGGGAGGGTCTCCCAGTCGTCGCCGAGTGACCAGCCCATGTGCGCGAGCCCCATGACGCCGTTCTCGTGGGGGTAGTGGCCGGTCATCATGCTGGACCGGCTGGGCGAACACTGCGGGGCCGAACAGAAGCTGTTCGCTAACCGCGCGCCGTCGGCCGCGATCCGGTCGATGTTCGGCGTGTCGACGTCGGCCCCGTAACAGCCGAGGTGCTGTCCGAGGTCGTGACAGTGTACGAGGACGAGATTCGGGCGGTCAGACGAGTCGGACGGGCGTTCGGCTCTGTCCGTCATACCCCCATCAACCCGGAATACACTCATAAATAACCGTGATCGCGTTCCGAGACCGCCGATTCTGATTAGTAACTATAGCGGTAATTAATAAGCAAATTTGAAGTAAGTGGGCCGACTGGGTTGGGACGACATGTCCGATGATCGATCCTGTACTACGCGGCGGAGCGTCCTGAAGACGACCGGCACCGCGTCGGTGCTCGGCAGCGTCGCGCTCGCCGGGTGTTCCGGTAACGGCGGCGACGGCGGAGACGGCGGCGACGGCTCCGACGGCTCCGACGGGAGCGACGGCGGCGACGGCGGGAGCGGGAACAGCCTCGAAATCACGGGCGTCTGGTCCGGCGGCGAGCAGGAGTCGTTCAGCAACGTGATGAGCTTCGTGGAGGAGGACACCGAGATGAGCATGGAGTACTTCCCGCGCGACACCGACAGCCTGCTCACCGGCACGCTCATGGACTACGAGTCCGGCGTGGCCTCCGCTGACATCGTCGTGATGCCCTCGCCGGCGCGGATCATCTCGGACGCCCAGAACGGCCACCTCGCGCCGGTCGGCGACGCGTGGGACGCGGAGAACTTCGCTGTCGACCCGTCGCGGGTGACCGTCGACGGCGACGTGTACGCCGCGCCGTTCAAGATGGACCTCAAGCCGGGCTTCTGGTACCGGCAGTCGTTCTTCGACGAGTACGGCCTCTCCGAGCCGGAGAGCTGGGACGAGTTCATGACGCTGCTCGACGACATCGCCGCGATCGAGGGCGTCGACGCGCCCATCGCCTCCGGGAACGGCACGGGCTGGCCCCTCAGCGACATCACCGAGGGCTTCTTCATGCGGCAGGAGGACGGCGCGTCGCTCCAGCAGGGGCTCATCGACGGCGACGCCTCCATGACGGACGACCGAGTCGCGACCGCGTTCGACGAGATCAAGATGCTCCACGACGAGGGGTACTTCAGCCAGACCCGCGACTTCGGCGTCCAGTACGAGTACTTCTGGGACAACAGCCTCCCGCTGTACTTCATGGGCTCGTTCACGCCCGCGCAGGACGCGGTCCAGGACCCGTCGGACCTCGGCGTGTTCCGCCTGCCCGGCGTCGACGGCATCTCCTCGTCGGTCAACTGGTTCACCGTGCCGACGTACTCGGACAACGTCGACGCGGCCCGCGACGCGCTGAGCTCGTTCGTCTCTGCCGAGGGCCAGCAGGTGTGGGTCGAGGAGGGGGGGTTCATCGCCTCCAACACGCAGGTCCCGGACGACGCCTACGAGATCGAGGTCATGGCGAACCTGCCCGACCTCGCCGCCGAGGTGACGGTCGTGCCGGACCTCGACGACGCGCTCGGGAACCCGTTCCAGGAGGAGTTCTGGTCGCAGCTCAAGGGCCTGTGGGCCTCGCCCGACACGCCGACCGAAGACATCGTCGGCGCGCTCGACGACGCCCACGAGGAGACCCTGAGTAACTGACGATGGAGTCGACGTCGACCGCGGACGACCGGAGCGACCGGCGCGGGTCGCTGGCGCGGATGTTCGACCCCGAGGAGCTGCGGCGGCGCAACCTCGTCTCGCTCGGGATGGACGTGCTCATCCTCGCGACGACCGGGCTCCTCGCCATCCTGTTCACCATGGGCACGTGGCCCGCGGTGATCGGCGCGGTCCCGATGATCGCGCTGCTGTACTTCGGGTGGGCCTCCTCGAAGGCCTTCTTCGTCGCGCAGGTGCTCGCGATCGGCGCGTCGCTGCTCGGCACCGTTACCGGCGTGCTGCCGTACTGAGGCGGTGGATCGCGGTTCTTTTTTAACTCGTCGCGGAGCGGAGGTTAACAGATATATCCGACGGCCGAGCGTACTCACCGCGTATGAAGTTCTGTGACGAGTGCGGGTCGATGATGCACACGGCGGGCGACGCGTGGGCGTGTCGCTCCTGCGAGAACGAGGCGCCGCGAGACTCAGGGGCGGAGGCGGCGATGGCGACCCGGGACGGACAGCGGGACGACGGGCCCCCCGCCGTGGCCGACGCGACCCGCGACGCCGCCGAGACGACGCGGGAGCCCTGTCCGGCGGCCGACTGCGACGGCGACCGGGCCACCTCCGAGATGCTGCCGAAGCCGGGCGGCTCCTACGAGGTTCGGCTGTTCACCTGCGTCGAGTGCGGCCACAAGTGGCGCGACTCCTGACGGGAGAAAACGGGCAACCTCTCGACGGAAAACGGACCGGCGACCGGGTCGGCTCAGTCGGCGACCGCGGCGACCATCCCCTGCTTGTAGTACCGCTGTAGGGTGACGAACAGGAGGATCGGGACGATCATCGTCAGCACCGAGCCGGCCGCGACGAGCGCCCAGTCGATCTGGAGGCGCCCCTTCATCAGCGGCAGCACCTGCGGCGCGAGCTGGTTCTCGCGGGACCGCATGAACACGAGGGGGAAGAAGAAGGAGTTCCACACCCACGTGAACTGGATGACCGCCACCGAGACGAGCGCCGGCGCGGAGTACGGTAACACGATCGACTTGAAGATCTGGTAGCGCGAGGCGCCGTCGATCCGCGCCGCCTCCTCCAGCTCCTCGGGGAGCCCGAGCAGGAAGTTCCGGAGGAACATGACGACCCAGCCCATCCCCCAGCCGATGTGGACCAAGATGAGGCCCATGTACGTGTCGAACAGGCCGGTGGTACGCAGCGTGTTGTAGTTGCCCATCGCCACTAACTCCGGCGGCGCGGCCATGACCACGATGAGCAGGAAGAACAGCCACTTCTTCAGCGGGAAGTCGAAGCGGGCGAACGGGTACGCGACCATCGTCCCGAGCAGCGTCACGGCGAGCACCGACGGGATCGTGACGATCGCGGTGTTGTACATCGCCTGCCGCATCGGGCCGGACTGGAACGTCCACGCGCGGGCGTAGTTCTCGAAGGTGACCGTCATCCCCTCCAGCGTCCACCAGCCCTGAATGATCTGGTCCAGCGGGCGGACGGAGGCCATGAACAGCCCCACGAGCGGGACGAGCCACAGCAGCGCGACGCCGATCGCGACCGCGTACCGCACCGCTCTGGGCGCGCTCGGGACGGCGGCGCGGGCGCGTTCGAGGAGGCCTCTGTCGGAGAGCGGCGCGGTCTCCGGCGGCTCGTGGTACACGCGCCCGCCGTCGGTCTTCGGATCGCCGTCGGAGCCGGTCCCCCGCCCGCCGTCGGTCGGATCGTCGCTGCGGTGCGTGTCGGTCGAGCCGTCTGGGTTGTGTGTGTCAGTCATTGTCGGTTAGTCCATGGACGCGATGTACCACGCCATCGGGAGCGCGATCACCAGCTCGATGAGCGCGACGACCATCGCCTTGCTGTACTCGATCGGGACCGAGAACGCGGCCTGGTACACCTCCAGGCCGAGGACGGAGAACGCCCCGCCCGGGCCGCCGGACGGCCCCCCGGCCGCGTAGACGATGGCGAAGATCCGGATCACCCAGATCATGCTCATGATCACGACGACCGCCGTCACGGGCTTGACGAGCGGCCAGATGATGTCCTTGAACCGGCGGAACCGCCCCGCGCCGTCGACGCGGGCGGACTCCAGCAGCGCGGGGTCGATCCCGGCGAGCGCGGAGCTGTACAGCAGCATGCTGAACCCGGTCTGGACCCAGACGCCGCCGGCGATGAGCGCGTAGATCGCGATCTGCGGCTCCTGCGTCCAGTTGCGGACCTGCCCTTCGAGCCCGATCACCCGGAGCAGCTCGTTGAAGATCCCCGCCTGCGGGTCGTAGACGAACAGCAGCACGAGCCCGATGACGACGGTGGGCGTCGTGAACGCCAGGAACACCATCGACCGGAGGACGCTCCGGCCGCGCAGGTCGGCGAACAGCAGCGCGAGACCGAGCCCGAGGAAGGTGCTGAGCGGGACGTGGACCACCATCCAGATGATGTTCTGCGGGAGCGCCCCCATCGGGTACTCCAGGGCGAGGAGGTTGTCCCAGTTGATGATCGCGTCGTCGTTGAGCGTCGCGATCCACGTCTCGAACCCGGCGAACTGCCCGATCGTGAACCCGTCCCAGGTGAAGAAGCTCCCGACCGCCGAGTACAGCATCGGCCCGACCGAGAAGATGCCGAACAGCGTGAGGCCGGGGAGCATGAAGACGAGGATCGCCGTGAGCTTCTCCCCGTCCACGTCGCGGTCGAGCCGATCCTCGAGGTACGATTCGACGGACATGGTATCAGGCCACCAGCTCCCCGTCCCCGTCGTAGAGGTACGCGTCGGTCGGGTCGAACGTGAGGTGGATCGGGTCGCCCGCGGTCGCGTCGGTGTGCGGGACCTTGACGTTCACCACGGAGCCGCCGACCTCGACGTTGACCAGCACGTACTCCCCGAGCGGTTCGACCGTCTTCACCGTGCCGGGCACGGTCCAGTCCGTGTCGGGCGCCTCGGTCGACACGTCGATGTCCTCGGGACGGACCCCGACCGAGACGGTCTGCGACGACGTCTCCGCCGGCATCGGGAGCGCGTTGCCCTCGGCGAGCCGGACGCGACCGTCGCGGTTCTCGCCCTCGAAGAGGTTCATCGGCGGCGACCCGATGAACTTCGCGACCCACGTGGTCCGGGGCCGCTCGTACAGCTCCTCGGGGTCGGCGACCTGCCGGATCGTCCCGTCGTTCAGCACGACGATCTTGTCGCCCATGCTCATCGCCTCCTCCTGGTTGTGCGTGACGTAGACGGTCGTGATCCCGAGCTCGTTCTGGATCCGCTTGAGCTCGGAGCGCATCTCCAGGCGGAGCTTCGCGTCGAGGTTACTGAGCGGCTCGTCGAGGAGGAACACCGACGGCTCGCGGACGATCGCCCGCGCGAGCGAGGTCCGCTGGCGCTGCCCCCCGGAGATCTCTCCCGGGTCGCTCCCCATCTGGTCTTCGATGTGAAGCAGGTCCGCGACCTGCGCGACCCGCTCGTCGCGTTCCTCCGGCGGGACCCCCCTGACCTTCAGCGGGTACTCGATGTTCTCCCGGACGGTCATGTGGGGGTACAGCGCGTAGTTCTGGAACACCATCGCGACGTTGCGATCGGCGGGCGGCGTCCCGTCGACCCGGTCGTCGTCGAAGTATATCTCCCCCTCGGAGGGGTCCTCCAGCCCCGCGATCATCCGGAGCGCGGTCGTCTTGCCGCAGCCGGACGGCCCGAGGAACACCACGAACTCACCGTCGTCAACCTCCATGTCCAGCTCGTAGTTGGCGACCGTGTCACCCCCGTCGAAGTACTTGCTTACCGATCGCATGCTAATGCGGGTCATCAACTACCCGCCCGTAGTCATTTATTACACTTATAATTAATCATAGACCATGGATAAGAGGACGTCCGGAGCTGTGGGTTATCCGTTCTCTTCCCGGACAATTCAATAATTACTTAGCAATCCTTTCACTACGTGGGGGAGATGAGTTCCGGCCTCTTCGATTACACCGATTTTCCGCAGATCTCCGGTGAGCTCTTTCGGACCGTCCAGCGTCGGGACCTCTACGACGACGACAAGCGGTTCGTCGACGCCGAGCCGCGCGTCTCCCCGGATCTCGTGTTCGAGCGGTACCTGTCCGGACGCGACCGCCCCGACTTCGACTTAGAGTCGTTCGTCGAGGCCCACTTCCGGCTACCGGAACCGGTCGCGGCGTCGCCGGACCTTGCCGCGTCGCGGTCGATGGAGGACCACGTCTCCTCGCTGTGGGGGACGTTGACCCGAACGTTCGAGGACGCCGGCCCGGCGGGATCGACGCTCGTTCCCCTCCCGAACCCGCACGTGGTCCCGGGCGGCCGCTTCCGCGAGATGTACTACTGGGACAGCTACTTCACCGCCGAGGGGCTGGCGGCGGCCGACCGAACCGACCTGATCGCCGGGATGGTCGGGAACATCGCGTCGCTTCTGGACCGCTTCGGCTTCGTCCCGCTGGGGAACCGGGCGTACTACGACAGTCGGTCGCAGGTCCCGCTGTTCTACCGGATGCTCCGCGTGCTGGAGCGCGCCGAGGGGTTCGACGCGGTCGCTCCCCACGTGGAGGCGCTCCGGACGGAACACGAGTTCTGGATGAACGGGTCCGGTCGGGTCGCCGAGGCGGAGGGTCCGGCGGCCCACCGCCGCGCCGTCGGGCTCGCGGACGGGACGGTCCTCAACCGCTACTGGGACGACCGCGCCCGCCCGCGGCCGGAGTCGTACCACGAGGACCGGCGGCTCGCCGAGCGCGTCCCCGTCGACGACCGCCCCGAGTTGTTCCGCGACGTCCGGGCCGCCTGCGAGTCCGGGTGGGACTTCAGCTCCCGGTGGCTCGCGGGCGACGACCTCACCACCATCCGGACGACGGAGCTGGTGCCGGTCGATCTCAACGCCGTTCTCTTCGGCATGGAGTCCGCCCTCGCGGAGTGGCTCCCCCGGGTCGGACGGAGCGAGGCCGGCGAGCGGTACGCCGACCTGGCCGCCGACCGCCGCGAGGCGATCAACCGGTACTGCTGGGACCCGGACGCCGAGTTCTACGTCGACCACTCGTGGGTCGACGACCGCCGATCGGACCGCCTCACGCTCGCCGGCGTCGCGCCGCTTTTCACCGGCGCCGCGACCGACGACCGTGCGGCCGCGGTCGCCGATCGGCTCCGTCGCGACTTCCTCCGCCCCGGCGGACTGGTGACGACGCTGGAGGCGACCGGCGAGCAGTGGGACGCGCCGAGCGGCTGGGCCCCCCTCCACTGGATGGCGGTCACCGGGCTGCGCCGGTACGGCCACGACGACTTGGCCGACGAGATCGCGAGCCGCTGGGTCGACCTCGCGCGGAGCTCCTTCGAGGAGACCGGCCGCATGGCGGAGAAGTACGACGTCCGCACGGAGGGTGAAACGGCCGATCTGGGCGAGTACGACCCCCAGTACGGGTTCGGCTGGACGAACGGCGTCGTCACCGCGCTGTCGGCGCGGGAGTAGGCCTCCGCCGGGCACGCTGACTCGCCGCGGCGCAGTTCTGAACGCTTATCCCCGACGACCGACTTCGATCGGGTATGAGCGACGACGACGCCGTCGATGTCGAGTCCCCCGACGACGCCGAGGGCGACGCGGCGAGAGCGAACGGCACGGCGGAGGCGGCCGCCGAGGGAGCGAGCGGCGAGTCGGGCGGCAACGAATCGGGTGACGGGGAGTCGAGCAGAGACGCCCCCGGCGCCCGCCGCGACGGCGAGGCGATCGCCGCGGCCGTCGCCGAACACGACGAGGCGCTCGCGCGGGAGGTCGCGGCCTTAGAGGCGGACCTCGCCGAGACCCGCGAGGCGCTCCGCGAGCGCGACGAGGAGGTCGAGGAGCTGACGAGCAAGCTCGCCCGCGTGAAGGCGGACTTCAGCAACTACAAGGAGCGCGCGAAGCGGAAGCAGGAGGACATCCGCGAGCGCGCCTCCGAGGCGCTCGTCGAGCGGCTCACCCCCGTTCGCAACGATCTCCTGCGCGCGCTCGACCAGGACGAGGGGAGCGACCTCCGGCCCGGCGTCGAGTCGACGTTAGAGAAGTTCGACGACGTGCTCGCCGAGGAGGGCGTCGAGGCGATCGACCCCGAGCCGGGCGAGGAGGTCGACCCCGCGCGCCACCAGGTGATGCTCCGCGTCGACAGCGACCGCCTCGAGGGCACGATTCACGAGGTGTACGAGCCCGGCTACGAGATGGGCGACCGCGTGCTGAGCGAGGCGAAGGTGACCGTCAGCACCGGCGAGGGTGAGTAGCGCGGTACAGGGGCCCGCGCGCCGAGTGAGGGCGTCGCGGGACCGCTTTCACGACCGAACGGCGGCCTCGTAGGCGTCGATCAGTTCGTCGAGGCCGGCGTCCGGTTCGGCGGTGTGGGGCACCGACAGCGGCGAGACCGACACCTCGCCGTCGACGACGGCCCGCCGGTCGGTCCCGACCGGGTCGGGCACGTCGCCGTCGTTCATCAGGCCCCAGATCGGGTCGGAAAAGCCCACGCGGCCGTCGCCGTTCCGCTCCGCGCGCATCCCGTACCACGTCGAGGGCGTCGTGACCCGGAGCGGCGCCCGGTCCGCGTCCGCGATGGGCGCGTTGACGTTGAGGTAGTCCGCGCGGTCGAACACGCCGGCGTCGGCCGCCTCGTCGAAGAGGAACCGCGTCGCGCGGACCGCGTGCGCGAAGTCTTCGCGCTCGAACTCCCGTTTCCACCAGTCGTCGCCGCCGGGCACGTACATCGAGGTCGCCACCGCGGGCACGCCGAAGAACGCCGCCTCGACCGCCGCGGAGACGGTCCCCGACCGACCGAGCGTGTATGCGCCGAGGTTCGCCCCCTCGTTACAGCCGGCGACGACCGCGTCGGCGTCCGTGACGAGCTCGTCGAGCCCCGCGACGACGCAGTCCACGGGGGTGCCGTCTACCACGTACCCCAGCTCGTGGTCGTCGACCGCGACGTCCGCGGAGAGGCGGCGGCCGACCGAGGACTGGTCGTCGGCCGGCGCGACGACCGTCACCTCGTACTCGTCCGCGAGCGCGTCGTACAACGCGCGTACCCCCGCGGCGTCGACGCCGTCGTCGTTGGTCAGCAGGATCCGGTCGACGCTCATACCCGGATCACGGGCGAGTCGGGCAAAAGTCCACCGTCGGTCGGCGGCACGACGGCACCGAAGCGGCCGGAGGCGCGCCCGCACCGAGGCGGCCGCGGACGCCGGACCGAACGGAAAAGCACACGTATCGCCGGACCGACGCGTCGGTATGGGATTCGGGGACACCGCCAAGAAGATCCAGACGCTCGCCGACCGCGCGGAGCGCACCTACAAGAAGATCAGCGAGCTGCGCGACGAGGTCGACGAGACGCAGGAGACGGTGATAGACACCTCCGAGCGCGTGAAGACGCTCGAAAACGAGATGGCCGAACAGCGGGCCGTCCTCGACGCGGTCGCCGAGGAGGTCGGAGTCGACTTGGAGCGCGTGAGCACCGAGGCGCACATCACCGACGCCGAGGAGTCGGCGGCCGCCGAGGACGCCGAGGACGATTCGGACGCCGCCGACGACGCGGACGCCGACCCGGTCGCGACCGCCGACCCCGATGCGAGCGACGAGGACGCCGCTTAATCGTTGCTCGGGGCCGCCTCGGCCTGTGAGACGACCTCCGCGGGCACGCCCGCGACGGTCGCGCCCGGCGGCACGTCCTCCGCGACGAGCGAGTTCGCGGCGACGCGCGCCCCCTCGCCGACGGTGACGCCGGGAAGGACTATGGCACCCGCGCCGATCATCGCCTGATCCTCGACGACGACGTCGCCGAGCCGGTACTCCTCGTGGAGGAATTCGTGGCAGAGTAGGGTGGCGTCGTACCCGATTATCGCGTCGTCGCCGACGGCGATCCGCTCGGGCCAGAACACGTCCGGCGTCGACTCCAGTCCCCACGCGACGCCGGTCCCGACCGTGACGCCGATCCGCCGCAGCAGCCAGTTCTTCAGTCGGAGGCTCGGACAGATCCGCGCGAGGACGATCACGACGTAGTTGCGGACCACCGCGAGCGGCGACTTCGCGTCCGGCCACGACCACAGGGAGTTCCGCACGCCGCTGGTCGGGTGACGTTCCAGTCGGCCACGTCGATCCGCCGATCCTCCGTCTCCGTTCGTTCCCTCGTCTCTCACGGACCTCGATTGACGGGGCAGGGATATAAGGGTCGCTCAACTTCGTCTGAGTCCGGCCGAGATTTGACCTTTGAAAATGGTTCCGCCGGATGCGTTATTCAGTCGAAATTGCGGGCATGTCTGGCTTCGTGACATTCTCGACACAATGTACGCAAGTTTCGTGAGGTATCGGAGCCGTCCCGCGACGACGGAAGAACGTGGTCGGCGTGCAATTCCGTGCTGCCGTTCGGTCCACCTTCAGCACCACAGTTCACACAGGTATACTCGTCACGTTCGTACACCTGTTTGCGAAGCCGATCCCAACGACCGGACTTTCGTTGGCGTTTGGAACTGGGATCCTCTGGGATCGGCTTCGTCCCAGCGATATGTGGAAATACTTGTGCCGGTGTGTACACCCTGGATGCTCGGAGGTAGACCGCTCGTCTATCCGGGTTTAATAAAAACCGGAGTTTGTGGAGGTTCTCAGTGGCTTCTCGAAAGAGTATCTGGAGACGAGTAGGGACATGCCAGACGTGTCTTTTCCTCCAGAAACCCCAAAGGAGGATCCGAATCAGATACTGTATCGGAAAAGCGACTAATAAATAGATCGGCCAGAAAACTGCGTGTGTTAGTAACGTACTCGTATCCGAACCACGCTTGAGGTCCTCGTATTCGTATGCTCCCGGGCGATCCGTCGATGCTGCCGTAACCGAGATACCCTCAATCGAGAATGACCCGTCCGTTTGCCGTTCGTTCGGGGCCGACGAGGACTCGCTACGCGGACCATTCGACTCCATGTCGTCCGAATCATTTTTGCGAGTCATTATTCGTGTTGACACGGCAGACTCGTTTCGTCGTCGAGTTCGAGGATTCCCTTTCTTTCTGGACGTATACCGTATCGACGTGTTTCGGATGGCGTGTATCTCGTATCCATACTCTATAGAGATGTGTAGCGGCTGTTAATTATATCGGGGTGGAGAGTCCCTATTGTACTAACATATTTGATTATTATATACGTATTCTACTTCGCATATGTATGTTTTCCGAAGGATACGGTCGGCGAGTTAATGTAAGTCCAATTATGAATTGCTCCAAGCAAGCGTTTTGTCAAGACGGTATCTATCATTATCGGCGTCCTCGGTGCCAATTCGTTCGCTCCCGCGAAGACGGGATCTGCTCACAGCGGAAGCACGGGTCGTGGACCGAGGAGCTATGGACGAGGACGCTCAGCAACGCTACTGTGGTCTCATGACACGATTCTTCGTGTCACTACAGATGTGATTTCGGAGAGTGTCGATCCGTACCGGATCGACACTCTCCGAGACTGGTGTGTATACCGCGTACCGCAATCTCTCCGTACCACCGCGACCGCGTTTCCTCTTCAGCCGAGGCACGAAGTAGCCAAAATCGCGTTTCTTTTATACATTGTGAAATTATTACGTTATCTGACAAATTGGATAAGTAATGAATTAATCAAAATCTCCGTTTTGAACCAGCTTCAGTCGTGCGTTTTCTTCATTTCAATTGATCACTGACGCGAAGCACAGCTATTTATATTCTCAGAATAGTATCAAGTCGTATGTCTAGCCGTTATAAGCCAGTCGGTATTGATCTCGGGACGACTCGATCCGCCCTCGCTACCGTGATCAACGAGGAGCCGGAACTAGTCGAAAACATGGAGGGGGAGTATCTTACCCCGAGCGTCGTCCAGATCGATGAAAGTACGGAGGCGATCGTTGGAAGCGAAGCAGCGAACTCGGCAGCACAGTACCCCGAGAGAACCGTGCGAGAAATAAAGCGAAAGATGGGTGACCAGGAGCCTCTTCGCATAGATGGCGAAGAATACCTACCGGAAGAGATCTCAGCACTTACCCTGAAAAAAGTGGTTAACGACGCTGAAGCACGGCTTGATAGAACGATATCGAACGCGGTTATCACCGTTCCAGCATACTTCGGAGAAGCCGAACGGTCAGCAACGAAATCTGCGGGGGATATCGCGGGTCTCGAAATAGACCGCCTCCTCCCCGAGCCGAGTGCGGCCTGTCTCGCATACGGATATCAGAAGGGAAAACTCGGCGAGGGTGGAGACGAGTTGGTCTTCGTTTACGATCTCGGCGGAGGGACGTTCGACGCATCGCTTGTCGAGGTCGATTACGACATCAATTTCTATGAAACAAAGCAGACGGACGGGATAAACTCTCTCGGAGGAAAAGACTGGACCGAAACGATAGCGGACTGGATCACACACAAGGCCGAAAACGAGTCCGATCAGGATCCGACCGAAAGCCCAGAAGTAATGGAACGGATCAATAAGGCAGCTAGGGAGGCAAAACACACCCTCTCCTCAAAATCGGAGACAAAGATCAGTATTCCGTTCCTCCTTGAGGGCTACAATTTCGAAGCGGAGCTGGCACGAGAAGAGTTCAATGAGATGTCGAAAGAGCTGATAGAAAGAACCCGAGAGCCGATGGACAGGCTATTTGAAACTTCGGAGTACGATCCGGAGGAAGTAGATACGGTTCTGCTGATCGGTGGGTCCTCTCGAATGAAACAGGTTCACGAGTTCGTTGAGAACTATTTCGGACAAGCGCCTTCACAAGAGATCAGCCCGGACAGATCCGTCGCCCGTGGTGCCGCCATTCAAGCTGGTATACTCGCGGACGAAGTTGATGTCGGTGTGGCTGAAAACGGAGAAACCGGCGTTGGTGCCGCGGACATCATTGACGTCGTTCCCAAAACGTTGGGTGTCGAATTAAATGACGGCCGCATGTCTCCCGTCATCGAAACGAACGAAGCCATGCCCGTAGAGACGCGTAAAGAACAGTATTCCACGATCAGGGACGACCAAACGACCGTTCGTTTCCCGATCAGGGAGGGCGAATCAGAGATGGCCGAAGACAACGATCTGATCGGAGATGTCGTTTTAGGTAAAAACAAGCCGATTCCACCACGTGACCCGTCTGAAACATCGCTTGCGGTCACGTTTATATTTGACAAGGACGGGACGCTGGAAGTCGAAGCGGAGGATCTACTATCCGGGAACAGTATCGACGCTGTTTTTGAAGGTGTGGGTCGCCATAGCGAGAGTAATGTAGAAGAGATGCGGTCAACGTTGCCGACGGTTAAGGACTGAATCAGACACACATCAATGCAGAGTTACGATTTCGATCCGGAAGCGACCGGATTCTACACACGATTAGGTATTCCCGAATCGGCGGACGAGAGCGTGATCAACAAGGCGGGTAAACTCGCTTTCAAACGGTATGCGGAGGGTGACAGAGACAAGTTCCTGCCGATACGTGAAGCGAGAGAGGCACTTAGCCACGTGGAAACGAGGGAAGCATATGACCGGTTCTCCGAATCGTTCGAGGATGAGGTTGCTGTAGAATTATATAACAAGTGGGATAGTAGAGGAGCGGACCCAGCCGCCGTCACTAAGCTGGTACGGCAACACGATGGCGAGTCTACAGATGACGTTATTATCGAGGAGGAGTCCCCTTGGGAGCACCTTGAGATAGAGGACCCGACGATCTCGTGGGCCGATGGAAAACCGATGGCATCCATGTACGTGAGTCTCTGGACAAAGAAAGGAAAACGCCTCTATTTCAACAACGTATATCCTGAGGAGAGCATCTACTTGGATCTCGAAACCGGTACGTTCTATACGAATGATTATATTATCATTGAAGATATCGAATATAATATTATTAGTGAGGACGAACTCTATCTAGACACGGGAGACGTACAACTGAAGGTTTCCTTGTCGGGTGAAGCAGAAAAACCCACACTTGAAAGCGATCTGGTAGTAAACGAACCGACGGTTAGTAACACGACAGGTGTGGGATCCGCGAACGTCGAGCTGTGGGAGAACGACGACAAGATGCGGCTGTATATTAACGACTTCTACCCGGATGGAGATATATTTCTAAACCTACATACTGGGTCCGTGATATCTCAGGAAACGTATAGTCCTGCTGACGACATATTTTATCACATTGAGAACGACGGAAGGCGACTACGAATGTCATACGACGACTCTCGCCAGGTCGTGGTTGACCTCGCTAACTCCGAAGCAGAGCCGGCATATTTCGAAATTAGCAGGGTGAAACTAAACGGAGAGAAGGTGAGTCCGGGGCAAGACGTGGAGTTTGTTGCTAGTATCGTGAATACTGGTGAGCTCTCCGGTCAGCAGAACGTCGTTCTCGAAAACGAGCACGGAGTCGCCACACGGGACTCACATGAACTCAGCGGAGGAGCGGCACGGAAGATCAGATTCGCTAACACCGTTCCCGAAGGGGCCGGTCCCGGTAGACAAAAGTATTATATAAAAACGGATGACGACGAGGCGAGCGTATCGTTTGAAATAGCCGATCCGGAGGAGGACGAGAATAAAGACGAAGACGAGAATAAAGACGAAGACGAGAATAAAGACGAAGACGATGAGTCCGTGAAGCCGTTAAACGTCATTCTATTACTTATCAGCATAGTCGGGTTGATATATGGGGTACTCACGACTGACACGACCGTTATCGCGGGTAGTGTTCTCCTCTTCGTGTTCGCAACGCTCACAGGGTGAGTAGCCTTTAGGATACGGGGACTTCTCATCCACATTTTCAGATCGTGTCCCCAATACTACTCGCGCGCGTTTCTGGAATGCCTCGTGTTTCGGTGTGCGAACGAGAGATCTGCTCTCGTTAGTGCTGCGAACGGCGGATTTCTCCCGCCGGATCGAGAACACCCGAGAGAAACGCGCGTCAGGAAGACGTTTCGGTCCCGCTCAGTCGCGGATCCTGTCCATGTGTTCGACTCGCCGGTCGAGCAGACCCTCCTTCCCGATGTCGTGGCGGATGCGGACGCGGTCGCCCGCGGCCGCCAGCGCGTCCTCGGCCTGCGCCTCGGCGGCCGCGATGGAGTCGCCGCGGCCGACGACGGCGAACGCGCGCGACGTGGTCGTGTACAGGCGGCCGTCGCGCTCGTCGACGCTCGCGTAGTAGAGGAGGGCGTCGCCGGCGCTCTCCTCGTCGACCGCGATCTCGGCGCCCGCGTCGGGGTCGGTCGGGTAGCCGTCCGGCACCGCGTACTTACAGACGGTCGCCTCGCCCGAGAAGGCGAGCTCGGGGAGCGGCTCTCCGTCGCGCGCGGCAGCGAGGACGTCGACGAACGGCGTGTCGAGGACGGGCAGCGTGTTCATCGCCTCGGGGTCGCCGAACCGCGCGTTGAACTCGACGACCTTCGGCCCCTCGTCGGTGAGCATGAACTGGCCGTAGAGGACGCCCTTGTAGTCGGGGAGCGCGTCGACGACCGCCTCCAGCACGTCGACGGCGGCCTCGTAGTCGCCCTCGCGCATGAACGGGAGCGAGAGGCCCGTGTCGGAGTACGACCCCATCCCGCCCGTGTTCGGCCCCTCGTCGCCCTCGTAGGCGCGCTTGTGGTCCTGGACCGCGGGCGTCGTCCGCACGTCGCCGTTCGCGACGAACGCCTGGATCGTGAACTCCTCGCCGACGAGGCGCTCCTCCAAGACGACGCGGTCGTAGTCGGAGTCGCGGAGGTACGCCTTCGCCTCTTCCGCGGTCACCTGGTCGCCGATGACCTTCACGCCCTTCCCCCCGGTGAGGCCGGCGGGCTTGACCGCGAGGTCGCCGCCGTACTCGTCGATGTACTCACAGGCCGCCGTCATGTCGTCGAACACCGCGTAGTCCGGGCAGCCCGGGATCGCGTGCTCCTCCATGAACTCCCGCTGGTACGCCTTGTCCGTCTCCAAGCGCGCCTCCTCCGCCCGCGGGCCGAACGCGTAGACGCCGGCGTCGTCGAGCGCGTCCGCGACCCCGGCCTCCAGCGCCGACTCCGGCCCGATGACCGCGAGGTCCGCGCCGACCGCGGTCGCGTAGTCGGCGACCGCGGCGGCGTCGGTCTCGTCGATCGTCTCGAAGCCCTCGGCGAGTCGTCGGATCCCCGGGTTCCGGACGCTCGCGCAGGCGTACAGCGCGCAGTCGTCCGCCACGGCGCGGGCGATCGCGTGTTCGCGGCCGCCGCCCCCCACCAGGAGTACGGTCTCCGTCATGCCCGACGGGTGTCCGCACGGTAGTGTAAACCTTACTCTCTTCTCGGCCAGATATATGCGTGTTTGTGGATATAAATAGGGGTGCCGGCGAGGTCGACCACGGGGGTGGCAGCGCCGCTCGTCCCGGTGCGGACGCCTTTTGCCCCGCCGGGCCGAATCGGGCGTATGTCACAGCCGACCGAGCGGAACCGCCTCGACGGGGAGGCGAGTCCCTACCTCCAACAGCACGCGGACAACCCCGTCAACTGGCAGCCGTGGGGCGACGAGGCGTTCGAGCGAGCGCGCGAACACGACGTGCCGGTGTTCGTCTCCATCGGCTACTCCTCGTGTCACTGGTGTCACGTCATGGCCGAGGAGAGCTTCGAGGACGAGTCGGTCGCAGAGGTGGTCAACGAGTCGTTCGTCCCGATCAAGGTCGACCGCGAGGAGCGCCCGGACGTCGACAGCACCTTCATGACGGTCTGCCAGCTCGTCACCGGCGGCGGCGGGTGGCCGCTCTCGGCGTGGTGCACGCCCGAGGGGAAGCCGTTCTACGTCGGGACCTACTTCCCGCCCGAGCCGCGGCAGAATCACCCCGGCTTCCGCGGGCTCTGCGAGCGCATCGCCGACTCCTGGAGCGACCCCGAGCAGCGCGAGGAGATGAAACGGCGCGCCGACCAGTGGGCCGAGAGCGCGCGCGACGAGCTGGAGTCGGTTCCGACGCCGAATCCGGAGGACCTAGATGGAGAGGGGACAGACTCGCCGTCCGGCGAGGACCTGCTCGACACGGCCGCCGCGGCCGCGCTCCGCGGCTACGACGAGGAGTACGGCGGCTTCGGGAGCGGCGGCGCGAAGTTCCCGATGCCCGGGCGGATCGACCTCCTCATGCGGGCGTACGCCGGGCGCGGCCGCGACGCGCTCCTGTCGGCCGCGACGGGCACCCTCGACGGGATGGCCCGCGGCGGGATGTACGACCAGATCGGCGGCGGGTTCCACCGCTACGCGGTCGACCGCGAGTGGACGGTGCCACACTTCGAGAAGATGCTGTACGACAACGCGGAGCTGCCGATGGCCTACCTCGACGGCTACCGGCTCGCTGGCGACCCCGCGTACGCCCGGGTCGCGAGCGAGTCGCTCGCGTTCCTCGACCGCGAGCTCCGCCACGAGGACGGCGCGTTCTTCAGCACCCTCGACGCGCGGAGCCGGCCGTCCGAGAGCCGGCGGGGCGACGATAAGGGCGACTCCGACGAAGCCGAGGACGTCGAGGGCGCCTTCTACGTCTGGACGCCCGAGGAGGTCGACGCCGTCCTCGACGAGCCGGCGGCGTCGCTCGCGAAGGAGCGGTACGGGATCCGACCCGGCGGCAACTTCGAGCGCGGCACGACCGTCCCGACGATAGCCGCGTCGGTCGAGGAGTTGGCCGCGGAGCGCGACCTCGCGCCCGACGAGGTCCGGGAGGCCCTGACGGAGGCGCGGACGGCGCTGTTCGACGCCCGGGAGTCGCGGCCGCGGCCCGCCCGCGACGAGAAGGTGCTGGCCTCGTGGAACGGGCGGGCCATCTCCGCGTTCGCGCGGGCGGGAGACGCCCTCGGGGAGCCGAACGCCGACATCGCCAGCGAGGCGCTCGACTTCTGCCGCGAGCGGCTCTACGACGCCGACGCGGAGACCGGCGCGCTCGCCCGGCGCTGGCTCGACGGCGACGTGCGCGGCCCGGGGTACCTCGACGACTACGCGTTCCTCGCGCGCGGCGCGCTCGACGTCTACGCCGCGACCGGGGACCCGGAGCCGCTCGGGTTCGCCTTGGAGCTGGCCGACGCGCTCGTCGACGAGTTCTACGACGCCGACGACGGGACGATCTACTTCACGCGCGACCTGAACGACGGGGGTTCGAAAGCGGACGCCGGCGACGCCGGACCGCTCATCGCGCGGCCGCAGGAGTTCACCGACCGGTCGACGCCGTCGAGCCTCGGCGTCGCGGCCGAGACGCTCGCGCTCCTCGACGGCTTCCGGACGGACGGGGAGTTCCGGGAGATCGCCGAGCGCGTCGTTCGGACGCACGCCGACCGGGTCCGCGGGAGCCCGCTGGAACACGCCTCGCTCGTGCGGGCCGCGAACGTCGTCGAGACCGGCGGGATCGAAGTGACGGTCGCCGCCGACGAGGTGCCGGACGAGTGGCGGGAGACGCTCGGCGAGCGGTACCTGCCGGGCGCGCTGGTCGCGCCGCGCCCGGCCACGGAAGACGGACTCGACGAGTGGCTCGACCGCCTCGACATGACGGAGGCGCCGCCGATCTGGGCCGACCGCGACGCGACCGACGGCGAGCCGACAGCCTACGTCTGCGAGGGGTTCACCTGCTCGCCGCCGCGGACCGACCTCGACGCGGCGCTGGAGTGGTTGGAGACGCGGGAGCCGTCGGCGTAGCGACGACGCCCCGTACTCTCTCGATTCGCGACCCGCCGGCCCCGTCCGATTAGCCGCGCCGTAATTAAATATCCCCGTCACCTCGCTTCCCCCATGTACGATTTCGTCGTCGTGGGCGCGGGGCCGCCGGGCTCCCGGTTCGCTCGGCGCGCGGCCGAGGCCGGCCGCGACGTCGTCGCCTTCGAGAAGGGGTCGGTCGGCGAGCCGCTCGCCTGCTCCGGCCACGTCTCCGACGACGTGTGGGAGTACGTCCCCGACGGCGCCCGCGACGAGCTCCTCCAGAACCTCGTGTACGGCGCTCGCTTCCACGTCGACGGCCCGGGGTCGCGGGCGTACCCGTTCTACAAGCGCGAGCCGGTGTCGAACGTGATCGACCGCGTCGGGCTCGACCGGACACTCGCGGACTGCGCGCGCGATACCGGTGCCGACGTCCGAGAGGACCACACGGTCGTCGGCGTCGAGGAGCGTCCCGACCGGGTCGTCGTCGAAGTCAAGACGCCCGCGGGCGACGTGGAGCGGGTGGAGGCCCGGATGGTCGCCGGCTGCGACGGGCCGACCTCGCGGGTGCGCCGCGCGCTCGACCTCCCGGAGCCGGACGAGCTGCTCCACGGCGTCCTCGGCTTCGACCCGGAGCCGGACGCGGGCGACTACGTCGACGTCCACCTGACGGCGCCGACCTTCTTCGCGTGGCGGATCCCCCGCGGCGACGCGGGCGTCGAGTACGGGCTCGCGGCGCCCCCGAGCGAGGACGTGTCGGCCATGTTCGACCGGCTCACGGACGCCTACGGCGCGACGACCGACCGACGCTGCTCGGGTGCGATTCCGGTCGGGCCGCCGTCGCGGACGACCAGCGAGCGCGGCTTCCTGATCGGCGACGCCGCCGCGCAGACGAAGCCGTTCACCGGCGGCGGCATCCTCTACGGGATGCGCGCGGCCGACGTCGCCGCGGCGGCGATCGACCCGCGCGACCCGGCGACGCTCGCCGACTACGAGTCCGGGTGGCGCGAGGAGCTGGCCACGGAGATCCGGCTCGGAAAGGCGATCCGGCGGTGCTACTCGCTCCCGGAACCCGTTCAGCGAGTCGGGCTGCGGGCGCTGTCGGGGGAGATCGGCGTCCACATGGACGAGCCCTCCTCGTTCTTCTCGCCGTCGAACCTCCGGGCGCTGTTCTCGCGGGGGGCCCCGCCGGAACAGAAAAGTCGCGGCGACTGAGGGGCGCTGCGACCCCGGTCGGTCGCTACTCCTCGACGACGTTCGCGAACGAGACGTTCTCGCGGACGCTCGTGATCTCGACGGTCGGCTCCTCGCCGGGCTCGGCGTCGGGGACGATGACGACGTAGCCGCGCTCGATCTTCGCGATCCCGTCGCCCTTGTCGCCCAGCGTCTCGATCGTCACGTCGCGGACCTCCCCCTCGGAGACGGGCGGGTCGGGCTGGACCGCGCCGGCGGCCCCGCGAGAGGTGGGCCGCTGGCCGTCGTCGGACGGGCTCTCGCCCGAGCTACCGCTCGCGTCCGGAACGGACGCGGCGTCGTCTCCGGCGCTCGACGCCGACTCCTCGTCACCCGACTCGGCACGGTCTAAGACGGCGATCCGATACGTCTCGCCGACGTCGACGCTTCCGTGTTCGATCTCCGAGGCGGGAACGGTGACGACGTAGTCGTCGCCGCGGGACTCCACTCGCCCCGTGTACAGACACGCGAGAGAATCAGTGATTTCGACCATGGGTTCCATTGCGCGTACGGGGATGAAAAGCCACCTGTTCGGGCCGTCCGACGAGCGAAGGTAAACATTTACCCTGCCCCGAATGAATCACCGCGCATGAGCCGAAACTACGAGTCGCTCCACGACCCGAACGCGGAGTACACGATGCGGGAACTCTCCGCCGAGACGATGGGGACCACGGGGACGCGCGGCGGCGGCCGCGACGTCGAGATCACGGACGTCCAGACGACGATGGTCGACGGGAACTTCCCGTGGACGCTCGTCCGCGTGTACACCGACGCGGGCGTCGTCGGCACCGGCGAGGCGTACTGGGGCGCGGGCGTCCCGGAGCTCATCGAGCGCATGAAGCCGTTCGTCGTCGGCGAGAACCCGCTCGACATCGACCGCCTCTACGAACACCTGATCCAGAAGATGTCCGGCGAGGGCTCCGTCGAGGGCGTCACCGTCACGGCCATCTCCGGCATCGAGGTCGCGCTCCACGACCTCGCCGGCAAGATCCTCGACGTCCCCGCTTACCAGCTGCTCGGCGGCAAGTACCGCGACGAGATGCGCGTCTACTGCGACTGCCACACCGAGGACGAGGCCGACCCCGAGGCCTGCGCCGACGAGGCCGAGCGCGTCGTCGACGAACTCGGCTACGACGCCCTGAAGTTCGACCTCGACGTGCCGAGCGGCTTCGAGAAGGACCGCGCGAACCGCCACCTCCGCCCCGGCGAGATCCGTCACAAGGCGGAGATCGTCGAGAAGGTCACCGAGCGCGTGAAGGACAAGGCCGACGTCTCCTTCGACTGCCACTGGACGTTCTCGGGCGGCTCGGCGAAGCGCCTCGCGGACGCCATCGAGGAGTACGACGTGTGGTGGCTCGAAGACCCCGTGCCGCCGGAGAACCTCGAAGTTCAGGAGGAGGTCACGAAGAACACGACCACGCCGATCACGGTCGGCGAGAACCGCTACCGCGTCACCGAGCTGCGCCGCCTCATCGAGAACCAGGCGGTCGACATCGTCGCGCCCGACCTGCCGAAGGTCGGCGGGATGCGCGAGACGCGCAAGATCGCGGACGTGGCGAACCAGTACTACGTCCCGGTCGCGATGCACAACGTCGCCTCGCCGATCGCGACGATGGCGGCGGCCCACGTCGGCACCTCGATCCCGAACTCGCTCGCGATCGAGTACCACTCCTACGAGCTCGGCTGGTGGGAGGACCTCGTCGAGGAGGACGTCATCGAGGACGGCTACATCGAGGTGCCGGAGGAGCCCGGCCTCGGCCTCACCCTCGACATGGACGCCGTCGAGGAGCACATGGTCGACGGCGAGACGTTGTTCGACCCGGCGTAAGCCGGATCGGGCTCGCCTGACGCAGTCAGGCGTTGTTTGACGAGGCGTAAGCCGAAGTCAAGCGCGAAAATCGGAGATTCCCGCAGTTCGACGAAGCGTAGCTTCGTCGCGCTCGATAGGCGCGCGGGAACCTCCGTCGGCGGGTTCGTGAATGACCATTTATTTTACCGTTCCCCGCAGAGGAAGGTATCATGTCGTCCCCCGACGATAGCGAGCCCTCCCAAGTAGCGACCCGGGCGAAACAGACCGGGCGATCCCTGTATTCGCGCGTGTACGATTCGCTGATCACGGGCGTCGCGATCATGATCCCCGTCGTCGTGACGCTGTACATCGTCAGCATCGCGATCGGATTCGTTCGGAACGCGCTGGACCCGCTCATTCGGGTCCTGCGGTGGGCCGGTCTCATCCAGCGCATCGAGTCGGGCGGATTCGTCCAGCTGCTCATCGAGATCGGGATCTACGCCGACGTCGTGGCGTTCGTCTCCGAGCTCATCGCGATCGCGGTCCTCGTGCTCGTCATCGCCGTCGTCGGGGTCGTGGGACGCAACCGCTACGGGCAGCGGGTCGTGGACGTCTTCGATCTGGTGGTGTCTTCGATCCCGGGCGTCGGGACGGTGTACAAGAGCTTCCGGCGGATGGGAGACGTGGTTCTCGACGAGCAGGACGACAAGTTTCAGGACGTGAAGCTCGTCCAGTGCTTCGACGAGAACGTCTACGTGCTCGGGTTCAAGACCGGCGAGGCCCCGGTGACGATCGAGGAGTCGACCGGTCACGAGGAGATGGTCTCGATGTTCCTGCCGTTGGCGCCGAACCCGGTGACCGGCGGGCTGTTGACGTACATCCCGCAGTCGGACGTACACGACATAGACATGACCATCGAGGAGGGCATTCAGAGCGTTCTCACGAGCGGTGTCGCGACCGACCAGGGTGCCTCGGGGACCCTCGACATCGGCCTCGAAGAGCTACAGAACTCACAGCGGTACCAAGACATTCGCAGCGCGGTGGTTACGACCGACTACGACGACGAGGACGGGGAGTAGATCGGGGAACCGTGACGCCCCGTGAGGGTCTGCCGTACCACGCGCGGCGTCGTCGGAGTCGATAGCCGAGGGCGTCAGGCCCGTTTCACCACGCGGTCGAGCCCGACGGGCTCCAGCCCCCGCCGGGCGAGTTCCGCCTCGATCTCCCGCGCTCGGGGCGCGATCTCGCCCGGTTCATGGCTGTCGGTCCCGACGGTCACGTCGACGCCGGCGTCGACGAGTCGGTCGAGGAACGCGGGCGCCGGGTGGAACTCCCCGTAGTCGTCGAGCAGGCGCCCGGCGTTTATCTCCGGGACCGTCCGCGAGCCGCGGAAGGCGTCGGCGACCGCGGCGTAGTGGTCCTCGGTCGCGAACCCGCGGAGGTGCGGGTTGCGCTCGATCAGGTCCGGGTGCGCGGCGATCGCGAACAGCTCCGACTCGACCAGGCCGACCAGCTTCTCGAAGTAGCGATCGACCAGCTCCCGCCGTTCCGCCTCCGGCTTGTCGGCGAAGTGGGAGCGCGTGTGGACGTTCGCGCCGTCGAGGTCGTGGACGCTGCCGACGGCGTAGTCGAAGCCGGCGTCGTCGAGGAACTCGGCGATCGCACCCTCGTGGGCGGGGTCGTAGTCCATCTCGACGGCGTCGAACACGTCGACCGCGGCCTCCTCGCGGACCGCCTCGATCGCCTCGCGGCGCCGCTCGTACGTCATGTCGAGGTTGAACCCCAGCGCGCGCTTGTAGCGCCGCGCGCCGGGTTCCGGGGAGACGTTACAGTGGTCGGCGAACCCGACCCCGTCGAGCCCGGCGTCCGCGGCCGCCTCGACCATCCACCGGAGGAACGCCCCGTCCGAGTAGTTCGTGTGGGCGTGGTAGTCGTACACGGCGGACGTACGGCCCGGCCCGACTCGAAGGTTCGGGTCGTGCGGAGCGAGTTACCACGCGGGGATCGGCCCCGACGGGCCGAGATCGAACCAGCAACATGATCCGCAAAACTCGTTGAAAGTTCATTTAGAAAATTTTTTCTTACTGATGATTGGTTTATCACACCATGGGTACCACTGGCAAGATACACTGTCGCGTCGTGGACGGCGACGATCGGCCGCTGTCGGGCCGGGTCGTGGTCGGCGAGCGGCGCGGCGGCGAGGGGGACCGGATCGGCTACTGGACGACCGGCGACGACGGGGGGTTCGTCCTCGAACCGGACGGCGGCGTCGACGTGGACGACGTCTCGTTCACGGTTCGGAACCCGGTCGGCGGGGGCGACGAGGAGCCGGTCCGACGGCGAGACCGGCCGAACGGAGACGAGGCGGCGCTTCGCCTGACGGTGAACGCGCACAGCGTCGCCATCCACGGGGGAACCGAGCACCGCGGCATGAACGACGCGGCGTGTACCGCCGCCGGGCCGGTCAGGAGCCACCGGTTCCACACGCAGTTCCCGGGGCTCGACCCGTACGAGCGCGACGACGACCTGCTCCGGACGCTCGGTGGGACCGGCGGCGAGGCCGACGCGCCGATGATGGAGTCGCCCGACGACCCGGTCGGCGACGCCGAGACGCCCGCCGGCTACGGCATCTTCGGCCAGTTCGTCGACCACGACGTCACGTTCGACCCGACCTCGGACATCGACCGCCGGAACGACCCGGCCGCGCTGCGCAACTTCCGGACGCCGGCGCTCGACCTCGACTCGATGTACCGGACGAACGCCGAGGCGGCGCCGTACCTCTACGACCACGAGACGGACGAGCGCAAGCTGCTCACCGGCGAGGCGGGCGCACCCGGCGCCGAGGACGGCGGGGGGCTCTCGGGGCTCCCGGGGACCGACCTCCAGCGGAACGAGCAGGGGGTGGCGCTGATCGGCGACCCGCGTAACGACGAGAACGTCGTCGTCTCCCAGCTCCAGCTCGCGTTCGTGAACTTCCACAACCGCGTCGTCGACCACCTCCGCGGCCCGGGCTCCGACCTTGTCGAAGAGGGCGAGTCCGTCCTCGAAGCGGCGCAGCGGCTCGTCAGGTGGCACTACCAGTGGGTCGTGCGCCACGACTTCCTCCCGCGGATCTGCGACCGATACGTCCTCGACGACATCGAGGAGCGCGGCCGACAGCACTTCGTCCCGCCGGGGCGCACGCCGGCGATACCGGTCGAGTTCGGGGGCGCCGCCTACCGCTTCGGCCACAGCATGATCCGCCACGCGTTCGACGTCAACGACGAGGTCGGCGAGGTGCCGCTGTTCCCCACCGGCTCGGGTGACGGCCGGAACCTCCGCGGCGGCCGGCCCGTCCCGAGCGACCTCGTCGTCGACTGGTCGCGGCTGCTCGACACCGGCGACGGCGACTACCAGCACGCGCGGAAGACGGACGCGCTCCTCGCGCCGACGCTGTTCGACCTGCCGATCTCCGGCGACTCCTCGCTCGCCGTCCGGAACCTCCGCCGCGGGAAGGCGCTCGGCATCCCGTCCGGACAGGACGTGGCCGCGCGGATGGGGTACGACCCGATCCGCAACGAGGACTTCGGCGAGGACTCGCCGATAATGAAGACCCTGCGGGCGCACGGTCGCGGCGCGGACCCCGACTCGCCGCTGTGGTACTACGTGCTCGCCGAGGCGGAGTACCAGCAGGACGGCGAGCGCCTCGGCGCGGTCGGGAGTCGGATCGTCGCCGAGACGCTGATCGGCCTGATCGAGGCCGACGAGACGGCCTACCCGAACGCCGCGCCGGACGGCTGGGAGCCGAGCCTCCCGCAATCGACGCCGACCGACGGGTACACCCTCGCCGACGTCACGGCGTTCGCGGCCGAGGCGGCCCCAGACGGACTCGTGATCGACGCCGTCGACGCGGGCCCGGGCAGCGGCGTCGGCGACGGCACCGGGGACGCCCTCGACGAGTCGGTGACGCTGCGGAACCTCGCCGACGAACCGGTCGACCTGACCGGCTACGCAATCGACCTCGACGGCCAGCGGGACGACCTCCCGAGCGCGACGCTCGGCCCCGACGAGACCCTGACGGTCCACGTCGGCGCCGGCGCGGACACCGCGTCCGACCACTACCTCGGGCGGAGCGCGCCCGCGCTCGACGACGAGGGCGAGGTCGTCACCGTGTACGACGCGGACGGCGACCGCTCGACGCGGCGGCGCTACGTCGGGTGAGCGGCTCTCGGCCGTCGCGGCCGCGTCACCGCGCCCGCGCTGTCCCCGAGCGGCGCCCCGACGCCTCACCGCCCTTCGCCGACGAGCGCGTTCGCGGAGATGACGAGGAAGGCGAGCCCCGACATGCCGGCGATGACCGCGAACGACGCGGCCCAGCCGAAGAGGTCGGCGGCGAGCCCGACGCCGACCGAGCCCGCGGAGCCGATCACCGTGTAGACGGTCCGGATCAGCCCGAAGCCGGCGCCGCGCTCCGCGTCGTCGAGCGCGTCCATGAAGCGCGGGTCGATCGCCGAGAAGAACGATGAGCCGAGGCCGGCGAGGAACACGGCGACGCCGAGCCCCGCGAGGGTCGGGAGCGCTGGGAGCCCGACCGCGGTCGGGAGCCGCAGGAGGTCGGGGAGCGCCACCAGCCCCCCGAGGCCGAGCGCGCCGCCGAGGAGCGCCGCGGCGATGCTCGCGTCGCGGCCCAGCCGGTCCGAGAGCCGGCCCAGGCCGACCTGCGCCCCCGCGCGGACGACGAAGAACGCCGAGAAGACGCCGCCGGCGAACGCCGGCGAGTACCCGCGGAGCTCGACGAGGAACGTCGGGAGGAAGGAGATGACGCCCTGCGCGACGTACGTCCCGAGCGTCGCGACGACGAGCGGGACGAGGACCTCGCGCCGCCCGATCAGTTCGAGCAGCGGCGCGAGCCGGAGCCGCTCGGCCATCGCCTGGTCCGGTCGCCGCGGCTCGGTCGGCCGGACTCGCCGCGCGAACAGGGCGAAGATGGGGACGCCGACGAGCGCGGCGAGCGCGACCCCGGGGCGCCAGCCGTACCTGAAGCCGACCCACGTCGCGGCCACCGGTGCGACCAGCCCCGCCAGCGGCCCGCCCAGCGAGTGGATCCCGACCGCCGTGCCGAGGTCGTCGAACGTCCGCGAGAGCAGCGTGGTCGCCACCGCGTAGTGGAGCCCCGCCGCGAGCCCGAGGAGCACCGCGGCCAGCACGAACGCCGGAAACACCGGCACGATCGCGAGCAGGAGGCTCATCGCGGTCGTCCCGCCGACCGCGACGAGGATCACGCGGCGCTCGCCGAACCGGTCGGCGAGGATGCCGCTCGGGAACTGCGAGAGCCCGTAGGCGAACCACATCCCCGAGAGCGCGACCCCGACGGCCGTGTTCGAGACGCCGAAGTCGTCGATGATCAGGGGAACGACCGGGCTGATCGCCAGCCGGGCGAAGTACGTCACGAAGAAGGCGAGCATGCACAGCGTCAACACCGTGTGGCGGTAGCGCCAGTTCACGCCGACCGCCGCCTCCGCGCCGCCTGGTCCGGTCGATTCGCTGGCGAGAGGCTCCGAGCGCTCGTGGCGTCGACCACGCGGTTCACGTCTCGTCTCGGCCGTCTCGCGCGACCCGTATAAACCGTCCTCTCGCGGCGAGCAGTCTGGGGATTCACTCCCGGTCCGCAGATCGCTGCCCGTCCGCGGTTCGCTCCTCCTCTGCGGTTCGCTCCTCCTCTGCGGTTCGCTCCTCCTCTGCGGTTCGCTCCTCCTCTGCGGTTCGCTCCTCCTCTGCGGTTCGCTCCCGATCGGCGAGCCGCTCCGCGATGGCCGCGCCGGCGGTCCGCGGGTCGGCCTCGCGGACCCGCACCGCGTCGCCGACGGCGACGCGACCGGATTCGACCACGTCACAGCAGAGTCCGCCGCGGTTCCGCAGCGCCGACGCGAGCCCGTCCTCGCCGGCGAGCTCCTCGACGTGCGCGCAGGGAGGGCGCCGGCGGGTCGGTCGCAGGAGCGCGTCGCCGACCGCGACGGTCGCGTCGAGGAGTCCGTCCATCTCCGCGCCGAACCCGTCGACGACGACGTTCCGGCGGTGACGACCGTCGCGGACGTCGATCCCGGTCTCCTCGCGGACCGCGTCGAGGGCCTCCGCGGCGACGAGGGTAACCGCGCAGGCGTCGAGCTGGAAGTGACCGTCGCCGCTGCGGTAGCGGTCGCCCGCGACGCCGTCGGGGCGGATCTCGACCGCGTCGCGGCGGACCGGCGGCGCGCCCCCCTCCGGCGCCGTGACGAGCGACTCGACGGTGCCGGGGCCCTCCGGGGAGCCGGCGTCCGCCGGCATCACGGTCCTCCGAGGAGGTCCGAATCGGCCGGCTTCAGCCACTCGCGGTGCGCGTAGTAGAGCGCGGCGACCGGCGGCACGGGGAGCGCGGCGAGCGCGTACAGCCATTTAAAGACGCCGAGGTCGACGACGCGGCGCTCGGCGAGCGAGAGCGCGTCGAGTAGGACGGTCGCGGTCGCGAGCGGCGCGAGCAGGTAGCCGTGCGCGAACGCGACCGCGGCGGCGATCGGCGTTCCGCCGGTCAGGAACGCCCGGTCGACCGCGTACAGCACCGTCCAGAGGGCGACGGTCGCCGCGAGCGCGGCGAGCCACGGGCCGTCGAAGCGGCGGTCAGCGGGGTCCGACCGGTTTCCAGGACCCTCGCCCGACGCCGCCGATTCAGCGCGCGTGTTCACGGCCGATCTGCGCGCCGGACGCTAATCAACTCCCGGGTGGCCGCGGTCGCGGGCGTCACTCGCCGTCCGGCTCGTCGAAGGTGCCGGCGGTCAGGTAGCGCTCGCCGCTGTCCCAGAAGACGGTGACGACGAGGGGCTCCTCACCCGCGTACGCGCCGCTCTCGCGGAGTTCGGCGGCGACGTCCTTCGCGGCGAGGTTCGAGGCGCCGGACGACTGGCCGACGAGAATCCCCTCCTCGCGGGCGAGGCGGCGGCACTCGGCCTCGGCGGCGTCGAGCTCGACGGTGTGGACCTCGTCGATCAGGTCGACGTCGAGGTTCGGCGAGACGAACCCCGGCCCCATCCCCTGGAAGTCGTCGACGCTCGGCTCCTCGCCCGAGAGGACGGCGTTGTCCGCGGGTTCGACCGCGTCGATCCGGACGCCGGGGAACGCCTCGCGCAGGCGGCGGCCGATCCCGGAGAGCGTGCCCCCCGTCCCCACCCCGGCGACGAACGCGTCGACGGTGCGGTCGCCGACCTGATCGAGGATCTCGGGCCCGGTCGTCTCGTAGTGGGCGCGGGGGTTCGCGGGGTTCTCGAACTGGCGGAGCTGGACGGTTCCCGGCTCTTCCTCCAGCTCGTCCGCGCGCTCTTTCGCGGCGGAGATGTCGCCGTCGACGAGCTCGACGGTCGCGCCGTACGCCTTCATCAGGCGGCGGCGCTCGATCGACTTCCCCTCCGGGATGACCAGCGTGACGTCGTAGCCGCGCGCGGCGCCGACCATCGCGAGCCCGATGCCGGTGTTGCCGGAGGTCGGCTCGACGATTCGGTCGCCCGGCTCGATCTCGCCCGCCTCCTCCGCGGCCTCGACCATGTACAGCGCGGGGCGGTCCTTCGCCGAGCCGCCCGGGTTGCGCGACTCCACCTTCGCCGCCACCGTCGTCCCCGCGGGCGCGTCGACCCGCACCAGCGGCGAGCCGAGCGTCGACAGGATGTCGTCGTCCATTACCCGAACCGAGGCGGTCGCGACCCAAAGGCCCCGCGGACTCCGGCAATCGATGTCGGCCGCGACGATCGATTTTATTTATAAATCGCCGTGTGCCGGCCGATTCCATTTATAAATAGACGGCCGACGTCGCGGAGCCGACGCGGTGGCGCGTGCCGACGAGCGCCCGACAGGGCGCGAGTCGCACGCGCGAGGGAGTCGCTGGCTCCCGGAGCGAAGCGGAGGGTGCCAGCGACGAGGCTGGGGAGGCGTGAGGCTGCGGTGCTGTGCGGTGCGGGGCGGGACTCGAAGGGGCAGCCGGGAGGCGGGCGCAGGCGACGTAAGCACCGCAGCGAAGGAGCGACAGCGACTGAGCGAGGAGCGCAACGAGCGTGCGCCCGCCTCCCGGCTGGGGCTTCGGCCGTGTTCGCGGTCGATCCGGATGTACCCACGTACAGCCGAGCGGCTGGGGCTTCGGAGGAGTTCGTGACGGTCAGCGGTTTAAAAACAGTCAAATCGACGTACGGCCCGAATACCGCGGTGCCCGTGTTCTACACAGTCGAGACGTCGTATTGCCACCGACGCGCCGTTTAGGTGCCTCGACGACCTACGCAGCCCCATGACGCTCGAAACCCTCGCGCCCGCCGCCGACCTCGACGCGGACGCGTTCGACGACGCGGTCCTCGCGGCGCTCGGGACCGACGAATACGTATTCAAAGTGTGGGGCGGCGACTGGTGCGGCGACTGCCGGCGACAGCTCCCCGAGTTCGGCGCCGCGCTCGCGGCCGCCGGCGTCCCGGACGACCGGATCGAGGCGTACCCGGTGACGAAGGGGCCCGACGGCAAGGAGGGAGAATTAGTCGAAGCGTACGGGATCGAACTGATCCCGACCGTCGTCGTCGAGTCGCCCGACGGCGAGGAGCTCGCGCGGTTCGTCGAGGAGGAAGCCGTGTCCATCGCGGAGTACTTGGCCGATCAGCTCGCGGACGTCGAAGCGACGCCGGAGTCGGCGTAAGCGGTCACGCCTCGTCCGCGTTCATGTCGAACGCGTAGTAGAGCGCGGCCATGGTGACGCCCATCGTGACCGCCTGAACCGTCGTGGTCGCGTCGAGGAGGACGCCGACCGAGAGGACCGACGCCGTCACGACCACGCCGGTGAGGAGGGCGTATCTGAGCCGAGAGAGGCCGCGCGCCCAGTCGTCGAGCCGGCGGTACAGCTTCCGGGGACCCGTCATGGGCCGTCGTGTCGTCTCCGGAGTCAAGTGCCTTCGGGTCCGCGCTTATCGCCGAGTCCGCGCGCCGAGGGCGACCCCTCAAGTCGGTCGGGCGTTGACTCCGAGCATGGCACGCGTCACGGTCTGGAACGAGCATCGACACGAGCGCGAGAGCGACGTCGTCGCCGACGTGTATCCCGACGGGATCCACGCCGTCGTCGCCGACGCGCTGGAGGAGGGCGGCCACGAGGTCCGCACCGCGACCCTCGACGAGGGGCCGGAGCACGGGCTCACCGAGGCGGTCCTCGACGACACCGACGTGCTCGTCTGGTGGGGCCACGCCGCCCACGACGAGGTGCGCGACGCGGTCGTCGACCGAGTCCACGAGCGCGTCCTCGACGGGACCGGCCTCATCGTCCTCCACTCCGCGCACTACTCGAAGATATTTAAACGGCTGATGGGCACCAGCTGCTCGCTGAAGTGGCGCGAGGCGGCGGAGCGCGAGCGTCTCTGGACGATAGAGCCGAGCCACCCGATCGCGGACGGGATCGGCGAGCGGATCGAGCTCGACGAGACCGAGATGTACGGCGAGCGGTTCGATATCCCCGCGCCCGACACCCTCGTCTTCACCTCCTGGTTCGAGGGCGGCGAGACGTTCCGCTCCGGCTGCTGTTACCGCCGGGGGAGCGGGAAGGTGTTCTACTTCCGCCCGGGCCACGAGACGTACCCGATCTACTACGACGAGGACGTGCGGCAGGTGCTGCGGAACGCGGTCGACTGGGCGGAACCGGGCGACGGGCCCGAACCCGAATTCGGCAACGCCGACCCGATCGAGGAGATCGACACGAGCGACGACCGGACGGTTCACTAGGGGGCGTCGTCGCTCGGGCGTGTCGACGGTCGCGCACGTCGACGAGTCGCGTGCGTCGTCACCCGCCCGATCAGGTCACGTCGCGCAGTTCCATGAACGCGGTCATCATCGCCGATTCGGCCTTCCGGAGGTGTTCGGATGCGGTGCTCGGCGCGGCGCCGATCCGCTCGGCGACCTCCTCGACGGAGGCCGTTCGCGGGGACTCGTAGTACCCGCACTCGACGGCGGCCGCGAGCGCGTCGAACTGCCGGTCCGTCAGGCCCGGATCGAAGAGGTGCTGCCGCCAGTCGTACTCGCCGATACGGAGGACCTCGCTGTCGATCCGCTCCGGAAGCCCGGCGAGCGCGTCCCGGAGCGGCCCGTGTTCCCCGAGGACCGTCAGGCGCGCGACGCCGTCGGGACGGAAGTCGATCGGCGGGACGACGACGACGCCGGTCCGTCGGAGCGACCCGAACATCGCCTCGTCGACGGCGTCTCGCCGCTGCGTGAGGAAGACGTAGTACCCGCTCTCGTCGATCCGGGTGATCTCGAACTCTCGAATACGGTCGACGGACCGCAACGCCTCGGCGTACACGTCGATGTCGCCCTCGACGTAGAACAGGAACGTGTCGGCCGTCTCGTCGAAGAGGCTGCCGTGGAGGAGCACGTCCCGCTCGACGGCGTCCGACTCGTCGACGAGCCGGTGTACCGGGTGGATGAGATCGGGCGGATACCGAAGTTCGAGCCGCAGGTACTTCACGTCGAGCAGTGACGACGGCGATCTTATAAATGCCCGTACTGAGCCGGCAGAAGCCTCGGGTCGTACGCCCGCCTCCCTTCGGACATGTCGACGGAGCTGCTGCGCGACCGCGACGACGAGGAGACGGCCGATCCGTTCTCGTCGGTCCGCGAGCTTGTCACGGCGCGAGAGGAACACCTGAACGCCCCGGCCGCGAGGGTGCGGCCCGACGCGGTCCAGGAGGCGCTCTCGACGCTGCGAGACGAGGCGGGGTACGACCACCTCGCCTGCGTCACCGCACAGGAGTACGAGGGGCGGTACGAGTCGATCTACCACCTGCGCTCGTACGACGACCCGACGCGTGAGGTCAGCGTCGTCGTCCCCGCGGACAAGGGCGATCCCGTCTCGGAGTCGGCCGCACCGGTGTTCCGGACGGCGGACTGGCACGAGCGCGAGGCGTACGACCTCGTCGGGATCGAGTACGAGGACCACCCGGACCTCCGGCGGATCCTGCTGCCCGAGACCTGGCAGGGGCACCCCCTGTCGATGGACTACGATAAGGATCAGCCGCAGATCGCCGCCCTCTCCGAGAACGAGCCGATCGAACCCGGGTCGTCGACCGCGACCGGCAGCGACACCATGCTCCTCAACATCGGGCCGCACCACCCCGCGACCCACGGCGTCCTCCACCTTCAGGTGACCCTCGACGGCGAGCAGGTGATCGGCGTGGAGCCGGACATCGGCTACATCCACCGCTGCGAGGAGCAGATGGCCCAGTCCGGCACGTACCGCCACCAGATCATGCCGTATCCGGACCGCTGGGACTGGGGCGGCGGCGGGCTGCTCAACGAGTGGGCGTACGCCCGCGTCGCGGAGGACCTTGCGGACATCGAGGTGCCCGAGTACGCGCAGGTGATCCGGACGATGGCCGCGGAGTTCAGTCGGGTCCTCTCGCACATGCTGGCGATGGGCGCGTACGCGCTCGACGTGATCGGCGACTTCACGGCGACGTTCATGTACGCCATCCAGGAGCGCGAACGCGTCCAGGACATCGTCGAGGATCTGACGGGCCAGCGGCTGATGTTCAACTACTTCCGACTCGGCGGCGTCGCGTGGGACCTCCCCGAGCCGCGCGAGGAGTTCCTGCGGAGCGTCCGCGAGTACCTCGACGGGCTCCCGCGGCGCATCGAGGAGTACCACGACCTCCTGACGCGGAACGAGATACTCCAGCTCCGCACGGTCGACACCGGGACGCTCCCGCCGGAGGTCGCGAAGGAGTACGGGACGACCGGTCCGGTGCTCCGGGGGTCGGGCGTCGACTACGACCTGCGCCGCGACGACCCGTACGGCTACTACGACGAGCTCGACTGGGACGTCGTCACCGAGGACGGCTGCGACAACTACAGTCGGCTGCTCGTCAGGATGCGCGAGGTCGAGGAGTCCGCGAAGATCATCGGGCAGTGCGTCGATCTGCTCGAAGACTGGCCCGAGGACGAGCGGACCGTCCAAGCGAACGTGCCCCGGACGATCCGACCGGACGACGACACCGAGATCTACCGCGCCGTCGAGGCCGCGAAGGGCGAACTCGGCATCTACATCCGCGCCGACGGCACGGACGAGCCCGCCCGGTTCAAGATCCGCGGGCCGTCGTTCTCGAACCTCCAAGCGCTCCCCGAGATGGCCGAGGGCGAGGCGATCCCCGACCTGATCGCGTCGCTGGGGAGCCTGGACACGATCATGGGCGAGGTCGATCGGTGAGTCCGGCCGAGCCCGAACGAGCCTGCGGCTCAGCGGTGTAGAGCGACCGCCGCTACGGCGCGGACGTTGAAAGGCGGCCGCCTCGCGCGAACGCGAGACGACCGGTTGTGTCGCACGCCGGCGGCCGGTCGAGTAGGCGTCGGCCGCCGCCGTATATAAACCCTCGTTCACGGGACCGCGAGCGAACGGCCGACGCGTCCCGTCAGTCCGGCCGGTGGACCTCGCCGTCGCGCGAGTCGGCGTCCTTCCGGCGGAGCGCGGCGGCCGCGTTGTTCGCGTCGTAGCCGAAGAACACGTCCTTCGCGTACGTCTCGGCGACCTCGGCCGCGTGGATCAGGTCGTCGACGTCGACGTCGACCGCGTACAGCTCCAGCGAGAACGGCGTCTCCGGCGGCGCGCCGTGGAGGTCGTAGTCGCCGCCGAGCCGCGAGCGGAACCCGCGGGCGATGGCCTCCAGCCAGTAGGTCGTCGCGTACTCCGTGTCGTACAGGGGGACGACGAACTCGTCGACGTGCTCGGCGAGGCGGTCGAGGTCGAGCCCGGCGCGCTCGTAGAGGTGGTCGGGGTAGGGGTCGGGGTACAGCGTGAGCAGGAGGCGGCCGGGCACGAGGTCGGCCGCCTCGGCGACGAAATCGGTGATCACGTCGGCGCGCCAGTCGGCGAACTCGTCGCGGTCGCTCTCGGCGAACAGGCGCTCGCAGCGGTCGCAGTGACAGAACCCCTCGCGGGGGAACCCCACGTCGTCGAGGCGGACGTCCCCGTTCTCGGCCGCGCAGTCCGCGACGATCTCAAGGAGGCCCTCGCGGTACTCCGGGTGCGTCGGGCAGATGTACGCCCAGTCGAAGTACTCGCGGTCGCGGGTCGCGGGCTCGCCGCGCTCGTCGACGGGGACGAGGTCGTCGTCCTCGCTCGCGGCCGCGTTGTCGCCGAAACACGACACCATGTTCACGGCGTTCGGCAGCGGCTCGGCGGACCGCCCCGTGACGTCTTTGACCTCGTAGAAGCCGAGGTCGAACGGCTCCATCTCGACCTCGTCGGCGTTGCGCGTGACGACCCCGTACATGGGCCGGGGTACGTGACAGTCCGGTAAAAACGGACGGTATCGCGGCGCTCGGCGCGCGATGCGACTCGCCGAGCGGTGCGGGACGGTAGTCGGTTCGGCCCGCGGAGGGCGCGGGCGCGACGTCGCGGCGTTACTCGACTTCGACGGGCTGCTTGTCGCCGGCGAAGAGGAAGTACGCGAGCGCGACGAGCGACAGCACGAGGACGAGCTTGGCTTTCTTGCTCATACTTGACGCGTCGGGCGGCGGGCGCTAAAATCTACCGGAGGGAGACTCGCGAGTGTCTCCCACACCGAACGCCGGCCGACGTTTCAAACGTCGATGTGGTCGGCGATGTCCGCCCGGAGGATCGTCGCGCAGTAGTCGCAGCGCACGCCGTCGGCGACGACGTCGAAGCGGGTCTCGATCGGCTCGTCGGCGTTGGTGATACAGTTGCGGTTCGGACAGGAGAGCACGCCGGTCACGCTGTCAGGACGGGTGACGCGGTTCTTCTCGACGACCTCGAAGTCGCGGACGATGTTGATCGTCGCCTCGGGCGCGATGAGCGAGAGGACGTCGACCTCGGACTGCGAGAGCTCTCGGTCCTCCACCTTCACGATGTCCTTGCGGCCGAGCCGGTCGGAGGGGACGTTCATCCCGACGGAGACGCCGAACCCCTCTGACCCGTCGATACCGAGGATCGCGAGGACGTTCAGCGCCTGCCCGGCCTCGACGTGGTCGATGACGGTGCCGTCGCGGATCTTCGAGACGCGGAGTTCGTGCTCGCTCATCGGTCCACCTCCATACCCTCGTCGCCGTCCGGGTTCGCGTTCTCCAAGAGGGTGTCGAGCAGCGCCATCCGCACGGGAATCCCGTTGTGCGCCTGCTCGAAGTAGCGCGCGTGGTCGGTCTCGTCGACGTCGGGCGCGATCTCGTCGACGCGCGGGAGCGGGTGCATGACGGTGAGGTCGTCGGCCGCGGCTTCGAGCGTCTCGGCGTCGATCCGGTACTCGCCGGCGACGCGGTGGTACTCGTTCTCGTCGGGGAACCGCTCCTTCTGGATCCGGGTGACGTACAGCACGTCGAGCTCGTCGAGCACGGGTTCCAGCTCCTCGTGCTCCCGGATCTGCGCGCCCGTCTCGTGGAGGTCGAAGCGGACCGAGCGCGGGAGCCGCAGGGACTCGGGGCTGATGAAGTGCTGGTTCGCGTCGAACTCGGTGAGCGCGGCCGCCAGCGAGTGGACCGTCCGCCCGTACTTCAGGTCGCCCATGATCCCGATCGTGAGGTCGTCGAGCCCGTGGTCCTCGCGGATCGTGTGGAGGTCGAGCAGCGTCTGGGAGGGGTGTTGCCCCGCGCCGTCGCCCGCGTTGACCACGGGGACGTCAACGCGCTCGCCGGCCAGCGTCGCGGCGCCCTCGCTCGGGTGGCGGAGGACGAGCGCGTCCGCGTACCCCTCGATGACGCGGACGGTGTCGGACAGCGACTCGCCCTTCGACACCGACGAGGAGTCGACGTCGCCCATGCCGATGGTGTTCATCCCGAGGCGCTTGGCCGCGCTGTCGAAGCTCATCCGGGTGCGCGTGCTCGGCTCGAAGAAGCAGAGCGCGAGCACGCGGCCCGCGTGCCGGTCCGCGTAGGCGGCGGGGTCGTCGGCGACCGCCCGGGCCCGGTCGAGCACGGCCTCGATGTCATCCCGCGAGAGCTGGGTCGCGGTGATGAGGTGGTCCTGTCGCATCGTCTGAGATGGGACCCGGCAGTATCTTGAATCCCTCGGCTCGGGGCGCAGCGCGGGTGTTCACGTCCGTGCGGATCCTCCCGCCGGGCGGTTTCGAGATTCGCAGAACGCGGGGATCGTTCGCACGCTCGGCGGCCGCCGACACCCGTCCGCGCTTATAAACCGATCCGGGCCGAAGGTCCGACTATGTCCGACAACGATCCGGCCGACCTGCTGCCGAACGACCGCGTGAAGCAAGCCGCCCTCGACGGCGAGGTGACGCAGCTCCACCGCGGGAATCGCTACGGCGAGGAGGGCGACGCGTTCGAGATCGAGGGCGTCGCCTTCGAACTCACCGAGGTCACCGGGCGGACGCTCGGCGACATGACCGACGAGGACGCGAAGCGCGAGGGCTCGCCCTCCTTAGAGGCGTACAAGGAGCGAATGGTCCGCGCGCACGGCGGCAGCTTCGACTGGGACGACGACGCCGACGTGGTGCGACACCGCTTCGAGCGGATCGAGTAGAGCGGAGCGACGACGAATAGCGGAGCGGAGAGAACGTGGCGCGCGAGCGGGGGACGCGAGCCGCCTCAGTCGTCGTCCGCGGCCGCGCCGTCGCCCTCGCCCGCGGCGGTCGCCGCGTCGTCCTCGATGCTCGGCGGGTACTTCCCGCGGTCGAGCTTCAGGTCGGACTGCGGGCGCGCCATACAGGTGAGCGCGTACTCCTCGGCCTCCTCGTCGGTGAGGCCGCGGGCCGCGGGCTGGGTCACCTCGCCCTCGACGATCTCGGCGGAGCAGGCGAGACACATCCCGACGCGGCAGGAGTACTCCTGGGCGATCCCCTCGTCGAAGCAGGAACTGAGGATCGTCTCCGTGTCGGCCACCTCGATCGTCTCGCCGGTGCCGACGAACTCGACGGTGTACTCGGTCATGGCGCCGAGTACCCGCCGACCGGTCAAAAAGGGTTCCCTCCGTTCCGTCGCCGTCGCGGGGACGGAAGACGGTGAAGCAGCTCGGGATCAGCGCTGACATTTATAAATACACGAGATGACTTGTTTGCCGTGATGACGACGAAAACGGTCTCGCTCGATGAGGAAGCCTACAGACTGCTCAAAGCGCACAAGCGAGAGGGTGAGTCGTTTTCGGACGTGGTGAAGCGGATCGTCGACGAGCAATCGTGGACGGAAGTCGCGGGGGTTCTTTCCAAATCGGAGGCCAGAGAACTCGAATCACTCGTTCGTGCGGGACGAGACGGGTCCACTGAACGCCGCAACTGACCGAGTGGCGAGTCCGAGAGGAGACCATCGCAACGACTAATCCCCCGCCGGACGCTTCCCGAGGTATGACCGGCAAGGCCACCGCGCGAGCCCACCCGATCCAGGGGCTCGTCAAGTACCACGGGATGCGCGACGAGGAACTGCGGCTCCCGTACCACGACAGCATCAGCCTCTGTACCGCCCCGACGGCGACGACGACCACCGTCGAGTGGCAGCCCGACGCGAGCGAGGACACCTACGTCATCGGCGGCGAGGAAGTGGACGGGCGCGCCGCGGAGCGAATCGACATGGTCGTCGACCACGTCCGCGAGTTGGCCGGCGTCGACGCCGCGGTGCGGCTGGAGAGCGAGAACTCCTTCCCGTCGAACATCGGCTTCGGCTCCTCCTCGTCCGGGTTCGCGGCGGCCGCGCTCGCCCTCGTCGAGGCCGCGGGGCTCGACATGTCGCTCCCGGAGGTGTCCACGGTCGCCCGCCGCGGCTCCTCCTCCGCGGCGCGCTCGGTGACGGGCGCCTACTCGCGGCTCGACGCCGGCCTCAACGACGAGGACTGCCGCTCCTACCGCCTCGACACCGGCGTGAGCGAGGACGGGTTCGACCCCGAGGAGGACCTCCGGATCGTCGCCGCGCACGTTCCGGCTTATAAAGAAACCGAGGAGGCGCACCGCGAGGCGGCCGCGAGCCACATGATGCAGGCGCGGACCGCGCACGTCCAGGACCAGCTGGTCGAGATGACCGACGCGCTCCGTGCGGGCGCGTTCGACCGGATCTTCGAGACGGCCGAGCACGACTCGCTCTCCCTGACCGCCACGACGATGACCGGCCCCGCGGGGTGGGTGTACTGGCAGCCCGAGACGATCGCGGTGTTCAACGCGGTGCGCGAGCTCCGGGAGGAGGGCGTCCCCGTCTACTTCTCGACGGACACCGGCGCCTCGGTGTACGTGAACACCCTGGCCGACCACGTCGACGAGGTGGAGAGCCGGATCGCCGAGATCGGCATCGACACGGACGTCTGGGAGGTCGGCGGCCCGGCGCGCGTCCTCGACGAGAGCGAGGCGCTCTTTTAAATAACGCCTTTTTAAATAAGAACCGCCGTGCGGTGGCGCGTGCCTGCGAGTGGCCGCCGAAGGCGGCCGCGAGGAGCACGCGCGAGGGAGTCGGCCGACCGGAGCGAAGCGACGGGAGGCCGACGAGGCTGGGGAGGCGTGAGGCTGCGGTGCTGTGCGGGGTGGGACTCAAAGGGGCAGTCGCCGGCGGCAGAGCCGCCGGCTGCCAGAGACGCGTAGCGTCTCGCTGCCGTGAGGCAGCCGCAGGCGACGTAAGCACTGGAGAGAGCGAGCGAAGCGAGCGACTGAAGCGCGTGGTTCGAGACGCCGGAGGCGTCTCGTCATCCCGAAAATCTCCGATTTTCGGGCGACAGCGAGCGTGCGGCTGCCTCACGGCTGGGGCTTTGGAGGCGTTTGTCGTCTATCCGTCGTCGACTATTTATAAGCGAACGACTCGGGCTTTGGAGGAGTTCGCCGTCACAGCGACCCCGAATCCGCCGTCACCCGCTTATTCGTCCGGGTCCTCGCCGCGCGCCCGTTTGTACATCGCTAACGCTTCCTCCCGCCGTTCGGAGTGGTCGACGATCGGCGCGGGATACTCCGGCGCGGTGTTCGCGCGCTGCGTGGGCGACAGCTCGTGCCACTCGTGGATCAGGTCGGCGTCGAGCCCGCGCAGCTCCGGCACGTGTTCTTTTATATACTCCGCGTCGGGATCGTACCGCTCGCCCTGCGTCATCGGGTTGAAGATGCGGAAGTAGGGCTGCGCGTCGGTCCCGGTCGAGGCCGCCCACTGCCACCCGCCGTTGTCGTTGGCGGTGTCGTGGTCCGCCAGCTTCTCTCGGAAGTGGTCGTAGCCGTGGCGCCAGTCGGCGAGCAGGTCCTTCGTGAGGAAGGAGGCGACGATCATCCGCACGCGGTTGTGCATGAACGCCTCCTCGCGGAGCTGGCGCATTCCGGCGTCGACGATCGGGTACCCCGTCTCGCCGCGCTTCCACGCGGCGATCTCCTCGGGGTCGTCGCGCCACTCGATCCCCGCCTCGTACTCCTTGTAATTCTCCGTCACGACCTCGGGGTTGTGGAAGAGGACCTGCGCGTAGAACTCCCGCCACGCTAACTGCTGTTGGAACTCTTCCACCTGCTCGGGAGCGTCCTCGGGCCGCGCGTCCGACTCGGCCTCCGCCATCGCCTCCTCCGTGGCCGCGTACGCCTCCCGGACGCCGATCTCGCCGTACTTGAGGAACGTCGAGAGCCGGGAGGTCGCCTCCCGGGCCGGGTAGTCGCGCTCGGCCTCGTACTCGAAGACGGCCTCCGAGAGGAACCGGTCGAGGCGCTCGCGGGCGGCCGCCGTCCCCGCGCCCCCGATATCGGCGTCCGGCTCCGCGAAGCCGAGGTCGGCGGGCGTCGGGAGATCGCCGACCGCGGCGCCGACGGCGACGCCCTCGGCGTCCGCGTCGCCCCCGTCCGCGACCGCCCCGCCGTCTGCGTCGAGCGCCTCGGCCGCGCTCGCCAGCCGCTCGGCGTCGACGAGCCCCTCGCCGGTCGGCGTCGGCGCCGGGCTATCCTTCGCGCGGTCGGTCCACTTCTTCCAGTAGTAGCTGTACACCGAGTACGGGTCGCCGGCGTTCGTCCGGATCGCGTCGGGGTCGTGGAGGACCGCGTCGTGGTGCGCCTCGCGGGCGACGTCGACCGCGTCGAGCGCCCGTCGGACGCCCGCGTCGCGCTCCCGGGCGAGCCCGGAGTAGTCGCGGTTCCAGACGACGCGCTCGGCGTCGAGCGCGTCGGCGAGCCGCGGGAGGACGGTCTCGGGGTCGCCGCGCGCGACGAGCAGGTCGCTCCCGCGCTCGCGGTAGTCGTCCCGGAGCGCGGCGAGCCCGTCGAGCAGGCGGCGCACCCGCACGTCGCTCGCGTGGTCGAGGACGCTCGGATCGAAGACGAAGACGGGCGCGGCCGGCCCCCTGTCCGCGTCGGCGTCACCGGTTCCCGCCGCGGCCGCGAGCCCGACGTTGTCGGCGACTCTGAGGTCCCGTCGGTGCCAGAACAGCTCCATGGGATCGACACGGGCGCCTCCACCGTGAAACCACCGGGACCGCAGGTCGGTGGCGGCGCGGAGTTCCGGCCGGGGCTCGTGCCGTCCCGGGACGCGGCGGTCACAGCAGGCGGACGACCATCGGAACGAGGACGACGAGCAGCGCCAGCAGCCGCAGGACGTTCCGCTTGTTCACGAGGCGGAGCGCTCTCACGGCTCCACCCCGTGTCCGCGACGGTGGTGTGCCGGCGGCGATCGGCGCGGCGTCGAGGCGACTCGCCGCCGGCCGAGCGGGCGAGCGGCGGTCACTGCCCCGCCGTGAAACCGAACTCGGCCGCGAGCGTTCCGCCGTTCGTCGTGACGACCTCGTAGTCGTAGGTGATCCCGATCGAGAGGACTCCGGGGTCGCCCATCGGCTCCAACACCGGCTCCGCGTTTCCGCCGTCGAGCGCGAGAGGCGACTGGTTGACCGACGCCCGCAGCTCGGCCAGCGACTGGCCCGTCGGGAGCTCCGTCGTCGTCCCGTCCGGCGCGACGAACTCGAACGTCGTCACCGTCGCGGCGTCCCGCAGGTCCTGCGGACCCGAGAGTTCGAGGCTCGACAGTTCGAGCTCGTTCGCGTCGAGCGTCCCGCGGTTCGACAGCTCGATCGTCTCGGTCATCTCGCTCCCGTCGTCTTGGTCGCCGGCGGTGTCGTCCGCCGAGGTGAACGCCACGGTCTTCGGATGTATCTTCAGCACGATGCTCCCCGCCTGGAAGCTGAACGACGCTTCCCCGCTGTCGGTGATGTACGCGTACGTGCCCGCTCCCGCGGTAGCTGAAGCCGTACCGGCGAGGGCAATACTACCGAGGAGCTTTCGCCGCGATATCCCGTTGTCATTATCCATTGTTTTTTTCGGTGAGATTTTCTTTGCTCTCTTCGCTCGATGTAGCCTCACGCCAGAGGTCACGCACCTCCAACACTACGAACAGGAATGATGGAACGATGATGAGCGCGACCGTTCCGAGGCTTGTAGAGGCGAAGCTGATGACGTACCCTATGAGTGGGACACTGAACATCACGACCCCTACAATCTCTCGAGGACTCCGAGTTTCAGCGTCTCGGTTCTCGTTCGCATCACCCGCTGTAATGAAACGAGGTTCACCGCTTGACCCCTGAGTCTTCTCTACTACTCGGTGGGTAGTAGTTATGGCTCCGACAGCCCCCTCTCTAAAGGTGATCACGTCACCTGCTTCGATGTTCTCGGCCGGAACATCAGTGACGTATATCACGTCACCGGGACTATATGTCGGTTCCATGCTTCCTGATTGTACGACGTAACTCGCCTCCAATCCTCCAATCACCGGATAGGCGTGGAGGATAAAGGGGAGTAGTGCCACTACGAGGACAACTACACCGAGCTGGTGTAGTCTGTCGTTCACGTTTACGTTGAGCTGTTCGGTTGACCGTTGTCGGGCTCAGGACCGAGAACCAGTCCACTGGTGCTCGGGCTTTCGCTCGCCGGATCGAACACCTGAGACTGGTACTGACTCGCCCAGGGATTCTGGGGGTACCCGTCATTGGCGGCGGTACTTCCCGGGTTTGTGGTGTTCACGTTGGTCTCGCCGTCAGGTGTCGGCCCGGCATCGGTTCCACGGAACCGCTCCTCGGGATTGTGTCTCGACTGCTCTGCGTAGAAGTCGAAGTTGACCGTGATGGCGTCGCCCTGAACCTCGTTGCCGACGGAAGTGGGAAGCGCCCATCTGACCGTCACGTACTGCGTGGCACCGTTGGCAAACGGATCGACCGGCTCGCCGTTCGGGTAGGCCGAAGACGGCGACGTGTCCGGAGAGCTGGCATCACGAACACCGTCGAGAAGGACCGGGGTCGATCCGTACTGCCCCTGATTTTGCTGCTCTTTCAGATCGAGAGGCTTCTGGATGTACCGGTCGTTCCAGATGCTGCCAGTTTGAGGGCCGTCACCGACGGTACCACCTTGGTCCTGATCGTAGAACGAGCGGAACTCAAGATTCTCGTCGAGTTCGCCGTAGCCATCGGTATCCTGCCCTTCCGCGTCCAGTTCGGCGTCGCCCTGTCCGTTCTCCTGCGAATTGCTGAGACGGCCGCGGAACCAGACCCACGCGGGGTTGTCGTTGTTCAGGATCGAGAACCGAATCAAGCCACTGTCACCGGGCTTGATATCGTTCAGTTCGATAGCGAGGCTGCCGTCCTGATCTTGGGGACTAACTGGATTGGTCCCGTCGACACTGTTCCCGTAGTGCTCAACCTCGTAGCCGAGCTGAAGGTCGAGTTCACCGGCGGTGAACGTCCCAGACGTGGATTCCGTGTCGCTGAATAGTGCCTGAGTACCGTACCCACCGGCAGCACCAGCTATTCCGATACCTCCGAGACCCATAAGGGCCTTCCGCCGTGACAGTTCGATGTTGCTGTTGTCGTCGCTCATGGTTGCTCGGCAGTCGGATGCCAGCCGTGAGCGGTAGTCCGCCACCCAGCCTCCAGTCCCGCCTTCCGGCGGCGAGGCGAACTGCCCGCCGGGGAGTCGAACCCCGGACGCACGCCGCGCGGGCCCGAACCGTTCGTCCGCCGACGAGCTCCCCGAACCGGGCCGCGGAGCGCTCCCGTCCCGCGGGACGCGGCGCTCACGTCGGCCGGGCCGAGGGGCGTTCCGGTGCGGCGGTCGTGTCGGGTGTCTCTCATCGCGAACGTCCCCGGCGGGCTCCCGACCGGGGCGATTCAGTCCATATGACCCACCCTCTTAGCAAATCGCACGATTCGTGAGAAAACGAGGGAATTAGCCCTCTAAACGGGCGATTAGAGCAGATAACGAGACGTTACCTCGGTCGGCGTTCGGACGGCGCCGTCCCTCGGAGTCGACCGGTCGATCGAGCGGTTCGCGAGCACCGAAGGGCGCGCTGCGGTCGCTGACGACGCCCGACCTGCGTGGTTCGGCCCGTGCGGTAGCACCCGGATACTATCGGTGAAACGGCCGTTAGGAGGCGGTTACGAGAATCTCCGGAGGGCGGAGAGACGCGGCGGCGTCGGGGCCCCGACCCGCGGTAAGCCGATCCAAATCGGTTCCGCCGCTCGGTCCGCGTCAGCCGGCGCCTGAATCGCCGCGGTCGCACCGCAGGGGCCGACTTCTAATGATGCCCGTCCGCGTGAATCGAGACGAGGCCCGCGACGGCGGGCTAGGGGGTAACCAGAAAGATGGCGATAACCGATCGACACGAGACGATTCCCGAAACGGCGATACACGACCTGCTCCGCAACGAGCGCAGACGACAGGTGATCAAGCACCTCCGCAGTTCAGTGGGAACGACGACGCTCCGCGACTTGGCCGAATACATCGCGGAACACGAGACCGGCGAGGCGCCGCCGCCGCGAAACATCCGGGACAGCGTCTACAACTCGCTACACCAGACGCACCTGCCGAAGCTCGACGGGCGCGGGATCGTCGAGTACGACGCCGACCGGAAGACCGTGCGTCTCACCGCGGACGCCCGCTCCGTCGACGTGTACATGGAGGTCGTCACGCCGTACGGGATCACCTGGAGCGAGTACTACAGCCTGCTCGGGACCCTCTCGCTGGCGGTCGTTCTCGCGGCGCTCGTCGACGTCCCTCTGATCTCGCTCGTCGATCCGGTGGCCTGGGTCGCGCTCTGTCTCGTCGGGTTCCTCGCGTCGCGCGGGTACCAGCTCTGGACCGACCGCTGGGTGTACCTCAACGCGCTCATCGACTGACCGGCTGGGGTCGGTTCGGGGCGTCCGAGTCGCCGGATCTCGGAGCGTCGCGGGGGTCGTGACGCCCGGCCGTATCAGCCGTCCGCGCCGGTCAGGGACTCCAGCAGCCTGACGGCGGGCGCCTTCGCGAGCGGGTCGTTGCCGTTGCCGCAGTGGGGCGACTGGACGCAGGCGGGACAGCCCCCCTCGCAGTCGCAGGAGTCGATGAGGCGCGCGGTCCGGGTCATCAGCTCCTCGATCCGGTGGTGTCCGCGGCGCGTGAGGCCGACGCCCCCGGGGTACCCGTCGTAGACGAACACCGCCGGTCCCTCGGTGTGCGGGTGGTGGGGCGTCGAGATGCCGCCGACGTCGGCGCGGTCGCACAGCAGGTGGAACGGGAACAGCGAGATGATCCCGTGTTCGGCGGCGTGGATGCCGCCGTTGAACGCGTACTCCCCGCCGGGGATCGGTTCGCCGCCGTCCGCCGCGGCGTCAGTCTCATCGGCGTCCACCGGGTCGCCGAGACGCCGCATCTCGCGCTCGACGTCCTCGGGCACGGGGAAGTACAGCGCCTTCGTCCGCAGCGTCGTCTCGGGGAGGTCGAGCGTCGACTCGCCGAGCGACTCGCCGGTCGCGGCGTCCTTCCGCGCGAACCCCGTAATCTGCTCGGTCACCGTCACGTCCGCGAACCGGACGGGGACGTCCTCGCGCGCCGAGAGCGCGCGCTCGTCGAGGTCCTCGTTCACGACGATGTCCTTGTCCGAGCGCACCTGCGTGTAGTAGTCGGCCCACGACTGCTGGAGCTCCGCGACGTCGCGGTCGAGGTCCAGCTCGACCACCTCGTAGGTGCGGCCCTGCTGGTGGTAGATGGCGCCGGGGTGGGCGTCCCGGAGCGCGTCGGCGAAGCCGAGCGTCGCGACCGTCTCGCCGCTCGACCGTTCGACGAGCGACACCTCGCGCTCCTCGGCGGTGCGGAGGTTCACGGACTGCTGCGGGCTCGACCCGCCCGCGTGGACCCAGCGCGTCCCCGCAGCGGCCTCGCGCCGGTTCAGCGCGCCCTCCTCGGTCAGGTCCGCCACCACGCCCGGGAAGGAGTCGCCGAAGAAGCGCTCGTCCGCCGGCGAGAGCCAGTTCTCGTCGGCCGCGCAGGCGACGTGGCCGGGCATGAGCTGGCCGTTCTCCGGGTCGCAGATCGCGTCCTCGGGCGGCGCGTCGAAGAAGTCGCTCGGGTTGCGCATGAGGTACTGGTCGAGCTGGTCCTCGCCGCCGACCATCACCACGAGCGCCGGGTCGTCGCCGCGGCCCGCGCGGCCCGCGCGCTGGTGGGCGGACATCCGCGTGCCGGGGTAGCCGTCGAGGACGACGGCGTCGAGCCCGCCCACGTCGACGCCGAGTTCGAGGGCGCTCGTCGACCAGACGCCGCGCAGATCGCCGGCGTGGAGGTCGGCCTCGATCTCGCGGCGGCGGTCGTCGGTGAGCGCGGCCTGGTACGCGCCCACCTTCCCGGCGAGGTCGCGCTCGCCCCGCTCGCGGAGGTCGCTCGCGCTGTCGGTCGCGTACTGCTCTGCCGTCTGTCGCGCTCGGGTGAACGCCAAGGTCTGTGCGCCCGCCGTCACGAGGTCGACGAACAGCCGCTTCGACTCCGTGTGGCTCGACTTGCGGCGGCCGCTGCCGCGCTCCTGCCAGTCGTCGTCGTACTCCGGCGGGTTCCACAGCACCCAGTCGCGCGGCCCCCGCCCGGACGTGTCCTCGTCTATCAGGGCGATCCCGTCCGGGTCGCGGCCGGTGACGGCCGCGACGTGGTCGACGGGGTTGTTGATCGTCGCCGAGCAGCAGACGAACTGCGGGGAGGCGCCGAACCGCTCGCAGGTCCGGGCGAGCCGCCGGAGCGTGAGGGCGACTTGCGAGCCGAACACGCCGCGGTAGCTGTGGACCTCGTCGATCACGACGTACTCTAAGGAGGAGAAGAACCAGTCCCACAGGCGTTCGGCGTACGGCAGCAGCGCGTAGTGGAGCATGTCCGGGTTCGAGAGGAGCACGGTCGGCCGGCGGTCGCGCACGTCGCGCTTCTCCGAGCGCGAGAGCCGCCCGGTGTAGGAGTCGACCGAGACGCGGCTGCCGAACCCGAGGTCGGCGGCGAGCTCCGACAGCGACTCCTCCTGGTCCGCGATCAGCGCGTTCTGCGGACCGATATAGAGGGTGCGCCCGCCGTGATCCATCGCCGCCTCGAACGCCGGGACGGTGTACGCGAGCGACTTGCCGCTGGCCGTCTCGGTCGCGAGCACGGCGTCGTCGCCGTCGCGGACCGCCTCGATCGCGTCGGCCTGATGGCGGTAGAGCCGATCGATCCCGCGCCCCGCGAGCGCGTCGGCGAGCCGCGGTTCGAGGTCGACGTCGGCGAACTCGGGCTCTCGGGCGGGGATCCGCCGGTGGTCGGCGATCTGTCCCTCGTAGAAGGGGCGGTCCCGCAGCCACTCGATGGCGTCGTCCACGGTTACGGTAGTCTGGGGTCGACGGGGCCTAACGGTTGCGGTGGCGAGGAGTCGAATGCGAGCGACCGACCGACGGCGCTCAGTCGTCGGCCGGCGAGCGTCCGGCCCCGTCCCCGGTCGGCGAGAGGTCGACGGCCGGCTCCGCGGGGCCCTCGCGGGCGAGCGGCGGCCAGCGGACCTCGGTCGCGATCGGGTCGTCGAGGTCGAGGCGCATCCGGAGGTCGCCGCGCCGCTCGGCGACTTCGAACCCGACCGTCCCGTAGACGCTGCGAGCGACGCGGTTCCCGGTCTCGACGTGGAGTTCGATCCCCTCGCGGCCGGCCGCGGCGGCGTCGGCGATGACGTGTCGGCACAGCTCCGTGCCGACGCCCCGGTCCTGCGCGGCGGGGTGGACGAACACGGCGAGCTCGGGGACCGCGGCGTCGGTCGGGGTGTACATCGCGTGGCCGAACAGCTCGCCGTCCCGCTCCGCGACGACGTTGTTCCCCTCCGTCAGCATCGATCGGAGCCACTCGACGCGTCGGTTTCGGCTCACGGGCGGCAGCCCCTGCGCGCGGTCTGCGCGGTCGAACCGCTCGTACATCTCCGCGAGGAACGGCTCGTCCGCGTCGTGGGCGGGCCGGATCGTCCAGCGCGCGCCCTCCTTGTCGACGAACCGCGGACAGCGCGGCGGACAGTGCGGCGTCCCCTCGCACTCGCTGCCGTCCCAGCCGTCGCAGGCGACGCTCGCGGTATCGGGGGTCATGTCTCGACGTTGGCGCCGCGTCGGGTTATATCGGCACGACGACTTTCACAGCGTGGGAACGGGTGACGAGGCTCCTTTTTAAATAGAGGTGGTCGGGTCAGCGGCGCTACTCCCGGATCAGCACGATCCCTTCGCGGAACACCGCGTGGTTCGGAACGACGTGTTCCTCGCCGTCCGTCTCGATGTGCGTGACGAAGAGGTCGACCTCCTGGACGATGCCGCGCTCGCCGGCGACGCGCACCTCGTCGCCGATGCCGTACGGCTGTCGGAGGAGGAGGAAGACGCCGGCCGCGGCCGAGGCGACCAAGTCCTTCGTCGCGAGGGCGGCGAACAGCACGAGGGCGAACGCGTACGCCGCGAGCAGGACGATGAGCGCGAGCGTCTGGACGCCCACCTGCCCGAGCGCGATGAGCGTCGCGACGTACACCACGCTGTACTTCACGAGCGTCGGGAGCACGCCGAGTTCGGGGAGCTTTATCCCCCGGAGGCGCTCGGCGACGAGCAGTTCGGCCTTGTCGCCGACGACGATGCCGACGATGAACACGACCACGGCGACGAACAGCCGCGGGAGGAAGGCGGCGACGCCCGACCAGAACTGTTCGAGGTAGTTCACGTCCGCGACGGTGAGCGCGACGATGACGGTGACGGCGAGGATGAAGTAGCTCGACAGTTTGGCCAGAATCCGCACCGTGGAGGTGTCGAACTCGCGGGCCGTCCGCTCGAAGGCGGTGCCCTCGATCACCTCGGGGACGCCGGCGCGCCGGAGCAGCCGGCGGTTGACCACGCCGGTGAGGTACGCGAGGAGGAGCCCCAACAGGAGGACGCCGAGCGCCAGCCAGAGGCGGTACGGCACACTCAGGAGGAACTCGGGGACGGTGATCTGGGCCGCGGACATGGGTCAGTACTCCTCCGGATCGATCTCCAAGACGAGTTCACCGGCCTTGAACGCCCGGACGAGCCCGTCGGACTCGGAGAGGACGATGGCGGTCGAGTTCGTGTCGCGGGTGATCGCCGCGCCGGACATGTGTCGCGCGCCGAGCCCCTTCGGAATGTCGACCCCCTCGGCGGCGGGTTCGAGGTAGCGGTACGCCGAGACGATCTTCCCGGAGTCGGAGACGACGAACGCGCCGTCCAGCCGTGAGAACTCCTTGAGCATGACGTTCACGATCGGGTCGCCGACGTGGACGTGGCTCTTCTCGAAGGGGTTGTACGACAGCGGCCGCGACTTGTTCATCACCTTCCCCGCGTCGCCGACGACGAACAGCGCGCCCACCGGCTTCCCCTTCTGCCCCTTCTGCCCGAGCTCGATCGCGACCTCGAACACGTCGCGGATCACGCTCGGCTCCGCCCGCGAGTTAGCGAACAGGTCGTAGATACCGGTGTGGACCCCCTCGTCGACGGTCGCCCGGATAACCGCGTCCGAGCCGCCGTCGAACACCGAGGCGACGCACGCGACCTCGTCGCCCTCGGCGAGGAGCCCCTCGTCCATCGCGCCCTCGATACCGAACCGGATCCGGTCTTTGACGTTGTCGAACGGGAGCGGGAGCTCGACGAACGGCTCCGCGTCGACGTCGTTGTCGGGCGCGACGACGAGGACCTCGACCTCGGCGTCCCCGAATCGCTCGAAGAAGGAACTCGTCGGAGAGAACAGCAGCGCGGCGTCGACGTCCGCGACCAGATCCGCCAAGTGGTCGGTGAGCGAGGCCATTGTAGGCGTGACTCCCGGAGTCCGTATAGTCGTTGCGTCGTGCGTGCGTCTGACGCCGCGGCGGCCGGCGATTGACTCGACTAGTCGCCGGCGGCCGAGACCGATCCCTCGGCGGCCGCCGTCCGGTCCTCGCGAATCAGGTCGGCCGCCCGCTCGGCGATCGCTATCGTCGGCGCGTTCGTGTTCCCGCCGACGAGCGTGGGCATCACGCTCGCGTCGACGACGCGGAGCCCCTCGACCCCGCGGACTCGGAGCTCGTCGTCCACGACCGCGGCCTCGTCGTCGCCCATCTTACACGTCCCGACGGGGTGGTACACGGTGTGACACTCCTCGCGGACGTGCCGGGCGATCTCCGCGTCGGTCTCGACGTCATCGCCGGGCCACAGCTCGCGGCCGACGTACTCCGAGAGCGCGTCCTGGTCGGCGATCTCGCGGGCGCGCTTGACGCCCTCGACGAGGGTTTCGAGGTCCGCGCGCTCGCCGAGGTAGTTCGGGTCGATGGCGGGCGCCTCGAACGGATCGTCCGAGGCGAGCCGGACGCGGCCGCGGCTCTCCGGTCGGAGCTGCGTCGCGCCGATCGACAGCCCTCTCCCCTCCTCGGGGTTCGCGAGCCCGTGTTCCATGAAGTACGAGGGCGCGAAGTGGAACTGGAGGTCCGGCCGGGAGAGGTCCTCGTCGGTTCGAACGAAGCCGCCGGCCTCGCCGACGTTGGAGGTGAGCTTCCCGCGCTTGCGGACGAACCAATTAAACAGGTCCCGGAGGCTCCCGGCGTCGTCGAGCGTGCTGACGTCGTCTTCGGCCTCGTAGACGGCGAACGCGAACAGGTGGTCCTGGAGGTTCCGGCCGACGCCGGGCGAGGCCGCCTCCACGTCGACGCCGCGGTCCGCGAGGTGATCCGGATCGCCGATCCCCGAGAGCATGAGCAGCTGCGGGGAGTTAACGGCGCCGGCGCTGAGGACGACTTCCTCGGTCGCGTCGACGGAGCGAGCCTCGCCGTCCTGCTCGTACTCGACGCCGGTCGCGCGGCCGCCCTCGACGGTCACTTCCGTCACCTGCGCGCCGGTCTCGGCGGTGAGGTTCGGCCGGTCGAGCGCCGGCTTGAGGTACGCGTCGGCCGCGCTGTGGCGTTTCCCGTCCTTCTGCGTGACGTGGTAGAGGCCGACGCCCGCCTGCTCCGCCCCGTTGAAGTCGTCGTTGCGGTCGTACCCGGCCTGGGCGGCCGCGCGGACGAACGCCTCGGATGCCGGCCGCGGCGACGACTGGTCGGTGACGTTGAGCGGCCCCTCGTCCCCGTGATACCGTGACGCCGACGGCTCGAACGTCTCCGCGCGCTTGAAATACTCCAGCATCGCGTCGTACGCCCACCCGTCGTTGCCCAGCTCGGCCCAGCCGTCGTAGTCCGACGGGTGGCCCCGAACGTAGATCATCGCGTTGGTGGAGGAACACCCGCCGAGCGTCTTGCCGCGCGGCCAGTAGAGCTCCCGGCCGGCACAGCCGTCCTGCGGCTCGGTGTAGTACTCCCAGTCGGCCTCGCTTTTGAACAGCTCCGGGAACGCCGCCGGAATCGAGACGTTCCGGTCGTCGTCGGGCGTACCCGCCTCCAAGAGCAGGACCGTCGTCTCGGCGTCGGCGGTGAGTCGATTCGCGAGGACGCACCCCGCCGACCCGGCGCCGACCACGACGAAGTCGTATTGCTTGCTTGTCATGGACAGTCGTGGACGGTCGGACAATTAAGTGTACCCGTGCTACCGGCTTTGTTGAAATCCTCAGAAATTGATATTTTCGCACCCTAATCGCTCAGTACAGAGGAAGAGATGAGCGATAGCGGGAGTAGGTGTAGTATATCGTGACCGAGGTCGTTTATAAATGGGATTTCGGTTTTGCCGTTGGCTGTTTATAAATGGTTGAGGCTGGTGGGATGACAACCGCCAAAGCCCCAGCCGGGAGGCCGGCGCACGCTCGCTGCGTTCCTCAGTCGCTCACTTCGCTCGCTCCCTGCGGTACTTACTTCGCCTGCGCCGGCCTCCCGGCTGCCCCTTTGAGTCCCGCCCCGCACAGCGACCGCACCTCACACCTCCCCAGCCTCGTCGCTGGCGGTCTTCGCTTCGCTCGACCGCCAGCGACTCCCTCGCACCGTCGGTTCGCGGCCCTCCGGGCCGCTCACCGGGGCGCGCCACCGCCTGTCATTTATAAGCCCTCGTCGCCGTCGCTCACGACTATTTAAATAGGACATTGTGGCCGGCAATCTGAGATACCCACTCCCGTAACCGATCGAGAAGCACGCTTCAGCGACCAATCGTTACAGACGAGAATATGTCTGAAGAAGAGGATTTCAGCAGAGCCGTGCTACCGAAACGCGACACGTCACGCGAACCGCCGCGCACCGCCGGCGGGGCGCCGTCCGACGACGTTTTCCCTCTCTGGCGGCGTTGCCACACGTGGAACCTGATTCCGTCCGAGAGTCGTGGACGAACCGGGCGGGCGAATACTCACCGGCGTACTACGCGCACTACGGGCCCAACGAGACGAGCGCGCTGATCCGCGAGGCGCTCGACACGCACCTCGACCGCGACGCGGCCGTCCTCGAACTGGGGTGCGGCTCGGGCCGACACCTCGAACACCTCGCCGCCCACGGGTTCGAGAACCTCTCGGGGATCGACATCAACGCCGAGGCGTTCGAGACGATGCGAGACGCCTACCCCGAACTCGCCGCGCATGGCACGTTCTACTGCGGCGCGATAGAGGACCTCGTGGAGGAGTTCGACGACGGCGCGTTCGACGCGGTGTACTCGGTCGAGACGCTACAACACCTCCATCCGGACGTCGAGTCGGCCTTCGCGGAGATCGCGCGGATCACCGACGAGGTGCTCGTCACGGCCGAGATCGAGGACCCGACGCGCGAGTCGGCGTCGGGCGACCCGGACGTGAACTACGTCGACGACGAGACGCCGCTGTACTACCGGGACTGGGGCGAGATATTCACGTCGCTGGGCCTCGTCGAGGTCGACGTGGTCCGCGGCGACAGGGACACGACGCGGACCTTCCGCGTCTCCGACTGATCGCCGGCCTCGACGAGGTCAGTCCCGTCAGCGGCGAGCCGGCCTCCCGCGCGACTTTTATCCGCGAGCCGACTACCTCGACCACATGGCGACTCGCGAGGCCCTCTGGGGGTACCGGAACCGGTTCGGCGACGCCTTCGGGCGCACCTACTTCCGCCGGTTCGGGCCCGGCGTCGTCTCCAGCGTCGGGATCGGGACGTACCTCGGTGCGCCGACGCCCGCGGTCGACGACGCCTCGCGCGAGTCGATCGGACTGGCGCTCCGCTCGGGCGTGAACCACGTCGACACCGCCGCGAACTACCGCTGCGGTCGCGCCGAGCGCGTCGTCGGCGAGGCGCTCCGTGACGCCCCCGTCGACCGCGAGTCGGTGGTCGTCGCGACGAAGGGCGGCTTCCTCCCGTTCGACGGCGAGCGCCCGGACGACCCGAGCGCGTACGTCCGCGAGCGGTTCGTCGAGCCCGGCATCGTCGATCCCGACGAACTCGCGAACGGCGCTCATGCCCTCACTCCTGATTACCTCGAGTGGTCGCTGGACCGCTCGCTCGACCGGCTCGGCCTCGACGCGGTCGACTGCTTCTACGTCCACAACCCCGAGACGCAGCTGGCGGCCCGGTCGCGAAACGAGGTGTACGACCGGATCGAGGCCGCCTTCGAGGCCCTCGAACGCCGGCGCGCAGCCGGCGACGTCGGCGCGTACGGCGTCGCGTCGTGGAGCGCGTTCCGCGTCCCCGAGGACGCCGACGACTACCTCTCGCTCGACGAGGTGCTCGCCCGTGCCGAGGCCGCCGGCGAGGCGGTCGGTCCCGACGACGACCACGGGTTCGAGGCGATACAGCTCCCGTTCAACGTCGCGATGGCGGACGCGTTCACGCGGCGGAACCAGCCCGCGCCGCCCGGAACCGACGCCGACGGGCCCGTCTCGACGCTCGAATTCGCCCACGAGGCCGGGCTCTCGGTGGTGACGAGCGCGAGCGTCGGACAGGGAGACCTGACGGCCGAGGGCGAGATTCCGGCGGACGTCGACGCGACGCTCGCCGGGGAGACGCCGGCCCAGCGCGCGCTCAACTTCGCGCGGAGCGCGCCGGGCGTCACCTCGTCGCTCGTCGGCACGACCGACCCCGCCCACCTCCGCGAGAACGTCGCGGCCGGCACCTTCGACCCGCTCGGCGCGTCGGCGTTCGACGCCGTGTTCGAGTGAGCCGGACGGCGCCCGAGACGCCGCGGAGTCGGCCCCGTCGACCGCGACGCCGCGCATCCGGAACCGGCGACGGACGCCACAAAGCGTTTGTCGGACCCCGTCAAAGCCCGTTCCATGGCCCCCACGCGACGAGCCCTCCTCGGGAGCGCCGCCCTCGGCGTCGTCGGCGCGCTCGCGGGCTGTTCCGGCGCGAGCGACCCGCAGGCGGAGTCCGCCCGACCGCAGACGAGAGGCACGGAGATGGACCCGACGGTCGTGAAGCCGCGGAACCCGTCCGGCGAGAGCGTCCTCCTCGACGGGAGCGAAGCGAACGACGAGAACGAGCCAGCCCGGATCGGTCGCGAGCTCGTCACGAGCGCGGACCGAGCGGACGAGCTGTTGGTCGCCGAGAGCGTCTCCGACGCGGACCGCGAGCGGGTCCGGTCGTTCCTCGACGAGACGGACTACGAGACGGAAACCGTGTACGTCTCGCCGGCCGGCGTCGAGTCGTGTGAGCGGCTCGACATCGAGTCGGTGTCCTGGCAGCCCGGGCGCGTCGAGTACGAGTACTGTAGCGAGCTTCGCCCGCCCGACGAGTCGTGCGAGGCCGACGAGCGGGTCGCGCTGGCACTCCTCTTCCGGCTCCCGGTCGCGCTCGACGAGCGGATCACCCAGTCCGGCTCCAGCGGGCACTCGCCGTGTCGGACGACGGACACCGAGTACGCCGTGCTCGACGGGAACGCGACCGTGACCGGGAACGCCACGGCCACCGACGAGTGGGGTGACTTCTGATGCCGCGACGGCTCACCCGGCGCGACGCGCTCGCGGCCGCCGGCGCCGTCGCGCTCGGCTCGCTCGCCGGGTGCTCCGGCAGAGGGAGCGGGCCGCGGTTCTGGGACGACCCGCCGTCGCTCGACGTCGAGGGCGTCCCGCGCGAGTTCGACGACCCCGTTCCGTCGGCGCCGCGGCTCGTCCCCGTCGACGTCGAGCCCGCGGTCGCGGGCGCGTTCGCAGACCGGGTGGACCGCCTGCTCTCCCCGATCCCGGAGCCGCTGACCGAGGAGCGGCTCCCGAACGGCGAGATCCGCGAGCAGGTCGAAACGGAGCGGGCGGCGGCGCGCGAGTCGCTCCCGGCTTCTGACGAGTCGCTCCCGCCGCTCCGGGCCGCCGAGCGGTACGCCATGGCGCGCGACCACGCCGCGACCGCCGTCGGCACGTGGGCGGCCGTGACCGTCGAGGGCGACCCGGAAGCGGTGGCCGCGGACATCGGGACGGTTCGGAACCGGGCGTTCGAGACGCTGGAGGAGCTGCCGGGGGTCGCGACGGACTCCTCCGCCGGCGCCGCCGTCTACGGCCCGATCGAACGGTGGTACGACGAGGCGCGGCGGCGGACGCTGGTCGGCGGGAGTGCCGGCCCCGAGGAGCGCGCGAACCCGCTTCGGGTCGGAGATGCGGTCGGGGAGGGCGAGCGCGTTCAGTCGTACGTCGAGGCGGGTCGGTACCTCCGCGATCGGTACCGGAGCTCGCTCGCCGATCCGGAAGCGGTCGCCGAGCCGCTCCGTCGAGAGGCGGAGCGGGTGGGCGCCGAGGTCGGGGAACGGCTCCGTGAACTCCACGGGGGGGAACCCGACCGACTCCGATCGAGCCCGGGGACCGAGGCGTTCCTCGACGATCGACCGGTCGCGCGGGACGCGCCGAGCGTCTCGCAGCTCTCGACGGCCCGCTACCGGACGTTCGAGGACCTCCGGTTCGACCCGATACCGCTCGACGACTACGAGCCGGACCATCCGGCGACCGCGTTCACGCGGACGCTCCTCGCGCGCGTGCGGTTCCGCGGGCTCGACGCCCTCGCCTCGCGTATCGAGGACGGCGAGGCGATGTTCCCCGACGACGCGGCCGCGGTCGGCGCCGCGCGGAGCGCAGCGATCGAATCGGTGACGACGCTCGCGGGGAGCGAGAACCCGCTGGCCCGGTGGCTGGCGACGCAGTTCCTCCCGCTGTTCGCGGAGCCGGACGGGGCGCTCGCGGCGGGCGACCGGAACGCGCGGTCGACGGTCGAGGCGTACACCGCCTATCGGTGGATCGAGACGGTCACGGGCGAGGCGCGGACGGTGACGGAGTCGGTCAGGGACTCGTTCGAGGCGTACTGAGCGCGGTCGAGCGAGGACGAATCGACCGCGACGGGAGAGAGAGAGAGAGAAGAGAGGGCGACGACAGCGGGGACCGCTCAGCGAAGCTCCTTGAACCGCGCGCCGCACTCCGGACAGATGCGGACCGAGAACACCTCGTCGGGGTCGTTCTCCTTTTTCAACACCTGCTCGCAGTCGGCGCAGTTCAGCCGCTCGTAGGTGTCCTTCATCAGGTCGCCGTCGCGGAGCCCCTTGCGCGTGGATTTCATACCCCGCCGTTCGGGGCCGGGGCGGATAAAAACCCCGTACGACATCGGTCAGACGATCGGCCGAAATCGGCGTCAGGCGGAGCGAGACCGGCGTCGGCCCGACGATCGCGGTTCGAGGTCCGAGCGCGGCCGCTTTCGCAACGCTTGTGTCCGGGCGCGCGGAATCGCCGCCGTGTCACGGACCAGGCTGTTCGGATCGCTCTGCGCGCTGGTCTTCCTCGTCAACTTCGCTCGCGTCGTGTTCGCCCCCCTCGTGGGCGAGTTCATCGACGCGTTCGGGATCCGCGAGGGGACCGCCGGGCTCATCGTCACCCTCGCGTGGCTCGGCTCGGCCGCCCCGCGCCTCCCGGCCGGCTGGGCGCTCACGCGCTTCACGCGGCGCAGCGTGATCGTCGTCTCCGGCGCGATGCTGACCGCGGGCGCGCTCGGCGTCGCGCTCGCCCCCGGCGTCCTCGCGTTGATGGTCGCCGCCTTCGCGGTCGGCCTGGCCTCCGGCGTCTACTTCGTCGCCGCGAACCCGTTCATCTCGGAGCTGTTCCCGCAGCGCGTCGGGCGCGTGATGGGCGTCCACGGCATGGCGAGCCAGCTCTCGGCCGTCATCGCCGCGCCCGCGGTCACCGTCGCGCTGTGGTACGACTGGCGCTACGCCTTCTACGCGCTCGCGCTCGCCGCGGCGGCCAGCACGGTCCTGTTCGTCGCGCTCGCGAAGCGGACCGACCTCCCCGACGCCGGCGCGAGCGACACGGACTTCCTCGCGGCCGCCCGCGGCGAGTGGAAGCTGATCGCGGCGGGCGTCGTGCTGATGGGACTCACGAGCTTCGTCTGGCAGGGCCTGTTCAACTTCTACGAGCTGTACATGATCGACAAGGGGCTGCCGCGCTCGACCGCCCGGAACCTCCTGACGGTGATCTTCGCCGCCGGCGTCCCGGCGTTCCTCGTCTCGGGCGACCTCGCGGACCGGCTCCCCCACGTCCCGTACCTGCTCGGCATCGTGGCGTCGTTCGTCGGCGGCGTCGTCCTCGTCGTCGTCGCGGAGGGGCTGGCGGCGGTGATCGCCGCGAGCGTCGTCGTCGGGTTCGCCATCCACATGCTGTTCCCGGCCGGCGACACGTACCTGCTCGCGTCGTTACCCGACGAGTCGCGCGCGTCGGCGTACGCGATGTTCTCGGCCGGGATGATGTCCACGCAGGCGGCCGGCTCCTGGGTCGTCGGCGAGGCGATCGAGGCGGGGGCGGGGTACGACGCCGTCTTCCTCGCGCTCGCGGGCGGGTTAGTGGTCCTCGTCGGCGCGTACGCGGTCCTGTACCGCCTCGGACGCGTCCCCGGCGGCGCGGCGGGCGCGACGCGGGCGGCGTGACGCGGAGACGGCGCCGGACCCGGGGAGCGTGGACCCGGGCAGCGAGGACTCGCGAAGAGCGTCCCGGTCAGGTTGGTGGTACCGCACCTGTTTTGGGCGTCGCTCCCGTGTGATCGGTAAATGGAGTACGTTCAGGAGCGCGTGACGACCCTCCACGCGTTGACCGACCACCGGCCCGACGCCCCGACGGACCGCGCGGCGGTGGTCGTGCCGATGACCGAGCGCGAGTACGGGACGCTCGCGGCCGAGCGCGTGCTCTCGACGCTGGAAACGGTCGACCCGGCCCGAGTGATCGTCCCGCTGCGGGCGTCGGCGGACCGCGCCGGCCCGTTCGCGGAGTGGCTCGACGGGTTCGACCTCGACGTCGAGACGCTGTGGTGCGACGGTCCCCGGCTCGCGTCGCTGCTGGAGGCGCGGGGGCTCGACGGCGAGCGCGGCAAGGGGCGAGACGTGTGGCTCGCCTTAGGTCGCGCGCTCGACGAGGAGTTCGTCGTCGTCCACGACGCCGACACGAAGACCTACTCGCCGGCGTTCGTGAACCGACTGCTGTTCCCGCTGGGCGAGGGGTCCCGGTTCTCGAAGGGGTACTACGCCCGCGTCGAGGACGGCTCGCTGTACGGGCGGCTGTTCCGGCTGTTCTTCCGGCCGCTCGTCCGCGCGCTCGGCGACGCTGCGCCCGGTCGGACGCCCGACGTTTTAGAGTACCTCTCGGCGTTCCGCTACGCGCTCGCCGGCGAGTTCGCGGCGACGAGCGACCTCGTCTCGCGGCTCCGCGTCCAGCGCGGCTGGGGGTTAGAGGTCGGGACGCTGGGCGAGGCGTTCGGCCACGCCGGCTTCGCGGACAGCGCGCAGGTCGACCTGGGTCGATACGAGCACGACCACCGCTCCGTCGATGGACCGACCGGCCTCGCGGACATGAGCCGGGCGGTCGGCGAGGCGACGCTGCGCGCGGTCGAGGACGCCGGCGTCGACGTCGACTACGACGGGCTCGCGGAGCGGTACCGCGACGCCGCGGAGACGCTGGTCGACGGCTACGCGACCGACGCGGCGTTCAACGGCCTCTCGTACGACGCCGCCGACGAGCGCTCGCAGGTGGCGACGTACGCCGAGGCGCTCGGCGAACCCGGCCCCGACACGCGGCTCCCGGCGTGGGAGGACGCCCCGGTCGACCCCGACGAGATCCGGGAGGCCGCCCGCGAGGACCTCGACGCGGTCCGCGGAGACGGGGCGACCGGCAGCGTCGACGCCGTCGGCGCCCGGCCGACCGACGACGCACAGGCGGAGCCCGCCCCGGGGGAGGACTGAGATGGCGGACGGACCGAGCGTCGCCGCGCGCGACGACCTCGCCGGCGTCGTCGACCTGTTCGGGTGGCTCACGCGCGCGGAGCTGTCGAACGCGCTCTCGGAGTTAGCGTTCAAACAGCGGGCCGAGGTCGACGAGGCGGCCATCGACGCCGCCATCGACCTCGCGGTCGCCGAGTACGCGCTCGTGCCGGCGCCGGCCGGAGCGCTCTCCGGCGACGCGCCCGCCGACGACGGTGCCTCAGCGGACGGCGAGGCGGACCCCACCGCGGAATCGACCGCCCTCGCGGTCGGCCCGGCCGCGTTCCCGACGCTCCCGGAGGGCGCCGAGGACCTCCCGCACATCCTCGACGTGCCGGACCGCGGGGTCGACCGCGATGTCCTCGCGGACGCGGTACTCGATCGGCTCCACGAGGAGGCGGTCGAGGCGATAGGAGAAGGCGACGACGAGCGGTTGGAGACGCTCGCGGACGTGACCTACGACGTGGAGGCGTGGGCGCCGGTCGACGTCGACCCGGTCCGGACGCGGATCCTCGCGGAAGTCGACGAGGAGGGCTGAGTCGGGGCGCGCCGCGGTCGCCTCACCCGGAGAACTCGGACTCGCTCACGCGGACGACGACGGTCTCGTCGACGTCGCGGAGGTCGTACTCCGGCGTCTCGCCCTGTCGCCGCCGGACGAAGAGCGGCTCCACCGGGCGCCCGTCGACGAGGCCGAACACCTTCAGGCGCTGGTCGGTCTCCTCGGGGGGCACGTCGCCGTCGCGGACCTCGCGGGCGAGGTCCCGGGAGAGCCACTCGTCGGTCGCGACGGACGGCTCTAACACGAGCGCCTCGTCGACGAAGCGCGCGAGGTACCAGTCGAGGTCGTTGAGCAGGGAGACGGCGGCGCCGAGGCTCACAGTGTCGACGGCGACGCTGTTCTCGAACGGCTCCTCGACGTCGTACGTGGCGAGCGCGTCGCGAGCCGTCTCGCGGGAGAGCAGCTCGTAGGAGAGCTCCACGTCGGGGTCGCCGAGGAGACACACCCGCGTCATGTCTCCCACTCGGACCGGCCGGCGCAAATCCGTTGCGGTCGCAGGGTGTGTCGTTCGCCGCGCGACGCGCTCAGAACGTCGAGACGTCGCCCTCGATGACGCTGCGGGTCACGTCCGTCACGTCCGCGAGCTCGCGGTCGACGATCTCGAGGATGTCCGCCTCGATGTCGCCCAACGCGACCTCCTCCTCGGTGACGATCTGCGCGTCCGCGACGTGGGGCTCGTCGATCGGGCGGCCGATCTGGGAGAGCAGTCGGACCTGGAGGTCGCGGATGCCGTCGACCTCGCTCGTGACCGACTCCGCGACGCGGGTCGAGAGGAGGTTGTATATCTTCCCGATGTGGTTGACGGGGTTCTTCCCGGAGGTCGCCTCCATCGACATCGGGCGGTTCGGAGTGATGAGGCCGTTCGCGCGGTTGCCGCGGCCGACCGAGCCGTCGTCGCCCTGCTCGGCGGAGGTGCCGGTGACGGTGAGGTAGACGGAGCCCTCGTCGTAGTCGTCGGCGGTGTTGACGTCGACGTGGACCTCGCGGTCGGTGTACTCGCGGGCGAGGTCGTCGACGTACTCGCGGACGGAGTCGACCGCGTCGTCGTACTCGTCGAGGCCGTCGACGTAGGCGTCGACCATCGCGGCGGCGACGGTGATGTCGATCCGGTCGCCCTCGCGTTTGCCCATGATCTTCACGTCGGGGCCCAGCTCGGGGTGGTCGTCGTGGTAGGTGGTGTTGAGCGCGCGCTCGGCCTCGCGGACGATGGTCTCCGTCTCGGTGAGCGGGGCGTGGCCGACGCCGAAGGAGGTGTCGTTGGCCATCGGGACCTCCTGGGTCTCCTCGCCGAAGACGTCCTGGAGGTCGCCGGAGCCCTCGCCGAGCTTCACGTCGACGACGACGTCGGTGCCGTACTCGAGCTCCGGGATCGCCTCGGAGAGGTAGTCGCGGGCGGCCGCGAGCGCGGTCGAGTCGACGGGGAGCTGCTCGCCGTCGTACTCCTTCGTGGCGCGGCCGACGATGAGGATGTAGATGGGCTCGACGACCTCGCCGCCGCCGAACGCGGGGGCCGCGCGACCGGCGACCAGCTGCGTCTCGTCGGTGTTGTAGTGGAGCACCTTGCCGACGCGGTCCAAGTAGAGCTGCGAGAGCCCCCGCGAGACGGACTCCGCGACGCCGTCGCAGATGGAGTCGGGGTGACCGATCCCCTTTCGCTCGACGATCTCGACCTCCTGGTCCTCGACCGCCTGTCGGTCGAGGCGACTGACCTGTATGTTCCGGTCCATTGTTCATCGGTACTCCGCCGTCGGCAGTATAACTTGCGGAAACTCTTCAGGTACGGCGAATAATCCAGAGTAATTCGGTGCCGCGGCCGAGAGATTCCGATCCGTCGACGTCGGTTCCGGTGACTCAAGCCAGCGTTTGCGTCTCGGCAATACCTTTCAGCCGCATGTCTGTACATTGGGTATGGACGAACTCGCGCCCTCTCGCCGCCGATTCCTCGCCGGCGCGCTCGCGGGGGGAATCGGCGCCGCCGCGGGCTGTCTCGGAACCGGGAGCGACGGCGACGCGGCCGACGGACCGGAGCTCAGGCTCTCGCTCTCGCGGGTCGGCGGATCGCTGCGCGACCGCTACGTTCACGGCCGCGACGACCCGCCCGAGGAGTGGGACGAGGCGGCCCTCGACGCGGTTCTGGCCGGCGAGCCGTACGCGACCCAGCACCGGAAACCGTTCTTCGCGACCCCCGACGACCCGGCGTACGTCCTCCGTGACGGGACCTACTACGAACTCGGCTCCGTCGTCGTCGACGAGGTCGCCGAGACCTATCCGGTCCTCCGACTCTTCGAGGTCGATAGCGACGGCGATTCGAGCGCGGGCGACGACGGGGAGTCGGCGGTCGACGCCGGCGAGGACGGCGATCTCCCCGAGGCCGACCGGCGCGCGGTCCACATCGCGCACTTCGCGGCCCGATCCCGTGGGGACGTTGGCGGCTATCCCGTCGGGCTGGTCCAGCGGGGCGGTTACGCGTACCGCAACGAGACCGCCCGCGCGGAGAGCGTGCTACTCGACGACGACGGGCCCGACCGCGTCACCTACAGAGACTCCACCTACCGGGTCGAAATCGAACGCGAACGGTTCCACGAGGCGGTGTACCGGCCGACCGCGGAGGCGGTCGCCGAGAGCCCCGAACGGGTGGAGGCGATCCTCCGAGCGACGTTCGTCGGCCCCAGGGTTGAGCGGGACGACCTCTCCGACGAGGCCGACCGAATTCTCCGACGGGCGGTCGGAGACGAGTACGCCGAGACGCACCCGTACTCCGACGCGTACGTCGAGTTGCTCCGCGCTATCGACGCGCGGCCGTACGTCGACGGGAACATCCGAAAGGACGCCGGCGTCGGGGTGAACGAGGAGGAGATGATCAGCTACGGCGAGGAGTACTACGAGCGTTACCTCCGGATTTTGGACGAAGAGGACAACTGACGGCGCGAGGCGTTTCCAGCCGGTCTCAGCGGACCGCTGCGTACGCCTCGGCCATCACGTCGAGCGCCTCGCGGAGCTCGGCCTCGTCGGTCGCGTACGAGATGCGCGCGTGGCCGGCGCCGCCATCGCCGAACGCCTCGCCGGGGACGACGACCACGCCGCGGTCGATACACTCGTCGACGAACCCCTCCGGGACGCGCGGCATCGCGTAGAACGCTCCCTGCGGCGTCGGGCAGTCGATACCGATGTCCTCGAACCCCTCCAAGAGGATGTCCCGCCGGCGCTCGAAGGAGGCGGTCATCTCGTCGACGACGTCGCGGTCGCCCCGGAGCGCGGCCTCCGCGGCGTACTGCGCCGGCGCCGAGGCGCACGCCTGCGCGTACTGGTGGACGCGGAGCATGCGCTCGACGCGCTCCTCGGCGCCGTACACCCAGCCGAGCCGCCAGCCCGTCATCGAGAACAGCTTCGAGGCGGAGTTGACGACCACGACGTTGTCCGTCTCGGCGAACTCGATCGGCGAGTAGTGCTCGCCGTCGAAGACGGTGTACTCGTACACCTCGTCGGAGATACAGAGCACGTCGTGTTCGTCGGCGACCCGCGCGAACTCCCGCACGTCTTCCTCGGAGGAGACCGCCCCAGTGGGGTTGCCGGGGGAGTTCACGACGAACGCGGCGGTATCGTCGGTGATCGCGTCCTCGATGGCGGCCGGATCGATCGTGAGGTCGTCGCGGAGCGGCACCGGAACGGGTTCGCCGCCGGTCAGCTTCGTCAGCGCGTCGTAGGAGACGAACCCGGGATCGGGGATCAACACCTCGTCGCCGGCGTCGACGTGCGCCTCGAGGGCGACGTGGAGCGCCTCGCTGCCGCCCGCGGTCGCGATGACGTTCCCGGGGTCGAGGTCGATCCCCTGATCTGCGCGATGCTTCTCGGCGATGGCCTCCCGGAGCGAGCGGGTGCCCTTGTTCTCGGTGTAGGCGTCCGCCTTCCCGGACTCGATGGCGTCGACCGCGGCCCGCCGAGCGTGGTCCGGCGTCGGGAAGTCGGGCTGGCCGAGCCCGAGGTTGATCGCGTCGTCGCCGGCCGCCTCGAACACCTCGCGGATCCCGCTTATCGAGATCCGCTCGACCCTGTCGGAGAACGTCGTCATACCTGAGAGGGAGCGCCGCCGCGAGTTAGTTCTTGTCACCACCGACGCCGCTCCCAGACCGGCCGCCGCCCCTCGCGGCTCGCGTCCTCTCGAATCCGCCCGTCCGCGTCGGTCGGCAGCGCGAACCGCCCTCGGAGGACGCTCGGCACCTCCTCGGCGCGGGCGCGCAACAGGGCGTCGTCGACCGCGCGGAGCCGGAGCATGGGCCGCCCCGGTCCCACCGGCACCTTGATCGACTCGATCAGCTCCCGGTCGACGAGCGCCTGCCGGTCGCCGGTGAACTCCTGTGCCGGGGCGATCCCGACGCCGTCGGTCCCGACCCACGTCCGAAGGTCCCGGAAGAGGTGGTCGTGTCGCGCCGCGAGCGCGACGAGGAGCGTCCGGTCCGACACCGCGGTCGTGCGGCCGAACTCGCCGGGGTCGAGCGACGCCAACAGGGCCGCCAGGTCGTCCGCGAACCGGTCGTCGAGGACCTCGCGCGCGTCGGCGAGCAGCCGTGTCCGCGAGGGCATCTCGACGGTCGCCGGCGACGCCGCGTCGAGCCGCGACTCGGCGGTCGCGCGGGCGCCGTCGACTGCCTTTGGGTCGGTGTCGGCCGCCGCCGAATCGGTGTCGACCGCAGTCGTCGCGAGCGTGCGGTCTCCGTCTGGACCGACGACGGCGTCGACGCGGTCCGGGCTCGCGAACAGCGTCCCGCCCGTCCCGTGTCCGAGCGGCTCGCCGGTCCGGACCCGTATCTCGTCGTTCTCGACCGCCTCGGCGACCGCGGTACCGAGGACGAGCGCGCGCGAGAGCGCGTCGACGACGCCGGGGCGGCACGCGATCCGCCACGGGTCCCCCGAGGTGCGCTCGCGAGCGGCGAGCACCGCCGGGAGCAGCCGGATCGGCACGCCGACCGCGACGACCGCGGACCGGCCCGCCAGCGCGGCCTCGACCGCCTCGGCGAGCGGGTCGTCGGGACGCGGGAGGGCGTCGGCGACCTCGGACCCGTCGCTGCCGGCGTCGGCGTCGCCCCCTGTTCCGGCGTCGTCCGCGGTCACACCGATCGGTGACTACCGCGATCCGAATGAGCGTTGCGCCGGTCACGGGGGGCGCCGCTGGGTCAAAGGAAAGCCACGTGAGCGAAAGCGCCGAGGGAAAGCCACGTGAGCGAAAGCGTCGTGAGCGCCGGGCTCAGGGCGCCCGCCCGAACACGAGGTAGCCCGTGTGGCCCACGCCCGCGGTGGAGGGGCGGGAGCCGCGGTCGGAGAAGTCCATCTCGCGCTGGATCGTCTCGAGCGTCTCGACCTCGTCGAAGCCGGCCTCGCGCGCGGCGAGGGCCGCCTCGCGGGTCCCCTCGACGAACGGCGAGTAGACGGCGAGGCGGCCGCCGGGCGCGAGCAGGTCGTCCGCGCGCTCGACGACCGCCGGGGCGTCGCCGGTATCGAGCGTGAGGGCGTCGAACGGCTCCGCGTCGGCGAGGTCGTCTAACTCCTCGGTGAGGTCGCCGGTCCGGACCTCGACGCGGTCGGCGACGCCCGCGGTCCGCATGTTGTCGCGGGCGACCTCGGCGAACTCGGGGTCGACCTCGTAGGTCGTCACGTCGGCGCCGGCGCGGCCGAGGTACGCGGCGAGGATGCCCGTGCCGGTGCCGGCGTCGAGGACGCGGTCGCCGCCGGACGCGCCGGTGTGGCCCATCACGAGCCCCACGTCGCGCGGCATCATCGGCGCGCCGGTGCGTTCGAGGTGGTTGAACAGGTCCGGGCCGCGGAGCGCGCGGACCTCGAAGACGGTGCCGAGATGGGTCTCGACCTCGTCGCCGGCCGCGACGTCCTCCGGGACCTCGATCACGCCGAGGTCGGTGCCGAACTCCTCGCCGGGCTCTAAGAGGTACTCGCGGTCCTCGTGGACGAGCAGGTACGCGGCGTCCGTCACTGGAGGTCGAGGATCGCGGCCGCCAAGTCGCCGTCAGTGTCTTCGAGCGCCGCGCGGGCCTCGGACTTCGAGACGCCGGCTTCTCCGGCGACCTGTTCGACGTCCTCCTCGGGGATGCCGTCGTCACCGTCGTCCGCGTCGTCGAGCGCGGGGTCGTCCGCGTCGCCGCCCTCGACCGCGGCCGCGCCGCCGGCGCCCGCGTCGGCCACCGCGTCGGGCGAGCCGACGATCTGGTAGGTCTCCTGGCCTTGGGCGTCCATCTTGGTGACCTGGGCGCCGTCGAAGACGAGGTCGTCGCCGTCGGCCGTCTCGATGACGACCCGCTCGGCGTCGAGCTCCTCGACGTCGATCCCCATCTGTTTCATCATCTGTTTCATCTTCCGCGGGTTCATGCCGCCGCCTCCGAACATGCCAACCGGTTCGGCCGGACGACACAAAAAGGGTGTCGACACGGGGCGAAGCGGCGCCGCGCTACGGGAGGGCCGCGGTCTCGGTTGCGGCGAACCCGACCGAGACGGCGGGGTTGATACGTGTCGCGCGCGAGGCGGAGATATGTACCTCGCGGACCACACCTGGCCGGAGCTGGGCGACGCGCTGTCGGACGGCTCCGTCGCGCTCGTCCCGCTCGGCTCGACCGAACAGCACGGCCCGCACCTCCCGCTCGCGACCGATCACCTGATCGCGGAGGGGCTCGCGACGGCGGCCGCCGAGCGGTCGGACGCGTTCCGGACGCCGACGATCAACGTCGGCGTCAGCCCGCACCACCGGCAGTTCCCGGGGACGATGTGGGTCGACCCGCCCGAGTTCCGCGACTACGTCGAGTCGTTCTCGCGGAACCTCGCGTACCACGGCATCGACCGGATCGTGTTCGTCAACGCCCACGGCGGGAACGTCCAGCACCTCCGGGAGGTCGGCCGCCGGCTCCACGAGGACGAGGTCGCCTACGCCGTCGAGTGGATGTGGGACGAGTCGATTCCGGAGCTCGTCGACGACCTCTTCGAGCGCAACGGCCCGCACGCCGGTCCCAAGGAGACCGCGATGATCACCCACCTCGCGCCCGAGCTCGTCCGCGAGGATCGGCTCGAAGACGCCCGCGACGGCGGCCTCGTCGACCTCGAGAGCGCCGACACGATGGTCCACGGCGCGCGAACGTTCTACGACGCGGTCGACAACTCCGCGAACGGCGCGTTCGGCGACCCGACCGACGTGACCCCGGAGAAGAGCGAGCGCCTGTTCGAGGCCGCCGCGGGCCAGCTCGTCCAGTTAGCGGAGTGGATCGGCGAGCGCGACGAGGCGGAGCTGTTCCCCGAGCCCCGAGTGGAGCGGGAGCCGACTTAGTCGTCGAACCGGTCGCCGAGGGCCTCCCGGAGCGCGGCGTCGGCCGCCGCCCGCCTCCCGTCCAGAATCTCGAACCGCTCGCCGCGGCGGCGTTCGAGCCAGCGCAGCAGGCGGGCGGCCCAATCGAGCTTCCGGGCCTTCATCGGATCGACGTCCGGGTCGTCGAAGTTCCACCCGGGGAAGACCAGTTCGCCGGCGCCGACGTGGTCGGCGAGGAACGCGGCGCGGTCGCCGTCGGTGAACCCGCCAGTGTTCCGGACCGGCCCCGCCGGGGCCGCCTGCGTCGTCGCCAGCGTCCACTCGTCGGCGAACCGCGGGAGCCACTCGCGGACCGCCGGGACGTTGTCGCCGTGAGCGTGGGCTGCGACGGGCACGCCCTCGCGGGTCAGTTCGGCCGCCGTCTCCGGGTTCTTGTCGAGGTCGGTCACCATACAGTCGACGGCGACGCCGCGGTCGGCGAGCACGTCCGCGGCCGTGGATGCGGCGACGACGACGTCGGCGTCGCGGGCGAACGCGACCTCGTCGGCGAGGCACGGCGCCGCGCCCGCGACGGCGACCGTTTCCCCTTCCCAGTCGCCGAGGCGGTCGAGCGGGAACGGGGTCGCGAGGTCGGCGGCGACGTCGCGGGCGCGCTCGTCGGCCGCCCGATCGAACCCGAAGTCGGCGAGGATCGCCTCGTAGACGGGCTCGAAGGTCGCGAATTTCACGGGCGGACCACGCTCCGGGGAACCGTCGCGCCGGGCGCAGAACGGCGCCGCCGCTCGCCGGGCGAATTATGGTATGGACCGGAGTGGCACAGAGTACCCCTACCCGCGTGCCCCTCCGGCGTCCGGTCGATCGGTTGTCTACACGAGGGCATAAACTTTCTCTTAATTCACGTCGCGGGCGATCTCGTCGATCGCGGCGTCGAGCGGGTCGGAGACGCCTGATACGGCCTCTCGGACCGCCTCGATCGCGGCCGGCGTCCCGATCAGGAGTCCGCGGCGGTCGCTCGCGGGGCCGTCGTCGGGGGAGCCGTCGCCCGCTGGACCGGCCGAACCGCCGGTGCCGCCGTCGGTCGCAGAGGGGGTTGGCGGGGTCCCCGCGCGGTTCGGATCGCCCAGCGCGAACGCCGCGCCGCTCGCGTCCCCGCCGACCGTCGCGGCGCGCAGGGCGCCGACCGCCGCGTCGTCGAGGCCGGAGAGCTCGTAGGTGCGGACGACAGCGTTGCGGGCGACGTCGCGGTCGCCCTGCCTCGCCCCCGCCGCGCCGATCCGGTCGAGGTGGCGCTCGGCCTCTCGGACCGTCGTCACGTCGAGCTCTTCGACCGCGACCGCGTCGGCGTCGCCGGCGGAGCGGTGGCGGTCGCGGGCGAACTCGGCGCCGACCAGGGCGGCGTCGCGCGTCTCCGCCACGTCGTGGGTCCGGATCACGTGGGCGCCGCGCTCGACCGCCATGGACGTGGCGGCGAGCGAGACCGGGAGCGCCTCCTCCGTGCTGCGGCCGGCGATCGTCTTCAGGAAGCTCTTGCGGTTGATCGAGACGAGCAAGGGGCGGCCGTAGCCGCGGAACTCGCGCAGGCGGTGGAACGTCTCGCGGTCGTCCTCGTGGGTCTTCGCCTCGGACCAGCCGCCGAACGCGGGGTCGAGGATCGTCTTGTCGGTGAGGCCGTTCATCGAGAGCGCCTCGTAGATGTCACCGACGTCCTCGATCGCTCCCGGTCGCTCCAAGTCGGGCGGCGAGGCCATCTTCGAGACGGCGGCGTCGTGTTCGCGGCAGACGCGGGGCATCTCCGGGTCGGCGAAGCCGCAGATGTCGTTGACCATGTCGAAGCCGCGCGAGAGGGCCTCGTCGGCGACCTCGTGGTAGCGCGTCTCGATCGACCAGACGGCGTCGCCGGAGGTCGATTCGAGGGTCTCTATCGCGGTGTCGAGCCGCTCTAACTCCTGTTCGGCCGAGAGCACGTCGAGGTCCTTGTTGGCCGATTCGAGGCCCACGTCGACGATGTCGGCGCCCTCGCCGATGAGTTCCTCGTCGACGTACGCCGCGGCCTCGCCGGGGTCGTCGTACACGCTGGGGTCGTACGGCGACTCCTCCGAGACGTTGAGCACGCCCATGATCCGGGGCGGGTGGTCGTCGCCGATCCCCAGCCCCGCGGCGTCCACGTTTCGCATACGATTACCACGGGCGCGAGCGACATAAACGGGGCGAGTACCCGACGCGCTCGCCGGGGAACTAGTCGCATATCTATTTATAAACGGTCACGGTGCGGTGGCGCGTGCCGACGAGCGGCCGAAGGCCGCGAGTCGCACGCGCGAGGGAGTCAGTCGCCGGAGCGAAGCGGAGGCGACTGACGAGGCTGGGGAGGCGTGAGGTGCGGTTGCGGGGCGGTCGGGTTGGACTCAAAGGGGCAGCCGCGAGGCGGGCGCAGGCGACGTAAGCACCGAAGCGAGGGAGCGAACGAAGTGAGCGACTGAGCGAGGAGCGCAGCGAGCGTGCGCCCGCCTCGCGGCTGGGGCTTTGGCGGTGTTCGCCGTCGGTCCGTCACCAGCTATTTATAAGTCGCCGACTGGGATTCTGGCGGTCTACACCGTTGATCCGTCGCCATCTATTTATAAACAGATGGACGGCCACCTAAACTCTATTTATAAGTCGAACCGAAGCGAGTCGCCCACTTCGACGCCGTGGCGGTCGGTCCACTCGTAGGGGACTTCCAACACGTACTGGCCCGAACCCGGATACCGCTGCTCCTCGCCGTCCTCGTTCGGTCCCGGTTCGGGCGCGTTGTGGATCCGGACGACCTCCCGATCGCCGTCGACGAAGACGATATCGATGCCGAAGCTCATCCGACGCATCACGTACGTCAGGCTCTGTCGGGGCGCGTCGTAGACGAACAGCATCCCGCCGTCCTCGGGCAGCGCCTCGGCGTCGCTGAGCCCGAGGAGACGCTTGTCGCCGTCGTCCGCGATCGCGGCGGTCACCGACCCCCGTTCCTCTCCCTCGGGACTCTCGACGGTCACGGTCGTCGTCTCGTAGTCGGCGTACGGCTCGCTGGGCCACTCGATATCACCGTTGGTTCCGTCACCCGTATCGTCTTCGCCCGAATCGCTGCCGTCGCTCCCCACGTCCCCGCCCCCGAGACAGCCGGCCGCGGCGCCCGCGGTCGCAACAGCGGTCACTCCGAGGAGCCGACGGCGTCTCATACACACACCGAAGTGATTCGTGGATTTAAAAAGCCGGTTCCGCCGGACGGCGGAGGGACCGGCTTCGTGCCGGGAAGGACGCGCTTTTATCGCCGCCGGAGCGTAGCCTACGACATGGCGAAAGTGAGCATCGGCCTCCGCGGATGGCGCTTCGAGGAGGACGAGATATTCACCGACGACGAGGAACTGAAGCCCCTCGACGAGATTCCGGAGGACCCCCGGGAGCGACTCGTGCGGCTCGTCAGCCTCGTCGAGGAGCCCTGCGACGTCTGTTACCTCGACTACGGCGAAGAGGAGATCAACCGCTGTAACCAGGCGGAGATCGTGTACGGAGAGCCGGAGGGCGAGGTGCTCCTCTGCCCCGAACACGAGCCGGACCTGCTCTACTGGTTCCGCGAGGAAGGCGGCAGCGAGTACAAGGGGTCGGTCGAGTTCGCCGACCGCTTCCACGAGTGGGTCGCCGCCGGCAACGAGGCCCCCGAGGGGTACGCCTCCGTCGAGCACGTCGATGAGGACCCCGACGGGCTACCGGACCTGCCGGACCAACAGGAGGTCCAAGAGCGACTGGAGGAGGACTTCGAGGGCGAGCGGATCGACATCCTCGAACTCGCCGGACAGGAGGACACGGAACGCGAGGAGATCACCGAGGAGGAGCTCTCGGACTCCGACATCGACCTCTCGGCCGACTACCCGTCGGACCGATGAGCGGCGGCGAGGGAAGCGAGGGGAGCGCGACCGCGACCGACGAGGGGAGCGACGACTCCGGCGGCGGCCGCCGGAAGCCCGTCGTCGTCGTCGTCGAGCCCGAGACGCCGGGCAACGTCGGCACCATCGCGAGGGCGATGAAGAACTTCGGGCTCTCCGACCTCAAGCTCGTGGACCCGCCGGAGATAGAGGAGGACGGCGAGGCGTACGGCTTCGCCGGCCACGCCCGCGAGGACGTGCTGCCGAACGCCGACGAGGTCACCTTCGACGAGGTCGTCGCGAACTACCACACCGTCGGCACCACCGCGATCACCGGCGAGGACGACCGCAGCCACGAGCGCTTTCCGTTCAAGACGCCCGTCGAGCTGCGCGAGTCGCTGAAGACGGTCGACGCGCCCACGGCCATCGTCTTCGGCCGCGAGGGGCGCGGACTCAACAACGAGGAGCTCTCGCGGCTCGACGAGGTGTGCTCGATCCCGGCCGACGACGACTACCCCGTCCTGAACCTCGGGCAGGCCGCGACCGTGCTCCTGTACGAGCTCCGCGACCTCACCGTCGACGAGACGCAGCTGCCCGACACCGAGGTGACCCGCGCCCCGGAGGCGGACGTCGAGCGCTTCCACGAGTTCTACGGGGAGTTCCTCGCGGCGACCGGCCAGCGAGAGCACGTCCGCGAGAAGAACGAGCTGCTGATGCGCCGGCTGCTCGGCCGCGCGCACCCCACCGAGCGCGAGATCCACACCCTGCTCGGCACCTTCCGGAAGGCGAACGCGAAGTTGGAGCACGCCGACCACCTCGCGGCGAAGTACGACGAGCCGCCGTATCCCAAGGAGCAGTGACAGTGCGCGGCCCCGTCTTCGACGAGGACCTGTTAGCCGGCGTGCACGACGTTTCGCCGCTGATGCTCGGCATCGCGCCGTTCGCGCTCGTCGCCGGTATCGCGACGGTCGACGCCGGGCTCGGCCTCGCCGAGGCGGTCGGGATGTCCGTGATCGTGTTCGCGGGCGCCTCCCAGCTCGCCGCGCTGGAGCTGCTCGGCGAGAACGCCCCCCTCGCGGTCGTCGTCGGCACGGCCGTCGTGATCAACCTCCGAATGCTGATGTACTCGGCCTCCATCGCGCCGCACTTCGCCGACTACGGCCGTCGCCTCCGCGCGGGGCTCGCCTACCTGCTCACGGACCAGGCGTACGCGCTCTCGGTCGCCGAGTTCGACGAGAACCCGGACCGCAGCCGGTGGCGCTACTACCTCGGCGCGGCCGCGTCGCTGTGGCTCGTTTGGCAGATCGGGACGGTCGCCGGCGTCGTCCTCGGCGCCGGCGTCCCCGACGCGTGGGGGCTCACCTTCGCGGTGCCGCTCGTGTTCCTCGCGCTCCTCGTCCCCGCGATGAAGGACCGGCCGACCACCGTCGCGGGCGTCGCGGCCGGCGCGGTCGCCGTCGTCGCCGCCGGGCTCCCGCTCAACCTCGGCCTGCTCGTCGGCGCGCTGTGCGGGATTGCGGCCGGCCTGGTGACGGAGGTGCGGGCCTCGTGACGGACGTGGTCGACGCGGTCGTGACGGACGCGGTCGATGCGGAGGTGACCGCGCCGTGACCGGCGCGCTCGCCGGGCTGGTCGCCTCGCCGCGCGCCTGGGTCGCCATCGTCGTCATCGGCGTCCTCACCTACGGGATCCGGCTCTCCTTCATCCACCTGTTCGGGCGGATCGACGGGGTCCCGACGCGCGTTCAGCGGCCGCTGCGGTACGTCCCGCCGGCGGTCCTCGCGGCGCTCGTCCTCCCCGACCTGGTGACGCTGCGCCCCTCGGTCGCCGCGACCCTCCTCGACGAGCGGCTGATCGCGGGCGCCGTCGCCGGCGCGGTCGCGTGGCGGACCGAGAACGTGTTCGCGACCATCGCGACCGGGATGGTCACCCTGTGGATCTTCCGATTCGTCGTGTTCGCGTGAGGGGCGCGAAGCGACTCCGGACCGGCGAAACTGGCCCGAGTCAGTCGAACCGGTCCGGGTGGCGCCTCGCCAGCGCGAAGGCGACGACGCCGACGAGGAGGGCGATGACGAGCGCGCGCTCGACGCTCACGAACCCCCGGACCGACGAGATCGCGTACGAGGTCGCCGCGAGGGCGAGGACGGCGTAGCCGACCGCGGCGACGCCGAGCAGCGCGGGGCGAGCATCCGGATTCTTCCAGAGTCGGAGCCGCGTCGCGGCCGCGGACGCGGCGCCGACGAGGACCCCGACCGGGAGTCCGACGAGCGCGGAGAACTCGGTCGTCGCCGCGAGCAGTTCCGTGACGCCGGCGGCCGCGACCAGGAAGCCGGTCACCCCGACGCCCACCGTCGCGACGAGTCGCCAGTTCATGCCCGTCCGGTCGCGGCGAGGCGAGATAAACCGTCGCGTCAGCGCTCGCGCTCGGTCGCGCGCTCGCCGGAGGGGTCGCGCGTCTCGGCGGCGTCGCGGTCGACCGGGCGGTCGAACCGCGCCCCGTCGTCGCCTCGCGCCTCGCGTTCGCGGGCGGCGGCGATCCGCTGGGCGCCGTCGGCCAGCGAATCGAGCGCGGCGAGCAGCCGGTACGAGAGGTACGGCCCCGCGGCGAGCACGAGGACGACCCAGACGCCGAACAGGATCTGGCCGATAATCACGAGCGAGTAGACGAACACGAGGAGACTCACGGCCGCGAGGACGGCACCGATCGGCGTGCGGAGGGCTTCGGAGGGGGAGAGCGGGTCGTGCGACATGGGCGGCGCTACCGGCGGAATCAACTTAAAAATACTCGGACCGCAACCGCGCCCGCGACGCGGGCTCGATCAGTCGTCGGCCGGGGCCGCGGAGTCGCCGGCGGAGACGCCGGTGCCGGGCCCGATGTCGATGCCGAGCTCGTCGAGCTTCTCGTCGGGGACGACGCCGTCGACCCAGTCGCGGGTCTCGTAGTACTCGGCCTTCAGCTGGTCGAGTTCGACGAGTTCGCCCTCGCTGGCGCCCGTGCCGGGAATGGCGTCCGGATGCCCCTCGACGAACCGGTTCGGCAGCGTGTCGTCCGCGCCGTCGAAGCCGGCGAGGTTGTTGTAGTAGCGTTCGAGGTTGTACACGCGCTCGCCGGCCTCGAACAGCTCGTCCTCCGAGAGGTCGCGGCCGGTCACGCCGTTGTACTGGAGCACGTACTCCTCGATCCCCTCCGCGAACGCGCTGAACTTACAGATGTCGAACGAGTCCGACACCGCGTGGAGGTCCTGGAAGGTGGCGGTGAGCTCGCCTTTCCCCTCCCACTCGTACGGGTCGACCTTCTCCGGAATACCGAGGATCTCGGCGGCCGGCGTGTACCCGCGCAGGTGGCAGGCGCCGCGATTGGAGGTCGCGTACGCGATCCCCATGCCCTTCATGCAGCGCGGGTCGTAGGCGGCCATCGTCTGGCCCTTCACGGAGAGCTTGTTGCCGTGCGCGTCCTTCGCGTCGGCGACGCGCTCGGGGCCCTCCGCGAGGAGGTCGCCGAGGTCGCTGGAGCGGTGGCCGATCTCCTCGATGAGGTCGATCATCGTCTCGGAGTCGCCCCAGTCGAGGTGGCCGACGCCCTCCAGTTTGCCCTCCTCGCTCATCTCCATCGCCATCGCCATCATGTTGCCCGTCTCGATGGTGTCGATGCCGAGCTCGTTACACCGGTCGAGCATGACGGCGATCTCGTCGCGGTCGTCGTGGCCGGAGTTCGGGCCGAGCGCCCACGCGGACTCGTACTCGTACGACTCCATGCGGACGTTCAGGTCCTCGCCCTTGTGGGTCACGTCGACCTCGACTTCCTTCTTACACGCCACCGGACAGGAGTGACAGGTCGGCTCGTCGACGAGGATGTTCTCGCGGACGTTCTCGCCGGAGACGCGCTCGGCCTGTACGTCGACGCCGTCGGCCTCGCTGTACGCCTCCGTCGAGGTGTGTTTCGCGTTCTTCGTCGGGAGCCCGTCCATCTCCTCGGTCGCGTTCATCAGGACGTTCGTCCCGTACATCGAGAGCCCGCCCTCGTTGGGCGCGGTGACGTCGGACTCGCGGATGACCTCCATCGCCTGCTGGTACCCCTCCTGGAACGTCTCCGGGTCGGCGGGCTTGGGCATGTCGGTGCCCGACTTCACGACGACCGCCTTCACGTTCTTCGAGCCCATCACGGCGCCGGTGCCGCCGCGGCCCGAGGCGCGGTCGTCCTCGTTGATGACGCAGCCGTAGCGCACCTCGTTCTCGCCGCCCTGGCCGATCGCCATCACGGAGACGTCGCGGCCGACCTTCCCGTCGACCTCCTCGCCGAGCTGGTCGATCGTGTCGTGGACGCCCTGGCCCCAGAGGTGGGAGGCGTCGCGTACCTCGACGTCGCTGTCCTCGACGAACAGGTAGACCGGCTCGTCGCTCGCGCCGTCGAGTAAGATCCCGTCGAGTCCGGCCCACTTGAGCCGCGCGCCGGACCAGCCGCCGTGGTGCGAGTCGGTGACCGTCCCCGTCAGCGGGGACTTCGTCACGAGGGCGATCCGACCGCTCATCACGGTCTGTGTGCCCGTCAGCGGCCCCGTCATGAACGCCAGTCGGTTCTCCGGTCCGAGCGGGTCCACGTCGGGACCCTTATCGAAGACGTACTTGACGCCGAGCCCGCGCGCGCCGATGTACTTCTCCGCGTCGTCGTCGTCGATCCCGCGGTAGCTGACCTCGCCGCCGCCGAGATCGACCTGTGCCACACGGTCTCTGTAGCCGCCCATTTCAGTCATGTAATGCTCGTTCATTATAGTGGGCCCACAGCGTGTTAGTTGTTCACCTCTGAACGCAACTGGTACCGGTTACGCAACGAGCCGCGTCGACCGGCCGGGACTTATAAATAAAGCGCTCGACCGACGCGGAAATATTCGGAGACGACGGCGGGGTGCGAACGACTCACATCGTCCGGCGACGACGTGGTGTGAACGACCGGTTTCGGTCGGTATCGGGGGTCAGCCGCCGGATATCCCGTAGTCGCAGCACATAATTGGCGGCGAGTCGAAGCGCGACCGTGACCGATCGAGACGGACGGACGCGGTCGACCGGGCGGGATCCGGAGCCGACCGACCGCGGTCCTGAGCCGACAAGCCGCGACCGAAGGAGGGCGCTCGGGTTCGCGGTCGTCGTGTTCGTCGGATCGGTGGTTCCGGTCCCGGCGTCGTCCGGCGGGAGCGGCGGCGGCGCGCTCGGGGGCGTACTCGACGCCCTCCCGGCAGGAATCGGTCTCACCGATCCGTTTCACCTCGTCGGGTACGCGGTCCTCGCCGCCCTGCTCGTTCCGGCGGCCCGAGGGCGGCGATACCGCCCGCTCCTCGCGGCCGCCGGCGCGGCCGCGTTCGGGTTCGGGATCGAACTCGTCCAGGCGCCGATCCCGTGGCGCTCGTTCGCGTGGGGCGACGCCGCCGTCAACGCGGGCGGCGCGGTGATCGGAGCGTCGGTCGCGGTCGTTCGCGGCCGCGGGCCGGCGTCGGCGAGCGACCGCGAGGCCGAGCGTTGACCCCTCCGGCGTCGGCGAGCGACCGCGAGGCCGAGCGTTGACCCCTCCGGCGTCGGCGAGCCGGGAGTGCCGCTGAACCGGGCGCGTCGTCGGCGTCAGCGCCCGGGCGGAGCGGCGCGGCCGCGTCCGGAAGCGCCCCGACCCCGGCGGCGCACGGTCGCCGTCACGTCGGCGTTCAGCCGCGAGCGCTCGAAGTAGACGTGGTCGTACTCGCTCGACTCGTACTCGGCGTAGAGGTTAAGCGAGACTTCGTCGCCGTCGGCCGCGTCTTCGATCGTGTCCGCGAGGTCGCCGTCGTCGAGGCGGACGACCAGCGTCTCGTCGCCCTCGCCGAAGGCGACGTGCTCCGCGTCGAGGTGCTCGCCGTCGGTCGTCCACACGGCGACGGTGTCCTCGGCGACGGACTCGACGTCGTCGGGCGCGTCGAACTGCGCGACCACCTTGCCGTTCCCGTCGACGGTGACGGCGGCGTCGGGGAGGTCGCGGTCGACGCGCTGCATCCGTCCCTCGACGGTCGGGGCGATGGTATCTTTCTCCTCTAAGTAGTTCACGACCGTCGTCGCCTGGAGTTCGCCGGTGTCCTCGGCTACCTTGTCTTCGAGCGGGTAGCCGCTCCCGCCGTTCGCGATGAAGCTGTTGACGGCCACCTCGTAGGTTTCGTCGGGGTCGAGCGGCTCGCCGCCGACGTACACGTCGCGGACTAATTCGTCGGCGTCCTCGTGGGGGACCCACTCGAAGCGCACGCCGCTGGTCTGCTGGGAGACCTCCTCGCCGAAGTTCTGTCCCGTCTCGCTCTCCAGCGTGATGACCTGGCTCTCCAGCGTCTCGACGAGCTCCTCGCCCGTGAGCTCCAGCGAGACGACCGTGTTCGGGAACGGGAGGGTGTTGAAGATGTCACCGCCGGTGATCTCGCCGGGGCCGTACACGGAGTCGGAGCGGATGCCGCCGGCGTTCGTAATCGCGACGTCGGCGTCGACGCGCTCGCGCATCGCGTCGGTGACCACGTTTCCGTAGTTCGTCTCGCGGTGGTAGTTCGAGCCGAACGTGGCGTCGAGCGGCGTCTCCGTCTCCACCACCGGCGAGTCGAGGCTCACCTCCCCGCGGTACTCGTTGATGATCTGTGACGCGGTCGGGTCCTTCTCGACGTCGTCGGTGACCTCGATCAGCTGCCCGTCGAACGAGGTGACCTCGCCGCCGTCGATCGTCAGTTCGATCTCGCTGAGGTAGCGCGCCCGGGCCCGCGCCTCCGAGACGATCGACCCGTCGACCTCCTCGGGCGGGTAGAACTGCTCGTCGTCGCCGACGACGATCACGTCGATGTCGTCGTCCGCGTCGGCCTCGGCGAGGGCCTCGGCGTCGCCGATGCCGGTGTGCGCGAGCGCGACGACGGCGTCGACTTCCTCCTCCTCCTTGAGCCGCTTCGCCTCGGCGGGCCCCGTCTCGGTGTAGTCCTCGAGGGTGAGCCCCTCTTCGTTGAAGTCGATGTTCGTCTTCCCGAACGTCGCGCCTTCGTCGACGAGGCCGATGATCCCGACGCTGACGCCGCCGCGCTCGACGATGTTGGTGGATTCCGTGCCGTCGAACGCCTCGCCGGTGTCGCTGTCGACGAGGTTCGTCGCGAGCCACGGGAACTCGGAGTCGGCCGTCACGTCCGAGATGGGATCGAGGCCGTAGTCGAACTCGTGGTTGCCGATCACGTCGGCGTCCGGGTCGACCTCGTTGAGCACGTCAACCGGCGCGCGCCACTGCGAGATGGGGCTGAGCGCGTGCGGCCCCACCTCGTCGCCGCCGCCGACCACGACGACCGGGCCGTCGGCCGCCGCGCGGCGCTGTTCGATGAGCGTCACTAACCGCGGGAAGTTCTTGTCCTCCGCGGCCGCCGTCTGTACGTCGTTGTACGACAGCAGCGTCAGCGTCGTCGAGCCGTCGCCGTCCGCGGCCGTCGCCGACCCGGAAACGAGCGACCCGCCGAGTACGATTCCACCCGCTCGCAGCACGTCACGCCGTCCGTAGTCACGGTCCCGTGACATCAATTTCTTCCACTTAGCGGCGTTTATAAAATCTTCCTATAGATTAGTATATATTTATACTGACGGGACTTTTTACAACAGTACTCGAACGCCCGATCCGGAACCGCGGTCCGATAGCGACGGGGCGGCACCGGTCCGCGATGACGACACGGCTTTACGCGCTCGCCCGCTCCTCCCGACAATGAGCAAGCCGAGCCCCGACGCGTACGAGCAGGGGCGCGGGATGGACGCGCACAACGCCGTGATGCGCGACATCCGCGCCGAGCGCTCGGAGACGTACGACCCGACGGAGCCCACCCGCGTGTGGATCGACGAGGACAACACGCCCGACGGCGTGGTGAACTCCCTGACGATCATCTTGAACACCGGCGGCTGCCGCTGGGCCCGAGCCGGCGGCTGCACGATGTGCGGCTACGTCGCCGAGTCGGTCGAGGGCGGCAGCGTCGCGCACGAGGACCTCATGACCCAGATCGACGCGTGCCTCGACCACGAGGCGGAGGAGGCGGACGAGCCGGCCGAGCTGATCAAGATCTACACCTCCGGCTCCTTCCTCGACGAGCGCGAGGTGCCGGCGGAGACTCGCCGAGCCATCGCCGAGACGTTCGCGGACCGCGACCGGATCGTCGTCGAGTCGCTGCCGGACTTCGTCGACCGCGAGAAGATCGCCGACTTCGCGGACCACGGCATCGCGACCGACGTGGCGGTCGGCTTGGAGACCGCGACGGACCGGGTGCGCCACGACTGCGTGAACAAGTACTTCGACTTCGCCGACTTCGAGGACGCCTGCGCCGAGGCGGCCGCGGCGGACGGCGAGTTCGCGGCCGACGTGGGTATCAAGGCGTACCTCCTCATGAAGCCGCCCTTCCTCGCGGAGCCCGAGGCGGCCGCCGACATGATCGACTCGATCCGCCGGTGCGCCGACGTCGACGGCTGTCACACCGTCTCGATGAACCCGACGAACGTCCAGCGGTACACGATGGTCGACGAGCTGTTCTTCGAGGGCGGCTACCGGCCGCCGTGGCTCTGGTCGGTCGCGCACGTCCTCGAGGAGACCGCCGACGTCGACGCCATCGTCGTCTCGGACCCCGTCGGCCACGGCTCCGACCGCGGGGCGCACAACTGCGGCGAGTGCGACGACCGCGTCCAGACGGCGATCAAGGACTTCGACAGGCGGCAGGACCCGAGCGTCTTCGAGCAGGTGTCCTGCGAGTGCGAGGCCACCTGGGAGTACGTGATGGCGGAAGAGACGAGCTACAACATGCCCTTGGCGCGATAGTCCGCGGCAGGGACGGGCACCAGCGCGGACCGGAAGTACGAGACGGGCGCCTGAACACCGCCGAACGATGGTGACAGATACCGATCAGTATTTTTCCGAATTTAAAAATGAACGATCTATTATCTCGGGAAGTACGTGACAGACACGTTTGTCAAACCCGATCATACTGAACGATCAGGTCGAACAAGACCCTTATAGCTCCGGCACCTACCGGTTCCCATGAACGCAGACGCCAGCGGTTCCCCGCCCTCCCGCGGGAAGTCGGTCCTCTTCTGTCCGGAGTGTCGCTTCGAGAGCCCCCTGTCGGACGGATGGCTCGTCGTCAGCGACGGCGACGAGCGCACCGTCGTCTGTCCGAAGTGCGGTCACGTCGCCGACCACCGGCCCGAGCGATCGGCGCCGACGCCGCGGCACGCCGATTAGTCGCGGTCGTACACGCCGATCGCGATCCGCGGTCACCCCTTTTCAGGCGCCCGTTCGGCGAGGACGGGTATCTCAGATAGTTTCTCCGCGTCGAGCGCGTCCCAGTCGACCCCGTCCGGTCGCGCGTACGACGTGTCGGTCCGCACCGTCCGCACCGGCGTCACGACGAGGTCGAGCGGAACGTCGTGCGCGTCGGGATCCGGGAGGTCAACGTCGGCGTCGAGGGCGGACTCGGGGCCGTCGAGCACCGAGAGCTCGTGGACGGTGGTCGCGACCGCCGTGTCCGCGTCGACCGCGTCGAGCTCGCGGAGGACCGCCCACTCCAAGTCGCTGTACCCTTCGCCCTTGCCGATCCGGGCGCCGTCGGTCGTCACGCCGACGGAGCCGGCGACTATCAGGTCGACGTGCGCGACGTCCGCGGGCGCGGTCGGCGTCCCGTACTCGGAGATGCCGGAGACGGTCGTGGCGTCGTCGATCTCGTCGGGCGGAATTTCGCTGGGGTCGAGCCGGAGGAACGGGTCCGGGTCGCGGAGGCGCGGCTGCGCGACGTAGACGGTCTTGCCGGCGCGGAGCGCGGCCCGGCGGACCGGGAGCTGCGGCGCGTCGGGGTTGGCCTTCAGCGTCGCGGCCGAGTCCCACGCCTCGGTCTCCGCGAGCCGCTCCGCCGCGGCGTCGGCGCCGGCGAAGTTCGGGATCCGGTCGTGAGGCGGGAACGGGAACCGGGCCTGATCGCCCTCGTCGAAGGCGTCCCACACCGCCTCGCGGACGGCCTGCTTGTCCATGAGTCGACCTGTCCGCTTGCGGGCATCAACGTTCCGCCGTCGGCTGAGCCGCTCGGACATTACATGTAGCTGAAGCAAACACTATGTGTGCCTGATGTTTTCCGCACCCATGGACACCGTTTCGGTGACCGAGGGGATCGCGTACGGCTTCCGAATCATGATCTACTACGTCGCGGTGGTGATCGTCGGCCAAGTCGTCGCCGCCGTCGGCGGCGGGATGGTCGCCGCGGCGACCGAGACCGGCTTCAGGCAGGAGCCGAATTTCGGGCTGGCGCTGTTCGGTCTGCTCGTGGGGCTTTTAGGCGCGGTGGTCGTCTTTGCCGGCGTCTTCGGCGCGATTTATAAGGTGATCGCAGACGGCGTCGCCAAGGGCCGGTCGATGACGCCGTCGAGCGAGTGAGGAGACCGCAGGGGTCGTCGGCCGCCGCCGTCGGCTCCGCGACGCGCCTTTTAAACCGCTCTACCGACCACGTACGCGTATGTTCGAAGACCGGCCGGACCGCGACGCCGAGGTCGTCCTCGTGGGGCGCTCGAACGTCGGCAAGTCCACGCTGATGCGCGAGCTGACGGGCCACGACTTCTCGACCGGCGGCAAGCCGGGCGTCACCCGGCAGCCGAACCACTTCGACTGGGCCAGCGAGAGCTTCATGTTCACCGACCTCCCCGGGTTCGGGTTCATGTCCGGCATCGAGGACGAGCACCGCGAGCAGATCAAGACGAACATCGTGCGGTACCTAGAGGACAACGCCGAGTCCATTCTGGCCGGCGTCGTCGTGATGGACGGGAAGGCCGCGGTCGACATCATCGACCGCCACGCCGAGCGCGGGAACATCCCCCACGACGTGGAGATGTTCGGCTTCCTGGAGGACGTGGGCGTCGAGCCCATCGTCGCCGTCAACAAGACCGACAAGATCGACGACGTCGACGAGCGGCTCGACGAGATCTGTGATCGGTTGGGGCTGTACCCGCCGTGGCAGCAGTGGTCCGACCGCGTGGCGCCGATCTGCGCGAAGCGCGGCGACATCGAAGCGCTGGAGGAGTGTCTGCGGACGCGCTTCCACGACCACAACCGCGACGACCTGCTGAAGTTCGTTTCTTAAATAGTCGAGTCTGGTCGCGGGGTCGGTTGCTCCGTGAATTCGGTTGTTTGTTTATAACTGAGAGTGTGCGGATCAACAGCGAACACCTCCAAAGCCCCAGCCGCTCACTTATAAACTGATGAGTGTCGATCGACGGTGAACACCTCCAAAGCCCCAGCCGCGAGGACTCGCGCGGCTCGCTGCGCGCTTCGGTCGCTCACTCCGTTCGCTCCCTCCAGTGCTTACGTCGCCGGGCTTCGTCCTCGCGGCTGCCCCTTTGAGTCCCACCCCGCACCGCGGCCTCACGCCTCCCCAGCCTCGTCAGTCGCCGTCGCTTCGCTCCGGCGACTGACTCCCTCGCGCGACGCTCCTCGCGCCCGTAGGGCGCTCGGAGGCGCGCGCCGCCGATTATTTTTAAATGGTTGACCCGGTCACCGATTGAACTCACATCAATTTAGAACTCGAAGCCGACCGCGTCGCGGCTCGGGCGGAGCGGGCTCTTCGGGTACGGCGGCTCGGCGTCCGGGTCGTTGTAGGCCCGGGGCGCCACGTCGTTCGGCCCGTCGGGGTAACAGAGCGCGGCGAGCGTCTGGATCGCGGTGCGGCCGCTCGCGAGTTCGAACTGCCCGCCGCCGTACAGCTCGATCCCCTCGCGCTCGCAGTAGGCGATCGTCTCGAACAGCGATTCGAGCGTGCCGAACCGCGAGGGCTTGACGTTACACCACCCCGGCTCGACCGGGAGCGACGTCAGGCTCTCGACGCCGTCGATGGGGTAGTCGAAGGAGAGGCGGTCGGCCTGCGGCTCGACGAGCGCGCTCGTCGCGGGCGTGAACGCGGGGTCCTCGACGACCGCGGCCGGGAACGCCGCGAACACGTCGCGGTACAGCTCGGGGTCGGGCTCGACGTCCACGTCGGTCCCCTCGTACCACCCCTTCAGGTCGAGGACGCGCACGGCGTCGGTCTTCCGGAGGGTCTCGAACGCTTCCTCGGGCCAGTCGGGAGTCGGGTCAAGCTTGAACTCCAACTCGGGATTACGCGCGAGCAGCGCCTCGACGCGGTCGGTCGAGGGCGGGTCGCCGAGCCGCGTCGAGACGACGAAGCGGACGGGCTCGGGGTCGACGCCGAGCCGCTCGCCCAGCGACTCCTCCCGCTGTCTGAGCGCCAAGTCGAGCGCCGCGCTCTCGACCGCCCAGCGGCGGTAGTTGCGCGCGGCCTCGTTCTCCGGCGGGTTCCCGTGAAAGAGGTCGATCTCGTCGAGCCGGTCCGACAGTTCGTCGATCGTCCACTCCCCCTCGACGTCGATCGGGTCGGTGCCGGCGAGCGCGTCGTGGTCGGCGGTCTCGTAGGTGACGTCCTCCCCGCGCCCGACGAGGCCGTCGCCGGAGAGCCGGTACTCCGTGGTCGTCCGCTCGAAGCCGCTCGTCGTGTTCGCGGTGTGTCGCCGGCGACCGACCGACTCGATCGTCACCGAGAGGTCCGCGATCCGCTCGTAGTGGCTCATGGCCGATCCGACGTCGCCCGGTCACTTAAATCGGTGAGCGCGATCGCGGCGCCGTCCGATCACGCCCCGGAGTCGCTCGCGCGGTCTCGGAGCGTCGCGATCCGCGTGCCGAGCGCCCAGAACAGCGGGACCACGGTGAGCGCGACGGCGCCGGCGGCCGCGACCTGGAGGACGGTCGTGGTGAACCACGGGGCGCCGTCGGCGTACGGCAGCGAGGTGTGGGTCACGTCGCCGACGATCGGGACGAAGTAGTCCATCAGGAGGTCGACGGTGTACCACGCGGTCGCGACCGCGACCGCCTTCAGCGGGAAGTCGGTGATCCGGTGGAGGACGAACGCCTGCACGACCATCGCGAGGTGGCTGAAGAGGAGGAACGCGTACAGCGCCGGGCCGTTGACCGCGAGGAACTCCGGCCAGAAGACGACGAGGACGTACGGCGTCCACAGTCCGAGCTTGATATTTCCGAAGAAGGCCAGCGCCGCAAGGGTGTCGCTCAACCGGCCGAGCGCCCACGCGCCGAGCGCGAGCGCGATGAGCAGCGTCGCGCCGGGGCTGTCGGGGATGAAGATCCACATCTCGGTCGGGAGCGCCTGAAACTGGAACCGGTAGTACCAGAAGCCGAACGCGGTGCCGACGAGGTTGATCGCGACGATGACCCACGCGAAGCGGAAGGCGACGTCCTCCAGCCGTTTCGGGAGCGGCGCGACCCACCGCGGGAGCGACTCGCGGTCCGGCGGGTCGCGGCCGAGCGCGCCGACGATGTCCATACCGCCGGCTCGGACCGGGCGGGCAAAGCCGTGGCGGTCGCGGCGGGCGCGACCGGCGGGCGCGCGGAGGAGCCGAGCGACTGACCCCCACCCGACCCCTACCCGACCCGCGGCCGCGACGAAAAGGGCTATGGGCGCCCGGGGGAAAGGCGGGGGTATGCGCCCGCGAACGCTGCTCGCGCTGCTCCTCGTCGTCCCCCTCGTGGACGCGCTGTTCCTGATCGTGGTCGCGACGCGGCTCGGGTGGCCCGCGACGGTCGCGCTCGTCGTGTTGACGGCCGTCCTCGGGATGCTCCTGTTGCGCGCCGAGGGGCGCGCGACCCTCGCCCGTATCCAGCGCAAGGCGGCGCAGGGGAAGCCCCCGACCGACGAGCTGCTCGACGGCGGGCTGCTCATCGCCGCGGGCGCGTTCCTGCTCACGCCGGGGCTCGTCACCGACGCCGTCGGCTTCCTGCTCGCGCTCCCGCTCTCGCGGGTCCCCATCCGCGTGGCCCTGAAGAAGTACGTCGTCGTCCCGTACATCGAGCGCGAGACGGACGGGTTCCTCTCCGGGAACGTCTACATCGGCGGCTTCCCGAACGACGGTGAGGGCGGCTTCTCGATGGGCGGCGGCGGGTTCCCCGGCGGCGGTCCCGGCGGCCCCGGTGGCGGCCCGGACGGATTCGACGGTAGCAACGGTGCCGGCCCCGACGGGGGCGCCGGCGGGAACGCGGACGGCTCGGGCGGGAGCGCGTCGACGGACGACGACGTCGTCGACGTTGATTACACGGTCGAAGACGGGGAACAGCAGCGAACCGACTGACGGCGCGGGCGACGTGAGTTCCCCGTGAAACCGCAACACGGCGGCGGACTGCCGAAAGGAAACCCTTAAAATCCTACCCGCGCAACGACTGAATGCGCTCACCTGGGCCAATAGCTCAGTCAGGTTGAGCGCTCGGCTGATAACCGGGAGGTCCACGGTTCAAATCCGTGTTGGCCCACCTACTGCCCGCTCGGTCTCCGACCGGGCGAGATTGGTGGGCTGGGACTCCCCAGCCACCCAATTTCGTCGTTCTACCCCGATAGTGGCACCACTACCGCGTCTTGTCTGAGCAGAGAATTGCGTCGGTAGTCGCCGCTGTCTCCCGATCCGCGTTAGTCGACCGAGCTCCTCGGTCGTTGAGCCGTGACCAGTCATTTGTACACCGCCCGCGAGGGAGGGGTATGGAGCAGCTGGAGTGTTACGACTGCGGCGAGACGTACGCGTTCGGCGACGCGGCCCGCTGCCGCTGCGGCGAACCGCTCTGGTTCGAGACCGACACCGCCGGGTTCGACTGGCCCGACGCGAGCGGTACGACGGGGAGCGGGGTCTCGCTCGGGCGAGACACCCTCTGGCGCTACGAGTCAGTGCTTCCCGCTGCGACGCCGACCGGATTGGCTGCCGCCGCGGGCGGGACGCCGCTGTTCCGCGCGCCGTCGATCGAACCGGCGGACGGGCCTCGGATCCATCTCAAGGTCGAGGGCGTCAACCCGACGGGGAGCTTCAAAGATCGGGGAACCGCGGTCGGTACCGGTCGGACGGAGGGCCCGGTCGGCACCGTCTCGCACGGCAACATGGCGCTGAGCGTCGCCGCCCACGCGGCCGCGGCGGACCGGGAAGCGATCATCCTCGTGGCCGAAGACACGCCCGACTCGCGGCTCGCGATGATCGCGCAACACGACCCGCACCTGTTCCGGGTCCGCGGCGAGTACGGGCGGCTCTACGACGACACCCTCGACGGCGACCTCGGCGTCGCGTTCCTCAACTCGGACGCCCCGCTCCGGGTGGCCGGACAGAAGACGGTCGCGTACGAGATCTGCGAGGCGTTCGCCCCCGACGCCCCCGACGCGATCGTCCTGCCGGTCAGCAGCGGCGGACAGGCGAGCGGGGTCTGGAAGGCGCTCCGGGAACTGGACGCCGCGGGACTGCTCTCGGCGGTGCCGCGGATCTACCTCGCGCAGGCCGCGCGCTGTGACCCGATCGCGCGGGCGTACCGCCGCGGCGCGTCGCGCGTCGAGCCCGTCGAGGGCGAGCCGACGGCGGCCGTCTCGATCAACAACGCCGATCCGCCGAGCGGGAACCGGGCGCTGGCCGCCGTCTCGGAGACGGGCGGCGGCGTCGTCTCCGTCGCCGAGGAGGCGATGCTCGACGAGACGGAGCGCCTCGCGGCGGACGCCGGGGTCTCCGTCGAACCGTCCTGCGCCGTGGCCACGGCCGCGGTCCGGGAGCTCGCCGCGTCGGGGGAGTTCGGTTCCGACGACGACGTCGCCGTGATACTGACCGGGTCGGGGTACAAGTACGGGGGCGCAGCCGTCGACGCCGCGTCGGTACGGGAGGTCGACCGGGCGGACGTCCCCGACGCGGTCCGCGACGCGGTGCCGTGAGCCGTCGACGAGCGGGCGGCCGATCGGGAGAGCGGCGGTCGGTTGTCGGTCCGCTCGGTTCTCGCCGGCGCGCCGGCCCCTCAGTCGGTCGCTACCGGCTCGTCTTGGTGTCGGAGAGATGCCGTCCGTTCGCCCAGTTCGCGCCATTGACCCATAACGTCGGGGTGTCGCACCCGATCACAGGGTCGAGCAGCAGCGCCCGGACGGGCGTGGCGCCGAGGTCGTGGTCGACGTCGACGAGCGTGACCCCCGGTCACCGATGCTCGTCGATCCACTCGCACCACGCGTGGAAATCGTCGGCGCCGCACTGGTCTGCGATCGACTGGAGCGTCCCGGTCGGTATCTCGTCTTCCGACGCCATCGGTACCGTCACGACTCGAACCTCGTCCGTGTCCGGTGACTCGTATCGCATCTTCAGATGGCTTCCGACCCGACCGACGCGCTCGTAGCCGAAGTCGTGAAGCACAGACGCGATCTCGCGCCCGGAGAAGCTCGTCCGGACCATTCACTCCATGAAGTCGGGAAGCTCCTCGTCACCGGGTTCCGAGTCTTCGAGACCCCACTCTTCGAGGTCTTCCTCGGTGACGGGCTCGCCGCCGCCCTCATGGAGTTCGATCGCCTCCGCGAGCATGCGGAGGGCTTCGGCCTTCGTGTCGCCGAAGGAGGCGAGACCGGTCTCGATGTCCTTGGCGGTTATCGAGCCGTCGTCCTCGTGGATGAACTCGACGCCCTCTCCGTCGTGGGCGTCGCGCGTCGCACTCGCCATACCCGTCTTTCGGGGACAGCTCGAATAAGCGTTCTGTCGGATGGGACTCAGCAAGTACGAGTCCAGATAGAAAGCCCGGGTCGTGGTTCACGAGGGATTTCAGAAACGCTCCCTGGACAGACGAGCGGAGCGGCGAACGACGATATCTGGGCCGAGCCGGACGCAAGCGAGTCGCTCACTACGGACGTCGCGCTGGACGCAGAGGAGTAGCTGAGGGGCTGAGAGTAGTGTGAACGCACACTACATTTATCAAAACGGCCACGTACGCACATGTATGAGCAGCGAGCGCGTCGACTCCGAGAGCACGGTCTCGGGAAATCAGGCGAACATTCCGGCCCACATCCGTCGAGAGATGGATATCGACGACGGGGACACGCTTCGCTGGCGGATCGAGGACGACGGGACGCTTCGCGTGCGGGTCGTTCAGCAGCGCAGCGGGACGTTCGGCGAGTTCGACGGGTACGACGGCGACCGGGAGACCGACGTCGAGACCGAGCACGACGCGTGGGGCGTCGACCCCGAGTAGATGCCCCGGGCGCTCGTCGACACGACCGTGCTCTTCGCGGCGGCGTACCGTCGGGACGGCGCGCACGAGGACGCGCTCCCGATCCTCAGAGGGATCGACGCCGGGGAGCTCCCGGAGGCGGTGATCTTGGACTACGTACTCGCGGAGACGCTCAACGGCCTGACGACGCACGCGGGCCACGACGCCGCTGTCGACTTCCTCGACCGGGTGGAGGAGAACGCGCGGCTCCACGTCGAGTCGCTGACGACGGACGCGTTCGCGACGGCGAAGGGGCTCTTCCGGCGGCACGAGGGGTTCTCGCTCGTCGACGCCTGTCTCGTCGCGTACATGCGCGTCGAGGGGCTCGACTACTGCTACGCGTTCGACGACGACTTCGACGCCGCCGAGGACGTCTCCCGGCTCGATGTCGCGACCGATCCGTACCAGCCGGAGTGAGCGAGGCAGTGGATATCACTCGCTCGCGTTCGTCAGCGCCGACGCGACCGGCCGCTATCGCTCCTCCAGTCGGTCGGCGGCGTCGTATCGCCGGACCAGCGCGCCGACGTACCAGAACTTCAGTGCCATCGCGAGCGCGCCGGCGAGGCCGGCCCGGAGGGGTCGCCGGCGGTACGCGGCGACGAACGCGTACACCGAGACGGGGACGTTGACCAGGTTGAGCCAGTTCGGGTACGTGCGATCGAAGACGCCCGCCTTCCGTTCGCGCGTCCACCAGCGCTCGGCCAGCACCACGCGGCTCATCCAGGCGTCGTCGTCTTTCGGCGGGGAGAACAGGATCGGGTTCAACAGGGTGAACAGGAGCGCGGCGCCCGCGAGTCGCGGCTTCCGGTGATAGACGGCGAAGAGGAGCGCCGGCAGCAGGACCGTGCGACTCCAGCCGCTCTTCGGATTTGAGTGGCGACGCCAGAACCGCTCCTCGAAGTCGTCGGGCAGGGTGGGGGTCATGCGTGAACGTTTCTCCGAACGAGCAAATAGCTTCGTCCGAGTCAGGTGGTGCTATGCGTACTTCTCGGCGACCGCGTAAACGCCGCGCTCGGCGGTGGAGTGTCGGGTTCGGCGTCTACATGTCGAGCAGTGAAGATCCAGAAAAGTGTCTGAACAACAGGGTAACCCAAAGTATTGATTTACCAGTGAATACACAGATAATTTGGTGGTGACAATTGGCTAGCTCTAATGTCTTAGTTGAACAGGTTATTCTTAGCGGTCTATTTGGGGGTCTTTTCGGTGGTTTAATATTTGCTCTTGTCAGGGACTTCATTTGGCGTAAAGTAACGAGTCCGACTCTTAGATTTGTAAAATCTGCCACCACTGATTTTGAAACAGACAGCGAAGGCGATATTGACGCAAGGGTATTTCGTATTCCGGTGGAGAACACAGGTGGAAGCGCTGCGACTAATTGTAAACCAGAGTTAAATATGGAAGGCAGTCTTGGTGATAAAAGTTATGCGGTAAATCAACGGCTCACCTGGGCTGAAGGTGATAACCCTCAACGAATTACGATCAATACTGATGAGCGTGCAGAAGTAGGACTGCTCAGAATTATTGCTGAAGAAAGTGAGGGTCCTATTCAAACAGCTCCATCGTTCTATGTTGAAATTCCTGGGCGTGATGGTTGGGGTAGTGATGATAGTGTAACTGTGTGGGAGTATGAAGACGGCAAAGCTGTCAGCGCTTCAGTGCCAAACAAGATTGAACTGGGTGAGTTTACCCAAATAGAATGGGAAACAGTTCAGATCACCGTAACAGCTGAAAACGCTAGCAAGATCACGGAAACAATAGATTTCAACTTAGACACGGAACGAGGGATGGTAGGATTTAGTGTTGAATTGTAGATTTAGAAAGTCGGCCAGAATATATAAATCCGATAGACAATAGTAAATACATATGTCAACCGAGACGACAGAGGAAGAAGAACTACAGGAAATATTAGAGGACGCCATATCGGTACTAGATGCGGATGAAGATATTACGGCCGAGTATCTGATAGCAGAGGAGGTCCCGGACACAAAATCTATACTAGCAGATCAAAATCTCACCACCTACCAGTACCATGAGATTCCACTACGTTCCGAGGTACTGGAAGAGGTCAGAGAGAATGCTGCGAAAGATGCTGAAGGCTTCTACGGCTCAGTGAATTCTGGCGACCGCGAACTTGTTAAATATGACGTGACAAACACAAATCAGGATATAGTACCATCGCAGTATATTGACAAAGAAGATCTAACGTATCCCCAGCGATTTGAACGTCTACTTGATGTTGATTCGTTTGGGGGTACAACATACGATGAGACAGAAGATATCGGGTTTCAGGTACTCCGAGTTACTAGTGAACGAACCGGCGAGCAAGTACTCGCGTTCCAGCGATTCACAGGGCATCAACTTTCTTCAGATAGCGAAAAACTACGCCTTGCGATGGAAGATGAGCAATATAGTCAGTTTGATAAAACAGTCGTGACGGTGCGAAATAGATTTGACTGTATCTGGTATCAGGATCGAATTTTTGTATTCCGAGCAAAGCCGTTTGAGGATATTTTTGACTTCTTGGAACAGTACAAACACCATGCCAACGATGTAATAAATGGATTGGAGGATGCCGATCTAACCATTCACAATGAAGACGAATTTGTGGATTCAATTCAGGGAGATCGACGTGCTCTTCGAAAGATGCACTCAGTAGAACAGCAGGGCATATATGACAGCATTGATCGTAATGATGTTGAAGATGTCATCAATGAATTTGATCTGGGAATTGAGGCAACGACAGAAGATGGCGAGTGGGGAATAACAGTTCCGGATTTGAGGAAAAAGTGGGACGTAATTCGATTATTAAACGATGATCACGTAGTGAGCTACCTAATTGATGCGCAATACCAAGTCTATGAAAAGGATAGGCGGTGACATTATTGACACATAAATAAATTGATTATAACCGGTCGTAAACCGGATCTGAAGAACAGTGGAGCCACTAAACAGCGAGAATCAAGTCAGATATAGTGGCGTACAGTACGACCCGTCCAAGACGCGGCATCGACACGATCTGACGAGTACCCGGCAGCACTCGCGACGCTCGTCCGCGCCGACCGCACGAGCCACGACATCGCCCGGACCACACTCTTTCCGAATCCGAACCACCGAATTCTTTTACCAGTCAACAGCCATCGAAAGACGCCCTCAAACCATGCTCGACGAGATATTCGAGGTCGTCTTCGACGTTATCCTGGAACTGGTCCCCACCGTCATCCTGAAAATCCTCCTCCTGCTCGCCGGCCTCGCGGCGGTGGCGGTCGGCGTCCCGCTGCTCGCCGACTCGCCGCTCGTCGGCGGCGCGCTGACCGCCCTCGGCGCGGCGGCGGTGATCGGCGTCCTCGCCAGCTGGGCGCTGTAACCCGACGCCTCCCCCGACGTCGCAGGGGCGAGCGACCGCGACTCGTTTCGGAATAATTGAACGAACTGAGGCCGGGAATTTATACCGCAGTTCGCCGTGCGGCGGGGTATGGACATGTTCGAGGACGGCGGGACCTGTTCGAACGGTCACTACTTCGCGTCCGCGGGACGCACCGGGGGCGGCACCTACTACTGCCCCCGGTGTAACGCGAAGAACGTCTCGCCGGGCGCCGAGGGAATCCGGAACGGCGGCCGCTGCCTGAAGGGCCACTACTTCGCCGCGCCGACCGAGTTAGGGAACGGAACGTACGCGTGCCCGGCCTGCGAGTCGGTCGACCTCGACCCGGTCGCGGACGCGTTCGACGACGGCGGCGTCTGCGAGAACGGCCACGAGTTCCGCGTGCCGGACCGGACGGACGCGGGCGCGTTCCGCTGCCGCGAGTGCGGCACTCTCGATATCGAACCGAACTGACCGCTCGCCGGGGCGGGCTGCGACGCTAGGGGGCCACTACTCTTATGCGAGCCGAGAGAGTCGGTACCAACGATCATGAAGAAGCTGATCAACGACCCGGACGACGTCGTGGACGAGATGCTCGACGGGATGACCGCGGCGCATCCCGAGCGCCTGCGGCGCCTGCCGGACACGCAGGTGCTCGTGCGCGACGACGGTCCGGTCGACGACAAGGTGGCGCTGGTGACCGGGGGCGGCAGCGGCCACGAGCCGACCCACGCGGGGTACATCGGCGACGGGATGCTCGACGGCGCGGCCGCGGGCGACGTGTTCTCCTCGCCGACCGCCGACGAGTTCGAGGAACTGATCGGCGCCTGCGACGCGGGCGACGGCGTCCTCGCGATCATCAAGAACTACGAGGGCGACGTGATGAACTTCGAGACCGCCATCGAGCTCGCGGAGATGGAGGGCGTCGAGGTCGAGAGAGTCGTGGTGAACGACGACGTGGCCGTCGAGGACTCGCTGTACACCTCCGGGCGCCGCGGCGTCTGCGGGACGATCCTCGTCCACAAGGCCGCCGGCGCGAAGGCCGCGCAGGGCGCCGACCTCGGCGAGGTGAAGCGCGTCGCCGAGAAGGTGGTCGACAACGTCGGCACGATGGGCACCGCGCTCACCTCCTGTGTCACCCCCGAGAAGGGCGAGCCCACCTTCGATCTGGGCGACGACGAGATCGAACTCGGCATCGGGATCCACGGCGAGCCGGGGACCGAGCGCACCGAGGCGATGCCCGCCGACGCGGTGACCGAACACCTGACCGAGGCGGTCCTCGACGACCTCGACCTCGACGAGGGGCAGGAGGTGCTCACGGTCGTCAACGGGATGGGCGCCACGCCGCAGATGGAGCTGTTCGTCCTCAACCGCCGGCTCCAGGAGCTGCTCGGCGAGCGCGGCCTGGAGACGTACGACGCGTGGGTCGGCGACTACATGACCTCGCTGGACATGGCCGGCGCGTCGATCACGGTGTGCGCGGTCGACGACGAGCTGAAGGAGCTGTTCGACGCGCCGGCCGACACCCCGGCGCTGACCGTCAAATGAGCGACGACGGCGCTGCGACCGGAGACGACCGGACGACCGACGACGGCGCGGCGGTCGTCGCGGCCGCCGAGGCGGTCGCCGAGCGCATCGAGGCGGAACGGGACCACCTCACCCAACTGGACTCCGCCATCGGCGACGCCGACCACGGCGGGAACATGGCGCGCGGCTGGGCCGCGGCGGCTGACGCCGCGCGCGACCTCGACGACCCGGACGCCGAGACCGTCGCGAAGACGGTCGGCAAGACGCTGATGGCCGAGGTCGGCGGCGCCTCCGGGCCGCTGTTCGGCGGATCGCTCGTGTTCGCGGCGGGCGAGCTCGACGAGGGGGTCACCCCGGAGACCGCGGTCGCGTTCGCGGAGACCTACCTCGAAAAGGTCGAGGACCGCGGCGACGCGCGTGTCGGCGACCAGACGATGGTCGACGCGTTGACGCCCGCGGTCCACACGTTCAAGAAGTCGATCGAGGTCGACGACCTCCCGCCGATCGAGGCGCTCGCGAAGGCGGTCGACGCCGCGGAGCGCGGCGTCGCGTTCACCGTCCCGATCCGCGCGCGGAAGGGCCGCGCCTCCTACCTCGGCTGGCGCTCGGTGGGCCACCAGGACCCCGGCGCGACGAGCGCGCTGTTCATCCTCGAAGAACTGCTTGACGTCGCCGCCGACCGGCTCGGCGTCGACGTCCCCGAGACGGACGCCTCGTCGCCGACGATCCCGGACGAGGACCCCGACGAGGCGGCGGGCGACTCCCCCGAAGCGGCCTCGGAGGACGACTGATGGTCGGGATCGTCGTCGTCTCGCACAGCGAGCGCGCCGCCGAGGGGATCGCGGAGGTCGCCGCCGAGATGGCGGGCGACACCCGCATCGAGCCGGTCGGCGGCGACGGGAAGGGCGGGATCGGCACCGTCCCCGACGCGATCGAGGACGCCATCGACGCCGCGGCCGGAGGGTCGGGCGACGGTGCTGACGGGAGCGACAGCGACGCGGACGGCGTCGTCGTCCTCGTCGACCTCGGCAGCGCGGTGATGAACGCGGACGTCGCCGTCGAACTGAGCGGGGCGGAGGCGGTCATCGCGGACGCGCCCGTCCTCGAGGGCGCGGTCAACGCCGCGGTCGCGGCCACCGACCCGTCGGCGACGGTCGAGTCCGTCCGCGAGCAGGCGGAGGCGGCCCGCGACATCGAGAAGCTGTAGGCCGAGGTCCTCTTTTGTAAGATCGGTCTACGCCGCGCGGTCGTCGAGTCCGAGCACGTCAAGCACCTCGGCGCGCGTCTCGCAGGCCAGCGCGTCGCTCGCGAGCGACCGGGCGGCGTCGGCGTCGACCTCGCGCACGCGGGCCTTCACGTCCGGCACCGTTACCGCGCTCATGCTGAGCTCGTCGAAGCCCAGCCCGACGAGCAGCTCCGTCAGCGCCGGGTCGCCCGCCATCTCGCCGCACATCCCGACCCACGCGTCGGTCCCCTCGACGGCCGCGGTCGTTCGGTCGAGCGCGCGCAACACCGCCGGGTGGAGCGGGTCGTGGTAGTCGGCGACCGCGTCGTTGCCGCGGTCGGCCGCCATCACGTACTGCGCGAGGTCGTTCGTCCCGACGCTCAGGAAGTCGAGCCGCTCGGCGAGCGCGTCCGCGAGGAACGCCGCGGCGGGCGTCTCGACCATCGCGCCCAGCTCGGGGACCGCGTGGTCGACGCCCTCGCTCGCGAGGTCAGCGGCGACCGCCTCGACTCGGGCGACCGCGCGCTCGACCTCCTCGACGCGCGTGACGAGGGGGAACATCACTGCCAGCCCGTCGCCCTCGTCGGTCGCGGCGGCGCGGAGCAGCGCCCGGAGCTGCGTCTCGAAGAGGTCGGCGTGCTCGTCGAGCGACAGCCGAATTCCGCGCCGCCCGAGGAACGGGTTCTCCTCGTCGGGGAGATCGAGGTACGGGACCGGCTTGTCGCCGCCGACGTCGAGCGTCCGCACGACGACGCGGTCGTCCGGGCCGTCGAACGCCGACAGCGCGGCCCTGACGGCCTCGTACTGCTCGTCCTCCGTCGGCGGCGTCTCGCGGTCGACGAAGAGGAACTCGGTCCGGAACAGCCCGATTCCGTCGGCGCCGCGCTCGACGGCCGGCCCCAGCTCGGCCTCGCCGCCGACGTTGGCGGCGACCTCGACCGGCCGGCCGTCGCTCGTCTCGACGCGCTCTCGGATCGCGTCCGGACCGGCTTCCCGCACCGCCTCTCGCCGTTCCTCGTCGGGGTCGACGACGACCTCGCCGGCCTCGCCGTCGACGAGGACCGTCTCGCCGTCCGCGACCGATTCGAGGGCCTCGCCGACGCCGACGACCGCGGGGATCGCGAGCGACCGCGCGATGATCGCGGCGTGGGAGGTGCGACCCCCCTCGACCGTCGCGATCCCGGCGACTGCGTCGGGGTCGAGCGCGGCGGTGTCGCTCGGCGTGAGCCGCTCCGCGAGCAGGATCGTCCCCTCGGGGAGCGTGGCGAGGTCGGTTGCGACCCGTCCGCCGTCGTCGTCGGCGTCGAGAAGCGCGCGGAGCAGCCGGTCGCGGACGTCGCGCAGGTCGTCGGCGCGCTCGGCCATCCGGCCCTCCATCTCCTCGAACTGCGCGACCGCCTCGTCGAACCGGTCCGCGACGGCGTGTTCCGCGGGCGTCCCCTCGCGGATCGCGGCCTCGACGTCCTCGATTATCGTCGGGTCGTCGAGGAACCCCTCGTGGGCCTCGAACACCGCGGCCTCCTCCTCGCCGACGCGCTCGGCCGTCCGGTCGCGGGCCTCGCGCAGGGCCGACCTGACGGCCTCCCGGGCGGACTCGTACCGGTCGAGTTCCGCGTCGACGTCGACGGATTCCGACTCTGGACGGTCCGGGAGCGTCAGGTCGGCGTCCGGGCGGTACCAGCGCGCCGTCCCCACCCCCGAACGCGGCGTGCTGCCGACGCCGTCGAGCGTCCTCACGGCGCATCCTCCGCGTCGTCGTCCGAGGACTCTTCGACAGGACTCGTGAGGAGGTCGCAGACCGCGTCGAGCGCGGCCTCGTCGTCGGGCCCCTCGGCGACCACGCGGACCGACTCGCCGTGTTCGACGTTCAGCCCGCTGACGGAGAGCATGCTGTCGGCGCGGACGAGCCCCTCGTCGCCGGCGTCTGCGCGTCCGATCGACACGTCGGCGTCGAATCGGTTCGCCGTCTGTACCAGCTTCGAGGCGGGGCGCGCGTGGAGTCCGGCCTCGGGTTCGACCGTCACGGTCCGTTCCATGAGTCAGAGTTGGACCCCGTCGGGTAATAGCTGATCGGAGTTCTCGAAGAGCGCCGGAGAGCTACGGGACCGGTGTCGCAGTCGACCCGACTACGGCGCCGCCTGCTTCGTCGAGACCAGTTCGATCACGTCGCGGTGGGAGAGCTCGTTGTCGGCGCCGACCTGCCGGCCGCTCCGGCAGTCGGTGCCGTGGAGCAACCCCTCGCCGATGTCGGAGTGGATGTGGTACGCGAAGTCCTCCGTCGTGGAGCCCTCGGGGAGGATGAAGCAGTCGCGGAAGACGCCCTTCTCGTCTTTGCTCCCGTTCGCGGAGCCCGGGAAGACCGCGATACAGCCCAACACGTCGAAGACGGCTGCTTCGAGCGCGCCCTGAACGCCGGTCCCGTCGTACTCGTCGACGAACTCGCCGATCTGATCGAGGCCCGCTTCCTGCTCGCCGGAGACGTCGCCGACGACGTCGAACGCGTCGTCGCCGGGCGCGTAGTCGACGACGCCGGCGTCGTCCGCGTTTTTGAGGGCCTTCTCCGCGTGGGCGCTCGCGGGGACGAACGAGAGGTGGTCGTAGTCGGAGTCGGTCGTTATCTCCTCCCAGTTCGCCTGCGCCTCGGGCGTGTCCATCTTGTTGGCGGCGATCACCATCGGCTTCGTGCGCTTGCGGATCTCGCGGGCCAGCTCGATCCGGTCCGTCTCGTCCCACGTCTCCGGGTCGAGTTCGAGCCCCTCGGCGAGGATGACGCGCTTCATCCGGTCCTTGTCGATGCCGAACGCGGACATCTGCTCTGCGAGCTCCTCCTCGATGGCCGCGTCCGCGCCGTGGTAACGCGTTTCGAACTTCTCTAAGCCCTTCTCTAACACGTCGAGGTACCACGCGTCCAGCTCCTCCTCTAAGAAGTCGATGTCCTCGCGCGGGTCGTGGCCCTCGGTCGCCTCGCCCTCGATGTCCGTCTTCCCCGAGAAGTCGACGACGTGGATCAGCACGTCTGTCTCGTTGAGGTCGGTGAGGAACTGATTGCCGAGCCCGCGCCCCTCGTGGGCGCCCGGGACCAGCCCGGCGACGTCGACGAGCTTCACGGGGACGAACCGCGTCCCCTCGCGGCAGACGCCGACGCTCGGCGTACACGTCTCGTCGAACTCGGGGGCGGCGCAGTCGACGCGGACGTACGCCTCGCCGACGGTCGGGTCGATGGTGGTGAACGGGTACGCGCCCTCGGGCACGTCGTTCATGGTCGCGGCGTTGAAGAACGTCGACTTCCCCACCGAGGGCTTGCCGACGAGACCGATCCGGTAGCTCATTACCACCGGTGGGCGACCCGGCGTAAAAAGCGATGCGAGACGCGCCGTGGCGTGGGATGCGGTGACGAGGGGCCGTGGCGCAAGGAGGGGTGACGAACGGCCGGGAGTCGGGATCCCGTCAGGCGTCGCCGTCGGACTGTCCGGGCTCTCCGAGCGCCTCGATGGGGAGGACGTTCTGGAGCGCGGCGTACGCGTCGGCGGCGCTCGCGAACGTCTCTTGGTCGACGTCGGCGAGCAGGTCGCCGAGGTCGGCGTCGCCGTCGGCGAAGAGCACCGTCGTACCCGAGAACGCGTCGACGAGCGCCTCGCGGTCGGCGGGGTACGCGTGGGCTTCGAGCGTCGGTTCGAGCCGGGAGAGGTTGATCTCGTCGGTCATACCGCCCTATCGGCGGGATAGGGCATAAACGCGCGCCTCGTTCTGACGACGGGCGGAGCGGGACCCTCGGCGGCGAGAAACCGGCAAGAACCGCAAAGAGTTATCCGCCGTCGGTGACATGGTACACGTGAACATGCCCCTATATGACCGGATCCTGGTTCCGACCGACGGCTCCCCGGAGGGTGAGCTGGCGGTGTGCCACGCGCTCGACCTCGCCGCGGTCCACGGGGCGTCGGTCCGCGCCATCTACGTGGTCGACACCGCGCGGTACGCCGGGATGCCGATGGAGACGACCTGGGAGGGCGTCGGCGACCTGCTGTACGACGACGCGGAGTCGGCGCTCGAAACGGTGGCGGAACTGGCCGCGGACCGCGACGTCGACGTCGAGACGGCCGTCGTCGAGGGGTCGCCCAGCCGCGAGATCATCACGCACGCCGAGGAGACGGGCTGCGACCTCGTCGTGATGGGCACGCACGGTCGGGGCGGGATCGACCGGCTGCTCCTCGGCAGCGTCGCGGAGAAGGTCGTGCGGGGCTCGTCGGTCCCGGTGTTGACGGTCCGGATCGGCGACGGGGAGGAGCCGCCGAGCGCCGCCGAGTCGGCGGCCGCGACCGAGTCCGCGGGGAGCGAGGGGTCGGCAACCGCCGGCGGGACCGACGCCGAGGGGTCGGTCTCGGACGCGACGGAGACCGGATAGGAGACCGAACTTCCCCCGCCCGGCCCCTCACTCCGCGTCGCGGAGGTGTTCGCAGTCGCCCGCGTGGACGCGTCGCCGTCCCCCGTCGGTGTCGACCACGAGCGCGCCCGGCTCCGCCACGTCGACCGCGGTACCCTCCACGACCCCGTCCCCGGTCTCGACCCGGACGCGCCGCCCGAGCGTGCTGGCCCGCTCGCGCCACGCCGGGAGGACGCGGTCGAGCGCATCCGACGAGGCCGTCAGCTCCGCGTAGCGTTCGAGCAGCGTCGTCGCGAAGCGCCGCCGGTCGACCGGGGCGCCGCATTCGATCGACAGCGACGTCGCGCCCGCGGGCAGCGTCTCGGGGTCGATGTTGGCGTTGACGCCGACCCCGACGACGAGCCAACCGACGCGGTCGGCCTCCCCCTCCATCTCCGTGAGGATCCCCGCCAGCTTCCGACCGCCGCGGCCGCTGGGGTCCGACTCGGCCGACGCGGCGGCGCTCCCCTCGTCAGCCCCGTCCCCGACGAGCACGTCGTTCGGCCACTTGATCCGCGCGTCCGCGCCGGCCTCGCGGGCCGCGTCGGTCGTCGCCACCGCGGCCGCGAGGGTGAAGAGCGGCGCCCGCGCAGTCGGCACGTCGGGACGAGTCAGTACCGACAGCCAGACGCCGCCGCTCGGCGCCACCCACTCGCGGTCGAGGCGGCCCCGGCTCCCGGTCTGTTCGTCGGCGACCACCGCGACGTCGGCGGCGCCCTCCCCGGCGAGTTCGCGGGCCCGCTCGTTCGTCGATCCGATCCGGTCGTGGTACTCCACCGAGTAGGGGGCGTCGAGCCCGAACGCGATTCCCGGCCCGGAGTAGCCCGGATCGTCGGGGGCGACGTACCCCTCCGGCGTCGACTCGACCGCGAACCCTTCCTCGCGGAGCCCCTCGACGGCCTTCCAGACGGCCGCCCGCGAGACGCCGAGCGAGTCGGCGAGGGCGGGACCGGAGACCGAGCCGTCGTCGGCCGCGAGGGCGTCCAGCAGCGCGCGCCGCGTGTCCATACCGCCCGTTCCGACGCCCGCGCCGAAAGCCGTTCCGGGTCTCGAACGCTCGGCCGGGCCCGGACGCTTTGTGTCCGGCGCGCGAAGGATCCCCGATGACCGACGAGTCCGAGACGGTCCGGCTCACCGTCGTCGACGGCGACGAGCGCGTCGAACTCGACGCCGAGCGCGGCCGGAACCTCCGCCGGGTCCTGCTCGACGCCGGGCTGTCGCCGTACGCGCCCGCGACCCGCCGTCTCAACTGCGGCGGCCGCGGGCTGTGTGCCACCTGCGGCGTCCGCGTCCGCGAGGGGCCGCCGGCCGACCACTGGCACGACCATCTGGCCGATCGGTTCGGCTATCCGCGGCTCTCCTGTCAGATCGCGGTCGACCGACCGATGACGGTCGCGCTCGTCGACAAGCGCGTGTGGGGCGGGCGGCGGTCCGACGCGAGCGACGGGGGTGCGGGATCGGACGACCGCTGAGCGCGGCGAACCGACGGACCCCACACCTCGTTTCCGGTGAAACGGCGAACGCTACCGCGTCACACGCGACCGCGCGGCGACCGGGAGCGCGAAGGCCGATCGCGGCACAAAAGCCAAGTCCACGGGCCCGAACGGTCCGGTATGCAACCCTCCAAGGAGCGCGAGTCGTCCGACGACGATCCGATGGACGACCTCGACGACCTCCTCGACGACGACCTCGCCGGCGGCGACGGGGCGTCCGACGCCGATTCCGGCGGCGCCGCGGCCGCGGAGCCGAGCGCGGGGAGCGCCGAGAGCGCGGGCGGCTCCGGTCGAATCGGCGTCTCGGGCCGGTGGTTCTCGGGGAAGGCGTTCGCGCTCGCGCTCGTGACCGTCGCGGTCGGGGTGTTCGTCGGCGGCCTGATCCCGATCATCGGCGGGACGATCGGGACCGCGGGCGGCGTGTTCCTCGCCGCGTTCCTGCTCGGCCTCGTCCTCTCGACGCGCCGGTACGTCGAGACGGGGATCGCCGGGGGCGCGGCGGGCGCCGCGAGCGCGGTGACGAGCGTCCTCGGCGTCGGGTTCCTCCCGATCGGGATCGACTACCTCTCGCAGTGGGGGCTCCCGCTCGTCGCGGTCGGCGGCGGGGTCGGGCTCGTCCTCGCGCTGCTCGGCCACTACTTCGGTCGGGACCTGCGCGCGGGACTGAGTCAGGATATCGGCGAGTGAAGGATAGACCCGTCGGAGGCGACCGACTCAGTGCGTCCGGAGCGCGTCCTCGGCGCCGACGTAGGCGGCGATCTCGTGGCGCTCCAAGACGAGGAAGCCGGCGAGGATCGCGACGAAGCCGAGGATCGCCTCCGCCTCGATCAGGCTGCCGAGCAGGACCCAGCTCCCGACCGCGGCGACGACCGGCTCCGCGTAGCCGACGAGGTGGAGCTGGGTCGGCCCGACCTCGTCGAGCAGCGCGAAGTAGATCAGGAACGCGACGACGCCCGACAGCAGCGTGAGATACGACAGCGACACGATCGACGTCGCGTTCCAGACGATCGCCGCGGGCGACTCGCCGAGCAGGGCGGCGCCGACGAACAGGAGCCCGGCGCCGGAGACCATCGCCCACCCCTGGAGCGCGGCGATCGGGAGGTCGGTCCGCAGCGGGCGGAGCAGCACGGCGCCCAGCGAGAAGGCGACCGCGCCCGCGAACGCGAGCGCGACGCCGAACAGCGCGGCGCTCCCGAGTCCGGCTTCCATCGGGTCGGCGATCACGATCACGCCGAGGATTCCGAGGGCGAACCCGCCGATCTCGAAGGGACCGAGGCGCTCGTTCGGGAGGAGGAGCGCGGCGAACGTCGCGGTCAACACCGGCGCGAGGCTCACGACCACGGCCGCGACCCCACCCGAGATGCGGAGCTCCGCAACGTAGAGGAGCCCGTGGTACGCGGCGATCACGAAGGCCCCGGCGACGGCGACCCCGAGCCACTCGTCGCGGCCTCGTGGCATCGCCCTGCCGGAGGCGACCGCGGCGACGCCTAACACGACCGCGCCGGCGATCGCGTAGCGGACGCCGGCGAACAGCAGCGGCGGGAAGTAGTGTAACCCGGCCTCGATGGCGACGAAGGAGGTGCCCCACAGCGTCGCGAGGAGGACGAACGCCGCGAGGATCGATTCGGGAGTAGAAACCAGGTTCCGCAAGTTCATTGACTACCAATTCAGAATTGCTGGAGATAGTTAAACACAGCTCTCAGGCTCCCCGAGATCGAAAACGAACAATCACACATACGAACTGCGTGCGATACGGTTCCGAAATGAGAGCGAATCTTGAACTCGACTCCAACCGTATCGGCCGCAATATATAACAGATCGTCACGGGAAAGGGTCGTATGGACGAGCGCGACGTGCGGCTGTTGAAGGCCATCTCCGATCTCGGGACCGGGAGCCCGGAGCGGCTCCACGAGGAGACCGGGATCCCGGTGTCGACGATCCACTACCGGCTGAACAACCTCCGCGAGGACGGCGTCATCGAGAACGACCTGTACGACCTCGACCACGAGGCGCTCGGGCTCGGCGTCACCGTCATCGTCGAGGTGCTCGCGAGCTACGAGGGGCCCTACGAGGAGTTCGCGGAAGAGCTGCTGGCGGTCGAGGGCGTCACGGAGGCGTTCTTCACGATGGGCGAGACGGACTTCGTCGTCCTCGCGCGACTCTCCTCGTCGGACACCGTCGAGCGGCTCATCAGCGACTTCGAGGCGATCCCCGAGGTCGAGCGCACGAACTCGACGTTCACCATCGCGACGCTGCGCGACGAGCCGCGGGCGCCGGCGACGTACGACCTCGACACGCTGATCGAGGAGCTGACCGACTGACGCCGGCGGCTCAGTCGGACAGCAGCGAGGAGGTGGTCGACCGTTCGACGAACAGCAGCGCCACTAAGCCGAGAATCACCAGCGTGTAGGAGAACGCCGCGAACAGCGCGTCCTGCGTCGTCGAGTACTCCGTGGTGCGGAAGATGATCACCTTCCGGACCATCGCGATGACGCCGGTGTAGATCACCAGCCTGACGATCCGCCGGGTGTCGCTCTGTTCGATGTAGGCGACGACCGTCTCGTACACCTCGACGATGATGAGCAGGAGCAGGCCCGTCTCGATGAATCCGATGACCGTGTTCGGGTCCGTTATCTCGCCGGTCGGGACGGACTCGACGATCTGGATCGCGAGGTCGACGACGCCGACGCCGAAAAGCAGCGCGAAAAGCGCCGCCGCCGCCAGTTCGACGCCGTGGATGAACCAGTTCGTCGCGTCGGAGACGCGTTCGCCACGCGACCTCTCGGTGGCCGGGTCGGGCGTTCGGTCCGGCGAGGACGGGTCGTCCGACGGTTCGCTCGCAGACGAGTCTGCCATCTGAAGTTCTTAGATCGAAACAGGGGCTCGCGCCACCTAAAAAGCGGGCCTAACGGACGTGGAGCGCGCTACGACCGCTTCCCGATCTCCTCGCGCAGCACGTCGGAGACGACCTCGCCGTCGGCCTTCCCGCGGAGCGCACCCATCGCCTCGCCCATCAGCCCGGAGAACGCGCCCATCCCCTCGTTCTCGATCTGGTCGGCGTTGCGCTCGACGACCTCCACGACCGCCTCGCGGACCTCGTCCTCGCTCACGCCCGACAGGCCCGCCTCCTCGACGGCCTCGCTCGCCGACAGCTCCGGGTTCTCCGCGAGCGTCGTCAGCACCTCGGGGACGCCCTCCTTCGCGAGGTCGCCGTCCTCGACGAGGTCGAACAGGTCGAGGAAGTGGTCGTCGGTGAGGTTCTCGACGGGCGCGCCGTCGCGCCGGACCTCCGTCGTCGTCGACTCCAGCGTCGACGCCGCGAAGGTGGGGTCGACGCCGCGCTCGACCGCGGTCTCGAAGAGGGGGAACCGCTGGCCGAACGCGACCTGCTCGGCGAGGCCGGCGTCGAGGCCGAACTCGTCGGCGTAGCGCTCCGCCTTCTCGTCGAGCAGCTCGGGCGTCACCACGTCGGAGGGGTCCGGCTCGACCGGCGGCACGTCCGTCTCGGGGTACATCCGCGCCGCGCCCGGAAGCGGGCGGAGGTAGCGCGTCGTCCCGTCGTCGTTCGCGCCGCGGGTCTCCTCCGGGACGCCCTCGATCGCGGTCTCCGCGCGCTCGGCGGCCGCCTCGATCGCGAGGTCGGCGGTCTCGGGGTCGGCCGCGACGATGGCGACCGCGTCCTCGTCGCCCGCGCCGACCGCGTCGCGGAGGGCTGCGACCTCGTCGGCCGTGACGCCGTACGCCGGCAGCTCGTCGGTGTGGAAGACCCCGCCCGCGCCGTGGCGCTTCGCGTGGTCCGAGAGCTCGGTGCCGAGCCGGCGGTCGGGCTGGATCTCGCGGCCGACGAGCCCGTCGAAGCCGAACAGCGGGACCGCCGTCACCTTCCCGCCGGAGTCGAGCGCGCCGCGGATGACCCCCGACTCCGTGTCGGCGAAGACGTCGGTCACGTCGGAGACGTCGCCGACGCTCGCGTCGCGCTCGCGGAGCTCGTCGCGGATCTCCAGGAGTTCGGCCTGTCGGCCGACCTCGCCGCGGACGATGTCCTCGATCCCCTGGAGGTCCTGAACCCCCTTTACCTCGACGCGGGCGCCGTCCGCGATGGAGACGTTCACGTCCTGGCGGATGGTGCCGAGGCCGCGCTTGACCGCGCCCGTCGAGCGCAGCAGCATTCCGATGCGCTCGGCGGCCTGCCGCGCGCCCTCGGGGCTCCGGATGTCCGGGCCCGTCCCGATCTCGACGAGGGGAACCCCCAACCGGTCGAGCGAGTAGACGACGCCGTCGTCCGTCTCCTCGACGCGCTTCGCCGACTCCTCTTCGAGCATCAGGTCGACGATGGAGACCGAGCCGGCGTCGGTCTCGATCTGGCCGTCCTGCCCGAGGAGGATCGAGCGCTGGAACCCGGAGGTGTTCGAGCCGTCGATGACGAGCTTCCGCATGACGTGGGCTTGGTCGACGACGTTCAGGTCGAGCAGGTCGGCGATCTGGAGCGCCACGGAGAGCGCCTCGCCGTCGACGCGCCGGGGCGGCTCGTCGTCCTCCTCGACGAGGCAGGTGGTGTCGTACGCGAGGTAGGTGAACTCGCGGTCGACGCGGCTCTCCTCCATCGCGGCGTCGTCGATCTCGCCAAGCTCGCTCTTCGTCGGGTGGAGCCGCCGGGTGATCGACTGTTCGGCCTCGTCCGGGTCGCGCTCGACGGTCGGGGAGTTACAGAACAGCTTGGTCTCGGTGTCGAGCTGCTGGTGGATCTCCAGCCCGGCGACGAGCCCCAGCTCCTCGTAGTCGTACTCGGGGGTCGCGTCCGTACTCATTACGCGTTACTCCGACGGCGCGCGACTAAAAGGGTGGCAGTTCGCGCGAGCGACGCGAGACCCGGGCCGCCGATGCTGTTTATAAACTACAGGTGCGGTGGCGCGTGCCTGCGAGCGGCCGCCCCCGGCGGCCGCGAGACAGCACGCGCGAGGGACGCCGCGAACGCCCGAAGGGCGTGAGCGGCGAGGCTGGGGAGGCGTGAGGTGCTGTGCGGAGCGCTGCGGGGCGGGACTCAAAGGGGCAGCCGCGAGGCGGGCGCAGGCGACGTAAGTAGCGTGGCGCTACGCGCCACGGAAAGCCGGCGGCGAAGCCGCCGGCGACACCGCAGGAACGAGCGAAGCGAGTGACGAGGAGCGTGGTTCGAGAGAGCGAAGCTCTCTCGTCATCCCGAAAATCTTCGATTTTCGGGCGACAGCGAGCGTGCGCCCGCCTCCCGGCTGGGGCTTTGGCGGTGTTGGCCGTCGATCCACGGTCGCTCATTTATAAGCGAGGGGCTGGGGCTTTGGCGGTGTCAACGATCTATCCGAAATCAACGGCGCTGTTGAAATCCTCACTCGGAGATATGTCCTTGAAACCATGCTGAATACAGAGCGCGTCTCGGTCACTGAGCTCTCGGGCGTTGGTGAGAGAGTGAAGGCTTCCGATCGAGAAACCGCGGCGGCGCGCACCGCTGCGTATCCCGGACTACAGCAGACGTTGAGCGGGGATCGGACGTAACGCGGGTCGGTTGGCGTCGCCTACGCCAGCGCAATCCCCGCCCCGACGGCGAGACTCGTCAGTGCGAGGCCGACGAGCGCGACGATTGTCCGGTCGTGGTGTCCGTCGCGGTCGTCGGAGTCGAACCCACGACCGGTCAGAACGCCGAGGCCGACAGCGACCGCGGAGAGGCCACCGGCGAGCGCCAGCGTCGTCCAGAGTTCCAGTCCGTGCTGTGCGACTTCTCGTGTAGCCGTCCCGGCGAGAAGGACGCCAGTTGCTATCGGGGCCGCGGCTGTCGCTTTGTTGGAGGGCATCAATCGGATTTCCAATGCGCATTTAAAAACAGTGGCGATGCCGTTCCGGTCGCGTAAAGTTAGAGGATGAGGCGGTCGATTTCTGAGTGTCTATGCCAGAATTCGACCGCCTCAGCGAACGTATAGCGTGGATCGACTTGTCGTTTGTGGAGCGAGATCGAACTCCGCGTTGGGTGATTGAAGTAGGGATCCGCTGTCATTTGGCCGGTATGTCACTACGTGAGGTAAGTAAGCATCTTGAACTGTTTGGGATCGATCGGAGTCACGTTGCTGTTCACAACTGGGTTCACAAAGCCGATCTACAGCCGATCTCAACCGTCTCCGAGGATCAGCTTGCGGTTGACGAAAAGATGATCCGCCTTCACGGACAGAAGTTCTGGCTGTACGGTGCGGTTGATCCGAACACGAACGAGATCCTCCACGTGAGCCTCTATCCGACCGCAAATAAACAGACGACGCGATGGTTTCTCACCGAGCTTCACCGGCGCTATCAGCTCGATAACGTCGAATTTCTCGTCGATGACGCAGACTATCTCGGATCAGTTCTCGCTGAGGACGGCTATCGATTTCAAGTCATTCGTCATGGAAATCGGAATGCCATCGAACGTGTCTTTTGGGAAATAAAACGACGAACATCATCGTTTGCGAATAGTTTCAGCAATGTCGCGCTCGAGACAGCTCAAGATTGGCTCGAAGCCGTCGCCGTCTACCACAACTCACGCCAAACTTAACGCGACCGCCGTTCCGCGGACAGTGGTCAGTACAGGAGACCCACGTACTGACGTAGAACACCGATCTGTCCATATTATGTCAAGAATATCGTACAAGATTTAGAGGGTGAATCCAGCACGGGTCCCACATTTGTTACATTACAACTGTACTGGCCCATCCACACGGATCATAGATTTCTATTCAGAATTTTTGCCTGCAGTTATCTTTGTCCCACACTTCGGACAGAACTGCGGATTGTCGTACTCGGACAGGTCAGCTTCGCAGTTTGGACACGCTTGGTAGGCCCGTGTGTTGGTCCCTACGTGCTCAGTTTTCTCCCTGAACACTTCGGTTCCAGTGTCTTCCAGCGCATAGACGTGGTTGTCGTCAGAATAGTCTGTCGTCCCGATGTAAACGGTCCCATCCACCACTGCCGGTGACGATCTGACCCAACCCCCGGTTTCGAAGGCCCATTGCTCAGTGCCGTCTGTTGTATCAACCGCGTAGAGATTGTTATCGTTACTACCGACGTAGACCGTGCCATCCACCACTGCCGGTGACGAAGACACACTAAGGTCAGCATCGAAGCGCCACTGCTGTCTCCCAGTGGTCGCATCGAGAGCGTAAACGTGGTTGTCGTCACTCCCGACGTAGACAGTCCCATCTACCACTGCTGGTGACGACCTCACATGGCCACCAGTCTCGAAGCACCACTGTTGGGGCGACCTAGACAACAGTCCTCCCCCGTCCGAATCCAAAGCGTAGACGTGGTTGTCATCACTCCCGACGTAGACCATGCCATCCACCACTGCCGGTGACGACCTCACCTTGAACTCAGTCTCGAATCGCCACTGCTGTCTCCCAGTGGTCGCATCAAGAGCGTAGACGTTGTGGTCATCACTCCCGATATAGACAGTCCCATCCGCCACTGCCGGTGACGAATCCACCCGGCCGTCAGTCTCGAAGCGCCACTGTTGTTTTCCAGTGGCTGCATCCAAAGCGTAGACGTTGTAATCCCGACTTCCGACGTAGACAGTCCCATCCACCACTGCCGGTGACGACATCGCGCAACCGTTAGTCCTGAAGCGCCACTGCTGTCTCCCAGTGGTCGCATCGAGAGCGTAGACGTGGTTGTCGTCACTCCCGACGTAGACAGTCCCATCCACCACTGCCGGTGACGAGGACATGCCGGCATCAGTCTTGAAGCGCCACTGCTCTGTGCCATCGAGACTGAGAGCGACGATGCCGGTCTTGTTTATGCTGGCATAGACTGTCTGATGCCAGACAGCCACCTCACGCACTGCGTTTTTGAGTTGATTTCGCCACTGTACAACTGGCTCGTCAGTTAGCGCTGGCGCCTGCTTACGTTGTAATCGGTGCGTTGGATTATACATCCGTACGGTCCGGTCAGCCATTGTCGCCAGAGAAAGCCCACTCTCACTTTACTCCACCCCACGGTTGGGCTCGGCTACTCACTCTAACTGCGAGATACGCGCGCTACATTCAGCAGCGCTGCGTGAACACTAACGAGATCTGGCAGAATCTACGGCGGTACGTTCACAGGCGTATTCTATCGACCAGTCACCGGACAGAACCGAGCACAGTCGTCACTCCTCACGTAGCATCGAAAGGAATTGTGCGTGGGTGCTGTCGTAGAGACAACACCGTGCATCGTTTGGGGGTGGACCCCTGCGATGCGTGGGACCGGATTTGAACCGGCGGACCTCTACAGGACAGCGCCCTCAACGCTGCGCCGTTGGCCTGGCTTGGCTACCCACGCTCGCGGTGTTCTGTCGCGTCTCCACGTACCCTTCCCCTAATTAAAAGCCCTTCCATTTGGCGGGAGCGTGGCGGGGTTTCGCAGACCGCCGTGCGGCGGAACGCGGTCGCGACCCCGCGACCACGACCGGCGCGCGGCGAGCGCCACCCGAACGCGTCGACCGCAACCGGCACGCGTTTGGGGGTCGCGTCCCACCACAGGGATATGTCCGACTGGGCCCGCGAGAACGTCTCCGTCCTGACCGCCGTCGCCTCCGGCGTCGCGCTCGCGCTCGTCTTCGGCGCCGTCGGCGGCGTCATCCCGAGTTCGCTGTTGCCGCGCGCGAGCGACGCCGTCCTCGCCGCGATCCCGCACTTCAACGCCGCCGTCTCCGCGACCGCCATCGTCACGATCCTGCTCGGCTGGCGAGAGATCTCCCGCGGGAACGTCGAGCGCCACCGGAACTTCATGGTGACCTCCTTCGCGCTGTTCGCCGCGTTCCTCGGCGCGTACCTCTACCGGCTGATCCACGTCGGCACGACCGAGTTCCCCGGTCCGGAGCTCGTCTACTCGTACGTCTACCTCCCGTTCCTCGCGGTCCACATCCTGCTCGCGATCGTCTGCGTCCCGTTCGTCTTCCACGCGCTCTTCCTGGCCGCGACCCGCTCGTACGAGGAACTCTACCACACGCGGCACTCGCAGGTCGGGTTCGTCGGCGCCGTCCTCTGGCTGATCTCCTTCACGATGGGGATCGGGGTGTACCTGCTGCTGTACCACGTCTACTGACCGATTTTAAAAACGCGCCGACTACGCGTTCCGCTCCGCCTTCTTGTGTGCCGCGTAAAACAGCGGGACGAGCAGCGCGCCGGCGAAGCCGAAGCCGAGCGCGAGCGTCCCGATGTCGCTCGCGGTGAGGCCGCCGCCGGACTCGCTCGAACCGTCCGAACCGCCCGAGTCGCCGCCATCGCCCCCGTCGCTGCCGGATCCGCCGTCGCCCCCGCCGCCGCTCTCGCCGTCGCCGCCCTCCGCCTGCGGATCAACGAGGTCGTCGTCGACGGAGCCGACCGCGACGACGCCCTTCATTCCGACCGCCTCGTGCGGCTCGCAGAGGTAGTTGAACGCGTCGCCGTCGCTCGCGTCCGCGAAGGTGTGCTCGAAGGTCGTCCCCTCCTCCGAGACCGCCGACCCGCTGTCGAAGGTGCCGTCGTTCGCGACGACGTTGTGACCGCCGCCCTGTCCGGTCCACTCCCAGACGACCGTCGCGCCGGGGTCGATGAGGATCGCGGCGGGGCCGAAGCGGAGTCCGTTCTCGCCCGCCCCGACCTGAACGGTGACCTCGTCCTGCCCGCGGTAGTCGTGAGTCCCGTCGTAGTTGCTGACGCCCTCCAGCCAGCCGTCGTACTGGGCGGACGCGGTCCCGCTTCCGGCCGCGACGCCCGCGGCGACCGCCGCCCCGGCGGCCCCGGCGCGGAAGAACCCGCGGCGGCTCATCGACGCGGCGTCGTCCTCGGCAGCGTCGGCGTTCCGTGTCATACCTCGACGTGTGACCGTGAGCGTATTTAAGCCCCCGATACGTTCCGAACGGTCGGACCGGCGGCGAACGTGTGCGGGATCGACGCGGAGAAGCGAGCGCTAATCGTCCGCCGGCGTGGGCTATTCGCGGTCCCTAATCGTCCGCCGGCGTCGGATCCGAGACCGGCGCGTCGACGTCGCGGTCGGTCGCCTCGCCCTCGACGTCGAACGGGTACTCGCCGGTGACGCAGCCGAGACAGAGGTCGGCCCGGCTCTCGCCGAGCGCCTCCGCGACCGCGTCGATCGAGAGGTACGACAGTGAGTCCGCGCCCACCTCCTGCCGGATCTCCTCGGTCGAGGCGTCGGCGGCGATCAGCTCCTCGCGCGTCGCCATGTCGATGCCGAAGTAGCAGGGGGCGAGGATCGGCGGCGCGCCGATCCGGAGGTGGACCTCCTCGGCGCCCGCCTCGCGCACGAGGTCGACGAGCTGCGTCGAGGTCGTCCCGCGGACGATGGAGTCGTCGATGATGGTGACGGACTTCCCCTCCACCGTCGAGCGGATCGGGTTCAGCTTCAGCCGGACCGCGCGCTCGCGCTCGTCCTGCGTGGGCATGATGAACGTCCGGCCCACGTACCGGTTCTTCATCAGCCCCTCGGCGAACTCCACGCCGCCGTCGTCGGCCGCCCTGGGCTCGCCGTCGGCCGTGGTCTCGCCCGCGGCGTCGGCGTAGCCGGAGGCGAACGCGCGCCCCGAGTCGGGGACTGGCATCACCACGTCGGACTCGACGCCGGACTCCTCCCAGAGCTTCCGGCCGAGCTTCCGGCGCACCTCGTACACGAGGCTCTCGTCGATGACGGAGTCGGGGCGCGCGAAGTAGACGTGTTCGAAGAAGCAGTGGGCGGTCGACTCGCGCTCGACGAGCTGATACGTGTCGTAGCCCGTGCCGTCCGGGTCGAGGACGACGAGTTCGCCGGGGCGGACGTCGCGGATCAGCTCGCCGTCGAGCGTGTCGATGGCGGCCGACTCGCTGGCGATGACGTAGCCGCCGTCGATCTTCCCGAGACACAGCGGGCGGTTGCCGAGCGGGTCGCGGACGCCCAACACCGTGTCGTCGTGGGTGATCGCCAGCGAGTAGGAGCCGTGGATGCGGTTCATCGTGTGTTTGACCGCCCGAACGAGGTCCTCTTCGAGGAGGTTGCGCGCGAGGTCGTGAGCGATCACCTCGGTGTCGCCGTCGGAGGTGAACGCGTGGCCCGCCGCCGCCAACTCCTCGCGCACCTCGTCGGCGTTGACGAGGTTCCCGTTGTGCGAGAGCCCGAGCGATCCGGACTTGAAGGAGACGGAGAAGGGCTGCGCGCAGCTCTTGTCGAGGCTCCCGGCGGTCGGGTAGCGCACGTGGCCGATGCCGGTGCCGCCCGACAGCGACGCGAGGTCCCCCTCCTCGAAGGCGTCGCCGACGAGGCCGCGCTCGACGTGGCTGTGCTGTTGAAACCCGTCGTGCGTGACGATCCCGGCCGACTCCTGGCCGCGGTGTTGGAGCGCGTACAGCGCGTAGTACAGCGGTCGCGCGGCCTCCCGGTCCTCGAGCGAGACGCCGACGACGCCGCACTTCTCCCGCGGTTCGTCGCCGCCGTAGTCCCCACCGGCGTTCATGTACGCGAGGGTGGGGCGGGCGGCGATAAAAATCCTCGTGTTCGTGGCGTATCGCTCCCCTTCTCGCCCTTATTTATGCGTGATCGTGGATATTTTTGGCGGGCGGCGGCCGCGCGGTCACGCGGTCCGACCGCGGCGGTCACGCCGTCTCGCCGCCCCCGACGAACTCGTCGAGACGCGCGAAGTAGTCCTCGCGGGGCACCTGATACGCCCCGCGGTAGTCCACGTCGCCGGCGACGAACCGCTCCGCGACGTCGACCGCGCCGGCGGCGCCCGCCTCCCGGCTCTCGTGGGTCTGCGCGACCGCCTCGATCTCGGGCTCCAAGAAGAGGACGACGTGCCACTCGTCGGTCGCGTACTGGCCCGATCCGGGCCGGGCGTTCCGGGCGCCGTTCGTCAGGTAGATCGTCGGGAGACACTCGTCGGGGAGGTCGCCGCTCCCGAAGACGTCGGGGCGGTAAACGAGGATCGCCCGTCCGCTGGGCTCCTCGTTCCACAGCCGCCACCCCTCCGGCAGCGATTCGAAGACCATGCGCTCCCTCCGTCGCGGAGGCTTGAAAACGTCGCGCTCGGGTCGACCGGTCCCGTCAGTCGGGGACCGTGCCTCAGTCGACCACGACCCTCAGTCGACGATGTCCGACCCGCCCGGCGGCAGGAACTCTTGTAGCTGGTCGGCGCTCGCGACCTTCCGCACGAACGACTGGTCCGCGAACCGCTCTTTCAGGTTCCGGTAGGCCATCATCGCCGCGTCGTTCTGCGCGTACATCCCCGGCTCGAAGGTGACGTGCGCGGCCGCGCGGTCGACGATCGCCGACGGCGGCCCGCCGATGGCTCGCGTGACCGGCTCGCACTGGACGCCGACGGCGATCCGGCAGGGGACGTCCTCGAAGTACGTGCGGTCGCCGCGGATCACGAAGCTCCCCTTCTCGATGTACTCGCCGCTCTCGGGCGTCTTCGACACCTGATCCGGCTCGACCATGTACGCGTCGCCGGCGCCGCGGCCGTCCTTCCAGTCCGAGGAGTACGAGACCGCGAACTGCGCGGCCTCCCTGAGCGTCTCCTCGTCGAAGTCTACCGGGTCGGCCGACTCCGAGGGACCGGACGCCTTCAGCAAGGTCACGGGCCCCCCGTGCGCCTGCGTGTGGAAGAACCGGTCGTGTTTGCTCATGTACTTCTTCACTAACTCCTCGTTCTGGTCGGCGTTGCGCCCGCCGATGACGAGGTAGCCGGTCGACGTGTGGAACCAGCGGAACCGCTCGAACCAGTCGTCCGGGCTCCGGATCGGGATCGACGAGCGGGCGAGCCAGTCCGTCTCGTACTCCTCGTCCTCCTCGTCCTCGCCGTTCCCCCCGTCGCCATCACCTCCGTCGTCGGCCGCCTGCTGCTCCTCCCACTCCCGCTTGCGCTCCTTGACGGCCTCCAGCTCCTCGCGAGTCGACTCGATCGCCTCCTGCGCGCCCGCCTTCTTCTCCTCGACGCGCTTCGCTTCCCGGTAGAGCCGGTCGGCGTTGACCTCCACGCCCTCGCTCGCGTCGAGCTCGACCCGGGTCGTGCCGCCGCCGCTCCCGTCGTCGCCTCCGTCACCGCCGCTCTCCTCGTCGAGCTCGACCGTCACCGTTCCCTCGCCGCCGTCGATATCGACGACGGCCTCCGCGGCCGGAATGCCTCGCTCCGCGCCCGCGTCGAGCGTCTCCTCGATCTCGTCCCACGGCACCTCGTTTGCGCGGGCCTCCCGCACCGTCGAGATCACCTCGTCGACGAGGTCGTAGTGCGCGTACAGCAGCTCGGCGCGCTCTCGTTCTGCCTGCGCCTGCTCCTCGAACCCCTCGATCGCCCCCCGCTGCTGTTCGATGATCCGCTCCTGTTTGGCGATCTCCTCCTCGAAGTCCGGGCGCGAGGCGCTCGCGTCCGCCGGCGCCTCGCCGTCGTCGGTCTCCTCGTTCGCGAGCCGGTAGAAGTACTCGTCGACGGCGGCGTTGAACGAGTCGAAGCCGACGCTCGGCAGACCCTCGTGCTCGGCGAGCGGGAACGGCGTCACGTCGACGACACGAGGGTCGCGGTCGTCCGCCTCGTCGCCGGAGAGCTCCTCCTCGTACACGCGGGGGTCGACGTCGCCGGAGCGGAGCCGCTCGTCGATGCGGGCGAGCGCGTCGTGGAGCGCGCCGAGCTGGTCGTCGGTCGCCTCCTCGATCGGCGTCTCCTTCGGCACGCCGGCCCGGGTACACACCTCCTCGGCGTACAGGCCGCCGAGGTTGAGCTGCGTGGCGAGCGTGCGCACCACGTCGCTGTCCGACTCGCGCATGTGGCGGTCGAACGCGCCGCGGCTCACGTCGAGCGGGTTCAGCCGGGAGGCGGGGTACTCGTACTGCGAGCCGGGCGCGACGGTGCGGGACTTGAGCCGCACCGTCGACAGCGCCCCGATCACCTCGCCCGTCTCGTCGAGCGCGGCGACGTTGCCCTGGCCGAACAGCTCAGCGACGAGCGTCGTGTTCTGGTCCTCGCGCTCGAACTCGAACGTGAGGATGCGGTCGAACTCGTACTGCTCGACGCCCGCGAAGTCCGCGCCGGACATCCGGTTCCGCAGCATCTTCGCGAAGTTCGGTGGGCGACCGGGCGCGTCCGCGACGTGGTCCGGGTCCGCGGCGTGCGCCCGTTTGATGTCCCCCACCTCGATCATGAGCTCGACGCGGCCGCGGTCGAAGTCGCGCAGCTTCAGCCGGAGCAGGTCGTCGTCGTAGAGGTACGCCTTGTCGACCTTCGCGCCCTCGTACCGATTGAGCTCGGTGACGAGCGCGGCGAGGTCGATGCTCGACAGCTCCCGCTTCTGGTCCATACTCCATAGCAACCGGCGGGCCGGAAAAAGGCGTGTCGTTCCCCCGGTATCGCGAGACCGATCTCAGTTCCAGACGGTCTCGTAGCCGGCGTCGGCGATGACGCCGTCGCTCGTGATGATCGCGTCCGTCTCCCGCGTTCGGTGACTGGCGACGGTCAGGGCGTCGTGAATGCTCAGTTCGTCGATGACCAGAGCGTACTCTGTCAGCTCGGCGTCCTCGATAGACGCGAGCATGACGGGTCCGTTGTCGAGTAGCGCCTGGCGGGCTTCGTCCGGCGTTCCGGTGAGGGTGACGCCTCGAACGTCCTTGTCGCGAGAGACCGCGTACAAAACCTCGGCGATCGCCGTACTGGGTGCCTGAACGACCGTCTCTCCGGCTTCCGCTTCGGCGAATATCCGATCGGCGGCGCGCGGGAGCGCGTCGACGAGATAGGCGAGAAGCGAGACCGCGTCGGCCGTGTACTCCGTCACGTCAGACCTCCTCGTAGTTGCTGTCGCGGCGCTCTCGGACGCGCCGGGCGAGTTCTTCGGCGACCGCCTCCCGCTCTTCTCGAGACGTGTCGTCGGGGACGAGCAGTCCCCTTCCGGCCGTGCGCGTGCGCTTTTTGACGACGATTCCCTCGTCGGTGTCTATCCAGATCACCTCGTCACCGGGGGTCAAATCGTACTTCTCGCGGAGGGACTTCGGGATCGTCGCCTGCCCCTTCTCCGTGATCCGCGTCGACTCGCTCATGCGCGGTAATACTCGTCGTAATACCTTAGTGTTGGGGGGCAGCCGGTTCCCGACCCCGTCAGATCCGCTTCGAGACGTACGGCCCGTCCTGTCGGTAGCCGAGCTTGTTACGGTAGTACTCGCGGGCGCCGATGCCGGAGATGACCGCGACCTTGTCGTAGCCGGCCTCGCGAGCGAGTTCCTCGGCGCGCTCTAAGAGCTTCGTCCCGTACCCCTGGTGCTGCCAGTCGCCGTCGCCGCCGATGCCGACCTCGTTGCCGTACACGTGGAGCTCGCGGACCAAGGCGGCGTCTTCGAGCTCCGGGCGGATCGGGTCGCCCTCGGTGCCCGGCGCGCCGGGCTGGTCGGGCGCGAAGGAGGGGAACCGCAGGCGACAGAAGCCGACGAGGAGGTCGCGGACGGGATCCTCGAAGGAGATGAAGTGCTCCGTGCCGCCGCCGGCCTCGTAGGTGAGCACGTCGAGTTCGACGTCGTCGGGGTCCGGGTCGGCGTCGTTGTGGCCGACCTCGCGGGCGCGGATGTCGCGCTGGACGATCCCCTTCCCCTCTGCGCGCTGGGCCGCGAGCTGGCGGAGGTTCGACTTCTGGACGCCGGCATCGATGAAATCCGCGGGGATGTCGCGCTGGACGCGCTGGAGCCGCGTGTACTTCGGGATCAGGTCCATGGCGTCGGCGACGAGGTCGGCCGCCTCCTCGCTGGTGAGCGGGTCGAAGTCGTCGCGGCGCCAGCGATCGTACACGCGGGTCCCCTCGACGACGAGGGTGGGGTAGATCTTCAGGTAGTCGGGCCGCCAGTCGGGGTTGTCGAACAGCTGCCGGAAGTCCTCTAAGCACATCTCGCGGGTCATCCCCGGCTGGCCGGGCATCATGTGGAAGCCGACCTTGAACGCGGCGTCGCGCAGGCGTCGGTTGGCGTTCCGGCTCGCCTCGTTGCCGTGCCCGCGGTGCATCTCGCGGTTGATGCGCTCGTAGGTCGTCTGGACGCCGACCTCGACCTTCGTCCCGCCGAGGTCGAGCATCCGGTCGATCTGCTCCGGGTCGCACCAGTCCGGCTTCGTCTCGAAGGTGGTGCCGATGTTACGGATCTCGTTCGTCTCGTTTTCCGCGATCACGTCCTCGAGGTACTCGAACTCGGTCTCCTCTGGCGCGGGCGCGAACGACTCCCCCTCGGCCGGCTCCGGCTCCTTGTCCAGGTCGTAGTCGTTCATCGCCTGTAGCGCGCGCTTCACGAACCACTCCTGGTAATCGTGCGAGCGCGCGGTCATCGTCCCGCCCATCAGGATGAGCTCGACCTTGTCGACCGGGTGGCCGATCTTCCGGAGCTGTTCGAGCCGGAGGGTTACCTGCCCGTACGGGTCGTAGTCGTTCTGCTCGCCGCGGGCCGCCGCGGGCTCGTGGCCCGTGTACGACTGCGCCGAGGAGAACTCCGAGGCCGGGCCGCCGGGACAGTAGAGGCACTTCCCGTGCGGGCACAGCTCCGGCGAGGTCATGATCGCGACCGGCGAGACGCCCGAGGCGGTCCGGACGGGCTTGCGCTGGACCACCTCGATCACGTCGTCGCGGTGTTCGGCGGGCGCGTGGTCGAGGATCTCGGTGTTCTTCGGCACCTTCGGGGAGCCGAACTCCGAGCAGGCGTCGAGCTTGGCGCGTTCGAGGTCGTCGCGCTCGATTTCCCCGTCGAGGATCCGGTCGACGAGGTGTTCGCAGGTGCGGACGAACGCCTCCGAGTCGGTGGCGTCGGCGTCTCCGGCGCCGTCGTCGGACTCGGCGTCGCCCGCCGCGTCGGTACTCATTACGCTCCGATCGACGGGTTTCGGAGTTAAGCGTGTCGCACCGATCCGTGAGAGGGGTGCGCGTCGGCGAAAAAGCGAGAGTCGGCGCCGTGTCTTCGATCACACGGTACCGCGTTTTCCGCCTCGGCGAAACGAAATCTGAGCCCTCGACCGCTCGGCTGTACGAGGGCTTCAAATCAGACAAATCGGCGAGCGACACCACCGAAGCCCCAGCCGCGAGGACTCGCGCGGCTCGGTGCGCTCCTCGCTCGCTCCGCTCGCTGCGGTGCTACCGTCGCCGTGCTTCGTCCTCGCGACAGCGTGGCGCTACGCGCCACGGGCAACCGGCGGCTTCGCCGCCGGTGACTGCCCCTTCGAGTCCCGCCCCGCTCCGCACCGCAACCGTACCTCACGCCTCCCCAGCCTCGTCAGTCGCCGTCGCTTCGCTCCGGCGACTGACTCCCTCGCGCGTGCCGCTCGGCCGCGGTGCGGCCTCGCGGGCACGCGCCACCGCGACCGCACGTTCGGGGGTTGGAACCGAACCCGCTCGTTTTAGGCAGGGCGCGGCGTACCCCGGCCCGTGCTCCGGAAGGACCTCCTGCGCGTCTCCCGGGCGGGCGGCGGCTACCGCCCGCAGTTCACCGGCCGGGAACACCGCCCGCTCGCGGCCCGCGTCCTCGGGACGTTCGAGTCGCACGTCGGCGAGCGGCGCGGCGACCTCGACGACGCGCTGGCGGCGCTGGAGGCCGACGCCGCCGCCCGGAACGGCGACTTCAAGCTCGTCCGCGGGCTGGCGGCGCTCGTCGAGCGCGAGTGCGAGTTCGAGACGCGCGCGCCGGTCCCGCCGCGCCGCGTCCGGCGGGCCGCGTTCGAGGCCGCGGAGGCGGTCGGCGTCGCGAGCGAGCCGGACCGGGAGGTCGCGGTCGAGCGCGCGGCCGACGCGCTCGGTATCGAGTCCGAGGCGGTGGACGCCTCGCTGTACGCCGACCGCGACGTCAACGAGGTCCTCGTCGACGCCGACGTGCGCTGGGACCCCGACGCCCTCTTGGAGCAGTACGACCTCTCCTTGGCCCAGACCGCGCTCTTCGACGCCACCGAGGTCCGGGTGCGGTCGAACGACCCGAAGCGGCTCGTCTCCGCCGTCAAGCGACTCCGGTTGATGTACGAGGTGGAGCAGACCCCCGAGGGCCGCGAACTGGTCGTCACCGGCCCGGACCGGCTGTTCTCGCGCACGCGGCGGTACGGGACCGCCTTCGCGCGGCTGCTCCGGACCGTCGCGGAGTCGGCGGAGTGGTCGCTGGAGGCGACCATCGACGACCGCGGCCGCGAGCGCACAATGCGCCTCTCGGACGGCGACGTGACGGTGCCGGACGTCGAGCCCGTCGCGGAGCCCGATTTCGACAGCGGGGTCGAGGCCGACTTCGCCGGGCGCGTCCGCGGGCTCGATCTCGACTGGACCTTGGTGCGCGAGCCGGAGCCGCTCGAAACCGGGGCGAGCGTGATGATCCCGGACTTCGCATTCGACTACGCCCACGCGGACTTCAGACTCTTCTTCGAGGTGATGGGCTTCTGGACCCCCGAGTACGTCGACAAGAAGCTCGGCCAGCTCGCGGACGTGGAGGACGTTGACCTGCTGGTCGCCGTCGACGAGAGCCTCGGCGTCGGCGAGGAGATCGCCGCGCGCGACCACCGCGTCGTCACCTACTCGGGGACGGTGCGCGTGAAGGACGTGGTCGACGTGCTCCGCGAGTACGAGGCCGAGTTCGTCGCGGACGCGGCCGCCGACCTCCCCGATACCCTCTCGCCCGACGCCGACGCCATCGGCCTTGACAACCTCGCCGACGAGCGCGGCGTGAGCGTCGAGGCGCTAGCGGACAAGTCGTTCCCCGACCACGAGCGGATCGGGCGGACGCTCGTGCGGCCAGCGGTGATAGAGACGCTCGCCGAGGAAATCGAGGCCGGGATGGCGCTCTCGGAGGCCGAGGCGGTCCTCGACGACTACGGCGTCGACGACGCGAGCGCCGCGCTCTCGCGGCTGGGGTACCGGGTCGAGTGGGAGGGGCTCGGCGGCGGGACAGTTCGGGAGAAATCGGTGTAGCGTATTTAAATAAGTGCTGTGGCGCGTGCCGATGAGCGCCCGAAGGGCGCGAATCGCACGCGCGAGGGAGTCAGTCGCCGGAGCGAAGCGACGGCGACTGACGAGGCTGGGGAGGCGTGAGGCTGCGGTGCTGTGCGGGCGGGCGGGACTCAAAGGGGCAGCCGCGAGGCGGGCGCAGGCGACGTAAGGACCGCAGGGCAGGAGCGAGCGAAGCGAGCGACCAACCGAGGACCGCAGCGAGCGTGCGCCCGCCTCGCGGCTGGGGCTTTGGAGGTGTTCTCCGTCGATCCACATTCCGTCATTTATAAGCGAACGGCTGGGACTTTGGCGGTGTTCAACGCCGTCCCGTAGTCAATTATTTATAAGGAAGCGACCGTGGCTTTGGTGGTGTTCACCGCCGGTCCGTGAGCGGCTATTTATAAACGATCGATTGGGGTTTGAGAAGTGTTCTCCGCCGATCCGCGATCAGTCATTTATAAGCAGTAAAGCGACATGTGAACGCGATCCGTCACTCCACGACGGGCAGGTCGGCCCGACTGCCTTTCGGGACCACGGAGCGCAGTTCGTCGTATAAATACAGCCCCACCCCGATCGGCACGCTTTCACCGGCAACACGGTGCGTCGCGATCAGGTACCCCCAGTCACCGTCCCACTCCGGCAACTCCTGATCTTCTCCCGCGGCGAACCGAGACGCCTGCTCGGGGTCCAGTTCGATCACGTTCTTCGTCGCGCGCGATCCGAACCGCGAGACCGCCCGGCCGGTCGGCTTCCAGTGCTCCTGTCGCGTCCGGAGGAACGTCATCCCGACGGCCTCCACCTCGCTCGGGTCGGTCGCCTCGCCGTTGAAGATCCAGATCTTTCCGGCCCCTTTCTCCCAGAAGCTGTATTCCTCGAACACCTCTCGCCCGATCCCGAACCGCTCGTCCCACCAGTCGAGGACTTCCGCGCGGCTCGCCCGGCCCTCGACCTCGCGGTCGGCGGGGGTCTCGGGGAGGCGATCGAACTGCTGCCCGTCGTTGGTGGGTGCCGCTCCCGATTCGTCGTCGCTCATGCGGCCACCTCGCCGTCGCTCGCGCTCTCGTCTTCCTCCCCGCCCACGCGCAGTTTCGCGCAGAAGAACCCGCCCGTGTCGTTCCGGTGGGGGTAGATGCGCTGCGCGCGCGTCACCGACTCGTCGTAGGTCTCGCCCTCCCACTCGGTGACGCCTGGATCCGTCTCAAGCGGCAGGTCGAAGTCGACGAGTTCGCAGTCCTCCTCGCCGAGGACGTGGTCGAGGACGGCCTCGTTCTCCTCCGGCGCGAACGTACACGTCGAGTAGACGACGACGCCGCCCGGGCGAGTCGCCTGGACGGCCCGGGCCAGGATCCCCTTCTGGATCCCCGCGACCGCGTCGACGTGGCCGAGCGTCCACTGGTCTAAGACGTCCGGGTTCTTCCGGCAGGTGCCCTCACAGGAGCAGGGCGCGTCGACCAAGGCGCGGTCGAACTCGTCGAACGCGAGCGGCTTCGTCGAGAAGTTGCGGGCGTCCTGGTTCGTGACGATCGTATTCGTGATCCCGAGGCGCTCGGCGTTGTGCCGGAGCGCGGAGAGCCGCCCGAGGTTGTTGTCGTTGGCGACGACGGTCCCCTCGTCGTCCATCGCGTCCGCGATCTGGGTCGTCTTGCTGCCGGGGGCCGCGCAGGCGTCCCAGACGCGCTCGTCCGGCCGCGGGTCGAGCGCGAGCCCGGGAAGCACGGACACCTCCTCCTGTCCGTGCGTCCAGCCGTGGACGTACGGCCAGTTGCCGCCGGGGTTCCCGTCCGGGAGCCGGAAGAGGCCGTCATGCCAGTCGACCGGCTCGTAGGCGACGCCCGCCTCGTCGAACGCCTCGCGGACGCGGGCCGGGGAGGCCGCGATGCCGTTCGTGCGCACGACCGAGGGGAGGGGCCGGTCGCACGCCGCCCGGAACGCGTCGACGTCGTCGACGAGCGGCTCGTATCGGTCGAGCGGGTTCATGCCCGTCCTTTCGGGGCAGGCCGTTAGACGGTTTCGGGACTCGCGCGCGGTCGCCGCGCGCCGCACCTGTACGCGGAACTGCCCCGCGCAGCACTTTTAGGTCCGCCCCGGGCGTAGGGCCGCGCATGGCACGTATCTCCGTCCTCGACGACGACGTCTCGCCGGACGAGCCCACCCTGATCGAGGGGTTCCCCGGCGTCGGCCTCGTCGGGAAGATCGCGACCGACCACCTGATCGACGTCCACGGGATGACCCACTACGCGAACGTCCACTGCGACGGGCTCCCGCCGGTGGCCGTCTACCGCGAGTCCGAGACGGCCGCGACGACGCCCGTGCGGCTGTACGCGGACCCCGAGAACGACCTCGTCGCGCTCCGCAGCGACGTGCCCGTCAACCCGGCCGCGGCGACGGAGGTCGCGGCGTGCGTCGGCTCGTGGTTCGACGAGGCCGACCTGTTCCCGATCTTCCTGTCGGGGCTCGGCCGCGAGAAGGACGAGGCGCCCCCGAGCCTGTACGGGATCGCGACCGGCGACGGCGCCGAGGCGCTGGCCCGGGCCGAGGTGTCCGAACCGTCCGAGTCCGGGCTCGTCTCCGGGCCCACGGGCGCGATGCTCGCGGCGGCGCTCGAAAACGACCGCGACGCGGTCGGGCTCGTCGTCGAGTCCGACCCGCAGTTCCCCGACCCCGAGGCGGCGCGGGTGCTCATCGCCGACGGCATCGACCCGATCGCCGGGATCGAGACGCCGACCGACGGGCTCGTCGAGCAGGCGACGGAGATCCGGAACGCGAAGCAACAGCTCGCCGAGCAGATGCGACAGGCGAACGAGGAGAGCTCGCAGGCCGAGCCGCTCAAGATGTTCCAGTAGCGCGACCCCTCGCACTGGCGGCGGGGCGCGCTATCGACCACTCTCGTCGTCGCCGCCCTCTAACTCGTCGAGGATCGGCCGGTACTTCAGCTGGACCTCGTCCCACTCGCGGTCGGGGTCGGAGTCGGAGACGATCCCCACGCCGGCGAACAGCGTCGCGCGCCGCCGGCTCGCGACGGCCGAGCGGATCGCGACCGCGAACGCGCCGTTGCCCGCGGCGTCGATCCAGCCGACCGGGGCGGCGTACCAGCCGCGGTCGAACGGCTCCGTCTCGCGGATCGTCGCCAGCGCGCGGTCCGGCGGCAGCCCGCCGACCGCGGGGGTCGGATGGAGCGCCTCGACGAGATCGAGGACGTGGCGGTCCGCGTCGAGCTCGGCGGTGATCGGGGTGTGGAGGTGCTGGACCGTCGCGAGCCGCCGGACGCGGCGCTCGCCCGCGGAGACCGACGCCGCGAACGGCTCCAACTGGTCGCGGACCGTCTCCGCGACGAGCTCGTGTTCGTGGACGTTCTTCTCGTCGTCGAGGAGCTCCCGCGCGAGCCACTCGTCCTCGCTCGGCGTCTCCCCGCGACCGGTCGTCCCGGCGAGCGCGTCGGTCTCGACGGTGCGGCCGCGGAGCGAGACCAACCGCTCCGGCGTGGCGCCGAAGAAGGCGCTCTCGCCGCCGTCCGGCTCGAACCAGTAGCGGTGACAGTCCGGGTACTTCTCCGCGAGGCGTTCGAGCGTCGCCGCGCGCGGGAAGTCGGCCGCGAGGTCGGCCTCGAGCGCCTGCGCCAACACCACCTTCCGGAGGTCGCCGTCGCGGATCCGGTCGACCGCGGCGCCGACGCTCTCGCGCCACGCCTCGCGGCTCGTCGTCCGGCGGCTCTCGAGGATGCCCGGACGGGGCGGCCGAGAGGCGGCCGCGCTCTCGCCCGCCTCCCCGGAGTCGCGTCGGTCGAGCGCGGCGAACCGGTCGACCTCGCGCGCCAAGCGGTCCTCGACGGCGGACACGTCGGCGTCGGGGGCGACCGCGTTGACGGTGAGCCACGCGCCGTTGTCCGCTATCGTCAGCTGGACCCGCGGTAACACGAACCGCGCCTCCGGAAACGGCCCCCACGGGTCGCCGTCGCAGGCGCCCTCGTGGAAGGCGAACCCCCCGAAGACGCGGGGACGGGCCGCCTCGGTGCCCGCGTGGACGTCGCCCGACTCGAACAGCTCGGTCGCTGCCTCCCGGATCGCCCCGAACCGGTCGCCGCCGTCGGCGGTGAGCGTCGCCGCCGCGCCGCCGCCGAGCACCAGCGCGTCGTCGGGCGCGCTCCAGGTCGTGCGCGGCGACGGGAGCGTTTCGAACGCCGCCGCGAACGCCGGTTCGTCGATCGCCGTGGTCCGGCTGACCAGCGGCGGCGACGACCGAGAGCGCGCCCGTTCCATGCGTATCGAATGGGGACCGGGGACCCTTTATCCTGACTATCGGGGCGGAGCGGACGGGGGAGATCAGACGGCAGGGCGGAGGGGCTTCAGCGCCGAGCGATCAGCTGTACCGCTCCTCGTTCCAGGGGTTCGCCGTGTCGCTGTACCCGCGCTTCTCCCAGTAGCCGAGCTCGGGCTCGGTGAGGAACTCCACGCCCGAGACCCACTTCGCTCCCTTGTACGCGTACTTGTGGGGGGTGACGACGCGGATCGGGCCGCCGTGGTCGGCCGGGAGGTCGTCGCCGTCGAAGCCGTACGCGAGCTGGACGCCCGGCTTCGTACACTCGTCGAGCGGGAGGTCGGTGGTGTACCCGTCCAGCGAGTGGAACAGCACGTGTTCGGCGTCGTCGCGGACGCCCGCAAGCTCGGCCAGGTCCGCGAACGCGACCCCGGTGAACTCGCAGTCGAACTTGCTCCACCCCGTCACGCAGTGGAAATCTTGTCGCTGGGTGACGGCCGGGAGCTCGCGGAACTCGTCGAGCGTGAACGAGCGCGGCTCCTCGACGGCGCCCCAAACTTCGAGCTCGAACGTTTCCGGGTCCCACGACGGCGTTCCGCTCTTCGAGAGGACCGGGAAGCCGTCGGTCTCGCGCTGTCCCGGCGGGAGCCGGTCGTCGCCGTACTCGCGGTAGAGGTCGGTGAGGTCCTCGGCGGCCTCGACGCCGGACTCTGTCATGCGGTTCGGTTCGGCCCGGACCGACGTATGAATGTCGCTCTCGGAGACGGTCGGGCGTCAGAGCGCGCCGCGCTCGACGGGAACGCCCCCGGCGCCGGAAGGAGTGCGGCCCGGGTTCGTATATCTCTAACGCGTATTTAGAAGATCAAAAATGAACTTTTGAGTCTTCGTTTTGAGTTTTTGAATCCACGTATCTCCGACGCCAATTTTATATACGCCATGCCACAAGACCCGGACAGCAAATGCCACGAGTGAAGATAACCGTGCCGGAGCATCTGGAGATGCAGATCGCCCAGATGGTCGAGGAGGGAGAGTTCCTCAACCGGGAGGAGGCGGTCGAGGAGCTGCTGTCGACTGGCATCAAGGCGTACAAGACGAGCGGTCCCCGGGACGACGACGACTCCAACGGGTTCGAGGACGAGGGGATGATGGGCCACGAAGACGAGTACGTCTTCTGAGCGACCGACCTCCGCAGCTGAGGTCCCCGCGGCGCAGAACCGTGCGTACCCCCCTCAACAACCCTTATAGGGCTTACATCCCGTATCCGTGGATATGCACAAGGACGAGCTGCTCGAACTCCACGAACAGATGGTGACGATTATGGAACACTTCCGCGCGCAGGAGACCGTCGACGGCTCGCTGTTCGACCCCTACGACGAGCTCGACGTCGACCCCTCGCACGTCCACAAGTCGAAGAGCGAGCACAAACACGCCGTGTTCGTCCTCGGTAACGCCTTGGCGAACGCGATGAGCGAAGACGAGTTCTCGCCCGCCGGCCGCGTCGGCAAGCGGATGGAGGAGCTCGCCGACGACGCCGAGAACAAGATCTGAGGCCGAAGGCTCCGGTCACCGGTCGAGGCGCGCTCTCCCTCCTATTTCGAACTCGACGCGACGCACCGGACCCCCGTATTGATGTGTGCGCGGCCCCCTCGAACCCCACATGGTCGCGGAAGCGCTGACATCGGACGCCGTCCATCTCGCGGCCGGAGGCGTCGGCGTCGTCGTCGCGCTCGCCGCGGTGTACCTCGTCGACCGCCCGAGCGACGACTGGACGCGGGCGCTCCGCTCTCGGCTCCTCCTCGGCGTCCCGTGGGGAACGCTCCTCGTGATCGCCGGCGTGGTCGGGGTGTACCTGTTCGTTCAGTCAGGTATCGACAATCCGAACCGCCCGGTCGTGATCCCGTTCCGGTCGTGGTCGTACTTCTACCCGGAGGGGCTGCTCTGGTCCAGCTTCGCGCACGCGAGTCGCGGTCACATCACCGGAAACCTCCTCTCCGCGTTCGTGGCCGGCGGACTCGCCGAGTACGCGTACGGCCACTTCCCCGACGGGCGCGAGGTCGACGACGGAGAGGGCCTCGCGGTCCGGCTCCGACGCCTGCCGAGTCGCCTCCGAGAACTCCCGAGCCGGGTGGCCGCCGTCGAGTCGCCGGCCGCGAATCCCTACGTCCGGGCGCTCCTGATCGTCCCCGGCGCGGCGGTCGGGTTCGGGCTCCTCTCCGCGCTGTTCGCGCTCGGCCCGGTGATCGGCTTCTCCGTCGTCGTGTTCGCGTACTGGGGCTTCGCGCTCGTCTCGCGCCCCGTCGCCGCGGTCGTGGCGATGGCCGGGACGACGCTCGTCGGCGTCCTCTACGAGTCCCTCCGGGTCCCGGTGGCGTTCGCGGAGGCGTCCCCCTCCTACGGCGTGCCCGGCTGGGCGAACGTGGCGATACAGGGACACGCGCTCGGGCTCATCGGCGGCGCGCTGATCGCGGTCCTCCTCGTGCGGCGCCGCGCGAGGGACTCGAACGCCGGAGCTCCTGAGCCGGACACGGGCCCGACCGCGAGACGGTGGCGGTACCACCCGATCGCGACCGTCGACCGCGACGGACCGCGGACGGACGCGACGGAGCGGTCGGCGCTCCTCGTCTTCGGTGCGCTGCTGCTGTTCGGCGCGTCGCGTCGGCTGTGGGCGGTGTACTGGTACCTCGGGAACGAGCGGTACGAACTGTACCGCGCGGTCGGCGTCGGGCTGTTGGCCCTGCTGGCCGCGATCGTCGCCGTCGCGGCCGTCTCGCGCGACGAGCCGCTCTGGCCGAGCCGGGCGGTTCCGGAGCCCGAGACGATCCGAGGCGGGATCCGGTCGGCGACGCCGGCGGCGGTCGGGGTCCTCCTCCTGCTCGGAGCGCTGGCCGTCGTCGCGGGACCGGCCGTCGTGCCGAACCTCGTCGCCGTCGACGACGGCGACCTCCCCGGCGACCCGATCGAGGTCGAGGGGTACCAGGTGACGTACGCGGAGAACGTGGAGGACCGGCTCGTGGGCGTCGTCGACGTGGAGGCGTTCGGGCGCTCGACGTCGGTGAACACCTCGGGGGTGATCGTCAGCGACCCCGACCGCGAGATATGGACGACGGCCGTCTCGGAGGGGAACCTCGCGTTCTGGGGGTACCGCGCGGTCGACGTGGGCGGGACCGGCTGGCGCGAGACCGTCTGGGTCCAGCGGGTCGGGTGGGTCGCCGCGAACGGCGACCCGACCTATCGGGTCGACGCGATACGGAACGAAACCAGGCGGACGCTGTTCACGAGCGACCCGGCGCGGGCGGAGCCCCGGATCGACGGCCGCAACGTCGTCGTCGCGGCCACGAGGAGAGGGTTCGAGCTCTCGGTAGTCGGGGGCAGCGGAAACAACGTCACGGCGCCGCTCCCGGCCGCGAACGAGTCGGTGAGGGTCCGGGGGATCACGTTCGTACGCGAGGGCGACGCGGTGTTCGCGGAGCGCGGCGAGACCCGGGTCCGGATCGCGCAGCGGGAGCGCTACGAGGGGCGGCAGTAGTCGAGGGCGGCCATACCAGAGGGGCGGGCCGGGGGCCTACGACCACTCGATCCGGTACACTTCGGTGTCGATGTCGCGCGCCTCGTCTGTGTGGTGGTCGAACTGCGCGTCGATCCGGAACTCGGCCGCGAACGCGTGAGTCACCTCGCCGCCCTCGTCGGCGGCGAACGCCTCGACGAACTCCTGACTACCGGCGTTGTGGACCGAGTAGGAGACGGCCGCGAGGTCGCTCGCGACCGCGAGGAACTCGCGGTCCGCGTTGCGGTTGCCGTCCTGCGCGCCGAACGGGGGGTTCATCACGACGGTCGCGGGCTCCGAGACGGCGAGCGGCGGGCGGGTGGCGTCGCCGCGGACCCAGTGGACCGGCGCGCTGGCGGCGACGCGGCGCTCGTTGGCGCGGGCGGTCGCGAGCGCGCCGCCGTCGAGTTCGAGGCCGACGACGCGGGCGGGGCCGCGCAGCGCGGCGGCGAGCGCGAGCATCCCGGTGCCGGCGCCTAAGTCGATCACGGTCCGGCCGTCGACGTCGCCGTGGAGGTCGGCGAGGTGGACGACGTGGGCCGCCAACTCCGGGGGCGTCGGGTACTGTTCGAGGGCGGCGTCCGGACGCTCGAAGCCGGCGACGACCCCGAGCTTAGTCGCGAGCGACCGCTTCGTCGCCATCGGTCAGGCGGCGCCGTCCCCGTCGACGCGAACGAACTCGACGCCCTCGCGGTCGGCGCGCTCGGCGAGCGCCGCGAGCGCCGTGCGGGTCTCCTCGCGCGGCTCGCCGTCGACGCTGACCTCGATCCGCCCGGCGCCGAGGAACGACGCCGCGCGGACGAGGTCGCGGAGGCGGTCGGCCTCGCGCTGGCGTTCGAGCGTGCTCTCGGCGTCGAACTCCGCCTCGGTCGCGACCGCGGCGGGCTGGTAGCCGCGGGCCGCGAGCCCCCGCTTGAGGTCGCGGAGGTGTTCGGGCGCGGTGCTGTCGAGGTCCGCCGCGTCGATGACGACTGGGTCGACGTCGGCGGGGCGACAGCCGCGCAGCGTGCGTTCGATGCCGGGAGACGAAGTAGTGCTCATACGAATCCATTGGCAGAGGTTATACAAAAGTCTTTATAGATGTTTAGTGGTAATATAAAGGATCCTGCGGTCGCGCACGGCACGCTCCGGGATCGAACACGCTCTACCGCTGACATGGCGTTTTCGGGCCTTGCCGGGCGTTCCCAATGTCGAATTTCGACCTCGATGTACGGTCACGTTTCGTGCGTCGTGCCGGACCGCGGCGGACCACGTCGAAGCCGCCGACGACTCGAATCTGCGTCTCCGTTTCAGGCGTTACAGGCGTTTTAAACGGTATAAACCGGACATGAGGCCGACCCGAGATCCCTCAGGATCGATGATGGACGTGGACAAGGCTTAAATACGCGACTGACCACAAACCTTTTAATGGAACGTCCGAGTCGCCAGCGGCAACAGGAGCGAGACACGGAGCAGGAAACGGACGAATCGACGGTCTCCTGTCCGGAGTGTGACTCGGAGAACATCGTCACCGACGCCGACCAAGAGCTCGTCTGCGAGGACTGCGGGCTCGTCTTAGACGAGCGGAACATCGACCGCGGGCCGGAGTGGCGCGCGTTCAACCACAACGAGCGGCAGTCGAAGTCGCGCGTCGGCGCCCCGATCACGGAGACGATGCACGACAAGGGGCTGACGACGACGATCGACTGGAAGGACAAGGACGCCTACGGGCGGTCGCTCTCCTCGGAGAAGCGCTCGCAGATGCACCGCCTGCGCAAGTGGCAGGAGCGGATTCGGACCAAAGACGCGGGCGAGCGCAACCTCCAGTTCGCGCTCTCGGAGATCGACCGCATGGCGAGCGCGCTCGGGGTGCCGCGGTCGGTACGCGAGGTGGCGTCCGTCATTTATCGACGCGCGCTCAACGAGGACCTCATCCGGGGGCGCTCCATCGAGGGCGTCTCCACCGCGGCCCTGTACGCCGCCTGCCGCCAGGAGGGGATCCCCCGCAGCCTCGACGAGGTCGCGGACGTCTCGCGGGTCCCGCAGAAGGAGATCGGCCGGACCTATCGCTACATCTCCCAGGAGCTCGGCTTAGAGCTGAAACCGGTCGACCCCAAGCAGTTCGTCCCGCGGTTCGCCTCGTCGCTCCAGCTCTCGGAAGAGGTCCAGTCGAAGGCGACCGAGATCATCGACGTCTCCGCCGAGCAGGGACTGCTCTCCGGGAAGTCGCCGACGGGCTTCGCGGCGGCGGCCATCTACGCGGCCTCGCTGCTCTGTAACGAGAAGAAGACCCAACGCGAGGTCGCCGACGTCGCGCAGGTCACCGAGGTCACCATCCGCAACCGGTACCAGGAGCAGATCGAAGCGATGGGCTTCCGCTAGGGCGGCCTCCCGTTCGGAATCGCGGTGTGCGTTCCTTACCGGACTTCGGGACAGTTGATCGGGTTTTTAATCGATACCCGCTGTACTACGGGGTGAGATGTACTCAGAGATCCTCGTTCCGACCGACGGTGGTCCGGCGTCAGACGCCGCGATCGAACACGCGATCGACCTCGCGGACCAGTACGGCGCGCGCCTCCACGCGCTGTACGTCGTCGACGGCGCGGCGTACTCCAGCCTCGAGGCGGGCGCAGAGATCGTCGTCGAGGCGCTCGAATCTGAGGGCGAGGAGGCGACGAAGCGCGTGGCCGACGCCGCCGCGGACGTCGGCGTCGAGTGCGTCTCCAGCGTCGTGTCCGGCACCGCGTACCGGTCGATCCACGACTACGTCGACGAACACGGCATCGACGTCGTGGTGATGGGGACGCACGGGCGGAAGGGGCTCGACCGCTACCTGCTCGGGAGCGTCACGGAGCGCGTCGTCCGCACCTCCGACGTCCCGGTGTTGACCGTGCGACAGCCGACGGATGAGTAGCGCCACCGTACCGGGCGAACGCGGGTGAGACCGATGCGCGACTGGCTCTCTCACCGCGTGGTCTCGTCGCCCGACGACACAGCCCTCGTCCGCGCCGAGGACGGCGAGGCGTGGAGCTACACCGACCTCGACCGTCTCGTCGCCGAGACGGCCGGCCGGCTCGTCGCGCACGGCCTGGGGGAGGGCGACCGGATCGGCGTGCTCACGCCCCCGTACGTGGGCACCGTCGGCCTCGTCCACGCGACGATGCGGATCGGGGCGACGTTCGTCCCGCTCGGCCAGGAGCTGACGCCGCGCGAGATCGCCGCGCGGATCGACCGGACCGACCTCGACGCCGTCGTCTGCGCGGAGCCGACCGAGCCGACGGCGACCGACGCGGCGGCGGAGATCGAGGGCATACCCGTCTACTCCGTCGACGACCCGACGAGCGCCGAGGTCACGGGAATCCACGACGTCGACCCGGCGTCGCTCGATCCCCCGGAGTGGTCGTTCGGGGACCCGCTCTGCGTGCTGTTCACCTCCGGGACCACCGGCGAGCCCAAGCCCGTGCCGCTGACCGCGGGCAACGTGTACAGCTCGGCGGTCGCCTCCGCGTTCCGCCTCGGCGTCGAGGCAGACGACCGGTGGCTGGTGTCGCTGTCGCTCCACCACATGGGCGGGCTCGCGCCGGTGTACCGGTCGGTGCTGTACGGGACCACCCTCGTGTTGCGCGAGGGGTTCGACGCGGGCGGCACCGCCGACGACATCGACGCGTACGACGTGACCGGCGTCTCGCTCGTCCCGACGATGCTCAAGCGGATGCTCGACCGACGGGGGACGCTGTCGGACTCGCTCCGCGTGGTCCTGCTCGGGGGGGCGCCCGCGCCGGCGGAGCTGTTGGAGCGGTGTCGCGACTACTCGGTCCCCGTCTACCCGACGTACGGGATGACGGAGGCCGCCTCACAGATCACGACCGCGACGCCGCGACAGACCCGAGACCGGATCGGGACGGTGGGCCGGCCCCTCTTCGGAACCGACGTGACGGTCGTCGACGACGGCGACCCGGTCGAGCCGGGCGAGACGGGCGAGATCGTCGTCAGCGGACCGACGATCACGCCGGGGTACCTCGTCGAAGACGGGGGAGATTCCCCCGACGCGGTCGGCGAAGGCGACGCGTCCCCAGGCGACGCGATCGACCTGAACGGGATCGACCCCGCGGACGTCGATCGGTCCGATTTCGGCCCGTACGGACTTCACACGGGCGACGTCGGACGGTTCGACGAGGAGGGGTATCTCCACGTGCTCAACCGCGTCGACGACCGGATCATCAGCGGCGGCGAGAACGTCGAGCCGGGAGAGGTCACGGCCGTCCTCCGAGAGTACGACGAGGTCGACGACGTGGCGGTCGTCGGGCTCGACGACGAGGTGTGGGGAGAGCGCGTCGCGGCGCTCGTGGCCCTCGGCGACCGGTTCCCGTCGGCGGCGACGGCCTCCGTCGAGGGCGACGAGACGGCTGAGGGCGATGAGACGGCTGAGGGCGATGAGACGGCTGAGGGCGATGAGACGGCTGAGGGCGACGCGGAGCAGAGCGACGGACCCGAACCGCCTGCGGTCGAAGCCGGCGGCATCGGTCCCGCGCCGATCGACGAGACGGCGTTCGTCGACTTCGCCCGGGAGCGACTCGCACGGTTCAAGATCCCGAAGACGATCGCGTACGTCGAGGAGCTGCCGCGGACCGTTTCGGGGACGGTCGACAGGGAGGCGACGCGCGCGCTCCTCCGCGAGCGCGGCGCGGACCCCCGCCGGAACGCCGACGCGGACCTCGAAACCGCGGGGTTCGAGCCCGCCGACCCCGCCGAGCCGTCCGAATCAACCGATCCGCCGGCGGAATCGGAGGAGAGGACGGACGGCGAGGCGGGCGCCCCGGGACCCGACTCCGAGGACGCGACGGGCGACGGCGCGGCCGCGGACGAGCCGAGCGACGTCGACGAGGATGAGCCGAGCGACACCGGCGGGGTCGACATCGCCGACGCGGAGGAGGTCGCGACCGAACCGAGCGACGACGACGACAACGCCGCGGAATCCGGTGACACGGACGCCCTCGAAGCGGAAGAGCGAGGCGACGGTGGAGGCGACACGACCGCGGTCGACGAGAGATAAACTCCCCCGGCGTTCTCCGTTGTTCCACGAACGTTTAGTCCGCGGGGTCCTCACGGAGCGTATGGAGCTGCTCGACGACAGCGTCGTGCCGGAGCGCGCGCGAGACGTCAAACGGGAGGCCCGCGAGTTCGCCGACGAGTACATCGCCCCGAACGCCGAGTCGTACTACGAGTCGGGCGAGTACCCGTGGGAGGTGCTCGAAGCGGGGATGGACGCCGGGCTCGTCGCACAGGACATCGGCGAGGAGTACGGCGGGAAGGGGTTCGACCTCGCGCAGGTGCTGGCCATCGCGGAGGAGTTCTACCGCGCCGACGCCGGCATCGCGCTCACCCTCCAGCTCGCCAGCTTCGGCGCGGAGATGGTCGAGGATTACGGCACCGAGGAACAGAAAGAGGAGTACCTCCGGCCCGTCGCCGAGAACGACCAGATCTCCGGGCTCGCCGTCTCCGAGCCGCAGACCGGTTCGGACCTGGCGGGCATGACGACCAAGGCCGAGAAGGTCGAGGGGGGCTACGAGCTCACCGGCGAGAAGTACTGGGTCGGCAACGCGGTCGAGGCCGACTGGCTCACCGTCTACGCGAAGACCGGCGAGAGCGACGACCGCTACTCCAACTACACGCTGTTCATCGTCGAGACCGACTCCGACGGCTACGAGGCCGAGCACATCCCCGAGAAGATGGGGATGCGCGCCTCGAAGCAGGGCCACATCGTCTTCGACGACTGCTTCGTGCCCGAGGAGAACGTCGTCGGCAGCGAGGGCGGCGGGTTCTACGTGCTCGCGGACTTCTTCAACCACGGTCGCGTCATCGTCGGGGGCCACGGGCTCGGGCTCGCGGCCGCAGCCATCGAGGAGGCGGAGGCGTTCATCGACGAGCGCGAGGCGTTCGGCCGCACCATCGACGACTTCCAGGCCGTCCAGCACACGATCTCGGACATGCGGATCGGGTTCGAGTCGGCGCGCGCGCTCAACTGGCGCGCCTGCGAGAAGGTCGCGAACAACGAGGACGCCGGCTACTGGGCCGCGCTGGCGAAGACGAAGTCGACGGAGGTCGCCACCGACTGCGCCGAGAAGGGCATGAAGCTCCACGGGGGGCGCTCGATCCTCACCGACCGCCGGATCGCCCGCGTCTACCGCGACGTGCGCATCCCGGTGATCTACGAGGGCGCCAACGACATTCAGCGCAACCTCATCTACCGGCAGTCGCGCTGAGCGCGACCCCGAACCGGCTCACAGCGTCGCCGCTAACCGCCGCAGCGCTTCGCTTCCCCCCGACGCGAGCGGGTCGCCGTGCCCGACGCAGGCGACCTCGAACGCCGGAGCGCGGTCGGCGAGCCCGCGCACGCTCGTCGCGACTTCGTCCGTGTCGTAGCTGATCAGCCAGCTGGAGGATCTGAGCTCGCCGTCGGACTCCGAGACGAGGTCGCCGAGCAGTCCGACACCCAGTTCCTCGCAGACGTACGCGACGTGGCCCGGCGTGTGGCCGGGGGAGTGGTACGCGGTGAACGAGCCGACGCGCTCGCCGTCGCGGACGCCGACGACGTCGAGGTCGCCCGAGTCCGTGACGAGCCCGCCGAGCCGCTGGATCAGCCCCTTGTGGTTCCGGAGCGGGGGAGAGCGGGCGCCCCGGAGCAGCTGTGCGTCGAACCCGTAGGCGAACACCGGCGCGTCGAGGTCGGGCGCGAGCGCCGCCAGCGTCCCGACGTGGTCGATGTCGTAGTGGGTGAGGAGGACGCGACCGATCTCCGAGACCTCGACGCCCGCCGCGTCGAGGCCGTCGCGGATCGCGGCCTCGTCCCACGGCGTGCCCGCGTCGACGAGCGTCGGGACGTCGTCGAAGACGAGGTACGCGTTGACGCCGCGACACTCGATCCGCCAGACGCCGTCGGCGATCTCGGTTGCCATGTCTCCACGATACGGCCCAGCGCGGGATGAACACTTTCCTGCCGGCAGCAGCGGCGCCCCCGGTCCGGCCGAGAAGTCGCGGCCGTGCGCACGCGTCGACGACCGAGCGGGCGACGAAAACGCCAAGACGCCGGGGCGACACCACGTGGTATGCGACTGGAGGACTACTGGGGGATCGGCCCCAAGACGAGCGAGCGGCTCACCGAGGCGCTCGGGACCGAACGGGCCGTCGAGGCGATCGAGTCGGCCGACGTCCGCGCGCTCGTCGACGCCGGGCTCCACCGCGGCCGCGCGACCCGAATCCTCCGCAGAGCGAACGGCGAGTCGGGGATGGACGTGCTCGCGACGGGCGACGCGCGCTCGGTGTACGACGACCTCCTCTCGCTCGCGGCGGACGCGGCGCTGACCGCGCACGCGGCCGACCGGATCCGGGTGTTGACCCCGCTTCTCGACCGCGACGCCGTCGAGGAGCGACTGGATCGGGTCGTCGCCGCCCGCGACGCGTGGGCCGGCCTCGACGAGGCGGACCGCGAGGCCGTCGCGGACGCGTTCGCGGCGTACGACGAGGCCGACGGCTCCGACCTCGCCGCGGTCGAGACGGCGGTCGCGCTCCGCGAGGCGGGGCTGACGGACGGCCCGTTCGCCGACGTGGGCGCGCTCGACGGCGACCGCCTCCGCGACGCCGCCGACGCGCTCGCCGACGTGCGGGGGTCGATCGACCCGGCCGGCGGCCTCGACGGGGACGAAATCGAAATCGCGAGCGGCGCCGACGACGAGCTCGACCGGCTGCGCGAACAGCTGTCGGCCGCGCGCGACCTCGCCGACTCCGCGTTCGACGTGCTCGAATCGGTCCGCGACGGGAGCCTCCGCGACTTCGAGGCGCTGGAGGCGGCGACGATCGACCACGTCGCGCGCGAGACGGGCGTCGAGCCGGCGACGGTCCGGTCGGCGTCGCCCGACGAGGCGCTCGACGCGGCCGACTTCGTCTCCGGGACGCTGCGCGACCTCGTCGCCGAACTGGAGGCGGCCGTCGACGAGCGCGAGGCCGCGGTCGCGGCCGACGTCCGCGAACGGCTCGGAGAGAACGATTCCCCCGACGAGAGCGGGGGCGACACGACCCTCGCCCGCGCCGCGACGGCGGTCTCCGACGCCGCGTTCCTGCTGTCGCTCGGGCGGTTCGCGGCCGAGAACGGTCACGTCCGGCCGACGCTCGTCGACGACGGGATCGCCGTGCGCGGGGCGCGGAACCCCTTCCTCGGCGGCGACGTCCAGCCGGTCTCGTACGGGGTCGGCTCGCACTCGCTCGCGGACGAGCCGGGCGTCGCGAGCGCGGACGCGCCGCCGACCGGCGACCGCGTGAGCGTCCTCACCGGGGCGAACTCCGGCGGGAAGACGACGCTGCTCGAAACGCTCTGTGCGGTCGCGCTGCTCGCGTCGATGGGGCTGCCCGTGCCCGCCGAGGCGGCCGAGGTCGGGACGTTCGACCGGATCGTCTTCCACCGCCGGCACGCCTCGTTCAACGCGGGCGTGTTAGAGTCGACGCTGAAGTCGGTCGTCCCGCCGCTGACCGCGGACGGCCGGACACTCATGCTCGTCGACGAGTTCGAGGCGATCACGGAGCCGGGCCGGGCCGCCGACCTGCTGAACGGGCTCGTCACGCTCACCGTCGACCGGGGCGCGCTCGGCGTCTACGTCACCCACCTCGCCGAGGACCTGAGCCCGCTGCCCGACGCCGCCCGGATCGACGGCATCTTCGCGGAGGGACTGACGAACGACTTGGAGCTCCGCGTCGACTACCAGCCGCGGTTCGGCACGATCGGTAAGTCCACGCCGGAGTTCATCGTCTCGCGGCTCGTCGCGAACGCGGGCGACCGCGGGGTCCGCGCCGGCTTCGAGCACCTCGCCGGGGCGGTCGGCGAGGAGGCGGTCCAGCGAACGCTCTCGGACGCCGAGTGGGCGGCGAACGATGACTGAGGAACCGAGCGACGCCGACCGGGAGTCCGCGCCCGGGGAGCCCGGGCCCAACCGGATCCGATCGGTCGCGGTCCACCGCGAGGACGTGGCGAACGCGCTCGAAGCGACGCTGCGGAGCGACCGCGAGGTCGTCCTCCGCGCGACGCCGCCATTCTCCGGGCGGATGCGGGCCCGGCTCCACGCGCTCGACGCGAGCGGAAACGGGGGCGACGAGCGCGACGACGACGCGGACGCTCCGGCGCCGCTCCACATCGATCCGCGGACGCTCGTGGAGTCGGTGCCGCCGTACCCCGAGGTCGACGACACGGCCGCGGAACATCCGGACGCGGACCTCGAAGCGCGCCGGAAGCGACACGCCGAGGCCGTCGAGGAGTGGCGCGAGACGGTGCGCGAGTGCGTCGCCGAGAAGGTCGATATCGAGGTCGACGGCGAGACCCGCACCGTCGACGTGACCGCGCTGGGATAGAAGGGGTTCGCGAGCCGCCGACCTGACGTAGCGGCGAAGCGCTACAGCCGTAACCGCTCGACGGCGGTGCCCGCGTTCTCGAAGTCGTCGTCTGTCGCGGCCGCGACGACGACGGTGTCCGCGTCGGTGTCGGCGTCGAGGCCGACCTCGAACGCGCCGCCGCCGTCGGGGGTGACGAGGCGGGACGTCTTACGCGTGTGGACCGCCACGCGAGCGCCGTCAGTCTCGCCGGAGACGACGACGGAGTCCTCGACGAACTCGGCGGTGGCCGTCAGGTCAGGACCGGCGGGGCGGTCGGACTCGACGTAGCGGTCGCGGACGACCGTCGGCGTCTCGACCGGTTCGCCCGCGTCGACCCCGTGCGCCAGCCGGACGAAGCCGGCCATCGACCACGCGAGGGGGGTCGCCCCCCCGGTTCCCTCGCCGAACTCCCAGCCGTACTTCGTCGGGTGTTCGCGGTCCCACACCTGCTCGGGGAGCATGAGTCCGGAGTTGCCGAACCCGGCCATCGTCTCCAGCAGGGTCTCCGGTTCGAGCTTCTCGTCGTCGGTGCCGCCGAAGGCGTCCGGGCCGCCGGCGCGGGCGCGCAGTTCGTACTCGCCGCGCTCGCCGGTGAATATCGGCCAGAGGCGCCCGCGACCGTCGCCGGTGCCGGCCCACGGCGCGCCGGGGTCGCCGACGGCTATCTCGCCGTACGCGTCGCCGACGTACCGGTACCAGGCTGCGCCGTGAGGCGTGTCGACCCGGATCGAGTCGTCGACGACGGAGACGGAGTTGCGGACGACCGGATCGTCGGCGGGCTTGATCCCCAGCCGGACGAGTTCGAGGAATCCGCCGTCGACGATCTCCCGCTCGTCGTAGGTGGGACCGTCGTTGGCGATGGTGCGGGGGCGGCCGGAGTCGGGGTTCCCGTCGGCCGTGATCCGGAGGTAGTACGGCGTCCGCTCGTGGCGATCGGTGCCGGTCGCGGTCGCGCACCACTCCTCGACGCGGGCCGTCCAGTCGTCCGCGAGCGCCAGCCACGCGAGCGCGTCGGCGCGGAGCGACTCCGGCGACGCCGCGGCCTCGCTCCCGGACACGTCTCGGTCGCGCCGGTCGGCCTCCGCGAGCGCGAGCGCCGCGCCGCAGACGAGGCCGGCGATCTCGGCCGCGATGCTCGACGGCGAGTAGCCGGCCTCCTCCTCCCAGCGCTCCTGAGCGGTCTCGGGGCCGTTATCGGCGATGTAGTCGAGCGAGCGGGCGACCTGGTCGTAGGTGTAGCCGGCGTCGTCGAGCGTCACGCCGCGCTCGTACAGCTGCCAGGCCATCACCGAGGGGAACCCGATGTTGTCCATCTGCTCGCCGCCCCACCGGGTCCGCCCGTCGATGTAGGTGTTCTGCGGGAGGAACCCGTCGTCGTCCTGCTGGGTGTTGTACAGGTACGCCAAGGCGTCGGCGCCCCGTTCGAGCTCGTCCATCTCGATCAGCGCCGTGAACACCTGATAGAGGTCCCGCGACCAGACGAAGTTGTAGCCGTAGCCGCGGTCCTCCGCGGCGTACTCCGTCTCGCCCCACGGGACGGAGGGACTGGCGATCCCCGCGCCGTCGTGGGCCTTGTCCTCGACGGCCGCCAGCGTCATCAGGGCGAAGCGGTACTGCGCCGCGAGGTCCGGGTCGCCCGCCACCGAGTCGGGGAGGTCGCGGTCCGCGAGCCACGAGCGCCACGTCTCCGCGTACGCGTCAGCGGCCTCGTCGAAGCCGCGGCCGAGCGCCCCCTGGGCCTCGCCGAGCGCGGCCGCGGTGTCCGAGTCCTCGGCGAACCCGAGCGCGACGGTGTCGGACACCGACTCGCCGCTCCCGACGAGCCCGGCGAGGACGACGTTGCCGACCGCCTCCGACGACTCCTCGACCCGCTCGCCGTCGCCGAACAGCGCGGCCGCCGCGTCGCCGCCGGCCGCGAGCGCGCTGGCCCAGTCGAACCCGTCGCCGCTCGCCAAGGCGAGCGCGGGGGCGAACGGCTCGCCCTCGTCGTCGACCAGCTTGCCCGCGTCGCGGTCGGGGTCGTCTTTCTGCGCGAGCAGGTGGGCCCCCGCGTCGCCGTCGACCCGCTCGGCGCGGTCATTCGTGCCGACGTTGGCGATCGTCGCGTCCGCGAGCGCGTACACGTCGTACTCGCGGCTCCCCTCGAACCGGACGTCCGCGAGGATCGCCGTCCCGTCGGTGTCGACCGCGTACTCGACGCGGAGCGTCCAGCTGTGGCCGTGGCCGTCGCCGGTCTCGCGGATCCGCTGAACGTACGCGAGCGCGTCGTCGGCCGCCGGCTCCGTCGTCCGCTCGATCGTCTCCGTCGCCGTGACGTGGCCCGTCTCGTCGAACGTGCGGATCGCGTACTCGGAGTCGGGGTCAGCGACGAGGAAGTCGAACGTCCGGACGTTCATCACGTCGATCCGCGGGAACCGCGCCTCGGTGAGCGTCCCCTCGGTGAGCGTGAACCACACCGGGACCGGCTCGTCGGCCTCGTAGTCCGCGGGCGTGCCGACGCCGAACTTCCGACCGGTCGTCCAGTGCGGCGCCGCCTCGGGGCCGGTCTCGCGGTCGTGGGGGACCGGGAGCTCGCCGTGGCTCGCCAGCGTCACCGTCGCGTCGATCCGGAGCGCGTGCGACCACGCGATCGGGGTCGCGCTGTCGAGGTCGCCGTCGTCGAACGCCTGCTCCGCGAACAGCCCCGCCTCGTTGACGAAGGGGCCGTCGGGCTCGCAGAGCGCGTACAGGTCGCGCGCGTCGGCGAACAGCGGTCCGGCGGCGCCGCCGCGATCCTCGACGACGCCGGCGAGCGTCGCCGCCGCGGTCGCGCCCCACAGCGTCGCGATGGACCACACCTTCGCGGCGCCCTGTTCGGCCGTGCGCCAGTCGTCGCCGGTGAACCTGACGAGCCCCTCCACCGAGGCGGTCTCGCGGCGGAGCGCGTCGATCGACTGCCGGACGTGGGTGTTGACGCGGTCGAGGAAGCGGTCGAACTCGCTGCTCTCGACGGGATCGATCGAGCCGGAGCCGTCGGTCGCGGCGTCGTCGGCCGCGGAGCCGTCGGCGCTCGGGTCGTCTCCCGCTCCGGCCTCGTCGTCGAGCAGGGCGGCGTACTCGGCGGCCGCGGTCGCGAGCGCGAAGGTGCTGGCGTCGGCGCGGGCGTCCTGCCCCTCGTCGCTGGCGCGCTGGAGGAACCGCTCCGTGTCGGGGTTCCAGCGCGCGTCGAGGCCGGACAGCGCCGCGTCCGCGGCGTCGGCGGCGTCGGCGCGGAGCCCCTCGTCGACCGGCGCGCGCGCCACCGCGGCGAACGCCCGGAGGTACTCGGCCCCGGTGTGGGTGAACCGGCCGAGCGCGTTCTCCCAGCAGTTCTGACAGCGGCGCGGGAGGCCGTCGTCTTCGATCGTCTCGAAGAGGAAGTCGACGGCGTCGGCGATCGTCTCGTCGATCCGGTCGCGCCACTCGGCCGGGAGGTCCGCCTCGCGGCGCAGCGTCGCGAGGAACGCGACGACCGTGGCCGGCTGGTCGAGCTGGTCGTTCGGGCCGGGCGTCGCGTTCGCGCCCTCGATCCGGGCGTTCGCCCAGCCGGGCGCGACCTTCCCGGAGTCGGCCCACACGCGGTGGGGCCACGAGCCGTCGGCGTCCTGGGTCCGACAGAAGAAGCTCGCGGCCGCGAGCAGCTCCTCGTCGGCGTCGAGGCCGAGCTCCTCGCTCGCGCCGAGCAGCGCGGTCGACACCGTCGCCTCGTCGCGGAACCAGGTGTAGCCGTAGCCGCCGGAGGTGGAGTAGAAGGGGTCGAACTCGGGGGCGGCGATCCGGCCGCCGGACTCCGCCGTGAGCAGGTCGAGCGCGCGGAGGTCGCTGGCGATCACCGACCGGCGGGGGGCGTCCTCGGGCACGTCCGGGCCGCGACCGTCCGCGGCCTCCCGGAGGTCGTCGGCGTCGGGGTAGGCGGTGGCGATGTTCGAGACCGTCTCGATGCGGCGCTGGCGGTCGATCCCGTCGGTGAGCGCGTCCTTCGCGTCGTCGCCGGTGTCGCGCGCGGCCCGGCGGTCGACGACGGCGCGGCCCGCGAGCGTGACCCGCTCGGTGCGCCCGTCGCGCTCGAAGGGGGCGCGCACGACGACGTCCGGAGTGAGCCGCGAGTCCTCGCGGCGGTCGATCTCGCCGCGGTGCGGGAAGCCGTCGTCGGCCTCGCCGAGCAGCTCCGGGATCGTCCGCAGGCGCTGGCCGTGGGCGTTCGAGAGGCCGGTCGAGGCGGTGAGGAAGTCGTGTTCCGTGCGGTGATACACCTCGACGACGCCGCCGTCGTCGGGACCGGCCCCGTCGTGGACCATGTTGCCGACGCGGCCCTCGACCATGTCGGGCGAGAACGCGTAGGCGGCGACGAGCTCGGCGTCGGCGGGCGGCGAGCCGCGGAGCTCGACGTGGGTGAGGTGGGTGTCGCTCACCACGAGGTCGAACTGGTGGATGGTGTAGCGGCCGGCGTCGTACTCCGTCTCGACGAGCGGCGTGTCGCCGTCGTAGTGCTGGCGGGTCGTCTCGAGGTCGTCGAACCAGCGGACGCCGCGCCCGGCGGTTATCCCCATCCGGAGGCGGTCGGCGCCGCCGACCTCGGAGAGGGAGTACGAACAGTCGTGGACGGTCCCGTCCGGCCCCACGTGGACCAGTCGGCCGTCGTCGCCGGTGAACGCCCCGGCGGTCATCGAGTGTTCCGCCGGATAGCGCTCCCCGCGCCGACGTTCGTGCTCCGTAAGGGCGGTACGCAGTCGCATACCCGGTCTGCGCCGGCCGGAGTAAAAGCCTTGACGACCGCGGCGGAGACCGCGCGACGCCGGCCGCGGTCCGGGCGGGAGCGTCGGGACGCCTGCCGTCGCCGCGCGGACGCCACCGAAACAAGAGCAACACCGAAGGCCCCGGGTGCCGATGGGCGTCACATGCACCACCCCGGACCCCCCAGATTCCTCGCGACGGGCGAGCGGACGGAACTCGCCCCGAGAGACCCCGACCCCGACGCCGCGTACGCGTGGCGCGTCGCCGACGCGCCGCCCGACAGCGAGGCGACCGTCGGCGACGACGCGGTGACCGAGTTCACGCCCGACGTGCCCGGCCGGTACCTGATCGGCCTCGACGCCCCGGACGGCGACCACCTGCTCACCGTCCGCGCGTTCCCGGCGAGCTACGAGGGCGTCGACGTCGCGGGCGGGAGCGGGACCGCGATCCGCGACCGCGACGCGGGCGACGTCAACGCCCCGGTCGACTACGCCGCCCGTGAGCGACACGAGGGGGTCGGCCGCCCGCGGGTGCGGGTCGACGCGAGCGTCGTGTTCGACGATGAGGCGGACGGGGAGGGCGAACACGCCGGGGAGGCGGTGTTCACCGCGGTCCCCTCGCCGAATCCGGAATCCGCGCTCGACGTCGCCGACCTGGCGGTGACGTTCGTCGTCGACGACCGCGACGTTGCCGACGCCGTCGCGGCGGGGCGCGCGAACCCGCGGGACGCGCTCCGCGTGAGCGACGACGGCCGCGAACTCCGCGTGCCGCTCGACGCGGTGCCGGACCGGCTCCGTGTTCACGCCGTCGCGGTCGCGCGGGACCCGGGCGAGGACCCGCGAGTCAGCGTCGCCGACGCGGCGGCGGTCGAGCGCGTCGGCAGTAGCCCGTCCGCGATCGACGACGCGGCGGAGGGCGAGGCGGTGTTGACGCCGGCCACGCCCGAGTTCGAGACAGTCCGACTCAACGATCCGCCGGCGTGGACCGCGGACGCCTCGGTGTACGAGATCTTCGTCCGCACCTTCGCGGACGCCGACGAGGGGGAGGCGTTCGACGCCATCGCCGAGCGGGTCCCGCGGATCGCGGAGCTCGGCGTCGACACCCTGTGGCTCACGCCGGTCCTCGGCCACGACGGGAAGCCGCACGGCTACAACATCGTCGACTTCTTCGACACCGCGGACGACCTCGGCGACCGGGAGGAGTTCGAGGCGCTCGTCGAGACGGCCCACGACCACGGGATGCGCGTGCTGTTCGACTTCGTCGCCAACCACACCGCGCGCGACCACGAGTGGTTCCGGGACGCCTACGAGAATCCCGACTCGCCGTACCGCGACCGCTACGAGTGGCAGGAGTCCGGCGAGCCGGGGACCTACTTCGACTGGGAGCTGATCGCGAACCTGAACCACGCGAACCTCGACGTGCGGCGGTTCCTGCTCGACGTGATCGACGAGTGGGCGCCGCTCGTCGACGGGTTCCGCTGCGACATGGCGTGGGCGGTCCCCGACTCCTTCTGGCGCGAGCTTCGCGACCGCGTGAAGGACATCGACCGGGAGTTCCTCCTGATGGACGAGACGATCCCGTACATCCCCGGCTTCCACGAGGGGATGTTCGACGTCCACTTCGACGCGACGCTGTACTTCCAGCTCAGACAGGTCGGTCGGGGGGCCGAGCCCGCGGCGACCGTCCTCAACGCGGTCGACCAGCGCGCCGAGATCGGGTTCCCGGACCACGCCGAGTTCCTCCAGTACATCGAGAACCACGACGAGACGCGCTACCGCGTCGAGTGCGGCGACGCGGCCGCGGCCGCCGCGGGCGCGGCGATCATGACGCTGCCGGGCGTGCCGATGGTGTACGCCGGCCAGGAGATCGGCCAGCGCGGGCGCCGCGACGCGATCGCGTGGGACCACGCGCGCGAGGAGGTCCGGGACCGCTACGAGCGCCTGCTCGAAACGCGGCGCGAGCACCCCGCGCTCGGGCCGGCAGGCGACCTCTCGCGCGTCGGCTACCACGTCGCGAGCGGCGACCTCTCTGAGCGGCCGGTCGTCGCCAGCGGCGACGTTCACCCGGACGACGTGGTCGCGTTCCGTCGGCACGACGGCGAGGAGGACCTCGTCGTCGTCCTCAACTTCGCGCCCGCCGACGCGAGCGTCGCGGTCGACGTCGATCACGGCGAGCGCGACCTCGTCACCGACGAGCGATGCGTCGTCGAGGACGGCGAGGGGACGGAGCGGATCCGCGTCGACGAGGTGGCGGTGGTGCCGGTCACGGAGGAGTGAGCGGTCGGTCGCCCCCTCCGGCGGTCCGCTGACAGGAGGGCCGCGCCCGCGACGCCCCCGGACGCAACGCTTGAGTCGGTGGGGATCGCAGGGTGGCGTATGCGATTCGACCGCTCCGACGCCGTCTTCTGTCACGTCACCTCGCTGCCGGGGGCGTACGGGATCGGCGACCTCGGCGAGGGCGCGCGCGAGTTCCTCTCGTTCCTCGGCGACGCCGGCGTCGACCACTGGCAGATCTGTCCGATCGGGCCGACCATCTCCGCGGCCGGGGAGTCGCCGTACCAGTCGCCGTCGGCGTTCGCCGGCAACCCGCTGTTCGTCGACCCCGAGGGACTCGTCGACGACGGCTGGCTCGACGAGGGCGACCTCGAGCCGGTCCCCGAGTTCCCGACCGACCGCGTCGACTACGACGCGGTCCGCGAGTACAAGCTGCCGCTGTTGCGGACCGCCTTCGAGCGGTTCGAGGAGCGGGCGAGCGAGGAGGACCGCGCGGCGGTAGCCGAGTTCCGCGAGCGCGAGCCGTGGCTCGAAGACTACGCGCTGTTCCGGGCGCTCTCCGACGCGCGGCCGGAGGACGTCTGGACCGACTGGCCCGAGCCGCTGCGGACGCGCGACCCCGACGCGCTCGCCGGCGCGCGCGACGAACACGCGTCGGAGGTCCGGTTCCGCGAGTTCGTCCAGTGGACGTTCGACCGGCAGTGGCGCGACCTGCGCGCGGTCGCGGCCGAGGAGGGGGTGTCGATCGTCGGCGACGTGCCGATCTACGTCGCGCTCGACTCCGCCGACGTGTGGGCGAGCCCCGAGGCGTTCCGGCTCGACGAGGGGAACCGCCCGACCGCGGTCGCGGGCGTCCCTCCCAACGCCGGCGACGACGGGCAGCGGTGGGGGAACCCGCTGTACGACTGGGACCGGCTCGCCGAGTCGGGGTACGACTGGTGGCTCGATCGGTTCCGCCGGCTGTTCGAGCTCGCGGACGTGGCGCGGCTCGACCACTTCCTCGGGTTCGTCAAGTACTGGGCGATCCCCGCCCACAGCGACGACCCCGCGGACGGCGAGTGGCGCGAGGGGCCGGGCCGCGACCTCTTCGAGACGGTCGAGCGCGAGCTCGGCCAGGCCCCCTTCATCGCCGAGGACCTCGGGTTCGAGGAGCCGGCGATGGACGAGCTGATGGCCGAGTTCGGCTTCCCCGGCATGCGCGTCCCGCAGTACGCGGACTGGTGCGCGGAGGGGAACGAGTACCAGCCGATGCACTACGGCGAGGGCGTCGTCGGCTACACCTCGACGCACGACACGGACACGTGGGCCGGCTACTTCGAGGACCTCCCGGCCGAGCAGCGGGACTGCTTCCGGTACAACGTCGGCTCCGACCCCGACGAGCCGAGCGAGTGGGCGGTCATCGACGAGGTGTGGAGTTCGGACGCCATCCTCGCCGTGACCACGGTTCAGGACCTGCTCGGCCGCGGGAGCGAGGCGCGGTTCAACGAGCCCGGCACCCTCGACGGCAACTGGGAGTGGCGGGTCACCAGCGACGCCCTCGACGACGCGATCGCCGACCGCCTGTGGGAACTGGGCGGGAGACACGTGCGTTGAGCCGTGACGGGAGCCCTCCCCGACGCGCCGGTCGTCCACGCCCTCGTCGTCGTCGCCGCGACCGGGTTCATCTGGCTCGGGAGCGGCTGGTTAGAGGAGGCCGCCGAGGCGCTCTCCGGGTACTACGGGCTCCCGGCCGTGGTCCAGGGCTCGGTCGTCGTCGCGGTCGGGTCGAGCTTCCCGGAGCTCGTGAGCGTGCTGGTCACCGCCCTCACCGGCGTCTTCGACATGGGCGTGGGCGCGTTGGTCGGGTCGGCCATCTTCAACGTCCTCGTTATCCCGGCCGCGTCGGGGCTGAGCGGCGACAGCGATCTGGAGGCCAACCGGGCGATCGTGTACAAGGAGGCGCAGTTCTACATGCTCGCGGTGTCGGCGCTGGTCGTGACGTTCGCGCTCGCGGTCATCTACTTCCCCGTGTCGACGGATCCGATCGTCGGGACGATGCCGCGCTCGCTCGCGGTCATCCCGCTCGGGCTGTACGGGCTGTACCTCTTCATCCAGTACCAGGACGTCGACGACGCGGGGATCGAGCGCGTTCGCGACGGGGTCGACGTCCGCCGCGAGTGGGGGAAGCTGGCGGCCGGGCTCGGGCTCATCGTCGTCACGGTCGAGCGGCTCGTCGCGTCGGTCGAGTCCCTCGGCGTCACCTTCGGCGTCCCCGAGTTCCTCGCCGGCGTCACGGTCGTCGCCGCCGCGACGAGCCTGCCGGACACGCTGGTGAGCGTCCGGACCGCGCGCGAGAACCGTGGGACGACGAGCCTCGGGAACGTCCTCGGGTCGAACACCTTCGACCTGCTCGTCGCGATCCCGCTCGGCGTCCTTATCGTCGGCGAGGTCGCCGTCAACTTCTCGACGGCGGTGCCGATGCTCGGCGTGTTGACCGTCGCGACCGTCCTGCTGTTCGTGACGCTCCGGACGAGCCTCGCGCTCGACGAGCGCGAGTCGTACGCGCTGCTCGCGGCCTACGGGCTGTTCGTCGCGTGGGTCGTCGCCGAGAGCGTCGGAGCGACGAGCGTGCTCAGGGGCGTGTGAGGCCCGTCGCGGTCGTCGGTCGGTCTCGGGCACCGGTCGCCGGACGGCCGCGACACCGTCTGTCGGCTGTACGACGAGGGGTCAGTAGGAGTTCCGCCCGATGATGAGGTATAGCAACAGACCGAGAATCGGCGCGAAGAACACCACGAGCGCCCAGAGGACGGGCGGGTGGTCGCTGCGCGACTCCGCGTCCGAGTAGGTCCACACGATCATCGCGAGGTGGACGACAAGGAAGACGAGGCTGATCAGCAGGGCGATCCCGGCGGCCGCGCCTTGGAGGAGCAACGGGGACATGCCGGCCGAAAGCAGAACGCCCCCGGACAAGTGTTTTCGGATCCGCGACTGCGGATCGGCGTAACCGATTTTCGCGTTGAGCGTGAACGTGTGGCATGGTGAACGCGGTGCGCGCGGTCGGCGCCGCGATCGAAGGCCTCGTCGTCGGTGTGCCCCTCGCGTGGTGGGGGATCGCCGACGGCGAGGTGCGAGCCGGTCCGCTGGCGGTCGGCTTCGCGGCCGGCTACCTCTACCGGCACGCGCGGGCGGTCGCGGGCTGTCGGCGGTTCCGGAGCGGACCGGGGCGGAGCCTCGGGATCGCGCTGGCGTGGACGGCGATCGGCGTCGCTGTCGACCGATCCGTCGACGGTCCGGCGTCGAGACGCGCGTTCGCGGCCGGACTCGGACTGGGGTCGGCCGGCTACTGGCTCGCGCGGCGCGGATAGTGACGGGACCGAGCCGGGGGCGACCCGGGCGACGCGGGGAACCCCACCGGAGCCCGAACCGTTTTGATCCCGCGGCGCTCGGGTCCGGTATGAAGCTCCCAGTCGACGCGGACCGGCTCCGGGCGGACATCGAGGCGAACGCGGCGTTCGGCCGCGTCGAGACGGACGACCCCGAGGCGCACGCGCGAACGAATCGGACGGGGACCGAAGCCAATCGGCGGGCGAGGGACCGGCTGGTGGAGCGACTCCGCGACGCCGGCCTCGACGTGACGGTCGACGCCGTCGGGAACGTCCTCGGGACGTGGACGCCGGAGAGCGCCGACCCGGACGCGGCGCCGGTCGTCTCGGGGAGCCACCTCGACAGCGTCCCCGAGGGCGGAATCTTCGACGGCCCGCTCGGCGTCTACGCCGCGCTGGAGGCCGTTCGCGCGATGCGCGACGACGGGTTCGAACCCGAGCGCCCGGTCGGCGTCGTGAGCTTCACCGAGGAGGAGGGGGGCACGTTCGGCAACGGCCTGCTGGGCTCGTCCGTCGCGACCGGTGAGCTGTCGCTCGACGAAGCCCTCGCGCTGACGAACCCGGAGGGCGAGACGCTCGGCGAGGCGCTCGACCGGATCGGCTACCGCGGCGGGAGCGGGGTCGACGCCGCCACGCCGACCGACGCCGACGGCGACCCGACGACGCTCGATCCCGCGTCGTGGGCGGCGTTCTACGAGCTCCACGTCGAGCAGGACACGACGCTGGAGGACGCGGGCGCGGCGGCCGGCGTCGTGACGACGATCACGGGAATCACCCACTGCGAGGCGGAAATCGAGGGAGAGGCGAACCACGCGGGCGCGACCGCGATGGACGAGCGGACGGACGCGCTCGCGGCCGCGAGCGAGTTCGTGTTGGACGTCGAGGCCGCCGCGAACGAGGTCGTCGACTCCTCGTCGCCCTCGGCGGTCGGCACCGTCGGGTCGCTGTCGGTCGAGCCGAACGCGACCAACGTCGTCCCCGGCCGCGTCGAGGCCGGCGTCGATATTCGCGACGTCGAGGCCGAGTCGATGGAGGCGATCGTCGACGCCGCGGGCGACTCGCTGGCCCGGCTGGAGCGCGAGCGAGGGGTCGAGACCGAGTTCGAGCGGCCGTTCGACGTGGCGCCGACACCGATGAGCGACCGCCTCCGCGAGGCCGCCCACGACGCCGCCGACGCGGCCGGGCGCGAGGCGATCGACCTCCACTCGGGCGCCGCCCACGACGCGATGCGGGTCGCGCGCGTCACCGACGCGTCGCTGCTCTTCGCTCCCTCGCGGGACGGAATCTCGCACAACCCCCGCGAGTGGACCGACTGGGCGGACTGCGCCGCCGCGACGGAGGTCCTGGCGGGCGCGCTCGCGCGCGTCGCCGTCGACGAGCGGTGACGGTCGGGCCGGTGGCGGAGACAACGGAGTCGGCGCAGGGAGTGAAGTATATACGTCGTCGTGAGTGGACGCCTTCGGAGGCTCACCGGTGTCGCCGAGCCACGATGTCGAGGAAAACGGGGTATTAGGACGGTTTCCGTGAATATCTACCCACTCCGTTAGCGACATATTTATATACTCTTGAGACTAACTACACGTTAACAGACTGGCGATTCGCGGACCTCGCTGTATTTTCGTCGGGGGATCGTCGGAGCAAACCCATGACAGAGACAGACACCTACAGCGACGGCGGAACGGAACGAGAGCGACTCGCGGACCCGGGCGACGCGCCCGCGAGCGGCGAGCGCACGCGAACGAAGGCGGACGCGGAGAAGTCGGCGGACGTCGAGGAGCGCACGGAGGGCGAGCGCGAGCGGACCACGACCTGCCCCGAGTGCGGCGGCCGACTCGCGACGGACACGGAACACGGCGAGACGGTGTGCAGCGACTGCGGGCTCGTCGTCGAGGAGGACTCGGTCGACCGCGGGCCGGAGTGGCGCGCGTTCAACTCCGGCGAGCGGGACAGCAAGTCCCGGGTCGGGGCCCCGACGACGAACATGATGCACGACAAGGGGCTCTCGACGAACATCGGCTGGCAGGACAAAGACGCCTACGGCAAGTCGCTTTCGGGCCGACAGCGGCGCCGGATGCAGCGGCTGCGGACGTGGAACGAGCGGTTCCGCACCCGCGACTCCAAGGAGCGCAACCTGAAACAGGCCCTCGGCGAGATCGACCGGATGGCCTCCGCGCTCGGCCTCCCGGACAACGTCCGCGAGACCGCCTCCGTCATCTACCGCCGCGCGCTGAGCGAGAACCTCTTGCCCGGACGCTCCATCGAGGGCGTCGCGACCGCGGCGCTGTACGCCGCCGCGCGGCAGGTGGGGAACCCCCGAAGCCTCGACGAGTTCACGGCGGTCTCCCGGGTGGAGAAGATGGAGCTCACCCGGACGTACCGCTACGTCGTTCGCGAGCTCGGACTGCGCGTCCAGCCCGCGGACCCGACGAGCTACGTCCCGCGGTTCGTCTCCCGGCTCGACCTCTCGGACGAGACCGAACGGCGCGCCCGCGAACTGCTCGACGACGCCGCGAGCGCGGGGATCACGAGCGGCAAGTCGCCGGTCGGACTCGCCGCCGCCGCCGTCTACGCCGCGGCGCTGCTGTCGAACGAGAAGGTGACCCAGAGCCAAGTGTCCGAGGTCGCCGACGTCTCGGAGGTCACCATCCGGAACCGATACAAGGAGCTGCTCGAGGCGAGCGGTACCGTGAACGCCTGACGCGCCGCAACGTGCCGATTCGACGTCGGATGTTCGACGCTCGGACCTCGCCGCGACGGCCGGCACCTCGTCGGCACCTACGTTTTTAACGCGGCCGGCTGTACACGGTGACATGGTTGACGCGTTCGTCAGACTCGTCTGTCCGGAGTGCGGCAAGGAGTGGCAGGACAATCCCGCCGAACTTCAGGATCTTCGGTCTAACTTCAGCTGTCCGGCGTGTCACGCGACGCGTCGCCTGACCGAGTTCATGCGAACGGAACGCGACCTCGAGGCCGTCAAGCAGTTCCAGTGACGCGCGGCGGAGCCAGCCGCCGCCGAACCGACCCCGGGCCGCCCTCCCGATCGAGAACTCACTGACTGCGCAGTGACGCCTTTCGCTCGCTTCGCGCGTCGCCGCGAACCTCCGAAAACGATCCTGATCGATCTATCGAGAACCCACTTCTCCGCCCCGCTACTCGCGAAATACGCGAACGGTGTGGTAACGTGACTCAAGATAATAATATAAACCTCCGGTAGCAAAGGACTGGTACTCATGAAGAAGCAGGAGCTCATCCATCTTCACGGTCTCCTCGCGGAGGTACGAAAACAGTGCGAGTTCTGGGACGACGACGTCGACCTCGAAGCCTACGAGGAACTGGGCGTGAAGCCGACATCGATTCACAAGTCGAAGACCGACCACAAAGCGGCCGTTTTCAAGCTGACTGAGGGAATCACCGAGCCGATGGAGTCGTCGGAATCGGAGCCGCTGGCCCCGACGGCCGACTGAGACGTCTACTGCGCGCTGCTCCTCGCCGACCGTCCGAACGCCGACCAGCGTCGCGACCGTCGCTCAGTACTCGGTGTCCTCTCCGGTACCGTCTCCGGCGTCGTCCCTGACACCATCCGACTCGGAGGTCTCCTCCGGGGGCGCGGACTCCTCCGTGCGGTCGCTCTCCGCGGAATCGATCTCGGTGACGGAAAGCACTTTCAGCGGGATGTTTCGGAGGCGCTTACCGATCTCCTTGCGCGCGACGCGGCTGGCGTGTTCGTCGCGGTCGACGTTGAACACGTCCATCTGAAGCTCCAAGGCGACGAGCGCCTCGTCGGCCGCGACGAACGCCGGGTCGAGCCGCTCGCCGCTCGGCGACGTCCGCGTCCCCGTGTCGATTTCGACGTAGTTGAGATCCGGGTTGAGCATCTCGCCGGTCTTCGAGATGGCGATCCGGACCGCCTCGTCGGCGGTGTCCACGTCGTACACCGGAACCGCGGCCTCGACGACGACTCGACAGTCCATCACGCGTGTCGATACCACGCGAACGAGTATCAAACTTCGGCCGAAGCGCTTTCCGAGAGACGAATCAGTCACTCGCCGCCGGCACGGAGGTAGTAGAACACGTACGTCTGCGCGTAGCCGGCGAACTCCCCGCCGAAGCGCTCGCGGATCGCCCGGGAGGTCTCGGCGTAGCCCCCGCGGTCGCAGTCGGGGTAGTACTCCTCGATCGTGGTGCGGATCCAGGTGTCGAGCGGCACCGCTTCGAGGAACCCCAGCGAGAACAGCAGCACGCAGTCCGCGACCTTGTCCCCGACGCCGACGAAGCGGGTGAGCGACTCGCGGGCCTCCTCGTAGGGGAGATCGACCGCCTCCAGCGGGTCGGCCTCACCCGTCGCGATCATCTCCGCGGTGCGCCGGACGTACGGCGCGCGGTAGCCCAAGGAGAGGTCGCGGAGTTCCTCCTCGGTGCGCGCGGCCAACTGCTCGGGCGTCGGGAAGGCCCGATACGTCTCGTCGCCGAGCGCGACGGCGTCGCCGTACGTCTCCCGGAGCCGTCGCTGCATCCCGTGGATGCGGGCGACCCGCATCTGCGCCGAACAGATGAACGAGATCAGACAGGGGAAGACGGGGTCGCGGGTCAGCCGCATTCCCTCGTAGGCGTCGTACGCGCGCTCCAAGAGCGGGAGGTCCGGCGTGGCGTCGAGGATCGCGTCGAGGTCGTCGTCCAGCCGGAGCAGGTTCGTCAACAGCGGCTCGGCGTCCGTCGACGCCTCCCAGCGGAGCGTCCCGTCGTGGACGCCGCCCTCCTGTCGGACCCGGACCGCGACGCGCTCCTCGGTCACGCCGGGGATCGGGTCGACGACGGTCTCGTACCACGCGTCGCCGCCGTGCGCGTGCAGATCGTCGTACGTCTCGCCGTCCGCGCGGTTCCAGAGGTAGCTCTGTCCGCTCTCGAGGGTCGCCTGTAGGTCGAACGGTCCAGCCAGATCGCCGACGTCGATCGCCCCGCGTTCCATCGTCTCGTCTCACGGCGCGCGCGGGCATGCGGGTTTCGGTCCCCGAACCGCCGCCGAGGACGGGTTTTTGTCCGCGCGACCCGTATCTGACGTATGCCGACGTACAGGCGGACGACTCGGGTGCCGGCCCCGATCGAAGACGTGTGGGAGTTTCACTCCACGGTCGACGGACTGCGAGAGCTCACTCCGGACTGGATGCGGCTCCGCGTGGGTGGCGTCACCGGGCCGGACGGGTCGCCCGACCCGGAGGTCCTCGTCGCCGGTTCGGAGATCGAGATGTCGATCCGGCCGTTCGGGGCCGGACCGCGCCAGCGGTGGACCTCGCGGATCGTCGAGCGCGAGCCCGACGGGACGACGCCGCCCGAGCGCTCCGCTCGGTTCGTCGACGAGATGGAAGGCGGTCCGTTCCGGCGGTGGGAACACACCCACGCGTTCTACGCCGACGGCGACGAGACCCTCCTCGTCGACACGGTCGCCTATCGGCTGCCGCTCGGCCCGCTCGGCGACGCGGTCGGACCGATGGCGAAGGTCGGGTTCGAGGGGATGTTCCGCGACCGGCACCGCCGGACAGCCGAGCGGTTCGCCGAGAGCTGAACTCCGCCGCGGCGGCTTGACTGTCCGATCCTCACGGCGCCGCGACCCGGGTCGCGTCAGCGCCGAACGTGAGTTCGAAGACGGCGCCGTCGTCGTTTCGGGCCTCGATATCCCACTCGTGCGCCTCGACGATCCGGTCGACGATAGCCAGTCCGATCCCGGAACTGTCTGCCGACGAGACGCCCGAATCGAAGACCGTGTCGGCGAGTTCGACCGGGATCCCGGGCCCGTCGTCCGCGACGTACATCCCGCCGACGCCGCCGTCCGCGGTGAGCGGGCCGACCTCTATCGACACCTCCGGGCCGCCGTGGTCGACGGCGTTCCGGAAGAGGTTCTCTAAGGCCTGCCGGAGCCGACCCGGGTCGGCCTCGACGCGGCCGACCTCGCCAGCGATCGTGAGCGTCGCGTCGGGCGCGCGCACCGACCCCCACGCCTCCTCCGCGACGGCCGCGATCGGGACCGGCTCAGTCTCTCCGATCGTCTCGCCTCGCCGCGCGAGCATGAGCAGGTCGTCGATCAGCGTTTCCATGCGGTCGACCGCGCCGCTCATGGCGTCGTACCGAGAGGGAGCGAGTTCGTCTTCGGAGAGCGACAGGTAGCCCGAGAGCACGTTCAGCGGGTTCCGCAGGTCGTGTGAGACGACCGCGCTGAACTGTTCCAGCTGTTCCGCCTGCCGGCGGAGCGCCGTCCTGCGGTCGTTGCGCGCGATCGTGTGCGCGATCAGGTCGCCGAGGGTGCGGTACAGGTCGACCTCGTCGTCCGCCCAGGCGCGGGGGTCGTCGGACTCGAACGCGACGATCCCGCTCAGCTCCCAGTCGACGACGAGCGGGACGTGAACCGTCGCCGGCGATTCCGCGACCTGAACCTCGTCGCCTTCGCCGTCCGCGTTCCCGGCAGGGACGGATCCTCGCTCGACGTTACCGAACGTCGACAGCGTTTCGGGGTCCGGAAACGCCTCGAACGGCCTCGGTTCCGGCTCGGACCCGTCGGGACACCAGCCGTACGCGGGGACGAACTGCCCGCCATCCTCCCGGTAACAGACGATCCGATCGAGCTCGGCGTGTTCGCCGACGTTCTCCATCGTCCACTCGATCTTCGTCCCGACCTCGTCGGTGCGGGTGCTCATCAGCGTCGTTCCGGCGTCGAGCAACACCTCGGAGAGACGGCCGACGTCGTCGCCGCCGAGTCGGACGCGGTCGGGGTCCAGTCGGCTCGCGAGCCGTTCGGCGAGCGGGTGGGTCGCGTCGATCTCGTCTGGGTCGGACGCCCAGTCGCCGGCGTCGACTATGTCGTCTGCGTCGGCCGCGAGCAGGGCCCTGACCGTCGTCGGCGTCGCGTCCTCGACGAGCGCGATCACCGGCACGTTCGACGGGAGCGCCGCGAGCCGCTCCGTTACCCGATCCTCGGTCGTGGCCGCGGCGGTGACAACGACGCCGCACGTCTCGTTCAGCGGGTCCTCGCCGTCGCGGTCGTCGTCTAGGTCTGTCGGAACGAACACGCGGAGTTCCGGTCCCCTCGGGCCGCCCCAGACGGCGTCGACCGCTCGGGACACGCGTTCGCTCGCGCTCGGGTCCTCGCCCACGAACGCGACGACCGTTCGCCGGTCCATATCCGGTTCACTCGTTCGGGTGGCTTCAACGTTCACCCCAAAATATCGGTGCTGAAAACGCTACGACTGAGCCGCCGTCGCGGTGACGTAGATACCGGCGAGGACGACGCATCCGCCGGCTATCGTCGCGGGGGTGGGCGTCTCCGACAGCAGCGCGACCGCGAGCAGCGTCGCACCGACCGGTTCGCCGAGCAGCGACACGGAGACGACGCTCGACTCGAGATGCGCGAGCGCCCAGTTGAGGACGGTGTGGCCGAGCAGTCCCGGCCCGACCGCGAGCCCGGCGAACAGGAGCCACTCCCGGGCGGGATATCCCGTGAGGGGGTGTCCCGCGGCGAGGACGAACGCGAGCAGAACGACCACGCAGACGCCGTACACGACGGTGACGTAGGGAATAAGCGAGATGCGCTGCCGAAGCGAGCGACCGGTCAGCACGTAGGCCGCGGCGGCGACGGCGCCCGCGAGCGCCAGCGCGTTGCCGTACAGCGGACGAGGACCGACCGCCACGCCGGCGAGGAAGTCGCCGAGCGACATCGAGGCCATCCCGCCGACGGCGACCGCGATGCCCGCGGCCATCCGGCGCGTGACGCGTTCGCGCAACAGCAGCCACGCGCCGATCGAGACGAACACCGGCTGCGCTTGAACGAGCGTCACGCTCGCGGCGACGCTCGTCCACCGGAGGCTCTCGAACCAGGCCGCGAAGTGGACCGCGAGCGCGACCCCGGACAGCACCGCGAACGCGAGGTCGCGAGACCGGATCCGCGCGAACTCCCCGCGGTACCGCCACGCCGCTATCGCGGCCAGCGGCAGGGTCGTGAACAGCACTCGGTAGAAGGCGGCGACCGAGCTCGGCGCGTCGCTCAGACGGACGAGGATCGCGCCCGCGCTCACCGCGGCGACCGCGGCCGCTAAACCCGCCTTCGGCGACACCGCCGGCTTCGAACTCATCGGATCCCGTGGTCGTTTGAGCGACGGGCGCTTACCGGTTTCGAGAGCTGACCCGCCGGCACGGCGAGGTGCCCTCTCGCTCTCCCCCGACGGACGACGCCAACGGACGACGCCGACGGTGATTTCACACCCCGGCGCGAACCACCGCTCATGTGTGCGGACACGTTCGGCGTCGGCATCCGCGTCGCCGAGACGGAACTCCGAGTCGTCGTCGGCGTCCCTTCCGATATCGACGCCGGGTGGACCGACCCCGAGGCGTTCCAGTCGCTCGTCGCGGAGGCCGTGTGGGAGCGACTCGACCGCCGCCCGACCCTTGAGGCCGTCGCTGCGCGGTACGAAACCGGTGAGACCGCTGCCCTCGGGAGCGTGACGCTCGAACCTGACGGCACCGTGGTCGAGACCGACCTCAACCCCGTCGCGTCGCCCGACGGTCGAGACGATGCGGGCGACTGACGGACCGAGTCAGCGCCGCGACCGTTTCACTCCTCGGGGGCGCCCGCTTCGAGCGCGGCGCCGACCGCCCACGCCCGCTCCGGCCGGTACGCGGTGAGGTCGTATCGGGTCGGTCCCACGGTGTCCCCCCACGTCTCCAGCGCGCCGAGCGTGACCAGTCCCGACAGCGTCGCACCCAGCGTCCGCGGCGTCGTCTCCGGGTCGGTCAGCGCGGCGTGGACCTGTTTCGACTGCGGGTAGTTGCGGTCGCACGTCTCGATGCCGCGCTTGGCCTCGACCCAGTGACGGCGGACGTATCCGAAGGTCGTGGGGTCGTCGCGGGAGAGCCGTTCGACCGCCGCCGTCGCGACCGGGTCCGTTCCGACGAGTGCGTCGACGCGGTCGCCGAGGCGCGACAGCAGCTCCGCGGACCCCTCGAAGGTACATCCGATCGCGACCCGGTTCGCTCGGCCCTCGAACCGGCCGAGGAGCTGGTCCGCGAACGCGACGGCGGCATCGACGCCATCCCGAGCGGCGACCGGCGCGACGTCGTCGATTACCACGTCCACCGTTCCCGAGGGGACCCCGTCGAAGTGGTCATCCACGGCGTCGAGAACTCGCCTGCTCTCGGCGTCGCGGCCGAGTACGGTGTACGCGAGCCCGTTGTTCGGTACCACCTGTGTCGACGCGACGGCCCCGCTCCGAGCGATACCGTTCACGTCAACGACCGCCTCCCGCGTCGGCGGCCCCGCCGGCCTTCGCTCCCATCCGCTCCGCCACGCCTCGACGTCAGTTCCGAACAACACGGACACGACACGGTCCGAGGCGACCCCGTCGCGAACCGACGGCTGGCCGCCACAGAACAGTCGTACCGTACCGTTCGATCTATCCACGATACGTTGGGTTCATCGACAAAAGTGATAAACTTACGGATGGAACTATTAGTACTGATACGTCACCCCGCGAGACGATCAGCCGAGCGCGGTGAGTCGTCCGCGGACCAGTGCCGACCGAGCCCCAAGATCAGTAAATTCCCAACGGTCACGGAACACGCAACCGGGGTCACCGGCCGATAGTCGGCGAAAGCGAGTGAATCGCGAGCGCGGTGGGTCGCTGGATATGAAAAAAGCCCACGGACGCGCTGTCCGTGGGCTTGGTGGGAATACTCCCGTATGAGTGGGCAGGCGGCGACTCGTGGTTCCCAGAGGATCGCTCACTCCAGT
>NZ_QPLT01000003.1 GCF_003666015.1 Halorubrum sp. Atlit-26R
GGCCCCGCTGTCCACCCTCGCGCGTGGTACCGCGAGTTCCGCGAACTCGTGGTGACCGCCGCAGTCTACAACCTCGAACAGGCTCTCAAACAGTGATCCCCACGCCGTCATCGGATTCAACAAAGCAAAGTCATTCAACATGGAAATCGGAATGCCATCGAACGTGTCTTTTGGGAAATAGAACGACGAACATCATCGTTTGCGAATAGTTTTAGCAATGTCGCGCTAGAGACAGCTCAAAACTGGCTCGAAGCCTTCGCCGTCTACCACAATTCACGCCAAACTTAACGCGACCCGACAGCTACGATAGTTTATGAAGAATTTTGCGGTGGCGCGCCCCGGTGAGCGGCCCGCAGGGCCGCGAACCGCCGGTGCGAGGGAGTCGCTGGCGGCGGCAGCCGCCAGCGACGAGGTTGGGGAGGTGTGAGGTGCGGTCGCTGTGCGGGGCGGGACTCAAAGGGGCAGCCGGGAGGACGAAGACGCGCGACGCAAGGACCGCAGGGAGGGAGCGATAGCGACCGACCGAGGACCACAGCGAGCGCATCGAGTCCTCCCGGCTGGGGCTTTGGAGCCGTTCGTGGTCGATCCACAGTCGACCATTTATAAGCAAGCGACTGGGGCTTTGGAAGCGCTCTCCGCAGCAGCGTTGATGACTTATAAATAGCCGACAGCAACACCGGGTCGCGTTAAGTTAGTATCAATATCGCTTCCATCATGCGATTTTACAGAAGTGTTTTCGAATGTTGTAGCCGATCGTGTTCTGTGGATCAACGGGAAGGAGAACTGAGAAGGCAGATCCGGTTCTTCACGGGATTACTACCTATTTTGAGTTTATAACTCAGCTTTTCGGAACTCGACGAATACTCCCGCAGTCTTGCGTTTCTTCGTAACTTAACGCGACGCAACACCGCTATCTTACTTATAAATGGCTTCACTCACGGCGTACTACACGTACTCCCGCACTCGATCAAGAAGCGGTTCCATCAATCGGCTGTTTCAGGTGAGAACCCGTCTGAAAATAGGAGTACAACGGCGCCCTGAGATCGATACGTCCCAGTTCGGCCGTCAGGCCGGGGTCGCCTCGTACACGACGTTCACCGAGACGCGCACGCTCACGTCGCCGGTCTCGACGGCCGTCGAGGCGCTCCCGTCCCCGCCGTCGGCGGCCGCGTTGAACTGCTCGGCGACGAACGGCCGCGATCCCGACTGCGTCGTCGACACCTCGTAGACGCCGTCGACCTCCAGGTCGCTCGCGTTCGCGAGCGCGGCCGCGTCGTCGTCGGCGTTCGACATGGCCTGCGCGATCGCCTCCTCGCGGACCGCCCGCTCGGTCTCTTCGCTCAGTCCGAACTCGATCCGCTGGACCTCGTCCGCGCCGGCGTCGATCGCGACGTCGATCACCTCGCCGACTGCGTCGACGTCGTCGAGCTCGATCGCGTACTGGTGGACGCCCTCGTACCGCGTCCGGTTCGGGTCGTCGCGGGTCTCGTAGCTCTCGCGGACGTCGTACCGCTCCGTCCGGATCGCGTCGTCGTCGAGCCCCCAGTCGGTCAGCGCCGTCCGGAGCTCCTCCTCGCCGGCGGCCAGCTCGTCGCGCACGCCCGCGGCGTCGTCGCCGGTCGCGGTGACCCCGACGCGGAGGGTGGCGCGGTCGGGCGCCGACGTCGCCTCGCCCGTGGCCGTCACTTCGATGCTCCGCTCCAGTTGCGCGTCGTCGCCGCCGGTCGGGGTGGCGGTGCCCGCGAACCCCGTACAGCCGGCCAGCGCGACGAGCGCCGCGATACCGATGAGTGCCGTCAGTCGCCTGTTCATACGCGACCGTTCGCTTCCCGACGACGTATAAGCCGCAGATAACACAAAGAGCCGTTTTGCCTATCGGCCGTCGCCGGCCTCGTCGTCGCGTTCGGCGGCCGTCCCCTCGGCGTCCGCCTCCTCGGCGGCCTCCTCGTCCGCCGCGTCGTGGTCGGCGACGAACGTGTCGTCGAGGTGCGGCTGCTCGTCGACGGGGCCCTCGTCCGCGTCGTCGTCCGCCCCTTCGTCGTCGTCATTCTCGTCCGCGTCGTCGAGAACGGCGTCGACGGTCGCGTCCGCGGCGTCCTCCGAACCCTCGGCACCGCCCGCGTCCGCGGCGCCGGATCCCCCGTTCCCGCCGGCGCCGTCGCCGCGGTCGGAGCCGTGGGTCCCGGCGGCCCGCACGTCGGTGCCCTCCGACTGCTCCGGGTCGCGCTCGACGCCGCCCGCCATCTCGGTCGCGCGGCGGCCGGAGCCGAACAGCCGCTCGCGCAGCGACCGGCTGCTCGGGCGCTCGGTGAGCAGCACCGAAGCGTCGACGTCGTGGATGACGTCGAGGTGGAGCGAGTTCGAGACGAGCCGCGAGAGCAGTCCCTTCTCCGTGGCGCCGATGATGACGAGGGTCTTGTCGGCGGCCGCGTCGCAGATGCCGGCCTCCACGTCGCCGCCGTCGTCGACCACGAGCTCGGCGTCCTCGAGGCCGTGTTCCTCGGCCCAGTTGGCGAGGAACAGCTCGCCCTCTCCCCTGTTCTCGGGCCCGTCGACCACGTGGAGCAGCGTCACCTCGGCGCCGACGGTGTCGGCGAGCACCTTCGCCACCTCCGCGCTCAGGTCCGAGTCCGGACCGCCGGAGGTCGGGATGAGGATCCGCGACGTGTCCAGCTCGTGCTCGTTGAGGATGAGGAAGTCGCAGGGGAGCTGGTTGGTCAGCTCGTCGATCGGCCGCTCGGCGCGGGCGGCGCTCCACAGCTGGTCGTCGCCCCACCCCATCAGCACGGCGTCCGGGCGGGTCCGGCGCGCCATGTTGAACATCTCCTCGAACGAGCGGTGGGAGACGACCGTGGAGGTCGACACGTCGACGTCGTAGTCCGTCGCGGTCGACCGGAGGTTCGCCATCCCCTCCGCGGAGACGTCCGCGATCCGCCGTCCGGCGTCACCGGAGGACAGCGACATGCGCTCGGGCGCCTGAACGACGTGGACGATGTGGACGACGCCGTCCTCGTGGCTGCTCGCGAGCCGCGCAGCCAGCTCGACGATGGGGCCGTCCGTCCGGGGGTTCGTGATCGGCACCATGATCCGGTACCCCTCGCCCGCGAACAGCGTCGCCTCGGTGGCGTCCAAGATGGGGACGTACGAGCGACCGGCCGCGCGACCGAACACCCACTCGGGGACCGTCAGGCGGCGGCTGACGCCCTCGAAGCGCGCCTCTTCGAGGCGCTCCTCGCTGGTCTGGAAGTAGTTGACGAGCGTGACTAAGACGACCCCGCCGACGGTGTTCCCAAGCAGCACCGGGAGGACGAAGCCGACGACCCCGGAGTAGAGGCTTATCTCGGCGCCGTACAGCGGAATGCTGTACTCGAAGAACAGGTAGAGGACCTCGGTGAAGGAGACGACCACGTGGAACAGGTCGCCGAGCGGGATCGCGAGGAACGCGAGGTAGACGACGAGCATCCGGCTCACGGAGTCGGTGGAGGCGAAGCCGACCCACACGACGCCGGCGACGACGAGCCCCGCCATCGCGGCCTTGAAGAACAGCGGCACGGTGCCGACGCTGAACCCCCCCTCGGAGATGTACAGCGCCGCGTCGACGGTGTCGCCCGTGAACACGCCGCCGTACGACAGCACGAGCGCGCCGATCCCGCCGCCGACGAAGTTGCCCGCCAAGACGATCGACCAGTGGCGGAGGAGCGTGGGGAGGCTCGCGAGCCGCTCGAGCGTCAGCGCCACCGGCGGCAGCGTGTTCTCGGTGTACAGCTGGTAGCCGCCGATGATGATGTAGATGAACCCGAGCGGGTACAGCAGCACGCTCAGGATGGGGTGAGAGTCGGTCGCCGCGGTCAGCGACGCGTACAGCATGAACGTGATCGTGATCGCGAGCCCGGCGGCGAGCCCGCTGAAGAACAGCTCTCGGCTCCCCGAGGTCACCTCCTCGTCCGCGGCCGCGATGATCCGCTGGAACACCTCGTCCGAGGAGAACCGGTCCCGGACGGCCTCGCCGACCGCGGGCGCGCCGCTCCGGGACCGCTCGACGACCTCACGCATCGAATCGTCGTCGGGTTGCTCTGAGTCCGTCACTGGCGAGTCTCACGGCACCCCCGTAAAAAGTAGTTCCTCTTCGGCCCACTGCGGCGGAATCCCGCCCCGCTCGGCCGTCCGCTCAGGCCCGCTCGACGGTCACCGTGCGGACCTCGACGGCGACTTCGCGGTCGACGACCGTCTCGATCCGGTCGTCGAGCGCGGGCGCTGTCCCCTCGACGGTGCTGCCGGGCGGTACGCCCACGGTGATCACCACCCGGTCCGTTTCGAGCGGCGGGACGGTCCCGGTCCGTTCGACGGTCAGTTCGAGCAGTTCGAACTCCGAGTCGATCGCGGTCAGTTCGTCGGTCGCGGCGGCGCGGATCTCCGTCTCGGTGGTCGAGGCGACGTACGACTCGTAGGTGACGCCGCCGAGGAACACCGAGAGCAGCGCGATGGCGACCGCCAGCACGGCGACGCGCTTGAGGAACGCGGCGCGCGCCTCGTCCTCGCGGAACCACCGCTGGGGCCGGTAGCCCTCGTACCACAGCACGACCAGCGCCGAGAGGTTGATCGAGAGGACGTTCACCGCGACGATGACGCCCGCGCCGATCACGAGCTGGGGGATCCGGAAGGCGATCCCGATGCCGACCGCGGCCGCGGGCGGGATGAGCGCCACCGCGATCATCACGCCGACCAGCGTCGCCGAGACCCCCGTCATCAGCGAGACGATGCCCGCGATCCCGGCGCCGACCGCGACGACCAAGACGAGGACGTTCGGCGCGAGCCGCTCGGACACCTCCGCGAGTTCGAGCGGGTCGAGCCCGGGCGGGACCAAGGCGAGAGAGCGCAGCGCGAACGCGAACAGCGTCGCCGCGAGGACCGCGACCGCGACGCCCAGGACCTGCATCCGCACGCCGCGCCGGAACAGCGCCTCGTCGTCGACGACGGTGCCGATCGCGGCCGACATCGCGGGCCCGATGAGCGGCGCGATCACCATCGACCCGACCACGGTCGCCGGCGAGTCGAGCAGGAGCCCCGCGGTGGCGATCACCGCCGAGATGACCGTCATCAGCACGTACGTCCCGAGCCCGGAGGCGAGGCCGTCGGCCTTCGCCTGGAGCTCCTCGCGCGAGATGCGGTCGCCGCCGCGCTCGGCCTCCTCCTCGTACTCCTCTTCGAGCGCCTCGAACCGCCGCGAGATGACGGTCTCGGCCGCGACGATGACGGTGTAGGTGCTCTCGTCGATCCCCGCCTCCCGCAGCCGGTCGAGGACCGGCTCGACGGCGGCGGTCGGCAGCGGGAACGTCGCGACCGCGGTGTACTCCCGGCCGCTCGTCTCGTCGGTGACGACGTAGTCGACGCCCTCGTCGTCGAGCGCGCGGACGACCGCCGCCCGCTTGCCCGCCGGAATCATGACCTGAACGAGTCGCACGGTCGCCGGTCGCGCCGACGGCTCTTATAAGATCGGCACGCGATCGGCGGGCGCCGGCCACGAGAAACGGAACTTTAATGCGCGAATCGCTCGCACCTCCAGCCAAGAATGATCTCGCCGCTGGTCATCGACACGTTCCTGCTCGACTACCACCTCGGGCACATCATCCTGTTCGGGCTCCTCGTGTCGCTTCTGGGGGCTGCGCCGCTGAAGTCCCAGAAGATCATCGCGTCGATTCTGGCCGTCTTCGGAGTCATCTTCCTGATGGCGCCGTACACGACGATGCCGCCGACGTTCATCCTCCTCGGCATCCCGCTCGTCTTGGTCGGCACGCTGCTGTGGACGATGGCGCGCTGACGCGGCCGAACGACGCCGAACGGAGGGCTCGACCGAACCGCCCTCGACACGTCCGCTCTCCCTTCTCTTTCGCAGACCGCGAACGGCCCCGCCGTCGTTCTGTTCGATCCCGCTCCTTTTTGCCCCCCGGGAGACACTCCCCGCCATGGTAACGGTACGGGCCCCCGCGACGAGCGCGAACCTCGGGAGCGGCTTCGACGTGTTCGGGGCCGCGCTCTCGCGGCCGGCGGACGTCGTCACCGTCGAGAAGGCGGCCGAGACGACGATCGAGGTCACGGGCGTCGGCGCGCAGTACATCCCGGAGGACCCCGAGAAGAACACCGTCGGCGCCGTCGTCGAGGCGCTCGACGCGCCCGCGCGCATCCACATCGACAAGGGCGTGCGTCCGGCGTCGGGACTCGGTTCCTCCGCCGCGAGCGCGGCGGGCGCGGCGGTCGCGCTCAACCGCCTCTACGACCGCGGCCGCTCCCGGGAGGAGCTGGTCCCGATCGCCGCGGAGGGGGAGGCGGTCGTCTCCGGCGTCGCACACGCGGACAACGTCGCCCCCTCGATCCTCGGCGGGTTCACCGTGACGACCGCGGAGGGGACCCAGTCGGTCGACGCCGCGATCCCCCTCGTCGTCTGCCTCCCGGACGTGGCGGTCTCGACCCGCGACGCGCGCCGGGTCGTCCCCGAGACCGCCTCGATGGAGGAGCTCGTGGAGACCGTCGGCAACGCGGCGACGCTCGCGATCGGCATGTGTCGCTCGGACCCCGACCTCGTCGGCCTCGGCATGAGCGATCCCGTGGTCACGCCCGAGCGCGCCCGCCTCATCACCGGCTACGACGACGTCCGCGAGCGCGCCTTCGACGCCGGCGCGACCGGAGTCACCGTCAGCGGCGCCGGCCCCGCGGTGATCGCCGCCTGCCGCGAGCGCGACCGCCGCGACGTCGCCGCCGGGATGCTCGACGCCTTCGCCGACGCCGGGATCGAGGCGCGGGCGTACCAGACCCGGATCGGGCGCGGCACGACGTTCCTCGCGGACTGAGCGGCGTCGGACGGCCGCCACTCCGACGGACTCAGTCGCGACCAGCGGCGGCGCCGGGCGGCCGCCACTCCGACGGACCGAGCACCGACCAGTGACGGCGCCGGGCGGAAGCCATATATGGGACGGGAAATCATAGAATTAGATGAGTCAAAAAATTGGATGTGACTTCTATTATGCCTACTGAACGCAACGGCGACCGAGCGGTGACGCGACGCGACGCGGTCCGCCTCGGCGGCGCGACGGCCCTGGCCGGAGTGGCCGGGTGTACGGCGCTCCCGAGCGCGCCGGTCGGAACCGGGCGCGCCGAGGGGGACGACGGCGGGCCGGTCGCCGTCGCCTCCTTCTTCAGCTTCTACGACTTCGGGCGAAAGGTCGCCGAGGGGACCCCGCTGACCGTCGAGAACCTCGTTCCGACGGGGCTCCACGGCCACGGCTGGCAGCCGAACGCGAGCATCACCCGGCGGATCGTCGAGGCGGACGCGTTCGTCCACGTCGGCGAGGACTTCCAGCCGTGGGCCGACCGCGCCATCCGGACCGTCGAGGCCGACGGGACGGACACCGCGCTGATAAACGCCCGCGAGGGGATCGGGCTCGTCGACCTCGCGGCGTCGCTCGACCGCGACGAGGAGGGGGTCGGCTCCCAGCGCGGGAAGGACCCGCACTTCTGGTTGGACCCGCTGCGCGCGAAGCGGTCGGTCGACAACATCGCCGAGGGGTTCGCGGACCTCGTCCCGGACCACGCCGAGACGATCCGCGAGAACGCCGAGCGGTACAAAGGGGACGTGCTCGACCGCATCGACGCCGACTACGAGGCGGTATTCGACCGGTCGGACCGCGACGTGGTCCAGCTGGCCGCGCACAACGCCTTCCAGTACATCGGGGTGCGGTACGGCGTCCGGATGCGGCCGCTGGTGACCAGCCTCGCGGCGAGCGGCGACGTCAAGCCCGCGGACATCCGCGAGGCGGCGCGGGTGATCCGCGAGAACGACATCCGGTACATCGCGAACGGCGTCTTCGAGTCGCAGCTCCCGGCCCAGCAGCTCGTCCGCGAGACCGCCGTCGAGGCGTACTTCCCCGTCACGCCGTACGCCGGGATCCGCGAGGAGTGGCTCGCGGAGGACTGGGGGTACGAGGAGATCGCGTACAACATCAACATGCCGACCTTCGAGATCGTCTTGGGCAACGAGACGCCCGAGGCCGCGGCGCCGACGGACGGGTGGGTCGAACAGTGGCGGAACTTCGAGCCGATATGAGCGCGAACGACGCGGCCTCCGCGACCGTCGGCGAGAGCGCGGAGCGTGCGACCGAGGCCGCCGCCGAGGCGGACGAGTCGGTGATCGACCTCGCCGGCGTCACGTTCGGCTACACGGCGACCCCGGTGGTCGAGGACGTGTCGCTGCGCGTCGAGCCCGGCGAGTACGTCGCCGTCGTGGGACCGAACGGCTCCGGCAAGTCGACGCTGATGCGGCTCATGCTCGGGCTGCTCGGCCCCGACGCCGGGACGGCCCGGCTGTTCGGCGAGGACGCGGCGCGGTTCGACGACGGCGAGCGCGTCGGCTACGTCGCCCAGCAGGCCGCCGCCGCCGAGGACATGCCGATCACCGTCCGCGAGGTGGTGAAGATGGGCCGGTTCCCGTACCTCGGCCTCGACCGGCTGTCCGACGGCGCGTTCGCCGACGAGTTGGCCGACGACCCCGTCCGCACGGCGCGGCGGACCGCCAACGTCGTCTCGGGGCGGCTCACGGCCGACGACTGGGAGACCGTCGACGACGCGCTCGCGACCGTCGGGATGAGCGCCTTCGCCGACCGGCGCATCGGGCGGCTCTCCGGCGGCCAGCGCCAGCGGGTGTTCATCGCCCGGGCGCTGGCGGGCGAGGCCGACCTGCTCGTGCTTGACGAGCCGACCGTCGGCGTCGACGCCGAGTCCGTCGACGCGTTCTACGACCTGCTCGACGCGCTCAACGACGCGGGGATCACCGTGGTCCTCATCGAGCACGACCTCGGCGCGGTCGTCGAGCACGCCGACCGCGTCGTCTGCCTCAACCGCGAGGTGTACTTCGACGGCCCGACCGACGAGTTCGTCGAGAGCGACGCCTTGGCGCGGGCGTTCGGCACCGAGGCGCGCTTCCTCACGGGGGGTGCCGAATGAGCGACCCGCTGACCGCCGCGCTCGTCGCGTGGCTCCTCGGCGCGGTCGATGGGTCGCTGCCGCTCGCCGCGGGCACCCAGCCGGCGGCGCTCACGCTTCAGGGGGGCTTCGCCGCCGTCGGCGAGGCGATTTTCGCCGCGCTGCGCTGGGTGTTGGCCCAGTGGTACTGGCTGATGGACTGGGCGTACTACCTCACCGGCCTGGAGATGCTGAACCCCCGCTACCGGTACATGCATCGGGCGATCCTCGTCGGGCTCTGCGTGGGCGTGATGGCGCCGCTCATCGGAACGTTCCTCGTCCACCGACAGCTCGCGCTGATCGGGGACGCGCTGGCGCACACGGCGTTCGCCGGCGTCGCGGTGGGGCTGTTCCTCAACGCCGTCATCGACCTCGGGGTGTCGCCGTACCTCACCGCCGTCGTCGTGGCGATGATCGCCGCGCTGTTCATCGAGCTCATCTCCGAGACGACCGACGCGTACAACGACGTCTCGATGGCGATCGTCCTCTCGACGGGGTTCGCGCTGGGGACGACGCTGATCAGCCTCAACGCCGGCGGGCTCGCGGTCGGCGTGAACCAGTTCCTCTTCGGGAGCCTCTCGACGGTGTCGCCCCAGAGCGCGGGAATCCTGCTCGTCCTCTTCGTCGTCATCGTCGGCACGGTCGCGGTGACCCGCAACCAGCTCCTGTACGTGACCTTCGACGAGACCGCGGCCGCCGTCTCCGGGATCTCCGTCAACTGGTACAACCGCGTGATGGTGATGCTGACGGCGATGGTCGTCGTCGGCGCGATGCAGATCATGGGCGTCATCCTCGTGGCGGCGATGCTCGTCGTGCCCGTCGCGGGCGCGACGCAGGTGTCGCGCAGCTTCACCGAGTCGCTCGTCGTCTCGGTCGTCCTCGCGGAGCTCGCGGTCCTCCTCGGCATCGCCGTCGCCTACTACGGCGGCGTCACCGCCGGCGGAGTGATCGTGCTCGTCGCCGTGGGCATCTACGTCTGCGCGGTCGGCGTCGGGAAGCTCCAGTCGGCCCGCGGCGGGCGGGAGGTCCCCGAGATGGGGAGCATCGAGACCGACGACGCGGACCCGAGCGCCGGAACGGGGGGTGACTGACCGTGGCGGGCGACGAGAACGGCGTCGACGCGGGCGACGAAAACGGATCGAACGGAGAACCCGGGGCCGACGCCGGCGGCGACGGACCCGGACCGAGGGCGTCGTCGGACGTCATCAGCGCGGTCATGGAGGACTACATCAAGTCGATCTACGCCATCGAGCGCGACACCGGCGAGCGGGTGTCGACCTCCGCCCTCGCCGACTACCTCGAGGTCACGTCGCCGACCGTCTCCTCGATGGTGAAGAAGCTCGAGGAGCGCGGGCTGGTCGACCGCGAGGAGTACAAGGGCGTGACGCTCACGGAGGAGGGCGAGGTCGTCGCCTTGGAGATCCTCCGGCACCACCGGCTCTTAGAGGCGTTCCTGACAGAGCAGCTCGACTACAGCTGGGTCAACGTCCACGACGAGGCCGACAGGCTCGAACACCACGTCTCCGAGAAGCTGAGCGACCGCATCGCCGAGGCGCTCGGCAACCCGCCGGTCGACCCGCACGGCGACCCGATCCCGGACGCCGACCTCTCGCTGCCGACCGCGGGCGACACGGTCCGGCTGGTCGACGCCGACGAGGGGGACCGCGTGGTCGTCCGCCGGATCCGACACCAGGGCGACGCCGAGCTTCGCTACCTCTCCGACGCCGGCGTCCGCCCGGAGGTCGAGCTCGCCGTCGTCGACGTGGCGCCGTTCGGGATGGTGACCGTCGAGACGCCCACGGACGACCAGAGCCTCCCCGAGGAGATCGCGCGGCTCATCGAGGTCGAGCCCGCCGACGCCGCGGGCGACGGCTCCTGACGCCGGTGCGGACCCGGGGACGCCGTCGGTCGGCGCCGTCGACGCCGCTCACTCCCGCTGAACGAACGGGCCCGAGCAGTCGTACTCGATCAGTTCGAACCGGTCCGCGGCCTCGACCGTCCCGTTGTAGGGGTTCGTTCGCTCGTACGACTGGTAGACGGTCACGTTCTCGACGGCCGTCTCGTGGGTGCGGTTCCACTCCCCGCAGAGGTAGTTCGCGAGGTACGAGCGGTGGTTCTCGTTGTCGGCGCCGTAGACGTTCTTCAGGTACTTCCGCCAGCGCGAGGTCGGATAGGTGGTCTCCGCGCGCGCCGGCCTGTCGAAGGTGACCGGGGCGTCGCGGAACACGTCCCGTTGGGTGCCGTCCTCGAGCGTGCCCGCCGCGACGTACCACCGCGTCGTGCGGATCGGGTCGGGCGCGAACATCTGCCACGACTGGTCCATCTCGGCGGCGTCCAAGGCGTCGTTGGCCGGCTCCGGGACCTCGGCGTAGCCGACCGACGCCGCGCTCGACAGGAGGATCAACACGAGGAAGACGTAGGGGAGGACCGTCGAGAAGAGGACGCGTCCGCGGGAGAGACCCGCGGCGAGGTCGCTACCGCGGAGGTCACCGATACGCTCCGACGACGCCGGTCGGGGGAGCGACGCGCCGGCCGAGAGGGCCGTCCTCGCCAGGGATTCGAAGCGGTCTCGCCAGCGAGCGAGCGCCGTCGACCAGCCCACTCGGTCGACACCGCGCTCCAGGGCGTCCCAGACGGGCGTCTGGAGGAACGGGAGGAAGCCGACGACGACGACGATCGGAAAGAGGCCGACCCGTATCGTGACCGCCATCCCGAGGTGCATGCCGACGAACAGCGAGGCGAGGGCGGCGCGCGGAATTCCGGTGAGCAGGAGCAGCAGCGGCGACGCGAACAGCAGCGCGACCCACAGGAGCGTGAACGCCCGCAGGAGTCCGGTGAACTCGGCGAGGTAGTTGCCGAGGAGGTAGGTGAACTGGTCGGCCTGCATGACGTACGCGACCGCCTCCCCGCTCATCCAGACGTCGCTCGCGTACTTGTGGACGGAGTTCGTCAGGTACATCACCAGTATCTGCAGCAGGACCGCCATCGTGGCGACGCTCGCCACGGCGCCCCCCGCCGGTCCCGGTGTCGTGGGGTCCCCGTCGGTATCGCCCGGCGCGGAGTCCGCCGCCGACTCCGCGCCGGCTCCCCGGTCCGCTCGCCTGACGGCGTCGAGCGACCAGCGGGCGCCGAGCGGGAGGAAGACGCTCCAGAAGAGCAGCAGCCGAAGGAGGGTGTCGCCCGAGTTCAACACCATCGGGTTCCGGGCGTGTAGCGATACCAGCAGCACCCACGAGACGAGCGTCACGAGCCGCGTTCGGTACCCGACGACCAGCGCGAGGGCGAAGGCGCCGGCCAGCGCGAACAGCAGGCCGACGGCCCACGGTTCGCCGGAGAGCGCGTGTAGCGAGTAGTTCCCCGAGTAGTCCGAGAAGAACGCGCGGCGCGGTAGCACGCCGTAATCGGTGTAGAAGGCGGTCAACGAGCGCGAGCGGAGGAGCAGGTCGGCGATCACCAGGGCTCCGAGCCCGATCCGGAACGCGGCGAGCGCCCGCAGGTCGACCGAGACTCGCGCGGCGACCGCGGCCGCGAGCCGTCGAACGGCGGCGGTGAGCCGCGACCGGACGGTCGAGGCGGAGGGGTTTCCAGCCATGCTCTTTTGATCCAACTTGTTGGAGACACCGAGGGACCGGTATAAGTTTTCCGTGCGACGGGGCCGCCTCCGTCTCGGGCGTCCGCGGGACGGGCGTCGGCCCCACCGGAATCCTGAACTGCGACGGCCGCGTACGTCCGACAGGTGATGGACGAGGACATCCCGGAGGACGCCGCGGTCGTTCTCTTCGACGGCGTCTGTAACCTCTGTAGCGGGTTCGTACAGTTCATCTTCCCCCGCGACCCGGAGGGCAAGTACCGGTTCGCCTCGCTTCAGTCCGACGTCGGCCGGGAGCTGCTGGCCGACCACGACCTCCCGACCGACGAGCTCGAGTCGATCGTGCTGATCGAGGACGGAGAGGCGTACGTGAAGTCGGCGGCGGTCATCCGAATCGCGGCCGGACTCGGCGGGGCCTACCGGCTGCTCGCCCCGTTCCGACACGTGCCTCGGTCGGTCCGCGACCGCGTGTACGACTTCGTCGCCGACAACCGATACCGGTGGTTCGGGAAGAAGGACCGATGTATGATGCCGTCCGGCGACGTGGAGTCGCGATTCATAGAGTGAGTCGCGGGCTCGGAGCGCGGGGGGCGCGTCCCGGCGTCCGGTCCCGCTCCGGCCGCGGTCACTCGCGCCGCTCGTAGGTGACGAACGCGAGGTCGCCGTCGGTCTCGCGGTCGCGTTCGCCCCACGCCTCGGAGTCCCACTCCGGGAACCGGGTGTCGCCCTCGGGTCGCCCCGGGATCTCGGTGAGAACCATCCGGTCCGCGCGCTCCAAGTACGCCTCGTACACCGTCGCGCCCCCGATGACGTAGACGGCGTCGACGCCGCGGGCGGCGGCGTCCGTTCTCGCGCGGGAGAGCGCCGACTCGACGTCGTGCGCGACCACCGCGCCCTCGGGGAGGTCAGCGTCGTCGATGGGGCGAGTCGTCAACACGACGCTCGTCCGGTCGGGGAGCGGGCCGCCGATCCGGTCGGCGATGCGCTCGTACGTCTTCCGGCCGACGATCACCGGGTGGCCGGTCGTCAGTCGCTTGAAGTGCGCCAGGTCCGCGGGGTAGTGCCACGGCATCCCGCCGTCGTCGCCGATCACGCGGTTCTCCGCGACGGCGGCGACGAGGACGAGGTCCGGGTCAGCGTCGCCCCGCGATTCGGGCGCGTCGGCGTCGCGCTCCGCCTCGGAGGCGTCGGCGTCCGCCATCACTCCGCGACCGCGAACGAGATGCCGTCCGCGGAGTCGTAGTCGACGACCGCGACGTCGTCGTACGTCAGCTCGTCGAGCGGCTTGTCCGCGATCTCGATCCGCGGGCGGTCGCGCGGGGTCCGCGAGAGCTGTTCGAGGAGGCCGGGGACGTGGTCGTACCCCTCCTGCCCGTTCGGCTCGTCGGGGGCGGTGCGCTCGACCCAGCTCTTCACGTCGAGGTAGTCGTCCTTGCTCTCGACGTTCGCGAGCCGCTCCTGAACGTACCTGAGGTTGTTCGCGTACCACTTCCCGCGGTCGCCGCGGCCGCAGTAGACGTGCGCGTCGACGACCGTGTGGCCGAACTCCCCGACCTCGAACTCGGTCCGCTGGGCTAAGGCGTTCGCGAGCAGCGCGTACGCCGCGATGTTGAACGGGACGCCGAGCGCGATGTCGCCCGACCGCTGCGTGAGGTGGAGGTTGAGCCGGCCGTCCTGGACGTTCACCACGAAGGTGTAGTGGCACGGCGGCAGCGTGGAGACGGCTGCGTTCGCCGGGTGCCACGCGTTCACGACCATCCGGCGGGAGTGGGGGTTCTCCTCGAGGGTGTCGAGGACGTACTGAATCTGGTCGAAGGTGCGCCGCGTCGTCCCGTCCTCGTCCTCCTCGACGGTGACCCAGCGCTGGGCGTCGTCGGGCCACGTCTCGCCGGGGAGCGCGGCGTTGTCATTCGGCACCGGGTAGCGTCGCCAGAATCGACCGTACGCGGTGTCGAGCTTCCCCTCCTCGTCGGCCCACGCGTCCCAGATCTTCGTCTCCTCGCGGAGGTTCCGGATGTGCTCCTCGCCGGAGAGGTACCACAGCACCTCGTGAATGAGCGAGTTCCACCGGTAGCCGTCCATCTTCTTCGTGGTCAGGAGGGGGAAGCCCTCCGCGAGGTCGATGGTGTACTGCCCGCTGAACGTCGCGATGGTGTCGACGCCGGTTCGGTTCGGCTTGTACGTGCCGGTCGAGAGCGCCTCGTCGACGAGGTCGAGGTACTGTTGCATAGTGGGTTCTGCGCGCCGGGACCGACGGCCGCCGGCGCGGGCTGTTATCTGGTCAAACGAGGCGGGAAAAGTAAGCGCGTCGGTCCGACGGTCGAGGGCAGCTCGTCGGCCGCGACCTCACCGATACCGCTCGGGGAGGTGCGGGTCGAACGCCGCCGGGAGCAGCGGGATCACGGCCGCCGCGATCTCGGCGAGCCGGCGGCGGAGCACGGTGTAGACGACCGCGACGGCCAGGGTCCCGATCACGACCTGTCGGAGGGGGCCGTCGACGAGGAGCAGGAGCGGAACGGCCAGCCCGACCGAGAGCGCGAGGTCCTCGGCCGCGCCGTCGTACCGCACGCCGCGCCGCGGGGGTATCCACCGCTCTCGGTGGTGGTCGTATACGGCACGGTCGGAGTTCCCCTCCCACGGGCGGAGCTCTAAGCCGCCCCCGTACATGTCGGCGACGCTGTGGAGCGCCGCGCCGAGGAGGAAGAGCGCGACGCCGACGGTGAGTGTCGACGGCGCGGCCACGGCCGCGAGGAGCGCGGGAGCGGCGAGGACGGAGTAGTAGACGGGGTAGTGGAGCGTCCGTCGGTGGCCGGTGTACATATCGAGGTCGGGGAGGAGTCCGCCGAGGAAGCCGGCGGCGAACCCGACGGGCGCCAGTTCCGGCGCCGCGCGCACCAGCGGGACCGCGAGCAGCATCCCCGCCAGCACGTGGGTCGGAAGCATCATCGTATTGGATCGCAGGCGACAGAAATATATGAGTGTGTCGGCGCCGCGACTGCGGTCGACCCCCGCGCAGCGACCTCCTGCGGCGCATCGACGGCCTCTTTCGCGGTTCGTTTATATACCGCCGGCCGAACCGGGGCGTATGCTCATGACGCCGGGACCGACCGCGGTCCCCGAACCGGTGCGCGACGCGATGTCTCGCGAGCTGATAAACCCCGACGTAGACCCGCGGTTCCGGGAGATATACGACCGCCTCACGGATCGGCTGGCGACGGTGTACGGCGTCGACTCGGGCGTTCCGGCCGCCGACGGCGGGCGCGACGTGGTCGCCCTCGGCGGGGAGGGAATTCTGGGGTTGGAGGCCGCGGTCGCCTCGCTGGTCGAGCCCGGCACCGAGGTGCTGTGTCTCTCGAACGGGCTCTACGGCGAGGGGTTCGCCGACTTCGTCGAGTCGTACGGCGGCGAGGCGACGCTCGTCGCCGCGGATCACGACGAGCCGCTGCCGCTCGACGCGCTCGACGACGCGCTGGCGGCCGACGGCGCCGACTTCGACCTCGTCACGATGGTCCACTGCGAGACGCCCACGGGGACGCTCAACGACGTTAGGAGCGCGCTCGACCGCGTCGAGGCCGCCGACCCGGAACCCCTCACGGTCGTCGACGCCGTCTCCTCGCTCGGCGGCGTCGAGGTGCCGACCGAGCGGATCGACGTGTGTCTGGGCGCCTCTCAGAAGTGTTTCAGCGCGCCGCCGGGGCTCGCGACCGCCGCGGTGAGCGACCGCGCGTGGGCCGCGATGGAGGCGCGCGACCCGCACTCGCTGTACGCGAACTTCCTCCCGTTCCGCGACGTGAGCGACGGGTTCCCGTACACCCACCTGACGACCGAGGTCGTCGCGCTCGACGCGGCGCTCGGCCTGTTGCTCGACGAGGGCCTCGACGCCGTCCGAGAGCGCCACGCGGCGGCCGCGGCGCGGTGTCGCGAGCGCGGCGCCGAGCTGGGGCTGGAGACGCTTCCGGACGCGGAGCGCAGTTCGCCGACGGTGACCGCCTTCGAGGTGCCGGGGCGGGCGGAGGGGCTTCAAAAGCGGCTGCGCGAGGAGCACGATATTATTCTCGCGACCGGGCTCGGAGAGGGTGCCGAGGACGTGCTTCGGGTCGGCCACATGGGCCACAGCGCGCGGGTCGAGCGCGTCGAGCAGACGATGGACGCGCTCGCCGACGTTTTATAAGTAGTTATCGGCGGATCGACGGCAGACGATTCCAAAGTCTCAGTCGCTCCTTTATAAGTGGTTGCTAGCTGATCGCCGGCCAACACCGCCAAAGCCCCAGTCGCGAGGGCGGCGCACGCTCGCTGCGCGCCTCACTCGGTCGCTATCGCTCCCTCGTTCGTGCTTACGTCGCCTGCGCCGCCCTCGCGACTGCCCCTTTGAGTCCCGCCCCGCCCAGCACAGCAACCGCGCCTCACACCTCCCCAGCCTCGTCGGTCGCCGTCGCTTCGCTCGGCGACCGACTCCCTCGCGCGTGCTGACTCGCGGCCGCCGAGGGCGGCCGCTCGCAGGCACGCGCCACCGCGGTTGTTTATAAGCGTCGTCCGGTGGGAGTCCGCTCATCACGCGACGCCGCCTCCGGAACGCCCTTGCGTTCGCCCGGGTAACGTCCGGCCGATATGAACCACCGCGAACTCGGCGAGGTCGGCGAGGTCAGCGAGGTCGGCTACGGCGCCTGGCAGATCGGCGGCGACTGGGGCGAGGTCACGGAGGACGAGGCCGTCGCGGCGGTCGAGGCCGCCCGCGACGCCGGAGTCGACTTCTTCGACACCGCCGACGTGTACGGCGACGGCCGGTCGGAGCGGATCGTCGGGGAGACCCTCGCGGACGAGATCGAGAGCGGCGACGTGACCGTCGCGACGAAGGCCGGGCGCCGACTCGACCCCCACGAGGCGGACGGCTACAACGAGGCGAACCTCCGGCGCTTCGTCGACCGCTCGCGGGAGAACCTGGGGATGGAGACGCTCGATCTGGTCCAGCTCCACTGCCCGCCGACGGACGTGTACTACCGGCCGGAGGCGTTCGACGCGCTCGAAACGCTCGAAGACGAGGGCCGGATCGCGAGCTACGGGGTGAGCGTCGAACGCGTCGAGGAGGGACTGAAGGCGATCGAGTACCCCGGCGTCGAGACGGTCCAGATCATCTTCAACCCCTTCCGGCAGCGGCCCGCGGAACTGTTCCTCGACGAGGCCGCCGCGCGCGACGTGGGCGTGATCTGCCGCGTCCCGCTCGCCTCCGGCCTCCTCACCGGCGCGCTCTCGCGCGACGACGAGTTCCCCGAGGACGACCACCGCAACTACAACCGCGAGGGCGACGCCTTCGACGTGGGCGAGACGTTCGCGGGCGTCCCGTTCGAGGCCGGGCTCGACGCGGTCGACGCCCTCGACGAGCGCCTGCCGGACGACCGCCCGCTGCCCGAGTTCGCGCTCCGATGGATCCTCGACCACGACGCCGTCTCGACGGTGATCCCGGGCTCGACCACGCCCGAGCACGTCCGAGCGAACGCGGCCGCGAGCGAGGCGCCCCCGCTCTCCGACGCCGAGCGCGACGCCGCGAGCGACGTGTACGACGCCCACGTCCGCGAACACGTCCACCAGCGCTGGTGAGGGAGCGGACGGCGCGCGCGGGACGGGAGCGAGACGGCGCGGCACCGAGACGCTCGCCGCCGCCCTCACTCGTCGAGCGCCGCCGCCAGCTTCTCGACCGGGTGCGGCGGCGTCTCGGCCCCCTCGCGGTCGCCGAGCTGCGAGCGGCAGGAGGCGCCTGGCGCCGTCACCGCGTCGCCGTCGCTGTCGTCGACCTGCCCGAAGAGGATCCGCCCGATCGCCTTCGAGAGGTCGTAGTGCTCGCTCTCGTAGCCGAACGAGCCCGCCATGCCGCAACAGGAGGAGTCGAGCGGGTCGACGCCGTAGCCGGCTCGTCGGAGGACGCCGACCGCGTGGTGGTCCTTGTTAGTCGCCTTCTGGTTACAGTGCCCGTGGTAGGTGAGCGTCTCCGCGGGCGCGTCGAACGACAGCCGCTCGTCGGCCCGACGGGCGTCGAGGTACTCGCAGACGCCCGCCGCGGCCGCCGAGACGGCCTCGACGTCCTCGCCGTCGAGGAGGTCTACGTACTCGTCCTGGAACATCACCGCGTCCGAGGGTTCGACGAAGAGTATCGACTGCCCGTCGCGGACGCGGGGCGCGAGCGCCGCGACGTTGTCGGCCGCGCGCTCCCGGGCCGCGTCGAGGAACCCGGTCGAGAAGGCGGCGCGGCCGGAGGGGGCGAGGTCGTCGGGGACCTCGACGCGGACGTCGGCGGCCTCCAGCACGCGCACCGCCGCCTTCCCGGCCGCCGGGTAGCTGTAGTCGGTGTACGTATCGGGGAACAGCGCGACCGTGTCGACCGCGTCGCTCGGGTCGACCGCCGGGCCGCCGCGGGCCGCGAACCACTCCTCGAAGCTCGTCGACCGGAACGTCGGCAGCGCGCGCTCCGGCGCGATCCCGGCGACCGCGTCCATCGCCGTCCGGGCCCCCGGGACCTTCGCCGCCGCGTTCGACAGCGGCGCGAGCCTGCTCCCGAGCGCCGAGAGCCGGTCGATGTCGCGGAAGAGCCGCTCGCGTAACCCCGCCCCCTCCCGCTCGTGGTGCTCGTGTTTCACCTCGGCCTTCAGCTTCGCGAGGTCGACCCCGGTCGGACAGTCGCTCTGACACCCCTTACAGCCGACGCAGAGGTCGAGCACCTCGGCCTGGAACCGCTCGGAGTGGATCTCCTCGTCGTCGAGCTCGCCGCTAATCGCGGCCCGGAGCATGTTCGCCCGCCCGCGGGTCGTCTGGATCTCCTCGCCGGAGGCGCGGTAGGTCGGGCACATCGTCCCGGAGTCGGTCTCGCGGCAGGTGCCGCAGCCGTTACACAGCTCGACGAGCTCCGAGAATCCGCCCTCGTCGGCGAAGTCCAGCGCCGTCTGCGGCTCGACCGACCGGTACGTCGGCCCGTACCGGAGGTTCTCGCGCATGTCCGTGTCGGCGGCGCTGTCTGGGTACCCCCGCTCGGCGGCGGTCTCGCCGTCGACGTAGACGACCTTCCCGGGATTCATGCGCCACTCGGGGTCGAACGCGGACTTCAGCTCCTGGAACGCCGTCCAGAGCTCCTCGCCGTACATCTTCGGGTTGAACTCGGTGCGCGCGAGCCCGTCGCCGTGCTCGCCGGAGAAGGCGCCGTGGTGCTCCAGGACGAGGTCGGTGACGTCGTCTGCGATGTCGTGCATCGTCTCGACGCCCTCGGACTCCTTCAGCGAGAGGATCGGCCGGATGTGGAGCGTCCCGACGCCGGCGTGCGCGAAGTACGCGGCCGAGGTGCCGTGGTCGTCGAGGACCTCCTCGAAGGCGGCGACGTAGTCGGCGAGCTCGCCGGGCGGCACCGACGCGTCCTCGATGAACGGGTACGGCTTCGCGTCGCCGTCCATGCTCATCAGAAGGGGGATCGCCGCCTTCCGGAGGTTCCAGAGGTCCTCCTGGGTCCCCTCGTCGTACGCCTCGATGACGTCGAACGCGTCGCGGTCGCCGTCTCCGAGGAACTGGTCGTTCGCGTCGGCGACCGCCGCCTCGAACTCGTCGACTAACTCCGAGTCCCACTCCAGCATGAGCGCGGCCGCGGCCCGGTCGGGGATCGGCTCCGCGTACTCGGCGTACTCCGGCGACCCCGCGGCCAGCTCCACGACCGCGTCGTCCATCAGTTCGACCGCGCTCACCGGGAGCTCCAGCGCCTCGGGGACCGCCCGCATCGCGGCGTCGAGCGAGTCGAAGGCGTACAGCGCCAGCGCGGTCTCCTCGGGGCGGGTGACGAGCGAGAGGGCGGCCTCGACGACGACGCCGAGGGTCCCCTCGGCGCCGACGAACAGCTTCGAGAGGTTGATGACCCGCTCGCCGTCGTCGTTCTCGTAGATCGCCTTGTGGAGGTTGTACCCCGAGACCGACCGCTTGAGCGTCGGGTAGCGCTCTTCGATCTCGTCTTCGTTCTCCTCGACGAGCGCGCGGACCGTCTCGTACAGCGCGGCCTCGCGCTCGCCGGCCTCCTCGCCCGCGACGATCGCCTCGTACTCGGGGGAGTCGAGGACGACCTCGCGGGTGTGGATGAGCGAGCCGTCCGCCAGCACCACCCGCAGTTCCTCGGTGTAGGCGTCGGTGATCCCGTACCGCACGGAGTGGGCGCCGGTGGAGTTGTTACCGATGCCGCCGCCGACGGTCGCGCGCGCCGAGGAGGCGGGGTCGGGCGCGAACTTCAGGCCGTCTTCGGCGAGCCGGTCGTCGAGGTCGTCCTGGACGACGCCGGGCTGGACCGTCGCGCGGCGCGCGTCGGGGTCGACCGAGAGGATCGAGTCCATGTGGCGCGAGCAGTCGAGGACGACGCAGCCGGGCCCGACGGTCTGTCCCGCGAGCGACGACCCCGCGCCGCGCGGCAACACGGGAACCCCGTGGTCGGCCGCGACCCGCATCGCCGCCCGCACGTCGTCGACCCCGTGAGGGTACACCACGCCCGCCGGCCGGGCCTGATAGACGCTCCCGTCCGTCGCGTACAGCACCTGCGCGTACTCGTCGAACTCGACGCCGCCCGCGACCGCGTCGCGCAGGTCGGCCGCGAGCGACCGGTACGCCTCGACGTCCGGCCGGTCGTGGCCCAGCGCGGCGGCGGAGACGGCCGACCTCTCCGGGTCAGGCTCGGAAGCCCCGGTCGCCGTCGACCCGCCGCGCGCGGATCCCTCCGGCGCGGTCCGCGTCCCCTCCGCGGCGACCCCGCCGTCCGACGCTACCCGCCGCGCTCGGTCGCCGGAGCCGCTTTCGCGCGATTCGTCCGGGCCGCCGTCGCCGGCGAGTCCTCCTCCGTCCATGGGGAGAGTGGGCGGGATGAGGGTGATAAATCCATCGTGAACGATGATTATATTCATTTAGGGCGGCCGCGAAGCGGGTCGCTTTTTCCGCGGGACCCCGACCGACCGACGGAGACGACCGTGGAGCACGAACGCGACGAGGAGGCGGGCGATTCGGACGCCGAGAGCCGCGAGGGCGGCGAGCGCTGCGACGGCGAGGGCGACGCCCGACCCGGCGGCGAGGGCGACGCGGGCGACGCGATCCCGGACGACGAGCGCGACGCGCTGGAGACGATCGCGCACGGCGCGGTGCTCACCTCGGGCGGTGTCGCCGGCCAGCGCGCGCTGATCGCGGCGACCGAGTTCGCGCTGACCCGCGGGCTCGGCCCGACCGCCTACGGCGTGTACGCGCTGGCGTGGCGGATCGCCCAGCTGCTGTCCAGACTCGTGACGTTCGGCAGCGTCCCAGCGATCCAGCGGTACCTCCCGGAGTACGGGGCGGACCCGGACCGACAGGGCGCGGTCGCCGGCCTCGCGTACGCGACGACGCTCGGGTTCGGGCTCGCGATCGCGGCCGGCGTCTGGCTCGCGGCGCCGGTGATAAACGCCCGCACCGTCACGGAGCCGGCGTTCGCGGGAACGATGCGCGCGTTCGGCGGACTCGTCGGCCTCCTCGGCGTCGTGATGGTCGCGTCCGCGCTCTTCCGCGCGGTCGGGTCGGCCCGCGGCGAGATCCTGTTCAACAAGCTGTTGCGCCCGGGCGTCAGGCTCGTCGGCGCGCTCGGCGCGCTGGCGCTCGGCTACTCCGTCGTCGGCGTCGCCGGCGCGATCGTCGCCGCGACCGGGGTCCTCGCGGCGGCCGCGGTCCCCCTCTCCGCGTCCGTCACCGGCGTTCGGCCGACGCTCCGGGGCGCCCGCGCGGAGGCGCGCCGCTTCTACGACCACGCCGCGCCCGTCGCGATGAGCAGCCTCGGGAAGGTGTTCCAGAACCGCGTCGACGTGCTGCTCGTCGGCGCGCTGCTGACGGCGACCGCGGCCGGCGTGTACAACGTCGTCCTCGTGGTGATCGCGGTCGCGTGGATCCCGCTCCTCTCTTTCAACCAACTGCTCCCGCCGGTCGCCTCGGAGCTGTACGCGAACGACCGGACGGCCACGCTCAACGCGGTGTACGGCTCCGTCACGCGACAGATCGTCACCGCGGTCGTCCCGATCCTCGCCGTGCTGGCGGTGTACGGCCGCGAGATACTGGGACTGTTCGGCGCGGCGTACGTCGACGGCTACCTCCCCCTCGTCGTCTACCTCGGCGGCGTCTTCGTCGGAAGCGCGGTCGGGGCGACCGGCTGGCTCCTGATGATGACCGACCACCAGTACGCGCGGATGGCGCTCGACTGGCTGCTCGCGGTCCTCAACGTCGGGCTGACGTACGCGTTCGTCGTCCGGTACGGGCTCGTCGGCGCCGCGCTCGGCACGTCGCTCGCGATCGCGGTCCAGAACGGGATCCAGGTCGTCCTCCTCCGGCGCTTCGAGGGGCTGTGGCCGTTCGACCGGAGCTTCCTCACCCCGCTCGCGGCGGGGGGCGCCGCCGCCGCCGCGATGTACGGCGTTCGGGCGCTCCTGACCGGCCTCCCGGCCGTCCTCGCGGGGAGCGCGGTGGGGCTCGCGGCGTACGCGGCCTCGCTCCGGCTCCTCGGCGTGGACCCGCGCGATCGCTTCGTCGCGCGGCGGCTGGCGCGGCGGTATCGGGCCGCGCTCGCGGAGCGGGTCGAGCGGTAAATCTCTCGCCGGCGGATCGCGACGATTTATGAGCGGACGGCGACGTACTGACGGTATGCAAACGATCGACCGCGAGTCGGCGGGATCAACTCGCGTCGCGATCGTCGGCGGGATCCACGGCGACGAGCCCGCCGGCGTGCGGATCGTGGAACGGCTCGCGGCGGAACTCCCCTCGCTCGACCCGTCCGACGGTGGCGGGATCGACGGCGGAGCGGGCTCCGAGGGGCTCGTCCGGCTCATCCTCGCCAACGAGCCGGCGATCGAGGCCGAGACGCGCTACACCGACGCGGACCTGAACCGGGCGTTCCCGGGCGACGCCGACAGCGAGGAGTACGAGCGGGCGCTCGCGCCGCGGCTCGCCGCCGCGCTGGAGGGGTTCGACGCCGTGCTCGCGCTCCACACCTCCCACAGCGCGCCGCCGCCGTTCGCCATCTTCAGCGACCTCACGGCGTCGGTCCGCCGCACCGTCACCGGGCTCCCCGTCGACCACGTCGTCGACGCGAGCGGGCTGCGGTCGACCACGCTCGACTCCACGATCCCGCACACCGTCTCGATCGAGGTCGGCCGACAGGGGAGCGAGGAGGCGGTCGAGTTCGGCTACGAGGCGTGTCTCGCCTTCCTTCGGGTCCACGGCGCGCTGGCGGACGAGCCGCCGACGTTCTCGGAGACGACCGTTGTGAAGGGCAGCGAGGAGGTGCCGAAGGGCGGCGGCGAGCCGCACGTCCACTTCGCGAACTTCGAGGCGATACCGGAGGGCGCGGTGTTCGCCGAGGACGACGTGTACACCCACCGCGTCGACGAGCCGGGCGTGGTCCCGATCCTCGCGAGCGAGAACGGATACGACGACATCTTCGGCATGTACGGCCGCGTCACCGGCGCGCTGAAGCCGCCGGGGGAGGGCGACCTTCGAGTGTACCCGCTCGACGAGCGTCGGGGCTCTGACGAGAGCGGGGAGAGCGGCGAGAACAGCGCGGACCGGTCGGAACGAGCGGGGTAACTACTTCGCGGTCGGCGTGATGTCGCCGACGGCGTCCATCACCTGGACCGCCGCGCTGGCGGCGAGGCCGCGGGCGACCTCGTCGGTGTCGGACTCGGCGATGCCGGCGTCCAAGTCCTCCGGGTCGGGGGTGAAGCCGGCCGAGACGGGGTGGCCGGCCGGGGGGTTCACCGCGACGGTCGCCTGCGGGCCATCGGCGCCGACGGAGAGCTCGGAGCCGACGGCGTAGCTGTCGGGGAGATACGATTCCGTGCGCGATACGATTCCGGCGACCGCGCGCCGGAGCTGTTTTTCCTGATCCGGAGAGAGGTCGACGGCGGCGGGCGAGCCCGCGTCCGTCACACCCGGTGCCCCGGCGTACGGGTTGTTGCCGTTCATTCGAAGCTACGTCTCGTACGCGGAGCCGAGTCAAAAAGGCGTCGGCGGCGGCGACTGCGGGTCCGGGGCGTCGCCGGGCCGTCCGGCCCCGTTACAGGATCGGCTCGGACTCCCCGTACGCGGCGATCACGACCGCTGTCGCGTACCGGTCCGGCTCGGCGGCGACCCTCTCGACGCGCGTCTCGCGGTCCGGGAGCTCCCAGTCGCGGAGGTCGCTTCCGGCGTCGAGCCCCGCCTCGATCCGCTCGCGGACGTCGTCGGGGTCCTCGCCTGTCACCTCGTAGAAGAGGCCCGGACCCGGGCCGGTCGCCCAGCCCAGTCCGGCGACCGCGTCGGGGTGGCGGCGGGGCGCGCGCTTCGACTCGGCGCCCTCGGCGCCCGAGCGCCCGCCCTCGCGGAAGTCGACCTCGTCGCCCGGCCCGATCGTCCGGCGCGCCTCGACGACGGTGAGCCGGTTGCCGGCGGGGCCCAAGTCCGGGATCTCCGACACCGCCTCGACGGTCGCCGCCGCGGGGACGACGGAGGAGACCGCGACGAGGTTGTAGTTGTGGAGGTTCGCGTCCGCGAGCGCGGCGTCGTAGGAGGCCATCGCCGTGTCGGCGACCCCGACGCCGCCGGCGACGTGGATGGTGTTCATCGACGCGGGATCGGCGGCGAGCGCGGTAAGAGGTTACGAACCCGACCGCCGGCGCGGATATTATAAACTACACTTAAAAATGCGGTGGCGCGTGCCGATGAGCGCCCGGAGGGCGCGAATCGCACGCGCGAGGTCGTGGGGCTTCGCCCGACTGCCAGAGGCGCGTCGCGCCTCGCTGTCACCGGACTACGTCCGGTTTCAAGCGAGAGCTTCGCTCTCGCCCTGTCGCCGGCGCGTAGCGCCGGCTGTCACCGGGCGAAGCCCGGTTGCCCGAGGGACCGTGTCCCTCGCTGCCAGAGGCACCTTCGGTCCCTCGCTGGACGCGGCGACCGAAGCGAAGCGAGGGAGCCGCGAGGCTGGGGAGGCGTGAGGTGCGGTCGCCGTGCGGGGCGGGGCGGGACGCAAAGGGGCAGCCGCGAGGACGGTGTCCGCCGGTGAGTCGCCATCAGCCATTTATAAACGATCGGCTGGGGGCTTTGGCGGCGTTTACCGTCGATCCGTCATCGCCTATTTATAAGCGAGCGACTGGGGATTTGGCGGTGTCCGTAGCCGATCCGCCAGTACCCACTTATAAGTAAACGACCGATTCGCCCCAGTCGACTCACGCCAGATCTCGGTAGTCTCGGTCCTCGTCGGCGTGCGCGCGGACCCACAACTGGCCGGTCCGCGAGAGGCTCGTCCGGTGGGACTTCCCGTGCTCCTCGCGCTCGATATACCCCTTGCCGCCGGGCCCGAGCCGGTCGACGTTATAGATTACCTTCGAGCGGAACGAGTCCGTGTACTCCTCGTTGAGCTCGGCCGCGAGCGTCTCGGCCAGCTCCGAGACGGACTCGAACTCGCCGTGTTCGCCGAGCGTGAAGAGGACGAGCTCCTCGAACGGCTTGACGTTCTGGAAGGAGGCGACCGGGAGCTCGATCACGTGGCTGTCGCCGATTTTCTTCGCGCCGATGGTGGTGCCGCGCTCGTCGAACTCCGCGAGCAGGTCCGTGGTGCTCGCCAGCCGGTCGGCGACGCGGTCGGGGTCGACGCCGGCGTCGGTGACCGCTTCGTCCGGTGCGTCGGTGTCGCTCCCCTCGTCGAGGTCGCGCAGGAGGTCGCGCGTCGCGCGCAGCTCCTCCGCGAGCTCTGTCTCCAAGTACTTCTCGGGGGCCGTGTAGTAGGTGTGGATGCGGTCGCGGTCCGCCTGCCGCTCCACCATGATCGAGTGGGCCGCGGTCGCGAACGCGAAGGAGACGGGCCGGGGCATCGAACAGAGGTTCACCCACACCTCGCGCTCGTCCGTATCGGCGACTCCGTCGTCCCGGTCCAACTCCGCGTTGATCAGGTCGAAGGCGCGCTCGAAGGCGGCGTCGTAGTCGTACACGTCGTCCAACCGCTCGCGGACCGTCTCCGCGCCGAGCAGGTTCGTGAAGTCCTGCTCCAGCTTGCGCGCGATGTTTCGCGAGTACTCGACGTTGGCCTCGCTGCCGACCGTTCCCTCCAACAGGATCACCCGGTCGACGTCGAACTGGTCCCGGATGAGCGGGGCGATCATCCGGTCGTAGTCGAACCCGACGGGCACGACGTGGGTCTGCATACGCGGCGTAGTTGGCGCGACCGCAGTAAAAAGGGCTGCTCACCGCCGCGGCGGGTCCCAACCCGCGCCGACCGCGAGATCGGACGCCGCCGCAACGGACCTCACGAAGCGCCTGCCGGCAAACGTGCGGCCGAGTACCAAAATTAAAGTCACTGTCGTCACGATGACGTGTCAACATACCGATGACGAGCCGGTGTACGTTCCGATTCGACCCCGAGGAAGCCGGCGCGGCGGCGGACGCCGCCGCGGAAATAGACGGGGAGTGGCGCTGCCCGCACGACGCGCACCCGGAGGCCGACCGCTGCGTGTTCCACCTGTCGGGCGACGCCCGGGACGACCTCGGCGTCGACGCCGACGCGGTCGCCGAGCGCCTCCGTACGGTCGCCGGCGAACGCGGGAAGGACGCGAAACGCCTGCTCGGCGCCACTCTCGACGACCTCTCGATCCGCCACGAGATCGTCGAGGCCGCCGACAAACATCCCCTCGATCTCAGGGGTGCGACGGTGACCGGCACCCTCGACCTCGCCGAGTCGGAGTTCGAGGGGCGGATCGACCTCTCGGGCGCGGAGATCGGGGCGATCGACTGGACGGAGTCGGAGTTCGACGCGCCGGTCGATCTCTCCGGCGCCGTCGTCCGCGGCGAGACGGCCCTCACCGGCGCCGTCTTCGAGGGCGACGTCGACCTCGCCGGCGCCACGTTCGAGGGGCCGGTCGACGCCCGGGAGGCGCGGTTCAACGGCGACACCACGCTGCGCGGGGCGCGGTTCCGCGATTCGGCGGAGTTCGACGGCGCCGAGTTCCGCGGCGACGCGAACCTCTTGGACGACGACGCGTGCTTCGAGGACGTCCGCTTCGACGCCCCGGTCTCGTTCACGGAGGCCGCCTTCCGGTACGCGGACTTCGTCGGCTGCGAGTTCCGCGACGACGCGGCGTTCGACCGGGCGACGTTCGGCGGCGACGCCGAGTTCGCGGACGCGACGTTCGAGCGGGGCGCGACGTTCGCGTCCGCAGCCTTCGACCGGGACGCCGCCTTCGAGCGGGCGGCGTTCGGCGACCGCGCCGACTTCGCGGAGGCCCGGTTCGACGGCGACACCGCGTTCGCGGGTGCGACGTTCGAGGCCCCGGCGACGTTCGCGGGCGCGGAGTTCCGCGGCCGGGACAACCTCGAAGACGACGACCTCTCGTTCGCGGACGCGACGTTCGAGGCGGATGCGACGTTCCGGCGCGCGGTCGTCGGCTTCGCCGACTTCGCGCGGCTGACGGCGGCCGCCGACCTCGTCTTCGACGAGGCGCGTTTCACCGAGGAGGCCGGCTTCGAGGACGCGACGCTGGCGTCGCTCTCCTGTGACGAGGCGCGGTTCGAAAGCGACGCGAGCTTCGCGGGCGTCGCGGTCGACGGGGAGGCGACGTTCCGCGGCGCGGAGTTCGAGGGGGGCGACAACGTCGACGACGACGACCTCTCGTTCGCGGACGCGGTGTTCGGCGGCGAGGTCGACTTCCTCAGCGCCCGGTTCGGCTACAGCGACTTCTCCGGCGCCGCGTTCGGCGGGGCGGCCGTCTTCGACGAGTCGCGCTTCGACGACGACCTCGCGTTCTCCGACGCGACCTTCGACGACCGAGCGAGTTTCGACGAGTGTCGGTTCGACGACGACGCCGCCTTCGAGCGGGCGACGTTCGCCGGCGCGGCCAGCTTCCGCGGCGCGGAGTTCGACGGCGGCGACAACGTCCGCGACGACGACGTGACGTTCGCCGACGCCGCCTTCGCCGACGAGGCCGACTTCTACTGCGCGGAGTTCGAGTACGCCAACTTCGAGGGCGCGGCGTTCGAGCGGCCCGCGAACTTCGAGGCGACCCACTTCGCCGGCGAGGGCGACTTCCGCGACGCGGCGTTCCGCGGCGAGGCGACGTTCGCCGAGGCGCGGTTCGACGACGACGCGACGTTCGAGGACGCGGCGTTCCGCGACGCCGCCTCGTTCCTCGGCGTCGAGTTCGTCGGCGACTACCACGAGGACGACGACGCCGCGTTCTCGCGCGCCGTCTTCGACGGCGAGGCCGACTTCCGCGAGATCGAGTTCGGCCAGACCGGCTTCGACGACGCGCGCTTTCGGGGACCGGTGTCGTTCCGGGAGTCGCTGTTCGGCCGCGCTCGCTTCGAAGACGCGGTCTGTGCGGAGTCGGTCGACCTGTCGTTCACCCGCTTCACCGAGCCGGTCTCGTTCGACGGCATCGCGTTCGAGTCCGGCGTCACCGCCGACGAGGCGCGGTTCGAGAGCGACGCGAGCTTCGCCGAGTCGGCGTTCGAGGAGGGAGCGACGTTCCGCGGCGTCGAGTTCCAGGGGGGCGCCCACACGGTCACCGACGCCAACTTCGAGGCCGCGACGTTCGCGGACAGCGCCGACTTCAAGCTCGCCGAGTTCCGCGTCGCGGACTTCTCCGGCGCGGAGTTCGGGGGGACGGCGCTGTTCGAGCGCACCGTCTTCGAGGACGACGGCACCTTCCGGAACGCTGAGTTCGGCGCTTCGGCCGTCTTCTCGCGCTCCCGGTTCCTCGAGGAGTCGGACTTCTCCAGCTGCCGCTTCGGCGGCGAGGCGCACTTCGACGAGCTCCGCTTCGAGAAGGACAGCACGTTCGCCGACGCCGAGTTCGGCGGCGACGCGACGTTCCGGTCGGCGGAGTTCGAGGGGAGCGCGAACATGCACAACGACGACGCCAGCTTCGAGGCGGCGACGTTCCGAGGGAAGGCGGACTTCGACAAGGCGTCGTTCCTCTACGCGAACTTCACGCACACGACGTTCGCCCGCGACGCCGCGTTCACCGAGGCGGAGTTCGAACACTCGGTCGCCTTCCGCCCGCGGCCCGCCGAGTCCGAGACCCTCGTCGACCTGAGCGACGCGGTCGTCCGCGGCGGGACGCTCGGCCAACCGGAGCAGGGCGACGCCTTCTACGACTGTACGCACGCGGAGGTCCGGGAGGTCACGCTCGACGACGAGCACTGTACGCACGGCCTGTTCAACCACTTCCGGTTCTGTAACACCGACTTCCACGGCTTCGACTTCACCGCCCACAAGACGTACCTCGCGCGCAACAACTGGGAGATCCACACCTTCGCCGCCACGGAGGCGGCCGACCGGACGGAGATCGAAAGGGAGTTCACGCCCGCCAGGCTGGAGAACACGTACCTGAAGGCGAAGAACTGCGCGAGCGACTTCGGCGACCGCAAGGCGGCGGCCGAGTTCTTCATCAAGGAGATGGTGTACCGCCGGCGGAAGAACTGGCGCGCCGCCTTCACCCGCGAGGAGGCGGTGTCGCCGGTCAACCGCACGAAGGCGCTCGGCAAGTGGATCGGGAACAAGGTGCTCCACCAGACGTGCGGGTACGGAGAGCGGCTCTGGCGGGTCGTGTACGTCTCCGCGGTGACGGTGTTCATCTGGGGCGTGTTGTACACCACGACGACGCGGGGTACGACCGGCAGCAGCGGGCTCACGACCCAGGGGATCGACGGACTCACGAACCTCTTCTCGCCGGAGGGCGCGGTCGTCCTCGGGAAGAACATGTACTTCAGCATGGTGACGTTCACCACGCTCGGCTACGGGGACATCCAGCCGGTCGGGTCGACCGCCCGCGCGCTCGCCGGCCTCGAGGCGTTCCTCGGCGCGCTCCTCGTCGCGCTCGTCGTCTTCGTGCTCGGCCGACGGGTCGCGTGGTAAGCGGCGCGGGCCGCCGGGTCGCGCGGGGCGCCGGACCGACTCGGTCTCGCGGCCGCAACGGCGGCAACTTCCCCCGGCCCCCCTCCGCGAGCAGTAGGGTTATTTCGGTCAGCGCCGTAGCCTGATACGGTATGTCACAGCAAGGCGTTCAGGAGGAGCTCTACGTCGACCAGTACACGCTCGGCCTCGTCGGACCCGACCAGGAGTGGGCCGGCACGGTCGCGGACGGCGGGACGGTGAAGACGTACACGCCGCCGGGCTGTTGGGGGCCGATGGTGACCCCCTCGTTCCGCGGCGGCCACGAGGTGACGCGGCCGATCCGCGTCGAGGGCGCGGAGGTCGGCGACGCCGTCGCGATCCACATCCGCGACGTGGAGGTGACGAGCATGGCGACCAGCACCGGGTCGATGGCGGAGCGCGAGGGCGCGTTCGGCGACGACCCCTTCGTCGACCACCGCTGTCCGGAGTGCGGCACGGCGTGGCCGGACTCGGTCGTCGAGGGCACCGGCGAGGACGCGATCCGCTGCGCCGAGTGCGGCGCCAACGCCTCCTCGTTCGGCTTCGAGTACGGCTACACCGTCGCGTTCGACCACGAGAACGCGGTCGGGATCACGCTCGATAAGGACGGCGCCCACGAGCTCGCGCTCGACGCCGACGAGGTGATGGACATCCCCGAGAACGCCCGGCAACACCCGATCCTGCTGTACGAGCCCGACGGGATGCCCGGCACGCTCGGTCGCCTCCGACCCTTCATCGGGAACATCGGCACCACGCCGCCGGTCACCATGCCCGACTCGCACAACGCGGGCGACTTCGGACAGAACCTCATCGGCGCCGACCACGACTACGGCGTCGAGACGGAGGAGGACCTCGACCTGCGCACCGACGGCCACATGGACGTGCCCGAGGTCCGCGCGGGCGCGACGCTGATCTGCCCGGTCGTCGTCGACGGCGGCGGGATCTACGTCGGCGACCTCCACGCGAACCAGGGCGACGGCGAGCTCTCCTTGCACACCACCGACGTGAGCGGCACGGTCACGATGGACGTGGAGGTGATCGAGGACGTCGACCTCGACGGGCCCGTCCTCCTCCCGAACGAGGAGGACCTCCCCTTTATCAGCGCGCCCTACAGCGACGACGAGGTCGCGGCGGGCGAGGGGCTCGGGGAGGAGCACGGCGTCGACGTCGACACCGACGCCGCCCCGATCCAGGTGATCGGCTCCGGCGCGACGGTCAACGACGCGACCCAGAACGCCTTCGACCGCGCCGGCACCCTGCTCGGCATGAGCGAGGGCGAGGTCCGCGGCCGGTGTACGTTCACCGGCGGCGTCCAGATCGGGCGCCTCCCGGGCGTCGTCCAGTTGGACATGCTGGTCCCGTCTGACGTGCTGGCGGAGACCGGGCTCGACGACGTGACGCGCGAACAGTACGGGTTGTAAATCGTTGCCGGCGGACCGACGTCGGGGACAGCCAGATCTCCGGCCTTCTGTTTATAAATAACTACCAATAGATCGACGACGGGCACCGCCAAAGCCCCAGCCGCTCGCTTATAAATTGACTCCGATTGATTGGCGGCGAACACCTCCAAAGCCCCAGCCGGGAGGCGGGCGCTCGCTCGCTGTGCTCCTCGTCGCTCGTTTCACTCGCTCCTGCGGTGCTTGCGTCGCCTGCGCCCGCCTCCCGGCTGCCCCTTTGAGTCCCACCCCGCACCGCACAGCACCACCGGAAGACGGTCCTGCTCGCTCACTACGTTCGCTGCGCGGGCTGCGACTTCCGTGCTCCCGCTCGCTCCCTACGGTCGCTCGCGGGACCGCAGCCTCACGCCTCCCCAGCCTCGTCGACCGGCCTCCGCTTCGCTCCGGCCGGTCGACTCCCTCGCGCGTGCTCCTCGCGCCCGATGGGCGCTCGGAGGCACGCGCCACCGCAGTAGCGGCCGAATCTCGTGTCAGCCTCTTTCGCCGCGGGCTCCCCCACCCGGCCCGCCGGAAGGAAAAGCGGTAATTCCCCGGCCCCGAAACCGACTCTCATGGACGCACGCGTACGCGAACACGCGGAGATCATCGCCGACCACGCCACCGGCATCGAGTCGGGCGACGACGTGGTCATCCAGATGCCCAAGGAGGCCGAGGACCTCGCCGTCGCGCTCCACGAGGTCTGCGGCGACCGCGGGGCGAACCCCGTCTACCTCAACTACTCGAAGCGCGCCCAGCGCGCGTTCAAGCGCTCGTCGGACGACTTCTCCGAGCCGAGCCACCGACGCGCGCTCTACGAGGAGGCGGACGTCTTCGTCATCGTGCGCGGCGGCGCGAACGCCACCGAGGACGCCGACGTCGACCCCGAAACCAACGCCGCCTACAACCGCGCGATGGAGGAGGTCAAGCGCACGCGGCTCTCGAAGACGTGGTGTCTCACCCAGTACCCGACCGCGAGCCACGCCCAGCTCGCCGGGATGAGCACCGAGGCGTACGAGAACTTCGTGTGGGACGCCGTCTCGCTGGACTGGGACGAACAGCGCGAGTTCCAGTCGAACATGGTCGAGATCTTAGACGAGGCGGACGAGGTCCGCATCAAATCCGGCGACGAGACCGACCTCACGCTCGACGTGTCGGGCAACTCGACGCTCAACGACTACGGCGAGGCGAACCTCCCCGGCGGCGAGGTGTTCACGGCGCCCACCCGAGACGGCGTCGACGGCGAGGTCCACTTCGACCTCCCGCTGTACCGCTACGGCCGCGAGATCGACGGGGTCCGCCTCCGCTTCGAGGACGGCGAGGTCGTCTCCCACTCCGCCGAGCGCAACGAGGACCTGCTCTCCGGCATCCTCGACACCGACGAGGGCTCCCGGCGCCTCGGCGAGCTGGGCATCGGGATGAACCGCCAGATCGACCGGTTCACCTACAACATGCTGTTCGACGAGAAGATGGGCGACACCGTCCACATGGCGGTCGGCTCCGCGTACCCCGAGACGGTGGGGGGAGACAACGAGGTCAACGAGTCCGCCGAGCACGTCGACATGATCGTCGACATGAGCGAGGACTCCGTCATCGAGGTCGACGGCGAGGTCGTCCAGCGGAACGGGACGTTCGTCTTCGAGGACGAGTTCTGAGGCGGGCAGCGGTCATTCCCTCCGAGATCACTCGGACGCGTCGCGCTCGGCGTCTCGCCGGACGAACGCCGCGTACGCGACGACGAGGACGCCGAACAGCCCGACCGTGCCGATCGCCGCGATCCCCGGGTAGTCGGCGAGGGGCGCGATCCGCTCGTCGGGCGCGGCGGCGACGTCGACGACGCCGGTGCCGACCGACAGCGCGAGCACCGCGACCCACATCGTTCCCACCGCGTAGCCGAGCGGGACGAGCCGGTCGGTCCCGGCCGCGTGCGCGACCACCGCGCCGCCGCCGAGGACCGGGACGACGACGAGCGGGCTCGTCGGATCGGGGAGGAGCACGCTCCCGCCGAGCGCGATCGCCGTCCAGTACACGGCGACGGCGACGACCGTGCGGAGCGAGTCGGGGAGAGACACGAACTGAGAGTTCGGTCGGGTCCCACAAAACGATCGGGGGAACGGCGAACCCCGCCGCGTCGACCTTTAAGTTTCGCCGAAGCGTACCGTCGGATATGCCCGAGGAAATTCTGTTCAAATCGGAGAGCCGCCGGAGCCGCGAGGAGATCGCCGCGTACCTGCGGACGGTCGCGGACTCGCTGGACGCCGGGAACGCGATCACGCTCAAACGAGGCGAGGAGTCGACGACGCTCGACCCGCCCGCGCGACCGACCTTCGAGGTGAAGGCGGAGCGCGAGGGGCCCGCGGACGGCCCGGGCGAGCTGAGCGTCGAGTTCGAACTGGAGTGGGACGAAGACGGCGGCGAGGAGGGCGCCGACGGCGAGTTGGAAATCGAGTAACCGGAGGGAGGGAACGGTTCCGTCTACGGCACTTCGCCCGGGACCTCGACGAACGCGTCCCGCGCGGAGAGCCGATCGAGCGTGTCGTCGACCTCGAGCCGCACGGACTCCATCCGCTCGACGAGCTCCTCGTACTCCTCGGTGCCGGTCGTGCCCGCGGCCTCCAGCGCCGCCTTCTTCGAGGCGAGCGCGAAGAACTCCTGGCTCCGCTCGTCGAACGCGGCGCGGTGGAGCAGCACCTCGACGAGCGTGAGCAGGTCCTCCTTGGTGACCGGCTTCGTCTTGTAGTCGTCGAACGGCATGTCGACGATGTCGACGTCGGGCTCGACCGCGGTCAGCATCGCCACGCGGGCGTCGTACCCGTCGCCGCGGATCGCGTTCAGCACCTCGTGGCCCGACATGTCGGGCATCCGGCGGTCCAAGAGGACGACGTCGACGTCGTCGTCCATCGCGTCGAGCGCCTCCTCGCCGCCGGTGGCGATCCGCACGTCGTAGACCGGGTCGAGGTACACCCGGTACAGTTCCGCGAGGTCCGGCTCGTCGTCGACCGCGAGGACGGTCGCGTCCGGAGTTCCGCTCATCGGCGGAGCCTCCCCGTCCGGGTCTCGCGGTTCGCGAGCGCCGGACCGGCGCGTCCGCCCGCCGTTCGTGCGTCCATACGAACGCGTTCGTTTTGCCCGCGTTAAAACGTTGACCTCTGGTTATCGATTATAATACTGGGGTGTGTGACGAGCGTTCACCCGCGCCTCGGTGACTCGACGGCCGTGACGGTCCGGCCGATCCAACGTTCTCTCCGTGACCCAAAGGCACATTTACGCCCGTATCCTACTCCGCACAACGAATGTCTCACAGCCCCTCACTGCCCGACCGCCCGCGGTTGGAGCTCGACCCCGAGATGAGCGACGCGGAGCGGCTGGAGGCGATCCGCCAGCACTACCGGCGGATCGTTCAGGTGAACGAGGAACTGGAAACGCGGCTCGCGGACGCCGAGGGGCGCCGCGGCGAGCTGAAAGACGACGTCGAGCAGCTGAAACGCGAGAACGAGGTGCTGAAGACCTCCTCGCTGTACATCGCCTCCGTCGAGGAGATCACCGACGACGGCGTCGTCATCAAACAGCACGGCAACAACCAGGAGGTGCTCACGCAGGCCGCGTCGCGGCTCGACGAGGACCTCCGTCCCGGCGACCGCGTCGCGATCAACGACTCCTTCGCGGTCCAGCAGGTGCTCGACGACGAGACCGACTCCCGGGCGCAGGCGATGGAGGTCACCGAGTCGCCCGACGTCGAGTACGCCGACATCGGCGGCATCGACGACCAGATCCGGGAGGTCCGCGAGGCCGTCGAGGACCCGCTCGAGAACCCCGAGCAGTTCGAGACGGTCGGCGTCGAGCCGCCGAGCGGCGTGCTGCTCCACGGCCCGCCGGGCACCGGGAAGACGATGCTCGCGAAGGCGGTCGCCAACGAGTCGGACGCGACGTTCATCAAGATGGCCGGCTCCGAGCTCGTCCGGAAGTTCATCGGCGAGGGCGCGCGGCTCGTCCGCGACCTGTTCGAGCTCGCCGCCGAGCGCGAGCCCGCCGTCATCTTCATCGACGAGATCGACGCCGTCGCCTCGAAGCGGACGGACTCGAAGACCTCGGGCGACGCCGAGGTCCAGCGGACGATGATGCAGCTGCTCTCCGAGATGGACGGCTTCGACGACCGCGGCGAGGTCCGGATCATGGCCGCGACCAACCGCTTCGACATGCTCGACGAGGCGATCCTCCGCCCCGGCCGCTTCGACCGCCTCATCGAGGTGCCCGAGCCCGGCCCGGAGGGCCGCGAGCGCATCCTGGAGATCCACACCGAGGAGATGAACGTCGCCGACGGCGTCGACCTCGGCGTCGTCGCCCGCGACCTCGACGGGTACAGCGGCGCGGACATCGCCTCGCTGGCGACCGAGGCCGGGATGTTCGCCATCCGCGACGGCCGCACCGAGGTCTCGCAGGCGGACTTCGAGCAGGCCCGCGACAAGCTTCAGGACGCGGACAAAGAGGACGAGCAGGTCATCAACTACCAGTACTGAGGCGACCACGGGGTCGGCAGCCGGCCGTTTCGAGGCGGTGCCGGTTCGGTGATGTCACGCGGGTGGTTCAGCGGTTCGTTTATACCTAATTGGCCCTGTTGAAATCCTTAGGAAGTGATATATTCTGACCGGGGTGTGGTCAGTACAGACGTAGCGACGGGCGACTTCGGGAGTAGGTGTAGTATATCGTGAGTGAGGCCATTTATAAGGAGAGTTGTGGTGTTGTTGTCGGCTGTTTATAAATGATCAGCGCTACTGGGATGGCGACATCCAAAGCCCCAGTCGCGACGGCTCGCGCGCCTTGCTGCGCTCCTCAGTCGCTCGTTTCACTCGCTCCTTGCGGTGCTTACTGCGGCGTGCTTCGCCCTCGCGACTGCCCCTTTGAGTCCCACCCCGCACCGCACAGCGACCGCACCTCACGCCTCCCCAGCCTCGCGGTTCGCGCTCTCCGAGCGCTCACCGCGTCCCTCGCGGGCTGGCTCGCGGCCTCCGCTTCGCTCCGGCCGCTCGCAGGCGCGCCACCGCACCCCTTTTATAACCCCTCGTCGTCGCTCGTGGTTATTTAAACACCACATCGCGGCCACTGATCTGCGACACTCACTCCCGCTATCGATTGAGAAGCACCATTCAGCGACCGGGTTTTTCATCCCAATTTATATTTGAAGAATAGGGTTTCAACAGAGCCAACTCATTCACAACGGACCGGTGGCGGCCGCTCGGAGGCGCGCGCCGCCGCAGTTATTTATAAGGGAACGTCGCGGCGCTCGGCTCTGTTTATAAACGGACGTTCGCGATCGGCGTCGTCTGTCCGACTCGATCGGTGTCGCGACCCGCCCGTTTATCAGGGTGGAACCGGGAGCGTTAGGGGATGAGTTCGGGGGGGAGTTCCGGCGCGGACGGATCGAACGGCGGCGGGAACGGCGACGGCGGGGGCGGCGCGAACGAGTTCGACTTCGCGGCGCCCGCGACCGACCAGTCGTTCGAGAACGCGCTCGCGAAGGCCCGCGACGGCGTCCGGCTGACGGTCGACGACGCGACCGAACTGCTCGCCACCGGCACGGAGCGCGCGGGGATCGACTCGGTCCGCAAGGAGGCGGTGTTAGAGGCCGCGGACCGGCGCAGGGCCGAGGAGGTCGGGGACGAGGTCACCTTCGTCGCCAACCTGAACAACAACGTCACCACGGCCTGTAACACCGGCTGCCTGTTCTGTAACTTCAAGGACTCCGCCCACGCGTTCGAGGCGGACAGCGACGTCGAGCACGCGGGGTTCACCAAGTCGCCCGCGGAGTCGCGCGAGGTCGTCGAGGACGCCCTCGACATGGGGATTTACGAGGTCTGCTCCGTCTCGGGGCTCCACCCGGCGTTCGCGCTGAACGAGGAGCACCACGAGATCCTCGCCGCACGTGACGACCCCGCGAGCGAGGTGAACTACAAGCCGCCGGAGGCGTACACGACCGATCCGGGCACCTACGTCGAGCAGATGGAGGCGATGTCGGTCGGCGGCGTCCACCTCCACTCGATGACCCCGGAGGAGGCGTACCACGCCAAACGCGGCACCGACTGGGAGTACGAGGCCGTCTACCGCGAGCTGGCGGCCGCGGGGCTCGACTCCGCGCCCGGCACCGCCGCCGAGATCCTCGTCGACGAGGTCCGCGACGTGATCTGCCCGGGGAAGATCCGCACCGACGACTGGGTGGCGGCGATGGAGGGCGCGGCCGCGGCCGGCCTCGACGTCACCTCGACGATGATGTACGGCCACGTCGAGACGGTCGCTCACAGGGCCGAACACCTGAAAGTAGTTCGCGACCTCCAAGACCGCACGGGCGCGATCACGGAGTTCGTCCCGCTCTCCTTCATCCACCAGAACACCCCCCTCTACCGCCGCGGCGTCGTCGACTCCGGCCCCTCTCGCGCCGAGGACGAACTCGTGGTCGCGGTCGCGCGCCTGTTCCTCGACAACGTCGACCACGTCCAGGCCTCGTGGGTGAAGTCGGGCGACGCACACGGGCTGAAGCTGCTCAACTGCGGCGCCGACGACTTCATGGGCACCATCCTCTCGGAGGAGATCACCAGCCGCGCGGGCGGCGAGTACGGCGAGTACCGCTCGTTCGACGACTACGTCGAGATGATCGCGGCGATCGGTCGGACGCCCGTCGAGCGCTCGACCGACTACCGCACGCGGCGCCGGATCGACCCCGAGGACGGCCCGCACGGCCCGCGGCTCGGACCCCGGGCCGACGGGACGCCCATGCTCCCCGAGCGCTCCTCCGGCGAGGGAAGCCGCGGCGACGCGACCGCGACGCCCCCCGCCGACGCCGACGACTGAACCGGGAGGGGCAACGCGGAGCAGACCGATTGGATCCCGAACACGTTCCGCCGATCGACGGCGACTCCCAGCGGATGGGAACCGCCGGTGTCCCCTTTATCGTGGTACACGTCACCACGTGTGAGATGCCCGCACCAGACGCACAACCGGCCGACCGTTCGGCGGGGAGTTCAGCGGCGGGCGACGGCGAGGCACTCGACCCGGACCGCCCGTCGCTCACGCGCTCAGACGAGCGACTGCTCTCCTACCTCGCCGACGTCGGCGCCGACTACCAGGCGTTCGTCGCCGGGAACACGGGGCTCTACGACGACCACGCGGAGTCCCGACTGACCGCCCTCGAAGACGCCGGGCTCGTCGAGCGCGTCTCCGGCGAGGCCGTCTACCGGATCACCGACGTGGGACGCGAGGCGCTCCGCGAGGACTGCCCGCGCTGGTCGGACTGAGAAGGGTCGGCAGGGGTCGGAGCCGCGACCCGTCTATCGGCCGAGCTCCTCGTGCGCCGACGAGAGGTGTCGCGACCCGAGCGCCGCGAGCAGCGAGAGCTCGCCGGCGAGCGCGCAGACCGCGATCGACTCGGCGAGCGCGTCGGCGTTGCTCCCGGCCGGGTCGCCGCCGCCGGCGACGCCGAGGATCTCCAGGCTCGCCCGCTGCGTCGGCAGCTTCGTCCCGCCGCCGACGGTCCCCACTTCGAGGCTCGCCAGCGAGACGGAGACGTAGAGGTCGCCGTCGGCGGTCGTCTCGGCGGTCGTGATCGCGTTCGCCCCCTCGACGACCTGCGCCTCGTCCTGCCCGGTGGCGAGGAACATCGCGGCGACCGCGTTGGCGACGTGGGCGTTGAAGCCGAGCGCGCCCGCCTTCGCGGAGCCGACGAGGTTCTTCCGGGTGTTGATCTCCGCGATGGCTTCCGGCGTCGTGTGGAGGCGGTCCTCGACGACCTCGCGGGGGACCGTCGCGTCCGCGACGACCGAGCGCCCGCGCCCCTCGACCGCGTTGATCGCGGCCGGCTTCTTGTCCGAGCAGAGGTTCCCCGAGAGCGCGACGAGCGAGGCGTCCGTCTCCGCCTCGACCACGTCGCAGGCCTCCCGCGTCGCGATGGTGGCCATGTTCATCCCCATCGCGTCCTTCGTGTCGTAGCGGAACCGGCAGAAGACGTTGTTCCCGACGACGTACGGCGTCACGTCGAGCAGCTCGCCGTGGCTCGTCGTCGACTCCGCGGCCTCGCGCAGCGCGGGCTCGTTGTCCCGGACCCAGGCGACGAGCGCCTCGGCCTCGGCGACGCCCGCGACCCGGAACACGGGCGCGCGGGTCATCCCGCTCTTCGTCACCCGCGCGGTCGCGCCGCCGGCGTCCTCGACGACGGAGCAGCCGCGGTTGATCGACGCGACGAGCGCGCCCTCCGTGGTCGCGAGCGGCAGGTAGCGCTCGCCCGAGCGCGCCCCGCCGTCGACGGTCACCGGGCCGGCGACGCCGACGGGGACCTGGACGCCGCCGAGCGTGTTCTCGATGTTCGAGCCGTGGACCGCGTCGGCGTCGAACGCGTACTCGCCGAGCGGGTCGAGGTCGGCGTCGGTCTCCTCCGCGACGAGCAGCCGGCGCGCCGCGGCCGCCGCGTCGGCGTCGCCGTGGTCTTCGAGTTCGTGGAAGCGGATCTCGCCGTCGCGGACGCGCTCCGCGAGCGACGCGGGAGTGGCGTCGGTCATGCCCGCGTCTCCTCGCGGCGCGTGCTAATGGCTGTCGATTTCAGGGATCACCGGTCCGCGCCGTCCTTCCGGGTCACCGGTCCGCGTCCTCCAGCGTCGACCACAGTTCAGCGAGCGTCGCCTCGTCGGTCGCGGCGACGTACAGATCCTCGTCGCGCCGGACCGCGGCGCCCGCCTCGGACGCGAGCAGCTCGGTGACGGCCTGTTCCTCCTCGTCCGGGTGGAACTGGACGAGCCCCTGAAGCCGGCCGCGGGCGAGCAGTCCCGAGTGAACCGTCGGCGCCCAGCTGTCGAGCACGCGCTTGACGCGGTCACCGAGCGCCGCTCGGAGGGCGTCGGCCTCGGCCGCGAGCGTCGCGTCGCGAGGCACGTCGCGGCCGACGATCACCGCCACCGTGGCGCCCGCGACGTCCCCCTCGGCGCCTCCCGCTCCCCGCGCGTCGGCGGCGGCAACGCGGTCGCCGTCGTACCGGACGCCCTCGCCGGCGCGCGCGACGTACGTCTCGCCCGTCGCCGGCTGGTGGACGGCCGCGACGAGCGGCTCCCCGTCGCGCAGGACCGCGACCGACGACGCGAACGTCGGCAGGCCCGCGGCGAAGTCGTTGGTGCCGTCGAGGGGGTCGATTATCCACCGGTACGGCCCGTCGCCCGCGAACTCGCCCGCCTCCTCGGCGAACACCGCGTGGTCCGGGAACGCCCCGCGCACGACCGGGAGCATCCGGGACTCGGCCGCCACGTCGGCCGCCGCCTTCACGTCGTGCGCCCCGTACTCGGCCTCGGTATCGCCGTCTCGATACCGGGCGCGAAGCTCCGCTCCCCCGGCGAGAGCGGCCGCCCGCGCGACCGCCTGTATCTGGTCGTGGTCGCTCACGCCGCGGGCTTCGAAGGAGGCTGTGAAACGAGTTCCGGTCCCGGTCTCCCGCCGACGCGGGAGCCGGGTCGGCTACCGACCGACGAATCCCGAGAGCCGCTCGCGGAGCGACTCGCCGCCGAGCTTGAGGTAGTAGGCGTCGCCGCCGTCCTCGTAGTAGTCGTCGATGCGGCGGATCACCTCGAAGCCGAGGTGCTCGTAGAACCCGAGCGCCCGGCGGTTGGTCGTCCGGGCGTGGCAGGTGACCGAGCGGTGGTTCTCCGCGATATCGGCGACCAGCCGCTCCGCGTGGCCGCGGCCGCGGTGGTCGGGGTGAACGGCGAGAAAGAGGATGTAGCCGTCGCGGCGCACGGAGGCGAACGCGACGAGCCGGTCGTTCTCGACGAGCAGGTGGGCGGTCGACCGGCGGTACGCGTCGACGAAGAAGCCGCGTCGCTGTCGCAGGACGCCCTCGGCGGACCGAATTTGCTCCTTGAGCTCCCACGCGGCGGTCGCGTAGTCGGACTCGCCGGGCGGGTCGGTCCGCTTCTCGACGTTGACGCTCACTGGGGAGACCTAACACGCGGGCGGAATATAACTCCACCGCCAGCGGGGACCGTTGCGGGCGGCTGCGCCGACAGAGAGATCCGTTGCGGGCGGTTAACTCCCTCTCGACGGGCCGACCTCGGTTTCCGCCGCCGAACGCCGACGCGGCTCGAACGCTCGACGGAAACGATTTTGTCGCGGTCGTCCGTGGTCGCGATCAATGACCGACGAGTCGTCGGGGGTCGAGCTGCTTCGACGGGCGTTCCTCACCGGCGTCGCCGTCATCGTTCCGGCCGTCATCACGCTCGCCGTCCTCGCGTTCGCGTTCAACGCGGTGTACGACTACCTCGACGCCTTCTCGTCGGCGATCATCGCCGTGTCGCCGGGGAACGGGCTGCCGGTGGTCGGCGCCGTCTCCCGCGAACTCGCGATCGAGATCGCGACGCCGGTCGTGTTCGTGGCCGCGATCCTCCTCATCGGCGCGGCCGTCGAGTCCTCGCGGTACGGCGAGCGCGCCGTCGCGTACGTCGACTACGCCGTCGAGCGGGTGCCCGGCGTCGGCTCCGTCTACCAGGGGTTCCGGCAGATGAGCGACGCCATGCTGGAGTCGGACGGCGGGAACTTCCGCGAGGTCGTCCTCGTGGAGTTCCCGACGGCGGAGGCGTACACGCTCGCGTTCGTCACCAGCGAGACGCCGGCCGCCATCGCCGACCACGCGGACAGCGGGGGAGAGGGGATGCGGACGCTGTTCATGCCGATGGCGCCGAACCCGGTGATGGGCGGCCACGTCGTCTTCGTCCCGGAGCGCCGGATCGTCGACGTCGAGCTGACCGTCGACGAGGGGATCCGCGCGCTGGTCACGAGCGGGGTCGCCTTAGAGGAGGTCGCCGCCGACCTCGACGACGTCGACCCGGAGGACCTCCGCGCCGAGGCCCCGGAGCGGACCATCGACGCCCGGTTCCAGACCGACGAGCGATCGGAGAGCGCGGAGGGGTCCCGCGACCGGGCCCGCGAGGGGACCGGCGAGCGATGAGCTACGAGCTCCGCGACCACACGGCCGACGTCGCCGTCGAGGCGACGGCCGACTCCCTCTCGGCGCTGTTCGCGGCGGTCGCCGACGGGCTCGCGGCCGCCAGCGCGGAGTCGGTGCCGGAGACGGGGGGCGACCGGTTCGAACTCGAGGTCGCCGCCGAGGGCCGCGAGGCCCTGCTGTTCGACTACCTCGACCAGCTGATCTACGAGCGCGACGTGCGGCTCGTCCTCCCGGCCGACCACCGGTGTACGGTCGTTGAACCGGGCGAGGAAGAGGAGGTGGGAGAGGGCGGGACCGGTCCCGCGGCTTCGGACGAGTGGCGGCTCACCGCCAGCGCCCGGGGAGTTCCCCTCGACGCGGTGGCCGCCCGGGAGATCAAGGCGGTCACCTACTCCGAGATGGCGCTCGAACGCCGCGGCGACGGCTGGTACGCGTACGTCGTGTTCGACGTGTGAGGCCGCGACCGGCGGGATCGCGCCGTGAGATGACAAACCATTATGTTTGTAGAGTCTGTTGTTAACGTATGTCACACTCGGAGCGGCGCGACGGGAGCGAACCGGACGTCACCGATCGGCGCTGGGGCGCGGGGGCGGGCTCGGGGCTCGTCGCCGGCGCCGCGATGGGCGCCGTGTTACACTTCGGTCTCGGGCTCATGCCGACGATCGGCGCGCTGATCGGGGTCGAGACGGTCCTGGCGGGCTTGCTCGTCCACCTGTTCAACAGCACGCTGTTCGGCGGGCTGTTCGTCGCCGTCTTCGACCGGCCGTTCTTCGCGGACCTGTCCGAGGACGTGGGGGGCTGCCTCTCGCTGGGCGTCGTCCACTCCGCGCTGCTCGGCGTGATCACCGGCGGGCTGCTGTTGCCGGCCGCGATCGCGATCGAAGGCGCGACCTCGCTGCCGGTGCCGACGCTGCCGGTGCCGGGACTCAACGCGAGCTTCGAGTTCGGCGTCGTCATCGCGGTCGCGCACCTCGTCTACGGCGTCGTCCTGGGCCGCGTCTTCGCCGCGTTCACCCTCGCGGAGGGCGCGATCGGCTGGCTCCCCATCGACCCGGTCGACCGATAAGCGACCCGAAGCGATCGCGGCGGCCTCCGCGGCGCTCACCGCTCGCCGCCCGCTGACGCAACGCCCTTCCCCTCCGGCGTCGAACGCCGGGTATGACCACGCGCGAGTTCGACGGGATCCGGTTAGAGAAGGTGCGCGAGCACGTCTGGGAGATCCCCCGCGAGGACGACATGAACGTCCCCGCGCGGGTCCTCGCCAGCGAGAGCCTACTGGAGGAGATCGGCGACGACGACTCGCTCCAGCAGCTGAAGAACGCCACGCACCTGCCCGGCATCGTCGAGCCCGCGCTCTGTATGCCCGACGGCCACCAGGGGTACGGCTTCCCCGTCGGCGGCGTCGGCGCGATCGACGCGAAAACCGGCTGTATCTCTCCTGGAGCAGTTGGTTACGACATAAATTGTGGCGTAAGAATGTTAAGAACGAACCTCGCCTACGACGACGTGCGCGGCCGCGAGGAGGAGCTCGTCGACGCGCTGTTCGAGGCGGTCCCCTCCGGGCTCGGCGGCGGCGGCGTGATCGACGGCACCGCGGACGCCATCGAGGGCGCCCTCGAGCGCGGCGTCGAGTGGGCCGTCGAGGAGGGCTACGGGATCGAGAGCGACCTCGCGCGCTGCGAGGACGAGGGACGCCGCCCCGACGCGCGCCCGGAGTACGTCTCCCAGAAGGCGATGGACCGCGGGCGCAACCAGCTGGGGTCGCTCGGCTCGGGGAACCACTTCCTCGAGGTCCAGCGCGTCACCGACGTGTTCCGCGAGGACGTGGCGGAGGCGTACGGCTTAGAGGAGGACGGGATCGTCGTCCTGATCCACTGCGGGAGCCGCGGGCTCGGCCATCAGACCTGCAACGACTACCTCCGGCGGATCGAGAAGGAACACGGCGACCTGCTCGACGAGCTGCCCGACAAGGAGCTGGCGGCCGCGCCCGCCGGCTCCGAGTTGGCCGAGGAGTACTACGGCGCGATGGGCGCGTGCATCAACTTCGCGTGGGTGAACCGCCAGCTGATCACCCATCAGGCGCGCGAGACGTTCGGCGAAGTGTTCGACGCCGACCCGATCGACGACCTCGGGATGGAGCTCCTGTACGACGTGGCGCACAACATCGCGAAGAAGGAGACCCACGAGGTGGGCGTGGACGCCGAGGGGCGCCCCGCGGTCGGTGACGAGGCGGTCGACCGCGCGGACCGCGAGCTGTACGTCCACCGCAAGGGCGCGACGCGAGCGTTCCCCGCCGGCAACGCGGACGTGCCCGAGACCTACCGCGACGTCGGCCAGCCCGTGATCATCCCCGGCAGTATGGGGGCCGGGTCGTACGTCCTCCGCGGCGGGGACCAGTCGATGTCGGTCTCGTTCGGCTCGACCGCCCACGGCGCCGGCCGGCTGATGAGCCGGACGCAGGCGAAACAGGAGTTCTGGGGCGGCGACGTCCAGGACGACCTCGAGGACGGCCAGCGGATCTACGTGAAGGCCCAGTCCGGCGCCACCATCGCCGAGGAGGCCCCCGGCGTGTACAAGGACATCGACGAGGTGATCCGCGTCAGCGACGAGCTCGGCATCGGGGACAAGGTCGCCCGGACGTTCCCCGTCTGTAACATCAAGGGGTAGCTCGAGTCGCCCGCGGGGACCGTTCTCCACATCCTTATCACCCATACCGCGGCCACTCCGCGCCGAGATGTCGAGCCACTCGCGGGACGGCGACGCGCACGGAGGGCCGACCAGACGAACGCTTCTCGGCGGAACCGCGGCCGTCGCGGTCGGCGGCCTCACCGGCCTCGGCCTCCTCACCGCGTCGAGCCGACCGGCGGCCGCGGTCGACGGCGACCCGGCCGCCTTCGAGGCGGGCGACGCGCCGACGGTTACGCGCAACGACGGTCGGATCGAGTCGGTGTACCTCTCGCCGGCCCTCGAGGTTTCGTGGACGGACTTCTCCGAGGGCGTCGAGCGCGTGACGCTCACGCTCGCCGTCGGGAGCGACGCCGGCGTCGACGAGGTGTATCGGGAGACCCTGACGGCCGCCGACCCGGACGCGACGCCCGGAGACGTCGCGTCGGTCGGGAGGCCGGAGCGTGACCGATCTGGTTCCAAGCTGGACGCGCCGCCCGACTTCGACGCGGTCGACGGCGCCCTCACCGCGCGGTTCGAGCGCGCGGACGCGACCGAGCGCGGGGACGCCGTGACGAGCGAGTCGCTGAGCGCGCCGGGGCTCGGCGGCGGCGAGACGGCGACGACGACGCTCGACGTGGTGTTCCGCGCGGACGTCGCCGGCGGCGGCGACGAGGCGACCGTCGTGCGAACGACGACCGTCGACGTCGCGGTCGAGAATCCCGACGGCGACGCGACCGCGGGCGGCAGCGTGGGAGTCGACACCGCGTGAGAGAGCGTGCCGAGGCGATGGCGCGCCCCTCCGTCACCGCCCCCTCACCGCTCCGTCACCGCTCTCGCTTCGCCTCTCGACCGAGGTGCTCCTCGACGGCGTCGACCTTCTCGGCGGCGGTCCCGTCGCTCGTCCGCTTGTCGTCGACCTTGAGGACCGTCGAGACCCGGTCGCCGTCGACGGCGTCGTGCGCGGCCGCCGCGGCCGCGAACAGCGTCTCGGCGTCGTCGGCCTCGATGACGGTTCCCATCGGGTTCGTCTCGTAGCTCACGTCGAAGTCGTCGAGCGCGGCGACCGCCTTCGCCACCTCCTCGGCCATGCTCCCCTCGATCACCGGCGCGACGCTCAGCATCGCGATGGCTGTCATGTCGCGAACTGCGTCACGGGCGCACTTAAGCGGTCGCGCGGGCGGCCGGGAGGGCGTTCGCCCCGCGGGCGAGGGCGACGCCGCGCCGGGTCATTCCAGCGCGTCGCGCAAGAAGGAGAGCTGGTGGCCGATCGCGCCCTCGAAATCCTCGCCGAGCACCGAGAAGTGGTCCGCGGGCATGGTGACGACCGTCCCGCGGGAGAGGGATTTCCCGGCGGCGGCGACCGACTCCGCGTCGACAATCGCGTCGTCGGTCCCCGCGAGCAGCAGCGTCGGCGCGTCGATCTCGTCGATCCGCGTCACGGGCCGGTAGCCGACGAGTCCCAGCAGCGACCGCGCGGGCGTCTCGTTGCGCCACGCCGACTCGCGGTCGACCAGGTCGATGTACTTCCGTTCGGCCCCCGGCTCCGTGATCGCCGCGCACTCCTCGGGGTCGCCGACGATCGGGACCGTTCGCCCGCGACCGATCCGGTGCCCGAGCAGGTCGCGGAGGCCGGCGGCGCCGGAGCGGAGGAGGTACCGCCCGCCGCGCCGGAGGGCGATCGCTCGGCCGTCGAGCATCGGGACGAGCCCCACGACGGCGTCGACGTCGCGGCGCTCGGCGGCGAGCGTCAGGACGTGTCCGGCCGACAGCGACGCGCCCCACAGCACGAGGTCGTCGCCGGCGTCGTCGACGCGCTTCGCACGGTCGATCGCGGCCGCGTACGCAGCGCGCTGGCGGTCGAGGTCGACGTGCTGCGAGTCGCCGTCGGAGGCGCCGAACTCCGGGTGGTCGAAGAGGAGCGCGGCGTAGCCCGCGTCCGCGAACCGCTCCGCGACGGCGGGGTAGCCGGAGGTGCGCTCCGCCCCGAGGCCGGGCGCCATCACGACGACCGGCGGGTCGTCCGCGTCGCCGCCGGGTAGGTACAGCGTCCCGCGGCAGGTCGCGCCGTCGACGTCGAACGCGACCGCGCGGGTGGCGAACCGCTCGCGGGCCGGGCGCGCGAGCCGGCGCTGCGCGCGGTTGACCGGATCGCGGCGGGTCACCGGTCGGCCTCCGGGTCGGTCTCGGATCTGTCGTCGTCCTCGTCTCCGGCCCCGGTCTCGTGGCTGACGGTGTCCAGCACGCGGGCCGAGAACTCCGTCTCGGAGATTTCGTAGCTCGCGAGCGCCTCGAACCACTCGGCCTCGGCGCGCCACGTGCCGAGGACGTCGCCGGGGGACCGCACGACCGTCCCCTCGACGCGGACGGGGTCCCACTCGTCGGCCTCGGCCTGCTCGATGAGCGCGTTGAGCGCGCGCCCGATCTCGCCGCGGTGGATCTCGCGGCCGGGGAACGCGGTCATGTACGTCAGCTCCAGCGGGTCGCCCCCGTCGATGGACTCGACGCTGACGCCGTAGCTCCTGAGTTCCGGCTCCAGATCGGCCGTCCGCTCGTCGCCGGTCATACCCGATCCGTCGGCGGGGCGGGATAAATCGGTACCGGCACGAGATGGCGACGCGTCTGGCGGAGGAGAGATCGGTCGAAAGCCGCGGACGGGGGCGACCGCCGAGTGGCGGCCGCGGTTGGGTTGTCAGAGGCACACGATTGTCCCGCGCGGCCGACTGGCTATAGTCCGCGGAGTGATATAAACGCTCGGGCCCGGGTATCATTTATGCGGCTCCCGTTCCTGTGTCGAGTCACATGCTCACCGCGGCCGCGACGGCGCTGACGCGAACCGACGACACCGCGGGCGTCGTCCTCGTCGGCGGGTCGGTGACCCTGCTGGGCTGGATCCTCACGGCGCTGTGGCTCGTCGGCGTCCTCTTCGTCAGCCCGGCTATCGCCGTCGCGGCCCCGATCGCGTTCGCGCCGTCGCTCGTCGCGCGCGGCTACTTCGTCCGCGTGACGCGGGGCGCGATCCAGTCCGGCGACGCGGCCGGCGCGCCGTCGCTCGTCGCCTGGGGGGAGCTGGTCAGGGACGGCCTCAAGTCGGCGCTGCTGTCGGCGGCGCTGCTCGCGCCGCTCGCGGGCGGCCTCGCGGTCGGGGGCGGCGCCGTCGCGGCGCTCGTCGCCGGTCCCGTCGATCCGGAGTCGACCGCGACCGCCGTCGAGTCGGCGCTCGGTCCGAACGGCCCGGCCGCCGTCGCGGTCGTCGCCGCCGGCGTCGTCGCCGCGCTCGTCGGGGCGTACCTCCTCTCGTTCGCGTACGTCCGCCCCGCCGCGCTCGCCGCGTTCGCCGCGTCCGGGCGGCTCAGGGACGGGCTGAGCCCGCGGACTGTGGCTAGCGTCGCCGCGACTGGCTCGTACGCCACCGGCTGGACGCTCGCGGTCGGGGCGCTCGCGGTCGGCTACGCCGTCGCGGCGCCGACGGTGCCCCTGATCGTCGGCGTCGCGCTCGCCTTCCTCGCCCGCGTCGTCGCGCACGGGCTCTACGGACGGGGCGCGGCGGGCGCGCTGCGGGAGGGATCGGCTCGGGACGCCGCGGTGCGGCCGGCGGTCCGAACGGACCGCGACGCCGCACGCACCGGGAGCCGAACGGCTCGCCGCGCGGATGCGACTCGCCGCACGGATGCGACCAGCGGCGCGGGCGCGGCTCGTGTTGCCGACGCGACCCGGGAGATCGGTCGCGCGCGCGACGACCCTCCGGTCCCCGTCGTGTCGGGCGACGGCGGGCGGCCGATGCGGGGCGAGCCGCCCGCCCCGGTTCAGGTCGGCCGCGGGGTTCCCGTCGACGAGGCTGGCGCCACCGGCGGGGACGACGCGGGCGACGCGGACGACGCCGGCGGCGCCGAATCGGACGGCGATCCGGTCGGCGGCTTCGAGTGGGGGCCGTCGCTCGCCGACGCGGAAGGCAAGCGTTGATACGGCCGCGAGCGAACGCCCGGGCATGCGCATCTCCGAGCGGGGGTACGGCGAGGAGGGCCGGGAACGGCTCACGCTGGTCCCCGAGAACGTCGACGACCTCTGGCACCTCGCGCACGTCCTCGAACCCGGGGACCTCGTCGAGGGCGACACCACCCGGCGGATCCAGCGGAACGACGACCAGATGCGGGACACCGGCGGGCAGCGCGAGCACATCTTCGTCACGCTGGAGGTCGAGGACGTCGAGTTCGCGCGGTTCGCCAACCGGCTCCGGGTCTCCGGGATAATCGTCGGCTGCTCGCGGGAGGACCAGCTCAACGCCCACCACACGCTCAACGTGGAGGAGCACGACGAGATAACCGTCGAGAAGCACTTCAAGCCGGACCAGACCGAGCGGTTAGAGGAGGCGACGGAGGCCGCCGAGAACCCCGACGTGGCCATCGCCACCGTCGAGGAGGGGGCCGCCTACGTCCACACGGTCCAGCAGTACGGCACCGAGGAGTACGCCTCGTTCACGAAGCCGACCGGCAAGGGGGAGTTCTCCCGGCCGCGCGAGGAGCTGTTCGCGGAGCTGGGCGAGGCGCTCGCGCACCTCGACGCCGACGCCGTCATCCTCGCCGGCCCGGGGTTCACGAAGAACGACGCGCGCGACTACGTCGACGAGGAGTACCGCGACCTCTCGGACCGGATCACCACCGTCGACACCTCCGCGGCGGGCGACCGGGGCGTCCACGAGGTCCTCAAGCGCGGCGCGGTCGACGAGGTACAAAAGGAGACGCGCATCTCGAAGGAGGCGAGCCTCATCGACGAGCTGACGGAGAACATCGCCAAAGGCGAGAAGGCGACGTACGGCCCGGACGACACCGCCGAGGCCGCCGAGTTCGGCGCGGTCGAGACGCTGCTCGTCGTCGACGAGCGCCTCCGCACGGAGCGGCAGGGCGACGGCGACTGGGACATCGACGTGAACGCGGTGATCGAGTCGGTCGAGCAACAGGGCGGAGACGTGGTCGTCTTCTCCTCGGAGTTCGCTCCCGGCGAGCAGCTCGCCAACCTCGGCGGCATCGCGGCGATCCTCCGCTACCGGCTCCAGTGAGCGGCTAACAGTCGAAGTGCGGTGGCGCGTGCCGACGAGCGCCCGACAGGGCGCGAGTCGCACGCGCGAGGGAGTCAGTCGCCCGAAGCGCAGCGAGGGCGACTGACGAGGCTGGGGAGGCGTGAAGGTGCGGTGCCGTGCGGTGCGGGGTGGGACTCGAAGGGGCAGCCGGGAGGACGAAGCACGACGACGTAAGCACCGCAAGGAGCGAACGGAGTGAGCGACTGAGGAGCGCAGCGAGTCGCGCGAGTCCTCCCGGCTGGGGCTTCGGCGGTGTTCGTGTCGATCACCGATTTATAAGCGCCACCTTCGTACAGCTGAGCGGCTGGGGCTTCGGCGGCGTTCGTGTCGATCACCGATTTATAAGCGCCACCTTCGTACAGCCGAGCGGTTGGGGCTTCGGCGGTGTTCGTGTCGATCACCGATTTATAAGCGCCACCTTCGTACAGCCGAGCGGCTGCGGCTTCGCCAAGCGCGGTTGTAAAGTCGTTCGCAGCGCCACCGGTCACGTATGGCGTTCGGGGAGGGCCATGACCTTATCAGAGCGCGTCGCCAACCTCGGATCGATGGCGGACCGATCCGGCGGCGACGAGCGCGTCTCGACGACCGCCGACCGCGAAAGCACCGACGACGTCGACGGCGATCCGATCTCGGACGACGCCGACCCCCTCCCCGACGACCTCGACGACGCCGGCGTCGACGAGGCGGTGAAGCGCCGGCTCCGCGAGGCGTACCTCAACGACGAGGAGAACGCGCTGATCGTCACGCGCGTGCGCTCCGTCGGCGACCGCGTCGCCGTCGAGATGCGCCCGCCCCACGGCGACGCGACGCACACCGAGCGGTTCGACGCCCCCCGAGACGGGTCGCTTCAGGAGTCCGAGGCGTTCCTCGACTTTCTGGAGGCAGCGGGCGTCTCACCGCTCGACGTCGACGAACTGGTCGGGACCCGCGTCCCCGCGACGTACGACCCGGAGACCGGCTGGCGGGTCGACCCCGCGTACCGCGGCGAGTCGGAGTCGGGGAGCGAGAACCGGTTCGCGGACGCCCGCGACTGGCTGTGGACCTACCGGACGTGGCTGCTCGCCGCGCTGCTCGTCGGCGGGGAGCTGGCGTTCGTCGCCGTAATCATTCTGTTGTACGGGTGAATCAAGCCATCTAATGATCTGTTGGTAGCACTCTGTTGAATTTGATGACTGCGGCCGGATTGGTGGACTGGTATTCTATCTTTGAATAGGAGTCAGGGAAAAATGATTGTTGGGAAATGACTTTTACCCTCTAAAAATGACCTTCCTCAGGACTCTGTGTGTGATGTCCCATCATCACTAGAGATTGATAATCCGTATTCAGCACAAAACCTCGCGTTGTCTGCGGAGTCAACAGAATAGACGTGGACCATAATCACTAAACTGGATTGTCTTCAATCCAAGTACATGACTATCACACGACGAGAAGTCGTCTCTGGATCACTATTACTTCTCGGGGGGTGTGTGGGGAAAAGTTCCAACAATTCCGAACACACTCCTACAAAAGAAATTAACCAGAGTAATGAACGAGCTGAAGCCTCCTCTCAAATGTGTAACACTTATGAGGGAGATGAGAAGCGAACTGAAGCGGCCTTAAGATTATACAAGGGGTCCTATGACGGACTAAAAAGCGGACAAGAAGTGATAGGACCAATGATTGATAGCGAGGGGCTTTATGCTAGTAAAGAGGAGGGTGTTGATGCAAATACTCCAGACGGGCTGATATTAGAAGAACAAGAAGGTGGTGACGTTCTCATTACTCTGATCCATTACGATAACAGCGCGCTATACGATATGTATAATAGCTGGTTTCATGATGCTTTAGAAAAATTTCAGGAAGCACAAGAAGCACTCAACTCGAATTTAGAATCACGGTCTACAGAATGGGAGGGGAGTGACGGAGGTTGGAACTACACACAAAAATTCGTTAATCAGTGTGATATTGACCATTCCGATCTGTTTCATCAATCAATTGAGAATGGCATCACTTCAGTAAAACATCTAATAAATTCTGCCGCTAAATTCGAGGAAGAGTGTAAAATATACCTTGATAATGACGCAGATTTTGAGGATGATGTTCCTGAAGCAAAACAATTACAACAAGAAGCTGTTTCCGAACTACAATCTGCGGCCGATAATTATCCAAGAACTCCAGAGAGTTTAGAAGATCAAGTATTAGTTTATCGAAGTGAATAAGAGTCTGGCAATATTTAACGCATATCCTTTCTCTTATCCTATTGATTGTCAGGTGGCTCAATAGTGCTGAGTTCCACTCTCCACGCTAGTGTTGAGACGCTGACGCCTATGTTTTTGGACTTTCGGTGGTGGCACACTCGCGGCTAATCCGATTTCGGATTTGCGGGACTTTTTGGGCGCTACTCGAAGCCTAGGCCATCTCACGCGCACTCGCACCTAGAGCATAGCAGTATGCTAGAATCCATCAGAAATTTTTGTGTGCTAAAATATCTGAAAAGAACAGCCATGAAGGAACAACACAACGCCTATACCGAGAAAAAATCCCGTAATTGCCCGCAATGTGTTGTTACTCTCTCGGTTGCCAAACATCTGAGTAGTACCGTCGATACCACCTGGAAAGAGACACACGGCACCTATCGCGAAGGTCTGGAAAGGTGATAAGAGATGGTTCCATGCTGGGAAAGCAAGAATCGTTAGTAGGCCACCAAGATACATCGTCGTACATCTGGCACACAATCCAAAGTATCGCCCATGGTAGCAAAAAGAGCGTTCGGGCCGAGAGTGACAGAAAGGATAAGAACGAAGTAGTTGAGATAATCGGAATACTTTCTCAAGAACAGCAGACATCGTTAGTCCTCTAATGACTCACCGCAATCGTGGCAGTAGTTGTTACTTTTAGGATTTTTCCATCCACAATTTGTACAAACTACCGTTGGTTGTGAATTGTCTCCAAGTTGTTGTTGCTGCTGTTGAAGATTCCCGATCTCGCCATCGCTAGCGATAGCGACTACCACTATAGCGCCCAAAATAGCAAACAGTGTTGCACCTCCTACAAATCCAGAGATCGGCTCTGACATGTTCAGGAGTGCTCCTAATATGCCTCCAAAAATAACGGCTATCCCCGCTCCAAGCAGTACACCCTTTAGCTCGGATACCTCATCTGGATCAAAATCTTCATCGTCATCTATAACATCATTAACTGCTTCTTCAAGCACAGACTTATCTGAATCACTACTCATCTTCATCCCCTCCTCTGCTGAATGAGAAGCCACAATCACCGCAGAATGACGCGTCTTTTGGGTTTTCCATTCCACATTCGGGACAGACTCTTTTTGGCTCTTCGGTGTCGCCGTTAACGTTCAGGATTTGTTGTTGTTGTTGCTGTTGACCCCCACAACAACAGCCGAGGAACCCAAGGGCCAGAAGGGAAAGAGATGAGCTGCCTAACCAAACAGCTTCAACCACAACCATGTAGCAAGTGTTGTATGTTGGTTAAATAAAGCTGACTGACTAAACCCGTATACACTATCTACGTCTCGGGAACAGAGATCCATCCAGTAGGAGGTAGGTACACATCAGGACTAGCACTGACAGTGGTATCTGTATGTGGTTACATATTTTTGAGACTAGTCTGACTTTCTCCCAAATTGTGTAGACAGTTAGATTCATACAGCATCTACTTCCCCCAGAACGGGTCCCGCTTCCGGCGCGTCTCCAAGTACCCCTGAAGCGCCTCGCGCTCGTCGGCGGTGATCTCCTCTTTTAACTCCTGTTCGAGGATCTTCGCGTGCTTCTCGGGCACCTCGGTCCAGAGCGTGTCGCCCTCCTCGATGTCGCGCCCGACGGTCGGCCCGTCGATGGCGATGCTGACGCGCTCGCCCGAGCGCGCCTCGTCGACGTCGTCGCCCTGCTTTTGAATGCCGGAGAGCCCGCCGACGCGCTCGAACTCGTTGCCCTCGAAGAAGCCGACGTTGCGGTTGTTCTGGAGCGTGCCGGAGATGATCTCGACGCCGACGACCGCGGGGTCGTTCTGCCGGAACGTGTGGTCGGGGAGGATGCGGAAGCGGGCGGGGCGCACGACCTTGTCCAGCACCGTCTCCTGTTGCGCGCGCTGCTTCTCCTCGACGTAGCGCTCGTAGTCCTCGACCAACTGGTAGATGACCTCGTTCTTGAACAGCTTCACGTCCGCGTTCTCTAAGTCGGACTCCGCGTTCTGGAGGAGGTCAACGTTGAACCCGAGGATGGCCTTGTGCTCGTCCTGGTTCGCGGTCTCTGCGACCGCGATGTCGCGCGGCGCGATGTCGCCGACCTCGGCGCGGAGGATCGGGACCTCGGCCTCGCGGAGGGCGTTCGCCATCGCCTCTAAGGAGCCGAGCGTGTCGGCCTTGACGACGACGCCGTTGTCGGCCGTCTCGACCTCGATCTCGGCGAGCTCCGCCTTCACCTCCTCGACGACCTGATCGACGGTGCGGTCGCGGACGACCCGGACCGGCGCGCCCGCCATGGCCTGGTCGAGGTCGGGCGCGGCGATCTTCACGCCGGCCGCGGCGGCGACCTCGCCGACCTTCTCGAACTCCTTCTCCGTGCGGATCTCCGCGAGCGGCCGCGGCCGGAGCAGCGCGCGGACCTCGGTGACGATCGGCTCGTCTTGGCCCCCGACGACGATCTGGTCGCCGTTGCGGATCACGCCGTCGTAGACGACCGTGTCGACGGTGGCGCCGAAGCCGCGCTCGTCTTTCACTTCGAGGACCGTCCCCTCGCCGGGCCCCGTGACGTCGATCGCCATCTCCTCTTTCATGAACCGCTGGGAGAGGCCCATCAGGACGGTGAGCAGGTCCGGGACGCCCTCGCCGGTGAGCGCCGACAGCGGGACGACGCCGATGTTCTTCTGGAAGTCCTGAACGCGCCAGTAGAGGTCCGCGGAGAAGCCGGCGTCGGACAGCTGTCCGATGATCTCGTAGAGGTTCTCGTCGAGCATCGACTTCGCGCGCTCGGACTGCGCCTCCATGCTCCGCTGGATCGGTTCGCCGTCCTGCGGGTTCCACCCGGGGGTCGTGTCCACCTTGTTGGCCGCGACGACGAAGGGGGTCCCCGTCCGGCGGAGGATGTCTATCGCCTCCTCCGTCTGCGGCTGGAACCCGTCGTTGACGTCGACGACGAGCACCGCGATGTCGGCCAGCGCGCCGCCGCGGGCGCGCAGCGTCGAGAAGGAGTGGTGCCCCGGCGTGTCGATGAAGAGGAGTCCGGGGAGGTCGAAGTCGGACGGGTCGATGAGCTCGCCCGCCATCCCGGAGATGGTGTCGAGCGGGATGTCCGTCGCCCCGATGTGTTGGGTGATCGCGCCGGCCTCGCCCTCGCTGACGGCGGAGCCGCGGATCGTGTCGAGCAGGCTCGTCTTGCCGTGGTCGACGTGGCCCAGCACGGCGACGATGGGGGTTCGCAGGGTGTCCGCGTGTGTGTGGTCGGTCATATGTGATCGCCCCGAGAAGGTTATACCGTCTCTTCCGCCGGCCGTCAGTTAAGCCTTTCAAAACGCCGCGACGAGCCGAACCGAACCGGACCGACCGATTCGGCGTCCGTCGCCCGTCCGACGCCCCGTGGCGTTTAATACCGTCGCCCGGGACCGTGGGGGTATGGTCGACATCCTCGCGGAGAACCTCTCCGGGAAGGCGGTGATGAGCTCCGACGGCACCGAACTCGGAGACCTGTACAACATCACGATGAACCTCGATTCCGGCGAGCTGAACCACCTCCTCGTCAGCCCGCACGAGCAGCTCAGGCCCGAGCGCGTCGACTTCGACGTCGACGAGATGGGCCGGCTCCGCGTCCCGGTCGCGAACGTCCAGGCTGTGAAAGACTACATCGTCGTCGCCCGCTGATGCAAGTCCTCGACTCGTCCGCGTTCATCCACGAGTACACGACCGACGACGACGTGGTCTCCATCCCCGCGGTCCACGACGAGCTCACCGGCGAGGTGGCGCTCCGCTTCGACGCGATGGAGGGCTCCGGGATGACCGTCCACGTGCCGGCGCCGGAGGCCGTCGACCGGGTCCGCCGCGCCGCGAAGGGGTCGGGCGACGCCGCGGAGCTGTCCGACACCGACATCCGGCTGATCGCGACCGCCTTAGAGCTTCACGCGACGCTCGTCACCGACGACTACGCGATGCAGAACGTCGCCGAGCGGCTCGACCTCCCGGTCGAGGCCATCGCCCGCGACGGCATCTCCGAGGAGCGGGAGTGGCGCTTCCAGTGCGTCGGCTGCAACCGCACCTTCGACGAGAACAAGGAGCGGTGTCCGATCTGCGGCAGCGACCTGACGCGGAAGAACCCGGCGTGAGCGGTCCGGCGGGATAGCGCGTCTTGACCGATCTCTCGTGCCACCTCGTCGCATGCGACCGACCGATTGAACAGGCGCCCCGCAGACCCGTCGGTATGAACGCATTCGAGGAGCTGTCGCCGGACGCGCTCCGCGCCGGGCGGGCAGACGCGCTCGACGACGCGGTCGCGACCGCGCTGGCCGCCCACCCGCTCGACGGGGTCGAGACCGAGTACCCGCACTACCAGGGGACCGTTGAGGGGTCGGAGGCGCCCCCGCGCCCCGCGGAGGACCACCCCGTCTTCTACGGCTGCTTCGACTGGCACTCGGCGGTCCACAGTCACTGGGCGCTCGTGCGCGCCCTGCGGCTCGTCGCCGACCACCCGGACGAGGCCGAGATAGCGGCGGGCATCGACGAGCGGCTGACCCCCGAGAACGTCGCCCGCGAGGTCGACTACCTCGACGAGAACCCCGGATTCGAGGAGCCGTACGGCTGGGCGTGGCTGCTGCGGCTCGTCGCCGAACTCGCCCTGTGGGACGACGCGCGCGCCGACGCGTGGCGTGAGACCCTCCGCCCGCTGGAGGACCGTATCCGGCGCGGGACGCGCGAGTCGTTCCTCGATGTCGACCGCCCGCACCGCGTCGGCACCCACGGCAACACCGCGTTCGCGCTCGCCGGCGTCCTCGACTACGCGCGGGTCGTCGGCGACGCCGATCTGGAATCGGAGACGGAAGCGACCGCTCGCCGCCTCTACGCGGACGACACCGCCGCGGTCGTCGGCGCGGAGCCGGTCGGCTGGGACTTCCTCTCGCCCGCCCTGACGGAGGCGGACCTCATGCGCCGCGTCCTCGACCCCGACCCGTTCGCGGCGTGGCTCGACGAGTTCCTCCCGGACCTGACCGCGCCGCCGCACGACGCGCTGCTCGCGCCCGTCGACGTGGAGCCGGAGGAGGGCGACGGCGCCGCGATGCATCTCATCGGCCTCAACGTCTCCCGCGCGTGGTGTCTCGCCGGCCTGAGCGACGCGCTGGCGGGGCGGGACGGCGCAGCCGCGGCCCGGCTCCACGAGCCCCTCAACGTCGCGGCGCGTCGACACGCCGAGGCGGGGGCCGCGGACGTGCTCACCGACGACTACGCCGGGTCGCACTGGCTCTCGTCGTTCGCCGTGTACCTGCTGACCCGGAACGAGGGCGGGGTCGCGCCGGACGCCGCTTAGTCGGCTCCCGGCGAGTCCTGCGCGTCGCCGTCGACCGGATCGCCCGCGTCGCCCTCCGCGATGCCGAGGGCATCGTCGGAGAGGTCGCTCCCGTCGAGCCGCGGGACGCGCTCGCGGAGCCGCGAGGCGGCGGCCCGGGCCTCCGCGAACTCCACCTCGGCGAGCGCGCGCACCAACGCGGCGGCCCGCTCCGCCCGGGCGCGCTGCCACGACTCCTCGCGCGACTCGTAGGTGCGGATCGCGCGCAGGAAGTCGGCCTCGGAGAACTCCGGCCAGTACGGCGCACAGAAGTAGACGGCCGCCTCGTTGCCGTTCGCGTGCCACGGGAGGAAGTTCGAGGTCCGCTCGTCGCCGCCGGTGCGGACGATCAGGTCGACGTCGCGGATCGGCCGGTCGTACAGCCGCTTCTCGACGGTCTCGACGTCGACGTCCTCGGGGGCCATCTCGCCGTCGTCGACGTCGCGGGCGATGGCGCGCGCGGCGTCGAGCAGCTCGGTCCGGCCGCCGTACGCCAGCGCGACGTTGAGCGTGAAGCGGTCGTTGCCGGCGGTGCGCCGCTCGGCGTAGTCGACGGCGTCGCGGACGCGGGGCGGGAGGCGGGGCACGTCGCCGATGGCGCGGACGCGAACGCCCTGCTCGTGGACGCGGTCGGCGTCGGCGAACTCGCGGAGCTTGTGCTCAAGCAGGTCGAAGAGGGGTTCGAGTTCCTCGTCCGGGCGCTCGAAGTTCTCGGTGGAGAAGGCGTAGAGGGTGAGCTCGGAGACCCCGAGGTCGGCGCACCAGTCGAGGACGCGCTCGGTGGTGTCCGCGCCGGCGCGGTGGCCCTCGGGCGCGTCGTCGCCCTGCTCGCGGGCGTACCGCCGGTTCCCGTCCTGAATGACGGCGACGTGGTCGGGGACGCCGTCGATCTCGCGGCGGAGGTGTCGCCGGTAGGCGCGCCCGACGAGGCCGCGGAGTCGATTCAACATACGGTTCGACCGACACAACCGAGTGGTATGTACTTTTATCCTCCGGTCGGTTCTCTGATCGGCGGATGGAGGCCGCCTACGTCGTCAGCGTCGCCGTCCGGCTCGACCCGCCCGCCGCGAGCGTCGACCCCGACCGGTTCGAAACGACGATGGAGATCCGCGCGAGCGAGCCTGAAACCGACGGCTGGCTGTTCTTCCGCGACCGGCTGTGGCGCGGTGAGATCGGCGACGAGCCGTCGTTCCGGCGACTGGCGGAGGAGCGACTGGGACTCGCGGGCGCCCCGGGCGTCGCGGTCGTCGGCGCCGACTTCCGCGAACTCCGCACCGACGAGGCGTACCTCGACGCGCTGAAGGACGCGATCGCCGCGGACCTGGCCCGTTTCAACGCCGACTCGGTCGACGAGGTCCTCCGCAAGTACCTCGGCTCCTCGGTCCACGTCCGGGACTGAGCCGGGGAGCGCGGCAGACGGGGCGGAGACGACGCGACTCGAACCCGCAACCCACTTGCCCGCCCCCGGCCTACGGGCGAACAGATGCGCCCCGCCGACTACGACTTTCACCTCTTCGACCTCGACGGGACCCTCGTCGACGCCGAGTGGGAGTACACCCGCGCGGTGTTCGACCGCGTCGGCGACCGGCTGGGCCGCGAGTTCTCGGACCGCGAGGCGCGCGTCCTCTGGCACGGGCTCGGCGGCTCTCGCGCCGAGACCCTCCGGGAGATGGGGGTCGACCCCGACGCGTTCTGGCCGGCGTTCCACGCCGTCGAGGACCCCGCGGCCCGCGCGGAGGCGACGTACCTCCACGACGACGCCGCGCGCCTGCTCGACCGCGTGGGCGAGGTCGGCGGGCCGACCGGGCTCGTCACCCACTGCCAGGAGTTCCTCGCGGAGCCGGTCCTCGATCACGTCGACCTCGACGACCGGTTCGACGCGGTCGTCTGCTGCACCGACGAGACGGGGTGGAAGCCGGCGCCCGACCCGATCGAGGCCGCGATGGAGTCGCTTGGCGTCGACCCGAACCGGGGCCGCGGCTACTACGTCGGCGACGGCGAGAGCGACGTGGCGGCCGCCTGGAACGCCGGCCTCGACGCGGTCCACGTCGAGCGCGTCGGCCGCGACGAGCGCGGGCGGTGCGTCCTCGGCGACCGACGCGTGAGCCGGCTCGACGAACTGGTCGGCGGCGACGGGAGCGATGCGGACCGCCGCGGAGACGTGCGCGTCGATTCCGACGATCCGCTCGGCGCCGGCGGGCCGGCGGACGCGTCGTGAGCGATTTATCCGCCCGCGGGGCGAGGCGTCGACCATGACGAAGTGGTTCCACAGCGGCCGGCGCCGCGACCTCTGCGCGCTCCTGTACGACCACGGCGAGCTGCGCGCGCAGTCGGCGAAGAGCCGGCTCGAGTCGCACTACGACGAGCGGATCGACCCCGGCTCCTTCTACGGCACCCTCACCGCGCTCGTCGAGGCCGGCTACCTCGACCGACGGACCGAGGGCATCGCCGACGTGTACGCGCTCACCGACGCGGGCGAGGCGGCGCTGCTCGACCACTACGCGTGGCTCGGCGAGCGGATCGAGGGCGACCGGGAAGCGGCGAGCGAGAACGGCGACGCGGGCGAGAACGGCGACGCGGGCGAGAACGGCGACGCGGGCGAGAGCGGCGACGGTTCGGCGCGGGAAGCGGAACGCGACCGCCCGGACCTCAAGGATTAACAACTTAGCCGGCGTGAGTTAATATATGACGGTCGTCAGCGTCTCCATGCCGGAGGAGTTACTCGAACGGATCGACAGCTTCGCGGACGAACACGGGTACACCGGCCGCAGCGAGGTCGTCCGCGAGGCCTCGCGGAACCTCCTCGGCGAGTTCGAGGACGCGAAGTTAGAGGACCGCGCGCTGATGGCCGTGGTGACGGTCCTGTTCAACTACGAGACGACGAACGTCGAAGAGCGGATGATGCGGCTCCGCCACGAGGACGAGGGGATCGTCGCCTCGAACTTCCACAGCCACGTCGGCTCGCAGTACTGTATGGAGCTGTTCGTGTTGGAGGGCGGCCTCGAAGAGATCTCGGCGTTCGTGGGGAAGGTCCGCGCGACGAAGGACACGCTCACGGTCGATTACAGCGTCACGCCCGTCGACGAGTTCGGCGCCGGCGCGCTCGGCGACGCCCACGCGCACGGCGGACACGGGAGCGGCGAGGCCGGCGAAGGCGCGTCCGACGAGGACGAGACGGAAGCGGGCGCGACCGCCGAGGACGACTGAGGCCGGATCGACCCGTCGTTCCGCCCCGCTCAGGCGGTCTCGGGGCGGACCGATTCGAGCGCGGCGTCGAAGTCCTCGCCGGTGATCCCGACCTCGTCGGCGTGGTCGTTGGCGGCCTCGCCGTGCTCGTCGGCCACGCGCTCGATGGCGCGCATCGCGGCCGCCCGCGTCAGCGAGGCGATCTCCGCGCCGGAGTACCCCTCCGTCTCGTCTGCGACCCGTTCCAGGTCGACCTCGTCGGTCAGCGGCTTGCCGCGGGTGTGGACTTCGAGGATCTTGCGGCGCGCCTCGCGGTCCGGCTCCGGCACCTCGACGTGGGTCTCCAAGCGCCCGGGGCGGAGCAGCGCGGGGTCGAGCGCGTCGCGCCGGTTGGTCGCCGCGAGGACGACGAGGTTCGGGTTGTCGCTGGCGCGGTCGAGTTCCGTCAGGAGCTGGGAGACGACGCGCTCGCTCACGCCGGAGCCGTCGCCGCCGGCCGCGTCGCGGTCGGTCGCGACCGCGTCGATCTCGTCGAAGAAGATGATGGCGGGCGCCGCCTGCCGGGCCCGGTCGAACAGCTCGCGGACCGCCTTCTCCGACTCACCGACGTAGCGGTCGAGGAGTTCGGGGCCGGCCACCTGGATGTAGTTGACCCCGCTCTCGCCGGCGATGGCGCGCGCGAGCAGCGTCTTCCCGGTCCCCGGGGGCCCGTACAGCAGGACGCCGGTCGGGGGGTCGGCGCCCGCGGCGTCGAACAGCGGGCCGTACGACAGCGGCCACGTCACGGCCCGTTCGAGCTCCTCCTTCGCGTCGTCGAGGCCGCCCACGTCGGCGAAGTCGGTGGTCGGCTGCTCGGCGACGTACTCGCGCATCGCGCTCGGCTCGACGCTCGCGTGCGCGGCCTCGAAGTCCGCCTTGGAGACGGTCACCTCGTTCAGCGCGCGCGAGTCCGACTCGCGGGCGCGACGGAGCGCGGTCATCGCCGCCTCCTGCGCGAGCCCCTCGATGTCGGCGCCGACGAACCCGTGCGTGCGGCTCGCGATCCGGTCGAGGTCCACGTCGTCCGCCAGCGGCATCCGGCGCGTGTGGACGTCGAGGATCTGTCGGCGCCCGGACTCGCCGGGGACGCCGATCTCGATCTCGCGGTCGAACCGGCCGCCGCGGCGGAGCGCGGGGTCGATGGTGTCGACGCGGTTCGTCGCGCCGATGACGATCACGTCGCCGCGGGCGTCGAGCCCGTCCATCAGCGAGAGCAGCTGGCCGACGACGCGGTTCTCCACGTCGCCGCCGTCGTCGCGCTTGCCCGCGATCGAGTCGATCTCGTCGAAGAAGACGATCGCCGGGGCGTCCTCGCTCGCGCGCTCGAACACCTCGCGGAGCCGCTCCTCCGACTCGCCCTTGTACTTCGACATGATCTCCGGGCCGTCCACCGTGATGAACGTCGCGTCGACCTCGTTGGCGACGGCGCGGGCGATCAGCGTCTTTCCGGTCCCCGGCGGGCCGTGGAGGAGGACCCCCTTCGGCGGGTCGATGCCGAGCCGGGTGAACACCTCCGGCTCGGAGAGGGGGAGCTCGATGGTCTCCCGGACCAGCTCTAACTCCTCGTCCAAGCCGCCGATGTCCTCGTAGGTCGCGCCCGCGGTATGCTCGGCGGGCGGCGAGTCGCCCGCCTTCGGGCGCGCGTCGTCTCCGGGGAGGTCGGTCCCCGAGCCGGCGGCGGGCGCGGACCGGTCGTCGTCGGCCGGTGCGCTTCCGCGGTCACTCGCGGCCCCCACGTCGCCCTCGTACTCGACGGACACGTCCGTCGAGGCGGTGATCCGGACGGTCCCCGCGGGCGCCGTCCGGGCCACGACGAAGCGAAGGCCGCCGAGGCGCTCGACGTGGACCGCCTCGCCCTCGGTGACGGGACGGTCGCGGAGCTCGCGGGAGAGCGCGCGCTCGACGACCTCGCGGCTCACGTCGACCTCGGCGAGGCGGCCGGGGGCCGTCAGCGTCACGCGGTCCGCGTCGGCGACGTCGACGGGGGCGATGGTGACGGTGTCGCCGACCTTCACGCCGGCGTTCGCGCGGGTGTCGGCGTCGATGAGGACGGAGCCGTCGGCGGCGTCGGGGCCGCCGGGCCACACCTTCGCGACCGCGGTGCGCTCGCCGCGCACCTCGACCGTGTCGCCGCTGAGGAGGGCGAGCCGCTTGCGGGCCGACTCGGGGAGCCTGGCGATGCCCCGGCCCGCGTCCCGCTTCTCGGCGGCACGCACCGTGAGCCGGAGCCCTGCGGTGTCGTTCATACACCCCCCTTCCGGCCCGCGGCTCTTTATCCTTGTCCGACGCCGTCGCGAGCGGTTTCCCGGCCGCGGATATCGATCCAAAACGGTCGGGAGGGTAGTGACGGTTGCTTATAAATAGCGGCCGCGGTGGCGTGCGCCTGCGAGCGGCCGCCCTCGGCGGCCGCGAGTCGCACGCGCGAGGGAGTCAGTCGCCGGAGCGAAGCGGAGGCGACTGACGAGGCTGGGGAGGCGTGAGGTGCTGTGCGGTGCGGTCGGGTGGGACTCAAAGGGGCAGCCGCGAGGGGCGCGCAGACGACGTAAGCACCGCAGGGAGCGAACGGAGTGAGCGACCGAGGAGCGCAACGAGTGTGCGCGCCCCTCGCGGTGGGGCTTTGGAGGTATTCTCACCCGACCCACCAGGAGACATTTATAAACGAACGGCTCGGGCGTTGGTCGCCGTCCTGTCGTCGGTAGTTTATAAATACCCGACGACGATACCACCACTAACTTATAAATAAACTTCTTGCCGATCCGATCCAGTATAGTCGCTCCGGTACCGACCGCAACCCCCTTCCCTCGGCCGGACGGCCTGACGCGTATGCAACCGACGGGACACCTGCGCGGCGACGCGGTCCGCGTCGGCGGGGACGCCCGCCAGCGCTTCTACGACGCCCGGGGGTACGGGCGGCCGCTCGACGGCAACGAGATCGCGCTCTCGCGGGTCGAGGCCGCGCACCTGCTGTTCCGCGGCGACCTCTCCGGGATAACGCTGAGCGATGAGTCAGACCCCGTCGGCTTCGAGCGCTTCTTCGTCGCGAGCGCGGCCGCGGCCGACCGCTTCGCGGTGCGGTTCCTCGTCTACTCGGACCTCCGCGACCGCGGCTTCTACCTCTCGCCGGCCCGCGACCCGTGGCCCGGCGGGAGCGACGCGCCGAGCGACGCGGTCGACTTCGTCGCGTACGAGCGCGGCGAAACGCCCGACACGGGCAACGTGAAGTACCCGATACAGGTCGTCGGCGAGCGCGAGTCCGTCGCGGCCGCGGAACTGGCCGGGCGCACCCTCGCGGTCGTCGACGAGGAGTCCGACATCACCTACTTCGCGGCCGAAGCGGGCGGCATCGAGGGCGCGACCGACTACGATCCCCCGGCCGATCTGACCGGCGTCCTCCTCGCCGATCGCGTCGTCGTCTGGGACGCCCCCGAGGACCTCTACGAGCGCGGCTTCTACGGCCGGCCGCTCACCGGGCGGGCCGCCGACGTGGAGGGCGCGCTCCAGCTCTCGCTCGTCGAGGCCGCGTCGCTGGCCGCAGACGGCCGGCTGTCGCTGTCGGCGTCGGTGGAGGGCGAGAGGACCGAGGACGCAGACGCGACCGCGCTCGACGCGGCCGCCAGAGTCGTCGCCCGCGGCCGCGACGTGGAGGGCGAGCGCTTCGACCGCCGGCTCGCGGTTTATAAGCGCCTCCGGGCGGCGGACGCCGTCCCCAAAACCGGGTTCAAGTTCGGCGCCGACTTCCGGACGTACCTCGACGTGGAGACGGTCGAGGACCTCCCGCACTCCGAGCACCTCGTGCGCGTGGTGGGGCCGGACCACGAGTTCTCGCCGCGCGAGCTCTCGCTCGACGTGCGGCTCGCGGGCGGCGTCCGCAAGGAGATGGTCTTCGCGCTGACGGCGGTCGGCGGCGAGCACCCCGGTGACGGCGCCGACGCGCCCTCCGACGCCGACGTGGCGTGGCTCTCGGTCGACCGGCTAACGCCGTAGCCGACCGGAGCCGGTCCCGCGGACAGCTACGACACCGTGACGGCGTCGTCGAACAGCGCGGCGAACAGCTTGTTCTCGGCCGCCCGGAGGTGCTGTGTGAACGTCGTCTGTGAGATGTCCATCATCGACGCCACCTCCTCGCCCGTGTGTTCGCGGGGCCACTCGAAGAATCCGGCGTAGTGCGCGGTGCGCGCCGCCTCGCGCTGTCGGTCCGTCAGCGCCCCCGCCAGCTGCTTCCGGAACCCGGCCTCGGTCTGAACGTCGCGCTCGCGCTCGCGCTGCGCGACGAGCGTCAGCCCGTCGTACGCCGTCTGAAGCGCGTCGACGACGGACCGGATGTCGTTCGAGCTGGCGACGTGCGCGACCAGCGTCCCGCTCGTTCCGGCGACCGAGAGCGACTCGACGCCCGCGCCGTACTGCGCCAGCGTCGCGACGATCGACCGCTCGCCGAGCGAGAACCGGAACAGCGAGCGTCCCTCGTGGGTGTAGACGTGCTGTGCCGCGTCGACGCCGTCGGCGCCGGCGGCGTACTCGGAGACGGCCTCCGGTTCGGCGTCCGCGACCGTGACGTACTGGACGCGGTCGCCGTCGCCGCCGCCGACGTGCTCGACGTCGACCGTACAGTCCAGTTCCGCCGCCACGTTCGCCAGCGGCTCGTCGATCCCGGTCAGCTGGAACTCCAGTTCGGTGACGCTGTCCGCGGCGAGCGTCCGCTTGCTCTCGACGGCGCTGATCGCGTCGGCGACCGTGCGACCCAGTTCCGCGAAGATGTCGCGCTCGATCAGGTCGAACGCGTCGGCGTTGCGGGTCATCACGACGAGCACGCCGTACTCCGCGCCGCGGTACGCGAGCGGCACCACGACGCAGTGCGACTCGCCGGGACGCCCGGCGAGGTCGTCGTCGACCTCGGTGAACACCGGACGGGAGGCGTCGAGCGCCGCCTCGATCGGCGTCGGGTCGGTGGCGCACAGCGTCTCGATGTGGCCGTCGAGCGCGTCGACGTCGGCCCCCGAACACGAGCGCGGACTGACGGTGCCGTCGACGAGCCCGCGGCCGCCGGTCCAGGCCACGTCGAAGAGCTCGGCGGAGGCGAACTGCTCGCAGACGGCGGCCTCGATCTCGGCTCTCGTCGACGCGGCGACGAGCTCCCGGTTGACGTCGCGCAGCACCTCGTTCGTGTTGTTCAGGAGCGCCAACCGCTCGTTCTGGTCCTCGATGCGCAGCTCGCGTTCCTTCCGTTCGGTGACGTCGCGCTCGATCGCGACGTAGCGGTCCACGTCGCCGTCCTCCGTGATCGGCGCGATCGTCGCGTCGATCCAGCAGAGCTCCCCCGACTTCCGACGGTTCGTCAGCTCGCCCTCCCACACCGACCCGGACTCGATCTGCTGCCAGAGCCCCTCGTAAAACTCGTCGTCGTGTTTCCCCGACTGCCAGAGTCGGGGGTTCTCGCCGACCACCTCCTCCGGTTCGTACCCCGTGACCGTTTCGACGGCCGGGTTCGCGTACTCGATGGTGCCCTCCGGGTCCGTGAGGAAGATCGCGTGCCCGGCGTGTTCGATGGCCTTCCGGAAGCCCCGGAGCCGCTCGTTCGCCCGCTCTAGCCGCGCTTTGACGGCGTCCTCCTCGTCGACGTACTCGGAGAGGTAGTACACCGTCAAGAGAGTGAGTCCGCTCACGACGAGCCCGGGGAGCTCCTCGACCCCCGTGGTCGCCGTCCGGACGGTGAGCAGCTGCCGGAGCGTCATGAAGGTCAAAAGCAGCGTCAGGAAGCCGAACCGCCGATCGCGGGTGCTCGCGAGCAGCAGGACAGAGTAGCCGACGCCGAGCAGCCGAAGCCCGATCGAGAGCGCGATGATCCAGTTCATCCGCTCCGTCTCCCCACTCGGCGGACCGTCGTCTCCGCCCCGCCGGTCGTTCGTCCGCTTCGGTACGGTGCGTTCATGTCCGGGGGGAGTCCGTTCTCGTTGATAATGTCGGCGGTCGCCGGCGCGCGGCGCGAAACGGGCGATCCGGCCGACCGATCCCCCTCGATCCAAACAGTATTGGCACCCGGAATATGGGGTGTCTCTCCCGGGAGATCCCGGGGCAAACTGTATTGGTATCACCCTTTCCACCGGGGTCCGCGTACGTTAACGCGTATGACCTCCAGGACTAACCGGCCGGCGCGATACGGACCGCTCGTCGGCGAGGCGACCGGCGACGGGTGGTGGCGATGAGCACCGCTGACGACGGGGACACCCTCCCCGGCATCCCGAACGTCGGGAAGGCCGACCTCGACGCGATGGTGGAAGCGGAGCGGCCCGACCCGCGGGAGGAGCTCGCGGACGTCGAGGCGGACACCGACCTCGGCGTCGCGATGGCGGAGGACGCGCAGCGCGTCGCCCGCGGCGAGATCACCGGCGACGACTACTGGGAGAAGTACGACGAGGCCGCCGCCGCGGAGTTCGGCGAGGCGTACCGCGAGACGCCGAACCCGGCGGTCGACTCGGGCGACCAGACCGTCTCGACCGAGACGGCCGAGTCGCTGAGCTGCGCCGTCGGGTCGATGGACACGTTCTCGACGGAGACGGCGCAGGTCGAGGACGAGGCCGGAGACGAGTCGGACGGGGGGATCGGCGCGGGCGACGAGAAGTGGGGGATGGTGATCGACCTCCAGAAGTGCGTCGGCTGCGACTCGTGTACGGTCGCGTGCAAGTCCGAGAACCGGACCCCGCCCGGGGTCTCGTACAACGTCGTGATGGAGGAGGAACACGGCGAGTTCCCGAACGTCACGCGGACGAACGTCCCGCGCCCGTGCATGCAGTGCGACAACCCGCCGTGCGTTCAGGTGTGTCCCGTCTCGGCGACGTACAAGATGGACGACGGCGTGGTCAACATCGACTACGACCGCTGTATCGGCTGTCGGTACTGCAACATCGCCTGCCCGTACGGCGCGCGGTACTTCGACTTCGGCGAGAACTACGACGACGAGGTCGAGGGGGCGGGCGAGGTCACGAGCCCGGAGTACGGCGTGGACCGCGGCCCGCGCGAGGAGGGCGAGTCGCCGATCGGCAACATCCGCAAGTGTAGCTTCTGTACGCACCGCCTCGAACGCGGCGAGGAGCCGGCCTGCGTCGAGACGTGCGTGGGCGACGCCCGGAACATGGGCGATCTCGAGAACCCCGACAGCGAGGTCGCGAAGATGGCCGACTCGTCGCGCGCGTTCCAACTGAAAGAGGACGAAGGGACCGACCCCAACGTCTACTACCTCAAATAGACCCATGGCGACACAGAGTCCACACGTCGAGTTCGACCCGGGGTTCGAGGACGACCGGCTGCGCGTCGCCTGGTACGCGATCGTCGCCGTCCTCGTCGCCGTCGGCGCGTACGCGACGTACTTTCGGCTCACGGAGGGGATGGCGAGCACGAACCTCACGAGCGTCGTCCCGTGGGGCGCGTGGGTCGCGTTCTACATCTACTTCGTCGGCCTCTCGGCCGGCGCTTTCCTCGTGAGCACGATGGCGAACGTCTTCGAGGTCGAGGGGATGCACCGGATCGACCGCGAGGCGCTGTTCGCGGCCGTCATCAGCATGGCGGTGGCGCTGCTGTTCGTCTGGATCGACCTCGGGCGGATGGACCGGATGTACTTCCCGTTCCTCTGGCGCCAGCTGACCTCGGCGCTCTCGTGGGAGGTCCACGCCTACGTGGCCTACATCGGGATCTTGGTCACGGAGCTGTACTTCTCGATGCGGATCGACCTCGCGCGGGTCGCCGAGCGCACGTCGGGGCTCAAAAGGCGGTTCTACGCGGCGCTCGCGCTCGGCCGGCTCGACACGAGCGATGAGTCGCAGGCGTTCGACCGACGCTGGCTCAAGCGGGCCGGCGTCGTCGGGATCCCGCTGGCGATCTTCATGGTCCACGGCGGCACCGGCGTGTTGTTCGCCGTCTCGAAGGCCCGTCCGTACTGGAACAGCGGGCTGTTCCCGGTGATATTCGTCGTCTCGGCGCTGCTCAGCGGGACCGCTCTGGTGATGCTGATCTACGTGCTTCGGACCCGGCTGTTCGACGGCGACTCGGTCGACCCGGACCTGCTGGATCGACTCGCACAGCTCGTGATCGGCTTCATCGTCATCGACGCCGCCCTGACCGCCATCGAGACGTTCATCGCGATCGCCAGCGTCCACCCCCACGAGATCGAGACCTGGCGGGTGATCATGTACGGCCCGATGTCGTGGTCGTTCTGGTGGTTCATGGTCGGCTTCAGCTGGGTGTTCCCCATGGTGTTGCTGAGCAAGCGGTCCTGGCGGCGCTCGCCCTCGGTGATGGTTCTGGCCGGGCTGAGCGTCGTCGTCGGAATCGTCGCGGTGCGGTTCAACATCGTCGTCCCGGCGCAGGTCATGCCCGTGATGGAGGGACTCCCCCACGGGTCGTACTTCCCGACCCTCGTCGAGTGGGGGACGAGCGTCGGCATGATCGGCGTCGGCCTGCTGTTGTACACGCTGGGCGCGGAGACGCTTCCGTTGACCCCGCTTTCCGGAGGTGACCACGAATGAGTTCCGACGATTCGGGCGAGGGCGGCGCGGGCGTGTCGCGCCGCGACTTCGTCAAGGCGGCCGGGAGTATCGGCGTCATCGCGGCGGCGAGCAACGCCGCGGTCGACGTGGACGTCGACGACCTGTGGACGGACGACGAACACCACTACGTCGGCGACGAGTACGGCGAGTACGGCGCGAGCGACGTGATACACACCACCTGCGGCCAGTGTAACACGTTCTGTCCGATCAAGGTCAGGCTCGCGGACGGGAGCGGCACCGGCGAGTACAGCTCGCTCGTCCGGAAGCTCGCCGGGAACCCGTACTCGTTCCTCACCACGCAGCCGTTCTCGCAGGTCCCCTACGACAGCGACCCGGAGGACGTGGCGATGGGCGACGTCGAGGGGAGCGGCGACGTCGACACCGACCGCTGGTCGCTCTCCGGCGGTCGGATCTGCCTGAAGGGACAGGCGGGCATCCAGACGGCCTTCGACAGCTACCGCGTCCGGCAGCCGATGAAGCGGGTCGGCCCGCGCGGCTCGGGCGAGTGGAAGACCGTCTCGTGGGACGAGGCGATCCGGGACATCGTCGAGGGCGACGACGAGCTCGGCCACCCCGGGCTCGAAGACATCTGGGGGTACGCCCCGCGGGAGGCGGTGATGAGCGACTGGGAGGCCGTTCAGAGCGGCGAGCTGTCCAAGTCGGCGTTCGACGAGAAGTACGCGGACGACCTCATCGACACCGACCACCCCGACCTCGGCCCGAAGTCCAACCAGATCGTCGACGTCGGCGGATTCCGGCGGAACTTCATCCGGAACCGGCTCTGGCACCAGGGGCTCGGGTCGATCAACAGCATCCATCACGCCGGGACCTGCGGCGTCTCGAGCGTGATGGGCAACGTTCGGTCGCACGCCGCCCAGAAGAAGCGACAGTACCCGGACGTCGAGAACTGCGAGTACCTCATCGCGTGGGGGACCAACCCGATGGTCGCCAACAAGGGCCCGACGTGGCTCGCGCCGAAGCTGACGAACGCCATCGAGGACGGGATGCGGATGGACGTCGTCGACCCGCGCCTGTCGAAGACGGCCGAGAAGGCCGACACGTGGGTGCCCGTCGAACCCGGCGCGGACGGGGCGCTCGCGCTCGGGATGGCGCGGTGGATCATCGAGAACGACCGCCACGACCTGACGTACCTCCAGAACCCCTCGCGGTCGGCCGCGAGCGACGACGACGAGCCGACGTGGAGCGACGCGACGCACCTCGTCCTCGTCGACGAGCCGGCGGGGCCGAAGGCGCGCGCCGCCGACCTCGGGCTCGTCGACGAGGACGACGAGGCCGCCGACGACTTCGTCGCCGTCGACGCGGCGACGGGCGAGCCGCGTCCCGCGAGCGAGGTCGACACGGCGGTCCTCGACGTCGACGTGACGGTCGACGGGGCGGCGGTCCGGAGCGTCTGGAGCCAGTACCGCGAGCGCGTCTTCGAACACACCGTGGAGGAGTACGCCGAGATGGCCGGCGTACCGGTCGAGCAGATCGCGGAGATCGCCGACGAGTTCACCAGCCACGGCAAGCGGGCGGCGATCATGGCCTACCGCGGGCCGGCGAAGCACACCAACGGCTTCTACAACACGCGGGCGATCGCCACCCTCCAGCACCTCATCGGCAACTACGACTGGAAGGGCGGCCAGATCACGCCCTACGCGGGCTACGACACCATGTCCGGCCGGTACGAGCTCGGCTCGGTCCCGGACGGCCACTCGCCGTGGGGGATCCCGCTGCTCCGCGGCGGCGTCAACTACGAGGACACCTCGCTGTTCGACCGCGACGACGGCTACCCGGCGAAGCGGCCGTGGTTCCCCGTCGCGCCGCCGCAGGCGACTCAGGAGCTCTACGGCAGCGCCGCCGACGAGTACCCGTACGGCGTCGAGGCGCTGTTCATCCGGCCGTACTCGAACAACCACGTGATGGCGGTCGCCGGCGGCGACGAGATCCCGGCGATCCTGAAAGACACCGACGCGATCCCGCTCATCGTCGCCTCGGACACGGTGATCGGCGAGACGAGCCAGTACGCCGATTACATCCTCCCGGAGCCGACCTACCTCGAACGGTGGGAGAACTTCGGGACGTACCCGAACAAGCGGCTGGCCGACGAGAAGATCAGTCAGCCGGCGGTGTCGGTCGTCCCCAACGCGCGTCCGTTCGAGGACGTGCTCATCGAGCTGTGGTCGGAGCTCGACCTCCCGGGCGTCGGCGAGGACGCCGTCCCCGACGCCGACGGAGACCTGTGGCCCCTCGAACGGGCCGAGGACTTCTACCTGAAGCTCGCCGCTAACATCGCCTACAGCCGCGACCCGGTCGCGGACGCGAGCGAGGACGAGCGGCGGGCGTTCCGCGAGAGCCACGAGAACGGCCTCGGCGAGGCGTTCGACCTCGACCGCTGGAGGGCCGCGGTCACCGACGAGGAGTGGCCGAAGGTCGTCACCGTGTTGAACCGGGGCGGCCGCTTCGAGGAGCCGACAGAGGGGTACGACGAGGCGTTCGCCGAACACGGTCACGACTACGACTACGCCGAGCGCGCGGACGACTCGAACGCCTACGACGGCGAGCACATGCGGTACAAGCTCGAGTCGCGCGTCGACTTCTACAGCGAGGTCGTCCCGAACGGGAAACACTCCTTCACCGGCGAACGCTTCGACCCGCTCCCGCGGGTCGACGACGTCGAGCACTACGACGGCACCGTCCAGGCCGCGGTGAGCGGCGACGACGACCGGGAGCGCCCGCTCCGGCTGATCAACTGGAAGCCGCGGACGCAGGGCATGCACCGCACCCAGAACAGCCCGTGGCTCCGGGAGACGCGCCCCGAGAACCCGCTGTGGATCAACCCGCGTGACGCCGAGGAGCGGGGCATCGAGAACGGCGACGAGATCGCCATCGACGCCGGTCGCGAGACCGTCGACGGGGTCGCGATGGTCACGAGCGGCATCCGGCCGGGCGTCGTCGGGGCGATGTGGGGCTGGGGTCGGACCGGCGACGGGGCGACGGCCCAGACGGTCGACGGCGAGACGCGGCCGCCGGTCGAGGCCGACGGCCACAGCGACTACCGGTTCGACGAGCCGATGAGCGAGGAGGCCGGGTACGCGAAGGGCCGCGACGCCGGCTTCGCGATCAACCACGTCCAGCCGTTAGACGAGCGACTCGGCGACACCGGTCTCTCGGACCTGGTCGGCGGGAGCAACGCGCAGTACGACGCCTTCGTCGACGTGGAGCGGCGGTGATCTGCGTGTCCGAAACCGCACCCGAGGATTTCGACGAGGCCGCGACCGCGACGGCCCGAGCGCGGCTGTACGGGCTGCTGGCGGCGACCTTCGACGGCGAGGCCGAGACGACCGCGGCCGCGATCGACGAGGGAGCCTTCGCGGCCGTCGCCGAGGCGTTCCCGATCGACATCGAGACGGCGCCCCTGCGCGGCGACGAGTACGACGCGGACGCGCTGAAGATCGGGTACGACAACCTGTTCGTCGTGCCCGGGAGCCACTACGTCCCGCCGTTCGCGTCCGCCCACGCGGTCGACCCGAGCGAGGAGTTCGAGTCTGACTCGCGGTACCACACCGCCGGGGACGCCGGCGAGCTGCTCGGCGACCCGGCCGCCGACATGGCTGAACTGTACGCCGCCGGCGGGTTCTCGCCCGAGCGGGGCGACGACATCCCCGACCACGTCGCCGCCTGCTTCGAGTTCATGCGCGCCCTCTGCGAGCGGGAGGCGGCGCTCCGCGACGGCGACGGAACCGAGTCGGACCTCGACGCGGTCCGCGGACTCCAGGCCCGGACGCTCTCGCGGCTGGGCTGGATCGACCGGTTCGAGGAGGCCGTCGCGAGCCGCGACACCGCGGAGGGCGTCTTCGCCGCGATCGCCCGGCTCGCGCGGACGTTCACCGCGTGGGACGCGCGAGAAGTCGTCGACGCCGACGAACAGCCGTCCGAGAACACGACCGCGTAACCACGCCAGCGTAACCACGCCACCGTAACCACACCATCGATGACAACTACCACCATCTCAGACGCAGACTTCCGTGATCGCCTCCGCGCCGTCGACGATCCGGCGCTCGGGACGGACATCGTCAGCGCCGGCCTCGTCACCGACGTGACCGTCGACGACGGGACCGCCGCCGTCGAGCTCGCGCTCGGCGCGCCCCACGCGCCGGACGAGGCCGCCATCGCGGACCGCGTCCGCGAGGTCGCCGCCGACGCGGGGATCGACGCCGAGCTCTCGGCGAACGTACCGCTGTTCGACGCCGCCGAGTCGTCGGTCCTGCCGGGCGTCAAGAACGTGATCGCCGTCGCCTCGGGGAAGGGCGGCGTCGGGAAGAGCACCGTCGCCGTCAACCTCGCCGCCGGCCTCGCGGACCGCGGGGCGAACGTCGGGCTGTTCGACGCCGACGTGTACGGCCCGAACGTCCCGCAGATGCTCGGCGCCGACGCCGACCCGGACGTGGCGACGGTCGACGGCGAAGAGCGGATCGAACCCCCGACCGCGCACGGGCTCGAACTGATGAGCGTCGGCCTGCTGATCGACGAGGACGACCCGGTCGTCTGGCGCGGCCCGGTCGCACAGAACACGCTCACCGACCTCTTCGACGACGTGTCGTGGGGGTCGCTCGACTACCTCGTCGTCGACCTCCCGCCGGGGACCGGCGACGTCCAACTGACGGTGCTCCAGAACCTCCCCGTCACTGGGACGGTCGTCGTCACGACGCCGCAGTCCGTCGCGGTGGGAGACACCCGCCGAGGCGTTCAGATGTTCGGGGAGTACCGGACCAACGTGTTGGGCGTCGTCGAGAACATGAGCGGGTTCGTCTGCCCCAGCTGCGGGGACACGCACGAGATCTTCGGCGAGGACGGCGGCCGGACGCTGGCCGACGCGGTCGACGTCCCGTACCTCGGATCGCTGCCGTTGGACCCGGCCGTCCGCGCGGGGGCCGACGACGGCGAGCCGATCGTGTTCGGTGACGACGGCGACACCGCGGCGGCGTTCCGGGACTTGGCGGCGACGGTCGCGAACAAGGTCGGCGTCCTCCGGCGTCACCACCGACAGCGGGAGAGCGAGGGGCCGACCTGAGGCGAGAGGCGCCGCCGGCGCCGCCGCCGACGACGCGTTCGCGTGGGCGGGATAGCGCGAAGCCGGCCCTGAGACGCCGCCGAGCGGAGATGGAGCGGTCCGCCGATCGGTCGGCTGACGCCGTCGTTCACGCCTCCGCTATCCGGAAGGGGACGACGTAGGTCCGACCGTCCGCCCCGAGCGAGAAGACGTACTCGCCCGGTCGGTCGAGCACCGCGTCGCGGCGGTCCGACGCGTCCCGCGCGGTCGGGTCGTAGCGGATCTCCCACGTCTCCGTCTCGCCCGGGGGCAGCTCCCGCACGGTCAGGTTGTGGACCCCCGCGGGCGCGTTCGCGGCCGTCTCCCACTCGGGGGCGTCCGCTCCCCGCTCCGCGGCGTTCCGGAAGACGACCCATTCGTCCGGGTTGACCGGCACCGTTTCGTTCCCCACGTTCGTGGCGGTGACGCGGACGGTCTCGGCGTCCCGTTCGAGGGACAGCGAGAGGCCGCCCGCCCGTTCGTCCGGACACACCGGGTCGTCGACCCGCTCGCCGTCCGGTCCGATCGCGGGACAGTCCGGGGCGCCGCCCGACAGGCAGCCGGCGAGGACGACGAGGCAAGCGACCGCGACGAGCGCGAACCGAGACATACCCGGGACGACCGCTCGCCGTTCAAAAGGGGTGCCGGAGGCTACGACGATCGCTTGAGCCACCGCGTCCGGGCGCGAGCGCCGTCAGAGAGCGGGAGCTTTTTCCGGCGGTGACGCCCTTCGCCACCCATGGACGATCCCTCCATGTTCCCGTCCGAGTCGGACGAATACGACATCTCGACCGTCGACCTCAGCGACGACCGCTACGAGGTCAAACAGTCGCTGGTCCGGAACAAGTACGCCGTCCGCGACAGCGCCGGCGACGTCGTCCTCCGCGGGAAACAGAAGATGTTCAAGCTGAAAGAGGAGTTCCCGTTCGTCACCGGCGACGGCGAGGAGGCCTTCTCGGTGAAGGCGGGCGGCATTATCGACGTCGGCGGCAACTACGCCATCGTCGACGCGGGCACCGGCGAGGAGGTCGTCGTCTTGGACGAGGACTACTCGCTGTTCGTCGAGAACTGGACGGTCCGCGACCCCGACACGGGAGAGGCGCTGGCGACGATTCAGTCGAAGAACAAGCTGCTGTCGGGGCTCCGCCACCTCGTCGGCGCCGCGAACCTGATCCCGAACAAGTACGAGATATTCGACGCCGACGGCGGCCACGTCGGCGACATCGAGGGGCAGTTCTCGATGCGCGACGCCTACACGGTCACCGTCGACGACGCAAGCGACGTGCCCAAAGAGGCCGTCGTCGCCGCGGCGTGTATCCTCGACGCCCTGGAGAACCAGTAGGATCGGGGCAGCGCGGGATTCCGGCTCGCGCTACGCCCGGAACTCGTCGGTGTAGTCCTCGACGAACTCGCGGACCGTTCGCGGCGGGCGACCCAGTAGCGCCTCGACGTCGTCGGTCGTCCGCCCGGAGCGGCCCAGCCGAACGACGGAGTACTCCGCGACCATGAACGCGACGAACCCCGGAGAGAACCCGCGTCGATACATCTGTCGCGCGAACGTCAGCCGCGACGGGTCGGCGTACTCGATCGGCCTGTCGAGCACCTCTGAGAAGATCTCGGCCACCTCCTCGAAGTCGAGTGCCTCGGGCCCGGTGAGGTCGTAGGCGCGGTCCGCGTGGCCCGACTCGGTGAGCACCCGCGCGGCGACCGCCGCGACGTCCCGCGCGTCGGTGAAGCTCAGGACGCCGTCGCCGGCCGGGACGAATATCTCGTCGCGCTCGACGATCTCTCGGCGGTGGATCTCGCTCAGGTTCTGAGCGAACCACGAGGCGCGGAGGAAGGTGTGTGCGAGGTCCGTCCCCGCGAGGTGCGTCTCGATCCGGCGATGCGGAAGGACAGGGAACTTCTCCGCGCCGAGGATCGACAGGAAGGCGACGTGTTCGACGCCCACTCGGTCGGCGGCGTCGGCGAACTCGGTGACGTCACTCACCGCGCTCCCCGGCGGGTAGAGGAGGAACAGCCCGTCGACGCCCGCCAGCGCCGCCCCCCACGTCTCGGGGCGACCGAGGTCGAACTCCACGGGCTCCGGCCCGTCGCCGAAGGCGTCCCGCGCGCGTTCCGGGTCCCGCGTCGCGACGCGGACCGACGCCTCGGCGTCGAGAAGCTCTCGGACGAGCGGCGCGCCGACGGTCCCCGTCGCACCGGTAACGAGGACGCGGTCCGCGGTCGGTCGTCCCGAGTCCGCTTCGTCGACGGCGGCGCGTTTCATACCTCCCGTTCGCGGCTCGCGTATAAGAGACTCGGCCTCCGTCCGGGCACGAAGGCCTCAGCCGGCGTCGCCGCCGCGCCGCCCGCCTACTCCCCGCCCAGCTTCGACTCGCCGACCGCGTCGTGCCCCTCGATGACCTCCGTGCCGCCCATGTACGGGCGCAGCGCCTCGGGGACGGTGACGGTGCCGTCGTCGTTCTGGTAGTACTCCAAGATCGCGACGACGATCCGCGGCACCGCGAGCCCCGAGCCGTTGAGCGTGTGGAGGTGCTCCGCGGACTCGTGGTGCTCCTCGCGGTAGCGGATGCCGGCGCGGCGCGCCTGGAAGTCCTCGAAGTTCGAGACGGACGAGACCTCCAGCCAGCGGCCGCCCTGTTCGGGCCCCTCGTCCATGTCGTCGCCGGGCGCCCACACCTCCACGTCGTACTTCTTCGCCTGCGTGAAACCGAGGTCCCCCGTACACATCTCCAGGATGCGGTAGGGGAGTTCGAGGCGGCGCAGCACCTCCTCGGCCTCGTCGACGAGCCCCTCGAAGCGCTCGTCGCTCTCCTCGGGCCGGACGAAGTTCACCATCTCCACCTTGTTGAACTGGTGGACGCGGACGATGCCGCGCGTCTCGGTGCCGTGTTCGCCCGCCTCCTGCCGGAAGTTCGGCGTGTACGCCTGATACTTGAGGGGAAGGTCCTCGCCGAGCAGGATCTCGTCGCGGTGGAGGTTCGTGACCGGCACCTCCGCGGTCGGGAGCAGCCAGAGGTCGTCGTCGTCGTACTCGTCCTCGTTCGTCCCCTCGACGCGGTAGGCGTCCTCGGTGAACTTCGGGAGCTGGCCGGTGCCGCGCATCGACGCTGAGTTGACGGGGATCGGCGGGAAAACGTCCTCGTACCCCTGCTCGCGGTGGACGTCGAGCATGAACTGGATCAGCGCGTGCTCGAGTCGGGCGCCGTCGCCCTTCGCGACGTAGAAGCCGCCGCCCGCGACCTTCGCGCCGCGCTCGAAGTCGAGGATCTCGAGGTCCTCGCCGAGGTCGTAGTGCGGCTCCACGTCGGCCGGAAGGTCGCGGAGGTCGTCGAACCCCTCGCGGCGGCGCTCGACGTTCTCCGACTCGTCTTCGCCCACTGGGACCGAGTCCTGCGGGATCTGCGGGAGTTCGAGTAAGGACTCCTCCAGTTCCGCCTCCAGTTCCTCGGCGCGCTCCTCGATCGCCTGGAGCTCGGCCTTGAGGTCCTGCGAGCGCTCGATCGCTTCTTCGGCCGCTTCCTCCTCTCCGGCCGCCTTCAGCTCGCCGATCTTCGAGGAGACCTCGTTGCGCTCGTGGCGCAGGTCGTCGCCGCGCTGTTTCAGCTCCCGCCACTCCTCGTCGACGTCGAGAATCCGGTCGAGGTCCACGTCGACGCCCTTGTTTTCGAGCGCCTCGCGGACGACCTCGGGGTTCTCCCGGACGAACTGTCGAGACAGCATTTGTCGGGAGTTCCGCGGGGCGACCCAAAACCGTATCGGAGCGTCGCTAACGTCTCACAGCGTCTTCGTTTGATTGGCACTCGCTACTGGGCGGTGAACTCTTCCAACGTCTCCGCCGCTCGCTTATAAATGGGTGACAGTGGATCCGCGGAGAACTCCCCCAAAGCCCCAGTCGCGAGGACGGCGCACGCTCGTTGCGCGCTTCAGTCGCTCACTCCGTTCGCTCCTTCCAGTGCTTACGTCGCCTGCGCCGTCCTCGCGACTGCCCCTTTGAGCCCCACCCCGCCCGCGACCGCGCCTCACGCCTCCCCAGCCTCGCCGCTCGCTCCGCTCGCGGCGTCCCTCGCGCGTGCTCCTCGCGGCCGCCGATGGCGGCCACTCGGAGGCACGCGCCGACCGCCCCATCCATTTATAAATCGACGACCGGTGACTGAATGGTCAGTACCCGCCCGGCAGCGCCATCCCGACCGCGAGCGCGACGAGCGGCACGGCGGCGACGAGCGCGTACCACAGGCCGGCGCCAGCGAGGAGGAGCCACGTCGAGACGCCGTATCCCGTCGGGTCCCAGTCGACGCCGAGCCGCGGCAGGGCGAGCACGGCGACCGCCGGCGCGACGAAGGCGACGAGGACTGCCCCGAGCAGCGCCGTGAGCAGGAACCCGGAGCTCCACGCGGGCCCCGCCTCGGCGGCGCGCGCGACGGTGAAGACGACGCCGACGAGGTACGGGACCGAGAGCCCGACCGAGACGCCGAGGTACGAGGGGAGGAGTCGCCCCGCCGGGGGGAGCGCGCGGAACAGCGCCCGAAGGCGCTCGGCGGCGAGGAACGGCGCGCACAGCCCGGCGGCGGCGAGACCGGGGAAGAGTACCAGCGCGAGCGTCCACAGCCAGCCGACTGCGACGTCGACGGTCGCGGGGGCGAGAGAGAGGAGGGCCATGGGCGGGAGACCCGTCGGAACCGGCAAACCTCTTGCGGTGACGGCCTGTCGGCTCGGAGGGGGCCCCGGGAGACCGACCGGAACCACCAGCGTTTATCCCGCTCGCCGCGACCGGCCGACAACGATGCTCATCACGGGCGCGACGCTGGCCGACGGCCGGGTTCGAGACGTGCGGATCGGCGACGACGGACGGATCGCCGCGGTCGCCGAGGGGCTCGGCGCCGACGCCGGCGAGCGCGTCATCGAGGCCCGCGGGAGACACCTCCTGCCGGGCGCCGTCGACGTCCACGTCCACTTTCGCGAGCCGGGCGGGAGCCACAAGGAGACGTGGAGCTCGGGCTCGCGCAGCGCGGCCGCGGGCGGGGTCACGACCGTCGTCGACCAGCCGAACACCTCGCCGCCGACCGTCGACGGCGCGGCGTTCGACGAGAAGGCCGCGCTCGCGGCCGACTCGCTCGTCGACTACGGGATCAACGGCGGCGTCACGGAGGAGTGGGACCCCGAGAGCCTCTTCGACCGCCCGCTGTTCGCGCTCGGCGAGGTGTTCCTCGCGGACTCGACCGGCGACATGGGGATCGACGCCGACCTGTTCGCGGACGCGCTCGACGCGGCCGCGACCCGCGACGTCCCCGTCACCGTCCACGCCGAGGACGCGACGCTGTTCGACGAGTCGGCGCTTGACGGCGACCTCGGGGGGACCGGAACGGCCGCGACCGCGGACGCGTGGTCCGCCTACCGGACGGCCGACGCGGAACTCGCCGCCGTCGAGCGCGCGCTCGGGGCTGCCGCCGAGCGCGACGCGCGGGTCCACGTCGCGCACACCTCGACGCCGGAGGCGGTCGACGCGGTGACGGACGCCCGCGAAGACGGGACGGACGCGACCTGCGAGGTGACGCCCCACCACCTCTACCTCTCCCGCGAGCGGGCGCGATCGCTCGGGACGTTCGGTCGCATGAACCCGCCGCTCCGCTCCGAAGAGCGTCGCGAGGCGCTGTTCGCGCGGCTCGCGGAGGGCGACGTCGACGTCGTCGCCACCGACCACGCGCCGCACACGGTCGAAGAGAAGCGCGCGGGGCTCGTCGACGCGCCGAGCGGCGTCCCGGGCGTCGAGACGCTGTACCCGCTGCTGCTCGAATCGGCGCGAAAGGGCGAGCTGTCGATCGAACGCGTCCGCGACGCCGTCGCCGCGAACCCCGCCGAGATATTCGGCCTCGACCGGAAGGGGCGGGTCGCGGAGGGGCGCGACGCCGACCTCGTCCTCGTCGACACCGCGGACCCGCGCGAGATCGAGGCCGCCGCGCTCCACAGCGCCCCCGCGTGGACCCCCTTCGAGGGGCTGCGCGGCGTCTTCCCCGAGGTCACGCTCGTCCGGGGCGAGGTCGTCTACGAGCGCGACCCGGCGACCGGAGCGGCGTCGTTCGGCGAGCCGGCCGGGCGGAACGTCCGGGAGTCGTAGTCGCGCCCGGGGACCCCTCGACGCGGCGGGGATCGAGCGTCCCGCGCGGTCGGCGACGAGACGCCGAGACACCGAAGTCCCGAGACGCCGAGACACCGAAGTACCGAGACGCCGAGATCGGCCGCGACGAGCGGACCGCCGCCGGCGGAACGCATATGCCGTTGCTCGCCCTACCCGGGGTATATCAATGATCACGGGGAGCATTCGCACGGTCGTCTCCGGACGGGAGCCCGACCCGGACGAGGCCGACCGAACATGACGGCCCCCGGGGAGTCGGGACCGGCGGGGGCCGGTCCAGCGGAGTCGGCGGACGCCGAGGCGGAGTCGACCGGCCGCGAGGAGACGGGGACGACGGCCGGCACCGCCGCGGCCGCGGAACCCGAGACGCCCGCGGACGTCGCCGCGCTCGCGGACCGCATCGTCGAGGAGGTCGAGGACGTGATCGTCGGCAAGCGCGAGGCGGTCGAACACGTCCTCGTCACCGTGTTGGCGCGCGGCCACCTCCTCGTCGAGGACGTACCGGGCGTGGGGAAGACGACGCTCGCGAAGTCGGTCGCGCGCTCGATCGACGGCTCGTTCAAGCGCGTCCAGTTCACGCCCGACCTGTTACCCTCCGACGTCACCGGCGTCAACGTGTTCAACCGCCGCACCGACGAGTTCGACTTCCAGCCCGGGCCGGTGTTCGCGAACGTCGTCCTCGGCGACGAGATCAACCGCGCGCCGCCGAAGACGCAGTCGGCGCTGCTGGAGGCGATGGAGGAGAACCAGGTGACCACCGACGGGACGACCCGCGAGCTGCCGGACCCGTTCTGCGTGATCGCGACCCAGAACGACGTGGAGCCCGGACAGACGTACGAGCTCCCCGTCGCCGAGGTCGACCGCTTCACGAAGAAGATCCGGCTCGGCTACCCGGACGCGGAGGAGGAGGCCGCGATCCTCGGGCGGCTCACCGGCGACCACCCGGTCGACGCGGTCGAGCCCGCGGCCACGATCGCGGACGTCCGGCGGGCCCGCCGGATCGTCGGCGAGATCGAGGCCTCCGAGGCGGTCCGGGAGTACGTGGCCCGGCTCGCGGTGTTCACCCGACAGAATGCGAAGCTCGGGGCGAGCCCGCGCGGGAGCCTCGCGCTGATCCGGGCGTCGCAGGCCCGCGCCGCGCTCGACGGCCGCGGGTACGTGGTCCCGGACGACGTTCAGGCGGAGGCGCCGACAGTGCTCTCGCATCGCATCCGGACCGAGTCGGGCGGGACCGACGGCGCGGACGTCGTCGACGACGCGCTCGACCGGATCCGCGTGGAGTGACGGGATGACGCCGACACCGCCCTCGCACAGATGACGCCCGAACTCACCCGCCGGGGACGCGTCGCCGGCGTCGTCGGCCTCGTCGCGGCCGCCAGCGCGCTCGCCGCCGGCGGGCGCGCGCTCGACGCGATCGTGATCCCGGTCGCCATCGCGCTCGCGGCGGGCTACGTCCAGGTGTCGCGCGTCGACGTGCCCGCGGTCCGACACGTGACGCCCCCCGACGGGTTCGTCGGGGAGACGCGCGAGGTCCGCCTGGAGTTCGGTCCCGGTGCCGTGCGGAGCGACAGCGACGACCACGGCGCCGGACCCTCCTTTCTCGCCGACGTTCAGGTCCACGTCGACGAGGGGCTCGAGGGGCCGACGTCGCCGATCCGGGCGTCCGTCGGCACGGAGCCGGTGACGTACGCCGTCACGTACCGCGAGCGCGGCGAGCGGACCCTCGGTCCCGTAGACCTGACCGCGACCGACGTGTTCGGGCTGTTCGAGCGAGAGCTCGTCGTCGACGAGACCGCGGCGGTGACGGTGTTCCCGCCCCGCGACCCGATCCCGACGCGGTTCCGCCGGGCGCTGTACGCGGCCGACGCGGTCGACGTGAGCCGGCGGCGCGAGGAGTTCGACCGGCTCCGGGAGTACACCCGCGGCGACGCGGTCCGCGACGTCCACTGGGCGACGACCGCCAAGCGCGGCGAGATCGTCGTCAAGGAGTTCGCGGCCGAGACCGCCCGGAACCGGGTGACGATCGCGGGCGGCACGGAGGTCGGCGGGAGCGGGGACCGCTCGCCGTTCGCGGGCAGCGCCCTCGGCGACGACTCGGCGGCCGACCGCTCAGCGAGCGCGGCCGCGGCCGACGAGCTCGCGCGGGCGACGGCGAGCCTCGGGCTGGCGCTGCTCGACGACGGCGTCCCGGTCGACGTGCGGCTGCCGGGCGGGCGCGTCTCGGCGGCCCCGGGCGGTCGCGGCCGCCGCGAGGTGCTGGAGCTCGCGGCGCGGACGGGCCCGGGGGCGGTGGCCGACGACGAGGCCGACGTGACGGTCGTCGCCGACGCGGACGGCGCCCGGTTCCGCGCGGGCGACCGGTCCGAATCCCTCGACGACCTGCGCCGCGAGGCGGAGGCCGAGCGCGCGCCGAGCGACGGCGCCGGGCCGGACCGGGCGGACGAGGCGACTGACCGACGGGAGGTGGCGTCGCCGTGAGCCCCGGCTCGTCCGTCCGCGCGCGCCTCTCGCGGAGCGGTTCCGGCGGGAGCGACGGGCGGCTGGCCGACCCGGCGGTCGTCGGCGTCGCGGTCGTCGCCGCGGCGTACCTCGCCGTGTTCTTCGAGGTGACGAACGTCGTCGGCGGGACGGGGCGGACAGCGGCGGTCGTCGCGGTCGCGGGGCTCGGCGGGCTCGCGCTGGCGCGGGCCGTCGGCGAGCGGACCGCGCTGTGGCTGGCGGGGCTGCTGTTCGCCGCGGGGCTCGCGGGCTACTTCCTCGCGATCCCCGCGAGCCGGCGCGCGCTGTTCACGGTCCGGAGCGTCGCCTTAGACCTCCTCGCGCTGTCGACCGGGCTCTCCGTGCTGCGGCTGGCGCTCGCGGACGTCTGGGTGCTGGCGGTGGCGCCGGTGCCGACGTTCCTCGTCGGCTACTTCGCCGGACGCGGGCGCCACGTCGCGGCCGCGACGGTCGCGGGCGGGACGCTCGGCTTCCTCGTGCTCACCGGCGACGCCGGGACGGGCGCCGCGGTCGCCGGCGTCGTCGGCCTCGCGCTCGCCGTCGGGCTCTCGACGCTGTCGACGCCGAGCCGGCGCCGCGGCCACGCGGGCACGTTCACGCTGGTGGTGGCGGCGATGGTCGTCGCGAGCGCGACCGTCACCGTGATCCCGGCGGGCGCGGCGGCGCCGCTGGGGCTCGACCGCGGCACGACGACGCTTGAGTCGAGCCTGAGCGGCGGCGACGAGCTGGAGGTGATCGGCACCACGCGGCTCTCCCCGGAGGTGCGATACACGATCGAGAGCCCGGTCGAGCGGAACTGGCACACGGGCGCGTACGACACGTACACCGGCGACGGCTGGGTCAGGAGCGGCGAGCGGTCCGCGGTCAACGACACGCTGCCGGGCCCGCCGGGAGCGAACGACAGCGTCGACGTGACGGTCACCGCGGAGACCGAGTCGAGCGCGCTCCCGGCGCCGTGGAAGCCGGTCGCGGCCTCCGGCGGGGGCGCGGTCGAGGTCGACGAGCGCGGCAGCCTCCGGCTGGCGGAGCCGCTCGGACCGGGCGAGACGGTGACCGTCGAGAGCCGCGTCCTCGACGCCGACCCCGCGACGCTCCGGAACGCCAGCACCGACTACCCCGAAGCGATCGAGGAGCGGTACACCCAGCTGCCCGAGAGCACGCCGGAGCGGGTCGGCGAGCGGACCGAGGCGATCACGGCCGCGGCGGACGCCGACTCCCCGTACGAGCGGGCGGCCGCGGTCGAGGCGTACCTTCGCTCGGAGTACGACTACTCGCTGACCGTCGAGCGACCCGAGGGCGACGTCGCCGACGCGTTCCTCTTCGAGATGGACGCCGGCTACTGCGTCTACTTCGCGACGACGATGGCGGCGATGCTCCGGTCGCAGGGGATCCCCACGCGGATGGAGACCGGCTACACCTCCGGCGAGCGGGTTGGCGACGACGAGTACGTCGTCCGCGGACAGAACGCCCACGCCTGGGTGTCGATCTACGTGCCCGACCACGGGTGGGTGGCGTTCGACCCCACCCCGTCCGCCCCCCGCGACGAGGCGCGCGACACGCGGCTCGCGGATGCGCGGGCCGACGGCGCCGAAGACGTCGACACCGAGGCGTCCGCGCCCGATCGGACGCCGGAGGCTGACACCGACTCGGACCGCCCGGACTCGAACGGCAGCGATTCGGGGCCGAACGCGGACGGGAACGACTCTTCCGAGGCGACGGCGGCGGACGCGAACGACACCAACGGCTCGCAGGGGAACGCTTCAGTCGATATCTCCCGCCTCGAAGGGGCGGAGGTGGACGACGTCACACCGAACGACGGGGCCGATAGCCCCGGGGACGGAAACGGAGGGACGCTCCCCGACCCGGAGACCGCCCTCTACTGGCTGCTCGTCGCGGGCCTCGGCGTCGCGGGCGTCCGGCGAACGGGGATAGCGAGCCGGGCGAGCCGACGGATCGGTCCGGTGCTTCCCCGGCGGCGCGGCGACCCGACGGCGGACGCCGAGCGGGCGTTCGCCGACCTCGAACGGCTCCTCGCCGAGCCCTACCGCGAGCGGCGACCGGGCGAGACCCCGCGGCGCTACGTCGACGCCGTCCGGACGCTCGGCGCCGACGAGCGCGTCGAGACCGTCGCGGAAGCGTACGAGCGCGCCGCGTACGCCGGATCCGTGACACGCGACGAGGCCGACGCGGCCCGCCGGGCGGTGCGCCGCCTCGCGCTCGAACGGCTCCCGCTCATCGGGCGGTTCGTCCGCTGATCGGGGGGCTTCCCGACACTATTTAATACGGGCGTCCTGTAGATTCGGGCTGTAATGTCGGAAGTCTGCTCGACGTGCGGACTGCCCCAGGAACTCTGCGTCTGCGAGGACGTCGCGAAGGAGTCCCAGCAGATCAGCATCCGCATCGACGAGCGCAGGTACGGTAAGGAGGTAACGGTCATCGAAGGATTCGACCCGAAGGACGTGGACCTGAGCTCCCTCTCGTCGGATCTCAAGTCGAAGTTCGCCTGCGGCGGCACCGTCGAGGACGGCGCCATCGAGCTCCAGGGGAACCACTCGGGTCGCGTGGAGGACTTCCTCCGCGACAAGGGCTTCAACGTCGCGTGACCGTCACCTGACCGTCCGCCGTCGAGCGTCGCTTCGAACCGCCACCGCTTTTTAAGAACTACTCGTCCGCCAGCGGCCGCGCCGCTCGTCTCACGCGACCACGGCGGCCCGCCCGACGACGAACGCGGCCGCCGCGAGGAAGGTGCCGTATTTAAATCGTCGCTGCGCGGCGGCGGGGTCTGAGAAGCTCTCGTAGGCCGCGTACAGCATGACCGCGTCGGCGACCGCGACGACCGCGAGGTACGCCGCGCCGAGCGTCCCGGAGCGGTACGGCAGCGGGCTGACGGCGACGGCGACGACGAGCGCGGCCGCGCCGATCCACAGCGCCGCGCGCTCGCCCACCGCGATGGGGAGCGTCGCGAGCCCCTCCTCGCGGTCGCCGGCCACGTCCTCGACGTCTTTGATCACCTCGCGCGTGAACGTCGAGAGCCCCGCGAGCGCGGCGAGGACGAGGACCGCACGCGGGCTCCCCGCGGCGGCGCCGCCGAACAGGAACGTCGAGCCGACGAGGTAGGCGACGAGGGCGTTGCCGAGGCCGGGCGTCCCCTTAAAAATGCTCGTGTAGGTGACCAGCGCGACGAGGTTCACCGCGGCGATGGCGATCGCGAGCGGCGGGAGGGCGACCGCGGCCGCGACGGCGACGGCGAACCAGACGGTCGCGGTCGCGAGCGCGCCCCGGGGCGAGACGGCGCCCCGCGGGATCGGCCGGTCGGGGCGGTTGACCGCGTCGATCTCGCGGTCGAAGTAGTCGTTGATCGCGTTGCCCGCGGCGACCGCGAAGGCGGTGGTCACGGCCGCGAGCGCGGTCGGGAGGACGGCGCCGCTCGCGCCCGCGACGAACGCGCCGGTGGCCGTGAGCGCCCCGGCCGCGACGCAGTTGCCGAGGCGCGCGAGCTCGACGATACCGCGGAGCGTGTCTCGCACGTCGTCCGCGTACTCCCGCCCGCGAGGAATAAACGGTGCGGGATCGGTCGGGGGCCGCGGTAGGCGACGGGGGGTCGGTCGCCTCGTCGTCGCGGAGGCGTCTCGTCGTCGCGAGGTCGCCTCGTCCCCTCCCCCGAAGGTGTTCGCCCGACCTCGGACGGTCGTCGGTCGGTCCGCCACGAACGTTTATCAGGTCCGAAATGAAATACCCGGATATGGCCAAGGGCTTAGACGTCGGCACGATGAACATCCTCTCCGGACGGCAGGAGGGCGCGGAGACGGTGTTCGTACAGCAGCGGAACTCGTTCGTCGAGATCGAGTACAGCGACATGGCCGAGCAGATGCTCTCGCGCAGCGAGGTCCTCCACATCCGGAAGGACGACAAGGTGTACGTCGTCGGCGACGACGCCCTCAACTTCGCGAACATCTTCAACAAGGAGACCCGCCGGCCGATGCAACACGGCATCCTCTCCAGCGAGGAGGCGTCGGCCATCCCGATGATCAAGCTGATCACCGAGCAGGTCGTCGGCGAGCCCTCGAAGCCGAACGAGCGGCTGTTCTACTCCAGCCCCGCGGACCCCATCGACTCGCCGCTCACGACGCTGTACCACGAGAAGACGCTGGAGTCGATGCTCGGCGATATGGGCTATGACCCCGAGCCGATCAACGAGGGGATGGCGGTCATCTACTCCGAGCTCGCCGACAACAACTTCACCGGCCTCGGCATCTCCTTCGGCGCGGGGATGACCAACGTCTGTCTCGCCTACTACGCGGTGCCCGTCATGAAGTTCTCCATCGCCCGGGGGGGCGACTGGGTCGACGAGCAGACCGCGCAGGCGACGGGCACCCCCGTCGACAAGGTGACGAGCATCAAGGAGGACGACTTCGAGCTCGACTTCCGCACCGACGTGGGCGGCGTCGAGGGCGCGCTCGCCATCTACTACGAGAACCTGCTCGACTACGTCATCGAGAACATCTCCCGCGAGGTCGACGAGGAGGACGTCGAGGAGGGGTTAGACGTGCCCGTCGTCGTCACCGGCGGTACCTCCAGCCCGAACGGCTTCGAGGACCTGTTCGCCGACCACCTCGCGGACGCGAACATCCCGTTCTCGATCAGCGGCGTACGCTCGGCCGACGAGCCGATGTACAGCGTCGCCAGCGGCGCCCTCGTCGCCGCCCGCTCCGAGGAGGGCGAGGACGACTCGGGCGCCGCCGAGGAGCCCGCGGCCGAGGAGGCCGCCCCCGAGTCCGAGGACTGAGGCGACGACGCGGTCGCGCCCGTCCGCCCGCTTTTTCCGAACCGACCCGGACCGCCGCGCCGGATCCCGGGAATCCGCCGAAAAGTAAAACCGACCCCGTCCGTATCGACTTCCATGTCTGACGCCGCCGGCACCGACGGCGACCGTCGCCTGCGAGTCGACCTCGACGTCGATCCGACCGGCGACCGCGCTTGTCCGATCGTCACCGAGGCCGACGAGGCCGCCGCGGTCGCGGTCAACGCGGTCGGCGACGAGTGCGTCGTCGACGTGACGACGCCGGACGGCGAGGTGCGCCGCGGGACCGGCGAGGTCGACGCGGACTGCCTCTGTCACGCGTTCGGCCGGCTCGGCTACGTCCCGCACTTCCGGCGCGTCGAGGACGGGACGATACTCGTCACCGCGTACGTCGACGACCGGGGCGACGTCCGCCGGCTCGTCGAGGAGCTCCGCGGGGTCGTCGACCGGGTGCGGCTCGTCCGGCTCGCGGTCGTCGAGGGGCCGGACGCGACCGAGCAGGTCACCTTCGACCTCTCCGCGCTGACGCCGAAGCAGCGGCGCGGACTCGAGCTCGCGGTCGTCCGCGGCTACTTCGACGACGACCGCGACGTGCGCCTGAGCGAACTGGCGGAGGAGCTCGAGATTAGCAAGTCCGCGCTCTCCCAGCGGCTCCGCACCGCGCAGGCGAAGCTGGTGACGGACGTCTTCGACGGCGCGGAGGGGTGAACGCCGGCTCAGGGTGTGACAGCCGGCCCGGGGCCGGGTCAGTCGTCGGCGGGCGCGGACCGGTCCGCGCCCTCGATCCGCGCGAGCGCCTCCTCACCGGCGCGCTCCGACTCGGTGAGGTAGCACTTCGGGTCGGGCGCGAACGGGTCGCCGTGCGCCGAGAGCGCGCGGAGCCGCGAACCGCCGCGGCAGATCGACCGGTACGCGCAGTCGGCGCAGCGACCGGAGAGCCGCTCCTCCCGCTCGCGGAGCCCGGCGAGGAGCGGGTTCGACTCGTCGGTCCAGATCGCGCCGAACGAACGGTCGCGGACGTTACCCGGCGAGTACCCCTGCCAGAACTGCGTGAGGTGGACGTTGCCGACCGGGTCGACGTCGGCGACGCGCTCGCCGGTCGGGTCCCCGCCGTTGCGCCGGAGATACCGATAAATGAGCCGCGCGCGGTCGGTCCCCATCTCGCGGTCGGCGTACTCGACGAGGTGGCCCGCGTCGGCGTAGTTGCCGACGAGCAGCGTCTCGATCTCCTCGCCGGCCTCGTGGTACTCGCGGGTGAGGTCACAGAGGTCCCTGACTGCTTTCCGGGTCGCCTCCGGACTCAGGTCGACGTTCGAGATGTCGGCGCCCCGGCCGCCGTAGTCGAGGTGGTAGAAGCAGAAGCGGTCGACGCCGACGTCGACGAGCAGGTCGACGACCCCCGCCAGGTCGTCGACGTTGTGTTCGGTGATCGTGTAGCGGAGCCCCGTCTTGAGCCCCACGTCGAGGCAGGCCTCGATCCCCCGGACCGCGGCGTCGAAGGCGCCCTCCTCGCCGCGGATCCGATCGTTGCGCTCGGGGAGGCCGTCGACGGAGACGCCGGCGTACTTGAGCCCAGCCTCCTTCAGTTCGCGGGCGCGCTCCCGGGTGAGCAGCGTGCCGTTCGTCGAGAGGACGGGTCGGACCCCGCTGTCGTCGGCGTATTCGATCAGTTCGGGCAAGTCCTCGCGGACGAGGGGCTCGCCGCCGGAGAACAGCAGAACCGGGACGCCGAAGTCGGCGAGGTCGTCGATGAGCGCCTTCCCCTCGGCGGTCGACAGCTCGTTCGGGGCGCCCTCCGTGTCCGCGCCGGCGTAGCAGTGTTCGCAGTAGAGGTTGCACCGCTTCGTGGTGTTCCAGACGACGACCGGCCGCCGCTGCTTCTCCTCCGTGATCTGCGGCTTCTTCGAGCCGTCGGCCGCGTCGTATCGGAGCCCGTCGCTCTCGGCGTCGAGCCCGCACAGCAGCTTGCTGACGGAGATCATCGCGACCCCTCCGCGGGCGGCTCCGCGGCGTCCTCCCCGTCGTCGACCGGCGCCCCGCCGCACGAGACCGTCGGCGTCCCCTCGGTCTCCTCGTAGACGCGCGGCTCGTCGGCGTCCTCCGCCGGCTCGGCGTGGTCTCCGTCGGCCGCCTCGGAGTCTCCCGACGCCCCGGGCCCGTCGTCCGCGAGCGACTCGGCGGAGTACCGGGACACCTCCGCGGCCGGACACACCCAGACGTCGCGGGCGTACCACGCGAAGAGCTTGCTCGCCTCCTCGTGGGCGGCGTCCGGCGTCGGCGCGGCGACGGTGCCGACGTGGCGGAGCGGGTCCGACTCCGCCTCGCGGACGAACACCTCGAATCGGCGGCCGTCGGCCGACCGAACGCCGTTCGCGTCCTCGCTTCGGTCCGTCTTCTCGACCATACCCCCGGTACGGACGGTCCCCCGAACGGGGTTTCGCGCGTTCTCACGGCCGCGAAACTCGCCCGAACCTGTTCGGGCGACGGAGGGGGCGCGACGCGGGCACCGAGAAATACGGTCGGCGAGTGGGGGACTCACCGCTACCGAAGCGGGGAGAGGTGCGAGGACCGCGAGCGGCGCGATCCCGCGTGAGAACGGCTCGTCACCGCAGGAGAGAGCCGCTTAGATGACGCGGTTCTGCAGGTAGTCGAGGTGTTTCGCGTTGTAGACGATCTTGACCTCGTCGGTGGCCGGGCTGCCGATACAGGTCAGGCGGACGTTCTTCTCCTCGACCTCCTCGTCGGAGAGGATCTGCTGCATGTCCATCTCGATGTCGCCCTCCTTGACGATGGACGCGCAGTTCGCGCAGGCGCCGGCGCGGCACGAGAAGGGCCAGTCGTAGCCCTGCGCCTCGGCCGATTCGAGGATGTATTCGCCCTGGTTCACTTCGAGGGTGCCGTAGTCCTCGGCGTCGAGGTCGGCGTCGGCGGCCTCCTCGAAGAGGTTGTCGTCGTCCATCGACCAGCCGTGGTCGTCGAGCACTTCGTAGTTGAGGTATTCTACTGTGGGCATCACCTGCCGATTTGGAGCCCACCTCATTAGGCTTTGCTGTTCCCCACCCGACCGCTTCGAGAGCGGGCGCCGTGAACCGAACACGTTCGACTCGTCCCAGCGGCGAGGGCGGCTTTCGGACCGCGCTGACGGTGGGGTTCGGAACGCCCCGGCGGCGAGGTCCGCCGGGCTGACCCGACCGGGGCGCTTGAGTGACAGATCGTTATCACGACTGATACGAGGTGGGTAACAGTAAATAGCGTACGGCGCTCAGTACGTTCCGATGGAGGAGTCCGTCCTTGCCGACTTCGTCGGCCGCGTCCACGCGGCGAGTTTCGGAACCGACGAACCGGTGACGGGCCGCGTCCTGCTGAGCCAGCGGCGGTTGGTCATCGCGACGGACGACGGGAAGGAGACGGTCCCGCTCTCGCGGGTGTTCGACGTCGTCGTCGGGAGCGTGCCGGGCGACCTGCGCTCGTTTTTCAACGACAGCGTCACCGTCGCGTACGAGCGCGACGGGTCGCGCCGCGCCGCGCTCGTGGAGGGCGAGCCCGAGGACATGGACAAGTTCGTCAGGCTGCTGTTCAAGGCCCTGCTGCGGAACGTCACCGTCACGGTTCGGCACCCGGCGAAGGTCGGCGGGCGCGTCACGGACGCGAGCGACCACCGCGCCTCGGTGTCGGTGTCGCCGGGCGAGATCCGGTTCGAGAACTGCCCAGAGCCGTTCACCGTCGACCTCTCGGCCGTGATCGACTACGAGCGCACCGACCGCACCCTCGGCGGGAAAAAGCGGCCCGCGCTCGTGTTCCGGCACGTCGCCGACGGCCGGACGGTCTCGTCGATCGCGACCGTCCCGAACGAGCGCGCCCTCAACATCCTCGGCCGGTACATCAAGATCGAGTACGACGAGGCGATGGAGGAGCTCGACTCGTTCGACCCGACCGAAGAGCAGCTGGAGATCCTCGTGTCGATCTACTCCGCGGGGGGCGAGGCGAACATCGCCGACGTGGTCACCGGCGACGTCACCCAGACGTCGATGATCCTCGACACGCTCCGGGAGGCCGGCCTCGTCGCCGACGGCGAGAGCGGGACCGCGCTCACCCGCAAGGGACAGATGATCGTGAGCTCCTACCTCGAATCGGTGAACGCCTGACGACCGGACGCGACACGATTGAGGGTCGGACCCGGGCGCGTTCGGGCCCGAACGTGACGCATCGGCCGGGGGGAAGTTTCAAGCTCCTGTAACCGTAGGTATCTCTCATGCGAGAGAGAGACCACCGCGGCGGCGAGACGCCGCTCGACGCCGTGGTCCGCGAGCGAGGGATCGACGCGCCCGGCGGGACGGGGGAGGGAGATCCGCCCGGCGGTGAGACGCCCCCGAGCGACGCCGTCGACTCGGGACCGCGAACGGCCCGCGTGCCGGCGGACCACGACCACGACACGTTCTCGGTCGAGGGGATCGACACCGACCGACGCGAGGGGCTGTTGGAGGCGGTCCTGCGCGACGTCGACGGCGTCAGCGACGCCTCGGCGACGCGGCGCAACGGGACGGTGGGCGTCCACCACGACCCGTCGCTGTCGCGCGACGCGCTCCGCGAGACGCTCGAGTCGTGCGGGCTCGTCGTCGCGCCCGGCGACGAGGCGTTCGAGGCGCGGCGCGCGTCGCAGTTCGCGTCGGCCCGCGTCGCTGTCGCGGTCCTCTTCGGCCTGATGGTCGCGACGCCGTACGTCGCGGTGTTGTACCCCACCCGCGTCGAGTGGCTGTTCTACGACCCCGTGACGGTCCAGTACCTCCAGTCGATCCTCGATTCGTCGATGACGACCCACTTCTTCATCAACCTCGGCGCGCTCTCGGGGATCGGGTTCCTCGTCGCCTGCGGGCCGACGATCCGCCGCGCGACCGCCGCCCTGCGCGACGGCCGGTTCACCAACGAGGCCGCGTTCGTCGGGGGCGTCGTCGCGCTGTACGGATACAGTACCCTCACCGCGTTCACCGGGCTGGAGGGAGCGGTCCACTACGACCTCGTCGCGTACGCGGTCGTCGTCGCCACCCTCTGGACGGAGTTCGGCGTCACCGACACCGCGACCGACCCCGCGTCGAGCGACGACGCGGCGGCGGAGGCGCCGGCCGACGTCGACGCCGACGAGCCGGTCGCGATGACCGACGGCGGGCGCTGACCGGTTCGCGCTCGCGGGTTTTCCTCGCGGTACATTCTCGCCCTCACGTTGTTCGACGGTCACCTGTTTTTCACGCTCGCTCGGGAGCGTCCCGTTCGTGTGACCGAGCGGACCGTTCGGGGACGTGACGGACGCCCGTTCGACGAGCGGAGGCAATCACTGTCGACGGGTCAAGGACAGCGTCGCGGCGCGCGGTCGAACCGGGACGAAAAACAGCCGAAGCGGCGAGGCGGCGCCGCCGGCGACCTCACAGCACTTCGAGGTAGATGAGGAGCCACCAGACGTAGCCGCCGGTGAGCGCGAGCGCGGTGAGCAGTTCGAGCGCGCCGACGTACTTCGAGCCGTGCGTCCGGCGGAACGCCTGGACCTTCTCCACCTGGTTCCACACCGGCAGCAGCGGCTCCGGAATGATCTCGTCGAGCCCGCCGGCCTGCTGTGCCGACTGCTCGGCGACCGCCTCGGGGGAGTCGTCGTCGCTCATTGGCTCGCCCCCCTGCCGAACGGCAGCGTGAGACCGCGGATCATCACCTTCTCCGCGACGAACACGGCGGCGAAGACCGCGATGCCGGCTATCTTCGCGACGTTCGACGGGTACACCATGATCAGCACGCCGAGCGTCGCGAGCAGCGCGCGCGCGCCGATCTTCCGACCGGGACGCATCTTGAACGGGTAGTTCAGCCCGTAGATGATCGCCACGGCGCCCAGCAGGACGAGCAGCCCGACGTACAGCGTGTACGCGCCGACGTCCATCGAGATCAGGCCGGGGTTGTAGACGAACGCGACCGGGAGGACGAAAAGCGGCGCGGCGATCCGGATCGCCGCCCCGCAGGTCCGCCAGAAGTTCGCCTCCGCGATCCCGGCCGCGATCACCGCCGCGGTCGCCACCGGCGGCGTGATTCCCGCCAGGATCGCCGCGTAGAACATCGTGTAGTGGGCGGTGATCGCCGGGACGTTGAAGTCGGAGACGAAGGTCGGGACGATGAGGATGGCCACGATGACGTAGGCGGCCACCGTCGGCATGCCGACCCCCATCAGGATCGCGACCCCCATCCCGAGCAGCACCGCGAACAGCAGCACGCCGCCCGAGATGTTGATGAGCAGCAGCGCGATCTTCGCCGGGATCCCCGTCGTGCTGAAGAGGTTCACGACGCCGCTGATGACGACGAGGATGATCGCGATCGGCGCCAGGATGATCGCGCCGCGCCGGATCCCGTGAACGGTGTTTTTCATCTCGTCGACGAACGTCGCGAGCGGCCGGAACCGGAGCAGCGACTCGGCGATGCCCCGGAACGGCGCGGCGACGGCGCCGAGGACGCCCGCGGTTGGGCCGCCGATCTCGACGTCGGCGGGGTCCCGCACCCACGAGTGGATCCCGACCAGACACTCGTACCCGCGCTGGAGCGGCGGCATGAACGTCCCCGTGATCATCATCGCGACCACCGTGTACAGCGCGGACGTCATCACGGTGTACTGCGCGATCCCGAGCAGGTAGATGAGGATCCCGAACGGAACGCCGAAGCGGATCGCCTCGAACACCTTCTTCTCCGTCGACAGCCGCTCGTCGAAGAACTCGGAGAACTCCATGTCCTGACTGCTGGAGTCCGAGATGGCGAGGTAGTGGACCGCGATGGAGATGGAGACGACCAAGATAGCGGCCGGGACGAGGCCGGCGACGACGATGTCGAGGTACGGGACCCCGAGGTACGACGCCATCACGAACGCGGACGCTCCCATCACCGGCGGGAGGACCTGCCCGGAGGTGGACGCGACCGCCTCGATACCGGCCGCGCGGTGCCCCTTCATCCCGGCCTCCTGCATCGTCGGGATGGTGAACGAGCCCGTCATCGCCGCGTTGGCGGTGTACGAGCCGTTGATCGAACCGATGACCGCCGAGGAGAGCACCGCGGTCTGCGCGATCCCCGACTCGATGTACTTCGCAGCCACGATCGCGACCCGCAGGATGAGGTCGAACGCGCCGTACGCGAACAGCAGTCCGGCGTACAGCAGGAACGGCGCGATCCACGAGGCCGTGATCTGCGTCAGGCTCCCGTAGAACCCGTACAGGTCTGTGACCGTCGCCTGAAGCAGCGTCGCCTGGTTCATCCCCGCGTGACCCAGCACGCCGGGGACGAGATTCCCGTACATCGCGTACCCGAACACGGCGAAGACGAGCCCGAGGAACACGTTCCCGAACTCGCGCCACGTGAGGTACATCAGCGAGAGGACGACGAGCCGCGCGAGCATGTACTCGTGTTCGAGCGCGTACCCCTGCCGCTGGAGGTACACGTCCTGGAAGTTGACCGCGAAGAACGCCGACGCGGTCATCAGCGCCAGCGACGCGGGGATCAGCACGGCGCCGTCGATCCAGTCGCCGTCCGCGATGGCGAGCCGGGTCTCGTTGAGCGCGTACACGGTCAGGATGCCGCCGACGAACGCGGTGGCGAACCGCACCTGCGAGATCGCCTGCGTCTGCGCCCAGTAGAGGACGCCGGCCCAGAACAGCAGCGCAGCCGCCGTGACCGTGACGTTGAGCCCCCGAAGGAGCCCGGACTCGGATTCCGTCGAAGCCGTGTCCGTACTCATTGGCGCTGGAGTACGTCAGAGAGGCTGGTCGGTCGCCCGGGCGTGGTTGATAGTATCATGGTTGGTGTCTGAGTTGTCGGTTGCGTGTTCGATGATTTTAAATTACTGATCGGTACACCGCGGTGAACGGGGAGGAAAGCCGGGTTCCCGGCCGATCAGGCGCTGTCGCCTTCGGTCAGGCTGTCGTCCCACGCGTCGTTGTCCCGGTAGTACTGCACGGCGCCGCGGTGGACCGGGATGTTCTCGCGGGCCGACCCGAGCATGTCCGCGGTGGACTCGAAGTCGTTGAACTGCGCCTCGCCCTCGTTGACCGTGTCGTTGTGCTCGTCGACGACGCGGCACAGCTCGTAGACGGCGTCCGGGTTCGCCTCGGGGTTGAACGTGTAGTTGACCTCGAGGTTCCAGTGGAACACCTCGTCCGTGCCGATGTCGGTGTCCGCGATGGGCCAGTCGTCGTAGCTCGTGGTGCCGAACCCGGCGCCCGGGTACGACTCGGCGGACTCGCGGAGCGCGTCCGTCGGCTCGACGTAGTGGATGTCGGTACGGGAGGCGATCTCCTGGACGAACCCGGTGTACCGCACGCCGGGCGTCCCGTACGCGATGGAGGCGTCGATCGTCCCCTCCTCGAACGCGCCGGGCGCGGAGTCGACGCCCATGTTCTGGATGTTCATCTGGTCGTAGATGTCGGCCGTCGGCTCCTGCGACCAGACGTCGAGCGTCGTCGCGCGCGTCGAGTACCCCGGCTCGGCGGGGTAGACGTTCGCGCCGGCGAGGTCGTCGAAGGTCTCGATCCCCGTGCCGTCGCGAGCGATGATGTAGATGGCGTACGGGAACGCGTAGAACCCGTACTGCGGGATGCGCTCGACCGGCTGTTCGGAGAACGCGCCGGTCTCGTCGAGCGCCTTCGACAGCGAGTTGTTGTCGGTGATACCGGCGTTGAACTGGTTGTTCGCCATCCGCCGGATCGTCCCGATGTATCCCGGGCTCTCGATGGTCGAGTAGCTCAGGGAGTCGCTCTCCTGGCTCACCGCACGCTCGACGGCGAGGCCGACGTCCTGCGTCCCGCCGGCGGACGTGCCGACGCGCAGCGTGAGGTCCTGGCTGCCGCCGTCGGAGCCGTCGGAGCCGTCGGAGCCGTCAGATCCGTCCGAACCGTCAGACCCGTCGGAGCCGTCGGAGCCGTCGCCTCCGTCACCGCCGTTGCCGCTACAGCCGGCCAGTCCGGTGACACCTACCGCGCCGGTACCGTACAGGAACTTCCGCCGATCGATTGAGTTCTCGGACATACTCAACAGAGTACACCCGGTCGATCATTAACAATGTGCCTGTTTATTTCAGTTCAAACCGAAGGAATATTCATTATAATGATGCTCATCGAACAAGTCGCCGGAACGCGTTACCCGTTGAAGCACCCACCACCGGAGTCGGCCACCCGCCGAGGAGACCGCGCCGGGGGAGCTACTCGTCGAGGATCACCGTCACCGGACGGTCGGCCGCGAGCAGCACCGACTGGGTCGTACTCCCGAACAGCATCTTCCCGGTCGGGCTCCGGCGGCGCCCGCTCATGGTGATGTTGTCGACGTCGAGCTCCTCGGCGACCTCGATGATCGTCTCGGCGGGGTCGCCGTGCTCGCGCCGCCTGGACGTCGCGACGCCGGCCTCCGTCAGTCGGTCCGCGACGTCGTCGACGCTCTCGGGGTAGTTCTCCTCGTTCCACACCTCCTCGGAGTCGACGCGGCCGCCCTCGCCGCTGACCTCGAACCCCTCGTAGACGTTGAGAATCACCGCCTCGACGTCGGAGCCTGCGTTCGGTAACGACGCGATGGAGTCGGCCGCGGCAAGCGCGTGGTCGACGTCGCCGCCGACCGGAAGCAGTACGCGGTACATGGTGTCACCCAACCGAACAGGGGATGATAAAGGTGTCTGCCGATCGGGGGTCGAACGACCGCGCCCGACGACGCCGGGCGACCTACCGGGTCACCGGCGCGGCGACGGACCCGATCGACTCGACGACCGCCCGCACCTCGTCGCCGGGGTCGATGGGCGCCGCGCCGGGCGTCCCCGTGCTGAACAGGTCGCCCGGCTCCAGCGTCATCACGTCGGAGTGGAAGGAGACGATCTCCGCCGGCGGGAACAGCATGTTCCGGATCTCGTTTTCGGCCCGCACCTCCCCGTTGACCTCCGTCCGCACGGAGAGCCCCTCGAGGTCGACCGGCCCTTCCGGCACCGCGAGCGCGGCGCCGGGGACGAGGAACGTGTCGTAGCTCTTCGCCCGCGTGAGGAACCGGGGGTTCCGCTGGAGCACGTCCTCGGCGGTCATGTCGATCACGGGGAGGAATCCCGCGACCACGTCGTCGACGTCGGCCTCGTCGACGTTCCGGCACGTCCGACCCATAACGACCGCCAGCTCGGCCTCGGCGGTCACCCGTTCGCTCTGCGACTCCGGCGGCAGGCGGATCGGCCCGCCGGGGCCCGTCAGGACCGACCGCGGCTTCATGAAGCTCGCCGGCTCGTCCGGGCGCTGCTCGTCGAGGTCGCCGGCGTGCTCCTCGTAGTTCAGGCCGATCCCCCACAGCTTCCCGAACGACTCCAGGGGGGCGCCGAACGACACGTCCGCCGCCGGGACGGGGTCCGCGGGCGCGTCGGACACGTCTCCGAGGTCGCCCGCGGCCGCCCGGGGGAGGGCGTCGCCGACCGTCTCCAGGTCCGGCTCGACGGCGCCGAGGGGGACGTACCCGTCCTCGCCGCCGAGGAGGGGTTCGCCGGTCGCCGTGCGCGCGAGGTACTTCATCGCTCGGTCACCCCGTCCGTCGCCCGCTCGTTCGCTCCGCCCATCTCACTCCTCGCGGTCCGTCCAGAAGTCGAACGAGCGCCCGGGCGCGAACACGTCGAGCCCGACGGCGAGCTCGTCGCCGGTGTTCTCGACGCGGTGGGCCTCGTTGGACTCCAGCAGGACGGAGTCGTTCTTCCGGAGCGCGACCGAGTCCTCCTCGGTCGCGACGGTCAGCTCGCCCTCCAAGCAGAGGCACACCTGCTCGTTCTCGTGGTCGTGCATCGGCGAGCTGTGGCCCGGCGGCTTCTCGAACCACTCGAAGGAGAACCGGTCGCTGCCCGCCATCGAGACGCGGCGCCAGCCCTCCTCCGGCTCGTACGTCTCCGCCTCGTCGAACGCGACCGGCTTCATAGGTTCGCTCCGGTCGAGCCGCCGTCGATCGGGAGGGCGGTGCCGTTGACGTACCCGGACTTCGGTGACGAGAGGAACGCGACGGTGTTGCCGAGCTCCATCGGGTCGCCGATGCGTTCGAGCGGATTCTGCGCCCAGTCGTCGAGCCCCTCCTCGTAGGAGTCGTAGTCGCCGCGCTCGACGGCGGCCTCGACGAGGTCGCGAATCCGGCTGGTCTCGTGGGGGCCCGGCAGGACGGCGTTCGCGCGTACCTCCGGCGCGAACTCCTTCGAGAGGGTCTTCTCTAACCCGATGACGCTCATCCGGACGGCGTTCGACAGCACGAGGCTGTCGATGGCCTCCTTCACGCTGCGAGAGGTGATATTGACGATCGTGCCGCCGTCGCCCTCCTTGAGGTGGGGGTACGCCTCCCGCGCCAGCCGGACGACGCTCATCACGAGCAGGTCGTACGCGTGCTGCCAGTCCTCGTCGTCGGTGTCGAGGAACGCGCCCGAGGGCGGCCCGCCCGCGCTCGTCACGAGGTGGTCGATCGTGCCGAACTCGTCGACGGTCGCCTCCACGAGCGCCGCGACCTCGTCCGCGTCGGTCAGGTCGGCGGAGTGGGCGACGACCTCGCCGGTCGCGACCGCCTCGACCTCCTCCTTCGCGGCCGCCAGCCGCTCCTCGTCGCGGCCGTTGATGACGACGTCGACGCCCTCGCGGGCGAGCGCCTTCGCCGATGCCTTGCCGAGTCCGCTGGACGACGCGGTGACGAGCGCCGCGTTCCCGTCGATCTGTAGGTCCATGCCTCACCCATCCCGAGTGTGGCGTGAAAACGTTTCCCTACAGGCAACCGGAGGGGTTCGGCCGCCGACGTGACAGGTTCGGCCCGACGGCGTGGCGGGTTCCACACGACGGGCGAGCAGCGCGGTTCGGCCGGACGACGCGACCGCTACGCGTCCGCGTCGCCGTCGACCGCCGCCTCGATCTCCGCCGTGCCGTCGTCGAACCCGACCGTCTCGCGTCCGACCACTTCCGCCGCCTCGGGGAGGTCGTCGACCACGGCGTCGGAGACGCGGAACTCGCCGAGGTCCTGCGTGTTCCGGATCCAGACGATCCGGACCGTCTCGGGGTCGTACCCGCCGAGCGCCGCGAGCGCGGTCCGGAGCGCGAACTCGTCGTCGGGCGCCACCACCGGGAGCTTCGACTTCGCGAGCGACCCGCTCGTGAGCGCGTTCGCGTAGGTCTTCTTCAGGTCGAGCTGGCCGACCGCGCGCTTCCGGGTGAGGTCCGCGAGCCCGATCCCGTTGCCGTTCCCCTTCGTCGCCTCGGTCAGTCCCCGCACGTAGATGAGGTCGATGTCGGGCGTCTCCGGGTCGGGCGCGTTGAGGACGCGGTAGCGACCGATCACGTTCGTGTCCATCCCGGCGCCGGAGATCTCCTTGCCGATCTCGTCGATGACGAGGAGGTCGACGTCGTCGACCGGGAGCGTCGGCATCTCGTCGTACGCGCGCTCCAACAGCGCCGGCTCGCGGTCGAGGAACGAGCCCGCGGGGACGGCCTCCAGGTGACCGATCTCCTCCTCGAAGTTCTCCACGAGCGCGATCCCGCCGACCATCGGGGTCTCCCGCTCGATGACGTCGAGCGCGGCCGTCAGCGTCTCGACGTACCCCTCGGCGATCGCCGTCGAGTGGAACGACTTCGCGCCGCGCTGCTTCCCGAGGCCGACGACGGTCATCTTCGCGAGCCCGCTCTCGATCGGCCCGGTGAAGTTGGTGTGGGCCTTCACGCGGTTCACCACCAGCACCGCGTCGGCTTCGAGGGCCGCCTCCGAGAAGTACACCGGCGTCTCCGCGTCGCCCACGGAGACCGTGTCCAGCTCCGCGGCGTCCATGCGCGCGTCGATCGGCGCACCGACCGTCTCCTCGGTGATCCCGAGCGCCGCCAGCACCTCGCGCTGTCCCTCGGCGGTCGCGCCGCCGTGGCTGCCCATCGCGGGGACCACCACGGGGTCGAAGCCGCGCTCGGCGACCTCGTCGACGACCGCCGCAGCGACCTCGTCGATGCGGTCGATGCCGCGGCTGCCGACCCCGACGGCCACGGTCGCGCCGGCCGGGAGGTCGTCGAGGTCGAGCGCGTCGAGCGACCCCCGGGCCGCCCCGACGGGGTCGTCGAGGCGTTCCGTGCGCGGCTCGTATCGCACCCGCGCGAACCCGGGGAGCGGCTGCGGGTCGATGAGCCCGTCTACGTCGGATCGGTCGGGAAACTCCATGTGGGGGCCCTCGCGCCGCCGGTACAAAAGCTGCGGGTGGCCGGCGTCGGCGAGGTCGCTGTCGCCGCGGCTGAGAACATTGCCGATACAGCGGTCTACTTGTACCCGTGTGACGCCGCACCACCCATGCAGATAACAGAAGTCGAGTCGTTCCCGATCAAGCTGCCGCTGGAGTCGCCCGTCTCCTTCTCCAACCGGACGCTCACCTACCGGGACCACGCGATCACGTACGTGCGGACGGACACCGGCCACGAGGGGGTCGGCTACTCGCTGGGGTACGAGGGGGCGGGCCTCATCGCCGACGCGGTCGAGTCGCTGCTCGAACCGCTGCTCGTCGGCGAAGACCCACGCGACACCGAGCGCCTGTGGCACGAGATGTACGAAGGGAACGTCCAGATCGGACGCACCGGCCTCTTCTTGCGCGCCATCTCGACGGTCGACATCGCGCTCTGGGACGTGAAGGCGAAGGCCGCCGACATGCCGCTTCACAAGCTGCTCGGCGGGCATTCCGAGTCGGTGCCGTCGTACGCCAGCGGCGGCTACTACCGCGATGAGAAGGGCCACGAGGCGCTCCGCGGCGAGATGCGGCGCTACCTCGACGAGGGCCACGACGTCGTGAAGATGAAGGTCGGCCGCCTCTCGGCCGACGAGGAGGCCGAGCGCGTCGCCGCCGTGCGCGACGAGATCGGCGACGACCGGACCCTGCTGCTCGACGCCAACGGCGTCTGGGAGTCCAGCACGGAGGCGCTCCGCAACTGCCGCGCGTTCGCGCCGTACGACCCGTACTTCATCGAGGAGCCCGTGATGATCGACCGCGTCGACACGATGGCGGAGGTGAACGACGGGCTCGACTACCCCGTCGCGACCGGCGAGCTGGAGGGGACACGCCACAGCTTCGCCCGGCTCGCCGACACGGGCGCGGCGACGATCCTCCAGCCCGACGTCACCGTCTGCGGCGGCGTCACGGAGTGGCTGAAGATCGCCAACCACGCCTCGGCGTACGACATCCAGATCGCGCCCCACTACAACTGGAACATCCACGCCTCCCTGCTCGGGGCCATCGAGAACGGGCTCTGGGTGGAGTACTTCTACCGCGACATGGACGTGAAGGCGTTCGACGACGTCGTCGCCGATCCGGTGAAACCCGGCGACGACGGCACCATCGACCTCCCCGACCGCCCCGGCCACGGCGTCCCGCTCGATAAAGACGCGTTGGAACGGTTCAGAGACGACTGACTTCCCACTCCACACAACACACATGCGAGACTACTCAGACCAGATCGACACCCGCGACCCGGACCGAGACGTACAGATCACCGGCCTCGACGCCTGCGTCGTCGAGGGGAACTTCGAGTGGAACCTGATCAAAGTGGAGACGGACGCCGGCGTCACCGGGATCGGCGAGGCGTACCGCGGCGGCGGCGTCCCGGAGCTCGTCGAGTACACGAACCGGTTCCTCGTCGGCGAGAACCCGCTCGACGTCGAGCGATTGGTGCGCTACATCTTCCAGGAGATGTCGGGGCACGGCGGCACGACCGGGAAGGTCGTCACCGCGGCGTCCGGCATCGAGATCGCGCTGCTTGACGCCGCCGGGAAGATCCTCGGCCTCCCGGTCTACCAGCTGCTCGGCTCGAAGTACCGCGACGAGGTCCGGCTCTACTGCGACTGCCACGCCGGCGAGGCGTACGCGGTCGAGGACGGCGCGACCGCCTACGCCGACGCCGAGGCGTACTCCCCCGAGGCGTACGCGGCCGAGGCCGCGCGCGTCACCGACATGGGATTCTCCGCGCTGAAGTTCGACCTCGACCTGCCGGCGGACAACGAGAACGACCCGTACAACGGGCGCCTGACGAACGCGGCGATCCGGGAGAAACGGGAGATCGTCGCGGCCGTGCGCGACGAGATCGGGTACGACGTCGACCTCGCGTTCGACTGCCACTGGGACTACTCCGTCGAGAGCGCGAAGCGGCTCGCCCACGAGTTAGAGGAGTTCGACCTGATGTGGTTGGAGGACCTGATCCCGCCGGAGAACATGGAGGCGCAAAAGGAGGTGACGAAGGCGACGCGGACCCCGGTCGCGACCGGCGAGAACCGCTTCCGCGTGTTCGAGCTGTCGGACCTGATCTACGACCACGGCGTCGACATCGTCACCCCCGACCCGACGACCGTCGGCGGCCTCACGGAGACGATGCGGATCGCCGACCGCGCGGAGGAGAACTACATGCCGATGTCGCCGCACAACGTCTGTAGCCCGGTCGGGACGATGGCGTGCGTCCACCTCGGCGCCGCGACGCCGAACTTCGACCTCTTGGAGTACCACGCGCTGGAGGTCGACTGGTGGGACGACCTGCTGGCGCGCGACGAGCCGCTGATCGAGGACGGCCGAATCGAAGTGCCCGAGACCCCCGGGCTCGGGATCGAACTCGACATGGACGTCGTCGAGGAGCACCTCCTCGACGGGACCGACGGCTGGGACTGAGGCGTTCTCGGCCGGAATATCTGTTCGGCCACGGTCGCGGCACGGCCCGTGCTCGGACGGCCGGCCCTCGAATCCGTTCAAGCGGCTGACGAGACCGCCGATTTCGGTCGAGTGACCGACACAACTATACTTATTTATCCTTGGGATCGCAAGCGATCGTATGCTGGATTACTTCGACATGGAGTCGACCCTGTCCGAGGAGGAGCGCCTGCTCGTCGACTCCGCGCGATCGTTCGTCGACGGCGAGGTCCCGGACATGGGAGAGCACTGGATCGAGGGCACGTTCCCCACGGAGCTCATCCCGAAGATGGGCGAGATGGGCTTTTACGCGCCGAACCTCGAGGGATACGGTCTCCCGAACGTCAGCGAGACAGCCTACGGGCTCCTGATGCGCGAGCTGGAGGCGTGCGACTCCGGGCTCCGCTCGATGGCGAGCGTCCAGGGCGCCTTAGTGATGTACCCGATCCACGCGTTCGGCAGCGACGAGCAGAAAGAGGAGTGGCTCCCGAAGCTCGGCGCCGGCGAGGCGGTCGGCTGTTTCGGACTCACGGAGCCTGAGCACGGCTCGAACCCCTCGGCGATGGAGACGATGGCCGAGCCCGACGGCGACGAGTACGTCCTGAACGGCTCGAAGACGTGGATCACGAACTCCCCGATCGCGGACGTCGCGGTCGTGTGGGCGAAGGACCACGGGGAGGAGGGGACGCCCGTCCGCGGGTTCCTCGTCGAGACCGACCGGGACGGCGTCACGACGAACAAGATCGACGAGAAGCTCAGCCTGCGAGCGTCGATCACCGGCGAGATCAGCCTCCAGAACGTCCGCGTCCCCGCCGAGAACCGCCTCCCCGGCGTCGAGGGGATGAAGGGGCCGCTGTCCTGTCTGACGCAGGCCCGGTACGGAATCGCGTGGGGCGCAGTCGGCGCGGCGGCGGACTGCTTCGAGGTCGCGCGCGAGTACGCGACCGACCGCGAGCAGTTCGGCAAGCCGATCGGCGGCTTCCAGATGCAACAGGAGAAGCTCGCGGAGATGGCGACGCAGATCACGCTCGCGCAGCTGCTCGCCCACCGGCTCGCGGACCTCAAGGAGGCGGGCGAGATGCGGCCGCAACACGTCTCGATGGCGAAGCGGAACAACGTCCGCACCGCCCGCGACCAGTCGCGCATCGCCCGCGAGATGCTCGGCGGCAACGGGATCACGGCCGACTACTCGCCGATGCGCCACATGGCGAACATGGAGACGGTGTACACCTACGAGGGCACCCACGACATCCACACCCTGATCCTCGGCGAGGACCTCACCGGGCTTCAGGCGTATCAGTAGGGAGCCCCTCTGCGATCCGTCCGAACCCCGTTTTCACGCCACCTCATTCTTTAGCCCCTCGTACGAGCCGGTCTCTGCGATCCGTTCGAGGTTCTCGACGAGGACGTCCGCGCGCCGCTCCCAGTAGCGCGGCGTGTGGCCCGCGACGTGCGGCGTCAGGAAGGCGTTCTCGAACCCCCACAGGTCGTGGTCGCTCGGGAGCGGCTCGGGGTCTGTGACGTCGAGCGCGGCGCCGTGGAGCGCGTTCGACCGGAGAGCGTCCACCAACGCGGGCGTGTCGATCACACCACCGCGCGCCACGTTGACGACGACCGCGTCGGTCGACAGCGCGTCGAGCTCCGCCTCGCCGATCAGCCCCTCGGTCGTCTCCGTCAGCGGGCACGCGAGGACCAGCACGTCCGTCCCCGGCAGGGCGTCCGGGAGGTCGTCGTAGCCGACCACCTCGTCGGTCGAACCGCCCTTCTCCGGCGAGTAGCGAACCCCGATCGTGTCGACGTCGAACGCCGCGAACCGCTCCGCGACGGCCTGGCCGATCGCGCCGAGGCCGACCACCGTGGCGGTGCTGCCGGCGAGCTCGGTGAACGACTGGAAGCGCCGCCACTCTCGGCGCCGCTGACGGCGGCGCCCCTCGTCGAGCCGGCGCGCGAACGTCAGCACCCAGCCGAGGACGTGTTCGGCGACGTTCGGAGCGTGGACGCCCGAGGCGTTCGTCACCGCGACGCCGCGCTCGGCGAGCGCGTCCAGCGGGAGGTGATCGACGCCCGCGGAGTTACACGCGAACAGCCGGAGGTTCTCCGCGGCCGCGACCTCGTCGGCCCCGATACGCTTCCCGGCGACGACCGTCGCCTCGCGGAGGTAGCGGCGGTGTTCGTCCGGCGTCGCCGCGAGGCGCACCTCGCGGTCGGGGAGTCGTCGGGAGAGTAGCTCCGCGTAGTCGGCCGCGGGGATGCCGTGCGCGTGGTGGTCGAGGACGGCGACGTCGATGGCGGACATGGTCGACGCGCCGCGGGCGGCCGACAAAGCTCCCGGGGGTCGCGGTCATCGGAGCGGACGAGCCGCCCTACTCCGCCGTCCGTATCGGCGGCGATGCGCTCATCAGGAGCAGACAGGCGATCCCGACGCCGGCGCCGACGACGCCGGCGCCGACGCCGACCGCGCGGACCGCGGTCTCGAACCCGAGCGGACGGGTCGCCAGCGCGACGGCGGCGCCCATGACGATCGGAGTCGCCGTCGCGGCCGCGCGTCCCGTCCCCTCGCCGAGGCTGACCAGCCCCCCGCGCAGGTCCGGCGGCGGGAGCGTCGTGATGACGCTCCGGTAGATGGAGAGCACGAGCCCGAACCCGATCCCCATGAGCGCGACGCCGACGGCGGCGACCGGGAGCGACCGGGCGAGGAAGGCGAGCGCGAGCCCGGCGCCCATCGACAGGTTCGTCGCCACGAGCGGGTAGAGCCGGTCGTCGAAGACGTCGGCGATCCGGCCCGCCTGCGTCGCCGCGAGCGCGTACGTGAGGCTCGCGAGCGCCGCGAGCGCCCCCGCCTCCGCCGGCGTGTGGCCGAGCACGTCGACGACGAGGATCGAGTTGTACGTGAGGAAGCCGAACCACGCGACGTTCGCGCTCCCGCGGGCGACAACCATGGTCCACGCGCGGCGCTGGGCGACGAGCCCGCGCATGTCGCCGATCTGCGCCCGGATCCCCGCCTCGTCTCCCTCCCCGTCTGCCCCGTCTCCCTCCCCGTCCGTCCCGTCTCCCTCCCCGTCATCCCCGGATCCCACTCCGCCCGCCTCGTCGAGCGGCTCCTCGAAGTACAGGTAGACGACCGCCGCGATCGGGAAGGCGACGGCGTACAGCAGGAACGGGTACTGCCACGCCATCCCGACGAGCACCCCCGCGGCGAGCGGGAACGCCGTCTGGGAGAGCCCCGAACCGGTGAACCGGAGTCCCTGGGCGGTCGCCTCCTTGGTGCCCGCGTACAGGTCGCCGAGGCTGGTGATGATGATCGGCGTGAGCGCGGCGAAGCCGATCCCCTGGAGCGCGCGTAAGGCGAGCGCCGCGCCGAACGTCGAGACGAAGGCGACGGCGGTGCCGGTGAGTCCGAACCAGACGAGCCCGAAGAGCAGCACCGGGCGGCGCCCGTACCGATCGGAGACGACGCCCGCGATCGGGATGACGAATATCGACGGCGCGGTGAACGCCGACATCATGAGGCCGATGTTCGCCGCGGAGGCGCCGAGCGGCTCGACGAGGCTGCCCAGCACCGGCGAGAGGAGCGCGGTGCCGAGCGGCGGGAGGACGTTGATGAGCAACAGCAGCTGGAAGGGTCGCTCTCGAACGATCCCCGAGTCGGCGCCCGCGAACGACGAGAGCGATACCACGACCGGCCGCACGCCGTCGCCCGAGGTAAATCTACGCGTCGGGGAAGTCGGCGACGCGCCGGGACCTGACGGCGACTGATAGCGGCCCTCTTGTGTCCGCGGGTTCGACGGCGAGGTGATGCGAACGAGTTTCAACGTCCCCGACGGGCTGATCGAGGAGTTCGATCGGGCGTGGGGAGACGAGGGGATCGAGAACCGGTCGCGGGCGGTGCGAGAGGCGATGCGGGAGTTCGTCGAGTCGCACTCGCGGCTCGAAGACACCTCCGGCGAGGTCGTCGCGCTCGTCGGCTTCGACTACCGCCACCACGACGTGATCCGGGAGCTCCACGGCGCCCAACACGAGTACCAGGACGTGATCCTCAACACGAGCCACACCCATCAGGGCGAGTGGTGTCTCGAATCGCTGTTCTGCCGGGGAGACGCCGCTCGGGTCCGTAAACTGACGTACCGGCTCCGCGACTTCGACGCCGTTCGCCGCGTGAAGGTGATGCTGATCCGCGACGGCGACTGACCCCGGAGTTCCCGAGCGAGCGCGTCTCGACGCGGGACGGGTCCGGCCGACAGATCAAAACTGTCGCCTATCCAACTGGATTCGGTGTTCGAACTCGTCGCGTTCGCCGTCGCGGCGGGCTGCCTCCTCGGGCTCTCGGCGCTGATGGTCGTCTCCCTGCTCGCGCCCGAGCGTCGGCTCTGGCCCGCCGGCGACGACGAGCGGAAGCGCCGCGTCTACCTCGCGCTCAGTCGCCCGCTGCTGCCCGCGGTGTTCGCGATCGGCGTCCTCGACTGGGACGCCGGGCCGCTCGCGGCCCCCTGGCACCTCGTGGTCTGGGCCGTCGGTATCGTGGTCGCGTTCGCCGTCCTCGCGAACTCCCCGCTCGTCGCTGTGCTGACCGTCGAGTTCGCCGCGGTCACCGTTCTCCAAGTGCTCGCCGAGGAAGCTTGGCTCCGCGACACCTACGGCGACGCCTACGACGCCTACTGCGAGCGCGTGCCCCGATTCGTCGGCGTCCAGACGTTCACGCGCGCACTCGACGACTCTCTTAGACGCGAACAGGGAGCCACTCGCCGAGAAGCGGAGGGCGAACACGGAAGCACGGACGTCGGTTCCCGACGCAAAACCCCATCCCGGAATTATAAATATAGTTATGATTATGGCGCTCCTACTGTATTCGATAATGAGCTTCCGAAGGACCACCGACATCCTGCGTGATACGCCACACGAGACCGTTAGTCGCCGTCACCTCCTCGCGGTAGGGGGTGTCGTCGCGGTTGGGTCGCTCGCCGGGTGTCTGAGTCGCGTGGCGTCGGCGGTGACGAACACGGGGGCGTCGCCTGCGGCGGCGTTCGCGGGAACGCAGGCGGCGAGCGTGGGCGAGTTCGTCGTCGGTGAGCCGCACGTGAGTCGGCTGGCGCCGGCGGTGTCGGGCGGGCAGCTCGGAGACGTAGAGCTGGAGGGGTGGGTTACGTCGTCGCCGGTGATGGCGCAGAACCACAACTCGTCGCGGAGCAACGCCCCGGGAGAAGGATACGCTCGTGACGCCGACGCTGATGACGACGGACTCGATGACGGCACTGAGGACGCAGATGAGGAGCTTGAGCCGCTCTACGAGTACCTGGGTGGCGAGGCGATGGTCGCCGAGCGGTTTACGATCTGTTTGCCGGATGCGGAGGTTCCGGGTGGGAACGGGAGCATCCGTGAGGCGGTGACGCCGGAGCGGCTCATCGCCTATCTGACGAACGGTGATGGTGGTGCCCTGCTCTCGAAAGCCGATTCGAAGTTGCGCGCTGGGGAGGGTGGCGGTGATTGCGATGACGACGACCCGAGCAATCACCCGGGTGCGGTGTGCGGGACGACGCCGCACTTCGTTGCGGAGGTGTCTGAGCCGACGGCGACGGGCGGGAGCCTCGAGGTCGTTCGGAGCGAGGACGGGACGGCGACGGTCCTCAGTACGCCCCCGACGGCGGAGGACGCGTCCGCGAAGGTGTGTGTCGCTGCGGATGACGACCCGTGCGGTCCGGGCGTTTGGGCGCGGACAACCGAGTCTGGTTCGTCGACCGGTGTGTCGGTGTCTCAGGTGACGGTACAGCCGCCGCGGTGTCCGCGTCCGTTCCCGGCGTTGTTGTACGTCCAGCGGTGTGAGGGCAACGACCAGCTCGTGTACACGGGTGGGTGGGTCATCGACGACGCCGCGCTGTACGAGAATTCGGCGACGGTGTTGTCGATGGCTGGTCCGACGCAGGTGGTCGGTTTGGAGTGCTGTTTCGATTACGACAGTGACGGCGATGGGTTCGGCGACTTGGTGAAGCGGTCGGTGTCCGGGGAGCGTGGGCTGCGGGGTGCGCGGCTGGATTCGGGGAGCGTCGACGGGTTAGTCGAGGCGGGCGTGTTCTCGGAGTCGTTGTTCGACCCGGATGACCCCGTGGCCAACGCCTTCATTCGGTCTCGGTCCGATGGTCGGGGAGGGAACGTCGGAGAACTCCTCGTGACGCAGTTGGCGGTGGATGCGCCGGTGCTTCACTTGACGAGCGCGAGTCGGGCGTCGCAGGATGTGAAGTTCAAAGCGGGCGCGGAGCTGTCGAAGGCCGTAAACTGAATTACTCCCCTTTAGCTGAATGTAGGCGGTAAGCCCCCTTCCTCAAGGAGCAACGCAGGCCGAAGGCCGAGTAGCGCAGTAGGGAGGGGATACACCGCCGTCATCATCGTCAATACACTGTTTTATTCCCAACCCACAGGCCAACGCACCGACACAGTTATGTTGAAATAAAGTTTAAACACAGGTGATGGATAGACACGAAATCGAAGGCCACGAAGTCATCGACGGCGAGGTGAAAGCCACTGGCAACGGCGCACACGTCCTCGTCCCAAAACGGTGGCGTGGCGCAGACGTAAAAATCGTCAGAACCTCTGAGCCTGACGAGTAACCGATGAACTACAACTACAGGTATCGCCTCAAGCCGACAGAAGACCAGCGCGAGACGCTGGACTACCACCGCGATATCTGTAGACAACTCTATAACCACGCCCTGTACCGCTTCAACCAAATCCCCGAAGACGAGGGTACCGTCAAACAGCGTGTCCGCAAAATCCGTGACGAGCTTCCCGATCTCAAAGACTGGTGGGATGCACTCACTGATGTCTACTCGAAGGTACTCCAGCCCACCGTCATGCGGGTCGCCAAGAACGTCAAAGCTCTCGGAAACCTCAAAGAGCAGGGCTACAAAGTCGGTGAACTTCGGTGGAAGTCACCTCGGGAGTTTCGCAGTTTTACGTACAACCAGTCTGGCTTCGAACTCAACAGGAAGAGTGGGCAGACTGTGTTGTCACTGTCGAAACTCGCAGCCATCCCCATCGAGTTCCACCGACCGCTGCCTGACGACGCTACGGTCAAGGAAGTCACGCTCAAAAAGGAGAAAACTGGCGAGTGGTTCGCCATCTTCGGCATCGAGATGGACACAGAACCGCCAGCCAAGCCACCGCTGGAGGACATTGACACTGACGAGATGGTCGGGATTGACGTGGGTATTCTGAAGTATGCCCACGATACAGACGGCACAGCGGTCGAATCACTCGACCTCTCCGAAGAACGTGACAGGCTCGAATGGGAGCAACGGAAACTCTCCCGGAAAGAGCGTGGGTCGAACAATTGGGAGAACCAACGTCGGCGTGTCGCTGAGTGCCATCTCGCCATCAAGCGCAAGCGGAATGATTTCCTACACAAACTCTCGAACTACTACGCTCGGGAGTACGAACTGGTTGCCGTCGAAGACCTTGACGTCAAAGAGATGCTCGAATCGCCGCGAAACAGCCGCAACACGGCGTCAGCTGCGTGGACTACTTTCACCGACATGCTCGAAACGAAGTGTGAACGGGAAGGCACGCACTTCGTGGAAGTCGATCCAGATGGCACCACCAAAGAGTGCGCTCAGTGTGGCGTCGAAACCGACAAACCGCTGTGGGTTCGAGAACATTCCTGTCCTGCCTGTGGCTTCGAGGCAGACAGAGACGCAAACGCAGCGTGGAACATTCTCTCTCGCGGACTCACCGAACTAGGAGTGGGTCACTCCGAAGAAACGCCTGTGGAGACTGCGCTCCCTGCGGGAACTACCCCGGTTCCTGTAAAGCGTGTCGTGGAAGCAGGAAGCCCCTGCCTCAAGGAGCCGCCGAAAGCGGCGAGTAGGCAGGGGTAGTTCACGTAGCTGAAATCCAGTGTATCGCACCCTGAACGAAAGTTGCGCACGTCGCCGGTGGTCCCTCCCCTCTCAGCTCCTCTCCGAGCGAAAAGAATTTAGATATGAATAGGATATGAATACTCATGAGCAAGAACGAGGAACGTAAGGTCGGTGAACGAGGGCAAGTCACTCTCCCGAAAGAACTGAGAGAGAAACTGGGTATCCGCGGCGGGGACGAGGTACTGGTCCACGAAGAGGACGGGAAAATCACCATCGAAAAACCGCTGTCTCGTGAGGAACTCGCTGAGGGGTACCGACGACGCGCAGCAGAATCCGAAGCTCTCGCGGAGGAGATGGACGGCGTGTCTCGCGAGGCCGACGAGTACCTCGGTGATGTTCCCGAGTGGTAATCGATGGACGTTCGCCGCGGAGACATCGTCATCGTCGAACTTGACCCGACAGAGGGGTCCGAGCAACGAGGAACACGACCGTGTTTAGTCGTGCAAAACAACGTTGGGAACGAGAACGCGCCGACGACCATCGTCGTTCCGTTTACGACCTCGCGAGGAGACGAACTGTACCCATTCGAGGTACTCGTCTCGGCTGCCGAGTCTCCGCTCCGAGAGGACTCGGTCGCTCTCTGTAGTCAGATTCGCACGGTGTCCATCGAGCATCGTATTAATACCAGTCTCGGCTCAGTGCCGGCGTCCCGTATGGAGGAAGTCGACGAGGCGCTCGAATACAGCCTCGGTCTGAGAGAACTCTAGCGACTCTCCCGTTGCTCCACCTTGTTCAACTCGATCAGCAGCCGGAAGATCGCCTTCACCAGGTTCGCGTCCACGTCGAAGCGCTCGGCGTTCTCGCCGGCGCGCTCCATCACGCGCTCCTCCTGTCCCTCGTCGGTGGTCGGGAGGTCTCGCTCCTCCTTCACGGCCGCTACGGTGTCGGCGACGTACGTCCGGCGGGCGATCAGTTCGACTATCTCGCGGTCGATGTCCTCGATCTCGTGTCGCAGTTCGTCGAGGCTCCGGTCCTCCGCGTTGGGTGTGTCGCTCATTGGTTGGTAGTGGGGTCGGTGAGTTGTTTGGTCGCGGGCGGTCACTCGACGGCCGCGCCGTCGTTTCTGGTCGTCGTTCGCCGCAGCGCTCCGGGGCGGTCGCCCCAGGCGTCGGCGACCGCGTCGAGGTCGGTCTCGGGGTCGGCGGGGTCGGCGACGGCGACGACGCTGGGGCCGGTGCCCGACAGCGACACCGCGGTCGCGTGCGGCATCGCCTCCACCGCGGGGTCGGCGTCGAAGCCGAGCGCGGCCGAGAACGCCAGCCCGTTCACCGTCATCGCCTCGCCGTACCGCGCGTCGAGCGCGAGGTCGGCGACGAGGTCGGCCATCGGCGCCACTGCCTGACAGCGCGCCACGTCGGCGTCGGCGCTGTACGCCCGCTCGGGCGGGGTCCAGACGAGGACCTCCCAGTCGACCGCCTCGCGGCAGCGCAGTTCGTCCGCGTCGTTGTCGGTGACGGTGACGCCGCCGAGCATCGACGCGGTCGCGTCGTCGAACGCGCCCGTGACGGTGACGCCGGCCTCCCGGGCCGCGCGCACGCCGAGCCGGCAGGCCTCCAGACGGGTGACGTCGACCGCGGGGTCGCTTGCGCGGTCGCCATCGCCGACCACGAGTCCGAGCGCGTCGCAGGTCGCGAGGACGGTCGCGTTGGCGGCCGCGCTGGAGCTCTTGAGGCCGGCCGCCAGCGGCACGTCGCTGTCGGTCCGGACGCGACCGCCCTCGCCGTCGCCCCAGCGCTCGGTCGCGAGCGCGACGCAGCGCTCGATCAGGTCGGTGTCGGCGTCGGCGTCCTCGGCGATCTCTCCGTCGACGCCGTCGGCCGCGGGGTCGAGTTCGACCGTCGCGCGCGTCTCGACGTCGATGCCGAACGCCGCGCCCGTGCCGGTCGCGAGCGCGTTCAACACCGTCCCGGCGCCGAGCGCCGCCGCCCGTCCCTCCATGGGTTCACGGCTCGCGAGCGCGGACAAAGAGGTAGCGATCACGGCGAGTCTCTCCCCCGGGACCCCACCCCGATCGCGGCCCCGAACCGCTCTCAGATCGGCTCGGCGCGCCTGACCGCCGCGTCGACCGCGTACCGGTCCGGGTCGGGCCGGACGCCGGTCCGTCGGCTCGGGAAGGTGATCTCGACGGTGAATCGCCGGGGGCGCGAGCCGTCGAACCGGTCGTCGCCGGTGAATCGCTCGGTGTCGTACGCGAACCCGACCGCCTCGCGCTCGTCGGTCCCCGGGGGCGTCGCGTACGCGTCGACCCGGAACTCGACGACGCCGTACTCGAAGCGCCCCGAGTTTTCGACGGTCAAGCGAGCCCGGACGGTCGTCCGTCCCCCGCCCTCGTCCACTCCCAGGACTGTCGCGTCGGTGACGACGAGCCCCGATCCGTCGGGACCGACCTCGTCGGGGGTCGTTTCGCCGCCGCCCGCGTCGCCGTCGGACTCCCCGCCGCCGTCACCGTCTGCGTCGTCGCCGTCCGTGTCGTTACCGCTCGCGCCGTCGCCCGCCTGTCGGGCGTCGGAGCCCTCTTCCTCCGAGGTGACGAGGCAGCCGGCCAGTAGCCCGGCGGCGCCGACCGCGATGACTCCCCGCCGCGACGCGCGACGGGTCGGTCGGTCGGGGCGGTCGGCGTCGCGGGGCTCACCGTCGCGGCGCTCCACGCCCTCCTCGCGGCGGGTCATCGCATCACCGTCCCGAGAACGCCGGTGGACGCGCCGACGGCGCCCGAGACGAACGCGGTCGCGAGCGTCGGGAAGGCGGCGTCCGCGAGCCCGTGCGCCTGTGTCGCGGCGTCGCCCTGCGAGACGACGATCACCGTGACCGCGATCAGCCCGTACGCCAGCGTGCCGAGTCCCGTCCCGAGCCCGCAGGTCGTCGCCGCGGCGACCACGCCGCGGGCGCGCGACCCGACGAGGACGCCGAAGACCCCGGCCAGCGGGACGGCGGCGACGAGGACCGTTGCGGTCACCGCGAGGTACGACTGCGCGACGAACACCGGGCCGAACCGCGCGGTCTCGCCGGTCGCCGCGGTCGCGAGCGCCGCCTCCGCCCAGCCCGTCGCGGCCGCGCCAACGATACCGACGCCGGCGCCGACGAGGGCGAACGCCGCGGCCACGAGACCGATCTGGTTCGCGTTCACGCGCCGGTCACCCACCCGTGCCGTAATCGGCCGTGCCAGCCGACCCGCTCCTCCCACGCGTCGCCGGAGAAGCCGGTCGCGAGCAGGAACTCGCCCGCCCGGACGAGGTAGCCGTACTGGACGCCGGCGTGCTCGTCGAAGCCGTACCGCTCGCCCTCCGCCTCGCGGTGGTAGAACCGGTGCCAGGCGGTCAGGCCGGCGTCGGTCTCGGGCGTCGCCCCGCTGTCCGCCTCGGATCCGTTTCCGCCGTCGGACGAGTTCCCGCTAAAGTCCGAACCGGCGAGCGTCGCCTCGGGGTCGATCGGCGCGCGCCCTTCGGTCGAGCCCTCGTCGAGAACGGTCGAGAGGCGCGATTCGGCGGTCTCGGCGTCCGGGTATCGCTGGACGTGGACCGGGACGCCGTCGAGCTCGCGGGCCCAGCCCTCGAACGCCTCTCGGCGTCGGTTCCCGAGCGACGGACGGTCCGCGAACGCGACGAACAGCTCCTCGACGCGGTCTTCCGGTTGGGGGATCGGACCGAGGCGAGCGCGCAGCTCTCGCCGGCGCTCGGGGCCGAAGGCGTCGCCGTAGATCCGCGGGACCCGGTCGCGGTCGATCCCGTCGCGGTCGTACGGCCGGTGCGCGAACGTCGAGAAGCCGCGGCTCGCGACCGCGAGTTCGACGAGGGTCCCGGTCGTGACGCGCCCGCGCTCCGGGTCGTCCGGCGGAAGCGGCGCCAGCAGTCGCCGGAACAGTCGGTTGTGGATCGGGTTCCGGGAGAACTCCTCCTCGACGTAGATGGAGGTACCAATGCTGGCGAGGCCGGTGCGCATCCTGTCGAGCTCCTCCAGCGCGCGGTCGACGTCGCCCCGGGGTGCGAACTCTCGCAGCGTCTCGACGTGGCGTTCGACCCGGGCGCGGATCCGCGGGCCGGGCGAGAAGTGCGGTTCGAGGGCCTCGGCCGCGCGGGCGGCCGCGGTCTCGCCCGCGGCCGCGACCGCGTCGACCTGTGCGGCCGTGATCTCCGCCTCCTCGTCGACGGTCGCGCGGACCGACCTGACGGTCGAGACCGCGTCGGCTATCGCGTCGCGGTAGGTCGCGACCGCGTCCGGGTACTCGGTCGCGAACCACACCGCGTCGTCGACGACCGCGCGGGTCGCGTCCGCGAGCGCGGCGTTCGCCGCCGGCGGGTCGCCGTCGGTCTGCTCGGGCGGGTCGTCGGGAGGGCCGTCCTCGGGCGGGTCGCCGTCGGGGTCGTCCCCGTCGCCCGGCGCGTCGGCGCCGGCGGAGGCGTCGGGGTACTCGACGCCCTCGACGCCGAGACACCCGGCGGTCCCGACGAGGGCGGCGCCGACGCCTAGAAGCGCCCGTCGCGTCCGTTCCATGACACGCACTCCCCGCGGCAGGAACTTAAATGTGGTACGCCGATTCTCGCGGCTGAGGCCGCCCCGTCACGCACCGTCTCGGTCGGGCCGTCCGCGGGCGCTGTCCGGTGCGCTCGGGCGCACTCCGGCGCGACGGCCGAGCGCGTCCCTTTTGAGGCCGGCACTCCGAGCGTCGCGTATGTCCGCGCCAACGCGCAGCGACGTGCCGCCGACGTCGATCGGGGTCGACCTCCGGGAGGAGGGCGTCGTCGTCGAGTACCTCGACGGCCGGACGACCCTCTACCGGGGCGTCCCCGAGTCCGCCGAGGGATCGGTGACCGCCGGCCCCGGCAAGGAGACCCACGTCCTCGTCACCGACCCCACCGAGACGGAGGGCGTGATGACGTACGTGAACGACTACAAGACCGACGACGAGATCCTCGAAGAGTCCGGGGTCGGCCGCGTCATCGTCGAGGACGGCGAGCGCGACGAGGTGTTCCCGGGAGTGATCGTCGGGCGCGACGGCCAGCGCAACGAGGTCGTCGCCGATCCCGAGGTCGCCGGCGGGCGCGTGTTCGTCTTCGTCGAGGACGGCTGGACCGAGGGGAGCTACGAGATCGTCGAGGGCCCCGAGGACGGCCTCGACGCGCACCGGTGACCGCGCCGCAGTCACGGAAATGAGCCTCGCGAAACCCTGGCGCGACCTCGACCGCTCGACCGTCGGGAGCGCGCCGAACCGCTACGCGCTGTACGAACTCGGCGACGGCGACGGCGACACCGTTGGCTTCGGCACGGGCGTCCTCCGCGACGAGCTGAAGGAGGCGCTCGCGTACGGCGACGCCGCGAAGGTGCGGTGGGAGTTAGCCGACTCACCCGACCACGCCGAGCGGCTGCTCGCGGAACACACCGATGGCTGACCGACGCGTTCTCGCCCGCCTCGGTCCGAGCGGCCGAGAACGACCGACAGACGAAAGGCCCGCGACCGCCGAGGGAGCGACATGAGCGACGAGGCCGACGGCGACGAGGCCGCGACAGACGGCGGCGACGAGGTGCTTCGCGCGAGCGACATCGGCGGCGAGGGGCCGCCGATCGAGGAGAAGCCGTACAAAATCGTCTTCGAGGCGAACAAGTGCTTCGGGGCGGGGAAGTGCGCGGAGGTCGCGGACAACTGGGCGATGGACGTCGTGAGCGGGATGGCGAAGCCGGAGGCGTACTACATCGCCGAGGAGGACCTCGAGGAGAACGTCGCTGCGGCCGAGGCGTGTCCCGCGAAGAAGGACGCCGGCGTGATCCACGTCGTCGACCGGCGGACGGACGAGGAGATCGCGCCGGACCCGCACGGCGACGGGACGCTCTCGGTCGACTGGTAGGCGTTCCGAAAGGGGTTTCACCCCGCCGCCGGTAGCGGAATCCGCGCGGGGGTGGCTGAGCCTGGCCAAAAGCGGCGGACTTAAGATCCGCTCCTGTAGAGGTTCGAGGGTTCGAATCCCTTCCCCCGCATATCGCGGCGCTCACACATCGTGAGCGCCGCGTCTCGGATTAGAAGGGATTCGAACCAGGGAGCGGGAGGTGAGCGAGCGGAGCGAGCGAACGGGAGCGACCGAGGTTCGAATCCCTTCCCCCGCACTCCTGCGGCGGGCGATTCATGAGCGACAGTCGCGGCCATTTATAAATGAACGATGCGGTGGCGCGTGCCTCCGAGCGCCCAACGGGCGCGAGGAGCACGCGCGAGGGAGTCGGTGGTCCGGAGCGAAGCGGAGGACCACCGACGAGGCTGGGGAGGCGTGAGGTGCGGGGCAGTGCCGTGCGGGGCGGGACTCAAAGGGGCAGTCGGGAGGTGGGCGCAGGCGACGCAAGCACCGCAGGGAGCGGAGCGACCGAGGAGCGCAGCGAGCGTGCGCCCACCTCCCAACTGGGGCTTTGGCGGTGTTTGCCGGCGATTTCGGTCGCGTTAAGTTAGTACTCACCTAGCTGCTGTCATGCGATTTTTTGTAGTGTTCTGGAATGTTGTAGCGGATCGTGTTCTGAGGATCAACGAGAAGGAGAACTGAGAAGGCAGATCCAGTTTCTCCCGGAGTTACTACCTATCTTGAGTATATAAATCGGCTTTCCAAAACTCGCGGGATACTCTTGCCGTCTTGCGTTTCTGCTTAACTTAACGCGACCGCGATTTCTTCGCAACCATTTATAAACGAGCGACTGCCTCTTTAGAGGTGTTTGCTACCGATCTCCTCGTAACCAGTTATAAACGAACGCCGGGGGTCTGAGAATATCACCGCGACCCCGGCGACATCGATCCGTCCCGGTCAACAGCAGAACATGAACGGGTAGACCAAGGCGACGCGGTCGCCCGCCTCTAACTTCGTGTCGAAGCCGTTCTCGTTCTCGTTGAAGTGGCCGTTGACGAGGATCCGAGCGTACGCGATGGTCTGCTCGCCGACGGGGTTCTTCGACCACGTACCCGGCAGCTCCTCCGGCGTCGGCGCCCAGCCGCTGTGGGTCGCGTCGGACTCCGACTCCGCGATCAACATGTCCTGGAGCTGCGGATACTCCTCGAACAGCTCGTCTAAGAACGCGCGGAGCGTGTCGCCCGCGAAGGTGTACTCGAACTCGTACACGTCCAGTTCCGTGCGCACGTGGCCGGTACACCGCACGGTGACGGTCGTCTCCGCCTCCGTCGCGGTCGCGTCCGCGGCGTCCGGGCTCGCCTCCGTCTCCGTCTCGGCCGCGGGCGACTCGGCCATCTCGCTGGTCTGGGCCATGTGCGAGCGTACGCGGCCGTGCCGGGTAAGCCGGGTTACGAACATGTTCGCGGGGGCCCCGCCCGACGGTGACGCTTCCGGGCGTCGGGAATCCGACCGAACATGTTGCCGCTAAGCGCATAGGACGTCTCGACGGGACGTTCGCACATGCGACTCACGAGGAAGACGATAGCGAAGGTGATCGTCGCGGCGTTCCTGCTCAACCTCGTCGTGATGGGCGCCGGGGCGTGGTTCGCGTATCAGGAGGCGCCGCCGATACCCGACGAGGTCGTCGGCCCCGACGGCGAGACGGTCGTCACCGCGGCCGAGGTCCAGGACGGGAAGGCGGCGTTCCAGCAGTACGGGCTGATGAACCACGGGTCGATCCTCGGCAACGGGGCGTACTACGGCGAGGACTACACCGCCGAGACGCTGGAGCTGAAGACCGAGCACATGCGCGAGTACTACGCCGACGCCGAGTACGGCGCGGCGTACGAAGAGCTCGACTCGGGACAGCAGTCGCGGATCGACGCGCTCGTCCGCGACGAGCTCGACGCGTCGCACGACGGGAGCGACACCGTCCGGTACTCGGCCGCCGAGCTGTACGCCCACGAGCGGGTGCGCGAGACGTACGTCGAGCGCTACCACGAGGGCGACCACGACCGCGGCGTCCCGGTCGAGATGATCGAGTCCGCGGAGGGGGCGGAGGACTTCGCCGACTTCGCGCTGTGGACCGCGTGGTTCTCGCACACCGACCGGCCGAACGCCGACCACTCGTACACCAACGAGTGGCCCTACGCGCCCGGCGCCGGCAACGACGCGACCGGCTCCGCGATGATCTGGAGCGTGATCGCCATGGTGCTGCTCGTCGGCGCCGCGGGCGCCGCGATCCTCCTTTATAAATCGGTGAAGCTCCCCGAGCCCTCCTCGGAGGGAATTTCGGTGCCCGAGCCGGGCGACGTGAGCGTCTTCCCGAGCCAGCGCGCCGCGCTCCGGTTCATTCCGATCGCGGCGGGGCTGTTCTTGGCGCAGGTCCTGTTGGGCGGCCTGCTCGCGCACTTCTACATCGAGCGGGCCGGGTTCTTCGGGATCGAGCGGATCTTCGGGATACACATCCTCCAGCTGCTCCCCTTCTCCATCGCGAAGACGTGGCACATCGACCTCGGAATCTTATGGATCGCGTCGACGTGGCTCGGCGCCGGGCTGTTCCTCCCGCCGCTGCTCACCGGCCACGAGCCGAAGCGGCAGGGGACGTACGTGAGCGTCCTGCTCGGCGCGCTCGTCGTCGTCGTGGTCGGCGGGATGGGCGGCATCTGGCTCGGCGCGAACGGGTACCTCCCGGGCGAGCTCTGGTGGCTGCTCGGCAACGAGGGGCTCGAATACCTCGAGGTCGGGAAGGTGTGGCAGGCCGGCCTGCTCGCCGGGTTCGTCCTCTGGGCGATCCTCGCGATCCGGGGGCTCAAGCCGCTGCTCGACCGCGAGCCGGCCTACGGGCTCGCGCACATGATCCTCTATGCCGGCGGCTCGATCACCCTGCTGTTCGTCGCCGGCTTCATGTTCACGCCGTCGACGAACATCGCCGTCACGGAGTTCTGGCGCTGGTGGGTCGTCCACATGTGGGTGGAGGGCGCCTTCGAGTTCTTCATCGTCGCCATCATCGGGCTCACCCTCGTCTCCATGAACCTCCTGAGCCGGCGTAGCGCCGAGAAGGCGGTGATGCTCCAGGCGCTTCTCGTGATGGGGACCGGCGTCATCGGCGTCTCGCACCACTACTGGTGGATCGGGATGCCCGACTACTGGGTGCCGATCGGCAGCGTCTTCTCGACGCTGGAGCTGCTGCCGCTGATCTTCATCCTCTACGAGGCGATCGGCCAGTACCGCGCGATGCGCGAGACGGGGTTCCCGTACAAACTGCCGTTCATGTTCATCGTCGCCAGCGGGATCTGGAACTTCGTCGGGGCCGGCGTCCTCGGCTTCTTCATCAACCTCCCGCTGATCAACTACTACGAGCACGGGACGTACCTCACCGTCGGCCACGCGCACGCCGCGATGTTCGGCGCGTTCGGCTTCCTCGCGCTCGGCATGGTGACGTACATGCTCCAGCTGTCGATCGACCCCGAGCGCTGGGACGCCTCCTGGCTCCGCGCGGCGTTCTGGTGTTGGAACGCCGGGCTGGCGCTGATGGTGTTCGTCTCCGTCCTCCCGGTCGGCTTCCTCCAGCTCGACGTCGCGTTCACGGAGAGCTACGCCGCGGCGCGCGGCCTCGCGTTCTACGAGCAAGATATCGTCCAGACGCTATTCTGGGCGCGGCTCCCGGGCGACACGCTGATAATCATCGGGACGGCGGTCTACGTCGCCGACCTGGTCCGCAAGCGGTTCGTCCTCCGCGCCTCCGAGGACGACCCCAGCGTCGACGACATGGCGGTCGCCGAGGGGATCGTCGGGGACGACGACTGACGGTCCCACTCCCGTTTTCGCGAGCCGACGAGAATCAGGAGCGCGGCGGTCCCACCCGGCGCCCGTTTGCCGGCCGAGGGCGCCGCCCGACGCGCGTGGCTCGCACCGATCGCGTTAGGCTCCTCTCGGTCGCGTCACTTCCCCTTCTTTTTCTTGCTTACTTCCCGGACGAGCGCTTCGAGGTCGAGGTGCCCTGCGCCGTGATAGGTCTCTCCCTCCTCGGGGGTGCTGGCGGTCTCCCGGATGAGGGACTCGACCTCGTCGACGGAGGCGTCGGGGCGGAGCGACCGGACGAGCGCGACCGCACCGGTGACCTGTGGCGCCGCCATCGAGGTCCCGGCCTTCCAGCCGTAGGACGCCGTCTGTTCCCCGTCGGGACCGGGGACGTTGACCGTGGAGTAGACGAGGTCGTTGTAGGCGTCCGGGTTGTTCGCGAGCGCCTCCTGATCGACGTTCCCGCCGGCGGCGCTCACGTCCACGGCGGAGCCGTAGTTCGTGTAGAACGCCGGCTCGGTCGTCGGCTCCTCCAGGCGGTTCCCGGTGAGCCACTTGGCCTCGTTGTCGCTGTGCTTGCCGCCCCAGCCGTAGCCGATGGGGCCGGTCGCGCTCACGCCGAAGACGCCGTCGGCCTCCGTCGGGAGGCTGAGGATGTTCTCGGCGTCCATGTCCAGCGAGGAGTTGCCCGCGGAGTTGACGATGACGGTCCCCTGCGAGCGAACGTACTCCGCGACCTGACTGATGATCTGCTCTAAGGCGATCAGGCCCGGGTACTCGACGGTGTCGGCGACCGTGTAGCCGACGCTGTAGTTGATCGCGTCACAGCCGATCTCCGCGGCGTACTCCCAGCCGGCGAGACCGTCGCCCGCGAATCCCTCCTTCCCGGAGAACATCCGGACTGCGACGATCTCGGTGTCCGGCGCCGTGCCGAGCACGCCGCCGGCGGGACCGTCGTTGTCGTTCGTCGCGGCGATCGTGCCCGCGACGTGGGTGCCGTGATTGCCCGCGCCGTTGGGACGGAAGTCGAAACCGTCGCCGGTGATGTTCTTCGAGAGTTCCGCGTTGACGACGCCCTCCAGGTCCGGGTGGCCGTCGTACACGCCGGAGTCGACGACGGCGACGCGGGTCCCCTCGCCCGTCGTCGTGTCGTGGACGAACTTCCCGCCGCCGGGCTTGTCGGTGAGTTCGCCGCTGACCCCCTGCTCGCGCTTGTCCCACTGGTACTCGGTGTTGCTCGGCGCGCCGTCGTGGTTGTGGCTCGCCGAGTCGCCCGCGGCCGACGGTCCCTCGGACTCGACGACCGCCCCGGCCTCGTCGTCGCTGCGGTCGATCTTCACGTCCGGCGCCGTCGCCGTCGGGCTGCCGACGCGGGTCTGATCACCGCGAGCGACCAGCACGTCGGCCGCCGAGAGGTCGTGAATGATCTCCACGTCGTCCGGCACGTCGCTCCGGTCGACCTTCCTGAGGTTGATCAGGAACCGCTCGTCGTCTGTCGACGCCGACACGTTCCCCGTGCCGAACGCGAGGCCGCCGAGTGTTACGCTCGCTCCTTCGAGAAACCGCCGCCTGCTATGCTGTCGCATGGCTTACCCACAGAAGATAGACAATTTACATAATTGTTTTCATACCAGAAAATTAGTAGTGCCACGGATAGTCGCGGAACTGCGGCTCCCGACCTTCCAGGAACGCGTCGCGGCCCTCCTGAGCCTCCTCCGTCATGTACGCGAGCCGGGTCGCCTCGCCGGCGAACACCTGCTGGCCGACCATCCCGTCGTCGGCCATGTTGAACGCGTACTTCAGCATCCGCATCGCGGTCGGCGACTTCCGGGTCATCTCGTCGGCCCACTCGAGGGCCACGTCCTCCAACTCCTCGTGCGGGACGACCTCGTTGACCATCCCCATGTCGGCCGCCTCCTCGGCCGAGTATGTCTTCCCGCGGAAGAAAACCTCGCGGGCCTTCTTCTGGCCGATCTGCTTCGCGAGGTACGCCGAGCCGAACCCGCCGTCGAACGAGCCCACGTCGGGGTCGGTCTGGAGGAACTTCGCGTGCTCCTCGCTGGCGAGCGTCATGTCGCAGACGACGTGCAGCGAGTGGCCGCCGCCGACCGCCCAGCCCGGGACGACCGCGACGACGGGCTTCGGCATGAATCGGATCAGCCGCTGGACCTCGAGGATGTGGAGCCGACCGGCGCGCGCCGAGCGGACGAGGTCGTCGTCGTCGTCGCCCGCCTCGTCGTCGTCGCGGTACTCGTAGCCGGAGCCGCCCCGCACCGACTGGTCGCCGCCCGAGCAGAACGCCCAGCCGCCGTCCTTCTCCGAGGGGCCGTTCCCGGTGAGGAGGACGGTGCCGACGTCCGCCTGCTTGCGCGCGTGATCCAGCGCGGCGTACAGCTCGTCGACCGTTCCCGGTCGGAACGCGTTGCGGACCGCGGGGCGGTCGAAGGCGATCCGGACCGCGGGGACGTCGACGGCGCGGTGATAGGTGATGTCGTCGAACTCGTCGGTGACGGGCTCCCACGCGTCGGGATCGAAGATCTCCGAGACCATGCCGGCTCCTACGTCCGGCCCGCTCATAAACGGCGTCGGATCGAATGAGGAGAAACCGCCGACTCAGTCGGACGCGGCGCCGCCGCGCCGCGCGACGAGGACGGGGAGCCGATCCCAGCGTCTGGGACGGACGCCGGAGTCGCGGCTCGCCCGTCGGGACCCGTCAGTCGTTCTGCGCGTACGCACCCTTCGGGTGCCCCTTGTGCTGGAGGTTGCGGTTGTCGCGCTTCCGCGTCGCCGTCGCGGGGATGACCTCGCGGGTCGGGTCGATCTCCGACCGCGGCATCCCGGTGTAGCCGTGGTCCGGATGCTCGGAGCAGTGTGCCATCGCGTCGTGCGAGCCCTCCCACGGGCCCTCGTCACAGCCGTCCGCCGTACAGACGAACACTATCTCCTCTGACATGCTAACCGGGGGTACCCGGCCGGTGTATAAAAACCTCGCACCGAAATTATCAGATTTGGATCTTCAGTTCCGCGCCATGAGACCGACTGACTGCGCGGCCGGACCCGCTAATCGCCGGCGGCGGGCGCGCCGAACAGCTCGACGCTCGTCCCGTCGTGTCGGCAGTCTTCGAGCGCGTGTTTGGCCGCGAAGCCGGCCTCGTGGGCGGACGGGCCCCGGCCGACGCCGACCTGAAGCTCGATGTCGACGTCGTCTTGCACGTGGGCGACCGCCGACGAGAACGCCGTCTCGGGGAGGTCGGGGCAGACCGCGATGATGTTGTCCCCGCCGACGAAGAAGGAGAGCGCGCCGTGCGCCTCGCGGAGGTGGCGCATCAGCGAGCCGTACGCTCGTTCGATGTTGATGAACGTGTCGAACTCGTTGAGTCGGTCGGTGTACTTGCCGGTCGCGTTGACCACGTCGAAGTGCGCGACCTGGAGGTCCGACCGGTCGGTCTCCGAGAGGTACTCGCCGGCGAGCACCTCGGTCCGGCTCTCGTCCTGCGCGCTGCCCGCGGTCTGGAGCCGCCGGTTCGCCGCTTCGAGCGCGTCCACGGGACGCTCGGCGACGGCGGTCCCGAGGCTCACGCTGACCGGGTAGCGGTTGCCGATCGACTCCTGAAGGGTCGCGTGGGCCGCGCCGTCGACGCCGTTCGTCACCGCGATCATGTTGTCGAAGCGGGTGAAGAAGACGTAGGCGTCGCGGTGGCCGAGGAACTGGGCGACGTCGGCGAACAGCCGCGACTGGAGCGTCTGGAGGTCCATCTCCCGGCGCGGCTCCGGCGTCGTCGTCCACGGCCCGTAGTTGTCGATCTGGACGAGGGTCACCTGAGTCGTCGTCACAGTGAACACCGATACGGAACGCTGCCGCTTTACCCTTCCGTTATCCCGAAGGTGGAACCGGTACCGAGTTCGTGATCGTTCCGTCGGCGCCGGCGGCCGGCTGCCGACCCCTGCCCGGGCGCAACCCCTACGGCCGTGGCGCCCCCACTCGAGGTATGGCATACAGCGGCGCCGTCGTCGACGTCGACGGCACGGTCGTGCGCGGCGACGATCCGATCCCGGGCGCCCCGGCGGGGTACCGGCACCTCCGCGAGGCCGGGGTCGAGCCCCTGTTCGTCTCGAACAATCCGACGAAGGCGCCGCCGGCGTACGTCGACCGCCTCGGCGCGGCGGGGTACGACGTCGACGCCGACCGCGTCTTCACCGCCGGCAGCGTGACGACGCGGTACCTCCGAGAGCATCACGCCGACGACGATCTCCTCTGTGTCGCTGCCCCGGGACTGCTCGACCAGTTCGCCGAGGCCGGCCTCTCGACGACCGACGACGTCGACGCCGCGGACGCCTTGGTCGCCTCCATCGACCGCGAGTTCGACTACGACGACCTCTGTACCGCGCTGTGGGCCTTAGAGCGCGACATCCCGTTCATCGGCACCGACCCCGACGTGGTGATCCCGGCCCCCGAGCGCGACGTGCCCGGGTCGGGCGCCGTGATCAACGCGATCGCGGGCGTCGCCGAGCGCGAGCCAGACGCCGTCCTCGGCAAGCCCTCCGACACCGCGATCGAGATGGTGCGCGAGCGGCTCCCCTACCCCGCCGAGGAGTGTCTCGTCGTCGGCGACCGGCTCGACACGGACGTCGCGCTCGGGGAGCGCGCCGGGATGACGACGGTGCTCGTCCGCTCGGGCGTCACCGACGACGACGACCTCGCCGCGTCCGCGATCGACCCGGACCACGTGATCGACCACCTCGGCGAAATCGACCGCGTCGTCGGCTGAGGACCGCGCAGCGCGCCGTCGATCACGTTCGCCGTGTGGGAAACAGTTATGTACCGCCGAGTGTTCCGCTCGCACATGGGAGTGGTTGACTCACACGAGAGCCGAACCGGGGACGACGAGGAGGACCCGGAGGAGTCCGTCCGCGTGCTGGAGGGACACGCGGTCCAGTTCAACGAGTATCGGTACTGAGAGCGGCGTCGCGGGCGCTTCGGTCCGCGAGCGACCGCCCGACGGCTGTCGGGACCGTTAAGTGGTCGTCGGGGGTAGCCGGAGGTGTGATACGGAGGCTCCGACGCGCGAGCGTCTTCGCCGCGGTGGCCGCGCTCGCGGTCCTCGCGCCGTCGCTCGAGACCGCCGCCGCCGTCCCCTTCTTCGCCGTCGCCGGCGCGGCCTTCTTCGGCGTCCGCGACGGCGAGCTGTTCGAGACGCTGGCGCTGCCCGGCGACCGCGAGGCGGAGCGCCTCTACGGGCTCGTCTCCTTCGCGCTCGCCGGCGCGGGCCTCGCGCTGTTCGCCTCGCTGCCGCGCGCCCCGCTCCCGTACGAGGCGTTCGCGGCCGCGACGCTCGCGGTCGGCGTCGGCCGCCTCGGCCGGACGCTCGTCTCGCGGCGGACGACCGACGAGTTCCCGCTCGTCGCCGGCTACGTCGCCGCCGGGACGGCCGCCGCCCTCGCCGGTCAGATCGCGGTGCGGCTCCAGACCGGCGCCCCCGTCGACGCGGAGACGGTTCCCCTCCTCGTCTTCCTCGCCGCGGCGGCCGCGCTGACGGCGGCGCTCGTCCGCTCGCTCGTGTTCTCCCGGGACGCGCACATCACGACGATCCTCGTCGCGTTCGTGGTCTGGGGCTTCCTCGCTTTGGAACCGACCGTCGGCCCCCTCCTCATCGTCGTCGGCCTCGCGGTGACCGGCGCGCTCGGCTACGTCTCCTTCGCCATCGGCACCGCCTCGGTCGCCGGGATGCTCACCGGCGTCGTCTCGGCGCTGCTCGCGGTCGTCCTCGGCGGCGTCGGCTGGTTCCTCACCCTGATGTCCTTCTACGCGGTCGGCGGCCTCGCCTCGAAGTACCGGTTCGACGAGAAGGCGGCCCGGGGCGTGGCTCAGGAGAACGAGGGCGCCCGCGGCACCGGCAACGTGCTGGCGAACTCCGCGGTCGCGCTCGCGGCCGTGGTCGGCTACGCGGCCGCGCCCCACCTCGCGGTCCCGGCGGCGCCCCTCGGCTTCGCGTTCGCGGGCGCGACGGCGACCGCGATGGCCGACACACTCTCCTCGGAGATCGGCGGCCTCTTCGACGGCCCGCGGCTGGTGACGACGCTCCGCCGCGTCGAGCCCGGCACCGACGGCGCGATCACCTGGCAGGGCGAGCTGGCGGGCCTCTCCGGCGCGCTGCTCGTCGGCGCCCTCGCCGCGGGCGGGACGCCGGTCCTCGACCCGGTAACCCCGGGCGGAATCGCGGCGGGCGGCGCCGTGGTCGCCGCCGGCGTCGCCGGGATGACCGTCGACAGCCTGCTCGGCGCCCTGATCGAGGGCGACCGAGTCGGCAACCAGGCCGTGAACTTCCTCGCGACGCTCGGCGGCGCGGTCGTTGCCGTCGCGCTCTGGGCGGTGGTGTGAGATGACTCGCGAAGAACCCGACCCTCGGGTGCGCCCGGGACGACCGGCCGACGCCGACCGGATCCGCGAGCTCCAGTCGCACCTCCGCCAGCCGAGCCCGGACCTGCTGGAGTACGGGCTCGCGGTGGGCGCCGCCCGCGTGAGCGTCGCCGACGGTCGCGTCGTCGGCTACCTGCTCCCGGTGGACGCCCCGAACCAGCCGGGCGTTCACCTCGCCGAACTGGTCGTCGCGCCCGGCTTCCGGCGCGAGGGGCGCGCCCGCGGGCTCCTCCGCGCGGCCATCGCCGACGCCGACGGCCCGGTGACGCTCCAGGCGCACCCGGACAACGACGCGGCGCTCGCCCTCTACGAGTCGCTCGGCTTCGAGGTCGTCGAGCGGCGGCCGGACGCGTACGCCGACGGCGACGCGCTCGCCTTGCGGCTCGATCCGGACGCGTAGCGGTTCCCCCTCGGCCCCGCGGGCCGCCGCAGGCACAAGGACTATTCGAGCGCCACGCCTCCGGACAGCCATGAGTGACGCCGACGCGGAGGCCGAGCCGATCGACGTCGACTTCGGCGAGAGCGGGTTGGTGCCGGCGGTCGCCCAGGACGCCGACTCCGGCGAGGTGTTGATGCTCGCGTACGTCTCGCCCGAGGCGCTGGCGCGCACCCGCGAGACCGGCGAGGCCCACTACTACTCCCGGTCCCGCGAGGAGATCTGGCACAAGGGAGGTACCTCCGGCCACACCCAGTCGGTCCGGGAGGTCCGGGTCGACTGCGACGCCGACACCCTTCTGTACCTCGTCGACCAGGCTGGCGGGGCCTGCCACACCGGTCACCGCTCGTGTTTCCACCGGACGATAGACGGCGAGCACGTCGGTGAGCGCGTCTTCGACCCCGACGAGGTGTACTGACCGATGGCCGAGGCCGTCACGGAGAGCGACGGCGCCGACCCCGTCGCCGAGGCCGGCGAGGCGGCCGCGCGGCTCCGCGAGCGCTACGACGAGCTCCGCCGGATCGAGTCCCGGATCGACGGCTACGGGCGCGACCGCGTCGAGGCGGCCGCGGACGCCTACCGCCGCGCGCAGCGGGTTCTCGACCGGTTCGAGGAGGACGCGGTCGGCTCGGGCGACTTCGAGTCGTACGTCCGCTTCCGCGGCGAGTTCGGCGACGCGGTCGACGTGGACGACGGCACGCCCGCAGGCGACGCCTTCGAGGCGGCCGACGAGGCGGTCGACAAGCGCCGGCTCTCGGAGTCGGACTTCGCAGCCGCCCGCGAGGCGCTGGAGCCGGCCGGGGAGTTCGTCGACCTCTTAGAGGCGCACGACGACGCGATCGACGACTACCGGGCGGCCCGGAAGGACGCCCGCGAGGCCCGCAAGCGCCTCGACGCCCGGCTCGACGAGCTCCGCGAGATCGCGGAGATGGCCGACGCCGACCTCGGCGCCGACCTCGACCCCCTCGGCGATCCGATCGCGGCGTACGACGAGGCGGTCCGGGAGGCGTTCCGGGAGTTCTTCAAGTCGGCGTCCGCCCGCGAGGTGTTCGACTTCCTCGACCGCGCCGACGGGACCCCGTTCGTCGACGTCGACGTGCCGCCGACGGACCTCGCGGAGTACGTCGAGACGCGCGCGGCCGGCAAGGAGCCGCCTGCGACGCTGCTCGAGTACGCCGACTACACGAACTCCAAGTTGGAGCACTACGTCGACGACCCGGGGGCGCTCCGCACCGCAGTTGCGGTCCACCGGACGTACCTCGAACGCCTCGACGGCGAGCCGCTGACGCTCGACTGGCCGCCGAAGCCGGGCGACGAGCTCGCCTACGAGATCGACGAGCTGGTCCCGCTCGTCGGACGGATCGCGGACGACGAGACCGTCGCGACCCTGCGCTCCGTCCGGGAACTGGCGCGGAGCGACGAGTACGAGCGGCTCCGCCGCGCGGCCGAGGTAAGACACGAGCTCGACGACGAGGACCTGGCCCTGATCGAGCGCGGCGAGGCCGACGACCGCCTCGCCGAGGCCGAGCGGACGCGCTCGCTCGTCGACGACGTGCTGGCGGAGACGGAGCGGGAGTAGGTTCGACTCGGCGCGGTCGGTGACTGGACGCCCGCCGCTCCGGAGTGCGGATTTTTAAGCCCCGTCGCGGCCGAGCGACCGTATGACCAGATTCGACGCCGCGACCGAGGACGAGCGGCTGAAGCTGTTCGCCGACGCCGCGGCCGCGCACCGCGCGCGCTCCGGCGACGTGATGACCGTCGACGTCGACCCCGACAGCGACGACACCGAGGGCGGCGAGGTGCCGCCGTGGATCCAGCTGGCGGGCACCGAGCTCATCATGGACTGTACCGACGAGGAGTTAGACCGCCTGAAGGACCTGCTCTCCGAGTTCCCCGAGTTCCGGATCGACGAGCTCGTCAGCCCCGAGGAGGCCGAGGGGACGAACGCCGTCGTCACCGCGCGGTCGGACGCGAACCGCGTCGCGGGGTTCGTCGAGCGCGCGTTCCGCGAGGTGTACGAGCTCGACGACGAATACCGGGCGTGGGTGACGGCGATCTGACGGCGGCGGATTCGGCCGAGGAGCTGGTACGGTACCGGTAGCGCACAAATATCTGAGCAGTGCGAAGATATTTTGATAACCGGTCCGTACGCGTCGCCATGACCGACTTCGATCCCGCCCCCGATTCAGAGGCGGGCGAGTCGCGGTGGCAGGCGGGGACCGACACGTTCGGTCGCGTCTACGACGCGGTCCTCGGTCTGACGTCGCCGACGGCTTACACCGACGTGGCCGACCTCGCGGACTGCTCGCCGAACGCGGCGAAGAAGCACCTTGACCGGCTGGCGGAGATGGGCGTCGCCCGCGCGAACCGAGAGAGTCGCCCGGCGACGTACGAGCGGAACGAGGGGTACCTCGAATGGCAGGACGCGAGCCGGATCGCGGCCGACCTCTCGGTCGAGGAGATCATCGACCGGGTCGCCGAACTCGAAGCGCGGCGGTCCGAGTACGAGTCGCGGTTCGACGCGGACGACCCGAGCGCCGTCTCCGTGTTCGACGCCGCCGACCACGAGACCGTCCACGAGCGGATGGAGGCGGTGAGCGACTGGCGCCGAGCGATTCGGGACCGCCGGCTCTACGAGCTCGCGCGCCGGCTCGCGGAGAACGACGGACGCCTGATCCCCGCCTGAAGATGGATCCCTCGGAAGGCGATGCGAGGAACGGTTCGACCGGCCCGCCGGACCGACAGACGCTGCGACTGCTCGAACGGCAGTTGATCTCTGACCCACTCGTCGCCGCGACCGAGTTCGAGCCGGACCCGTACGAACCGCGGTCGCTGCGGGCGGTGCTGGACGCGGACCGATATCCCGATCCGGTGACCGCGGCCCGGGTCGACGTCCGGTGGTTCACGACGGACGATTTCTCGATCCACTACGTCGAAGACCGGGGCGACGACCGCTGGGAGTGTCGGTGGGACCGACATCCGAACGCGCACGACGCTCGGGTCCACTTCCACGAGCCGCCGACCGGCGCCGAGGTGTCGCCCCTCGATCTACCGTCGCTCCACCCCCTCGAAGTGTACTCGACGGCGTTCGAAGCGATCGAACGGCGGGTCGAATCGCTGTGGTGAGGGAGGGACGCCGGATTTGGTAACTTAGTGGAAGCCGCGGTCGACGTCGTCCTCGTCGATCAGGTCGTCGAGCTCGCTCGTGAGCAGCTCCTCGGCCTCGTCGAAGGTGTCCGAGAGTTCGTCGAGCTCGTCGGGGCGGCCGTCGAACTCGTACTCCATCGGGCCGAACGCGGGCGACTCGACGGCCTCCATCACGTCCTCGAAGAGGTGGTCGGGGTCGGTGGGCGCCTCGGCGTGGACCTTCAGCGTCTCCGTGAGCCGCGTCGCCATCTCCTCGGCGTGGTCCTCGTCTTCCGGCGCCGACTGAACCGCGAACCGCCCGTCGCTGTCGGCGTCGGGGAGGAGCGGGTCGAGCTCGTCGTCGACCTTGCGGGCGACCTGTGCGCCGACGCCGCGCAGGTCGCGGGGGTTCTTCGCGTACGTCTTCAGGTGGTAGAGGCCGACGCTCGGGTGGCCGAAGTAGAGGTCCTCGCCGAGGCCGCCCTCGCGGGAGCCGGCGACCGCGCGCCAGCCGTCGGGGTCGGTCGAGTCGCTCGCGACGTCCGCGAGGATGTCGTCCCAGTCTCGTACGCGCATGTCGGTCCACTATTTATAAGTGAACCCGCTTGAGCGTGTCGGTGCCGGCGGGGCGGGCGGCGGCGGTGCCGCCGCGCCACGCGCACCGCCGCCGCCCGCCCCGCGCCGACCGCGACCACCGACAGCGTTTTTCGGTGCCGCCGCCGAGCGGGGACGTGAACGTTCGCGGGCCGATCGTCTCCGTCGGGGAGGCGCGGACGGTGTCGACGTCGTACGGCGAGCGCGACCTCCGCGAGGTGCGGGTCCGGCCCGACCGCGGCGCGGGCGACCCGGTCGACGTGACGCTGTGGGGGAAGTGGACGGAGACCGCGGAACACGCGGAGCCGGGGATGGAGCTGCTCGTCACCGACCCGGAAGAAGACGAGTACCGCGGCGAGACGGGGTACGCGACGACCGACGAGTCGTGGGTCGTCCTCCAGCCCGACTTCCTCGTCGACGTGACCGGGATCCGCTCGTGGGTCCAGTGTCCGCGGATGTACTATTTAAATAAGCTCTCCGGGATCCCGCTCAACTACCCGGTCGTCAAGGGGACCATCGTCCACGAGGTGTTCGGGGACTTGCTCCGCGGGATGGAGTTAGAGGAGTCCGTGGAGGACCGCGTCGCCGAGGCGGGGCTCGAACTCGGGCTCCTCGGCTACGAGACGGAGGAGGTGGAAGACGAGGTGCGGCGCAACGCCGCCGCGGTCGAGGGGTGGCTCGCGCAGGGCACCCTGAGCGACGAGGACACGTGGCGCTCGGAGTTCTCGCTCATCTCGCCGACGTTCGGTTTAAAAGGGCGGGCCGACGCGCTCCGGCGCGGCACCCCCGTCGAGCTGAAGACCGGGAAGAACACCAAGCGGGAGCCGCGCTTCCACGACAAGGTCCAGGCCGCCTGCTACGCGCTCATGCTCGACGAGCGCGGCGTCGACCCCGACATCGGCACGCTGCTGTACACGAAGAACACCGCCCTCGATCGCAACGAGGAGTCGGGCGACCTCGCGCCCGCCAAGGAGTTCACGGTCGGGCGGGGCTTCCTTGAGTTCGTCGTGCGCGAGCGCAACGCCCTCGCGGCGATGGAGTGGCGCGCGCTCAACGACCCCGGCGAGCGTCCCACGGTGCCGACGGGGTACGAGGCGGACGCGACCTGCAGCTACTGCTTCGAGCAGGACGCCTGTATGGTCGTCTCCGGGCGGCTCGACCAGGAGTCGAAGGCGGGCCAGATCGGGACGCCGGTGCCCGACGCCGAGCGCGACTACTTCGACCGCTTCTACGTCGCCCTCGAAGAGGAGCGCCGCGAGACCCACGCCGAGTACCGGAAGCTGTGGGAGCAGACGCCCGAGGAGCGCGCCGCGGACGACCGCGCGCTGATCGACCTCGAACCGGTCGCGCAGACCGAGATCGACGACGCCCGCTGGGAGCTGCGCGCGCGGAAGCCCGGCGACGCCGTCTCGAAGCTCCGCGAGGGCGACGTGGCGCTCGCGAGCGACGGCGACCCGGTCTCCGGTCACGCCGAGCTCGGGCGGATCACCGAACTCGGGAAAGGCGAGGTCGTCGTCGAGACGGACGAGCCGGTCGAGCTGCGGCGGCTCGACGTCTACCCCTCCGAGATCTCGGTCGACCGCTCGCTCACCGCGCTCCACGACGCGGTCCTGAAGGGCGACCCCGACCGCAAGGACGTGATCTTCGGCCGCCGGGAACCCGAGTTCCGGGACCAAGCCGAGCGACCGCCGGGCAGCCCCGGGAGTGGCGACTCGAACGACCCGGAGGACTCGGACGACTCGGACGCCTACATCGACAACAACGACGCCCAGAACGAGGCGGTCGAACTCGCGGTCGACGCCGAGGACCTCGCGCTGATCCACGGCCCGCCCGGCACCGGGAAGACGTACACCATCGCCCGGACGATCCGGGCCTTGGTCGCCGAGGGGAACCGGGTGCTCCTCTCGGCGTTCACGAACCGCGCGGTCGACAACGCCCTCGAAGCGCTGCGCGACCAGGGGTTCGAAGAGGTGCTGCGCGTCGGCACCGAGACCGGCGTCCGCGACGACATGCGGGACGTGCGGCTCGTCCAGCGCGGCGAGCCGAACGCGAAGGCCGCGGAGCTGCGGGACGCGCCGGTCGTCGCCGCCACCACCGCGGCCTGCGGCTCCCGCGTCATGCGCGAGTGCGAGTTCGACGTGGCCCTCGTCGACGAGGCCTCGCAGCTCACGGAGCCGGGGACCCACGCCGCGATCAACCTCGCCGACCGGTTCGTCCTCGTCGGCGACCACGAGCAGCTTCCGCCGGTCGTCCGCGCGGAGAACGACCTTCAGACCTCGCTGTTCCAGCGCCTCATCGAGACGTACCCCGACGCGAGCGTCATGCTCGACCGCCAGTACCGGATGAGCCAGCGCATCCAGGCGTTCGCCTCCGCGGAGTTCTACGACGGCGCGCTCCGCCCCGCCACGCCCGAGGTGGCCGGGCAGACCCTCCACGACCTCGGCGTCGACCCCGACGCGCTCGCGCCCGAGCTGACGGGCGGCGTGGGGTTCGTCGATCCCGACGGCGAGCGCGACGGGAACCGGAACGTCCGCGAGGCCGAGCGCGTCGCCGCGGTTGTCGACGCCTACGTCGCCGCGGGCGTCGACCCGGAGGACATCGGCGTCATCGCCCCGTTCCGCGCGCAGGTCGCGGAGGTCGGGCGCCGGACCGACGTGACGGTCGACACCGTCGACCGCTTCCAGGGCTCCTCGAAGGAGGTCATCCTCGTCTCGTTCGTCGCGACCGGCGACCTCGACGGCCCCATCTTCGAGGACCACCGCCGGATAAACGTCGCGCTCACCCGGGCGAAGAAGCAGCTGACGCTCGTCGGCGACGCCGACGCGCTCGGCTCCGACCCGTTCTACGCGCGGATGCTCGACTGGGCGCGGCGGTGAGACGGGCCTCAAGCTGACTCGTTCACACTCGTGAGCAACAGCCCAGACCGCTTATAAATCGATGCGGTGGCGCGTGCCTGCGAGGCCGCGGAGCGGCCGAGCAGCACCGCGCGAGGGAGTCAGTCGCCGGAGCGAAGCGGAGGCGACTGACGAGGCTGGGGAGGTGTGAGGTGCGGTGCGGTCGCGGTCGGGTGGGACTCAAAGGGGCAGTCGCGCGGGCGCCGTAGGCGAGGCAAGCACTGGAAGGAGCGAGCAACGCGAGCGACTGAAGCGCGCAGCGAGCGTACGGCGCCCGCGCGACTGGGGCTTTGGCGGTGTTCACAGTCGATCCGTCATCAGTTGTTTATAAGTGAACGTATGGGGCATTAGACGTGTTTTCCGCCAATTCGTCATCAGCCTTTTATAAGCAAGCGTCGGAGAATTTGGCGGCGTTCGCTGCGGCGCCAGCGGTCGCGTTCTTTTATAAGTCGTCGGCCGCGTCCAGCGCCGCCTCGATCCCCGGAACGTCGAACCACTCGCGGTCGGTGTACGCGTTCGTCCCGGCCGCGTACAGGTCCGAGACGGCCTCGACGACCGCCGTCGGAAGCGGCTCGGGCTCGCGGTCGCAGAGCTCGCGCCAGTCGTCGATGTCGCGGCCCGCGACCGACTCCTTCGCCTCCTTCACGGCGTCGACCCAGTCGGGGTCGTTCGCCTTGTACCACTGGCGGACGACCTCCTTCGAGATGCCGCGACCACCGTACGAAAATCGGTTCTCGTCGAAGGTGCCGACCACGTCCGCGACCCGGAGCTCGCCGTCGACGTAGAGGCACTCGATCTTCCCGTCCTCGTGGACGAATCCGGTCGCCTCGGCGCGCTCGGTGACGACGCGGTTCACGTCGAGCGCGAGCGATTCGAGGGCGTCGACATCCGCGACCCCCGCGATCTCGTCGGCCTCGGCGCGGGTCAGGTACCGGTCCTGCTGCTCGTACTTCGTCGAGAACTCCACGACCGGCTCCGGGAGGTCGGCCGGCTCGTCGGGCCAGTCGCCGTCGGGCCCGCCGAGGTCGTCGAGGCCGAAGTCGGCGGGCTCTCTGCGGCGCCGCAGACTCGACCCGACCGGAACCCGGTTGCGGAAGACGACCTCCAGCGGAACGAGGTAGTTCTCCCCGCCCGCGGCGTGGAACGCGTCGTAGTCGTAGCCGGCGTGGGGGCCCTCGTACGGGAGGTCCGGCACCTGCGTCAGGTCGATGGCCATCTCCGTCGGCGGGGCGCCCGCCTCGTCGAGCGGCACGACATCCCCGGAGTCGGCGTCCGCGACCCCTCGGTAGTGGGTCGGGACCCCCTCGCGCTCCAGCAGTTCGAAGTTGAACGCGCCCATGGTACAGAGGCTCGCGCCCTTGTTCGGGATCGCGTCGGGCATCTGCCCCCAGTCGAACACCGAGTAGGCGTCCGTGAAGACGAACCGCCCCCGACCGAGGCCCTCGGCGGTCGCCGGCTCGTCGACGCGGAACTCCTTGACGCTCGTCATGGCGGATACCGCGACCGCCTCCCACAAGAAGGTTTCAGTTACGTGGTCACCTCGGGGCACCTCGATCCGATTCGATCCACGAGTACGGATCAACACGACCGCGCCCTCGCATCGAAAGCGACACCCGGCTCGCCCGCCCAGCCCGAGGCATGAACGATGCGCGCGAGGTCGTCGTCCTCCGGTACGGCCACCGTCCGGGGCGCGACGACCGCATGACGACGCACGTCGGGCTGACGGCGCGGGCGCTCGGTGCCGACCGGGTGATCTTCCCCGACAACGCCGGCCAGTCGGCGGAGACCGTCCGCGACATCACCGACCGGTTCGGCGGCCCGTTCGCGGTCGAACTCCGGGACGACCAGAAGGCGATCGTCCGAAACTGGAACGGCGTCGTCGTCCACCTCACGATGTACGGCGAGCGCGTCCAAGACGTCGAGGCGGACGTTCGCGAGGCCGTCGGCCTCGACGAGCCCGAGGTGGTCGGGGAGGCGTCGCCGCCGCGCGACCTCCTCGTCGTGGTCGGCGGCGAGAAGGTGCCGTGGGCGCTGTACGAGCGCGCCGACTTCAACGTGGGCGTGACGAACCAGCCGCACTCCGAGGTCGCCGGGCTCGCCGTCTTCCTCGACCGCCTGTTCGAGGGCGCGGAACTCGACCGCGAGTGGGCGGACGCCGACCGCCGCGTGGTCCCGGAGGCGACCGGCAAGACGGTGGTCGACGCGGACGGAGGGCCAGCGGAGGGGAACGGGGACGGTGCCGGGGAGGGGCCGGCGGAGGAGAAGGGAGACGAATCCGAGGGGGCAGGCGGGACGGCCGACCGAGACTGAAGCGCGCTACTCCCCGTCGTTCCGGTCCGCCTCCCGGTCGACGACCTCCGGCGTGCCGCTCAGGATGCCGCGGAACCCGGACATCGGCTCGCCGACGGTGATCCCGTGTTCCGTAATCGCGAACTCGCGGATCGTGCGCTCGAAGTCGCTCGTCCGCTTCTTGAGGACGCCGATCGCCTTCCGGATCTCGCCGTCGACCTCGAGGTGGCGGAGGAAGAGGATGTTGTCGGCGAGGTAGCTGACGTTCTCCATCGTCGCGTGGAACTCGCCCGTGACGTTCCGGGTCTCGTCGACGAAGATCCCCGTCACGCCCGCGTTCTTGAGGTAGCGGCCGAGCGCGTGTATCTGCTGGATCATCTGATCGCCCTCGCCGCGAAGCGTCAGCCGGTAGCCGGCGATGCCGTCGACCATGACGATGTCGGCGCCTTCCGCCTCGACCTCGTCGCGGACCATCCGCGCGAACTCCTGTGGCGACCGCTCTAACGCCTCCACCTCGACCACTTCGAGGGTCCCCCGCTCCATCATCTGGTCCACCGGGATGTTGACGGCCCGCGACCGGGCGAGGAACGTCTCTTTCGTCTCCTCGAACAGGTAGATGACGGAGCGCTCGCCCCGCCCCGCGGCCTCCTTCATGAACTGCGTACTGAGAGTCGTCTTGCCCACGCCGGTCGGCCCGCTCACGATGCTGACGGTGCCGCGCTCTATCCCGCCGTGGAGCAGCTCGTCGACCTCCGGGATGCCGGAGGAGATCTGCTCGAACTCGCCGTCGTCCCCGCGGTACGCCCCGGGCTGGAGCGCGGGGTACGCCTCGATCCCCGACTCGGTGATCCGGTACGCGTGATCGCCGCTCTGGGTCTCGGAGCCGCGGAACTTCGGCACGCGGACCGTCTTGCCGTACGACGCGGCGTCCAGCCGGATCGTCCCGTCGGTGATGAACTCCAGGTCGTCCGTGGGCAGCGACTCGGTGTTCTGGACGGTGAACAGCACCGTCGCGCCTCGGTCTTTTAAAAATCGCATGAACCCGACCACCTGTTTCCGGAACTGGTAGTCGTCGGACAACAGGAAGCGGAGCTGCGTCAGCGGGTCGACGACGACTCGGTCCGGGTCGACCGCTCTGACGCCCTCGACGATGCGGTCGGTCAGCGGCTCCCGCTCGACCTCCGAGGGGGCGAACACCTCGTACGACTCGTCCTCGACGAACGCGTCGGCGCTCGGGCTTAAATCGAGGAACTCGATCGCGTCGGTGTCGAACCCGAGCGCCGCGGCGTTCGCCTTCAGGTCGCGGAGGTCCTCCTCGAGGTTGACGAAGAGCGCCGTCTCCCCCTCGTCGACGCCCTGCTGGAGGAAGTGGAAGCTCAGGATGGTCTTCCCGCTGCCGGCCTGCCCGCGGATCATGTAGCTCCGTTCCGGAACGAGGCCCCCGGACAGCACCTCGTCGAGACCGGCGATGCCGGTCGACGCCCGCTCGGCCGTTGTCGATGTCATACCCGCCCAGTCGGCCGCGACCGTCATATAAATGGGTAGTTCTTAGTGGGTTCCCACCCTCATACGAGTAAAGATGGGTTCGGAGCCGGAGCCGGCTGTCGGTGGCGCCGACAGCCACCGGTCCGTCGATCCCGGCGACGGAGACGCCCGAACCACCGACCGCGGGCGCGGAGAGGCGATGCCCGCGGGCGACGACGCGACGGTCCTCCTCCTGATGGACGCCGACCGCGACCGCGAGCTGCTCGCCGAGGCGCTGGGCGACCGGTACCGGGTCCGGACGGCCGTCGAGCCGTCGGCGCTCGACCGCAAGTTCGACTGCTGTATCCTCGACACGGCCGCCTTCGACGCCGTCGATGGCGCCGTGGACGAGCGCCGCGACCGGGCGGACCCCGCGTTCCTGCCGTTCGTGCTGCTGGTGAGCGAGGGCTCGGGGAGCGGACCGGCCGACCGCGCGTGGGAGCGCGTCGACGACGTCATCGAGCTGCCGGTCGCCCGGCGGGCGCTGCTCACGCGAGTGTCGAACCTAGTCAAGCGGCGGATGACCTCGCTCCGACTCAGGCGGACCGTCGCCGACCTGCGGCTCAAGGAGCGCGCGATGGACGAGGCGCCCGTCGGGATCACCCTCGCGCGGGCGACGGACGGCGACGACAACCCGATGGGGTACATCAACGGCGCGTTCGAGGAGCTGACGGGGTACGGCCAGGGGATGCTCGGCGAGGACTGCCGGTTCCTTCAGGGACCGGACAGCTCGGACGAGACGCGGGCGGAGATCCGGACCGGGATCGACGAGGAACGGCCGGTCGACGTGGACGTCCTCAACTACCGGAAGAGCGGACAGAAGTTCTGGAACCGCCTCCAGATAGAACCCCTCCGGAACGAGTCGGGCGATGTCACGCACTTCGTCGGGTTCCAGGCGGACATCACCGAGCGGAAGATCCGCGAGCGACGGTTAGAGGTAATGGCGCGGGTGCTCAACCACAACCTCCGGAACAAGATGAACCTCATCTCGGGGTACGCGGACCTGCTCCGGAACGACCCCGACGAGGAGTCGCGGCGCCGGGCGCTCGACGTGATCACCGAGACGGCCGCGGACCTCACCGGAATCGCGTCCGCCGTCCAGACCGTCGACGAGACGGTCTCCGCGCCCCCGCTCGACGCCCCGCTCGACCTCCGCGACGAGCTGATCGAGCTCCGGAACCGGATCCGCAGCCGCTACCCGGACGCCGAGGTGACCCTCTCGCTCCCGGACGACGACCCGATCGAGGCGACGGTCGTCGGGCTCCCCGTCGCCGTGGCGGAAGCGGTCGAGAACGCCGTGAAGCACAACGACGACCCGTCGCCGTCGGTCGAGGTGCGCGTCGAGCGCAGTCCGCCGGGATGGGTCGCGATCGAGGTCGAGGACGACGGCCCCGGGATCCCGGACCACGAGACGCAGGTGTTAGTGGCGGGCGAGACGTCGCTGACCCACGCCGACCGGCTCGGCATCTGGCTCATGTACTGGGTCGTGGCGAAGGCGGGCGGCGAGTTCGACGTCGACACCGCGGAGAACGGGACGACGATCCGGATCGAAGTGCCGGTCGATCCCTGATCGGGGGTCGAGCCCGCCCCGTGACGCGCTACAGCGCTCGCTTCGAGCGGAGCCGCGCGAGCCGCGTCCGCGCCTCCTGCCGGCTCGTCCCGCGCACCCGACCCGTCTCGGCGTCGGCCATGGAGACGAAGGAGAGGCGGTCGAGGAGGGGCGGCCAGTCGCCGGCGCCCGCGGCGTCGCCGGCGAACGCGACCGCGTTGCCGAGCCCCTCGCGCTCCTCGGTCCCGGCCCGCGCGACCAGCGCGTCCGCGGCGCGGCGCCCGCCGGCCACGGCGAGCCGGTCGCCGACCGTCGCGGGGACCCACGCCGGGAGGAGGAGCAGCCAGCACAGGACGCCGGCGGCCGCGTACGCCCACGACGGGACGCGCTCGCGGTCCGGCTCGTACCCGTGGATCCGGTTGACGCGTCGGTCCGCGGCGGTGCGGTCGCCGCGCCGCCCCACGAGCAGCGTCGCGAGCAGCGCCGCGGTCTCGACGGCCGCCAGCGCCGGGAGCGTCGCGGTCGTGAGCAGCGCCTGCCGCGTCCGCAGCCGGACGAGCGCGTGGCGCAGCGCGGCGTCGCGGTCGGCCTTCGGGAGGGCGAGCAGGCGCGTCGAGACGACGAGCCGTGCCCCCCGGTAGCCGTCCGTGACGGCGACGTTCGCGGCGTCGGCGCGGACCGCGGTCACCTCGGGCGCGTCGACGCCGACCTCGGCCGCGAGCGACTCGACGCGGTCGGCGACGAAGTCGGCGCGGCGGTCGTCGAGGTCGGCGGCGGGGAGCCGCGCGATCCGCCTGTCGACGAGGACCGGGCCGAGCGTCGCCGAAGCAGCGGGACCGACGGCGACCGCGGCGAGCAGTCCCCCGGGCGCGCCGAGGGGGACGAGCGCGAGCCCGTTCGGGCCGAGTAGCGCGGCGAGCGGGACCAGCGGGACCGCCGCCAGCACCGCCGGGACCGCGAGGAGCCCGAGGGCGCCGAGCGCGCGTCGCCCCCGTCCGTCCACCGAGTCTGCCATACGGGCGAGTGTGAGCCACGGCGCGTAAAGCTCTGCCGGACCCGCGGGTCGACGGGGGTCCGGAAGGTGAATGCTCCGGCATCGAGCCGCGGCCGCGACCGCGCCTTTCGGAGGTTTTAACCGGATTCCACCACCAGTTTACCGCAATGGCTTTTGAGGATCTACTGAACGACCCCGTCATCCAGAAGTACCTCCACGAGCTGGTGGGACCGACGGGGATGCCGGTCGCGGCCGCGCCCCCCGACGGCGAGGTCACCGACGAGGAGCTGGCCGAGGAGCTCGGCTTAGAGCTCAACGACGTGCGGCGCGCGCTGTTCATCCTGTACGAGAACGACCTGGCGACGTACCGGCGCGTCCGCGACGAGGACTCCGGGTGGCTCACGTACCTGTGGACGTTCCACTACGACAACATCCCGGAGAACCTCCAGGAAGAGATGTACCGGCTGCTCGAGGCCTTAGAGGAGCGCGAGGAGTACGAGCGCACCCACGAGTTCTACCTCTGTGAGGTGTGTTCGATCCGCTTCGAGTTCGGCGAGGCGATGGACTTCGGCTTCGAGTGCCCGGAGTGCGGTTCCCCCCTCGAAGCGATGGACAACGACCGGCTCCGCGACGCGATGGACCAGCGCATCGAGGCGCTGCGCGACGAGCTCAACGCGGACGTGACCGGCTGATGGTCGTCCTCGCAACCAAGTGCTACGTCGAGGGCGACGCCCGCGACCGCGCGCTCGACGGGATGAACTCGCTCGTCGCCAACGACGTCGGCGAGCTCGACGTCGACTGGCAGGTGGGCGTCCGCGACGACGACTTCGTCCAGGTCGACGTGACCGGCGAGGACGCGCCCGTCGCGCGCAACGTCCTCGCGGAGACGTGGGGCGAGGTCGTCGCCCACGACGGCGGACTGGAGGCTGGCGAGGAGTACGTCGGCACCCTCGAGTCGTGGGACGACGTCGGGGTCACCCTCGACGCCGGCGTCGACGTGTTCGTCCCCGCCGACGAGCTGGGGCTCGGCGTCGGCTCGCCGGAGCAGGTCGTCGAGCGGTTCGGCCTCGTCCAGCACCTCCCGATGCGGTTCGTCTACGGCGGCGACGCCGACGACCCGGACGCGGAGCCGACCCGGCTCGCCGACGCCGAGCGCGACCGCCTGTACGACTGGCAGCGCGGCGACGGCCGGGTGAACGTCAACTCCGCGACGCGCGGCGAGACGCGCGCGACGGTGAACCGCGCGGGCCACGCGCAGGACATCGTCACCGTCGAGCGGCTCGGACTCCTCGAACAGAGCATCGTCTGCGCGGAAGGGACTGACCCGCCGGGGTTACTCGCCGCCATCGGCTCGTACCTCCCGGCCGAGATGCGCTGTGTGGTCTAACCAGATCCGAGAACCGTGAACAGACGCTTCGCGCTCGCGGTGGCGGCGATCGCCCTCCTCGCGGTCAGCGCCGGCTGCCTCGGCTACGCGACCGGCGGCGGCGAGGTGACGAACGAGACGCTCGACGCTGAGCCGCCCCGCGAGTACGAGTTCGACACGGACCGGGACGCCGCGTTCACCCTCTCGACGGACGCGAGGTACACCGCCGTGTACGCGGTCGGCGACCGGGAGGAGATCCGGCTGTACGAGCAGACGCCGTACGCGGGCGACCAGCCCCTGGAGTTCGAGGCGTTCCGGTATCGGTACCCCGACGGCGAGGTGATCACGGGCAGCGAGTTCCGCGCCCGCGGCGGCGAGATCGAGCGGACGACCGACGAGACGTGGATCCGGTTCGCGGACGACATGGCGGGCGGGGAAGCGGCGTTCTCGGGCGCCGGGTCGCCGCGCCGGTTCACGATGCGCGCCTACGTCGAGGGGTCGTACGCCGTGACGCTCCCGCCGGGCTTCACCACGGAGTTCCCGATCGTCGGCCACGTGTCGCCGCGTGACCACTCCGTCGAGGCGGTCGGCGACCGCGACCGGATCGTCTGGGACGAGGTGTCGGGCGGCTCGATCGTCGTCCAGTCGTACCGCGAGGGCGACTTAGTGGTGTTCGGCGTCATCCTCGTGATCGGAGCGGTCGCCGCGGTCGCCGGGACGGTCTACTTCCGGCGACAGCTGGAGGCGCTCCGGGAGCGCCGCCGCGACCTCGGTTTGGGCGTCTACGACGACGATGACGACGACGGCTTGCTCTGACGGCCGCGGGCGCGTCGATCCCCGAACGCCGCCCCCGCCGCGGTCCTTTTCTACCGCGCGCCGCTTGAGTCGGGTATGAACGCCGCCGTCGTCACCGTCGGGGACGAACTCCTCGTCGGTGACACCGAGAACACGAACGCCACCTGGCTCTGCGACCGTCTCGACGCGCGGGGCGTCGCCGTCCGGCGCGTGACAGTCGTGCCGGACGAGGTGAGCGAAATCGCGCGCGTCGTCAACGAGTACCACGCCGAGTACGACGCGGTGATCGTCACCGGCGGTCTCGGGCCGACGCACGACGACGTGACGATGGAGGCGGTCGCGGCCGCGTTCGGCCGCGACCTCGTCGAGAACGAGGAGGCGGCCGCGTGGCTCGCCGAGCGCGGGTACAGCGGGAGCGACCTCGCGGCGGAGACGACGCACCTCCCCGCTGACTGCCGGCCGCTGCCGAACGAGGCCGGGGTCGCGCCGGGCGCGGTCGTCGAGTCCGTCTACGTCCTGCCCGGCGTCCCGACGGAGATGAAGGCGATGTTCGAGCTGGTCGCAGACGAGTTCGCGGGGACGCTCACCCACGTGCTCACCGTCGACGTCGACGAGCCGGAGAGCGAGCTGCTGGACCGGTTCGCGTCGCTGCGCGAGCGGTTCGACGTGCGCGTCGGCTCCTACCCGGGCGAGGTCGTGACCGTGAAGATCACCGCCGAGAGCGAGGCGGAGGCCGAACTCGCCGCGGCGTGGATCCGCGAGCACACGGACGCGGTCGAGGAAGAGTCCGCCTGACGGTACAGGTGCGAGCGCTCTGCCTAGCGGTACAGGTACGCGACCCACACGGCGACGAGCGCGAGGCTCGCGAGCAGGACCGCGCCCGCGGTCGCGCTGATCGGCAGCGGCTCCGTCACGGCGGCTTCGAGGATCATGTCTCGGCGTTGTTCTGGGGATGTCTTAAGTATTGATTCTCGCGCGACCCGTCCGTCCGCGGTCGGCCCCGCCGTCGGCGACCCGCGGCTTCCGGACGCGTCCCGTTTAAGAGTCCAGCGCGGTGAACGTCGGGTATGCACGTGGGGATCGTCGTGAATCCGGTCGCCGGCATGGGCGGCCGCGTCGGACTGAAGGGGACCGACGGGAAGGTGGCCGAGGCGGTCGAGCGCGGCGCGGAGCCCCGGGCGCCGGACCGAGCGAAGCGCATGCTCGACCGGCTGGCCGCGGTCGCCCCCGAGACGGAGGTCTCCGTCGCCGCGGACCCGATGGGCGAGTCGATCGTCCGCGAGGCGGGCTTCGGTCCCGTCCGCGTCGTCGACCCCTTCGACGGCGAGGGCTCGGAGTCGACTGTGCCCCCCGAGCCGACGGGGACGACCGCGGCCCACACCGCCGCGGTCGTGCGGGCGTTCGCGGGGAACGACGGGGACGGAGCGGCCGCGGCCGAGACCGAAGCGAGCGGCGGCGACCCCGTCGACATCGTCCTGTTCGTCGGCGGCGACGGCACCGCCGCGGACGTCGCGGCCGCGCTGGAGGGGACGGACGTGCCGATGCTCGGCGTTCCCGCGGGCGTGAAGGTGTACTCCTCCGTCTTCGCCGTCTCGCCGGAGGACGCCGCCGAGGTCGCGGCGTCGTTCTCGCGGACCGAGCGCCGCGAGGTGATGGACATCGACGAGGACGCCTACCGCGAGGGGGAGGTCAACCCGACGCTCCGCGGGGTCGCGCACGTCCCGGTCGCGGACGACCTCCAGTCGTCGAAACAGACCGCGAGCGGGACCGTCGAGTCGCTGGCAGAGGGCGTGGCGGCCGACATCCGCGGTCGCGACGGCGACGGCGTCACCTTCGTTCTCGGCCCGGGGTCGACAGTGGGCGCGATCAAAGACGAGCTCGGCTTCGAGCCGTCCCCGATCGGGGTCGACGTGTGGCGCGACGGCGAGGTGATCGCCTACGACGCGACGGAGGCCGAGATCCTCGACGCGCTCGGCGAGGAGAACGTGATCGTCGTCTCACCCATCGGCGGGCAGGGGTTCGTCTTCGGCCGCGGCAACCCCCAGATCTCGCCGGCCGTGATCCGGCGCTGCGACCTCCGGATCGTCGCCTCGCGCGCGAAGCTCGACGACGTGCGCGCCCTCCGCGTCGACACCGACGACCCCGACCTCGACGACGAGCTCGCGGGGTGGGTCCGCGTCCGCGTCGGGAAGTTCGAGACGCGGATGATGAAGATCGTCTGACCGGGCGGTGTCGTCTCCCGTCGGAGCCGCTTCGGGCGGACAACGCACCGAGACGGCTGTGCGGCGGGCAGGCGGACGGAACGGCTTCGCCGAGAGGGTAGTTCGTCCGACTTGTGACCGCAGCGAGGACGCACCTGCCGGACTATCGCTCGGTAATCGAAGACGTGGACGCGAAGCCGGTGCTGGAAGGCAGCCGGAACGCGGAAAACGGTCAGGGGTCGAGCTCGGTTCAGGTGCCTATCGCGGCGAACGTGAACACGAGCGCGAGGTACGCGGCGACGATGACGACCGCCAACACCGGGACCAGTGAGAAGTGGTTGTGGCTCCCGTTATTGCCGTCGACTTCACCGCGCTCGACGGCGTCAACGTCGACTTCGCCGGATTCGATGGCGTCGGCAGATGGCATTACCTCGGGGAGTCCCTTGCGTCTGGCGTCGAACTTATTGAGGACGAGCACTGCGGCCGCCGTCAGAACGAGCGCTAGTGGCAAGGCGACGTAGGCCGTCTGGAGGCCCAGACCGTATAGTATGAGCACGAACACCGTGACCACCGCGGCAGTTCCCGCGAACGGTATCTGGGTATTGACGTGGTCGATGTGATCAGAGCCCGAGAAGATCGACGACATGACCGTCGTGTCACTGATTGGCGAGCTGTGATCGCCGTAGATGGCGCCGCCGAACAGCACCCCAACGAGTACGGGGAGAATAGAGGGGCCGACCAGTTCATACCCCAGCGGGATTGCCAGGGGGGTCAGAATGGCCATCGTTCCCCAGGAGGTACCGGTCGTGAAGGCCACGAACATCGCCGCGAGGAAGATGATCACCGGGAGAAAGGTCCCGGGAATGCCGCTGCCGACCATCGCGTCGACGATGACCTGCGCGGTGCCGACCCTCTCGGCGGCTAAGCCGATCGACCACGCCAGCACGATAATCGCGATGGCGATGTTCATCGTTTTGAATCCCTGGATGATGGTGTCGCTGGCCGTTTCGAGGTCCATCGTCCGGTAGCCGAGCGCGCCGATAAAGCCGGACACCATGAACGCGAAGGAACCGTACAGCAGACCGAGGGCCACGTCGGTCTCCTGGAACGCCTCCGAGATGCTGACGCCAAGGTTGTGGCCACCACCGAGCCACCACATCGAGACCAGGCTAACGACGAGCAACACCAAGATAGGGCCGAAGAAATTCACGAGCGTCGGATTCTTATCACTGGGTTCGCCGACGTCCTGCGAGACGTCCGACAGCGGCGTCGCGTCCTCCCGAATGGTCCGACCAGTGGAACGCGCCCGCCACTCGGCGTCGAGCATCGGACCGAAGAACCGCTGGGTGATCGCGATGAACCCGACCATGAAGAACGCCATGAAACAGTAGATGTTCCACGGGATGCTCTGGAGGAACAGTCCGAATGGCGTCATCCCGAGTTCCGAGGCAGTGATCGTGGCAGCCTCGAAGCCGGCGATAATCATCGATACCTGATACCCGATCCAAGACGACACCGGCCCGAACGTCGCCACGGGCGAGGTCGTCGAGTCGAGCGCGTAGGCGTGCATCTCTCGGGAGGAGCGGTTCTCCTGAGCGAGATCCCGCGTGGCGTTGCCCGTGACAATCGTGCTGGTGTATGAGCTGAAGAAGATGAACACCCCGATGAGCCAGGTGAGGATCTGCGACTCGCGGGCGCTGTCGACTCGGTCGCCGATCCACTGCTCCAGTGCCAGAATGCCCCCAGAGCGGTGAATGAACGCCGCACCCGCCCCCATGAACATGATGAGGATGATGAACTTCGTGTTGAACGGCGACCGAAACACCTCAACGAGCCAGTCCATAGTGAGTGCTGTCGCGGCGATAGGATTCCACCCGGCCACGATCATCGCACCGATCCAGACGCCGGCGAACAGGGACACTAACACCTGCCGTGTCGTCATCGCCAGTACGATCGCGAGAAGTGGCGGTGCCAACGCCAACAGACCGTAAGTTGTGGTGGTCACAGACAGGATTGAATATTGGTCCATGAAAAATATTCGTATATATCTACAACGGCTTCCGTGAGATACCGGAATATCCTGAACGCTCCTCGGTCGAAATACATCATAATTCGAGTTCGCTCTGGCCGTGCGAGAGACTGAGCGAAGGTCTCGCGCGCTGAGGCCGTGCGAATAGGATTGTCAAGAGTTTCGGGGTTACGTTCCGGGCTGCTTCTCGGTTAGCAGTTTCAGCCCGAACCCGATCAGTACGCTACCGCTCGCGTACTGGATGAATCTAGAAACCGTCTCGGAGTCAACGATAATGTGCCGTACCCGACTGGCGAACGCGACCACGATCAGGAGGTACAGGACGCTGAGAGTGGCGTAGGTCAGCCCCAGAATCGACATCTGGAGAGATACGCTTGCGGTCCGAGAGATGAACTGCGGGAAGAACGCGAGGACGAAGACGGCAACCTTCGGATTGGAGACGTTGATCGTCACTGCTTGCCTGTATGAGCGTCTAAGCGAGGAGTTCGTTTCTGAGATGGTATTCCGAATCTCGAACTCCTCGTCGTGTCGGAACGCCTGAACGCCCAGGTAGACGAGATAGGCGACGCCGAGGTACTTCACGACGGTGTATGTAAGCGCCGAGGTTCGGAGGATCGCGGCTAATCCGAGTACCGCTGCCGTCGTGTGAACGAGGATTCCTGTGGCCGTTCCGCACGCGGCGGCCGCCCCGGCATAGCGCCCGCGACGGAGACTCTCCGTCAAGGTGTATATCGTATCCGGGCCGGGAGAAAGAATGACCACTATCGCCGCCGAAACAAACGTGACAAGGGTTGTGTGGTCAAAAACGAGTACGTTCATTTAAAAGAGGCCACTACGGGATTTTCAGCCCGACAATACGGGATGATTTCCTGTCAAAACCGTCAACGCGGAGTGGGGATCTGTATTCAGCACAGATATGCTATCGGCTACCGCAGATTTCAACGAAGCCGAATAAAAAGCGTTTGATCCTCCCACGACCTCGGGGAGCAGTCTGCTTTGTCGATTCCGACGACGACACGGCTACCGCAGTATCTGAGGGAGTGATTGTTCGTGTCTCGGTCGACGAAGCGTAGACCGATCAGTTCGGTAGCCCCGAGCTTCGTACCTCCCTGCTGGGACTCCGTCAGGAGATAGCGGTAGACCATAGTCGTCGGACGGCGACACGCGACTCGATTTATAAACGCCGACCGTTGACGCCGCCGACAGACAGCCCTTTGTCGCTCGCTACACCCGGAGTCGTATGGGACGCGAGAAGGAGCGGATGCTCGCCGGTGAGGCGTACGACCCGTCGGCCCCCGAACTCGTCGCCGATCGCCGGCGCGCACGGGACCGCTGCCGGCGGTACAACGACACCGCGCCGACGGAGACCGACCGCCGGGATCGCCTGCTCAGCGAGCTGTTCGGCGACGTCGGAGACGACGCGACGATCCTACCGCCGTTCCGCTGCGACTACGGGTACAACGTCGGCGTCGGCGACGGCTTCTTCGCGAACTACGGCTGCGTCTTCTTAGACGTCGCACCGGTCGCGTTCGGCGAGAACTGTCAGCTCGGGCCGGGCGTCCACGTCTACACCGCGACGCACCCGATCGACCCCGAGGAGCGCGCGGCCGGGCTGGAGTTCGGCGACCCCGTCACTGTCGGCGACGACGTCTGGATCGGGGGCCGGGCGGTGCTCACGCCCGGGGTCGAGGTCGGCGACGGCGCGGTCGTCGCGGCCGGAGCCGTGGTGGTGGACGACGTGCCGGCGCGGACGGTGGTCGGCGGCAACCCGGCCGAGACGATCCGAGAAATCGACGACGAGTGACCTCTACCGCGAGTCCAGCGCGTCGACCACCGCGGGCGCGACGCTGACGACGCTACAGCCGCGCTCGACGGTGTCGGTGCCCACGATCCGGTCGACGCCGGCGGCACGGAGCTTCGTCACCGCGTTGGCCGCGAGGACCGGGTGGACGCAGGCGGTCAGCACCCGCGCGGCGCCGCGGTCGGTGAGGACGGCGACCGACTCGCTCATCGTGGAACCGGTCGCGATGATGTCGTCGACGACGACCACGTCGCGGTCGGCGACCGGCGCGTCGGAGGGCGACACCGCGACGGCGCCCGTCTCGCGGTCGCGGTGCTTCTCGAAGTAGTCCGTCTCGCCGGCGCCGTAGGCGTCGCGGACGGTGGCGGCCGCGTCGATCGCCCCTTCGTCCGGCGCGAGGAAGAGCGGGTCGTCGAGGTCGGCCGGGAGCGGAGCCGCGAGGACGCCCGCGGCGTCGACCGTCTCGGCGGGGACGTCGAAGAAGTCGGCGACGGTCGTCTCGTGGGGGTTGACGAGGACGACGCGGTCGGTCCCGGTCGAGATCGCCCGCGCCATCGCGCGGGCCGAGACCGGCTCGCCGTCGCCGAAGGAGTCGTCCTGGCGCGCGTACCCCATATAGGGGACAACGGTCGTCACGTCCGTCGCGCCGGCCTCGCGGACGGCGTCTTGGAGCTGGAGCAGTTCGACCCACGCCTCGTCGGAGTCGGTCGCGGCGACGATCACGGCCTCGTCGGCGTCGAAGTCGGGCACCGCGGCGAGCCCCTCCCCGTCCGGGAACCGGTCGTATGTCGGGGTGGCGAGCGCCCGGCCCGTCTCCGCGGCGAGCGCGGCCGCGAGCTGCTGCGAGCTGGACCCGGGTACGATCATGGGCGTCCGTTCCGCGGACTCCGGTAAACCAGTTTCCTTACCGCGCGGACCCGGTGGGACGCTCGGCCGCGGAACACACGGCGCCGCCGCGAGCCACGCGAGCGCGACCCACACCGGCCCCACAGGGGCGGATATTTACGGGCGCGGCGGGTACGAGCGCCCAATGAGCGACACCGAAGCCGGCGCGCGCGTCGGACTCCCCTGTCCGTCGTGTTCGCCCGACGAGCCGACCGTCCACGAGGTCCTCAGCCCGGGCGGGCAGGCCACCGTGCGCTGTACCGAGTGCGACCACACGCACAAAACCGAGATACCGGAAGAAGAGACCGTTTCCGTCACGATCGTCGTCTCGCAGGACGGCGACTCCTTCACGACGACGATGGACGTGCCCGCCGAGGGCGACGTCGGCACCGGCGAGGAGTTCGTCGTCGACACGGACGAGGCGCTGATGCAGGTGCGGATCACCGGGATCGAACTCGGCCCGGAGAACCGCGTCGAGGAGGCCGACATCACCGACGTCGAGACGCTGTGGACCCGCGCCGTCGACAACGTCGCGGTCCCCGTCACGCTCCACCCGAAGGACGGCGAAGCGGACCAGACGCGCTCGCTGCGCGTGAACGTCCCCGGCGACTACGAGTTCACCGTCGACGAGACCGTCGAGTTCGGCGAGGAGGAGTTCACCGTCGAGGGGCTCCAGATCCGCGAGGACGCGCCCGAGTACCGCCACGAGAAGCTCGACCACCCCGGCGACCTCGCCTACGCGAAGGACCTCAAGCGGGTGTACGCCCGCGACGAGACGCTCACCGCGTGGTCGGCCTGGTAGAGCGACCGACGCCCCGCCGCGACCGACGCGGTCGGCCCCGACTCGCCGGGCCGGCGATCCTCATACCAACATAAACAATTATGAAGGATACGCTCGTTAGTCGAGTCGTGCCACCCGTAGTACACGACTGACGCACGCTCGACGGCGGGGACGACGGCCGGTCCCGGCGGTCCGAGCACGCGCGAGGCGACCGAGACCGAACCGACGACCGACCGATCGGGTCCATCTTCGAACGCGGCTGACGACGGTGCGACCGATGCCGACGACGGAATCGAAGACCTGCCGACCGCAGCCGAGGCGATCGCGCAGTGTGCGGCGACGTTCGACTCGTCCGACACCCGGCGGATCGCGAACGGGACCGACCGCTGGAACGAGTACGCTGGCTCGTCGCACTGACGGCGCGGCCGGATCCTTTTATTCCACGGCGCGACTACCGACGAGCGGCCGATGACGAACCACCGCTCCGAGCCGGACTCGGCACCCGGCGACGACGAGCCCTATGAGTGCCGAGGCCACGCTTTCCCAGACGCCGCGCACCCGCCCGCCGCGGAGCGGTCACCGTCGTCGCCACTTCCGAAGTTGTCTTTCCGGTCGGGCGTGAACGGGAGGCCATGTCCGACGACTCGACCGACGAGCACACTCGGCTCGTCGACCAGAACGGTCTCACTCGGCTGTTCGCCAACCGCGTTCGCGCGCGGATACTCGTGACGCTGTTTTACGCCGAGGAGCCGCTCCCGGTCCCCCGCATCGCCGAGGTCGCCGGCGTCGACCAGACGGTCGTCCACGAGGCGCTCGACCCGCTCGGCGCGTTCGACGTGATCGAGACGCACCGAGACGGGGAGCGACCGCGCTACGCGGTCGACGCGGACGACGACCTCGCCGCGGCGCTCCTGCGGGTCGCCGAGCTGGCGACGGAGCGGTACCACCGCGAGGACGTGGAGATCCCGGGTCCGGACGAGTAGCCCGCTCCCGACGCGGCGGCCGACGAGCCCTCAGCGGATCCGGACCGTCGTCTCGTCGTACACGCCGGCCGCCTCGGGGTCGGCGACGGTGAGCCCGGCGCCGATCGTGTGTTCGCCCCGCTCGGCCGGCGCCCACGTCCGGTCGTCCGTCTTGAACTGCCCCGACCACGTCCGGTGGAAGCGCCGCCGCTCGCCGCGGTCGAGGACGAGCTGCCCGTCGGTCTCGGGCAGCGGCTCCGGCACGTGCGAGGCGTCCCGGTGCCCGTCGACGTGCCACGTCCACGGGACCGGCGCCCGAGTCCGTACCGTCACGGGGACGGGAAGGGGGTTGCGAACCGTTATCGCGACCGGGACGGGCTCGTCCCGGTCGTACGCGTCGGCGGCCGTCTCGACGGTCACGGAGACGGCTCGGCGGTGAACCCGCTGCGGGAGCAGCCACCGCGAGAGCGACGCGGCCGGCAGGCTCCGCATCGCCCGCGGCTTCTCTCGGTCGTCGGTCGTGTTCGGCCGGAAGGGGTCGTCGTCGTCGCGGTCGACCCCGTCGGCGCGTGATCCGCGCATCTATCGGTCCTTGCCGCGAGCGGGAATAAGTGTGCCGTCGGTCCCCCTCGACGCCCGGAGGTCGACCGGGGGCGGCGACCCGCCCGGCGCTCGGAGGTCGACCGGGGGCGGCGACCCGCCCGGCGCTCGGAGGTCGACCGGGGGCGGCGACCCGCCCGACGCTCGGAGGTCGACCGGGGGCGGCGACCCGCCCGGCGCTCGGAGGTCGACCGGGGGCGGCGACCCGCCCGACGCTCGGAGGTCGACCGGCTGCGGCGACCCGCACGGCTCGACCGGGACCGCGGTCAGTCGTCGACCGGGACGCCGGAGTCGCCGGCGTCGCGGTCGGCCCGCCCGCCGCCGGGTTCGGCCTCGTACGCCGGGTCGAAGAGGTGACACGCGATCCGACCGGCGTCGACGTCTCGGAGCGCCGGCTCGTCGGTGGCACAGGGCGTCTCGAAGGTGTTAAGCGCCGTTTCGGCGGCCTCGAACTCGCCGGCCGCGAGGGACTCGACCGCCTCGGACACCACGCCCTCGGCCTCGGGGTCGGAGAGCGTCTCGGGGACGCCCGTCTCGGCGCGGATCGCGTCCGTCACCGGCCCGTCGGCGGCCTCGGCGAGCGACTCGACCGCGAGCTCGCGGTCGCTGACCTGATGGCGCAGGGACAGCACCGCGCGCCACTCGTCCTGTCCGAACTCGTAGTCGGCCGGTGGGATCACCCTGGGGCAGCGCGTGTGGAACCGACAGCCGGAGGGCGGTCCGATCGGCGAGGGGACCGACCCTTCGAGGAGGATCCGGTCGCCCTCCCACAGCGGGTCCGGCTCCGGGATCGCGGACAGCAGCGCCTCGGTGTAGGGGTGTTGCGGGGCCGTGAACAGCTCCGTCGGCGTCCCGACCTCGGCGATCTTCCCGAGGTACATGACGGCGATCTGGTCGGCGATGTGCTCGACGACCGAGAGGTCGTGCGCGATGAACAGGTACGCGATCCCGAACTCGTCTTGGAGGTCCTCCAAGAGGTTGAGGATCTGCGCCTGGACGGAGACGTCGAGCGCGGAGACGGGCTCGTCGCAGACGATGAAGTCGGGGTCGACTGCCAGCGCGCGGGCGATGCCGATCCGCTGGAGCTGGCCGCCGGAGAACTCGTGCGGATAGCGGCTCGCGTGGGTGGCGTTGAGCCCGACGCGTTCGAGCAGTTCCTTGATCCGCTGGTCCCGCGAGACCGCGTCGTCCTCGATGCCGTGGATGTCGAGCGCCTCGCCGATGATGTCGTTGACCGTCAGGCGGGGGTTGAGGCTCGACTGCGGGTTCTGGAAGATGATCTGCATCTCCTTTCGGAGGTCGCGGAGCTCGTTCGCCGACAGCTCCGTGATGTCGCGCCCTTTGAAGTACACCGACCCGGCCGTCGGCTCGCGCAGCTGGAGCACCGAACGGCCGATGGTGCTTTTCCCGCAGCCGCTCTCCCCGACCAGCCCCAGCGTCTCGCCCTCGCGGATCTCGAAGGAGACGCCGTCGACGGCCTCGACGTCCCGCTGGCGGCCGAGGATGCGGTCGATGAAGTCGGAGTCGGACTTGTAGTACTTCTCTAAGTTCTCGACGCGGAGCAGGGGCTCGCCGTCGCTCACGGCCGCTCCCCCTCCGAGGCGGCGGCCGGATCGTCGCCCGGCCCGCCGGCGTCGCGGACGGTCACCTCGTAGTCGAGCTCGCCGCGGAGTTCGCCGGTGTGCGCGAGGCAGGCCGCGACCTGCGCGTCGCTTTCGATCGGATCGGCCGGCTCGCCGGTTTCGGTCTCGACGAGTTCCGGCTCGGTCCGCGTACAGGCCTCCTCCGCGTACGGGCACCGCGGGTGGAAGTTACACCCCGGCGGCACCTCGATCAGGTCCGGCATCCGGCCCGGGATCGTCTGGAGGCGGTCGCGCTCGTCGCCGATCCGCGGGATCGAGCTCATCAGGCCGACCGTGTACGGGTGTTGCGGGTCGTAGTAGATGTCCTCGACGGGCGCCATCTCCACCGGGTGCCCCGCGTACATCACCATGACGCGGTCGCAGAACTCGGCGACGACGCCGAGGTCGTGGGTGATGAGCTGGATCGCCGTGTCGAACTCGGTCGCGACCTCTTCGAGGAGGTCGAGGATCTGCGCCTCGATGGTGACGTCGAGCGCGGTGGTCGGCTCGTCGGCGATGATCAGGTCCGGGTCACACGAGAGCGCGATCGCGATCACCGCCCGCTGTTGCATCCCGCCGGAGAACTGGTGGGGGTAGTCGGTGTACCGCTCCGCCGCCGAGGGGATTCCCACGGACTCTAAGGTCTCGATCGCACGCTCCTTGGCGGCCGCCTCCCCCAGTCCGAGGTGGTAGCGGATCGCCTCCGATATCTGCTCGCCGACGGTGTACGCCGGGTTGAGCGCGGTCTGGGCGTCCTGGAAGATCATCGCGATCTCGTTGCCGCGCAGGTCGCGGACCTCCTCGTCGCTCATCTCTAAGATGTTCTCGCCTTTGAACCGGATCTCTCCGCTCTCGATGACGCCCGGGTCGTCGAGCAGGCGCATCAGCGCGAGGCTGGTGACGCTCTTCCCGGCGCCGCTCTCGCCGACCACGCCGAACCGCTCGCCCGCCTCGATGCGGTACGAGAGGTCGTTGGTGGCCTTGACGACCCCGTCTTCGGTGTAGAACCGAACGTTGAGGTCCTCGACTTCGAGCATCGCCATCAGCGGAACCCCCCGCTCTGCTGGGTGTCCCCCTGCGGGTCGAACGCGTCGCGGACGCCGTCGCCGACCAGGTTGATCGCCATCACGAACAGGAAGATCGCGAGCCCGGGGAACGCCCCGGCCCACCAGCGCCCGCGGGCGATGGCGTCCTGCTCCACGTTGAGCATGACGCCCCACTCGGCGCTGGCCGGCGAGAGCCCGAGCCCGATGAATCCGAGCGCCGCCGCCGCGAGGACGGTCGTGCCGATGCTGAGCGTCGCCTGAACGATCACCGGCGCCATCGCGTTCGGCAGGATGTGTCGGGTGATGATCGATCGGTCGCGGGAGCCGAGCGCCTTCGCGGCGGTGACGTAGTCGTTCTCCTTGACGCTCAGGATCTCGCCGCGGATGATGCGGGCGTACGGGAGCCAGCCGACGGCGACCAGCGCGAGGATCATCTCCCAGTAGCCGCGGCCGAGGACCGCGATGACCGCGATCGCGAGCACGATGAACGGGAACGCGTAGAGCATGTCGACGAAGCGCATGATGAGCTCGTCGATCTTGCCGCCGTAGTAGCCGGCGATCGAGCCGAGCGGGACGCCGACCAGCAGCGCGACCGCGACCGCGATGAAGCCGATAGAGAGGCTCCAGCGACCGCCGTACATGATACGCGAGAGGATGTCGCGGCCCGCCCAGTCGGTGCCGAACAGGTGGAGGCCGGTGGGCGGCCACGCGAGCGTGTTCTCCAGCGTCGGCTCCGTGTAGCCGGTGATGATGTTCTGTGCCGCCGGGTCGGCCGGGGCCAGCGACAGCGGTTGGATCGTCTGGCCGCCGAGCAGCGGGACGCCCGGCGGCGCCTGGATCGGCCGAGCGAACACCGCGAGCAGCACCATGAACGCGATGACGGCCCCCCCGAACAGCGCGAGGCGGTTCCGCTTGAACCGGAGCCAGGCGAACTCGAGCCGTCCCCGGCCCTCCTTCGCCTGGAGCCCCGGCTCCCACGAGGAGAGCGGGTCGCGCTCCTCGACGCGGTCGACGTCGAAGCCGCTGACCCGTATTCGTCCGCGTTCGGTCGTGGTCGTTGAAGTGTCGGATGACATTGTTAATATCGAATTCGAGGGTCGAGGTACGCGTAGAGCACGTCCGCGAGGAAGTTCGCGAGGATCACCGCGACGCCGATGAGCAACACGATCGCCTGGATCACCGGGAAGTCGCGGTTGCCGACGCGGTCGACGAGCAGGCGCCCGATCCCCGGGTACGCGAAGACGATCTCGACGACGACGGAGCCGCTGATGATGAACGCCACCTGGATCGCGGCCACGGTGACGACCGAGATGAGCGAGTTGCGCAGGACGTGTTTCCGGACGACGCTGCGCTCGGGAAGCCCCTTCGCGCGCGCGGTCCGGACGTAGTCTTTGTCGAGCTCTTCGACCATCGACGAGCGCATCAGCCGCATCATCAGCGCCGTCGATCCCGTCCCGATCGCGATCGCCGGGAGCAGGGTGTACGAGAGCATCTCGACGCTCAACAGGCCCTGATCGGTGGGCGGGAGGACGGGGAAGAGCCCGAGCCCGCTAGCGAACACGAGCAGCAGCATGAGCCCGAGCCAGAAGTTCGGGATCGCGATACCGAGCAGGGCGAACACGCGGCTCACCTGATCGATCTTCGTGTTGCGGTAGTACGCGGCGAGAATACCGGAGGGGATCGCCGTGACGACGGTGACGCCGAACGCCATCACGCCCATCACGAGCGTGTACGGCAGCCGGCTCATGATCTCGTCTATCACCGGGCTCCGCGTGATGATCGAGCGGCCGAAGTCGCCCTGGGCGGCGCTCGTCACCCAGTCGATGTACTGGATGTAGACGGGCTGGTCTAAGCCGTACTCCGCCCGTATCTCGGCCTCGACCGCCGGGTCGAGCTCGGTGAACAGGGTGATGAAGTCGATCGGGTCGCCGGGGATCGCGTGGACCATCCCGAACGTGATGAGCGAGATGCCCAGCAGTAACGGGATGGTGACGAGACCGCGTTTCAGAACGAATCGTTGGAGACTCATCGAGTGGTGTGAATGTGGGGTGGGATGGCGGACTCCGTCCGTTACTCCGCCGGGTAGACGATCTCGTCGAGGTGCGGCTTGTACAGCGTGTTGTACCGGTTACTGGAGTTCGGGTGCGGACTCCACTGGTCGACGGACTCGATGTTCTCGGCGTTCAACACGTCGATCTGGTCGCTCGTCCACATGTTCGCCAGCGGGGCGTCGCGCGCGACGATCTCCTGAATGTCTTGGTAGATCGTCTGGCGGTCGTCGACGTTCACCGTCGTCTGCCCCTGCTGGATGAGCTCGTCCATCTCCTCGTTCTCGTAGAGGTTCCAGTTGAACCCGTCCGGAACGTGCTGATCGGAGGCGAGCAGCTGGGTGATGTGGCCGTCGGGGTCGGAGCCGCCGGTCCAACCGATGCCGACGACGTCGGTGCTCTGTGCGGCCCCCTCGGGGTCGAGCAGGAACGGGACGAGGTCGTCGAACGCCCGCACGTCGAGGCTGGCGTCGAAGTACTCCGTCTGGTCCATCGTCTGCTGGATGATCTCCATCCAGCGCTCGCGGGTGCGGTTGACGTTCGTGATGAACGAGATCTCGAACGGCGCCTCGATCCCCTCCTCCTCGAACGCCTCGCCGATGAGTTCGAGGCCGCGCTCCTCGTCCTCGCCGGTGTACTCGTCGATCAGCGCCTGCTCCTGGTCGGCGTCGAAGTACGCGCCGAGACCGGGACTGATCGGGCCCGCGAGCTCGGTGGCGTTGCCGCCGAAGACGGCCTGGATAACGTCCGCCTTCGGGATGAGGCGGGTCATCCCGCGCCGGAGCTTCTGGTTGGAGAACGGCGACTGCTGGACCGGGTAGGTGATGAAGTCGAACCCGACCGCCTCGGCGGAGACGACCTGTCCGGTCTGGTTCCCCCACTGGTCGAGCTCGAACGGCGCGGCGTTGTCGATCATGTCGAGCTCGCCGTTGGCCATCGCCTCCTCCTGGGAGACCTGCTCGGGGACGACGCGGATGACGACGCGGTCCCACGGCGCCGTACTCGGGTAGTCGTCGCCGTCGTACCAGTAGTCCTCGTAGGGGACGAGGACCGCGCGGTCCTCCTCCTGGAACTCGTCGAGCACCCACGGCCCGGTGCCGAGGGTCTGGGCGGTGAAGTCGTGGTCGTCCTCTTCCGGGCTCTCGCTGATCGCGTCGGTCTTGCTCGTCAGGATCGGCACCGCCGACAGGTCGGCGAGGAACGGGGCGTGGGGCTGGCTGGAGGTGATCTCGACCTCGTAGTCGCCGACCACCTCGACGTTCTCGATGAAGGAGACGTCGGCGTCGTTGGTCGTGCCGCTCGTCCGATTGATCGAGAACGCGACGTCCTCGGCGGTGAACTCGTCGCCGTTGTGGAAGGTGACTCCCTCCCGCAGCGTGAAGTTGTACGTCGTCTCGTCGACCTGCTCGAACTCGCTGGCGAGCTCCCCGCGGTACTCGCTCAGGTCGAACAGCGGCGCGACGAGCCGCTCGTAGGCCATCGTCCCGACGACGGAGTTGGAGGTCGCGTCGGTGATGATCGTCGGGTCGAAGGTGCCGGGGTTCGCGCCGGCGGACGCGACGAACTCGGCCGTGCCGTCGCCGCCGTCGCCGCCGTCGGAGCCGTCACCGCCGTCGCCGCCGTCGCCGCCCGCGCACCCAGCGAGCCCGACTACGCCTGTCCCCCCCATCGCAGCGAGAACCCGGCGGCGAGTGGATGCGGTTCGTTCCGTCGAATCGTCACTATGTGACATAGTATCTAATCATTACCCAGACGGTAAAATCTATCCCATTTATTTCGTTCGGTACTGTCTATGAATTGCCACGGCGAGGGCCGGTCGAGCGGGCGAGCAAAAGCGACGCACCGGCGAGCCGAGGCGACCGTTCGCGAGCCAACGCGACGGAGCGTCCCGGCCCCGATCGGAAGGACCGTTTTTACTGGCCCGGGCGATACCGCTACCCATGGACCACCGCTGTCCGGACTGCGGCGTCACGATGGAGGAAGTGGAGTTCAGCATGGGCGACGCGTGGAACGCGCACGTCAAGACCGGCGAGAAGCGGTCGGGGCTCCTCGGGAAGCTCGGAATGAACGAGCGCAAGGAGCTGACCACCGTCATGTGTCCCGAGTGCGGGCTGGTGCGGCACTACGCCGAGTTCGAGGAGTGAGGCGGGCCGCGTCGGTCTCCGCGCCGACCGCACGGCTCCGACACCGGACAGTTCCGGTCGGGGCTTTATTCACTCGCGCGCCGGACGAGTGCGTATGGAGCCAGACTTAGACCGATTCACGTCGCGCCGATCGACCGTGTACGGCCGGCGCGGCGTGGTGGCGACCAGCCAGCCGCTCGCGAGCGAGGCGGGGATCGAAGTCCTCAGAGAAGGCGGGAACGCGTTCGACGCCGCGGTCGCGACCGCCGCCGCGCTCAACGTCGTCGAGCCCACCTCGACCGGGCTGGGGGGCGACGTGTTCGCGCTGTACCGGACCGCGGACGGCGAGGTCGGCGCGATGCGCTCGTGCGGCGGGGCGCCCGCGGACGCGACGATCGAGAACGTCCGTACCGCGTTGGCGGAGGACGACGACGCCGAGTCGTACTACCCCGACGACGGCGGCTACGCGGTCGACGACGCCGGCGAGGCCGGGATGCCCTTTTACGGCCCGCACGCGGTCACGGTTCCCGGGACGGCGCGCGGCTGGGAGGCGACCGTCGAGGAGTTAGGGCGGCTCACCCTCGCCGACGCGCTCGCGCCGGCGATCCGCTACGCGACCGAGGGGTATCCCGTCTCCGAGGTAATCGCCTCCTACTGGGCGAGCGCCGACGAGCTGTTCACCGACGACCACGCCCGCGAGGCGTTCCTGTTCGACGGCGAGCCGCCGGGCGTCGGGCAGACGGTGACGCTCCCGCGGCTCGGCGAGTCCATGCGGAAGATCGCCGAGGAGGGCGCCGACGTCGTCTACGAGGGCGAGATCGCCGAGGCGATCGCCGACGAGGTCCAGTCGCAGGGCGGGTTCATGACCGTCGACGACCTCGCCGGCTTCGAGGTCGAGTGGCCCGACCCGGTGTCGACGACCTACAACGGCGCCGAGGTGTACGAGCTCCCGCCGAACAACCAGGGACTGATCGCCCTCGAGGCGCTCAACGTCGCGGGCGAGCTCGGCGCGGGCGAGTACGACTACGACTCGCCGGAGCGCGTCCACTACTTCGCCGAGGCGATGAAGCGGGCCTTCCACGACGGCCACCGCTACATCACCGACCCCGAGTACGAGGAGATTCCGCCGCTGGCGTCCGCGGAGTGGGCGACCGAGCGCGCCGCCGGCGTCGGCGCGGCCGCCTCGCACGACGTCTCCTTCGGCGTGCCGAACGCGAACGCCGAGGACGCCGACACCGTCCTCCTCACCGTCGCCGACGACGCGGGCAACGTCGTCTCGTACATCAACTCTCGGTTCGCCGGCTTCGGCTCCGGGCTCGTCGCGGGCGACACCGGCATCGCGCTCCAGAACCGCGGCGCGTCGTTCTCGCTCGACCCGGACCACCCGAACGCGCTCGAACCCGGGAAGCGCCCGTTCCACACGCTCATCCCGGGCGTCGTCCGGTTCGACGAGGACGACTGGGCGGCGTTCGGCGTGATGGGCGGGTACATGCAGCCGCAGGGCCACGTCCAGGTGATCTCGAACATCGTCGACTACGACATGCCGCTCCAGCGCGCGCTCGACGAGCCGCGGTGGCGCTACCGCGAGAGCGGCGAGCTGGGGCTCGAGCCGCACTTCGACGACGACGCCGCGGCGAAGCTGGTCCGGAGGGACCACGACGTGCGGACGCTCTCGCCGGTCATGTTCGGCGGCGCACAGATCGCCCGGAACCGGGACGGGGTCCTCTCGGCCGCCACGGAACCCCGGAAGGACGGGAACGCGCAGGGGTACTGAGACGGGGGGCGACCGCCCCGGACGCAGCCCACCGGTTTTCTATCAGTGAGAGGTCATGACGCCGCGTTCGCCGTCGGCCGCCGATCGGCGAACGGTCGGTAGAGCACGGCTGTACCGAATAAAGCCGAACTGATTCGTCCGAACGCCGTCGCTGTGGTATTTGTGGTCGTGGGTACACTTATAACGACTCGTATGGTATACGCTCACAGAATGACGCGAAGAATCCAGCGACGCGACGTGCTCAAGGGCGCCGGTGCGGCCGGCATCGCGGGGCTCGCCGGCTGTTCGACGGAGAGCGGCGACGGATCGGACGGCGGCGACGGCGGCGACGGATCGGACGGCGGCGACGGTGGCGACGGATCGGACGGAAGCGACGGTGGCGACGGGGGAGACAGCAACAACATCCCTGACGCAGTGATGGTCGTCGGCTTCCCGCAGTCCGGTATCCAGCTGTTCCGCGACTTCTACTCCGAGTTCGCCGACAGCGCGCCCGACCTCGACATCATCGTCCCCGACGGGCTGATCGACGGCGACCTCCCCGGCGAGGTCGACAACGACATGAACAACGTCATCGGCACCGCGCCCTCCGCGGGCGGTCCCGGCGCGGAGTTCTTCACCGAGTCCTATCAGGAGGAGTACGGCGAGGAGCCCGGCGTCTTCACCGCGCAGGCGTACGACGCGATGGCGGTCGAGATCCTCGCGGCGACCGCGGCGGGCGAGAACGACGGCGAGGCGATCCGCGACCGCGTCCGGACCGTCGCCAACCCCGGCGGCGAGGAGTTCGGTCCCGCGGACCTCCCCGAGGCCGTCGAGACGGTCGCCGGGGGCGACCCGGTCCACTACGTGGGCGCGTCCTCGAGCGTCAACTTCGACGTCAACGGCGACATGGCCACCGCGGCCTACGACATCATCGACTTCCAGGACGGCGAGCTCGTCACCCTCGACACCGTCGAGTTCGGGAACGAGCTCTCCGAGGAGGACCGGAACGCGACCGCGGCCGACCCGGTCGGCGTCGACTCGTTCACCGCTCGGATCGGCGTGTTGATGCCGGAGACCGGCGACCTCGGTCCGCTCGGCGCGCCGATCCGCGACGGCGCGCTGCTCGCGGCCACCCAGGTCAACGACGCCGGCATCAACGTCGACGTCGAGACCAGAGTGGAAGACACCCAGACCGACCCGCAGGCCGGCATCTCGGGGGCGAACGCCATCGTCAACGCCGGCTACGGCGCGGTCGTCGGCCCGGCGTCGTCGAACGTCAACCTCCAGGTCGCCGAGCAGGTGTTCATCCCCAACGGCGTCGTCGGCATCTCGCCATCCTCGACCGACCCGAACGTCACGGACCTCGAGGACAACGGCTACATCTTCCGGACCGCGCCCTCCGACCTGCTTCAGGGGCCCGCGATGGCGGACCTCGCCGTGGGCGACAACGTCGGCGCCGAGAGCTCGGCCACGCTGTACCTCAACGACGCCTACGGGCAGTCGTTAGAGGAGGCGTACGTGAACGCCTTCGAGGAGCGCGACGGGACGATCGACCAGCGCGTCTCCTTCGAGCCGAACCAAGCGACGTACACCAGCCAGTGGTCGAGCGTGCTGAACGAGTAGGAGTCCGCCCGAGCCGTTCGCCGATTTTTCGCGCCTTGTGAGCCGCCGCGCTCGTCGACGAGCGGTGGGACTGTGGAGGTCGATCCCGAGAGTTATTTATAAAGTCGATTCGGCGGCGCGTCGCGCCTCGCCGCCGGTCACTCCCTGTACGCCTCGCGCAGGAACACCAGTGCCCCGCCCAGCATCGCGAGGTTGCCGAAGAAGGCGAGCCGCTCGCCGCTCTTGTCGTCCTCGTCGGCGTTCCAGAAGTCGTGTATCGTCGCGGTGACGACGGTCAGGAACGCGACCGCCGCGCCGGTCGCAATTCGGGGGAGGCGCCAGAGCGCGATCCCGAGGCCGGCGACCGCCATCATACCGGACGCGAACGGCGCGGCGACGTCCGGCATCGGGACGCCGGCCGACTCGGCGTACTCGATCGTGTCCTCCATGTCGCGGAAGTCCTCCGAGGCCTGCGCGGCGAGGCCGACGCCGAGCAGGACGCGGCCGAGCCGGGACGGCGCGCCGCGGTCTGCCGCCTCGTCGCTCGTCTCTGGGTCTTCGTCGCTCATACCTCCCGTAACGGCGTCGCGCCTCATAAATCGCGGTGGCGGCGGGAGCGGTGCGCTTCGTCAGATCCCGTCGATCCGCGCCAGCACCCGGCTCGTCGCCGGCGCGTCGAAGGCCATCGGGCGTCGCCACCAGGGGCCCTTCCCGGAGTCGCTCGACAGGTCGGTGACGATCGGGTTCGCCTCGGTGCCCGCGTCCGGCTCGCTCAGCGGGACGACGCGGTCGAAGAGCCCGGACGCGTCTGGGTCGCCGACCGCGACCACGCGGGCGTCGAAGGGATCGCGTTTCAGGTGCGCGTTCGTCGGCGCGGCCGCGGCGGCGGCCGCGCGGTCGACGGTCCCGTCGCCGCCGTCTCCCTCCCCCGCCGAGAGCACGCGCTCGACCCGCATCCCGGCGAAGAGGTACGCGCCCCAGTCGGGCGCGAGGTCGGTATCGACGTCGACCCCTCGCTCGCGGAGCCACGCACCGTCGCGGTCGTCGACGCCCTCGTCGCCCGCGCTCCCGTCGCCGCCTGTGCGCTCGGCGGCGTCGCCGACCTGTTCGCTGCCCGGCCCCACCCAGTCGTGCGGCCGGAGCGTCAGCGTCGCGTAAAAGAGGAGCCAGTCGCCGGGGACGAGGTCAGCGATCCGGCCTGCCTTCACGCCGTACGGGTCGCCGTAGGTCGCCCGTTCGCGGCCGTGAACCCCCGGGAACTCGGGGTCCGCGTGGACGGGCGTCGCTCGTAGATCGTCGGGGATCGCGAACGGGAGGTCGAGGTCGCCGTAGGTCGGCACCGGCTCGTCGACCGCGAACCGATCGCGCGGGAGCGTCGCGGCCGACTCAGGGATCGGGACGTACGCGAACGACCCGTCCGGATAGACGGGGCCGCGGAACCCGGGCTCGTTCGTGTTGGCGGCGACGTTGACGGCGAGTGCGCGGGGCCCGGGCATGCGAAAAAATCGAGCGACTCAGTCCGCCGTCGCGGCGGCCCCCTCGTGTTCGATCTCGGTGCCGAGCAGGTCGAGGAACTGCGCGATCCACTCCGGGTGGTCGGGCCACGCCTGCCCGGTGACGAGGTTGCCGTCGGTCGTCACGCCGTCGACCCACGAGCAGCCGGCGGCCTCGACCTCGGGTCTGACGGCCGGGTACGCCGTCATCTCGTAGCCGTCGAGCACGCCCGCGGCCGCGAGGATCTGCGGGCCGTGACAGATCGACGCGACGGGCTTGTCGGCCTCGAAGAAGTGCCGCACCGCGTCGAGCACCTCGTCGTACCCCCGGAGGTACTCGGGGGCGCGCCCGCCGGGAACGACTAAGGCGTCGTAGTCGGCCGGCTCGACGTCGTCGAAGCCGTGGGTGAGCTCGAAATTGTGCCCGCGCTCCTCTAAGTACGTCTGGTCGCCGCGGAAGTCGTGGATCGCGGTCTTGACCGCGTCGCCCGCCTCCTTCTCCGGGCAGACGGCGTGGACCTCGTGGCCGACCGCCTGAAGCGCCTGAAACGGCACCATGATCTCGTAGTCCTCGCCGAAGTCGCCGACGATCATCAGTATCTGTTGTCCTGTCATGCGAGTAACACCACTCGGTAGTACGCGCTACTGCCCATTAACGGTACTGGGGGCGGGTACCATGGCACGCTCGCTCTCGAAAGCGGCCCTCGTGCCGTCAACCGGACGGCGGACGTGTGGGAGACCGGCGGACGTGTGGGAGACCGGCGGACGTGTGGGAGACCGGCGGGCGTCAGCGGGGTCGGTTCGGCGGCCGGAGGTCCCGCTGAAACTCGTCGAACTGTTCGAGGTCCTCGGGGAGCTCGTACTCGATCTCCCGGTCGTCTTGGTTGTCGGGGAGCCGCCCGTCTTCGAGCTCCTCGGCGGCCTCCTCCCAGCCGGGCTTCACGCGGACGCTGCGCGCGGGCGACCCGACGACGACGTGATGTGGCGGGACGTCGCCCTGAACGACGGAGCGCGCGCCGACGACGCTGTTCTCGCCGACCCGGCAGCCCGCCCTGACCATCGCGTCGTAGGTGACGCGGGCGTCCGCCTCGACGATCGTGTGGAAGTTCCGGACCTCGGTCTGGTCGACGATGTCGTGGTCGTGGCTGTACAGGTGGACGCCGTCGGAGATGGAGGCGCGGTCGCCGATCGTCAGCTTCCCGCGGTCGTCGAGGTGGACGTCGTCGTGGATCACGACGTTGTCGCCCACTTCGATGTTGTGGCCGTAGGTGACGGAGATCCCCTTGAAGAAGCGGCAGTTGTCCCCACACTCGGCGAACAGGTGGTTCCCGAGCATCTGCCGGAAGCGGAGCGCGAACTCGACGTTGTCGGCCATCGGTGTGGCGTCGAACTGGCGCCAGAGCCACTGGAGGTGTTTCGAGCGCTGGAACCGCTCTTCGTCCTTCTCGGCGTAGTACTCCGACTCCAGCGTCGCGTTACACGGGTCGTATCCCTGGAGACGGACGCGCTCGGCGCGCGACACGGACTCGCCGCTCTGCCACGCCTCCCACGCCTCGCGGTCGCCGTGGAGGTCGATCAGCACGTCGCGGACGACCTCGCAGGTGTCCTCGTCCGAGGAGAGCCGCTCGTCCACCTCGTCGATGAACCCTCGGACCCCGGCCTCCGCGCCGTCGGGCAGGGACACGTGTCGCTTTGTCATCGGCCCTCCTTCGTCGCCGTCACTCAAAGGGATTCGGTTGTGCGAACGCGACGCCCGATCCGGTCAGTACAGTTCGGCGTTGACGAACAGGGCGACAACCAGCCCGACGAACAGCACGACGAAGGCCACGACGATTCCGGCGGCCCCGAACGACAGCAACAAGGCGGTGACCGAGACGACGGCGATGACCGCGAGGAGGGCGACGACGGCGTCGAGCCGACGGCGGAGGGCGTCGTCCATGGCCGCCCGGTGGGCGACGAGCGGGTAATATCCAACGGTGCGACGCTGCCGGCCGCACCGCGGTCCGCCGCGGCTGTGGGCCGTCGGTTCCCTCGATCCGAGACCGACCGCGCCCGATAAGTGTCCCGACCGCCAATCGGGACGTATGCGACATCGCGAACTCGGTAACTCGGGCGTCGAGGTCTCGGAGATCGGCTTCGGCGCGTGGGTCGTCGGCACCGACTGGTGGGGCGACCGCTCGGACGAGCAGGCGGTCGGGATGGTCGAGGAGGCGCTCGACGCGGGCGTCACCTACGTCGACACCGGCGACGTGTACGGTCACGGCGACAGCGAGGAGATAATCGGGGAGGCGATCGACGGCCGCCGCGACGAGGTGACGCTGTCGACGAAGATCGGCTACGACTTCTACGACAACCCGCAGGCCGGCCACGGCGAGCTCCCGAAGGAGCTCAACGAGGAGTACCTCACCGAGGCGTTCGAGGCCTCGCTGGACCGCCTCGACACCGACTACGTCGACGTGCTCCAGCTCCACAACGCCGACGTCGACGAGGTGACGCCCGAGGTGCGCGACCTCCTCCGCGAGTGGAAGGAGTCTGGGCGGGTCCGCGCGCTCGGCTGGGCGCTCGGCCCCTCGATCGGCTGGCTCGCCGAGGGCGACGCCGCCGTCGAGTACGAGGAGTTCGACGCGGTCCAGACCGTGTTCAACCTCTTCGAGCAGGAGCCCGGGCGCCACTTCGTGGAGACGATCCGCGAGAGCGACTCGGACACGTCCGTCATCGCGCGCGTCCCGCACTCCTCCGGCCTCCTCAACGAGCAGGTGACGCCCGACACCGTCCTCGAAGACGGCGACCACCGCTCGCACCGCCCGAAGGAGTGGTACGAGACGGGCTGGGAGAAGGTCGACGCGATCCGCTTCCTCGAAGATCCGGAGCACAGCGAGGGGACGCGCACGATGGCGCAGGCCGCGATCCGCTGGCTGCTCGCGCACGACGAGGTCGCCTCCGTCACGCCCACCTTCCGCGACGGCGACGACATCGCCGAGTGGAGCGCCGCCGCGGACGTACCGCCGGTCTCCGACGCCGAGTACGACCGCCTCGAAGAGCTGTACGCCCGCAACTTCGATATCGACCGTGACGACGGCATGGACGTCCTCCGCACCTCCGTCGACGGCGAGGATATCGAGGCCGCCGGCCTCGACAAGCGCGCGGCCTCGTACTGAGCGGCGGGCCCGCCGCCCGCTTCGACGCTGCCCGCTTCGACGTTGCCGTTCGACCCGCCTTTTTCGCCTCGAAACCGCACGGCTGCGAGCGGTTAGTGCGTGTGTGGAACACTTTCACCACGCTCCCGATACCGCCGCGACCGGCGACCGCGCCGCTGGCGACGGTAGGAACGGTGGCTCGGTGGAAACCCGTCGTCACAGGGGGCTCAGTGGGGGTAACCGACTCGTCATCGCCACCACGCCGATCGTTGCGCGGTCGCGGGTATAAATGGCTCGCGACGGGTCCGGAACCCGTTTGAACCTCCGCGCCCTCTGGTTCCTCCATGCGGGAAGTGACGTTCCGGATCCACCACGCGGGGGAGCCGGAGTGCGAGGTGAGCGCGCGCCACCCGGAGGTGCGGTACCGCTCGGTCTCCTCGATGACCGGCAGCGGCCCCGAGCGCAAGCGGATCGCGGAACTCACGGGGCCGCCGGGGGAGATCGAGGCGTTCGTCGAGGAGTTCCGCGAGTTCGACCTCATCGTCTCCGCGGAGCCGCTCGCACCGATCGAGGGAACCCACGCCTACGTCGCGCTGACGATCGACGTCGCGGCGGCCGACTGGGACGGGATCGGCGACCGGTTCTCGCGGATGGGGATCCACTACCGAACGGGGACGACCATCTCGGGCGGGGTGGAGCGCTGGACGGCGTACTTGGAGGACGACGACGACCTCTCGGCGGTGATGCGCGAGCTGGAGCGCGGCGGCAACGAGGTGGAGCTCGCGCGGAACGTGGAGCTCGCCTCGATCGAGCGCTCACCGCAGCTCCCCGCGTCCGGCCTCCTCGACGGACTCACCGACAGACAGCGGGAGGTCCTCGCGACCGCGATCGCCGCGGGCTACTACGACCACGGCGGCGGCGTCGGCGTCGAGGAAGTCGCCGCGGAGCTGGGGCTCGGCTCGACGACGGTGTGGGAACACCTCTCACGGGCCGAGTCGGCGGTGATGAACGCGCTGTTCGACCGGTTCGCCGACGGCGAGCCGGTCGAGGCCGTGCGCGAGACGGACCGGACCGACCGGTCGTGAACCCGACGGAACCGACGTGAACGGGGTCAGACCAACGCTTTTGTAGCTTCGGGACGGACCGCCGCGTATGGACGAGGGAACGGTGACCGTGCCGGACGAGCAGTACGAGCGCCTCGCGGCCCTCGCCGCCGCCCGCGGCGTGAGCCCCGAGACGCAGCTGGCCCGCCTGATCGACGACGCGTACGCCGGGCTCGACGGCGACGGCGACGCGCCCGAGTCGCTCCCGCTCGGCGTCTGCGACGGCTCCGACGAGGAGTAGTGCCGGGTCGATCCGGCGAGGCGCTCGTGAGCCGCCGCGTCGGGCTCGGCCGGGTCGCTCACTCGTCGTAGGGCCACCGCCCGCCCGTCTTCAGCTCCTCGACGTACCCCTCGTCGATCGCGTCGCGGATCGACTCCCGCGAGCGGTGTTCGACCGCCACTTCCCCGGTCGCGAACCGGTAGACGGCCGCAGTCACGAGCGTCGCCATCTCGCGGAGGTCCCGCGAGTCGAGCTTGTCGAGGGTGTCGGCGTGGGTGTGGCCCCAGCCGCGCCCGGACTGGTCGCTGGTCGTCGAGGCCATCACGGCCGGGATCCCCTCCTGGACGAACGCCCACTGGTCGCCGTGCGGCGAGATGGTCTCGCCGGTCGTCAGGGGCGCGTCGAACGCGTCGGCGACGGCCTCGAACGTCGAGCGCATCCCGTCGAACCCGTTCGTCCCGACGCGGAGGTTCCGGGAACTACAGGCGCCGTCGAGGTTGACCACGCAGGCGATCTCCTCTTTCGGGGTCGTCTCCGCGGCGTGGTACGCCCCCCACAGCCCGATCTCTTCGGAGCCGAACGTGACGAGACGTACCCGCGTGTCGAGGTCGCCCTCGACGCCCGCGAGCAGGCGCCCAACCTCCGCAACGAGCGCCGAGCCGGCGCCGTTGTCGTTGGCGCCGTCGCTCACGTCGTGGGCGTCGACGTGCGCGGTGAGGTACACCGCCTCGTCGGTGTCCGGGCCGACCTCCGCGACCGCGTTCACCGAGGTCGTCGGCTCGTTCCGGCAGTCGACGTCGATCGAAACCGTCGGTCGGTCGGCGTCGCCGCTTCCCTCTCCCTCCGCTCCGTCGGCGTCCGCGGCCGCGACGAGCCGCGAGAGCCGGTCGCCGACCTCCTTCGAGACGCCGACCGCCGGGATCGGGCCGGGCCGGTTGTGGTAGCCGATCTCGCCGGTGGGCGGAAGCGCCCCCTCGATGTGGTTCCGGAAGACGAACCCGACCGCGCCGCGCTCCGCGGCCGCGACGTACTTCTCCATCCGGTGGATCCAGCGGTCGTGGCTGTCGGGAGTGCGCGAGGAGGCCATGGCAACCGCGCCCTCCAGCTCCTCTTCCGCGGCCGCGAACTCCTCGTCGGTGCCGTCCCCCACGTCGACGAGCGGGGCCGTCGCCTCGCCGCTCGGCGTGCCCGGCAGCGCGATCACCTCGTGGGAGTTCTCGTGGCGCCGCTCGACCGCGCCCGACACCGCGAGCGACGACTCGCCGCGCCACCAGCCGGGGATCTCGAACTCGTCGAGTCCGGCGTTCCGCAGGCCGGCGTCCTCGAACGCCTCGACGACGCGCTCGGCGCCGCGGCGCTCGCCGGTCGATCCCGCCATGCGATTCCCGATGTCGGTCAGGTCCGTGAGGAGGTCCCATCCGAAGTCGCTCGTCCGCGCGTCGCCGACGACGCGGTCCGGTAGCTCGGTCATACGGTCCGGTCGTGCCCTGGGCGAAAAGGGGTTGCGGGAGCGCGGGTCGCCGCGTCGGGCCTCGGGCGGCCGTCCCGGCTCACTTCCACTCCTCCGCGGCCTCGGCGGCCTGCATCTCGCCCTTGGCCCGCCGCGGCGCCCGCCGCAGGGTCAGCGCCAGCACGACGAGGTAGAACCCGGCGACGGCCGCGAGCACGAGCGCGCCCGGCAGCGCGCCGACCGCGGCCGTCTCGACGACGCCGCTCCCCGGGGGCGTGAACACGGTGAGCCTGACGACCCACGCGGCGATGAGGACGGAGACGAGCGGCGCGTACACCCGCCGGAGGCGCCGCGACACCGCCTCGACGGCCGGCATCTTGATCGTCGGCTCGCGGAGGTCCTCGCTGAGCAGCTCCCGCCAGTTCGACTGTTCGACCCCCTCCGGGTCGAGCGCGTTCGCGAACACGTTCTCCTCTAAGAGCCGCACGCGCGACCGCCAGACGTCGAAGGTCCGGTACCGGCGGGTCTCGATGCCGAGAAACACGCTGAGCATGACGAGCCCGATGAGCAGCACGTAGTGCGGCCGCGACTCGCTGGAGAAGGTCCACGTGAGCAGCGACGCCGTCACCACCACCGCCCAGTTGGTCGTCCGGTCGATGCGGGTCCGCCACGAGCTCGTTCGCCCGAGCTCGCCGCGGTAGGTGTGGGCCATCAGCGAGAGGAGGTCGGAGCGGTCGGTCGCGGCCTCGGCGGCGACCTCGCGCTCCTCCCGGGACTTCGGGTCGAAGTCCTCCGGTGGGTCGGACATACGGACCCGTACCGCGGCGGGACGGGTAAAAAGGGGGGCCGGGCGCGTCCGCCCGGAGTTCGGCGTCGCTGGTCTCAGGCCGGGTCCGCCGCGGACACCTCGATCTCGACGTCGGCGGGGTCGACGCCGATCCGCGCGAACTGCGTCCGGACGTGCTCGCGGGCCGCCGCGACCGCCTGGTCGCGGGTGTCGAACCCGCGGGGCATCGGCTCCTCGAAGGCGACGCGGATCTCCTCGCCGTCGACGACGAGCGGGGAGCCGCCGCTCTCGACCTCGTAGAAGGAGTCGCACACCCACACGTACGGGGCGTCCTCGTTCGGCGCGCCCTTGTACGCGGGCGGCTCCTCGCCGCGCTCGAACACCGTGCCGGTGAGGTCCGTCCCGCCGCCGCTGCCGCGAACGAGTATCATGCCACGGGTACGGGGTCGAGCGGGATAAGGGCCCCGTGACCGGCGCTCCGCGCCCGGTCGGGGGCGGGGCGGCCGCCCGGGGCGCGAGGGCAAACGCTTTCGGCCCGGCGACCGGTGGATCCGCCATGACGCTGGAGGACTTCACCGAGTTCAGCGGTGACGACGACGCCGACGGCCGCGCGGACGAGGTCGACTCCGCGGCCGACGGCGGAAGCGCCGCTGACGCCGACGACGCGCCCGGTGACGCCGCGCGGGCGGACGCGTCGGCGGGCGGGTCCGGGTCCGACGCGCGCGGCGACGCCGAGGACGATTTCACCGCCTACGACGCGACGCCGGCCGGGAGCGACGCGGGGCTCGGCGTCGTGTCGGTGTCACAGGGGCTCCGGGTCGCCGAGGAGGAGGAGGAGACGTCGCTGAAGGCGTTCGTCACGACCGGCAACCGCGAGTCGGTGCGGCTCGGGAAGTACCTCCTGATCCCGTACCCGGACGGCGAGCGGCTGTTCTGCCGGATCACCGGACTGGAGTACGCACAGGAGTTCCAGTCGGACGACGCGACGGAGATTCACGCCCGCCGGCAGATGCGCCGCGACGACTTCGCCGAGCGCGACTACAAGTTCGTCGCCGACCTGGAGCCGATGTCGGTGGTGTACGGCGCGGGCGACGACATGAAACGCCGGATGACGGACCGGGTGCCCAAGCCCGGCGCCGTCGTCGAGGAGGCGGCCGACGACGCCGAGATCAAGACGGGACTGAAGATCCCCGACGACGGCGTCTTCCTCGGCCACCTCTCGGTCGGCGGCGAGAAGGTCCGGACCGCGGCGGAGCCCCCCACGGTCGACTACCGGGTGAAGGACGACTACGCCGACGGCGACCCGCTGGCGTTCCGGCACACGCTCGTCGCCGGCGGCACCGGGTCGGGGAAGACCCACGCCTCGAAGAATGTCCTCCGGCAGTACCTCGATTCGGACCGGACCTATCCGATGGGCGACGGCCGCGAGTCGCGGATGGCGGTCGTCCAGTTCGACCCGCAGGACGAGTACGCGCAGATGCACGACGACAACCCCGACCTCGACGACGCGTTCGCCCGGCGCCTCGAACGGGAGGGGATCGCCCACGGCGGCCACGACGACACCGTCGCCCTCGTCCCGCGAGTCGCGAACGCGACGTACCCCGGCGAGGGGCACCGCGCCGAGCGCGTCGAGTTCACGATCCCCTTCTCGCTGGCGGACGACATGCCGTGGCTGGTCGCCGGGTCCGGGCTCAACGACAACCAGTACCCCGCGCTGTTGACGCTGCTCAACCGTTTCTTCGACGACTACGGTGACTCGGGCACCTACAGCCAGTTCCTCTCGTACCTCGACGACCCGGCGCTCAAAGAGGAGCTCCACGAGAGCGGTCGGGTCCACGAGGCGACGTTCGACGCCGTCAAGCGCCGGGTTCGGGGCGTCCCGAGCGGCGTGTTCGACCAGGACGCGAAGCCGATCACGGAGCTCGACCACACGCTCGTCCGCCCCGGCGGGCTCTCGGTCGTCCCCACCTACCACCTGCCGACCTCCCGGCAGAAGGAGATCGTCGTCCTCGCGGTCGCGGGCCTGCTCGTCGACGACAAGCTCTCGAACGACCCGTCGAGCGACCGGATCAAGGAGACGCCGCTCCTGGTCGGGATGGACGAGGCCCACAACTTCCTCGCCGACGCCGACAACGTTCAGGCCCAAAAGGTCGTCCAGAAGTTCACGGAGGCCGCCAAGCAGGGCCGCAAGGAGCGGCTCGGGCTCTTCCTGATCACGCAGGACCCGCAGGACGTGGCCGAGTCGGTGTTCAAGCAGGTGAACACGAAGATCGTGTTGAACCTCGGCGACGAGGACGCGATCTCCAGCGTCAACATCCCGACGAACCTCGCCGGGAAGGTGCCGTACATGGAGAAGGGGCAGATGGTCGTCTACTCGCCCGACAACTCCGAGCCCGTCGAGCTGATCGGCCTCTCGGAGTGCGTGACGCGGCACGACTGACGGCGGGGCCCGTCAGACCCGCACGACCAGCGTGTCCGCCCACCGGTCGCCGAGCCGCTGGCTGTTCGGCGAGTCGGCGATGAACACGACGCCCGCGAGGATCAACAGCAGCGAGGCGCCGCCGACGATCTTGGTGACGTTCCGGACGACGGCGCCGACGGCGGAGGCCTCGTCGCCGCTCTCGTCGACGACCCTGATCCCGACGACCCACTTCCCGGGCGTGTGCCCCCAGACCGCTTCCGACACGACGTACCAGCCCACCGTGACGAGGAGGAACGCGAGGTCGGCGAGGCCGCCCGAAACGGCCCCGACCGCCAGCGAGACGACGGCGGCGACGGCGAGACCTGCGACCATGTCGATGAGCCACGCGCCGCCGCGGGCACTAACCGACGCTAACTGCGACCGCGCGTACGGGGTGCTCATACGAGTCGGTACACGGGGGCCGGCAAGTGTTTTGTGACGACCGCTCCGTCGCGCGGTCCCCGGATACGCCCCTCGAAGCAGATTGCCGCCGCGTCGGAGTCGTCGTCGGACTTTTTATCCGGTGCGGGCGAACCGCCGCGTATGAGCAAACGCATCCTCGTCGCGGTCGACGGCTCGGAGGAGGCCGCCGAAGCGCTCCGGTTCGCGGCCGCCGAGTGGCCCGAGGCCGACCTCACGGCGCTCCACGTGATCAACCCCGCCGACTCGGCGACGGGCGCCGACGGCGGGTTCCCGGGCGCCTCCGACCAGTGGTACGCGAGCGCCAAGCAGCGCGGCGAGCGGATCCTCTCCGAGGCGGCGGAGGCGGTCGACCGGGAGATCGACACGCGGCTGGAGGTCGGTCGCCCGACGAAGACGATCCTCGCCGTGGCGGGCGGCGAGAAGCCGGTCGGCGAGGAGGACGACGTTCCCGGCGAGCCGTTCGACCACGTCGTGCTGGCGAGTCGCGGCCGGACCGGGCTCTCGCGGGTCCTCCTCGGCAGCGTCGCGGAGGCCGTGGTTCGCCGCGCCGAGGCGCCGGTGACGGTCGTCCGGTGAGTTGAGTCCCGAGAGCGACTCGCCGCTATTCCTCGGCGCGCTCGGCCGCGACCACCTCGCCGACCATCGACCACCCCTCCTCGTCGGGCCCCGAGCGGCCGAGCAGGATCCGCTCGTAGTCGTCGGAGGTGATCAGCCGGAAGTCGGCGTCGCCGTCGGCGTCGGTCCGGACGCCCTCGCCGCGGAACTCCCGCTGGAAGAACTCCGTCGACGAGAACTCGAAGACGCCGGTCTCGCCCGAGTCGAGTTCGAGCCGCACCGCTCGGGGCTGGACGTTGTGGATCCGCTTCGCGATCGGGTGAAGGTCCGGCATACCGGCCGGTCGGGGCGGTCCGAATAAAAGCCGTCGGCTCCGGTCGTCGCGGCCCTACTACTTTAATGCCTCACGGCGCGTCAGGACGGTGAGAATCATCATGTTAGAAGCATCGCTCACCTACCTTCGCGACGGCGACGACGCCGTCACTACCGCCGTCATCGGCGGGCTCCTGCTGCTCGCGAGTCCGCTCATCATCCCCTCGGTCCTGATCTTCGGCTACCTGACGCGCGTCGTGCGGCGCACCGCCGACGGCGACGACGAGCCGCCGGCCTTCGAGGCGTGGGGAGCGCTCTTCGTCGACGGCCTGAAGGCATTCGCCGTCGCGTTCGTCTACTCGCTGCTGCCGCTCGGGGTCCTCGCGGCCGCCGCGTTCGTCGCCCTCGGCGCGTTCGTGGTCGTCCCCGGCGACGGGAGCGTCGGGGCGGGGACGGTCGCGGTCGGGCTGTTCGTCCTCGTCGCGGGCTTCGTCGCCCTGGTCCTGTCGCTCGTCGGGCTCTACGTGACGCCCGCGGCGCTGGCCGCGGTGGCCGACTCGGGGAAGGTCGGCGACGGCTTCGCCCTCGGGACGCTCTGGGGCGTCGTCACGAAGCGGGCGTACGCGACGGGGTGGATCACGGCGGCGGTCGTCGTCCTCGCCGGCGCGCTCGCGATCGGCGTGCTCTCCACCGTCCCGATCCTCGGAACGATAGCGGGCGTGTTCGTCCAGTTCTACGCGCTCGTCGCCGCGGCCGCCATCGTCGGCTGGACGTGGACCGACGTGCGCCCGGTCGCGACCGAACCGCCTGAGCCGGACCCCGCGGAACGGCCCGCGGTGTAACCGGTCGGAATCGAAAACAGCGCTGAAAAGCGGAAACCGCAAGCAGGCGGCGTTACTCGTCGAGGACGTCGTCGTACTCGCCGGCGTCGACGCGGTCGTCGAACGTCCGGGCGTCCTCGCCCTCGATGGTGACGCCGAGGGAGGCGCAGGTGCCGCCGACCTCCTTGGCGGCGGCCTTCGTGTCGTACGCGAGCAGGTCGCTCGACTTCTGCTCGGCGACCGTCTTCACTTGCTCGATCGACATGTCGGCGACGAAGTTCTCTTGGGGCTCGCCGGAGCCGGTCTCGAAGCCGGCCTCGTCCTTGATGAGCTCCGCGGTGGGCGGCACGCCGACCTCGATGGTGAAGGAGCCGTCGTCGTCGTACTCGACGGTGACGGGCACCTCCATGCCGTCGAAGGCAGCGGTCTCGTCGTTGATCTCCGCGACGACGTCCTGGACGTCCACCGGCGTCGGTCCGAGCTCGGGACCGAGCGGCGGGCCGGGGTTGGCCTGCCCGCCGGGGACGAGCGCTTCGATAGTTCCAGCCATGTCCGTACGAACCCGTCGCCGACTTTTAACGGTTGTTCTTTCGGGCAGGGGGAGTCAGCGGTTCGCACACCATAGATATCGGGTAACTGGCGGTGAACCACCCATTCGGCGAGCGACGCTTCTTCAGTACGTGTATATAAAAGATCTCGCGATACCGAATGGAACGCTAACGAATCTCTAGCCGCTCACTTATAAATAGTCGATACCGGGGCGGCCGTGACCACCTCCAAAGCCCCAGTCGCGAGGAGCCCGTACGCTCGCTGCGCTCCTCACTCGGTCGCTACCGCTCCCTCGTTGCGGTGCTTGCGTCGCCTACGGGCTCCTCGCGACTGCCCCTTTGAGTCCCGCCCCGCACCGCACAGCAACCGCACCTCACACCTCCCCAGCCTCGTCGGCCTCCCTGCGGTCGGCCGACTCCCTCGCGCGTGCGACTCGCGGCCTCCGCTTCGCTCCGGCCGCTCGCAGGCACGCGCCAACGGCTCGTTTATTTATAAGTCGTGTCCACACAGGGTCGAAGGCACCCTCGACTACGAGTCGACCACGCTCGCCGGGTCGCTCGAACCCGTCCCGTCCGCGACGCGGCCGGGGAGGAACGTCCCGGTCTCACGGCGGACGCCCAGCAGGAGCACGCCCCCGGCGAGGAGCGGCAGGGCGGCGCAGGCGGCGTATATCGGGGTGAACCCGACCGCCTCGATCAGGGGGAGCGACACCATGGGTCCGAGCCCGCCCCCGACGTCGCCGAGGACGTTGTTCGTCCCCGAGGCGCGCCCCATCCGCTCGTCGGGCGTGAGGTCCGCGAGCAGGGCCATCATCGGGCCGCTCGTCCCGCCCTGTCCGGCGCCGATGAAGACGCAGGCGAGGCCCAAAGAGAGGACCGACCCGGCCCGCGCGAGCAGCAGGAACCCGACGAACGAGACGGCGAGGAACGCCAGCAGGATCGGCGTCCGGGAGTCGCGGGTGTCGGAGACCCGCCCGCCGACGAGCATGAAGAACGCGGCCGAGACGACCGTGCCGGCCATGAACAGCCCGGAGGTGCCCTGCGGGGCGAGGCCGAACAGCGAGATGTCCTCGGCGCCGAGGAACAGCACGAGCGTCGAAAAGAGCGCGCCGATGTACGCGAACATCAGCCCGAAGTTGACTAAGCCGACCGTCACGGCCGGAATCGCTGTGTCGACCTCCCACGGCTTGATCGAATCGTCGGACCGGTCGCCGGTGACGTGCGTCTCCGGGACGTACCGGTACGCGACCACGCTGGCCGTGAGCGCGAACGCGGCGGCGACGGTGAACGCGGCGACGTTGCCCGCGACCGCCGAGACGATCCCGCCGAGCACGAGGCCGGCCGGGAACCCCATCGTTATCCCGCCGCGGACGATCCCCATGTTCGTCCCCCGCGAGCCGCTGTCGGAGAGGTCGGCCGCGATGGTGTACGCGGTCGCGAACACCGCGGCGGAGCCGAGCCCCCAGAGGATCCGCGCGAGCAGGAACCACGTCTCGGGCGCGACGGCGACGCCGATCGGCGCGAACCACTCCTCCGCGCCGACGACGAGGGGGCCGGCCGCGAACGTCGGCAGCGAGGCCGCGAGCGGGCGGAGCGTCTCGGCGGGCGGCATCGCGAGCGCGACGACGTAGCCGAGCGTGGCGACCCCCTCGACGAACAGCCCGACGACGAACGGCGTGCGCGTCCCGTACCGGTCGACGAGGGCGCCGGCCGGCGCGTTCGCGACGAGCCGCACCCACCGGTTCGCGGAGAGGATCGCCCCCACCATGAACGCCGAGATGCCGAGGACCGCGCCGAGGTTCGGTAAGATCGGGAAGACGACGCCGCCGCCGAAGCCGACGAAGAACGTGCTCGCGATCACCGCGAGCAGCACCGGCGGCGGCCGCTCGAACCCGAACCAGGTCATTCGCGGTCGCCCGCCGGCCCGTCGGTCTCCGGCCTTTCGGGCTCCGAGCCGTCGGCGTCGTCGGCGTCAGTTCCCGAACCGTCCGGCTCGCGCCGCAGCTCGTCGATCGCGTCGTCGAGCGGCGGCAGTTCCACCCCGTCGGCGAGCAGCGGCCCGACGGTCCGCCGGAGCGCCGCCTCCGCGACCTCGCGGGTGTACCCCTCGCCCTCGTCGCCGCGCTCGGCGCCCGCGAGCGTGATCTGTCGGGTCCGCGCGCCGTCGAGGGTCGCCACGAGCAGGGCCGCCGTCTCCTCGACGTCGACGTCGCGGAAGACGCCCGCCTCGATGCCGTCCGCGAGGATGTCGGCGACGGTCCCTCGCAGCAGCCGGTCGCTGCGCGCCAGCTGCTCGCGGATCCGCTCGTTGAACGGGCCCTGGGTGCGGAGCTCCAACAGGGCGATGTGGAACGCCTCGCGGTCGGCCTCGTCGGGCGCGAAGACGAACCACCCGACGAACTGGACTAACCGGTCGACGGGCGGGTCGTCGGCGCGGGCGGCGATCCGCTCCTCGGAATCGGAGATGATGTACTCTAAGAAGGCGACGAGCAGGTCCTCCTTCGTGTCGTAGTGGTAGTGGAGCAGCGACTTGCTCTTCGAGCACTCGTCGGCGATGTCCTGCATCGTCAGGTCGGCGTAGCCGTGAGCGCGGAGGGCGCCGTACACCCCGTCCATGATCTCCGTTGCCGCGCTCGGCGTGTCGCTCATTGACTGACCGGTCAGTCAGCGAGCGGTAAATCCCTATCGGTCGGGGCCGTCCGGCGGCGAGTCAGATCGCCGTCGAAGTGACCCGTCGCTCGCGGGGGGACGCGCTCCGGCGCCGCCGCTCGGGGGACGAGAACGGTCGAAAAGCCGATTCGCCTCGGGTGTCGTCGCCGACTTACAGACGGGTGACGTTCGACGCGCGCGGACCCTTGTCCGCCTCCTCGATGTCGAACTCGACTTCCTGACCCTCTTCGAGGTCCGGGCCGCCGACGTCCTCCATGTGGAAGAACACGTCCTCGTCCGCGTCGTCAGTCGAGATGAAACCGTAGCCGCCAGTGTCGTTGAAGAAGTCAACTTCGCCTTTCGCCATTGCGACCGAAGAAGCGGGAGTGGGACATATAAGGCTTCCGCGACGTGCCGCGGCGTGGAACGGCGTCGCACGGGAACGGCGTCGGGCGGGCTCTGCTCGGGGGTGTCCGCCCCGCCCGCGAGAAGCGGCCGAGTTCCGGGACGCAGGAGCGAGCAACGCCGTGTTAGTAACTACTATACGACCCCGGTTCAGAACCGTTAGGTATGAGTCAGTCGTACAATCGAGGCCTCATCGAGGACTTCGGCCGCTGGCGGGAGTTCGAGGCGGGGATGTGGGCGTGGATCTTCCACAAGTTCACGGGATGGGTGCTCATCGGGTACCTGTTCACGCACATCGCCGTGTTGAGTACGGGGATTCCGGCGGCGGGCGCGAGTCAGGCGGCGATCAACGCGGGCACCGACGTGTACACGCAGACGATCGTCTCCTTGGAGGGGCTGCTGCTCGTGCGCCTCTTGGAGGTCGGCCTGCTCGCGGTGGCGGTCTTCCACATGCTCAACGGGACGCGGCTCCTCCTCACGGACCTCGGCATCGGGCTGGACGCACAGGACAAGAGCTTCTACGCGTCGCTAATCTTAACCGGAGCGATCACCGTCGCGTCCGTCCCGACGTTCATCGCGGGGGCGTTCTGAGATGGCCGAGCGCTACTCCTCGTTCCAGTCGGGCGGCCGGATGTGGTTCCTCCAGCGGGTCACGGCGGTCTTCCTGCTGGTGGTGTTGGCGTTCCACTTCTTCCTGCTCCACTTCGTCCACCACGCCGACGAGGTGTCGTTCCTCGCCAGCGCCGGTCGGATGGAGTCGCTGAGCTACTACTCGCTGATGATCCTCTTCCTCGTGACCGCGACGTTCCACGGGGTCAACGGCGTCTACAACGCCCTAGTGAACCAGGGCCTCACCGGCACGAAACGCACCGTGATCAAGTGGACGCTCGTCGCCGCGAGCGTCGTGCTGATCGCGCAGGGAATCCGCACCGCGAACGCGTGGGCGGGCATCGGACTCTACTGAACCGACCATGAGCACGCAAATTCCGAAGCAGACCGAAGAATCGACCGAGACCGACGCCGAGGCGGAGCCCGCCTCGAAGGGCGACGAGCGCCGCGCCGAGAAGCGCCGCCGCGCGGCCGAGCGCCGCGAACAGCGGCAGGCGGAGGAGGCGGAGAAGGCGGCCGCCGACGAGAGCACGGTCGAGCTGAAGGTGTTCCGCTACGACCCGCAGGTCGAGGGGAAACAGGAGCCGCGCTTCGACACGTTCCACGTCCCGTTCACGAAGGGGATGACCGTCCTCGACGCGCTGATGTACGCGCGCGACACGTACGACTCCTCGCTCACGTTCCGCCACTCCTGCCGGCAGGCCGTCTGCGGCTCCGACGCCATGTTCGTCAACGGCGGGCAGAAGCTGGCGTGTAAGACCCAGATATCGGACCTCGACGAGCCGGTCCGGGTCGAGCCGCTCCCGCACGCCGAGGTGACGAAGGACCTCGTCGTCGACATGGAGCACTTCTACGACCAGATGGAGGCCGTCGAGCCGTACTTCCAGACGAACGAGTACCCGGACGGCGAGCTCGAAGAGCAGCGCCAGGACCGGGAGAACCGCGAGAAGATCAAGATGTCCACGCGCTGCATCTGGTGTGGCGCGTGCATGTCCTCGTGTAACATCGCCGCGGGCGACAACGAGTACCTCGGGCCGGCCGCGATCAACAAGGCGTACCGGTTCGCGATGGACGAGCGCGAGGGCGAGGAGATGAAACAGAAGCGGCTCGAGATCATCGAGCAGGAGCACGGCGTCTGGCGGTGCCAGACGCAGTTCTCCTGTACCGAGGTGTGCCCGAAGGACATCCCCCTCACCGAGCACATCCAGGAGCTGAAACGCGAGGCCGTCAAGAACAACCTGAAATTCTGGTAATCCCGACAGACAGTATCAAGGGACTCCGGAACTTACGAAATTACATACCAACAATGCACGAACACGACGTCGTCGTCGTCGGGGCCGGCGGGGCGGGACTCCGGGCGGCGATCGCGGCACAGGAAGCGGGCGCGGACGTGGCGATGGTGTCGAAGCTCCATCCCGTCCGGTCCCACACCGGCGCGGCAGAGGGCGGGATCAACGCGGCGCTGCGCGACGCCGACTCCTGGGAGGACCACGCGTACGACACGATGAAGGGGTCCGACTACCTCGGCGACGCCCCCGCGGTGGAGGCGCTCTGCCAGGAGAGTCCCGAGGAGGTCATCCGCCTCGAACACTGGGGGATGCCGTTCTCTCGCGAGGACGACGGGCGCGTCTCCCAGCGGCCGTTCGGCGGCCTCTCCTTCCCGCGCACGACGTACGCGGGCGCCGAGACCGGCCACCAGATGCTCCACACGATGTACGAGCAGGTGGTCAAACGCGGAATCACGGTGTACGACGAGTGGCACGTGATGGATCTGGCCGTCACCGACGAGGACGACCCCGCGGAGCGGACCTGCCACGGCGTGGTCGCCTACGACATCCAGAGCGGCGAGATCAGCGGCTTCCGCGCCAAGGACGGCGTCATCCTCGCGACCGGCGGGATGGGGCAGGTGTTCGACCACACCACCAACGCGGTGGCGAACACCGGCGACGGGGTCGCGATGGCGTACCGCGCCGGCGTCCCGATGGAGGACATGGAGTTCATCCAGTTCCACCCGACGACGCTGCCGTCGACCGGCGTCCTCATCTCCGAGGGCGTCCGCGGCGAGGGGGGCATCCTCTACAACGAGGACGGCGAGCGGTTCATGTTCGAGCACGGCTACGCGAACAACGACGGCGAGCTCGCCTCCCGCGACGTGGTGTCCCGCGCCGAGCTCACCGAGGTCAACGAGGGCCGCGGCATCGAGGACGAGTACGTCCACCTCGACATGCGGCACCTCGGCGAGGAGCGCATCCTCGACCGCCTGGAGAACATCCTCCACCTCGCGGAGGACTTCGAGGGCGCCGACGGGCTCACGGAGCCGATGCCGGTCAAGCCCGGACAGCACTACGCGATGGGCGGTATCGAGACGAACGAGTTCGGCGAGACCGTCATCGACGGGCTGTACGCCGCCGGCGAGTGCGCCTGCGCCTCCGTCCACGGCGCGAACCGCCTCGGCGGGAACGCCTTACCCGAACTCATCGTCTTCGGCAAGCGGGCCGGCCGCCACGCCGCGGGCGAGGAGATGGGCGAGGCCGAGGTCACGACCGGCCGGTCCAGCGACTGGGAGCCGGCCGACTACGAGTTCGGCGTCGAGGTCGGCGAGACGGACGGCTCGGACCCCGCCGCGGCCGACGGCGGCGCCGTCGCGACCGACGCCGAGAGCGTCGTCGGGGGCGCCGTCGACCGGGCGCAGGAGCGCGTCGACGAGCTGCTCTCGCGGAAGGGTCGCAACCACGCGGAGATCCGCTCCGCGGTCCAGGAGACGATGACGGCGAACGTCAACGTGTTCCGCGAGGAGGGCCGGTTGGAGGAGACGCTCGAGGACCTCCGCGAGGCCCGCGAGGCGTACAAGGACGTCGCGGTGTCGGACCCGTCGCGGACGTTCAACACCGACCTCATCCACACCATCGAGACGCGGAACATCCTCGACCTCGCGGAGGCGCTGACGATGGGCGCGCTCGCCCGCGAGGAGTTCCGGGGCGCCCACTGGCGCAAGGAGCATCAGGAGCGCAAAGACGAGGAGTGGCTGAAGCACACGCTCATCTCGTGGAACGACGGCGAGCCGGAGCTGTGGTACAAGCCCGTCGTCCTCGAGGGCGAGAACAAGACGTACGAGCCGAAGAGCCGCTCGTACTGAGCCGGCCGCCGGCGCTCGGCCGCTCGCGACGTAGTGGGTCCCGGCGCGGACCTTGCTGGGCGCCGTCGCGTCCCGACACGCCCCGCCGCGTCTCGCCCGATCGATCCGGATCGTTCACGATCTCTTATCCGTCGACGGTCGAAACTGGCCGTCGATACGCGTCGATTTTCGGTTCGTCGATCGACGTTGTCCACAGTGATCCCGGATAATTCGGGGGGAAGGAACGCTCTCTGCCCCCTTCCGAGTATTTCGACGAACGTTGAATAGGGGATTTATTATCGTCGAACCCAACGGATCGGACAAGATGCTCGAAACGGAGACCGCGTCCGCGACGGCCCCGTCGCTCCCCCGGGAGCTCCAGTCGCCCCGCGCCAAGCTCGTGTACCTCTACCTGACCACGAACGGCGACGCCACCGTTTCCGAGATGGGCGAGTCGCTCGGGATGAAGAAGCTCTCCCTGTACAGCATCCTGAAGACCCTCCGCAGCGAGGGGCTCGTCGACTGCGACGGCGACTGTTACGTGCCGAACTGACGCGGCGTCTTGTTGCCGCGTCGCGCCCGCGCCGGAGCGTTTAGGGACGCGGAGCGCGCAGGGCCACCGTGGACGCGAACCAGACGGAGTTCGAGAACCCGTTCGCGATGGACACCGACTGCGAGAACTGCGACGAGCTGTGCGGCGCCCGCGACCGCGTCGTCCACGGCTACGGCGACGTCGGCGCCGAGTTCCTCGTGGTCGGGACGGCGCCGACCGAAGCCGCCGAGCGCAACGGCGTCCCCTTCACCGGCGAGGGCGGCGGCGAGCGCGTCCAGTCGATCTTCGGCGACCTCGGCTTCGTCCGGTCGGAGTCGGACGCCGCGGACCCGGACGTCCAGAACCTGTTCTTCACGAACCTGACGCGGTGTCGACACCCGGACCGCGACCCGACGGACCGCGAGGTCGACACCTGCGAGCCGTTCCTCAACGCGGAGATCCGGATGATCAACCCCCAGATCATCGTGCCGGTCGGCGAGCGGCCCCTCCGCGAGCTTGCCGTCGAGTACACGACGCGCCGGCCGGACTCGTTCGACGTCGACGCCGAACACGCGACGACGATCCGCGGGCGCGGGTTCGAGCTGGTGCCGATGAAGGAGCCGGCGGAGATGAGCGACGACGAGGCCGACGCCTTCCGCGACCACATGCGCGAGAACGTGTTGAGCCGGGACTACCGGCAGACGAAGGGGCGACGGAGCCGCTGAGCCGGCGGACCGCCGTTCGCCGCGAGCGCGCAGCGTCGTTCAGTCGTCGAGGTCGACGTCGTCGAGGAGCCCCTCGGTCGCCTCCTTGCTGTCGGCGCCGAACGCACAGTCGACGAGGATGTGCCCGCCAAGCGTCGACGGCGAGATCACCTGATCGGCGCCGGCGCGGCGGAGCTTGTCGACGTTCTCCCGCTGGGTCACCGCCGCGACGATCCGCACGTCCGGGTTGAGCTGGCGGGCGGTGAGGATGGCGAGCGCGTCGCGCGCGTCGTCCTCGGTCGCGGCGACGACCGCGCGGGCGCCGTCGAGGTTGACCCGTTCGAGCGGGTCGACGTCGCTGGGGTCCGCCGTGAAAACCGGGATGTCGCGCTCGGCGAGCCGCCTCGCGGCGGTCTCGTCTGGCGTCACGACGGCGTACTCGACGCCGTCGCGGGCGTCGAGCTCTTCGAGAATCGGTTCCGTCAGGTCCCCGTAGCCGAGCACGAGGACGTGGTCGTCGAGGAGGTCGATCTGTCTGTCTGTCATTTTTCCGAGCGCCTTGGAGAGCTGCGCCTCGATGGCGGGCGTGAGGAGGACCCCGAGCGCCACCGCGAACGCGGCGACGTTCATCACGAGCGAGGAGAGCACGAACAGCTGCGCGATGTCGGCGGCGGCGCCGGCCTCCGGGGTGATGTCCCCGTAGCCGACCGTGGAGGCGGTGACGACGGTGAAGTAGAACGCGTCAACGATCGTCTCGACGTCCCGAAACTGGTCGCGGAGCGCGTAGGTGCCGACCGTCCCGTACGAGAGGGCGGTCACGAGCGCCGCGCCCGCGGCGAGCTGGGTCGGCGACGGGGAGAACGTCCGGTCGAACCGCCCGCGGTTGTAGAGGAGCGCGGGCAGCGAGAGGACGGACAGCGCCACCAGCGGGAACGACAGCACCGACGCCTGCATCAGCCCCTGAATCGCCGTCAGCGGGAGCAACACCGCCGTCGAGTACCACCCGACCCGGTAGCCGTTCTTCAGCGCGAAGCCGCTCCCGAGCATCGAGAAGCCCGTGATCGTCCCCGTGAACCCGACGGTCTGTCGGACGAAGTCGGGGACAAGCGGGGCGAGCGGCCCGGAGACTCCCACCCCCCCGATCTGGGCGAGCCCCGCGAGGATCGACAGCACCGCGACCGCGAACGTCAGGAGGATCGACGCTCGGACGGTCACCCAGTCCCGGGTCAGCTCCATACCCCCGCGTCGCCGAGACCGGACTTAAACCCCGCGAGGCCGGAGCGCTTCCGCTGCGGTTTCGCGTGCCGCGCCCGCCTCTCGCGACGCGATCCCCGCCGACACACGTATAACCGCCCCGCCGGTTGAGGGGCGTATGTCGCTGCCCGTCGAGATCGTCTTCGGCGTCTACCTCGGCGTCATCACCGGAATCGTCCCCGCGCTGGTGGCCGGGACCCTCGGGTTCGTGTTCAAGTACGTGACCGACGTGACGATCCCCGGGCTCGGGGTGGTCGTGCTGTCGCTCGCGATCGCCGGCGTCAACGGCGGGCTCCTCGCGCTCAACGACGAGACGATCCGGCGGTCGGAGCGCGCGCCGGCGATCCTCACGGCGATCGTCGTGGTGTTGATGCTCTCGATGTACGCCCACGCGCAGGGGGACCGGCTCGGCGCCAGCGTCCCCAAACGCATCTCGCTCAAGCAGCTCCGCGACCGGACGCTCTCGACGGACGTGATCGAGCTCGTCGGCGGCCGCGGGCGCGTCTCCGTCGAGGTGGCGGGCGAGGTGAACGACATGGAGGGGTACCCGCCGCTGCCGGCCGACACGCGGACGGCGATCCTCGACGGCGACTGGACGTTCCCCGCTGACCTCCCGCTCGCGGAGCTGGAATCGCGGTTCGCGGAGCGGCTTCAGACTGAGCTCGACCTCGCCGACGTGGCGGTCCGGATCGACGAACGGGCGCGGGCGACGGTCTCGGCCGCGCCGCCCACCGGCGCGCTCTCGAAGCGGGTCCCGGCCGGGAAGCGCGCGGTGTCCGTGTCGGCGCTGGTCCCGACCGGGATCGCCCGCGGCGACGTCGTCCGCGTGATCACGCCCGACCTCGACGTCGAAGGAGCCGTCATCGCCGCCCGGTCCAGCGGGAAGCCGGAACCGGGCGCCGGCGCGGCACCGAAACCCACACCCGCCGCAGGCGACGGCCCGGACCCGGACGACGACGCGCGGACCGACGGCGGCGAGGAGACCGTCGCCGCCCCGCCGGCGGCGACCGCCCCGACCACGACCGGCGGCGAGGGACGCGTGACGCTCGCGCTCGACCGCTCCGAGGCGGCGGACCTCCTCCGCGCCGACCGCGGGCGCGTGCTGGTGCTGTCGCGGGGCACCCGCCGCGAGTACGAGCTCACGGCCCTGCTGCGCCGGGCTGGGAAGCGGTTCCGGAAGGTCTCCGTGATCGCCGGCGGGCCGCTGGACGGCCACACGATCGGCGAGGCCGAGGTCCGCGAGGCGTACGACGTGGCCGTCCTCGCGGCCCGCCACGAGTCATGGACGATCGCGCCCGACGGCTCGCAGTCGCTGTCGGCGGGCGACGACCTGTTCGTCGTCGGGAGCCGAGACGCGCTCGACCGGTTCGCGGAGGTGGCCGCGTGAGCCCCTCGGTCGTCCCGCTTACCGCCCTCGCCGCGGTCGACGTGGGCTTCGCTCGGCCGCGGCAGGCGGCGGTCACGCTCGTCACGTTCGCGGTCGTCGCCACGCTCGTGGCCGGGGGCGCGGCGCTGGCCTACCGCTGGTACTTCCGCACGGAGATCCCCGAGGGGGTGACCGGCCTGCTCGGCGTCTCGGTCGTCGCCTTATACCTCAACACGACCTCGCTGGGGTCGGTCGCGGTCGGCGACAATCCGGCCCTCCTCGCACCCGAGAGCGTCTTCTTCAACCTCGTCTCCCTGGGCGTCGCGGCGGTGACCGCCCCCGTCGGCCGGTACGCGGGCGACCGGCTCGCGGTCGACGTGTTCGCCCTCTCCGGCGCCAAGCAGCTCGAAGGAGAACTGAGCGGGATCGTGCGGGCGGTGGGGCGGTTCACGGCGGTGACGCTCCCCGGAGCCGACGAGATCGGCGACATGGACACGTACGACCCCGCCTCGCCGGAGAAGAAGGCGGAGCTCGCGGAGACGACCCTGCTGTTCCCGCGGAAGCTCTCCGAGGCGGAGCTCCGCGACCGGCTCGTTTCCCGGCTCAAAGACGAGTACGGCGTCGGCTACGTCGACGTCGACCTCGACGCCGACGGGAGCGTCGAGTTCTTCGCGGTCGGCTCCCGGGCCGCGGGGCTCGGCCCGACGCTCGCGCCGGGGTCGGCGGCGGTCGCGGTGTCGGCCGATCCGCCGAACAACGCCACCGTCGGCGACACGGTCCAGCTGTGGCGCGACGACCCGGAGCCGAAGCGCGTCGCGACCGGCGAACTGCGCGGCGTCGCCGGCGACGCCGTCACCGTCGCGCTCGACGAGTCGGACGCCGAACGGCTGACCGACGAGGGCGACTACCGGCTCGTGACGCTCCCCGCGGAGCCGCAGGCGGACCGCGAGTTCGCCTCGCTGCTGCGGAACGCCGACGAGACGATGGCCTCCGTGACCGTCGCGGCCGGGAGCGACCTCGACGGCAGCACCGTCGGCGAGGTCGGCGCCGTCGTCGCCGCGGTCCGCCCGGCGGGTGGGTCCGTCCAGCCGATCCCGCCGCGCGCGTACGCCTTCGGCGCCGGCGACTTAGTGTACCTCGTCGGCAGGCCGGACGCGATACGCCGGTTCGAGACGGCCGCCGCGGCGCCGGGCGAATCGCCCTCGGCGGACGGTACGGCCGGCGCCGCGTCCGCGACCGCGCGCGACGACGAACTCGACGAGGGCGACGTCGACGCCGCGGGCGAGGCCGTCGACGCCACCGCCGATTCCGACGGGACGCAACGCTCTTGAGTCGCCCGCGCGGGGATCCGCCATGGAGTGGAAGCTGTTCGCCGACCTCGCGGAGATCGCGGGCGACCGCGCGGTGACCGTCGACGCGGAGCCGGGCGACACGGTCGGCGACGCGCTCGACGCGCTGTTGGACGCGCACCCGGACCTCCGGGACCGAGTGATGGAGGACGGGACCGTCGCGGACCACATCAACGTCCTGCGGAACGGGCGGAGCGTCCGCCACGACGAGGGGCTCGACGCCACGCTGGAGGCGGGCGACGAGCTCGCGTTGTTCCCGCCGGTGAGCGGCGGGTAGCCGCTCCGTGAGGCCGCGGGCGACCCGCGCTCGGATCGGTCGTTTCAAACGCGCGCCGACCCCACCCGGAGCTATGACCGACAGCGACGACGGGACGCGAGACGACGCGGCGGGTGCCGAGGGCGACCACGGCGACGGCGACGAACACGGCGGCCACCACCCGCACCGCGAGGAGTTCGGCGAGGACCCGGTCGGCCACACGCGCGCGAGCGCCGGGATGACGGTGAGCGAGCTCGTCGACGGCTACGGCGACGCGGGGATCGGCGCGGCGTCTGTCAACGAGGCCGGCGACGTGCTCGCGGAGATGTTCGCGAACGACGACTGTACCGTGTTCCTCTCGCTCGCGGGCGCGATGGTCCCCGCCGGGATGCGCCGCATCGTCGCCGACCTCATCCGCGACGGCTACGTCGACGCGCTCGTGACCACCGGGGCGAACCTCACCCACGACGCCATCGAGGCGATCGGCGGGAAACACCACCACGGGCGCACCCACGACCCCGAGAAGACCCCGCGCGAGCACGACGAGGGGCTCCGCGACGAGGGGGTCGACCGCATCTACAACGTCTACCTCCCGCAGGAGCACTTCGCCGAGTTCGAGGGCCACCTCCGCGAGGAGGTGTTCCCGGCGCTGGAGGCCGACCCTGACGCTGAGGGGAGCGACGCCGTCTCCATCGCGGACCTCACGCGCGAGCTCGGGCGTGCGAACGCCGAGGTGAACGAGCGCGAGGACGTTCCGGAGGGCCCCGGCGTCGCGGCCGCAGCCTACGAGTGCGACGTACCGGTCTACTGCCCGGCGGTCCAAGACTCCGTGTTAGGGCTTCAGGCGTGGATGTACGCCCAGACCGCCGACTTCACGCTCGACGCGCTCGCGGACATGACCGAACTGACCGACCTCGCGTTCGACGCCGACGACGCGGGCTGCCTGCTCGTCGGCGGCGGCGTGCCGAAGAACTTCACGCTCCAGACGATGCTCGTCACGCCGCGCGCGTACGACTACGCCGTCCAGATCACGATGGACCCCGAGGCGACCGGCGGGCTCTCCGGCGCGAGCCTCGAGGAGGCGCGCTCGTGGGGGAAATTAGAGAAGGACGCGCGCAACGCCTCCGTCTACGGCGACGCGACCGTGATGCTCCCGATGCTCGTCGCTGCCGCCCGCGAGCGCGTGGAATAGCGCCACGAGTGCGATTCCGACCGCGTCATCATTTATAAACCGATCCGCGGTGGCGCGTGCCTGCGAGCGGCCGGAGCGAAGCGGAGGCCGCGAGTCGCACGCGCGAGGGAGTCGGCGGCGACCGTCGGGAGCCGCCGACGAGGCTGGGGAGGCGTGAGGTGCGGTCGCGGTGCTGTGCCGGGCGGGACTCAAAGGGGCAGCCGGGAGGACGAAGCACGGCGACGCAAGCACTGGAACGAGGGAGCGTCAGCGACCGAGCGCGCAGCGAGCCGCGCGAGTCCTCCCGGCTGGGGCTTTGGAGGTATCCGCCATCGATCCGTCAGCAGCCATTTATAAGTAAAGGACTGGGGCTTTGGCGGTGTTCGTCACCGATCTGCCAGCAGCCATTTATAAATAATCACCTGAGACTTTGGCGGTGTCCGTCACCGCCGATCGGCTTCTCCACCTAACTGAGCGGTCGAGAACGGCCACCGTCCCGAGACCGACCTATTCCCGCGCGTCCAGATCCGTCGCCTCGGCGAGCAGCGCGTGCGACTCCAAGGCGTCATCGTGGTCCGGCACGGTGTGCTGGATCATCACCTCGTCGACGCCGACGCGGTCGGCCAACTGCTCCAACAGTCCCGAAATCGTCTCCGGACTCCCGGATATCGCCCGCGGCCACTCGTCGTCGTCGAGCGTCGCGGGCGTCGGGTCCGGGGCGCCGCCGAGTTCCGCGACCGCCTCCTCGACGGTCGGCGTCTCGTCGCCAAGCTCCCCGCGCTGCATCCGGCGGAACGTCGCCTCCGCTGGCGCGCGCCGGCGGGCCGCCGCTTCGTCCGTCTCGGCCGCGACCGCGTTGACGGCCACCATCCCGCGCGGCTCGTCCAGCTCCCCGAGCCCGCCCTCGGGGTCGAACGCCTCGCGGTACGCCGCGAACGCGCGCTCGGCGAACCCGGGGCGGATGAACCCCGCGAAGCAGTAGCGCAGCCCCAGTTCGCCCGCGATCTCGCCGCTCGACGGGCTCGATCCCAGCACCCAGGGGACGGCCGGCCCCGAGTCCGACCCCGGCACCGAGAGGTCGCTGTACGGATGCTCGGCGGGGTAGGCATCGCGGAGGTGGTTCACGACCGCGGTGATCCGCTCGCGGTGGTCCTCGTTCGGGTTCTCGACGCGCCGGTCGGTGCCGAGCGCGCGGTCGGACGCGGGCGAGCCGTTCGCGCGGCCCATCCCGAGGTCGACGCGGCCGGGCGCGAGCCCGTCGAGGACGCCGAACGACTCGGCCACCTTGAACGGCGCGTAGTGGTTCGTGAGGACGGCCCCGCTCCCGATCCGGATCGAGTCGGTCGCGCCGGCGAGGCGCCCGAGCAGCACTTCGGGCGTGGTGCCCGCGAGGCGGTCGCCCATCCCGTGGTGTTCGGCGACCCAGAACCGCTCGTAGCCCAGTCGCTCGGCGTGTTTCGCGGCGTCGACGGTGTTCTCGAACGCGTCCGCCGCGGTGCCGCCGCGGGGGACCGGCGAGAGGTCGACGACTGAGAGGTCCATGTCCCGACTCGGCCATCGCCGCGGGAAACGGTTTGGGTCCCGGCGGCGTCGTGGCGAACCGCAAGTATGGATGCTGTGCGGTGGCGCGTGCCTCCGAACGCCCGCAGGGCGTGAGGAGCACGCGCGAGGGACGCGGCGACCGAAGCGAAGCGGAGGGGGCCGCGAGGCTGGGGAGGCGTGAGGCGCGGTTGCCGTGTGGGGCGGGGCAGGACTCAAAGGGGCAGCCGGGAGGCGGGCGCAGACGACGCAAGCACCGCAGGGAGCGAGCAACGCGAGCGACCGAGGAGCACAGCGAGTGTGCGCCCGCCTCCCGGCTGGGGCTTTGGAGGTGTTCGCGGTCGATCCATACTCATTATTTATAAATAAACGACCGTCACACGCGTAGCTACGCGAGTAAAAGCGAGAAGAAACCGAAGAGACCGCGTCGTCAGTTGTCGCCGGTCTTCGACTGCCAGGCGTAGTCGCGCCGGGAGGCGGACTCGCCGAAGCCGCACGAGGAGCAGCGCTCCTTCTTGACGTGGTAGGACTTCTCGCCGCAGCGTCGACACTTCACGTGAACCGTCTTGTTCTTTTTCCCCTGAGAGGGCGTACCTGCGCCGGTCATGCTTTGATGGTGACGACGTTATCGCCGCGTATAATCGTTGTGTCTTCGATCGCGACCGCGAACTCGCCGTCGAGGTCGTCGTCGACGCGGTCGTCCACGTCGGCCTCGGGCTCGATGACGACGTTCATGTGCTGGTCGTAACCGCCGAGGACGCCGTAGTACGTCGTGCCGTCCTTCAGGTGTACCGTCACGGGCTCCTCGAGCGACGCTTCGAGCACGTCGAGGGGTCGTCCACTCATTGTCCGTACCGGCGCCCGTCGCGGTAATAAAAATACCGGGACGCAGGCCCCGAGGCCGGTCGGTTTGACACGAACGTTCCGTCAGTCGTCCCCGACCGGCCCTCGCGCCAGCCGCTCGCGCACGAACGCGGCCGCCGCCGGGACCGCGTTCGCGTACAGCGCGGCGTACACCAGCTCCGCCTGACTCCGCCGGGCCGAGCCGTACCCCTCCTCGATCCGGTCGTCGACGTACCCGATTATCTCCAGCCCGGGTCGGACGAGCCGGGTCGCAAGCGGGTCGCCGCGACCCACGACCTCGCTGACCACCGCTTGCGCTCGGTCCGCGGCCGACCGGACCGACGACTCCGTCGGCACCTCCCGGTGCTCTCCGTCGCGGATCTCGCCGATCGCCGTTCGGTACGCCTCGAGCTCGGCCAGCGCGGTGCCGGCCTCGACCACGGCGATGGCGCAGTCGCCGGTCTCGACCGCTCGCTCGACGTCCTCGACGACCGACTCGGTCCGGAGGTCCCCCGTGGCCACCAGCTCCTGTGCGACTGTCCCGCTCAGGTCCTCGTCGGCGAGCGGCTCCTCGCCGCCGACGCGCTCGCGGACGGTCGACCGCGTCCGGCTCACCGACCCCCGCAACGTCCCGGCGGCCGCGACCAGCGACGCCCATCGCGGGGTCACCCCGTCCTGTCCGTCGAGGTACGCCGCTCGGAGCCCCGCGGCATCGTCCGCGGCCGCTCTCGCGCGCTCGACGCGGCTCACCGCCTCGCCCGCTCGGAAGGGTTCGGCGACCGGATCGTCCGGGTACGTCACGCGGGGCTCGACGTATCCCGCGCACTCCGCGAGCAGCGACTCGACCGGCTCGTACGCCAGCACCGCCGCAGTCGGCGACTCGGCCCGGTACTCCAGCCCCGACGCGAGCGCCCCGCGGTCGCCGCGGACGGCGCGGCGCCGGGCGGCGAGGTCCGGGCCGTCGTCGGTCCCGCTAGCCGCGCGGTACGCGCCGCGGACGGCCGCGGCGTCGTCCCGGCGCCGCCGCCACGCGGAGAGGTCGTCGACCGGCCAGCCGTCGGGAACCTCGGCGTCCGCGCGTCGACGCGCCTGCTCGCGGTCGTCGCCGATCGCCGCGGCGACGCCGGCGTTGGGGAGGTCCGGATCGGTCGGCACGTCGTCGAGCAGCTCGCGCGTCCGCGACTCGTGGGCCTCTGCGAGCGACGCGGGGACGCTCGCCGGGAACGGCGACGCCGGCCACTCGACCGGTCCGACGGCGTCCGACGGGAGCGACGCGGGCGCCTCCGGACGCTCCTCGCCGCCGCCGACCGGAAGCCCCGAACAGCCGGCGAACGCCGCCGCCCCGACCGTCGCGATCCCGGCGAGGAATCCGCGGCGCGAGTTCGACGCCCGACCCGAACCCGAATCGCGAGTCACGCGTCATCACCGTCCGTGCCGGAGGCCGACGCGTTGAAGACGGCCGGGGGTTCCGGCCCCTGACAGGAGCCGCTCATACCGCTGCCGCTCCCGGTCGAGCGCTCGGCGGCGACGGGGAGCCGTATCGCGAACCCGACGGTGTGGGTCTCGTCGGCGCTACACTCGACGTCCGCCGGCCGGTACGCCTCACAGAAGTCGGCGTGGGGGTGGAGGTCGTCGTTCGCGAGCTCGTCCGGCTCGACGGACACGGACCGGAACCGGACCTCCCGACACGCCCGCACGGGCATCGTGAGGAGGTACGCCGACGCCGACTCGAAGTCGGTCGCGGCGAGGAACGTCCGGAGCCGTTCGCCCGCGCGCGTCCCGGCGAAGGTGAGCTCGTCGATATCCGCCGCCGCGACCAACACGCGCCGCGTCTGGCGGCGTTGCGGGGCGCGCTCGTCGGTCGAAAGCGACGGCAGCTCGTCGCCGTCGGCGACCAGCGCGCCGCCGCGCTCGTCGCGCGCCTTCTCCAGTTCGTAGCCGTCGATCGGCCGGTCGCTGCTCGGGTAACTGTTCGACGCGGAGTCGCTGCCGGAACAGCCGGCCAGGGCGGCGATCCCTGACGCGGCCGCGAGGAGGGCTCGGCGGCGGGAAACGTCCGTCATCGGTGGCGATTCGGCCGAGAGCGTGAAACGCTTTGCGGGAACCGACCCCCGCCGCGCCGGACCGCCGAGCCCCCGTTCGGACGCGAACCGGCGCCGCGGAGCCGAACCCGGGAGTTTTTAACGTGCCCGGGAGTACGCCGAGACACCACACTCCCGCGGGACACGGTGAGTCGCGGCGACTCGGCCGTAGCGGGGCCTTCAACGACGCGCGGTAGGACGCAGCGCTGACGGCTCCTTGCGGGGTTTCAGTGACCGACGCCGACAACGGCGTCAGACACGACAACACCATGGAAATCGAAATTGCGACACTCGGCGGTTACGAAGAGGTCGGTCGACAGATGACTGCGGTCCGCGCGGGCGAGGACATCGTCATCTTCGACATGGGCCTGAACCTCAGTAAGGTCCTCATCCACGACAACGTGGAGACCGAGAGCATGCACAGCCTCGACCTGATCGACATGGGCGCCATCCCGGACGACCGGGTCATGAGCGAACTGGAGGGCGACGTTCAGGCGATCGTCCCCACCCACGGCCACCTCGACCACATCGCGGGGATCCCGAAGCTCGCCCACCGCTACGACGCGCCGATCGTCTCCGCGCCGTACACGATCGAGTTGGTCCGCCAGCAGATCGAAGACGAGGGCAAGTTCCAGGTCGACAACGACCTCGTGAAGATGAAGCCGGGCGCCACGATGGCGATCGGCGACTCCGAGCAGGTCGAGATGGAGTTCGTCAACGTCACCCACTCCATCATCGACGCGATCAACCCGGTCCTCCACACGCCCGAGGGCGCGGTCGTCTACGGCCTCGACAAGCGCCTGGACCACGACCCCGTCATCGGCGACCCGATCGACATGGAGCGGTTCCGCGAGATCGGCCGTCAGGACGAGGGCGTCCTCGCGTACATCGAGGACTGTACGAACGCCGGCCGGAAGGGCCGGACCCCCTCCGAGTCGTACGCGAAGAAGCACGTCGAGGACACGCTGAAATCGATGGAGGACTACACGGGCGGCATCGTCGCCACCACGTTCTCCTCCCACATCGCCCGCGTGAAGACCCTCGTCGAGTACGCCCGCGAGATCGGCCGTCAGCCGGTCCTCCTCGGGCGCTCGATGGAGAAGTACTCCGGGACGGCCGAGCGGCTCGACTTCGTCGACTTCCAGGGCGACGTCGGCATGTACGGCCACCGGAAGTCCGTCGACCGCGCGTTCAAGCGGATCATGAAGGAGGGGAAGGGGAACTTCCTCCCCATCGTGACGGGCCACCAGGGCGAGCCGCGCGCGATGCTCACCCGCATGGGCCGCGGCGAGACCCCGTACGAGATCGACGACGGCGACAAGGTCGTCTTCAGCGCGAGCGTCATCCCGGAGCCCACCAACGAGGGCCAGCGCTACCAGAGCGAACAGCTGCTCCGGATGCAGGGTGCGCGCCTCTACGACGACATCCACGTCTCCGGCCACCTCCGCGAGGAGGGCCACTACGAGATGCTCCAGGCGCTCCAGCCCCAGCACCTCATCCCCGGCCACCAGACGCTGGAGGGCCGGTCGCCGTACGTGAACCTCGCGACGTCGCAGGGGTACAAGCTCGGACGTGACGTCCACGTCACGCAGAACGGGTCCACCATCCAGCTCGTCGAATGACGAGCGAGACGAAGGAGGCGCGGGTGCTGGAGGCCATCCGCGAGCGGCGTGAGCTCGTCAACGCCGCTATCGACGAGGAGCTGCCGGTCCAGGAGCCGGAGCGGCTGTACGAGGCGACGCGGTACATCCTCGAAGCGGGCGGGAAGCGGCTCCGCCCGACCGTGACGACGCTCGCCGCGGAGGCGGTCACCGGCACCGAGCCGATGGGCGCCGACTTCCGCGCGTTCCCGTCGCTCGGCGGCGACGACGTCGACGTGATGCGCGCCGCGGTCGCCATCGAGGTGATCCAGTCGTTCACGCTGATCCACGACGACATCATGGACGAGGACGACCTGCGGCGCGGCGTCCCCGCGGTCCACGAGGCGTACGACGTCTCGACGGCGATCCTCGCGGGCGACACGCTCTACTCGAAGGCGTTCGAGTTCATGACCGAGACGGGCGCGGACCCGCAACACGGGCTCGAAGCGATGCGGATGCTCGCGTCGACCTGTACCGAGATCTGCGAGGGGCAGGCGCTCGACGTCGCCTTCGAGAGCCGCGACGACATCCTCCCCGAGGAGTACTTGGAGATGGTCGAGCTGAAGACCGCCGTCCTCTACGGCGCGTCCGCGGCGACGCCAGCGCTCCTGCTCGGCGCCGACGAGGACGTCGTCGACGCCCTCTACCAGTACGGGATCGACTCCGGCCGCGCGTTCCAGATCCAGGACGACGTGCTCGACCTGACCGTCCCCTCGGAGGAGCTCGGCAAGCAGCGCGGCTCCGACCTCGTCGAGGGGAAGGAGACGCTCATTACGCTCCACGCCCGCCAGCAGGGGGTCGACGTCGACGACCTCGTCGACGCCGACACGCCCGCCGAGGTGACCGAGGCGGCCATCGACGACGCGGTCGCGGCCTTAGAGGAGGTCGGCTCCATCGAGTACGCCCGCGACACCGCCGAGGACCTCACCGAGCGCTCGAAGGAACACCTCGAACTGCTCCCCGAGAGCGGCTCCCGGAGCCTGCTCGAGGACCTCGCGGACTACCTCATCGTCCGCGGCTACTGAGCGGACCTTCTTAGCGGGCGATTTTCCGCCCTCCGAGGCGGCACCGGCGGTCCGGGCCGCGACGGACACCGCTTTACCCGCGGCCCGCGTTCGGTCGACCGTGTCACGGTACCGAGACGTCGTCCTGTTTTTCACGCTCGCCCTGCTGTGGGGCGGCTCCTTCGTCGCCATCGAGGTCGGCCTCGACTACTACCCGCCGGTGTTGTACGCCGCCTACCGGTTCGACGTGGCCGCGCTGGCGCTGATATCGTACGTGCTCGTCACGCAGGACGGTCCGTTCCCGCGGACCCGGGGCGACCTCGCCGCGATCGGGTTCAGCGGCGGGCTCTCGGTGGCCGCGAACAACGCCCTGCTGTTCGTCGGCCAGCAGTACACCACGAGCGGCATCGCCTCGATCACCTACAGCCTCGTTCCCATCGCGACCGCGGCGGTCGCGGCCGTCTGGATCGGCGGCGCTGACCTCGATCGTCGCGGCGCGGTCGGCGTCGTCCTCGCGTTCCTCGGCGTGGGGCTCGTCGCCCAGCCGGACCCCGCGAACCTCGGCGGGGGCGTCGCGGTCGGGGTCGGGCTGATCGCGATCGGGGTCATCGCCGTCGCGGTCGGCAGCGTCGGCCTCCGGACCGTGGAGACGTCGTTCTCCAGCGTCGCGCTCACCGGGTGGGCGATGGGGTTCGGCGCGCTCGCCATCCACGCGCTCAGCCTCGGCGTCGGCGAGAGCCAGCGGCTCCCGGCCGTCGCGCCGCGCGCGCTCGTCGCGCTCGCGTTCCTCGGACTGCTCTCGTCGGCGGTGGCGTACACCATCTACTTCACGCTGCTCGACCGGCTCGGCCCCTTCGAGATCAACCTCGTCTCGTACGTCGTTCCGATCGTCGCGACCGTCGCGGGCGCCCTGCTGCTCGCAGAGCCGGTCACGCCGTTCACCGTCGCCGGCTTCGCCGTCATCGTCCTCGGATTCGGACTGTTGAAACGACGCGAAATCGCCGACGCGGCGGCCGGGATCCGGTTCCCGGGATGAAATAGAGGCGTCGCGGCCGCAGCGCGTCGCGCCGCACGGCACCGGGAGACCGCGACCGCCTACGCGGTCGCGTTCCCGGACGGTTCAGGCGGTTCCGGCGGCGTCGCGCCGCCCGGCGGGACCGCGCCGCCCGGCGGAACGCCGCCGGGGCCGGTCGGGCCGAACGACACGTCGGGCTCCTCGCCGGTCACGAGGAAGTCCGCGACGTTGCCGATCAGGACGCCGTTGTCGGCGCGTCCGGCGTTCTCCGGTTCGAGGAAGCTGGAGTCGCCCACCACCGCGAGCGAGTCGCTGCGGACCGCGACGCCGTAGGCGCCGGCCTCCCGGGTCGTCGACAGCCGCGACGTCTCCGCGGTGGTCAGCGTCGTCGAGTCTCCGGCCGCGCCGACGGGCGCGGCGCCGCGCAGGACGACCTGCTCGACGCCCTCCGTCAGCGCCCCCGGCCCGGTCGGCTCGACGAGCACGCTGAGGTAGTTCGCGTCGTTGTTCTCCATGTCGTACACGTAGCCCGCCTCGCCGTAGACGCCGAACGGCGAGCCGAAGTCGGTGAGCGCGCCCGCGCCGCCGGGGTCGCTCGTCACGAGCGTCCGGCCGCCGGCGTCGACGAACGACTCGACGGCGTCGGCGTCGGTCGCCGACAGCGCGCCGGGGCTCGTGGTGACGAACGCGTCCGCGTCCGAGAGCATCGACGGCAGCGGCTCGGCGCTCGTGAGGCCGCCGTAGAACCGGACCTCGTGGCCGTTCTCGACGAGCGCCGCGGTCAGCGGCGCGACGCCGCGCCGGACGCCGCCGAGCGAGCCGATGTCCGCCTCCGCGGGCGCGTCGCCGTCCTCGATCGGCAGGATGGAGGTCCCGCCGCCGAGCCCGGCACCGCCGCTACCGAGGTGGACGACGACCGTGTTCGACGGCTCGGTGCTCTCCATTTCGACCTCGCCGCCCTCGCTGACGGTCTCGGGCTCGACCGCGTCCAGCTGCCAGTGATCGTCCGCGACAGACGCCGTCTCGGGCGGCGCGTCGTCGAGGACGACGCCCCCGACGGCGGCGACGCCGACGACCGCGAGGAAGACCAGCGCGAACGCGCCGACCGTCGTTCGCAGGTCGACGCTCATTCGCCGTCACCTCCGTTCGTCGCGGTCGCGTCGTCGGTCGTCGCGTCCGCCGCGTCGCCGTCCGCGGGTAACCGTCCGGTGTAGCTCGTCATGATCACGTCGTCGCCGACCGTCTCGTCCCACGCCTGCGGCGCGACCGCGAGTATCAGTCCGTCGCCGAACTCCTCTCCGGAGCCCTCGGCGACGACGACCGTGCCGTCGTCTTGTTCCAACAGCGGAATGCCGCCGGGGACGCGGCTCTCGGTGCGGCGCGTGTCGACCGCGTAGTCGTCGATTCCCGCCTCGCTCGCGGCGTCGGCGACCGCGCCGCCGACGAAGCCGAACCGGTCGGCGAAGCCGTTCTCGACCGCCTCGGTGCCGAGGTACGCGTCGGCGTGTGCGATCGCCTCGCGGTCGAGTTCGATCTCGTCGCCGCGCTGTTCGATCACGTTCTCGATGAAGAGGTTCGCGAGCGTCTGTCGGCGCTCGCGCTGGGTGTCCGGGTCGCTGCCGGCCTTGTCCGGGCCGGTCGTCCCCGCGTTGGGTCCGTTCGGTGCCGGCGCGGTGCCGGCGACCCCGACGCTGCCGACCGCCTGCGCGGAGGGCGCGACGTAGATCCGGTCGGCCGGCGCGATCGCGAGGTAGGCCCCCGACGCGCCGAGCGTGTCGACGGCGGCGTACACGGGCATCACCGACGCGGTGCGGTCGACCGCCGCGTACATCCGCTCGCTCTGGGCCGGGAGGCCGCCCCCGCTGTCGACCTCCAAGACGACCGCCTCGATCGAGTCGTTCGTCCGGGCGTCCCGGAGGTTGTCCTCGACGTGTTGGGCCGTCCCCGAGTCGATCGCGCCGTCGATCTCGATCACGGCGACCGTCCCGTCGGGCCCCGTGACGGCGCCGTACACGCCGGGCGCGACGAGCAGCCCCGCGGCCACCGCGAGGATCGCCGCGACCCCGACCGCGTGTCGGGTCTCGATCCGGTCGAGCGGCGACCCGGACGCGTCGTCCGGGGGCGACCGACCGGTCGGCGGCGCCGTTCGATCGGCGGCCCCCGGCGATCGGTCCGTGTTCGCCGCATCGTCGTCGTCCGGCGGGGGCGTCTCCCCGCTCATCGGTCCGTCCTCGGTCGATACCGCTGTCGTAACGTGTTGTCTCTCGTCGTCATCGTGGGTTCGCTCGCGAGTCGGTCACAGGTCGATGCGGTTGCGTCGCTCACGCGTCGGCCACCTCGATCGGGTCGCCGACGGTCCCGTCGAACAGCGAGGCGTGGGCGGCGAAGAGGTCGCTCTCGGCCGCGGCGTCGACGATCACGGTCCGCCCGTGTCGGGTGACGCTCGCGTCCGAGAGCGAGGTCTCGCCCTCGCGGGCGGCCCGCGCTATCGCCTCGGCGGTCTCCCTGTCGAGGCGTCGCGGGTCCGCGACCGCGCCGTACCGCAGCGCGACGCTCGGCTCGCCGGGGTCCGCGCCTCCGGTAGCGGAGTTCTCATCGGTCACGCGGAGCGAGGCCCCGACCGCGCCCGACGCGTCGACCGCGGTGCGGAGCTCGTCGGGCGCGTCGGCGAGCACGCTCCGGAGGTGGTCGCGGGCGTCCGGCCCGAGGTCGACGCACACCGTCGCGTCGCCCCCGAGCAACGAGGGGAGAGGGCCGTAGTTCGCGCTCGTGCCCGCTCGTCGCCGCGCTCCGCCGTCGACGCCTCCACCAATTCCGGCGTCGCGGTGCGCCGCGGCGACGCCGGCGGTCGGGGCGTACGCCGCCACGAGTTCACCGGGGGCCACGGCGACCGCAGACCCGAGGCTCGGCGCCCGGAACCGCGCGAATTCGGAGCCGTCGTCCGCCTCGCGAGTCACCTCGGGGTCGGCGTCGAGCTCGGCGGCCAGCGCGGCCGCGTCGACGTCGCCGACCGCGACGGCGCACCCCTCCGGCCCGTCCGCGGTGAGCGCGGCGCCGCCGGTCGCCTGCCGCACGTCGGCGAGCGACGCGGTCTCGTATCGGTCGAGCAGTCGCCGGAGCCGGCTCCCGACCCCGCTCGGCAGGCCGGTCGCCGTCAGGACCGCGGGGTCGACCCGTCCGGTCACGACGGTGTCGACGGCGTTCGACGCGGCCGCGGCCGGGTCGTACGTCCCGGCGGCGACCGCCGATCGCGGTCCGTCGGCTCCGGCGCCGCGGCCGCTCGTCGAGCCGTCGTCCATCGATTCGCCGCCGCTCGGTCCGGCGCCGGTCGCGGCCGGTCCGACAGCGAGGGTCCCGTCGGGCGGCGGTTCCGAGGTCAGTGCGTCGATCGGTCCGCCGACTCCCAGCCCGGTCGCCGCGAGCGCAGCTAAGCGCTTCGCGAACGTTCGCTTGGAGGGCATCGTTTCACGTGACTCGTGACACGTAATAATACTACCGGGAGACGGCCGTCGGCGGGCCGAGTTCGCCGGCGGCCGGTCCGCCTTCAGTCGTCGAGCGCCTCGATATCGTCGAGGATCTCGACGGCGTGGTCCTCGGGGGAAACGCCCTCGTAAGCCAGAACGACGGTCCCCTCGTCGTCGAGGACGTACGTGTTCCGGAACACGCCGTCGAAGGTGTTGCCGAACATCTGCTTCTCGCCGTAGGAGTCGTACGCGCTCGACACTGCGCCGTCGGGGTCCGAGAGGAGCGTGAAGGGGAGGTCGTACTCGGCGGCGAACGGCCGGAGGTCCGCGACGGGGTCGTCGCTGATCCCGACGACGGCGACGTCGGCCGCCTCGAACGCGCTCCACTCGTCGCGGAAGCCACACGCCTCGGCGGTACAGCCGGGCGTGTCGGCGCGGGGATAGAAGTACACGACCGTGTGACCGGCCGCCGCCGGGTCGACGGTGACCGCCTCGCCGCGGTGGTCGGTGAGCGTGATCTCGGGTGCGGAGTCGCCCGGTTCGAGCATACGGACTCACTCTTCTCAAACGGGTTAGGGGATTCGGTCCCTTTTTACGGGGCTCTCGCATCCTACCGGTATCGATGGCGTGGCAAGCGACGCCGTACACGGCTCCGTTACTCGTCACGACCGTCGCCTCCTTCGCGTTCGCCGCGTACGCGGTCGGGAACCGCTCGCGCGGCGGTCGCGTTCTCCTGTGGAGCTTCGTCGGCGTCGCGGGCACCGCCGGCGTCTGGTCGCTGGCGTACGCGGCCCAGCTGTCGGCGACGTCGCTCGATCTCACGCTGTTTTTCAACCAGTTCGTCTGGCTCGGCTCCGCCGGCTTAGCGGTCGCGTGGCCCGCCTTCGTCCTCTCGTACGTCGACCGGACCGCGTGGCTCAGTCGCCGCCGATTCGCGCTCTTCTGGGTCGTTCCCGCCGCGGTCACGGCCACCGTCTGGACGGTCGGCGTCGACCCCCTCTTCTACGCCGACCCCTCCCTCGTCGACGCCGGCGGCTTCCGGGTCTTAGAGTACGCGCCGACGCCCGCGCTGCTCGGGTTCGTCGGCTACACCTACGCGGTCAACCTGTTCACCTACGCCGTCCTCGGCTACGCCGCCGTCTCCCGCGACGGCGTGTTCCGCCGGCAGGCCGCCGTCCTCTTCGTCGCCGGCGTCGCGCCGCTGGCGCTCGGTGCGGCCGGCATCGCCGGGGTCGTCGGACCGGACAACGGGTTCGTCGACTTCACGCCGATCGCCTTCAGCGGGACCTCGGCGCTCCTGGCGTGGGTCGTGTTCCGGTACCGGCTCCTCGACGTGTCGCCGATCGCCCGCGACGCGGTGTTCGCGAACCTCTCCGACGGCGTCGTCGTCTGCGACGCCGACGGCCGGGTGGTCGACAACAACGACCCGGCCGAGGCGCTGTTCCCGGACGCGAAGGTCGGCGTCCACGCCGACGAGGCGTTCGCGGACGTCCCGACGGTCGCCGACGCGGTGGCGGAGGAGCTGGCCGACGACGAGTTCCGCGTGACTGTCGACGGGGGCGGCGCGCCGCGGTTCCTGACGGTCGACGTCCACGACATCACGGGGCCGGGGACGACCCGCGGCGGGACGGTCCTGCTGTTCCGCGACGTGACCGAGCGGGAGACGCTCCAGCGGCGCTACCGCGCGCTCATCGAGAAGTCGCCGAACGTGATCGCGGTCTGCGGCGAGGACGGACTGCTCCGGTACGTGAGCCCGTCGATAGAGCGGCTGATCGGTCACAAGCCGAACGAGGTCGAGGGACGCCCGGTCATCGACCTGGTCCATCCCGAGGACCGACGCGAGGCGCAGCGGGCCTTCGAGCGCGCCTTCGACAGCGTCGAGCCGCAGTCGCTCACGCATCGGATCGCGTGCGCCGACGGCAGCTGGCGCCGGTTCGAGACGGTGGTCGAGCGGCTGTTCGCCGACACGCGAGAGGTCGTCATCACCGCCACCGACGTCACGGACACCCGGCGGTACGAACAGCGGCTTCAGGTGTTGAACCGGGTGCTGCGACACGACCTGAAGAACGACACCAACGTCATCGGCGGGTACGCGGACCTGCTCCGCGACCACGTCGACGAGGAGGGCGATCCGTACCTCGACATCATCGACCGGAAGGTTCGGACCCTGACCCACCTCAGCGACCAGGCGCGCGAGATCGACGTCGCGCTCCACAGCGACGCCGGACGGACCGAGATCGACCTGGCCGAGCTGGTCGACCGCCTCTGCGAGTCGCTCGAGTCGTCGTTCCCCCACGCGACGGTGACGGTGACCGTCCCCGACTCGGCCGTCGTCTCCGCGGACGAACTGCTCGAGTCGGCGGTCCGAAACGTGTTGGAGAACGCCGTCGTCCACAACGACGGCGACGACCCGCACGTCGAGGCGACGGTCGTCCCCGACGCCGACCGGTTCCGGATCGACGTGGCCGACGACGGCCCGGGGATCCCCCCGGTCGAGCGGACGGTGTTCTCGGAGGCGCGAGAGACGGCGCTCGAACACGCGAGCGGGCTCGGCCTCTGGCTCGTCCACTGGATCGTCACGGAGTCCGGCGGCGACCTCGAGATCGACACCCGCGAGCCGACCGGGACGGTGGTGCGGATGTGGCTTCCGCGGGCGGACAGCGAAAGCGGATAGGTCGGACTATACGTGGACGCGAACGACGTGCCCGCCGCAGCCGCACTGCTCTACGTACTCCCAGTCGACGTCTTCGTCGCCGAACGCGACGTCGAGCGCCGGGAAGAGGTACTCCTCGGGGTGACCGTGGTCGCCGTGGGTGACGAGGTTGACGTGGTTGCCGGCGGCCGTGTGTTCGACCGCCTCGATCGCCTGTCGCACGAGGAGGTCGCGGTCGTCCGCGTGTTCGGGGCCTTCGAGGTTCGCGGACCACGAGTTCTCGTGGACGCGGTCGGTCACCGGGTCCGCGTCGTGGTCGTGGTCTGCGTTGGGATCGTGATCGGACGGTGTGGTCGACATATCGGATCCCACGCGCTCGGACCCCGTACGTCTTCGAGCGAACATGTTCGAGCGGATCGCCGGGGGCCGGACGACCCGCCCGAACGATTTCGGGGGGAACTACATCACCACGGGACGCCACGGCCGATCCATGAGCCCCGACCCGTTCGACGACGCGGACGAGCGGCTGGACGCCCGCGAGATAGACGGCGAACCGTTCGGCGACATCGTGGCCGCGCTCGACGGCCTCGACGATGACGAGTCGCTCTGTCTGGTGAACAGCTTCGAGCCGGTGCCGCTGTACGACGTGTTAGCGGAGCGGGGGTACGCCCACGAGACGGCGAACCCGACGGACGACGAGTGGCACGTGGAGATCACGCGCGCCTGAACGGCGGAGGATCGACCGCCCTCCGCAACCTCTTTGCGCGCGGTCGCCGAACCCGGATCCATGAGTCACGGACCTCTTGACGAGGACGCGGTCGAGAGCTACCGCGAGGCGGGCGCGGTGCTGGTCGAGGCGGTGAACGAGGCCCGCGAGATGGTCGAGCCGGGCCGGACCCACCTCGAGGTCGCCGAGTGGACGGAGGACTTCGTCCGCGAGCAGGGGGCCGGCCTCGCGTTCCCGGTGAACATCAGCGTCGACCCGGAGGCGTCGCACGCCACCCCGAGCCGCGACGACGAGACCGAGTTCGGCGAGGAGATGGTGTGTCTCGACGTCGGCGTCCACGTCGACGGGTACATCGCGGACGCAGCGGTGACGGTCGATCACTCCGGGAACCCGGAGCTCGTCGAGGCCGCCGAGATGGCGCTGGAGGCCGCGCTCGACGAGGCCGGCCCCGGCGTCGAGGTCGGCGTCGTCGGGCAGGCGATCGAGGACGTGATCCGCGGCTACGGCTACACGCCCGTCCTCAACCTCTCGGGCCACGGCGTCGAGCGGTACGACGCCCACACCGGGCCGACGGTGCCGAACCGCGGCGTCGACCGCTCGGTCGAGTTAGAGCCGGGACAGGCGGTCGCGATCGAGCCGTTCGCCACCGACGGTCGCGGGAAGGTGGGCGAGGGGACCGTCGAGGAGATCTTCGAACAGCAGGGCTCCGCGAGCGTGCGCGACCGGCGGGCCCGACAGGCGCTCGAAGAGATCGAGGGGTTCGACGACCTCCCGTTCGCGGCGCGGTGGTTAGAGACGGACCGCGCCGAGATGGCGCTCCGCCGCCTGAAGCAGGCGAACGCGATCAAGGGCTACCCGGTCCTGAAGGAGGACGACGACGCCTTAGTGAGCCAAGCGGAGCACACCCTCCTGGTCACCGAGGACGGCGTCGAGGTGACGACGGCGGGCATCCACGGCTTCGACGACTGATGGACCGGATCTTCGCGCCGTGGCGGATCGAGTGGGTCGAGCGCGACGCCGACCCGATCGACGGCTGTCCGTTCTGCGTGCTCCCCGAGCGCGAGGACGCCCGCGAGGCGCGGATCGTCGCCCGCAGCGAGCGCAACTACGTCCTCCTCAACAACGCGCCGTACAACCCCGGCCACGCGATGGTAATCCCGGACGACCACGTCGAGGACCCGACCGACCTCGACGACGCGACGCTCCTCGACCACGCGCGGCTGAAGGCGGCGACGCTCGCGGCGCTGCGACGCGACATGGACCCCGACGGCGTCAACACCGGGCAGAACCTCGGCGGCGACGCCGCGGGCGGCTCGGTCGACCACCTCCACACGCACGTCGTCCCGCGGTGGAGCGGCGACACGAACTTCATGCCGGTCACCGGCGACACGAAGGTGATCGTGGAGGCGATAGAGCGCACGTACGACCACCTCCACGACGGGTTCGCGGCCGACGACGCGGTCGTCGATTCGGGCGACGCCGACGCGGGCGACGCCGTTGAACTCGACTTCGAGGTCTGAAGCGACGGTGTCGATCGCTTATAAATAACGGTGCGGTGGCGCGTGCCTCCGAGTGGCCGCCGAAGGCGGCCGCGAGGAGCACGCGCGAGGGAGTCGGCGGTCCGGAGCGAAGCGGAGGACCGCCGACGAGGCTGGGGAGGTGTGAGGCGCTGTGCGGTTGCGGTCGGGCGGGACTCAAAGGGGCAGCCGTGAGGGCGGCGCAGGCGACGCAAGCACTGGAAGGAGCGAACGGAGTGAGCGACTGAAGCGCGCAGCGAGCGTGCGCCGCCCTCACGGCTGGGGCTTTGGAGGTGTTCGCCGTCGATCCGCAGTCAGCCATTTATAAGCAAGCGGCTGGGGCTTTGGAGGTGTTCGCCGTCGATCCGCAGTCAGCCATTTATAAACAAGCGGCTGGGGCTTTGGAGGTGTTCGCCGTCGATCCGCAGTCAGCCATTTATAAGCAAGCGGCTGGGGCTTTGGAGGTGTTCTCCGCCGATCCATAGTCGATCATTTATAAACAAAAGACCGTGGCTCCGGAGGTATTCACCGCAGCGTCGTCGATCACCTATCTCGGATCGCCGGGCCCGACTCGGTTCCCGTCACCCCTCAGTATTTATTAGTACACCAGTTCGCCCGAGATGAACTTCCGGGTGCGCTCGTCTGTCGGACTCTCGAAGATCTTCTCCGTCGGACCGATCTCCGAGATGCCGTCGTCGAGCAGCACCGCGACGCGGTCCGCGACGCGCTCGGCCTGGTGCATGTCGTGGGTCGCCACGACGACGCCGATCCCCCTGTCTCTCGCCTCGCCGATCGCCTCCTCGATGACGGCCGTGTTCCGCGGGTCGAGGTCCGAGGTGGGCTCGTCGAGCAGTAGGGCGTCCGGCTCGTACGCCAGCGCGCGGGCGAACGACACGCGCTGGGCCTCGCCGCCAGAGAGCGACTCGGCCGGCTGGTCGACCTTGTCGGTCAGCCCCACGACCTCCAGGGACTCGTCGACCGCGTCGGCGGCGCCGTTCAGCCGGAGGACCGAGGCGAGCCGGTCGCTCCACGAACGCCGGACTCGAAGCCCGTACTCGACGTTTCGCGCGACCGTCCCGTCGAAGAGGCTCGCCTCCTGGAACACCATCCCGACGCGGCGGCGCAGCGCGAGTCGCTCGGTCTCGTCGACCGCCCACGCGTCGGTCCCGTCGAGCGTCACGACACCCTCGTCGGGTTCGAGCGCGAGCGCGAGCGTCCGGAGCAGCGTCGTCTTGCCGACGCCGGAGGGGCCGATCACCGCGACGACCTCCCCGGCGTCGACCTCGATCGAGAGGTCGCGGAACACCGGCTCGTCGCCGTACGACCGCGACACGCCCCTCGCTCGGAGCATCAGTCGGTCACCCCCCGGCGCATCGGTCCCGCATCCCGGCGCATCGGTCCCGCATCCCGGCGCATCGGTCCCGCATCCCGGCGCATCGGTCCCGCATCCCGGCGCATCAGCCCGCCACCCCCCGGTCGCCGAAGCGGACGACGATCGCGTTGACGGTCAACACGAGCGCGACGAGCACCGCGCCGAGCACCATTGCGGTCTCGTACTGGCCCTGCCGGGCTTCGAGCTGGATCGCGGTGGTCAGCGTGCGCGTCTTCGAGATGCCGGACGCGCTCGTGATGTTCCCGCCGACGATGAGCACCGACCCAACCTCGCTGATCGCCCGGCCGAAGCCGGCGAGCACCGCGGTCGCGATCCCGTACCGCGCCTCCTTGACGACGACCAGCGCCACGTCGACGCGCGTCCCGCCGAGGACGCGGGCGGCGTCGCGGACCCCGTCGTCCACGCCGCCCACGGCCGCGAGGCTGATCGCCGTGATCGGGGGCGTGGCGAGGACGAACTGCGACATGATCATCGCCTCGCGGGTGAAGATCAGTTCGAGGGACCCCAGCGGCCCCTGGTTGGAGACCGCGAACAGCACGACCAACCCCACGACCACGCTCGGGAACCCCATCCCGGTGTTGACCACCGACTTCACGAACCCCTTCCCGGGGAAGTCGGCGAGCCCGATCGCGACGGCGGCCGGCACGCTGACGAGCGTGCTCAGCGCCACCGCGGTGAGGCTCACGTACAGCGAGACGAAGATGATGCTCCCGACGTACCCGTCCCTGAACGAGACGTCAAGGAGCGCCGGCGCGAGGCCGGTCGTCGATTCGAGCAGGGCGAACGCCGGGCGCGCGGCCGAGTCGAACAGCGCCGGGCCGAGCTGTGCGGTCGCTGCGAATGGCACGGCTACTCGTCGTCGCTCTCGCTACTCCAACCCTCCGGAACGTACTGCTGGAAGTTCGGGTCCTCGGAGACGGCCTCGGGGAAGAACAGCTGCTCGCCGTTCACCTGATACTCCGAGATGGACTCCTGGACCTCCGGGCTGGTGATCCAGCCAATGTACGCCATCGCGAGGTCGTAGTTGGCGTTGTCGTGGACGCCGGGGTTCACCGCCATGACCCCGTACGGGTTCGCGAGGATCTCCGGGCCGTCCTCGATCGGCCCCTGAACGAGGATCGTCAGGTCGATCTCCGAGCGCTGCGAGATGTAGGTCCCGCGGTCCGACAGCGTGTACGCGCCCTGCTGGTTGGCGATGTTCAGCGCCTCGCCCATCCCGGTACCGGTCTCCTGATACCAGTCGCCGCCGGGCTCGGTGCCGGCCGCCTCCCAGAGGTTCAGCTCCTTCGTGTGCGTCCCGGAGTTGTCGCCCCGGGAGACGAACTGCGCCTGCGCCTCGGCGATCGCCGTCAGCGCCTCCGTCGCGGATCCCATCCCCTCGATCCCCGCCGGGTCGCTTTCGGGCCCGACGATCACGAAGTCGTTGAACATCAGGTCCCGGCGGTTGATCCCGTACCCGTTCCGCATGAACTCGTCTTCGAGTCCGCGGGCGTGGACCATCACGATGTCCGAGTCGCCGTTGCGGGCGGTCTCCAACGCCGCCCCGGTCCCCTGCGCGACGGCGTCGACGGTGACGCCGTACATCTCCTCGAAGTCCGTGTGGATCTCGTCGAGAAGCCCGGTGTCGTAGGTGCTCGTCGTCGTCGTGAGCGTCAGCGTCTCGCCGGCGACGCCGATCGACTCCTCGGCGCCTTCGCCGCCGTCGGTTCCGTTACCCCCGCTTCCGTCGCCGCTCCCCCCGTCGCCTCCGTCCCCGTTGCCGCCGTCCGTCGACGAACAGCCGGCCGTACTCGCGACCGCTCCGGCGCCCAGCGCCGCCACGAACTTCCGTCGTTGTATCGGCATAGATACAACGGCGGGTCGGTCTCATATATAAGTTATGTGCCGCGGCAAGCGACGGGACACAGTCGGTCGAAAACGCCAACACGTCCCGGCCGCAACCGCGGGACATGGGAGAGCCTACCGAACCCGATCCGGACGCGGCGGCGGGGCGCGGCAGCGCCGCGCTCATCGAGGACGGCGTCGAGTTCGACGGCCGGGACGCGGCGCTGCTGCGCGCGGTCGACGCGGCGGGATCGGTCGCGGGCGCGGCCGCGGACCTCGGACGCTCCCGGGCCCGAGCGCTCTCGCGGATCGAGGACTTAGAGGAGGCCTACGGGACGCTCGTCGAGCGGCGCCGCGGCGGCGAAGGCGGCGGGGGGAGCCGGCTCGCCCCGTCCGGCCGCGCGCTCCTCGACCGCTACGACCGGCTTCAGGCCGTCCTCGCGGCGACCGCGGCCGTGCCGGAGACGGTTCTCGACGGCACCGTGACCGCCGTCGACGGCGAGCTCGCGGTCGTCGACACCGCGGTCGGGGAGCTTTCGGGCCTCCACGGCGGAGGCGGCGAGGCCGACGACTCCGGCGACGACCGCGGGACGGTGGCCGTCGGCGACGCGGTCCAAGTTCGAATCGGTGCCGACGCCGTCACCGTCAACGACGCGGACGACGCGGTCGACCCGGACGCGACGAGCGCCCGGAACCGCCTTCCCGGCCGCATCTCGCGCATCGATCCCGGGGAGACGGTGTCGACGGTCCGGATCGCGGTCGGAGCGGCGGCGGGCTCGGGCGGTGCGGACGACGCCGAGGGCGGCTCGGACGGGGTCGCGGTCGCCGCGCTGATCACGGCCGAGAGCATCGACCGACTCGGGCTCGCGCCCGGGGATCCGGTCTCGATCCGGTGGAAGGCGACCGCGACGCGGCTGGTGGCGCACGCGGAGTGACCCGACGCGGGGACCGCCGTCCCCGCCCGACGCGTGCCAACCGCTCCCGCGCAAGCGAACGGTTTTTGCGTCGACCGACGGGAGAGGTGGTATGGACGAGGACACCTCCGAGGGGGCGACGCCGGGCGGCGACGGACGCGAGTCCGACCCCGCCCGCGGGCCGTCGGCGCCCCCCCGGACCGACGGCGGGACCGAGCGCGCGGACGAGCCGACCGAGGACGTCGCGCTCGACCCGTGGGGGTCGGCGTCGGTCGGGGACTACGCGGACCTGTTCGCGGAGTTCGGCATCGAGGCGTTCGACGAGGTCGACGACGACGTGCCCGACCCGCACTACCTGATGCGCCGCGGGGTCATCTTCGGGCACCGCGAGTACGACGCGGTCGCCGAGGCGATGGCGAACGACGAGCCGTTCGCGGCGCTGTCGGGGTTCATGCCCACCGGCGACCCGCACATCGGCCACAAGCTCGTGTTCGACGAGATCATCTGGCACCAGCAGATGGGCGGCGACGCGTTCGGCCTCATCGCCGACCTCGAAGCCCACTCGGCGCGCGGCATGTCGTGGGACGAGATCGACGAGCACGCGCGCAACTACCTCCTCTCCCTGCTCGCGCTCGGCTTCGACGCCGAGGATGGCGAGCTGTACCGGCAGTCCGACAACCGGGCGGTCCAGGACCTCGGCTTCGAGCTGGGGTCGAAGGCGAACTTCTCGGAGTTCGAGGCGATCTACGGCTTCGACGGCGAGACGAACATCTCGCACATGCAGAGCGTGATCACCCAGACCGCGGACATCCTCTACCCCCAGCTCGTCGACGAGCCGAAGCCGACCGTCATCCCGGTCGGCCCCGACCAGGACCCGCACGTCCGGCTCACTCGGGACCTCGCGACCCGGGTGCGCTACTTCAAGGTGACCGAGGCGTTCGCCTCCTTCGAACTCGACGACGAGGAGCGACAGCTCGTCCGGGCGGCCTACGACGCGCTCGCTGCCGGGAGCGGGGACGACGGCGACGGGTCCGACGCCGACGTGCGCTGCGAGGACGCCGCCGAGTGGCTCGCCGACTACGAGCCGCCGGAGAGCGACCGCGAGAGCGTCGACCTCGCGGCCGCGAAGTCGACCGCGCTGGACAAGCTCCGGGCCGGCGGGAAGGAGCCCCTCCGCCCCCGCGTCCGCTTCTTCGACCGCAACGCGACCGACGAGGCGTTCGAGGCGCTGATCGAGGCGGTCGAGGGCGAGAAGCGCGTGTTCGAGGGCCACGTCGACGCCTTCGACCTCACCCGCGACGAGGCCGAGTCGCTGGCTCGGGAGGTCGAGATCGACCACGACGGGTTCGGCTTCCGGCAGCCCTCCTCGATCTACCACCGGTTCATGACCGGGCTCACCGGCGGGAAGATGTCCTCGTCGGTCCCGGCGAGTCACATCTCGCTGCTCGACGACCCCGAGGACGGCTACGACAAGGTGAAGGCCGCTACAACGGGGGGCCGCGACACCGCCGAGGAGCAGCGCGAACTGGGCGGCGAGGCCGACGAGTGCCCCGTCTACGAGCTGTACGCCTACCTGCTCGCGGGCGACGACGACGAGCTGACGAAGGAAGTCTACTCCGAGTGCGTCAACGGCGAGCGCCTCTGCGGCGGCTGTAAGGAGCAGGCCGCCGAGCTGATGCGCGAGTTCCTCGAAGACCACCAGGAGAAGCGCGAGGAGGCCGAGGAACTGCTCGACGACCTCGACATCGACCTCGACTCCGACCGGCGCGGCACCGGCGGCGAGCACTGAGGCGTCTCCATCGGAGCCGCGGGGCAACTCTCACACGCTTTTTTATAAATGAACAGTGCGGTGGCGCGTGCCTGCGAGGCCGCCCTGCGGCCGAGCAGCACGCGCGAGGGAGTCGGCCGACCGAAGCGAAGCGGAGGGAGGCCGACGAGGCTGGGGAGGTGTGAGGTGCGGTGCTGGGTGGGGCGGGCTCGAAGGGGCAGCCGCGAGGACAGCACAGGCGACGCAAGCACCGGAACGAGGGAGCGAACGGAGTGAGCGACCGAGTGAGGAGCGCAGCGAGCGTGCGCTGTCCTCGCGGCTGGGGCTTCGGCGGTGTTCGTCGCCGATCCGCTAGTAATCGTTTATAAGTAAGCGGCTGGGGCTTCGGCGGTGTTCGTCGCCGATCCGCTAGTAATCGTTTATAAGTAAGCGGCTGGGGCTTTGGAGGTGTCCGCCGCCGATCCGCAATCAATTATTTATAAGTACCAGCGACCGACTTACAGCTCGTTTTTCACGTACACGCCCAGAAGTCCGCCGAGCGCGCTCAGTACCACGGAGTAGGCGACGCCGCCCAACACGATGAGGGCGGCGACGAAGACGACCCCGCCGGCCGCGAGACCGACTTCGAGCGGGAACCCGAAGAGCCCCAAGAACGGAAGGATCACCAGCACGAGCAGCAGCAGTCCGACGATCGGGATCGACGCGATCGCGCCGGAGAGCGCGCCGACGCGCAGCCCGTCGTCGCCGTTCAGGTACCCGGCGACGGCGCCGCCGAGGAGGGGTGAGATGCCGGTGAACGAGAGGAGGGCCGACGCGATAGCGCCGACCACCGCGTTGAGGAGGGTGTTCTCGGTGTCCATGCGCGGTTGAACTCCCGGCGGCGACATACGTCTTGCGGACACCGGAGCGCGGCTCGGTCGCGCTCAACGCGACCGACCGGCGCGGCCAGCAGACGAGCGACCGGCCGACGAGCGAGGCGATAGTTTATGGGGCGGGCGCCACCTCTCACGGGTATGAGCGAGGAGGAGACGATCCACGTCGCGGACGTCAGCGAGGGGATCGGCGGCGACGCGACGGCGGACCCCGGCTCCCCGGTCGAACTCCCGGTCGTCGACGTGCTCACCGGCCGGTCATTTATTACGGGAAAAAGCGGGTCCGGCAAGAGCAACACCGCGTCCGTCGTCATCGAGAACCTGCTCGACAGCGGCTTTCCGGTTCTCATCGTGGACACGGACGGGGAATATTACGGTTTAAAGGAAGAATACGAAATCCTTCACGCCGGCGCCGACGACGAGTGCGACATCGTCGTCTCCCCCGAACACGCCGAGAAGCTCGCGAACCTCGCCTTAGAGCAGAACGTTCCGATCATCCTCGACGTCTCCGGCTACCTCGAAGAGGAGACCGCCAACGAGCTCCTCCTCGAAGTCGTCAAACAGCTGTTCGCGAAGGAGAAGCGGCTGAAGAAGCCCTTCCTGCTCGTCATCGAGGAGTGCCACGAGTACATCCCCGAGGGCGGCGGGATGGACGAGACGGGCAAGATGCTGATCAAGGTGGGGAAACGCGGCCGGAAACACGGGCTCGGCATCGTCGGGATCAGCCAGCGCCCCGCGGACGTCAAGAAGGACTTTATCACCCAGTGCGACTGGCTCTGCTGGCACCGGCTCACGTGGGACAACGACACGAAGGTCGTCGGGCGCATCCTCGGCTCGAAGTACGCGAGCGCGGTGGAAGACTTAGGCGACGGCGAGGCGTTCCTGATGACCGACTGGGACGAGTCGATCCGCCGGATCCAATTCCACCGCAAGGAGACGTTCGACGCGGGCGCGACCCCCGGGCTCGACGACTTCGAGCGCCCCGAGCTGAAGTCGGTCTCCAGCGACCTCGTCGGCGAGCTCGAATCCATCTCCGACGAGAAGGAGCGCCGCGAGTCCGAGATCGCGGACCTCAAACAGGAGTTAGAGAAGAAGGACCGGCGGATCGCCGACCTCGAACGCGAGCTGGAGGAGGCCCGCGACCTGAGCGACATGGCCGACCAGTTCGCGCAGGCGCTGCTGGGCAAGGCAGAGGCACCGTACCGCGGCGGCGGCCGGGCCGCGGGCGTCCCTGAGCGACCCGACGCCGGGCGGCCCGACGGCGCCCGCGACGGCGACGACGCGGAGAGCGGCGACCAGTCCGTGCTCAAGTCGTACGACGAGGCGGTCGCCGCGACCGAGAAGCGCGCGCAGGAGGCGGACGAATCGAGTGCCGAGCCCGCAACCGAGTCGGGCGCCTCGGCCGCCGACGGCGGCGCCGAGGTCGACGACAGCGGCGCCGCAGACACCAACGACTCGAACGGTGGCACCGCGGACGCCGACGCCGCGAATGCTGACGCCGCGGACGCCGACGCCGCGGGACCCGCCCCGGAATCCGAGTCGAGCACGCCCGACGACGTCGACCCGGTCACCCGCGACGACGTCGCCGAGAGCGCGCTCCGGTTCGACGACGCGATCGAACTCGGCACCCGAGAGGCCGTCATCGAGGAGCTGCGCTCGCGGATCGAGGCGCTCCCGGAGCTCTCTCGCGGGATGCTCCGCCACTACCGCCGCGAGGGCGCCAGCGACCCCGTTGCGGCCCACATCGACGCCGGCGGCGACGGCGACTCCGGGCACGCGTACAGCCGCCACCGACCGATCCGGCGCGCGGGGCTCATCCGCCACGCCGGCCGCGGCAGCTACGCCTACGCGGTCCCGGACCTCGTCCGCGAGGCGTACGCCGACCGCCTCGACGAGGAACAGGTCGCCGAGATCGTCCGCGCCGTCGAGCGCGTCTTCGTCCCACCCGCCGAGCTGAACTACCCGCCGGACGCCGACCCGTCCGAAGTCGGGGACCGACCCGATGACGGTGTGGGACTCGACGCCGACGACGACGCGGACGCCGACGTCACCGCCAACGGCGGAAGCGCCGACCCCGGTACCGACGCGCCGGACGACGCGGACGCCGACATCGACGAGGTCGAAGCCGACGAGAGCGAGACGGCGACCGATCCCGGCCTGAGCGACGCCGCGCGGCGGTTCGCGGAGCGGTCGGAGCGCTGAGGTCTCGCTGACGCCCTATTTCCCGCTGGCTGCCGGTCAGAACGGCAGCGAGAGGTACTCGCTCGGCACCGCGTTCCGCGCCGTCACCTGCGGGTCGACCACCTGACTGACCTCTAAGCCGCCGACGAGGCTCGAAAAGAGGTACGCGTCGGTGCGCGAGAACCCGTGGTCGTGCGCCAAGAGGTCCAGCATGTCGCCGTTCGCCAATTCGACCGCCTCCTCCATCGTCTCGGCGCTCGCGACCGTCTTCACCGCGTCGTCGGTGTCGAGGAGGGGCCGGTCCGGCGAGACCGCGGGATCCTCGATCACCGAGAGCGTCGCGTCGACCGCGACCGCGATCTCGGCGCCGGTCCCGCACATCTCCCCGTCGGCCATCGCGGCCTTCGCGTCGCCCAGCGCCAGCATCGCGCCCTCCTGGAAGACCGGGAAGTAGACGGTCGTCCCGTCGGTCACGTCGGTCGTGTCGAGGTTGCCGCCGTGGTCGTCGGGCGTGAGCGTCGAGACCGTCTCGCCGCCCGTGGCGACGCCGATCGTCCCGATCACGGGCTCGATGGGCACGTCGATCCCCTCGAAGTCGATCGTCTCCGCGCCGGAGTCGGCGGCGTCACCGCCGGCCGCACCGCCGCTCTCGACCTCGGTGATCCGCGTCGCGGGGTGGTCGATCTCGGGGTCGTCCTGAAGCAGGCCGAACCCGGGCGCGGTGAGCACGCGGCCGCGGTCCTCGGCGACGCGCACGTCTTCGATCTCCACCGCGAGGACGTCGCCGGGGCTCGCGCCGGCCACCGCGATCGGTCCCGTCGCGGCGTTTACCTCCTCCGGAATCGCGTCGAGCAGGTCATCGTCCGCCTGAATTTCGCCGTTCAGACTGTCCACCGTCTCGACCGTCAGCGACTCGCCGTCGGCGGCCTCGTACACCGGGTCCATCTGGGGTCCGAACTCGTACACGTGGCCGTCGCGGTGCGTGATCGTCTCGCGTGTCATCACCTCGTCTTGGACGCGCCGTTGCCAAAAACCTCGGCCGCTGGCACCGGACCGAGTCGCCGCGGCAACGTCACCGCACCGAGTCACCGCGGCAACGTCACCGCGACGGCGTCGCTTCGGGCGGGACGAGCAGGACGTTGTTCGTCCCGCGCGCGACGATCGACTCCGCGGTGCTGCCGAGGAGGAGCCGCCGGAGCCGACTCGTCCCGCGCGCGCCGATGAGCGTCGTCGTCGCGCCCACACGCTCCTCTTCGGCCGTGATCTCCTCGACCGGGTTCCCCGACCTGACGTTGGTCCCGACGTCGAACCCGGTCCGATCGCGGAGGTCCGTCGCCAGTTCCTCCAGCCGCTCCGCGGCGTCCCGCATCGACTCCGTGTCGCCCGGGCCGTCGACGTGGAGCAGGGACGCGCGCTCCGTCGCGCCCGTCAGCGCCGGGAAGAAGTCGAACGCGCGCGCCGCGTTCTCGGAGAAGTCGGTCGCGTACAACACGTCCCGGAACAGGTGTTCCTTCTTGACCGCGTGGCCGTCGGGCGTCTCCTCGATCCGCTCGACGAGCAGGGGTCTGACCGCCGTCCGCGCGACGTTGCGGACGGTTCCGCCGATGAGCCGGTTCCGGAGCGGCGCCTCGCCGCGCGACCCGACGACGATCATGTCGGCGTCGAGGCGCTCGGCCAAGCCGTTGATGCGCCGGTGCGGGGTCCCGCGAGCGACGTGCGTCTCCACGGCGAACCCCGCGCGCTCGAACACGCGCCGCTGCGGGGCGAGCGCCTCGCGGGCGTCGGTGGCGGCGTCCATCCCCGGCAGCCCGCTGGAGACGTTGTCCGGGACGACCGTCAGCAGGTGAACCTCCGTAACGCCGATGTTGTCGAGGCAGTCGAGACAGGTCCGCGGCTCGATCGCCGCCTCGTTCGCGTCCGAGAGGTCCGTCGCGAATACGATACGCATACCTACCCCTTCGTCCCCGACAGTAATATTGTTTTTGTTGTACAATACACGAGGCAGACGGGCTCAGTCGATCGGGTCCGAGGCGGCGGACGGGTCGTGATCGAGCAGCGGCGAGTCGGAGTTCGCACACCCCTCTCGGCCGCAGACGCCGGCGTCGTCGCCCGCGCGCTCGACCCCGGAAGAGAGCCCGCCGATCTCCCAGTCGACGGCGTGGCCCGTCGCGCGCTCGTGCTCGTCGAGCGCGGTCCGCGCCCGGCGGAGCGAGTCGAACGACTCCTCGTACGCGCAGTCGGTACAGCGAACCCGAACGGTCGTCGCCATGGGACCCGCTTCGGCCCCGACGACCGTAAGTGCCGCCATCGGCGCCGGGGCCGACCGATCCGACGTCGGTCGCCGCGGCGGTTCTACCTAGTATTGATTTAGATGCGCAAGATTAAAACCACCACAGATAGTATTGTCTGTTGCGTACAAACAACTGACCCATGAGCACAGAACTCGACATCGCGGAGACCCTGGACGTGAAAGGACTGAGCTGCCCGATGCCCATCGTGAAGACGAAGGGCGCGATAGACGACCTCGCCCCCGGTGAGGTGTTGGAGGTCGTCGCGACCGACCCCGGCAGCGTGAGCGACATCGACGGATGGGCGACCGGTACCGACGGCGTCACGCTCCTCGAACAGGAGGAGGGCGACGACGTGTACACCCACTACGTCCGTAAGGAGGAGTGAGCATGGACGAAATCGGCATCATCATCTCCGACGACGACCCGAAGAACCTCGCGATGGCGACCAACCTCGGCCACGTCGCGCTGACGATGGACACGGACGTGTTCCTCTACTTCACCTTCGACGGGCTGACGCACCTGCTGGAGGGCGAGAAGGACCTCTCTTCGGTCCAGCCGCTCCTCGACGAGGGGATGCCGAACCCCTACGACATGCTCGACCAGCTGATCGCCGACGGCGGTGAGGCGGTCACCTCGGTCGCGTGTACGACCACGCTGGACATGCTCCAGTGGGAGCAGGACGCCATCGACGACGACCTGACGACGCAGTTCGCCGGCGCGGTCACGTTCCTCGAAGCGGCCGACGAGGCCGACCACGTGTTCACGTTCTGAGCGTCGGCGCCGCGTCACTCCCCTCCCCCGGTTTTCCCCGTCACACTCGTCTTCGAAAGCTGTGGGTAAACCGCACACGCGCCCGCTGAAGAGATCTGTCCGGACCGCGAGGAACCGCTCGAAGCGGTACTGCGACCGGAAACGGAGAGCCGCGCGCGACGCCGTCCGAATCGCACCGACCGCCGGAACGAGAGTCTGACCGGTAGCCGACTTCTCCACCGAAGAAACGACGCGATACCGACACCGACACCGACCGCTCGCACGCCGAGTTCCGCGCGTCGGGCCGCGTCACGACCGAACGGTCGGCCGCTGGGTTGGTTCGGTCGGCCGCTGGGGTAGCTCGGTCGGGCGCTCGGTCAGTTCTTGACGGTGGCGCGCTCGGGCTGCTCGTACTTGTCCTCGAACTCGCCGATGAGCTGTCCCATCTTCGCGTACCAGTCGTTGAGCAGCCGCTGCATGTCGTCTGCGATCTGCGACGGGTCCGTCGGCATGTACACGTGGTAGTAGCCACCCTGCTCGTAGTTGATCTGTTCTTTCTGGATGAAGCCGGCCTTGAGGAGCCGCTGAACCGCGCGGTAGGCGGTGGAGCGTTCCCGGTCGACGCGCTCGGCGACCTCGTCGATCGTGAGCGCCTCGTCGGCCGATACGAGCGTCTGGTAGCAGTCCTTGTCCAACTGCTTCAGGCCGTGGAAACACTCGAGTAACCCCTCGCACTCCATGTCCCGTTGGAGCTGTTCGGACATCGAATCGGGCATTTTACAGTGTACGTATGGCGTCCCGGCGCTAAAAGTGTTGTGTGTGAGGTATACAATTCCGCGCACTCGGCCGACGAACGCCGACCGTTAGCCGGTCGAGGGCGTCTGGGCGGGGCCGCTACTCGCCGGCGCCCGCGTCGGTGTCGTCCGCGTCGGTGCCGTCCGCGTCAGTCTCGTCCGCGTCGGTCTCACCGTCCTCCTCGCCGTCCGCGGCGAGGCCCGCCGCCTCGAACGCGGCCTCGACCTCCTCGACCGGGACCGTCCGGAAGCCGTCGGCCTCGGTCACGGTCGCGACCGCGAGGTCCGAGGGCTCGAACTCGTCGTCGTGGGCGGCCAGCGCCGCGACGGCGAGCTCGATGCCGTCCGAAAGCGAGAGGTCGTCGGTCCACTCGTCTTCGAGGTGGCCCTGGATCTCCTGCCGGCCGCCGCCGATGACGGTCGCCTTCCACTCGTTGGGCGTGCCCGAGGGGTCGGCGGCGAACAGGCGCGGCTCGCCGTCGTCGATGCCGCCGATGAGGAGCGCGGCGCCGTAGGGGCGCGTGCCGCCGCGCTGCGTGTTCTCTTGGATGTGGTCGGTGACGAACTTCGTCAGCGTCTCGACGCCGACCGGCTCGCCGTAGCGCAGGCGGTTCCCCTGCGACTGGCGGCGCGCGAGGTCGATCAGCTGGCGGGCGTCGGCGACGTGGCCCGCGCTCGCGGTGCCGACGTGGTCGTCGAGCTTGTGGAGCTTCTCGATGCTCTCGGCCTCCATCAGCGACGAGGAGGGGCGAGACATCGCGACGAAGACGACGCCGTCCGTCGTCCGGACGCCGACGCTCGGCGCGCCGCGCGAGACCGCCTCGCGGGCGTACTCGACCTGGTAGATGCGCCCGTCGGGCGAGAACAGCGACGTGCCGCGGTCGTACGCCTGCTGGTCGTTGTTTCCCATCATCGCCGATCACCCGCTCGCGCGGTGTCGCGTTCGCTCATTACCCTTCCTTACGTCGGGCCGTTGAAAAAGGGTCCGTAACCGGTACGTCTCGGAGCGACCCGGCGGCCGTCGCGCGCGGGCTCCGGCGCCGCGGTCGCCGTCGAGACGCGCCGTCCGGTCCCTCTCGGGAATCGGCGCCACGGGCCCGCTTCCGCCGCCGACGGATATATCCACGGCGGTCGCTTAGGAGATATGACATTGACGCACACAAGAACCACAGCCGCGCTGCTTGCCGCGCTGGCGCTGCTCGCGGCCGTCGGCGGGGCCTTCGCGATCGGCGGGGCGGCGGCGGTACCGGACGCGCGGATCACCGTCGGCGAGGTCGGGGCGTCGCCGAGCGACCCGACCGTGGGCGAGCGGACGGCCCTGAACGTCACGGTCTCGAACTCCGGAGGTAGCGACGCGGCGGCGAACGTCACCGAGGTCCGCGTCCGGAACGCCGACGGCGACGTGCTCGACAGCGTCTCCGGCGTCGGCGCCCTCTCGGCTGGCGACTCCCTCGACGCGACGCTGTGGACGGCGTTCGAGGAGCCGGGCGCGAAGCGGCTCACCGTCGAGGCGGTGGCGAACCAGTCGACGAGCGGCGAGTTCGTGACCGTCAGCCGCGAGGCGGTGATCGAGGTGCGCCCGACCCAGGTCGCGCTCGACCTCCGGACTCGCGCGCTCGACCCCGAGGACCTCCGGACCGACGACGGGAGCGAGACGTCGGCCGGCGACCTCGGCGTCGGCGGCATCCAGGGCATCTTCGGCGGCGGCGGCGGGCTCGACACCGGCGACGGCGGCGGACAGGGCGAGTCGCCGCCGATCGCCGACTCGCCCGTCGAGGTGACGGTGGTCAACACCGGCACCACGACCGCCGACCGCGTCAGCCTCCGAGCGGTCGGGACCGCGGTCGACGGCGGCGACGGCGCGGACGGGTCCGGCGACGGCGGCGACACCGCCTCCGACGAGACCGTCGACGTCGGCCCGTTCGTCGTCGAGGACGTCGCGCCCGGCGAGGAGCGGCGGGTGATCGTCGACCTCGGGCCGCTCGACCGGCGGTCGGACGTGACGGTCACCGCGGCGTTCCGCGCCGACACGGACCAGCGGAACGAGCGCGGCGCCGACCGCGCCGCGGAGTCGACGGTGACGTACCCGGTCCGCGAGGCGACGCCGACCGTAACGGACGCGACGGTGCGGGAGACCGCGGACGGCGCGGTCGTCGTCGACGCGAACCTCGGCAACGCGGGGAGCGGCGAGATGACGGGCGCGGTGGTCTCGGTCGGCGACGCGCCCGGCGTCGAGCCGACGCCGGCGGGCGGCGAGTACTTCGTCGGGACGCTCGGCGCGAGCGACTTCGTCGGGTTCGACCTGCCGACCGCGGTGAACGCCTCGGTCGCCGACGAGATCCCGATCCGCGTCGCCTACACCGAGCGCGGCGTCCGGTACACGGAGACGCTGACGGTGGCGGCGCCCGAACCCGACGACGACGGGGAGGCTGGGGGCACGCTCGGCCGGATCGGCGTCGGCGGCGTGGGCGCCGCGGGCGCGGTCGCGAGCGGGATCGCGCTCGTCGGCCTCGCCGGCGCGGTCGGCCTCGCGGTCAGGACCGGACGGATCGGCGGGTCGACGGGGCGGCGACGCGACGGGTCGGCGCCGTGAGCGGCGACGCAGTCCCCGACGTCGAGGCCCGCGACGTCGAGGCTCCCGATGTCGAGGCCCGCGACATCGAGGCCGCTCCCGACCGCACGCGCGATACTGCGGCGGGCGGCGACTACGCCGTCGAGCTCCGGGACGTCGTCAAGCGCTACCCGAGCGGCGGCGGCGAGCCGGTCGTCGCGCTCGACGACGTCGACTTCGCGGTCCGGCCCGGCGAGTTCGTCGCCGTGGTGGGTCCCAGCGGCTCGGGGAAGTCGACGCTGCTGAACGTCCTCGGGCTGCTCGACGACCCGACCGCGGGCCAGCGGCTGCTCGACGGCGTCGACGTGACGAACCTCTCCGTCGCGGAGCGGACGCGGGCGCGCAAGGAGTCGATCGGGTTCGTCTTCCAGGACTTCCACCTGCTGCCGACGCTGACCGCGGTCGAGAACGTCGCGATGCCGACCGCGTTCGACGCCGGCGACGCGAGCGGCCAGGCCGCCGACCTGCTCGCCCGGTTCGGGCTCGGCGATCGGCTCGACCACGAGCCGAGCGAGCTCTCCGGCGGGCAGAAACAGCGCGTCGCCATCGCCCGCGCGCTGATCAACGAGCCGGCCGTGCTGCTCGCGGACGAGCCGACGGGGAACCTCGACACGGAGACCGGCGAGTCGATCCTCGCGGAGTTCGAGCGCGTGAAGTCGGAGGGCGTCGCCGTCATCGCGGTCACCCACGACCCGCTGGTCGAGGAGTACGCGGACCGCGTCGTCGACCTCACCGACGGCGTGATGACCGGCGGACTGCCGACCGACGGGCCGCCGGAGGGCGAGACGGGGGACGACCGATGAGCGACGGCGACGGACGAGAGGCGAGCGGGCTCGGCGGGTGGCTCCGGGGCTGGCGCCCCGCGGTGTCGATGGCGTCGCGGAACCTGCGCCGGAACCGGGTACGGACGGTGCTGGCGGTGCTGGGCGTCTGTATCGGCGTGCTCGCGGTCGCGGCGCTCGGCATCTTCGGGAACGTGCTTGCGCTGGGCGCCGACGACGCCATCGGCGACATCGGCACGCAGGTCGTCGTCTCGCCGAACAACGACGCGGGCGTGGAGTCGCTGTCGGACGCGGACGTCGCCTCGATCCGGCGCGCGGTCGGCGAGCCCGCCGTCGTCCCGCTGTACTCCGACAGCGCCACGGTCGCGCGGCAGGGTGACCAGACGTTCGCGACGGTGTACGGGATCGAGGAGCCGGCACTGGCGTACGAGGCCGCCGAGGGCCGGCTCCCCGAGCGCCACCGGCAGGGCGCGATCCTCGGCGCGGGGATCGCGGAGGACCTCGGCGCCGGCGCGGGCGACACCGTCGAGATCGCGGGCTCGCAGGTGCGGGTGATCGCGGTGCTGGTCGAGAGCCAGACGTTCAGCCCGGTGGCGCCCGACGACGCCGTCTTCCTCCCGGAGTCGGCGTTCTCGGCCGACGGCTACGCGCAGGCGCTCGTCGTCTCCGACTCGGGCGCCGAGGCGCGCGCCGCGGCCGACGCGATCCGCGAGGCGGTGAACGCGCGACAGGACCGGGTGGAGCTGTTCGAGTTGGCCGCGCTCGTCGACGAGATCAACGAGTTCTTCGACCTGCTCTCGACGTTCCTGCTCGGGCTCGGCGCCATCTCCCTCGTCGTCGCCGGCGTCTCGATCCTCAACGTGATGCTGATGAGCACCGTCGAGCGCCGGCAGGAGATCGGCGTGATGCGCGCGGTCGGCGTCGCGCGCCGCGACGTCCTCCGCGTCCTGCTCGCGGAGGCCGGGCTGATCGGCGCGGCCGGCGCCGCGGCCGGCACGCTGCTCACCGTCCTGCTCGTCGCCGGCCTCGTCGTCGCGACGCCCGCCGTCGACGCCGCGCTCGTGCTCGACCCGACGAACGGCTACTACCTCCTGCTCGCGCTCGTGTTCGGCGTCGGCGTGGGGATCGTCAGCGGCGCGTACCCCGCGTGGAAGGCGGCCAACGAGCGCCCGGTCGAGGCGCTGCGGAACTGAGGCGGAAGGAATCGGACCGGTAGTACTCTCGTCTCAGTTATAAACAGACCGGCGCGCCAGCGAGCGCCCGGAGGGCGCGAGCCGACCGCGAGGGAGTCGGTGGCCCGGAGCGAAGCGGAGGGCCACCGACGAGGCTGGGGAGGCGTGAGGTGCGGTGCGGAGCGGTGCGGGGTGGGGACTCAAAGGGGCAGTCGCGAGGCGGTCGCAGGCGACGTAAGCACCGCAACGAGGGAGCGAACGAAGTGAGCGACCGAGTGAGGAGCGCAGCGAGCGTGCGCCCGCCTCGCGACTGGGGCTTTGGAGGTGTCCGCCGCCGATCTACAGTCGGTTATTTATAAGCGAGCGACTGGGGCTTTGGTGGTGTCCGCCGCCGATCTACAGTCGATTATTTATAAGCGAGCGACTGGGCTTTGGAGGTGTCCGCCGCCGATCTACAGTCGGTTATTTATAAGTGAGCGACTGGGCTTTGGCAGTGTCCGCCGTCGATTCACTGTCAGCTATTTATAAAAGACGATAGCCCAGCCAAACGCCTATGTATCGCCGCGACGCGGTCCTGTCTATGTCCCCCAAGCGGCGGGCCGTCATCCTCCTCGGCGCGGGCGCGGTCGGGTTCGGCGGCATCTGGTACCGTGAACTGACGGACTGCGAGGAGCTCGCCTGCTTCGCGTTCGAGTACCGGGGCGCGGACGACGTGGCGAGCGGACTGATCATCGAACACACCGGCGGGACGGAGCGGCTCCGCGCGGGAGACGTGTTCGTCACCAACGTCAGCACCGATTACGAGGCGGGCGAGTCCGACACCCTCGCGTGGGCCGAGTTGGACGACGACCTCGGGCCGGACGACGCGATCGACGGGGAAGCGGTACGGATTCCGATCCGGTTCCCGGACGTCGTGACGGTCCGCTGGCGTCGCGACGGTGACGAGGAGGTCGTCGGGGCGTGGGTGTACGACGACGACGAGCGGTGACTCTCTCTCGTCGAGTTCGTCGACCACCCTCGCTGTGGCCCGGCTGACTCCCGAGCCCCGAAACGGATTTTGCGCGCGGCGACGCACCTGCCGGGCATGGTCCTCGAAAGTGTGCGCGCCTCCCCGCACATCGTCGGAGAGTCGACGGCGAGGGAGCTCCTCGCGCTGACGGTGGTCGGCCTCCTCCTGCTCGCCTCCCTCGGGTTCGCGCTCGGTCTGGACGTCGGGCTCTCCCTGTGGTGGATCGCGCTGGCGCTCGGGATCGCCGTCGCGGCGGGATTCGGGAGTGCGGGTCTGGTCCCGGCCGTCGGCTCGCTGTGGCTCGTCGGACTCTGGTGGTTCGCGCTCCCGCCGCTCGTCGGCTCCCTCACCGGTCGCTGGGCGGAGTCAACCCGGTACAACCACCCGCGAATGCTGGGATACGGGTACGAGTCAGCGCGCGCGGAGTTGCTCGGCGGGATCGAGTACGGGTTTAAATATGGGCTGCTGTTCGCGGTCGTGATCGGCTTGGTCGGGTACGCGGTCGGGATGATCAGTAGTCGACTCTCGATGCGAACGAACGAGTCTCGATAAGCGCAGTCGCTCGTTTATACATCGTTGACTGTAGATCGGTGCCGAACACCTCCAAAGCCCCAGCCGCTCGACTGTACGTGATCTCTCGCTCTGCGGTGACCGCCTCCAAAGCCCCAGCCGGGAGGTCGGCGCACGCTCGCTGCGCTCCTCGGTCGCTCACTCCGTTCGCTCCCTGCGGTGCTTACGTCGCCTGCGCCGACCTCCCGGCTGCCCCTTTGAGTCCCACCCACCACCGCACAGCACCGCACCTCACGCCTCCCCAACCTCGCCGCTCGCTCCCTGCGGTCGCTCGCGGCGTCCCTCGCGCGTGCGACTCGCAGCCTGACGGCTGCTCGTCGGCACGCGCCACCGCAGTTCTATTTATAAGAAGTCGCCGCGCTGTCGAAAAGACCTATTTAAACGCCGCGGCCCTGGAGCTTCTCTTCTTCTTCCATGTCCTCGTTGGACTGGCCCTTCATCCCCTTGCCCGTGCCGCTCGCGATCCGGGCGAGCTCGTCGGGGTCGTCCCAGTTGTTGACGGCCTCGACGATGGCGGTGCCCATCGCCTCGGGGTCCTCCGCGCCGAAGATGCCGGAGCCGACGAAGATGCCGTCGCAGCCGTGGTACATCATCAAGGCGGCGTCGGCGGGCGTCGCGATGCCGCCGGCCGCGAAGTTGACGACCGGGAGCCGCTCGGCCTCGGCGGTCTCGTGGACGAGGTCGCGCGGGGCGCCGTGTTCGCGGGCCCACTTCTCGCGCTCCTCGTAGTTGAGACCGGTGAGCGTCCGGATCTGGTTCTTGATGGTGCGCTGGTGTTTGACGGCCTGGTTCACGTCGCCCGTGCCGGCCTCGCCCTTCGTCCGGATCATCGCCGCGCCCTCGCGGATGCGGCGGAGCGCCTCGGGGAGGTTCCGGGCGCCGCAGACGAACGGCGAGGTGAAGTCGCGCTTGTCGGTGTGGTACTCGTCGTCGGCGGGCGTCAGCACCTCCGACTCGTCGATCATGTCGACGCCGAGCGACTCTAAGATCTCCGCCTCCTTCCGGTGGCCGATCCGCGATTTCCCCATCACCGGGATCGACACCTCGTCGATGACCTCGGGGACGCGCTCGGGGTCGGGCATCCGCGCGACGCCGCCGCGCTTGCGGATGTCCGCCGGGACGTGTTCGAGCACCATCACGGCGACCGCGCCGGCGTCCTCCGCGATGCGGGCCTGTTCGCGGTTGACGACGTCCATGATCACGCCGCCCTTCTGCATCTGCGCGAAGCCGCGCTTGACCAGCTCGGTCCCCCGCTTCAGCTCCTCCAGATCGGTGGCCTCAGCCATATCGGATCGATGGGTCGCCGGCCACTTAACGGGTCGCTTTCGGGCGGATGGACCGGGCGAAACCCGCGTTCGCGGCCCGTCCGCTCGCCGCGCGCGGCGCCACCGCAACCGCGAAGTCCCCCGCCGTCCAAGCCGCTGGCGTGACCACCGGAGCCATCCTCGCGGGCGGCCGCTCGACGCGCTTCGGCGACGCCGACAAGGCCGTCGCGCCGATCGCCGGCGTCCCGATGATCCGCCGCGTCGCGGACCGGCTCGCGGGGACCGACGACCCGGTCCCGCCCGGCGCCGACCGCGCGAGCGGCGGTGACCCGGTCGTCGACGAACTCGTCGTCAACTGCCGCCCCGACCAACGGAATGCGATCACGGAGGCCCTGTCGGGTCTCCCGCTCCCCGTCCGCTGGGCGCTCGACGAGGAACCGGACCTCGGACCGCTCGCCGGGATCCGGAACGCCTGTCGGGCGGCGACCGACCCGTACGCCGCCGTCGTCGCCTGCGACATGCCGTTCGTCGATCCGTCGTTCCTCGCCTCCCTGCGCGAGCAGGCGGCGGAGCCGGGGGTCGAGGCCGCGGTCCCGCGGCTCGACGACCGCTGGTACCAGACGACGCAGGCCGTCTACGCGACCGAGCCGGCCGCGGCCGCCTGCGACCGCGCGCTCGACCGCGGCGACCGGAAGGTGCTCGCGATGGTGGACCGACTGGAGGAAGTCGTCCTCGACGACGAAGCGATCCGGTCGCTGACGACCGAGCGCACCTTCACGAACGTCAACACGCAGTCCGAACTCGACGAGGCCGAGCGGGCGGTCGCCGCCGCCGTCGACGCGGAGTGAGAGCCGGCGACAGGCAGCGAACCGTCGATCAGCTCTTTAGAACCTCGTACGCCTCGTTGAGCCGCTTGAACCCCTCCTCGTCGCCGTCCTCGCCGTCCGGGTGGAGCCGCTTCGCGCGCTCGCGGTACCGCCGGCGGACCGCCTCGCTGTCGGCCGTCCGATCGAGCCCGAGCGTCTCGTACGCCTCCCGCTCGCTCATCCGGTCGGCCGCCGGCGCGCGGTCGCGGGGGTCTCTGCCCCCGGTTCCACCGGGACCTCCCGGTCCGCTCGCTCCGCCCCTCCCGCGGCCCCCAGCTCGCCGTCCCTCAGCCGCGCCTCGACCGCCGTCGGTGCCGGCGGCGCGGTACGCGCGCTCCCGGTTGGCCTCGGCGCGAGCGCGCTGTCTGGCCCGTTCGCGCTCCGTCGGCCCCGCCTGCTCGGCCGACCGCCGCGCTTGGTCGTGGAGGCGCCCGCTGGCGTGGTACCAGAGGAAGTAGGAGACGGCGCCGAACGGCACCGCGAGCGCCAGCGCGATCGGGTGGAGGACGACCCCGCCGATCAGGAGCAGCGCCGTCATGCCGACGAACGCTCCGGCGAGCCCCACGACGATCGTTCGGTTCGTCACGGCCGTATTCGGAGGCGGAGGACCGTAAGGCTCTCGCCGCCGGCGAGGGCGCCCCCGCGTCGCCCTACTGCTCTCCGCACCGTTTATGCCCGCGGCCGCCCGGGTACGGGGTATGGAACCGGCGGACCGAGAGACGGCGACCGGGCTGCCGCCCGGGATCGCGGCCGCCCGCGAGGAGCTCACGCCGATGCTCTCGCAGTACGCCGACCTGTGTGCCGCCCACGAGGACGCGCTCGTCTTGTTCCAGGTCGGCGACTTCTACGAGGCGTTCTGCGAGGCGGCCGAGACCGTCGCCCGCGTCTGCGAGGTGACGCTGACGGAGCGGTCCGACTCGACCGGCGACTACCCGATGGCCGGGATCCCCATCGACAACGCCGCGCCCTACCTCGAATCGCTGCTCGACGCGGGCTACCGCGTCGCGCTCGGCGATCAGGTCGAGGACGCCGAGCAGGCGTCCGGCCTCGTCGACCGCGCGGTCACCGAGGTGATCACGCCCGGCACTGTCGTCGAGGACGACCTCCTCGAATCGGGAACGACGAACTACGTCGCGGCGGTCGCGGCCGAGGCCGACGGGGGCGACGAGGGGTCCGACGCCCTTCCCGGGACCGTTGGCCTCGCCGCCGTCGACGTCTCGACCGGCGAGTGCCTCGTCACGTCGGGCGACCGGGACGCGGTCGCGGGCGAGCTGGACCGGATCGCGCCGGCGGAGCTCATCTCGGGCCCCGACGCGCCCGAGTTCGACCCCGCCGACGCCGAGCGCGGCTGGACGACCCACGACTACGACGCGGGCGCCTTCGACCGCCGGACCGCGACCGAGCGGCTGGAGCCGTACCTCCCGGCGCCCGACCGCCGCTTCGAGTCCGACGCGGAGCTGCGGGCGGCCGGCGCCGTGCTCGCGTACGCCGAGTACACGCAGGGCGACGACGGACCGCTCGCGTACGTCACCAGAATCCGACGGTACGACCCCCGCGACCGGCTCCGGCTCGACGCCGCCGCCCAGCGCAGCCTGGAGCTGTTCGAGAACCGCGGGCTGGGCGCGAGCGACACGCTGTTCGACGTCCTCGACGAGACGAACTGCGCGCTCGGCCGCCGCTGCTTGGAGCGCTGGCTCCGGCGCCCGCTCGTCGGCGCCGACGCGATCCGGAGCCGCCACGACGCGGTCGGCGAGCTCGCGGACCGGAGCCTCGCCCGAGAGGGGGTCGCCGACGCGCTCGCGACCGCCTACGACCTCGAACGCCTGGTGAGCCGCGTCTCGCGGGGGCGGGCGGACGCCCGCGACCTGCGCTCGCTCCATCAGACGCTCGCGGTCGTGCCCGAACTGAAGGCGACGCTGGCGGGCACCGAGGGAGCAGATGGGGCGGCCGGCGACGACGACGCGGACGCGTCGCTCCCCCGCACCGACCACCTCAGCGACCTCCGCGACCGGCTCAACGAGCTGACCGCGGTCCGCGAGCTGATCGACGGCGCGATCGCGACCGACCCGCCGCAGGAGATCACCGAGGGCGGGGTGATCCGCGAGGGGTTCGACGACGACCTCGACGACCTGCGCACCACCGAGCGCGAGGGTCGCGAGTGGGTCGCGGAGTTGGAGGCGAGCGAGCGCGAGCGCACCGGGATCGACTCGCTGTCGGTCGGTCACAACCAGGTCCACGGCTACTACATCGAGGTGACCGACGCGAACCTCGACCGAGTCCCCGACGACTACCGGCGCCGACAGACGCTGAAGAACAGCGAGCGCTACGTCACCCCGGAGCTGAAGGAGCGGGAGGAGGAGATCGTCGGCGCCGCCGAGCGCGCGGACGCCATGGAGTACGAGCTGTTCGTCGACGTCCGGGAGCGCGTCGCGAGCGAGACCGAGCGGATTCAGGACCTCGCCGACGCGCTCGCCGAGCTCGACGCGCTGACCTCGCTCGCCGCGGTCGCGGTCGAACGCGACTACGTCAGGCCCGAACTGCGCGAGGACGCCGCGCACGCGGGCGACGGCGAATCCGCCACCGCCGGGGACCCCGCCGCCGGCATCGAGATCGAGGGCGGCAGACACCCGGTCGTCGAGCGGGCCGAGGAGTCGTTCGTCCCGAACGACGCCGACCTCCCGCGCGGCTCGGTCGCCGTGATCACGGGGCCGAACATGAGCGGGAAGTCGACGTACATGCGGTCGGTCGCGCTCGCGGTCGTGCTCGCGCAGACCGGGTCGTTCGTCCCTGCCCAGGCCGCCTCGCTCCCCGTCTTCGACCGGCTGTTCACCCGCGTCGGCGCCTCCGACGACATCGCCGGCGGCCAGTCGACGTTCATGCGCGAGATGAGCGAGCTGACGGAGATACTCCACGACGCGGGCGCCGACTCGCTCGTCCTCCTCGACGAGGTCGGCCGCGGCACCGCCACCACCGACGGGCGGGCCATCGCCCGTGCGGCCGCCGAGTTCCTCCACGACGAGCTCGGCGCGACCGCCCTCTTCGCCACGCACTACCACGGTCTCACGGACCTCGCCGACGAGCGCGAGCGCGTCTTCAACCTCCACTTCACCGCCACTCGCGAGGACGGCGACGTGACCTTCCTCCACCGGGTCGTCCCCGGCGCCTCCTCCTCCTCGTACGGCGTCGAGGTCGCTGAGCTCGCCGGCGTCCCCGGTCCGGTCGTCGACCGCGCCCGCGACCTCGTCGCCGCGGAGGAGGCGGACCGCGAGCGGTCGGCGAGCGGGGCCGAGGCCAGTCAGGAGGAGGTGACGGACGGAGAAGAGCCGGACGACGCGGACCGCGACGGCGACGCGTCCCTGGAGGAGTTCCCCGCGGAAGAGGCGTCGGACGAGCGGGACCGGGACGGGCCGGAGGCGGGCGACGGCTCGAGCGAGACGGCTCCGCCGACGAACGACGCCGAAGGGGAAGCCGCCGGCGCGCCCCCGGGCCTCGCAGCGGCGCTCCGCGACCTCGACCTCGCCCGGATGACGCCGATCGAGGCGCTGAACGCCCTCCACAACCTCCAGTCGAAGGTCGATGATGACGGGTGAGCGAGAGGCCGGTCGCGGTGCGCCCGATGCCGACGATTCAGCCGACGGCGAGAGTCGCGTCCGGCGGCTCGACCGGGAGACGGTCGACCGGATCGCGGCCGGCGAGGTCGTCACGCGGCCCGCGCGGGTCGTCGGCGAACTCGTCGACAACGCGCTCGACGCCGGCGCCTCCCGGATCGAGGTCGCCGTCGACGGCGACGGCACCGACCGGATCCGCGTCGCGGACGACGGCCGCGGGATGGGCCGCGCGGACGCGGCCCGTGCCGTCGAGCGGCACGCGACGAGCAAGTTAGCGCCCGACGGCGACCCGGTCGGGGTCGAGTCGCTCGGCTTCCGCGGCGAGGCGCTCGCGGCGATCGCGGAGGCCGCCCGGCTCGAACTCGTGACGAGCCCCGGCGACGGGGTCGGCACGCGCATCGTCGTCGACGGGACCGCGGGAGACGCAGAACGCGCGGAGCGGCCCCGCGGCGGGCAGCACGTCGACGTCGAGCCCGCGGGCCGCGCCCGGGGGACGACGGTCGTCGTCGAGGACCTCTTCGAGACGCGACCGGCCCGCCGGGAGTCGCTCGCGGGCGCGAGCGCGGAGTTCGCGCGGGTCTCCTCGCTCGTCGCCGACTACGCGCTGGCGAACCCGTCGGTCGCGTTCTCGCTCGACCACGACGGGTCGGCGACGCTGTCGACGCCCGGGACCGACCGCACGGACGCCCTCCTCGGCGTGTACGACCGCGACACCGCGAGCCGGTCGACGACCGTCGACGCGAGCGTCGACGTGGGGTCGAGTTCGGTCGACGTCGCCGGCGCGCTGGCGTACCCGTCCGTGACCCGCTCGACCCGCGACCACGTCCGCGTCTCCGTGAACGGGCGCCCGGTCCGGAACGACCGGCTCGCGGCCGCGGTGCGCGAGGGGTACGGCCGGCTCCTTCCCGACGGGCGGGAGCCGGTCGCCGCGGTCGACGTCTCGCTGCCGCCGGACCGCGTCGACCCGAACGTCCACCCGGCGAAGCGGGAGGTGGGGCTCCGCGACGCCGACGCGGTCGCGGACGCGGTCTCGTCGGTCGTCGAGGACGCGCTCACGGGCGCGGACCTCCGGCGGAGCGCGGACGTCGCGACCGGGCTCGACGCCGCGCTCGAACCGGTCGGCGCGGGTGACGGCTCGCGCCCCGGTACCTTCGACGACGCCGAGCCGATCGGCGTCTTCCGCGACCTCTACGTCCTCGTCGAGGCCGATAACGAACTGCTCGTGATCGACGGGCACGCCGCCCACGAGCGGGTGAACTACGAGCGGCTGGCGAGGGCGTTCGACGGCGACCCCGTGCCGACCGCGGCGCTCGACCCGCCCGCCACCGTCTCGCTGTCGACCGACGAGGCGGCGGCCGCGCGGGCGCACGCCGACGACCTCGCCGCGCTCGGCTTCGAGACCGAGGCGTTCGGCGGCGGCACGCGCCGCCTGCGGACCGTCCCCGGGCCGTTCGGTCGGACCGCGGACGCGGACGCCTTCCGCGACGCGCTCGCGGCGGTCTCGGGCGCGGAGGGGGGTCGCGGCGCCTCGCGGGACGCGCGCGACGACCTGCTCGCCGACCTCGCGTGTCACCCGTCGCTGAAGCGCGGCGACTTCTCGGAACTCGGCGACGAGGACCTCCGGGCCCTGCTCGACCGCCTCGGCGAGTGCGACCGCCCGTACGCCTGCCCGCACGGCCGGCCGACCGTTCTCTCCGTCGACGAGGCGACGTTCGCGGCCGGATTCGGTCGGGATCGGTGAGTCGAGGACCGGGGCCGTAGAGCCGGGAACCGGTGCGCTCGACGGCGAGACCGATAAGGGGCCCCGACCGGTATCTATTAACACGATGAGGACGGGGGTACTCGCATGGGAGAGCGGACCGAAGTGACGCGGGGATCCCTGCCGCGAGAGCGGTCTGCGGGCCGCTTCTCGGGGCCCGACGGCCTCCGCGACGTCGTCGAGCGGATCCTCGCGTGGCTTCGGGAGCGACGCGGGTCCGGCCTGAAGGGCGTCTCGACGGCGACGACCATGCGGAACGTCGTCGACGCGGACGCGCTCGCCGAGGAGACGCCGCCGAAGTGGACGGTCTGCCACGACGTGGTCACCTACGGCGCGGACTCGCTCACTGACGTGCTCGTCTTCAGGCACGACCCCAGCAGACAGGACCTCGTGGTGATGCCGGAGCGCAACACCGATCCGGAGGGAGAGGTCAGCTTCTACCACGCCGACCGCACGAGGGGCGCGCGCCACCTGTTGTCGATCGGCGCGGACTCGCTCACGGTGGCGCTGAGCTACGTGTTAGAGCGCATCGAGCGGTTCGAGCGGCTGTTCACCGGACGCGGGAGGGAACTCCCGAGCGGCTACACCGGCCCGTCGGAGCGATAACGAGCCGCCGCGTCGATCCGAGTCAGACGGACCGGTCTCGCGGCCGCCCGTCGCCGTTCTCGCCGGACCGTTCGACGCGCTCGACCGTCTCGTCCGCTTCGGCCGTCTCGGGCGGGTAGGAGACGGTCCGCTGCGGGTACGGGATCGAGATGCCGGCGTCGGCGAAGCGGTCTTGGATCTCCTCGACCGCGGTCGCCTTCGAGCGCCACCGAGCCTGCGGGGTCGGGGGATCGATCCAGAACCGGAGGTCGAGGAGGATCGCGGAGTCGCCGAACCCGGACGGGATCGCGTACGGCTCGGGGTTGTTCGCGATCGTGTCGATCCCGGCGAGGACGTCCTCGGCGATCCCGGCCGCCTCGTCGGGGTCGTCGTCGTAGCCGATCCCCACCTCCATGTGGATACGGAGGCGGCCCTCGCGGCTCCGGTTCGTGATCGCCTGGTTGGCGACGAGGTCGTTCGGCACCACGACGTACTCCCCGTCGAAGTTGCGCATGTGGGTGTTCATGATCGTGATGTCGGTGACGAACCCCTCCTCGTCGCCGATCTCCACCCAGTCGCCGATCTCGAACGGCCGCGAGAACATCAGCACGAAGCCGGCGAGGAGCGACCCGAGCGTCTGCCGGGCCGCCATCCCGAGGACGATCCCGAGGAAGCCCGCGCCGACGAGGAGGCCGCCGAGGTTCACGCCCCAGACGCCGAGGACGGTGATGCCGGCGAGCACGAGCAGGCCGACCTGCGCGAGCCGGGTGAGGAGCTGTTCCTGGTGGGCGGTGATCCGGTCGCTGTCGGCCGACAGGTCGGCGACGTACGCCTCGATCACGTCGCTGACGACGTAGGCGCCGCCGAGCAACACCGCCGAGACGACGACCTGCGCGCCGACCGTAAGGGCGTTCTCCGCGACCGGCGACACCGCGACCACGACGTCGAACCGCCCCCACAGCGTCAGCACGGCGACGCCGGCGAGCGCGAACAGCCCCAACTGGAGGACGCCGACCGCGAGCCGCAGGAGGAACGACGACGGGACGCCGTCTCGGAGCGTCTCGATCGCTCCCTCGGTCGACTCCGCTAAGCGTTCGTCGACGAGCCGCTCGACCCAGCCCGCGGCGGTCCGCTCGCCGGCGCGGACGGCCTTCGGTAACAGTAGCCACCCGACCGCGAGCGTGCCGAGGGCGATGGCGGCGGTGACCGCCAGTCGCCCCTCCGTGCTCGAGACGTCGCTCAACACCGCCCCGACACGGGCGCCGAGTCCGCTGATCACGGTCGTTGGTTCGCCGCCGACCGGATAACGGATCCGACGCGAGTCTCAGCCGAGAGAATCGGGGCGGCCGCTCCCGGGAATCTGGCCGCGGAGGTGAAGCGGTCCGTCACCGACCCCGGCGGAGTTCCTCTATCAGCTGTTCGATGAGCGCCGACTGCCGGTCGAGGCGCTCGGACTGCGCCTCGACGGTGCGCCGCAGCGCGGCGACCTCGCTCGCGAGGTCGGCGTCCTCGACGCCGGCGCTCTCGAACGGCGATCCGTCGAACGCGTCGTCTCCGGGAACGGGACCGTCGGCGTTGGCGTCGGCGTCGCCGATTGGGCCCCCCGTCGCCGAGTCGGCGCCGGTCGCGTCCGCCGCGAGCGCCTCGGCGTCGACCGCGGACGCGGACTCGTCTCCGGCCGCCCGTTCGATCCCATCGGCGGCCGACGCGGACTCCGTCGCGGTCGCGTCGTCGAGGGGGTCCGCCGTCGCTTCGTCGACGCTCGCGTCCGTTGCGAGGGGGTCCGCACCCAGCGGATCGTCGGCGGCGGCTTCCGACGACCCGGCGATCGACTCGGCAGTTGACTCGGCCGACTGCGACGCCGCGGCGCCCGGGTCGGCGGCGTCGTCGGCCGCGGAGCCGGGACCGGACTCGGCGGTCGGATCGGCGGCGGTCGCGCCGTCCAGTTCCGTTTCGGGCCCGTCGGCGTCGGCCTCCGCGTCGGCGGCGGGGGACGCCGAGAGGGGATCGGGCCCCTCGCCGAAGTCGGTCGTTCCGCTCGCCTCCGCGTCCGGCGCCGACTCCTCGGCCTCGGCGGCGGCGACGCGGAACTCCTCTAAGCTCTCGACGCCGTGGAACGAGCACACCGCGTCGGCGAGCGTCTCCCGGACCGCGCGGGCGGACTCGTTGGGGGCCTTGAACCGCTCCGAGCGGCCGTCGTGGACGAGGACGACCGCGGTGGCGACGGTCCCCTCCTCGAAGTCGAGACCGGTGAGGTCCTCGTAGTGGAACTCCTCGAACTCGGGGTCCCAGACGGCCGAGCCGACGTGTTTGACCAGCCGCTCGCTGGTGACGATGAGGGTGAGCTCGGAGAAGCGGAAGGTGCGCACGACCGTCTCCCCGGTGGCGGTGACGCCGCTCGCCGAGAGGACTCCCGCGAGAATCGGGTGGAGGACGTCGTCGACGCGCTTGGCGGGGACCGAGAGCGTCTCGTCGCCGTCGAGGCCGTACCCGAGGGTGATCTTCGCCTTGCGGCGGCCCGTCGAGACCTCGATCCGCTCGACGTCGTGGCCGTACTCGTCGACGGACTCGTCGGACAGCAGCCCGTCGCCGCGGAAGACGAGGGTCCGGGTGGGCGTGACCGCGAGTCGATCGTCGCCGCCCAGCGGCACCTCGGCGACGACGTCCTCGTCGCCGACGGTCGCCGCGAGCAGTTCGGGGAGGCTCATACGCCCGGGATACGCCGCGCCCGGCATAAATCCGCTGGGTCGGCCGCGAGCGCGCGGCGAAACCGGTCGCGACGCTGCGGCTTCCGCGACACGGAACCGCTTCGGAAGCGGCCGCCCGCGGCGATCTGCGATCGGTTCACAACCTCCCGACGGATGGGAAGGTTAAAGAGTCTCATCGCGGTACGAAAAGGTGAGGCCGGGTGGCTTAGCTGGACATAGCGCCGCACTCATAGGGTTCGGAGATTCGGTGCGGTGACGCCTTGGAAGCGTCCGCGTCCTTCCCGTGGCTCCGCCGAGCCTCGGACCTGGGACATGCGGAGATCGTGGGTTCGGAGCCCACCCCGGCCATACCTCTTTCCGTTGCTCGCGGAGCGTCGGCGCCGACGAAATCCTCGGATGTCTCGGGCCGTCAGTGCGGATGTCTCGCCACATCAGTGACCTGCCTACACCGGAACCGCTTCGCCCGCGACCAGCGCGACCCCGACGACGACGCCACCCAGTCCCAACAGCCCGTAGTTCGCGAGCGGGTTCGCCGCCGTGAACAGGTCGAGCGTGTACTCGTCGTCTCGCACGGGCGCGTACGGCCGGACCCCCATCGGCGTGAGCGCGTCGGCGAGGAGGTGCGAGACGATCGTGACGGCGCCGAACAGGAACCCGGCGCCGCCGAACAGCAGCGCCTCGGCGACGCCGCTTTGGAGGCCGAGCGCTAGTCCTGCGATCCCGAATGCGACGCCGACGAGCAGCGCGAACCAGACGGTGTGGGTGATCCCTCGGTGTTTGACGAAGGGGACGCGCATGTCGAGATCGGGGACCATCGCCAGCGAGGCGACGCCGGCCGCGCCGACGAGCCCGAGCTCTATCGAGGCGAGGGCCGTGACGAGGAACCCGAGCGGAGCGTAGACCACGAGCGACGCCCCGACGTGACCCTTCCGGTGCATGTGAGCGACTGCGTTCCCGGTCCCTAAGTCCGTTGCGTCGGCGAGCAGCGCGTCGCGCGTCCCGCCGCGTCGCCGGGGCGAAACGCCTACGGCCTCCCGCCGTGACGCTCCGGTATGACACTGACCGCCCGCGACCTGATGGAACCGGACGTGAAGACGGTCTCGCCCGACGACGACGTCGCCGAGGCGTTCAAGCGGTTCGCCCGCTACGAGTTCAGCGGCTTCCCCGTCGTCGACGACGACGAGCGCGTGGTCGGCGTGATCACCGAGTCCGACCTCGTGGACCTGTTCGAGCCCGAGGACGAGACGCTGTGGATCCCCATCGGGCTCCCGCCGTTCGTCGACACGCTCTCGTATCAGGTGAAGCGCCCGTGGGCCGACCTCGACCTCGGCGTCGACATGCTCCGCAACGCGGACCGGCCCATCTCCGAGGTGATGAGCGCCGACGTGGCGACGGTGACGCCCGACAGCGACGTCGACGACGTGCTGGACCTGCTCGTCGGCGACGACCCGGATATTAACCGCGTCCCCGTAGTCGACGAGGACGGACGGATCGTCGGGATCATCGCCCGGCAGGACGTGATCCGTGCGTTCCGCGACCGTCGACTAGAATAGGACGGATCGAGTCGTTCTAAGAGCTATTTATAAATAGCCGACCATAGCTCGGCGGTGAACACCGCCAAAGCCCCAGCCGCTCGCTTATAAATGAGTGACTGTCGATCGACGGCGAACACCGCCAAAACCCCGGTCGCTCGCTTATAAATGAGTGACTGTCGATCGACGGCGAACACCTCCAAAGCCCCAGCCGCGAGGCGGGCGCACGCTCGCTGCGCTCCTCACTCGGTCGCTCACTCCGTTCACTCCCTCGTTGCGGTGCTTACGTCACCTGCGCCCGCCTCGCGGCTGCCCCTTTGAGTCCCGCCCCGCACCGCTCCGCACCGCACCTCAGGCCTCCCCAGCCTCGCCGCTCGCTCCCTCCGGTCGCTCGCGGCGTCCCTCGCGCGTGCGACTCGCGGCCTCCGGCCGCTCGTCGGCACGCGCCGACCGCACCGCCGTTTATAAGCGATTCTCACGTCTACTCACTCGTTTTTAAATATCACATCGCTGTCGGCGGGTTGATCCGCCGGCTCGACATCTGTTCGCCCGACAGTCCCGAACCGACGGGACCGCGGTGGCGCCGAGGGACAGCCTCTTACCGGTCGACCGTCAGGAACGGACGGACATGCTGATCGCCGGAACCGTCGTCGCCGACTCCGAGACCGTCATCCCCGACGGCGCCGTCGTCGTCGAGGGGAACACGATCGCCGCGGTCGGCGAGGAGAGCGCCCTCCGCGACCGCTACCCCGACCGCGAGCGCCGCGAGTTCGACCTCGTCGCGCCCGGCCTCGTCGGCGGCCACGTCCACTCGGTCCAGTCGCTGGGCCGGGGGATCGCCGACGACGCCGCCCTCCTCGACTGGCTGTTCGACGCCGTGCTCCCGATGGAGGCCGCGATGGACGCCGAGGCCACTCGGGCCGCGGCCGAGCTGGGCTACCTGGAGTGTCTCGAATCGGGAACGACCACCGTCGTCGACCACCTCTCCGTGAACCACGCCGACGAGGCGTTCGAGGCCGCGATCGACACGGGGATCCGCGCGCGGCTCGGCAAGGTGCTGATGGACAAGGAGTCGCCCGACGGGCTCATCGAAGAGACCGACGCCGCGCTCGCGGAGAGCGAGGCCCTGATCCGAGAGTACCACGGCGCCGCCGACGGCCGCGTCCGGTACGCGGTGACGCCGCGGTTCGCCGTCACCTGCACCGAGGAGTGCTTGCGCGGCTGCCGCGAACTGGCCGACCGGTACGACGGCGTGACGATCCACACCCACGCCAGCGAGAACGAGGACGAGATCGAGACGGTGGAGGCCGACACCGGGAAGCGGAACGTCCTCTGGCTCGACGAGGTCGGGCTGACGGGACCGGACGTGACGCTCGCGCACTGCGTCCACACCGACGAGCGCGAGCGCGAGGTGCTCGCCGAGACCGACACGGTCGTCACCCACTGCCCCTCCTCGAACATGAAGCTCGCCTCGGGGATCGCCCCGGTTCAGGACTACCTCGAACGCGGCGTCACGGTCGCGCTCGGCAACGACGGCCCCCCGTGTAACAACACCCTCGACCCCTTTACCGAGATGCGGCAGGCGAGCCTCCTCGGCAAGGTCGACGCCCGGGACCCGACCCGCCTCCCGGCCCCGACCGTGCTGGAGATGGCGACGACCCACGGCGCCCGGGCCGCCGGCTTCGACCGCCTCGGCGCGCTCCGCGAGGGGTACCGCGCCGACGTGATCGGGATCACGACCGACCTGACCCGGGCGACCCCGATACACGACCCGCTCTCGCACTTAGTGTACGCCGCCCACGGCGACGACGTGGCGTTCACGATGGTCGACGGCGAGGTCCGCTACGCCGACGGCGAACACGTCGGCGTCGACGCCGCCGCCGTCCGCGAACGCGCGACGCGCCACGCGGAGCGGGTGGTGGAGACGGCCGCCATCGACGTCGCCGGACCGTAGCCTCGTCGCCGTCGATCTCGCGCCGCGAGAAACGGGGAGGTCCGCGACCTACGAGGAGGTCTCGACCGACGAGGCGGCCGCGGACGGGCACTTCGCCCACCGCAGCGCGGCGTCGTCGTCGTTGAACGCCTCGGTGTCGACGCCCTCGACGTCGATGGTCCGCTTGAGGTACCGCCGCTTCGAGCGCTGACCGACGACGGCGAACCGGTCGACGCCGCGGGCGACCGCGATCTGCGCGGACTCGCGGAGCGCCCGGCGGCCGGCGTCCGAACACGGACGGCTCGTCCGCACGACGATCACGACGGCGTTGACGGTGTTGGGGTCCGTCGCGATCCGCCACCGATCGAGCAGCGACTCGCCGTCCGCGGGGCTCAGTCCAGTCCCGTGTGGGAACTCGACGACGAGGACGTCGTCCTCGACCCGCAGCAGCCAGCGCTCGCTCGGTTCCATGGCATCCCCTATCACGTACGGGGGTATAAACTACACTCTCTAAATATCTCGTTTGATACCCAACTGCTCCGGTCGCCGACGCGATCCGGTTGACGTGCGATCCGCGCCGAGGAGTACGTGCGGGCGTCGCCGGTGCGGTCGCCCGTCCGTTATCAGCGCAGGAGATTCGGCGGGAGATCGGCGGAGAGTGTCGCGGTCCTCGTCGGGTCCAGCGCGTCAGTCGTGCCGAGCCGCAGTCTCGTCGAGCGCGTCGACGACCGCTGTCGCGAGCGCGTCGAACGACGCCTCGTCGGGGACGACGTCGACGTCGATGCCGCGGTCGGCGGCCGTCTCCGCGGTCGGCGGGCCGATGACGCCGACCACCGCGTCCGCGAGTCCGGCACGAGCCGCGTCCTCGACGCCGCGGTCCGCGGCCGCCGCGAGGAAGTTGTCGACGGTGAGCGAGGAGGTGAACGCGACGGCGTCGAGGTCGCCGGCCGCGGCCAGCTCCGCGGAGTCTCCCGCGCCGGTCGGCCGCGTGAGCCGGTACAGGACGGTCTCGGTCACGTCCGCGCCGGCCTCGCGCAGGCCGTCGAGGAGGACGTCGCTGCCGTGGTCCGAGCGGGCGACGACGACGCGCTCGCCGGCGACGCGCGGTTCGAGCGCCGCGACAAGCCCGGCCGAGGTGTACTCTTCCGGGACGACGTCGACCGTCCAGCCCGCCTCGCGGGCGGCCGCGGCGGTGGCGGGGCCGATCGCCGCGAGGTCGGCGTCGCCGGGCTCCCAGCCGGCCGCGGCGGCCAGTTCGACCCCCGTCTTACTCGTGAGGGCGACGAGCGGCGCGGAGGCGGGGACGGCGCCCGTCGGCTCGACTTCGAGCATCGGGTCGGGGACCGGCTCCGCGCCGAGCGAGCGAAGCAGCTCGACGGCCGCCTCGATCCGCTCGTCGTCCGGCCGGAAGACGGCCACGCGCGGCCTTCGGCTCCCGTCGCCGCTCACGCCCCGTCACCCCCGGCCGACTCGTCTTCTTCCTGCTCCTCGCCCGCCGACCGAACCGGCGCCGAGCCGGCGTTTTCGAGGAAGGTCACGACGCGGTCGCGGGTCGCGGCCACGTCGCCGATCACGGTGATCGCGGGCGGCTCGATCCCCGCCTCGTCGCGGACGTCGACGATCGTGTCGAGCGTGCCGGTCGCGACGCGCATCTCCGGCCACGTCGCGCGCTCGACGAGCGCGACGGGGGTGTCGCCGTCGAGGCCGGCGTCGCGGAGCGCGGCGGCGTACGCCGGCAGCTTCCCGACGCCCATCAGCACGACGACCGTCCCGCCGGTCGCCGCGAGCGCGTCCCAGTCGACCGCGGACTCCTCCTTCGTCGGGTCCTCGTGGCCCGTGACGAACGAGACCGAGGAGGCGTGGTCGCGGTGCGTCACCGGGATCCCGGCGACCGCGGGGCCGGCGATGGCCGAGGTGACGCCGGGGACGACCTCGAAGGGGACTCCCTCCTCCGCGAGGTGTTCGGCCTCCTCGCCGCCGCGGCCGAAGACGAACGGGTCGCCGCCCTTCAGCCGGACGACGCGGTTCCCCTCCCGGGCCAACTCGACCATGCGCCGGTTGGTGTACTCCTGCGGCGTCCACTCGCCGCCGGCGCGCTTCCCGACGTCCTCCCGTTTCGCCTCGGGGATCTCGCCGAGAATTTCGGGGCCCGGCAGCTTGTCGTGGAGGACCACGTCGGCCGACTCGATCAGCCGCTTCGCCTTGACCGTGAGAAGATCCGGGTCGCCCGGCCCGGAGCCGACGAGGAAGACGGTGCCGACCCGCTCGTCGCGGCCGCGCGTCGGGGGCTCGTTCGCGTCGGATCCGGGACCCGCGCCGGGACCGGCAGCGTCCTCACTCATCGTCCTCCCCGGTCTCCGCCTCCTCGCGCGCCTCGGCGATCAGGTCGTCGGCGCCGCGGTCCGCGAGGTCCGCGGCGAACTCGGCGGCGGCCGTGCCGTGCGACCGGACCGGAAGGTCGCGGGTGTCCGCCACCTCCTCGGTGCCGTCGGTCGAGAGGACCCGCGCCCGGACGTGGACGTGTTCGCCCCGAACCATCGCGGAGACGCCGATCGGCGCGACGCAGCCGCCGTTGAGCTCGCCGAGGACCGTCCGCTCGACGGTGACCGCGACGCGGGTCCGCGGGTGGTCGACCGCGTCGCGGACCGCCTCGATCACGTCCGGGTCGCTCGCGGTGACCGCGATGGCGCCCTGTCCGGCCGCGGGGACGAACTCCTCGCGCGGGAGCCGCGTCGTCTCCACCTCGTGGAAGAGGTTCGAGCGGCGCAGGCCCGCCTCGGCGAGGACGACCGCGTCGTACTCCGTCTCGACCTGCCGCTCCATCGCCGCGCGTTCGAGGTCCGACAGCGAGTCGAACCACTCCTCGACGGTGCGGTCGAACTCCTCGTCGACCTCGTCGTCCGCGTCGTCGGCTTCGTCACCCTGATCCTCCGCGTCGCGGTCCTCCTCAGCGGTCAGGGCGCTCTCCTCGCCCGACGCGATCAGCCGCCGCTCGTGTTCCGCCTGAAGGCCGGGCGCGAGCAGCTTCTCTAATCGGGTGTCGACGTTGCCGCGGATCGGCTCGACCGTGAGGTCGGGCCGGGCGGCCCGGATCTGCGCGCCCCGGCGGAGCGAGCCGGTTCCGACGACAGCCCCCGACGGGAGGTCCTCGATGCCGAGCCCCTCGGGGTGGACGACCACGTCGCCGGAGGGCGCGCGCTCGGGGACGCCCGCGACGACGAGGTCGGCCATCTCCTCGGTCGGGAGGTCCTTCAGCGAGTGGACCGCGAGGTCGGCGTCGCCGGTGAGCACCTCCTCGTCTAAGGCGCGCACGAACGCCCCGGTCTTCCCGAGGCGGTGGATCAGTTCGTCTGGGATCTGGTCGCCGCGCGTCTCCACCTGCCGGAGTTCCACGTCGCGGCGCCGGCTCGACAGCGCCTCGCGGACGGTCTCGGCCTGTCGAAGGGCTAAGTCCGACCCGCGGGTCGCGAGCCTGAGCGTTTCGGTCATACGCGGACTGAGGTCCCCCGCGTTCAAAAGCGCACCAGTTCGGCCGCCTCAGCGGCCGCGACCGTCCGGTGCCGCGTTCGCGGGGGTGACGCGTCCGCTCGCTGGGTCCGAGGCAACTCCCGCCACGGTCACGGACCCTTTATCAGTCGGTCCCGAAGCGACGACGAGATGGCACGCGCGAGCGCCGGGGGCCGGCTCCACTTCGGCTTCTGTAACCTCAGCCTCTCGCACGAGCGGCTGTACGGCGCCCTCGGCGTCGGGCTCGACGCCCCCCGCGTCGTCGTCGACGCGGAGCCGGCCTCGGCGGTGAGCGTGACGGTCGACGAGGCGGAGGGGAACCAACCGGAGTCGGCCGATTCCGCTCCGAGCGTGCGCGACGACGTTCGCGAGTATGCGACCGCGGCCCTCGACCTGCTCGACGTCGACGGCGCCCGGGTCGCGGTCCGCGAGTCGCTCCCGCGACACGCCGGGCTCGGCAGCGGGACGCAGCTGGCGGCGGCGACGCTCGCGGCCGTCGCGACCGCCCACGGCGAGCCAGCGCGGGTGCGCGAGCGCGCGCCGGCCCTCGGCCGCGGCGGGCGCTCCGGCGTCGGCGTCGCGACGTTCGAAGGGGGCGGGTTCGTCCTCGACGCCGGCCACCCGACCGCGCGCTTCACGACGGACCGCCCCGCGGACGGCGAGTGGAGCGTCCCGCCGGTAGCCGCCCGCCACTCCGTCCCCGACGACTGGCGGTTCCTGCTCGTCAAGCCCGACGCGGACGCCGGGCGGAACGGCGCGGCCGAGGACGACGCGATGCGCGCGGCGGTCGAGCGCGCGGAGCCGGGACTCGCCGACAGGATCGGCGGGATCGTCACCCGGCGCGTCCTCCCCGCGGTCGCGGCGGGGGACGCGGAGGCGTTCGGCGCGGCAGTCGCGGAGATCGGTCGGCTCAACGGCGCGTGGTACGCCGACGAGCAGGGGGGCGTGTACCGGCCGCCCGTCGGCGAAATCGTCGACGCGCTCTCGGGCGCCGCGTCGGTGTTCGGCGCCGGGCAGTCCTCGTGGGGGCCGACCGTCTACGGCGTCACCGACGCGGCCCGCGCGGACGCGGCGCGCGACGCCGGCGAACGCGCGCTCGACGCGGCCGGGGTCGACGGCGAGGTGTCGGTCGTCCGCGCGTCGAACGAGGGCGCGCGGATCGACGCGGAGCGCGGGGCGGAACCGCCCTCGGCCGACCCGGAGAGGGGTAACACTAAGCCCCGCGGCGACGGGGCGTAACCCATGTCCAGTGTTCCGTTCGGGGTCGCGCGCCTCGACTCGATCCTCGGGGGCGGCGCGCCGGCCGGCAGCGTGGTGTTGCTCGCGGGCGAGGCCGGCGCCGGCGCCCGGGAGTTCGGGTACACCAGCGCGGCGATGAACGCCTTGGCGGGCGCCGACGAGGAGCTGTTCGACCTCTACTACGGCGACGTCGACGCCGACGCGACGCTGCCCGAGTCCGTCCACTACATCTCCTTCACCGCCGACACCGAGGCGATCACCCGGGAGATGGGGTACACGATGGATTCGGAGATCGTCGACGCGGCGGTCGACGAGATCTCCTTCCGGGACCTTTCGCCGGAGTACTTCCAGCTGTCGCCCGTGCCGCGCGACTGGTACGAGACGGAGACCGCCTCGATCACCGAGCTCGGCGACCGCGGCGAGTACGAGGACGTGCTCACGGCGTTCGGCGACTACCTCTCGGAACACGGCGAGCGGAGCCTCGTCTGCATCGACTCCGTCACCGACCTCGTCTCGATGGCCTCCGACGACACCGACTGGAGCGACGTCGCCATGGTGATGAAGGGATTAAAGAAGGCGGCCTACGAGTGGGGCGCCCTCGTCCTCGTGTTGGTGAACACAGACGCGCTCAGCGAGCGAGAGTTCGGCACGCTGATGGACGCCGCGGGCGGGACGCTCCAGTTCTCCTGGGAGAGCGGCGGCTCCCAGCGCGCCCGAACGATGTTCGTCCGCGAGTTCCGCGGCGTGCTCTCGCGGCTGGAGGCCGAGAACATCGTCCGCTTCGAGACCGAGATCCACGAGGGCGGGTTCGACATCAGCGACGTGCGGAAGATCCGGTAGCGGACGCGCCCCGCTCCCTCGATTCCGCCCGCCGCTCTCGACTCCACCTGCCGCTCTCGATTCCGCTCGCCGCTCTCGATTCCGCTCGCCGCTCTCGATTCCGCCCGCCGCTCTCGACTCCGCCGAGTATCGATCCGGAGAACGCCGCGACAGGTTACTTAAGCCTCGCCCCGCAACGGCAGGTAGATGACGGAGGATCCGCGATGAGCGACCTCGACCCCGCGGCGGCCGCCCTCGACGCCGCGGCCGAGGACGCCGGCGTGAGCCGCGAGGAGCTCCTCAAGCGCGCGCTCGTCGCGCTCGCGGAGTCCGAGGGGATCGACGTCCCCGATTCCGAGGAGGTGGCGGCGATCGAGGCCCGCCTCGACGACCTCGACGCGGAGCTGGACGAGAAGGTCGCCGACCTCCGCGAGCGGTTCGTCGACCTCTACCGCGAGGTGGAGTCGCTCAACGCCGGAGGGGAAGACACCGGCGACGCGGAGGGCGCGGCCCCGGCGCGGATCGACGACCTCGCCGACGAACTGGAAGAGGTCGCCGCCCGGCTGGACCGGCTCGACGCGGAGGTCGCCGACGCGCCCTCCTCGGACCGGGTCGACGACCTCCGGGAGCGGCTGGAGGCGCTCGACGACCGCCTCGACGACCTGGACGCGGTCCGCGACCGACTGGACGCGTTCGGCGACCGCCTCGACGAGGCCGACGAACGCGTCGACGCCGTGGACGACCGCCTCGACGGCGTCGAGGCGGACCTCGACGGGATCTCGGGGGAGAAACTGACCGAGATCGACGACAAGCTCTCGCGGGTCGCGAACGCGGTGGTTAGGGTCAAACGCCGGCTCGACGCGGCCGAGCGCGACCGCGCCGACCGCGAGCGCGTCGACGCGCTGACGCGGACGGCGAACCGACACGGGGTGCGGACCGCCGACTGCGACCACTGCGGCGGCGGCGTGGAGTTAGGGCTGCTGTCGGCGCCGGAGTGTCCCCACTGCGGGCGCCGGTTCGAGGAGTTAGAGCCGAACACCGGCTTCCTCGGCACGTCGAAGCTCCTCGTCGCGGACCGGCCCGCGATCGACGGCGACGTCGGGGACGGCGACCGCGACGAGATGAGCCGGACGACCGACCGAACGAGCACCGCCGCGAGCGACGGCGGGCCGGACGGGGACCGCCGATGAGCGACGACCGGTCCGACGACCCGGAGACCGACCCCTTCGGCGACGACGACTCGGACGGGGACCCCTTCGGTGACGATCCGTTCGGCGACGAACCGAGCGACGAGACCGACGACGGCTTCGACGACTCCGACGCGGACGAAGCCGACGACCCCTTCGCGGCGCTCGGGGAGGGAGTCGACGACGGCCCCGACCGCGCCCGAGACGACGCCCGCGGCTCCGACGACGTCGATATCGGGTGGGAAGCGGACGCCGCGGCTACCGACGACGGCGGCGAGACATCGTCCCGGGCGGACCCGGAGCCGAGCGCGTCCGCGGACCCCGAACCGAGCGCCCCGGCGGGCGACCCGTTCGCCGAACTGGACGCCGACGCGCCGACCGACGAGGACCCCTTCGAGTCGATGGGGAGCGGCGACGTCGGCGAGGAGGACGTGTGGGAGGCGCTCGACGAGGGGACGTCGGTCGGCGCCGACGCGGCCGGGAGCGCTGCGGTCGGCGACGCGGAGGCGCCCGGCTCCGAGTTCGCGGGAACGGCGCCGGGCGCCGGGACCCTCGGCGACGAGCGCGTGGTCGACAAGCGGAGCTACTGCCAGCAGTGCCCGCACTTCACGGCGCCGCCGGAGACGTCGTGTACCCACGAGGGGACCGAAATCGTCGAGTCGGTCGACTTCTCCCGGTTCCGAGTCCGCGACTGCCCGATGGTCGACGCGGAGGACCCCGCCTTCGACGAAGAGTAACCGCAAGTAGTTTCTCTCTGACGGTAGCGCATCCGCCAGAAATTTCTGAACACGTTCAAGTCATCTCGGCAGATAATGCCCTCTTCACGTGGTGAGATTCGGTTCGAAGGAATACCGGTCGGTCGAGTTCGGGTCGGGAGCGGTCACCGGTGCGATAGGGGATTCGATTACGGTCATCCCGCTCGTGGTCGCGCTGGCGCTGCTGACGGACGTGTCGCTGCCGCACGCGCTCGCCGTGTTCGGCGCGTTCCAGGTCGTCTGGGGGGTCCGGTACGGCCTTCCGGTGTCCGTCGAGCCGATGAAGGCGCTGGCCGCGCTCGCCATCGCGGGCGCGCTCAGCTACGCCGAGCTCGCGCTCGCGGGGATGATCCTCGGCGTCCTGCTGCTCGCTATCGGACTCACGGGGACGCTCGCGTACGCGGAGCGGTGGATCGGCGAACCCGTCATCCGCGGGGTCCAGTTCGCGGTCGGGCTCGTCCTCCTGGAGACGGGACTCGGCCTCGCGGTCGAGGACCCGCTCGTCGCGCTCGTCGGGGTCGCGGTCGCCGCCGCGTTCGCGCTCGCGGGCCACGGGAAGGCGAGCGCGCTGGCCGTCGCCCTCGTCGGCGTCGCGACCGCGCTCGTCGTCGCCGGCGTGCCGACCCCTCGACTGCCCGGCACTCCCCCGACGCCGGCGCTCGGCGCGGCGCTCACGCGGGCCACCTTCGACGGCGTGGCCGCGCAGTTGGCGATGACCATCGGCAACGCCGCGCTGGCGACCTCCCTCCTCTTCTCGGACCTCCTCGACGCGGAGGTGACGCCCGACGAGCTGTCGACGAGCATGGGGATCACGAACCTGATCGCGGTCCCCCTCGGCGGGATCCCGATGTGTCACGGCTGCGACGGGGTCGCCGGCAAGTACGCCTTCGGCGCGCGGACCGGCGGCGCGAACGTCGTCCTCGGCGTCGGTTACCTCGTCGCCGCGCTCTTCGCCACGCCCGCGCTGATCGCGGCGTTCCCGCTGGCGATGCTCGGCGCGCTGCTCGCCATCGTCGCCGTCTCGCTCGCGCGCAACGTCACTGATTCGGGGAACCGCGCGCTCTCGGTCGGAATCGGCCTCCTCGCTCTCGCGACGAACCTCGGCGTCGCGTTCCTCGCCGGTATCGCCGTCCACCTCGCGATAGAGCGGATCGGCAGGGATCACGAAGATATCGGTTAGATCACGCGCGGCACCGCGGACGGGGGCGGCTTGCGGGCACCGCGCATCCGGACACCTCCCGAGGTACCACTACCATTATAACGACTGTCACTGTTGTGACTCAACGGATATCGATGGACGCGAGACCGGACCTCCGATCGCGGCCCGTGCTGTTGGTAGGGCTGGCGGTACTCGTCGTCCTCGCGGGGTGCGGCGGGTCACCGCCGGCCAGGGGGCAGACGGTGACGGTCGCCGACGAGGTCGACCGCGACTGCGACGGGTATCATCAGTCGATTCAGCTCACGACGGACGTCCGGATCGGCGGGGACTCGCCGGCGGACGGCGACGCGTGGGTCGACCTCGCGTACCGGACCGACGGCGGCGAGTACACGACGGTCCGGACGTACGAGGGCCTCTCGGGATGGGCGTTCGAGGAGGAGATCGCGCTGTCCGCGTCGGATCTCGGCGGCGAGCGGAGCACGGTACAACTCCGGGCGACCGCGAAGCGGTCGACGTTCTTCGGCACGGAGACGGTCAGCGTGGGGACGAGCGAGCCGATCAACGTCGAGCCACCGAGCGCCGACGAGTCGGAACTCGAGCCCTCGTTCACGCAGGACCCCGCGAAGCCGAACCGGAGCGAGCCGCTGACGCTGACGGCGGGAACCGGTGACGTCCAGTGCGCCATCGAGTCCTACGAGTGGGACGTCGACGACGACGGAACGTTCGATGAGACCGGACGGACGGTGACGGTCTCGTACGCGACGGACGGCCGCCGCGACGTGACGCTCAGGGTGACGGACGCGAGCGGCACGACAGAGGAGGTAACCCAAGAGGTGCTGGTCTTCCACGACCCCGACGGCGACAGGATAACCACGGCCCGCGAACGGCGACAGGGAACCGACCCCCGCAACTGGGACACCGACGGCGACCTGTTCGGCGACCGGATCGATCCCGCTCCGACGACACTGTTCGTCCCCACGGGGATCGTCCACGTCGCCTTGGCCGCGGCGCTGTACCTCGGTGCCGTCCCGTACCGCGGGCGGCTCCGGCGGTGGGTCACCGCCCGGATCGATCGGCTGCGCACGCATGGCGGACGGCTTCGAGCGCGACTGACGAACCGGCTCGGACGGCTGCGCCGATGGATCGACCAGTTGTGGTGAACGTTTTTCTACCGCTGACACGACATTCAGGCAAATGCATGTAAGCGAACTCAGCAACCTCGCGGTCGCGGCGGCGACGGGCGTGTTCGCGGGAGGACTCCTAGTCCTACTGTTCCAGGAGCTGCCGACGGTACCGCTCTCCGGGTCGTACATCCAGCTCCAAGTGCTGCTCTTCTTCGCTTTCGTCGGACTGCTCGCCGCGTTAGCCGTCTACAGCGAGACGGCACAGGGGCGCCTCGTCGTCGCGTTCGTGCTCGCGTGGAGCGTTGCGAGCGTCGTCGGCGTCGTCGCTACGCGATTCGCTCTCGGATCTGTGCTCCCGTTCACCGTCGCCGCCGCCGTCGCGGGCGGCGGCGGCGCGTTCGCGGGACGGGTCAACGCGTCCGCCCGGCGCGTGCTCTTTCACCTAGCGGCGCTGATCGCGACCGTGTTGTTCGTCTTCGGCGTCATCTTCGTCGGCGTCTCCGTCTACGCGTCGGGAAATCCCGTTCTCGTGGTCCCGTTTGTCGTGCTGGCTGTGGGGTATTTCGCGTCACTCAGCGGCGTCAGAACGGAACTTGCGGCGTTGTAACGTCCTGACGGGGTGAACTTCCGGGCGGCCGGTCAGTCACTCCCGCGTGATCCCGGACGACTTCTCCTCTGCGCGCTGTTCGGCCGACATGGAGTCCTTTCGGTCCTCGTAGTGGGTGATGGCGTCCCGGTTCTCCAAGACCCCCTCGTTGACCTCGTCTTTGACGAGCGCGGTGGAGGCGAACCCGACCTCGATTGAGGTGGTGGCGGTGTCGCCGTTAACGTCGAGTTCGGCGTGGGCGACCGGGTTCGCCTCCGAGGGGACGTCGATGTCGAAGCTGAACTGCGGCGGGTCGTCGACGCTCAGGTCGGGGACGTCGACCACGAGCTCTCCGCCACGCCGCTCGATGTTCGGGTCCTTGATCTTCGTCGGGAGCTCCTGCATCACGTTGTCGACGGACGCGCCGTTGTCTGGGCGGAGCGTGAGCGTCGGGTTCGTCGCGACGACGCTCCGGGCGTCGCGGATCTGGCCCTCGAAGAAGTCGCCGATACCCCGTCCCGAGCTCTTGTGTTCCATCGTCCCGCCGGCGGCGTCGCTGATCGCCTCGTTGACGGCCGGATCGTAGCCGCTGCCGACGCCCGCGGTGTGGACGGTGATACCCTGATCGCTCAGGTCCGCCGCTGCGGCGCCGTGCTTCTCCGCCGTCGACATTGTGAGTCCGTCGAGCGCGCGCTTGAACGCCGACTCGTTGGTCCGGTTCGGCTGGCCGTCGCTGATGAGCAGGATCCACTCGACTGCGTCGGTCGAACCGCTGGAGAGGAACCCGCCGCCGCCGCGCATCTTGTCGAGAAGCTGGCGCGACTTCTCGAGGCCGTCCATGATGTTGGTGTTGCCGTCGGCCTCGATGCCGTTGACGGACGAACTCACGCGGCCGTACCGATTCCCCGCCACGGGATTCGCGACGATGGAAGCGTCGTCGTCGAACTCGACGACGCCGAACTGGTCGTCCGACGAGAAGTGTTCGACCGCCGACTCGACGCCCTGCTTGGCGGCCTCGATGTCGCCCCCGCGCATGGAGTAGCTCGAATCGACGCAGAAGACGACGTGGAGCGGCAGTTCACCGCGGCCCGTGTCGTCGGGATGGATCTGTAGCTGACAGGCCGTCTCCCCGCCGTCTCTCGGTAACTCCTCGCGAGAAAGGGTGTAGGACAGTCGGTGACTCATATCGAATTCGTCTGTCGTCGATTTCAATAGTTGTTTCCCCGAGGTGACTGTGGATAATTATTAAATATAGTGAATTATCATATATAGTTTATGAGCGGCGATTTCGACGACGACGATCCGTACGACGTACTGGGACTTTCGCGTGAAGCGACCGAGGACGAGGTAGAGACCCGCGTCCGTAGCCTTCTGGACAAGTACTCGGACGACCACGACGCTCGGACGGCGATCAACGAGGCGTTCGAGGAGATCCAGCGGCGCCCGAGTCCCGTCGAAGTCGGCGGCACTACGGTCGTCCCGCTCCTGGTTTCCGTGATCCCGGACACGATTTCGGTCGGCGAGGAAGTGACGGTCCGGGTTACTGATCATACAGACGAGGGAGTTCCAGACGTGATACTCCGGCGAGTCGAAGACGGCTACCGGATTGGGAAGACCGGTGACGACGGCACCGAAACCGTCCGATTCAACGACAGGGGGCTCTTCAGACTGGTTGCGAGCAAGATACAGCACCCCGATCCCGACCGCGAGTACAAAGACGGCGAGGTTGAAGTTTCCGTCAGAGCGCGTTCGTCGTCCGGGGAGGACCAAGACGCGGACGACTCACACGACGCACTGGAGAGTTCAAGCGAAGCGACTGAGGACGAGGTGCGAGAATTTGTCCGCGGCCTGTTGGACGAGTATCCGGACGAATACGCCGCTCGGGCGGCCATCAACGAGGCGTTCGAGGAGATCCAGAAACGACCCAGTCCCGTCGAGGTTGGCGACACCACGGTCGTCCCGCTCCGCATCTCCGTGACACCGGACACGATTTCGGTCGGTGAGCAGGTGACTGTCCGGGTTACCGATCACGCGGATAACGGGATTTCCGATGTGGAACTACAGCAGGTGGAAGACGGGCTGCGGATCGGGAAGACCGACGACGACGGCACCGAGACCGTCCGGTTCAACGACACAGGCATCTACACGATCGTCGCGAGCAAGACACGGCACCGCGATTCCGACCACGAGTACAGAGACGGCGAAGTCAAGGTCCGCGTCGAGGAGAACTGATAACGACTCCGAGGCGGCGTCCCGTCGATCGCCTCAGCTAGTTGATCGGACCGAAAAGGTATTCCACCTCTCGCCGAACAGTCGTATCGATGGCCGGGGAGGACCTGAACGCCAACGACCCGTACGACGTGCTGGGGCTCTCGCGCGGCGCAACAGAGGACGAGGTGGAGAACCGCGCCCGCAGCCTTCTGGACAAGTACTCGGACGACCACGACGCCCGGACGGCGATCAACGAGGCGTTCGAGGAGATCCAGAAGCGTCCCAGTCCCGTCGAGGTCGGCGACACGACGGTCGTGCCGCTCCTCGTCTCGGCGACTCCGGACACGGTTTCGGTCGGCGGTGAGGTCACTTTTCGGGTGACCGACCACACGGACGACGGGGTTGCCGGGGTAGGACTCCAGCGAGCGGGCGACGGCCGGCGGATGGCGAAAACCGACGACGACGGCACCGAGAGTATTCGGTTCAAGGACGTGGGAACCGTCGAAATCGTCGCGAAAAAGAAACAGCATCCCGATCCCGACCACGAGTACAAGAAGGGCGAGGCCGAGGTGGAAGTCGAACGCCAGAGCGAATCGCTCTCGTTCGCCGCGTGTCCAGACGCGGTCGAGGTCGGCGAGGAGTTCGCGGTCCGAGTCGTCGACTCCAACGGCAACCCCCAAGGTGATGTGACGGTCACGACCGACGCCGGGTCCTCGACGTCGACCGACGGGAACGGCGAGGCGACGCTGACGGCCGACCGCGTCGGCGGGCTCACCGTCGAAGCGTCCAAGCCGCCGTCGTCGGCGAAGGAGTTCTCGGACGCCGAGGCGACCGTGTCGGTCAAACAGCGACAGGTCGACCTGCGCTTCGACCAGTCGCCGACACGGCTCTCCGTCGACGCGCGCGGGACGTTCAAGGTGATTGACGAGGATAGGTCGCCGGTTCGCGGAGTGACCGTCTCGGTCGGTTCGGCCGGCGGGACGACCGACGACGACGGCGAGGTAACGCTCTCGTTCGGCGACGTCACGCCCGGGACGCGAACCGTGACGGCCTCGAAGGGAGACACCGGGGGGCTCACCTTCACCGACGCCCGCACCGAGGTCGAGGTGACGAAGCGGACGAGCGATCTGGATATCCGAGTGCTCGACACTCCGGTCGTCGGCGATTCCGTCCGTTTCGAGGTCACCGCGGGCGGGGACGGCGTCCAGCACGCAACCGTCCGGTCGTTCGACGGCGATGTCGCCGAGACGGACGGCGACGGCGTCGCGCGCCTGACGTTCAGCTCCTTCGGGAAGACGACCGTCGTCGCCTCGAAATCTGACACCGAGCAGACTGTGTTCGGGCAGGGATCGTGTTCCGTCGACGTCGAGCGGACCACGGAACAGCTCCGGATCTCGGAGTACGACTCGACCGAGGACGGCCGCGACATCGAGGCGGGCGACGACGTCGTCGCGAAGGTGATTTCAGTCGGCGGCGGTCCGGTCGAGGGCGCGACCGTCGAGGCCGAGGACGGGACGTCGGCCGAGACGGACGACGACGGTCGGGCGACGGTGACGTTCAACGGCCAGGGGCAAAAGCGGCTCAAGACGTCGAAGCCGCCGGACGAACGCGCCAGCTACGAGAGCCACACGGAGTACGTGAACGTCAAACAGCGCACGAAGGAACTGTTCTTAGAGAGCGTCAACGCCCCGAGATCGGTCTCTGCCGGCGACCCAGTCACATTCCGCGTCGTCGACGAACTCGGAAACGAACTGGCAAACACGACCGTCTACGCGAAAGACGAACGCGACCAGCGCAAGGAGACGGACGGGAACGGCGAAGTCACCTTCGAGTTCGACGTCGACAACCCCCAGTTCATCGAGGTGTACGCGCGCCCCGACAACGACCAGTTCGACCGCTACGACAGCGAGACGATTCGGGTGACGCCGTAACGGGAATGCTATCAGTATCAGATCCGGATCTGGTCACCTAAAGATTATTGTGGGTTGGCAAATATATCAGCGTGTCTCATGCAAATCGGCGTAGACCTCGGCACGACGAACAGCGTCGTCGCCAGACTCGACGAGAACGGCGATCCCGAAATCCTCGAGAACGAGCGCGGCGAGCGCAAGACGCCCTCCGTCGTTCAGTTCCCAGACGACGGGGGCGTCATCGTCGGCACGACCGCTAAACGCAACCAGATGGAGGTACCGGACCGGACCGTCCCGCGCGTCAAGCGACACATGGGTGACCAGGACTGGGCCGTCGATATCGACGGCGAGGAGTGGGGTCCCGAGGCGATATCGGCGGAGATTCTCAAGAAACTCGTCGCTGACGCCGAGGAGGCGACGGGCGAGGACGTCGAGGAGATGGTCGTCACCGTTCCAGCCTACTTTGGACCGAAAGAGCGGAACGCAACCCTCAACGCGGCCAAAATAGCGGAATTCGACAAAGAAGATATCGAACTTCTCAACGAGCCGACCAGCGCGTGTCTCCGCTACGGGATCGGCGACACGGGCGCTGGCACTGTCTTCGTCTACGACATGGGCGGTGGGACGTTCGACGCGACGCTGATGAACGTCACGCCGGACGGTGAGTTTGAGGTCGAGGGAGTCAAGGGCGGCCAGCGGCTCGGCGGTGAGGACTTCGACGACGAACTGTACGACCACGTTCGGGGCGAGATGATCGATGCGGGACACCCGGATCCGGAGGACAACAGCGCGATGAAGGCGGACGTCTACGAGAAGGTGACCGATCTGAAACACGATCTCTCGCAGACCGAGTCCGGATCTATCTCCCCCATGGTCGGCCCAGGTGATACGTTCAATATAGATCTCTCACGGGACGAGTTTGACGAAATAACCGAACACCTCGTCGATGAGACGTTTGACTACGTCGACGCGCTGTTCGACCACGAGAAGGTCGACGCCACGAAAGAGGACGTTGACGAACTGCTGCTCGTCGGCGGGTCGACTCGGATCCCCAAGGTCCAGGAGCGCGTGGAGGACTACTTCGGGATGGAGGCGTCGAAGGGAGTCGATCAGGACTACGTCGTCGCAGAGGGGGCCGCCATTCAGACCGAACTTGAACCGCAGGGGGGCGGTGGTGGAAGTATTGTGCTTCCGAGAGATATCGGGCTGAAAACGGTCGATCCCGACAACGACAAGGAGACGTTCGAAATGATCCTGTCGGAGCAGACCCCGGTCAAGGCCTCCGAGTCGAAGCGCGGGTTCCGCAAGGTCGACAAGCAGTCACCGAAGATCACCATCGAGATCCTGGAGGGCGGCAAGGCGCTCGCAGAAGAGAACGACAAGCTCGGGGAGTTCGAACTGAAGAACCTCGACGAGGGGTCCGACCCCGAGTTCGAAGTGACGTTCACCGTCGACGAAGAGGGGAAACTCCACGCCGAGGCGACGAACCTCGACACCGGTCGGAAGGCTGAAACGACGCTGGAGATCGGTCTCACCGAGAAGGAGATTGAAGGCCATATCCAGCGGAGCGAGGAGACGCACGACGATTCGGTCACGAGAGACTGACGGTCTCGATTCACCGTCTGCGCGGGGGTCGTTTCCCGCACGCAACCGGTTTCCATGACAGATACGAACTCCACTCCCATCGGACTCGGGATCGACTTTCGAGCGGCGGGTATCGCCGGCGCGCTCAGCGACGGGCGGGAAGCGGAGCTGCTCGCGGGACCGACCGGCGAGCCGCGCTCGCCCCCGGAGCTACACGCGACCGAGGACGGCGTCCGGGCCCGCCCGCCCGGCCTCGAGCCGGAGCCGAACCGACGAATCCCCGTCCTCCCGCGGTACGGAGACGGCCGACCGGAGTACCTCTCGGGCGACACCGCCCGGTTCGAACTCGAGGTCGAATCGCTGTTCGCCGACCTGGTCGACGGGTGGCGAGAGAGCGCGCCGACCGCGGCGTCGGCGCTCGAAACCGAACTACCGGGCGAAGGATTGCCTCCGAACGCGGTGGTCTCGGTTCCCGGAGTCTACGACCGCGAGGACCGCGACGCCGTCTCCCGGGCGCTCGAAGCGGCCGGGATCGACGTCGGGGCCGTCGTCAGGGCCCCGGTCGCCGTCGCCGCCGCGGAGTTCCCAGCCATCTCGGAGCCGCAGCTACTGGTCGTCGTGGACGTCGGATCCCACTGGTTCGACGCGGCGCTCGTCCGAGTCGACCCCGACGAGGCGACCTATCGCGTCGTCTCGCGGGTCGGCGAGGCAGGGGTCGGCCGCGACGCCATGGACAAGGCGCTCGCGGAGTGGGCCATCGAGCGGACCGCCCGCGAGGAGAACCGACGGGTGACCTACGATGAGCGCTCGATCGAACACCTCCGCGAGGCGGCCGACGACGCGCTTGCGACCGTCACGAACGACGCCGACGGGTCGATCTCGGCGGAGGAGGTGCCCGGGCTGACGAGCGACGACGGGCGGACTCTCGGAGTCGACGTCAACGTGGACATGTCCGACACGTACGAGGCGATCGAACCCGTCGAGAAGGCGGTCATCGGGCGGCTCCGGGACCTCTTCGACGCAACCGACGTCGGTCGGTCGGACGTAGATAAGGTGGTCGTCGCCGGGCCCGGGGTCGACCCGGTGCCAATCGCGAACGCCCTCTCGGGGTTCCTCGACCGACCGCTGAGCGAACCTCGCCTCGGAGGACGCGAGACGGCCTCGGTTCGCGGGGCGGCGATACTCGCGAATCAGTTCCGCGAGGCTGGGCAGTCGCCGGTCCGTCTGGACACCCTCGACAGGGACGTCGGTGTCCTCGTCCCGACCGACGAGGGAGAGACCTTCGAGACGGTCGTGCCCGGGTCCGTCCCGGTCGGCACCTCCCGAGAAGTGACCCTCAAGACGACGCGGGACGATCAGACGCGAGGCAGCGTGACGGTGGCGAGCAGACACCGGGGTTCCGGCGAAGTCACGGCGGAGGGGTCCTACGAGATAGCCGGCATCCCGCCGCGGCAGGCCGGCGAGGGGCGCGTCACGCTGTCCGTGACGGCTCGCTCCGAGGCGGCGGGGGGCGTCGAGGTCTCACCCTCGCTCCCAGCGGACGGCGACGCGACGCTCTCTCTCGATCCGCCGACAGAAACGGCGCCGAGGCTCACGTGCCTCGAAGCGGACCCTTCGGACCTCGACACGTCCGTCGCGGACGACGCGACGCTCGCGACCCGCGCCGAGACCGACGGCGACCCCATCGAGGACCTCTCGCCGCGGTCGATCCTGGGGCGGATTATGAGCGTCCGGTACAACCTCTGGCACACGGCCCAGGCGGACGCTACCCTCGACCCGTCCGACGTCGAGAACCTCCTCAAGGAGTTCACCGCCGGTATGCGCCGCCTCGGCGTCGAACCGATAGCGCCGGAGCCCGGCGACGACAAGGACCTCGAGGAACACACCGTCTGGGACACGCGCCGGTCGGAACAACCCGACGACACGGTGTTGGAGGTCCGGAAACCGGGATTCCGCATCGGTGACTTCGTCGAACAGACGGCCGACGTCACCATCAGCAAAGGCGAACCGGAGACGACGGACGAGCGGTCCGCGGAGGACTCCGAGTCGGCTGCCACCGAGGGAGAGGAGCCGACCGACGAGGACGGCGAGACGAGCGCTGACGACGGCGAGCCGACCGACGAAGACGGCGAGACGAGCGCTGACGACGGCGAGCCGACCGACGAAGACGGCGAGACGAGCGCTGACGACGCTCCCGAGACGGCGACCGAGGACGCAGAAACGACCGGCGACGAACCGAGGGAGTCCGCGGCCGACTCGGCGTCGACCGACGAGCGCCCGCGGGGAGCGACGGCGACCGAACGGCGGTCGGTCGACGACCCCGCGGCCGAAGGGGATCACCCCGACTCCGGAACACGCGACGACCGACGGTGACGGTGCCGCTGCGGCGCGTCGCTGGCTTCCGGGAAATCTAACCGAACGTTCGGAGAGGACTCGGACTCCGGGAGTGACACCTCTTGTCTCCGGGAAGGCACCCGTAACCGCCGTCTTATGTCTTTTCTGATGATATCCGCGGGCTCCCCCTCGGAGGCACCGACCGAGGGACTTGGCAAAGCAATTATGTTCGAAGGTTACGACCGGAACTGTATGAACAAAGACGAGTTGATCAACGTGGGGCTCATCGTCGTTTTCGGTGGCCTCATCGGAGCGAGTACGGCAATATACCGCGGAATGCTTCCTACGATCTTCTCCGCCGACCTCATCGAGTTACACTACTCCATCGCGCACGTACTGATCGGGACGATGCCGATCCTCTTTCTCCAAGCGGACACCCCGCAGGGACGCGCCACCGCGATCTTCTTCTTCCTCGCGGTCTTCATCACCGTGGCCGTCTCGCCCGTTCGGGTCGTGTTGAACGGGATGATCGGCGCGACGGTCCTGTTCGGGAGCGTCGCGTACTTCCGGTTCTTCACCGGAAAGAGCACGCACTTTCTTGCTGCCATCGCGTTCCTCCTCGTCGAGATGTACGGCTACACCATCTGGATAATGGGGCGCGCGTACCTGGAGACTCAGGACCTCCTATTTATCTTGCCCCCCGTGTTCACTACCGTTATGGTCGGACTCCTCCTGAAAACCCTCCGCACGGAGTACCGGAAAGCGATGTCGGGGAGTGCGGGCTCGCAGGGGTGGGGACTGTGAGCGAGAACCCGGATGAGGTGATGTTGATGGCGGGCCAGCGCGGCGGGAAATCGACGTTCCTCGGCGCGATGGCGATCAAGATCAAACAGTCGAAGCGGTCGAGCGCCGTCGGATCGAGCTCCTGGCGTGACCTGATCAGCAACGCCGTCTCGACGGACGACCTCGTCGGAAACTACAGCGTGACCTACGGCGACGAAATGGAGTTCGAAGACGAGATCGTCGAACGTATGCGGGGCTCCTACCGGTATCCCGCACAGACCGACCGCCGCGACACTTATATCGTCGAGTTCAACCTCAACGCCGACCAGTCCATGGCGAAGACGATCACCGTCGCGGCGATGGACATTCCCGGCGAAGCACAGGAAGCCGCGGTACAGCGGATTCGAGACGATGACTACGACGAAGACGAGGTCCGCGAGAAGTACCAGTCGGACGGTATCAGTCCGCAGCGGGGGGCAATCAGAGAGCGGATAAACGACGACACGAAGGCGATAAACACCGAGGAGTGGGAGTGGGCGTACCTTTACCACTACCTCCGGAGCGACCGAGTGATATTCCTGTATAACCTCTACAAGAAGATGTTCCGCGACGACATCGACGGCATCATCGACGCCGAGCTGTTGCGGCTGGCTGCCGCCGACGACAAGACGGGGCTGTTGCTGTTCACCGCGACGGATATGCTCGATTATGACCCTACTGACTACAGTGTCAGTCTCCTCGGACGGGGGAGCGTCAACACGCGGTACTTCGACGACGACCTGGTCAGAGAGATCGACCGACAGGTTCCGGGGAATAAGGGCGACGACGTGCTCGAACTCGTCAGCGAGGCGCGAGACAAGAGCATGGACCTCTTCGGCGTCTCCGTTCCGGAGGGCAACCGAGACGAGATCGAACACTCACAGGGCAAGGTCGTGCTCAAGGGGTTCGAAAACGTCGGTCGCTGGCTCAAGAACACCACGTGACGAACTATGTATCAGGACATCGAGTTCCGCCACGGACTGTACGACTTTCAGGGGCATCACGCCGGGACCAAACTCGGGCGAGACGACGCCGCGGAACAGGCGATCGTCGAACTCGTCGACGGCGCCGATATGGCGCTGTACCGCAAAGAGGGGTACTTCTTCGAGGGTGTCGACGACCGGACGTTCGTCTTCGGCCGGCTCGTCGAGTGGGACTCGGTCAGATCGGGCGAGTGCTTCTTCGACCTGTACGCGACGCCGGTTGAGAACCTCCGCGACGTCTCGGTCAAGGACCTAGCGAGCGAGCTGTTCGAGCGGAGTCAACAGATCACGGAGAAGGACCAGTCCGTCGAATCGACCGTCACCGTATCGGTCCGCGTCGACGGCGACCCCGCGGGGGGTACCGCCGACGGATCGGAAGGAGACCGTCGCGCGAAGCCCGAGACGGGCCGATCGGAGTCGTCCAAGTCGGACCGACCGCCGACCGGGGGTGCGGCACCGGGCGCTGACGAGCCCGGCCGCACCGACGAACACGGCCGCACCGACGAGGGCAGCGACGGCGACGTGCCGAACTGGTCGGCGGAACACGGCAGGGACGACAGTCCACCGGAAGTCTCTCCCGCCGACCCGGCCGAGAACTCCTCCGAGGTGGACGAGACCGACCGCAGCGGGCGTCCGGGCGAAGGCCCGGCGCCTCCGGAGCGAACCGGAACGCTCTCGGACGACGACGTTGCGTTCGTCGCGCAGTTCTGGGAACAGTATCGTCGGGGGACTGACCCGTTCAAAGTATCGATCGACGGGGTCGACAGGATGGCACGACTGGTCGACGGGACCCTCTCGAACGTCCGGTTCGTCTCGCGAGTGGACGACGAGGGCGACCCCTATCACTTCGACGCTGTCGGCGGCAGGTCGGGGGAGCCGTACGACGTCACGGAGCTCGTCGAGACCATCCGGGCGGCCGCGGCGGACGAGACGCTGACCTGGGAGGACCTCCCCACCTACGAGGAGGAGCTGAACGAGTTGATCGAGAGTCACAGCGAGCACCTCCGTCCGACGTTCAAGCAGGCGACGAACAGAGACGAGTTCGGGATGTCGCTCGAGGCGTTCCGCGACCACTTCGACACGAAGCGGGCACCCGGCCTCGACGAGACCAAGGTCGAGTTCTACTGGGACCTGTGGACGGCGTTCGTCGACGACTACTGGACGACCCTCGCCGCGTTCGAAGCCGTCGTTCAGCGGCGCGCCGTAGAGACGCTCACGGACGCCGTCGACCCGAGCGTCGGTCTCGTCGACGAGGGCGACGCGGAGGGCGGCCGGCTCTTCGACCGGGTGAGTGGGCTCGTGAGCGGCGGGGACGAACGCGGTGCCGAGGCCGGGGTGATCCGGAACGTCGACGTGAGTCACGTCGACGACGAAGAGATCGAGACGGTGACGCGTCGGCTGACCGAGGAGGCCTTCGAAGAGGCGTGCGAACGACTCGACGGGCCCGTGAGCGACGAACTCCGGGAGCGGCTCCGGCAGCGAGCGAAGCGGGTTTCGCAGGACACGGTCCAGCGACTGGACGAGATCAGGGCGTCGCGCGCGTATCGCGAGACCTACCGCGACAGAAGGGTTTCCCGGGAGTGACGCCGCGACGTGCCCCGTCCTCCTCGGGTCCTCTCTTGGCGCTGACCCGTCGACTCGCGCTCGCCGACCCGACGTCCGCGGCGGAGTAACTTCTAAATGCGATTGTACGGATGAGCTACACGATGGGACTCATCGACACGGCCGCGGACATCGTCGAGGAGATCAGCGACGAGGGGACCGACCGGACGGACGAGGGCGACGCCTCCTCGAGCGTCGTCCGCGCTTCGGCGCGGTGTATGTACTCGGAAGACCCGTTCGTGGTCCGGTTCGAGAAGCGAGGTAGCGCGTGGGCGGCCACGAGCACCTCGGTCCCGACCGGCGACGGTGACGGTGGCGGGTCGCCCTCCGCCGCACAGGTGTCCGGCCCGTTCGAGTTCCCGCCGGAGTACGAGGGGTGTCCGCACTGTTCGAACACCGGCCTGTTCGTCTGTGCGGACTGTGACAACCTGGCCTGCTGGGACGGGACCACGGACCCGGTCGTCTGTCCGTGGTGTTCCGCCGAAAATCCTCTCGGGGGCGACATCGAGAGCATCGAGGCGACGGAGGCGGTGTCGAACGACCGTTCGACTACCGGAAGGACCGACAGCGGGGGTACCTCCGGAGTGACTGACTCCGGAGGCACCTCCGAAACGACCGACAGCGGATCGACGTCGATCCGGCGCAAGGAGTAGATGTCCGCCACCCGACACGCGACCGAGGCGCCCGACGACGGTACGGCGAGCGTATTCTCAGCCGGTTCCGAAACGCGCAAACATGACTGAGGTGCTCTTCGACGGGAGCAGCGGAGTCCTTCTCCGGTACGGCGTCATCTGTCTGTTCGTCGGCGTCGGGGTCGTGTTCAGCGACCGGCTCTCTCGGTCCGTCGGGCTGAGCGCGCGGGCCAGCACGCTCGTCGTCCTCGCTCTCGGCGCGATGGTCTGGTACGGCTGGTCTGGCACGTACCTCCGCTGGACCCGGCTGTTCGGGACGGCGCTCGCCGTGTTGCTCCCGCTGGCCGTCTGTGTCAACCTCTTCCGCGAGATCGTGTGGGACGCGCCGTGATCGGGATCGTCCTCGACTGGTTCCTGGCGCCCGATCCGGGGGCGCTTCCGGTCCGACTGATGGTGGTCGGGCTCGGCGTCCTCCTGACCGGCGGTGTCGCGAGGGCGCTCCGAGGGATGACGAGCCGACGCGCGCTTCTGGTCGGCGGGACGCTCCTCAGCACGGGATACTGGCTCACGTCGATCGCGGTCCTCAGGGGGTCGTACGACGTCTACGCGGCGTACCTCTACCTCCTCTTTCACGCCACGGAGGGCGCGGCGGCCGCCCACTTCTACCGGAAAGTCGCACACGCGTTCCAGCAGCGATCGCTTCCGGGAGGAGGTCACCTCCGGACGCGCGTCTCCCACCTCGCAGCGGTGTTCTCCGTCCTCCTCTCCGGTGCCGGTCTCTTCGTCTATCGCTCCGGAGTCGCTTCCGCGACGGGCCAGACCGTGACGCTCGGGCTGACGTACACGCTCGTCGCGGTCGGCGTGACGTCGCTCGGAGTCTGGTGGCGCGTCCGACCGCTCAGCAACGACTACCGGGTGCCGACGCTCCTCGGATTCGCCGCGTGCGTCACCGGCGCGGAACTGTACGGCTACGCGACCCCGAGCCTCGAGATCGTCGTCGTCCTCGCCGGCGCCGCGGCCCACGTGTCCGGCTTCTGGGTCGCGGTCGGCGTTTGGGTCCTTCGCGGCCACTGGCACCCCTGAGCCGTCGCCCGCGACTCATCAGAATCGGATCGCACCGGCGTACAACGCGACGGTAGCGAGGAGTTGGACCAACCCGAGCGGGAGCCAGACCAGCGACGGGAACGGGTCGATCCCGTCGGCGAACAGGTCATCGTCCGTGTCGGAGGCTCGCGGACTGCTGCCCTGTTCGAGCTCTTCACCGTCGAGGACGCCGTCGTCGTCCATGTCGGCGTCGAGCGGATCGAGGCCGCGCTGAACCTCCGGTCCGTCGTCGAGCTCGTCGTCGTCCGTGTCCGCCGCCGCCGGATCCGTTCCGAGTTCGATTTCTCGGGCGTCGTCGAGCCCGTCGTCGTCCGTGTCCGCCGCCGCCGGATCCGTTTCGAGTATGACCTCGCGGGCGTCGTCGATCCCGTCGTCGTCCGTGTCGGCGGCCGTCGGATCTGCTCCCAGATCTACCTCGCGCCCGTCCTCGAGGCCGTCGCCGTCCGTATCGGCCGCCGTCGGGTCCGCTCCCAGCTCGACCTCCCGTCTGTCGCCGAGGCCGTCGCCGTCCGTATCGGGCGCCGTCGGGTCCGTTCCAAGTTCGACCTCGCGTGCGTCGTCGAGCCCGTCGCCGTCCGTGTCCGCCGCCGCCGGATCCGTTCCGAGTTCGACCTCGCGTGCGTCGTCGAGCCCGTCGCCGTCCGTGTCCGCCGCCGTCGGGTCGGCTCCCAGCTCGACCTCTCGTCCATCGCTGAGTCCGTCACCGTCCGTATCAGGTGCCGTCGGGTCCGCTCCCAGCTCGACCTCACGACCGTCGTGGAGCCCGTCACCGTCCGTGTCCGCCGCCGTCGGGTCCGTTCCGAGTTCCCGTTCCCGCTCGTCGACGAGCCCGTCACCGTCGGAGTCGTCCCGCACGTCGAACGTCCTCGTGACGGTCGCGTCAGCCCCCATCTCGTCGACGGCGGTGAGCGAGACGGTGAATCGGCCGCTCTCGGTCGGGATCGTCTCGACCGTCCGGCCCCTCGCGTCGACGGTCCGGTTCGCGCCGAAGCGCCACTCGAACGACTCGATCCGTCCGTCCGGGTCGCGCCCCGACGCGACGAACTGAACCGACCGCCCCTGTTGGATGCGGTCGCTCGACGCCGTGAAGTTCGCGACCGGAGGGATGTTGACGTACACGAGTTCGGACACGCTGTCGGAGAGCTCGTACCTGTCTGTCACCCTGAGCGTGACGTTCCGGTGACGGCCACCCTCCGAGAACGAGGTCGTCACGCGCTCTCCGGTCGCGTCGGTCGTGCCGTCCCCGTTGAGGTCCCAAGCGTAGTCGAGGTTCACGCTCTCGCCGGACGAGTTCGACGCGTCGAACCGGACTGTGTCGCCCGGCTCCGGCGCCGCCGGCGTGGTTGTGAACGTCGCGGTCGGCGGTTCGCCAACGTAGAGGCTGTCTAGGGATCTGTCGCGACCGTCGATCGACACCCGAATTTCCATCTCCCCGCTTTCTACACCGCCAATCGAACTGTAGGACACGACGGTGTCCCCGGGCTCGACGGTCGACGTGAGGGTGTACTGGTCTGACGGCGTATCGACGTGCCACCGCACCTCATGGCTCTCGCTGACGTTCCCGAGAACGACGTACGGGTGTAACGTCGAACCGGTCTCGAACGCGTCACCGCGCCCGAGACAGTCGGCGTTCCCGTCCCCGTCCGCGTCCCGAACCTCCTCGCAGTAGGCGATCGTCTCGATATCGTACTCGGGGAGCGGCGCCGGGTCGGCCTGTGGCGACGCACCGACGGCTCCGGTATCGAGCGCCGCTCTGTCCTCGCCGGCCGGCGCCACGCCGCTGGCCGGGGAGATCAGGACCGCGGCCCCGGCGAGGACGATCACGATGGCGACGGCGACCAGACGGATCCGCGAGCGCGACCACACAATACGCTGATCAACTGTGTCACATTACTTGTCAGTTTCGCGATTCGAGACCGATGGATACGCGCGGGATCAACACGAGACGAGCGGAAGCCCACGGGCGATGCGACCGAGACGACCGCGTATCCGGCCGGACCCACCGGACCTATACCGCTCGATCCCCTGTCTCCAACGGATATGCAGTTCTGTGACGACTGCGGCTCGATGATGGTCTCTCGCGACGGGGAGATGGTGTGTCAGAACGACGACTGCGGCGCGACGACCGAGCGCGACGAGGCGCTCGCCGCCGAGTTCGAGTCGACGACCGAACAGACCGGCGAGGAGGTGATCGAGACGGAGGAGGGCGCCAACTTCGAGGGGAAGCCGACCGCGACCGACGTCGTCTGCGACGAGTGCGGCCACGGCGAGGCGTGGTACACGATCAAACAGACCGGCGCCGCCGACGAGCCGCCGACGCGCTTTTTTAAGTGTAAGGAGTGCGGCCACCGCTGGCGCGGATACAACTGAGCAGTTACTCGCCGCTCAGCCCGGCCCCGAGGAACGCTGCCGAATCCTCGCCCCGAGAAACGCCGCGGCCGCCTCGCCCACCTCCCCGCTCCGCCCGACGAAGAAGTGGTCGGACTCGAACGCGACCGTCTCGACTCCCCGTTCCTCTGCGCGCTCGACGACGGGCTTCCAGTCGGCCGTCGAGTCGCGCGTCGCGTACAGGATCCGAACAGGAGTGTTGCGCCCGACGACCTCGTCGAGCGCCGCGACCGCGTCGACGTCGGCGTTCAGTCGCGCGGTCGGGGCGAGCGCGCAGACGCCCGCGAGTTCGGGCCGGGACGCGGCGGCGACGAGCGCGACCGTCCCGCCGAACGAGAAGCCGAACAGGCCGACGCGGTCGTAGCGGTCGAGCGCCCAGCCGACCGCCGCGTCCGCGTCGGTGGTCTCGCCGTACCCCTCGTCCCAGTCGCCGTAGTCGAACCGGAGGCAGTCGACTCCGCGGTCGGTCAGCGCGTCGCTCACCGCGACCAGCCGCCCGTCGCCGCGGTGGCCGCGCTGCTGCGGGTGCGGCGGGCAGGCGACGACGACCGCGTCGGCTCGGGGCGCGTCGCCGGAGTCCTCCCGGGCGCCGTCGCTCGCCGCGGTGTCGAGCGTGGCGCGCACGTCGCGGCCGCCGGGGATTAGAACGGTGTCGCTCACGGAATTCGGGTTCAGTTCGGATTCGGTGGTCGCCGTCGCTCTCGCTCAGGGCACCTGCGTCACGCGGTCGACGTCGTCAAGGTCCGCGAGATCGGCCGCGAGCGCCTCTTGGTCGACGTTCGCCTCGTAGTAGAACACGATGTCGAAGGCGCTGTCGCGGAGGAGCTGCTGACACTCCCAGACGAACTCCTCGCCGTCGAGCGTCAGCCCCTGGAACTGGTTCGACGAGAAGTTCGTGTCGTCGTTGCCCGCCTCGATGTACGTCTCGCCCTTGTCGGCGTGGTCGGCGATGACCTCGTTGGCGGCGACCGTCAGCTCGTGCATCTCTAAGTCCTGCTGCCCGTCGAGGTCCGTGTGGACGATACAGCCCACTAACTCGATGTCGCCGGGCTCTAACAGGGCCTTCGTCCGGGTGTACAGATCCGAGTCGACGGTCTCGCTCATGGGCGATCCTTCCCGCTCCCGTAATAAACGGGTGACGGTTCCCGGGGCGCCGCTCGCCGCCGGCGACGAGGGCTCTCAGGGACGGAGCGACACGACGACCTCGTCGCGCTCGCCGAGGAGACGGACGATCCGCCCGCGGAACTGCCGGCGGTTCCCCTCGAAGCTGGGCTGCTCGGGCACGTCCGGGGCCGTAAAATCCCCGGTCTGGTAGGCGTGACACCACTCGCGCCACGGGCAGGCGGCCTCGTCGCAGCGGGGCTTCTTGCCCCAGGCGCCGCCGCCGAACTCCATGACCGTGTTGTTCCGCACCCGGGACTCGACCGCGGGCATGAGCCTGGACGCGACCCGCTCGAACGCGTTGTCGTCCGGGACGTCGAACGCGCGGTGATTGCGGATATTTATTACACATAATAAATATCTCAAATATCGGCAGCAACTGGGGGTGGCTGTTGCCGAACAATCCCCGTATATCCGTATCAGAGTGGCAACCTATCTCTGAGCGACTGGAACGCGAGTCGCCCGAGCAACTGACTGGGGCCGCGCTTTGGCAGGTCGCGGGCGACGTTCATCGTACTCGGTGGCTCACTCTCACCGATGCCGAGCTCCCAGTCCGTCTCCGACTCAAAACGGTCTACCGCGGCCTCGACGCGGTCGCGCACCGCATCAGTTTCCATGGTCTTCACGTCACCGGCTTTCATCAGTACGTCGCCGTCCACGATTACCGTTTCCACATCAGCCGGCGCTGCGTTGTTAGCCACCTGCGCCGGGATGTTGGTCAGCGGGGTGAATTTCGGCTTCTCGACGTCCAGCAGAATGACGTCGGCGCGCTTGCCGGGTTCGAGGCTCCCGATCTCGTCGCCGACCCCGAGTGCCTCTGCTCCTTCGATGGTGAGCATTCGTACGAGCTCCATCGAGTCGTACTGGCCGGTCGAGCGCTTGAGGTTCGCTGCGAGCCGGGCTTGCCTCGCCTCGCCGAACAGACTGTAGGAGTCGTGCCAGTAGTGGTCGTCGATACCCAGGCCGACATCGACGCCCGCGGCGCGGAGTTCCGGCACCGGCGTCCACTGTACGTCGCCGCCCGTGTTCCAGTAACAGAAAATCGACGGGCAGTGTGCGACCGACGCGTCTGCTTCGGCAGTCCGTTGGATGTCTTCGTCGTCGGCGAGCCGGAAGTGCGCGGCTACAAGTCGGTCGTCCAAGAGGCCAACGTCATCGAGAAGGGCGAGCGAATCCTCGGCACCATTCGACCGCGCCATCGTGTTGCTCGCCTCCAGTTCGAGCAGGTGCGTGTGGACGAGCAGGTCGGGATACTCGTCAGCGAGTTCGGCGGTGTGTTCCCACAGTTCGCGGGTACATGACCAGTCGTCGTGGGGGTTGATCGTCGCCCGGATGCGGCCGTCGTACGCACCGTGGTACTGATCGATGAACTCGCGGGCGCGGTCGAACTGCTCTTCGACGGAAACGTCCCAGAAGAGGTCTGAGAGCGCCATCCCGAAGAATCCACGGAGGCCCGCTTCGCCGAACGTTTCTGCGCCCCCGCTGGGACGGACGTCCATCGAGTTGACGGTCGTGACCCCACCAGTGAGGAAGTTCAGTGCGGCGAGTTCGTACCCCGCCCGTGCGAAGTAGTCGTACTCGCCCTCGGCGATGTGGCCGAATATGGCGGTCATCCCACTCATCATTTCCATGAGGTCGAGGTCGCTGAACGCGCCAAACAGCGGCGTCAGTTCGAGATGGGTGTGCGCGTTGACGAGACCTGGCATCACGAGTTTACCTTCGCCGTCGATGACCAAGTCGGCCGCTAACTCTGCGTCATCGTCCCGAGATGACCGCACGTCGGTGATCCGGCCATCCTCGATGAGCAACGTTCCTCGCTCGTAGAGTCGATTTCGCTCGTCCACCGTGAGAACGAACGCATCGTGAATCACACAGTCAGCCGTCATTTCCTCCCACCCGTCAGCGTCGTGTGTAGCTGTAATTATTAGTACCCATTTTCGCTCAGTTGAGAGCGCGGGTACGCTCCGCGGGTTCTCCCTTCGTAACTGTCGGCGTTGCGACGGCTGCGCTCACGTCCGCACTGACTGCTATCAAGAGTACTATCACTGCCGGGTAGGTCTGTGAGTAGAGTACGAACGGGTGTTATCGGAGCCGGACGGTCGTCTCATCTCCGGAGTCTTCGACCTCGACTAATCCATCATCTGCCAAATCCGAAAGGAGCCCTCGAAGCCACTCGCGTCCATGTTCGCCATCTGGCGAGTAATCGACGCGAATACGGTGTCCGAGGGTATCGAGGCTTATTACGTCGCGCTCGCCGAGGAGACGGACGATCCGCCCGCGGAACTGCCGGCGGCTCCCCTCGAAACTCGGCTGCTCGGGCACGTCGGGCGCGGTGAAATCCCCGGTCTGGTAGGCGTGACACCACTCGCGCCACGGGCAGCCCGCCTCGTCGCAGCGCGGGCTCTTCCCGCAGGCGACGCCGCCAAGCTCCATGATCGCGTTGTTCCACACCTGCGACTCGCCCGCCGGCATGAGCCGGGACGCGACCCGCTCGAACGCGTCGTCGTCGTCCGGCGCGTCGAACGCGCGGTACAGCACCCGCTTCACGTTGGTGTCGACGACGGCGTTCCCGTTGTCGAACGCGAACGACGCCACCGCGTTGGCGGTGTACGGTCCGACGCCCATCAGTTCGCTCAGTCCGTCGGGGTCCTCCGGGAACGCCCCGTCGAACTCCCCTTCGACCTGTCCGGCCGCCTCGTGGAGGTACTTCGCGCGGTTGTTGTACCCCAGCGAGTGGTCGGACCAGAAGGCCACCACGTCGGCGCGGTCGGCGGCGGCGAGGTCGGCGGTCGTCGGCCACTCGTCGAGGAAGTCCTCCCACGCGGGGACGACCCGGTCGAGCTGGGTCTGCTGGCTCATCACCTCGCTGACGAGGACCTCGTAGGGGTCCTCCGTGCGGCGCCACGGGAAGTCCCGGTGGTCCGCCTCGTACCAGTCCACGAGCGCGTCGCGGACCGCGTCGAGGTCGGCCGGGAGCGCCGGCGACTCTCCGGCGTCGTCGCCCGCGGCGGCACCCTCCGAGTCGGTCATACCTCCGGTCCGACCGGCGGCGGTTTATCGGTGCTGGTCGCCGCCGGCGTCGACCGCCGCCATCGTCCGCGGGTCGCGGTCGGGACCCGGATACTCCCCGCCGACCGCGTCCGGGTACAGCTTCGCCGGGTCGAACACCGCCGCGAACGCGCGCGGCTCCCGGACGCTCACGGGCATGCGGTCGCGCAGCCCGGCCGCAGCCCCCGGCCCGGTCAGCGAGGGGTCGAGGCTCACGACCTGCATCGCGCCGCCCCGGTAGGCGGAGGCCAGCGCGGGGTGATCGCCCGGCGGCTGCGCGACCGGCTCGCGCCACGCCTCGACCGCCGCGCGCCAGTCAGCCGCGAGGTCGGCGTCCGAGAGCGACGCGATCACCGCCTCGGCGTCGTCGAGGAGCGGGTCGCTGGCGACCAGCGTCGTCCACGCGTGCGACCGCAGCGCGTCGAGCGCGTCGCGGGCGGCGCCGCCGACGAGCAGGTCGGCCGCGAACGCGTCCGCGTCGGCGACGACGCGGGCCGGGGTGGGGTCGATCGGGTCGGCGACCGCGTCGCCCGCGGCGCCGCCGTCGTCCCGGTCTGACGCTGATCGCACGTCGTCGAGCGCCGAGCGCACGTCCGCCTCGTCGAGGTCGCCGTCGAACGCGGCCGCGCGCTCGAACAGGTCGGCGAAGGTCATACGCGTCGGTCGGCGCCGCGCCCGTATCGTCCTTGCGGCCGAACTCGGCCGGGCGCCGGCGACGCTGACCGCGACGCCAGACCGCGAGACGCTCGCCGCACAGCGGGATCCGGTCGGCGCCGCGGACAATGTTTGAAAATATTCTTTTGGATATTGAAAAAGTAGTTTTCTAAGTAGGAACTATTAAGTAGGTCGCGCGCGTATGTACAGTTGAAATGAGTACCCAGAAGCAGGCCCGTCAGCGATACGGCGACGTTCACGAGAGCGAAGCGCTCCGCGTCCCCGAAGAGAAGGCCGAACAGCTCGTCGACGCGCTCAACAGCGACCTCGCGGCGACGTACGTCCTCTACCACCAGATCAAAAAGCACCACTGGCTGGTCGAGGGCGCCGAGTTCCTCGACATCCACGAGTACCTCGGCGAGGTCGCGGCCGACCTCGAGGAGGGCGCCGACGTGCTGGCCGAACGCGCGCAGGCGCTCGGCGGCGTGCCGCTCTCGGGCGGCGCGAACTACGAGGAGCACGCGCCGGTGACCCCCGAGGACGCCGACGCCTACGACATCCGGACGTCGCTGGAGCACGACCTCGAGATGTTCGGCGACATCACCGAGCAGCTCCGCGAGCACATCCAGCTCGCCAACAACCTCGGCGACTACAACACCGAAGAGCAGCTCCGCGAGATCCTCGAAGACGTCGAGGAACACGGCCACCACATCGAGCACTACCTCGAAGACGACACGCTCGTCACGAGCGAGACGCTCGAGTAAGCCGACCGCGGCGGACTGCTTTCGGGCCGTTCCGACGTCCGATTTTTGTGTTTTTCACGCCCCGCAGAGTGGCGACGCCGGCGACGCTCCCGCTCGCTCAGTCCATGTCCGGCGCCCGCTCGCCCGCCGGGATCACGATCTCCAGCCAGTTCTCCTCGGGCGGGAGCGGACAGGAGAACGTCTCGCTGTACGCGCAGAACGGGCTGTACGCGAGGTTGAAATCGATCGTGACGCCGTCGCCGTCGTCGAGGTCGCGCTCGGGCGCCAGCTCCATGTAGCGTCCCTGATGGTACGTCTGCTGGCCGGTCGTCTTGTCGCGGAAGGGAACGAAGATGGCGCCGTCGTCGCCCTCCTGTCGGTAGCCCGCTAGCGTGTGCTCCTCGTCGTCGACCTCGAACGCGAACGTGACGATTCGGAGGTACCGAACCGGGTTGCTCGCGGTCGTCTCCATCTCGACCGGCTCGGGGTCGTCGTGGACCGTGACGGTCGCCTCGACGCGGTAGTCCGGGTCCGGCGGGAAGTAGTCGAGCCCGTCGAACTCGTCGCGCTGCTCGGGCGGAATCGGCGACTGGGGGTGGTCGTCGAAGAAGTCGTCCTTCTCCCGGCGGTTCGCGCGGAGCCGCTCGGCGTAGTTCTCGCTCATGCCCCGACCGACGGGCGCCGGCGGTTTCAGGCCCGCGGTTCGGCCGCCTTCTCTGTCCCCGGCGTCAGCTCACAGCGCCTGGAGGTCCGCGAGGCAGTCGTCGAGGTCGCGGTTCGACGTGGCCAGCGACACGCCGTCGACGCGGGCGAGGTCGGCGGCGTGGTCCCAGAGGTCGCCGTCCTCGATCCCGTGGAGCACGACCGCGTTCGGCGTCGGGCTCACGACCCGCAGCGCCACGAGCGGCGACTCGCCGCGCGTCACCCGCGTGAACACGAGCGCGCGGTTCGTCGACTGGCCGTACAGACGGTAGAACTCCTCGCTGGAGAGCCGCGTGATCGCCTGGATCGAGTCGATGACGGTGTGGCCGTTCACGTGGTCGTGGTCGCCGCGCACGATCTCCGTCGCGCCCATCGCCTCGTAGAACTCGTCGAGGGGGACCGCCGTCGAGTACTCGCGGAGGTCGTGGACGATGTCGCTCTCGAACCCGGCCGAGAGCACCCGGGCGTGCTGGCGGAGGCGCCCGCCGCCGCGGCGCTCGTCGATGTCGAGGAGCCCTTCGACGGTGCGGCGGACGACGCCGATCCCGGGGCTCTCTCGGCGGCCGCTCTCGTAGTCGGAGACGACCGACGAGGAGACGCCGAGCTGCTCGGCCAGCTCCGTCTGCGAGACGTCGAAGTCGGTCCGCCACTTCCGGAGGGTCGCCCCCGGGTCGTCGCTCAGCGTTATCTCGCCGGCGATCCGGCGGGAGAGCTCCTCGCGTGCGTCGCTCATGCCGTGAACGGACGGCCGAGCGCCGCAAAAGGGTACCGTTCGTCGCGCGTCGAAAGCCGCTCGGCTTCGTCTATTCCAAGTACAGCGAGTAGACGATGACCGCGAACCCGACCGCCGTGAGCAGCCCGTCGATGGCGATACCGACCGCCAGATCGGCGCCGATGATCTGGTGGGAGACGCCGCCCAACAGCGCCCCGACGGTGACGATGCCGAAGCCGACGCCGAGCTCCCGCAGCGAGCGGTCGCCCGTCCGGTCGTACGCGCGGAGCGCGTAGTAGGTGATGCTGCCACCGAGGGCGAGGATGGCGGTCTTTGCGACGATGATAGTCAGGTCGATGTAGGGGTTCATGTTTCCTCTCGTAGCTCCGACCACAGGTCGGCCAGTCGCTCGTCTCGGGTCCGCTCCGGCCGAGAGAACTCCACGTCGAACTCGCGGCGGTCCGCGTCTCCCTCGTCGCCGTCGCCGTCGACCGAGACGGTGACGGCGTCGAACGACACCGAGTACCGCGTCGTGTGCTGCCCGTCCCGCCGGATGTCCGTCGACTCCGAGAGCAGCGAGGCGTCGGTGAGCTTCTCCAGCTTCCGGTAGGTCGTCGACAGGGGGATGTCGCACTCCTCGGAGAGTTCGCTCGCGGTCTTCGGCTCGGTGAGCGCCGCGACGATCCGACGGGCCGCGTCGTCGGCCAGCGCGTCGAGCACCTCGTCGACCGACGGCGGCTCCGGGTCTCGCGACGGGTCCCGCACCATGCGTGACGGTTCGGCCCCCGGAACTTAAACCATCGAACTTCGGTCCAGTGCCGGGACGGTTCGACGGTCCGCCCCCGCGGTCCGACCCGCGGAGGGACTGCGCACGGGCGCGGGAGTCGACCCGAACGAGTCCCCCCGTTTTTGTACGGCCGCGGCGTATCGCGGCTCGATGGACACGTGGAAGCGACGAGTCGTGTTGTACACGATATTTCTCGGCGTCGTGCTCACCTTCACCGCCGTCGCTTACCGGTGGGGGATGCGCGTGTACGAGAACGATCCCCGGACCCTGATCGAGTCGGTCCAGTTCGCGATCGAAATGTTCACCACGACGGGGTTCGGCGGCGACTCGTCCTCGTGGCAGAGCCAGCAGATGCACGCGTTCGTCGCCGTGATGGACCTCGTCGGGATGATGCTCCTCATCGGCGCGCTCCCCGTCGTCGCGACCCCGCTCCTCGAGTCCGCGTTCTCGACGACCGTCCCACGGTCGCTGGACGCGGCGATGGAGGGACACGTCGTGGTCGCCTCCGACACCACGCGTTCCGACGCGCTCTTAGACGAGTTCGAGTCGGAATCGGTCCCGTACGTCGTCGTCGAGCCAGATCCGGACCGGGCGCTGGCGCTGTACGAGGCGGGCCACGTGGTGGTCCGGGCCGACCCGGAGACGACCGAGGGGCTCGAGGGCGCGAGCCTCGGGTCGGCGCGCGCCCTGGTCACCGACGTCTCCGACCGCGTCGACGCGAGCATCGTCCTCGCGGCGAAGGAGCTCTCGGCGGACGTCCGCGCGATAAGCGTCGTCGAGGACCCGAGCCGCGAGCGATACCACCGGCTCGCCGGCGCGGACGAGGTGCTCTCCCCGCGGTCGCTGCTCGGCGAGAGCCTCGCCTCGAAGGTGACGACCGCGGTGCGGACCGACCTCGACGAGGCGGTCGCGGTCGGCGACCTGCGGATCGCGGAGGTGTCGATCCACCACGGGAGCGGCCTCGCCGGTTCGACGCTCGCCGGCAGCCGGATCGGCGAACGCACGGGGGTCGACGTGATCGGCGCGTGGTTCAACGGGTCGTTCGAGGCGGCGCCGCCGCCGGACGCGACGCTGTCTGCGGGGACGGTCCTCCTCGTCTCGGGGACCGAGGGGCAGGTGGAGCGGCTCGTCGACCTGACCAACTCGGCGGCCCGCAGGTTCGGCGCGGGCGAGACCGTCGTCGTCGGGTACGGCCAGGTCGGGAAGACCGTCGCGGACGCCCTCGAAGCGGCCGACCTCCCGGTGACCGTCGTCGACCGCGACGGCGGCGAGGCGATCGACGTGGTCGGCGACGCGACCGAGCCGGAGACGCTGCGGGAGGCCGGCGTCGGCGGCGCGCGCACCGTCGTCCTCGCCCTTCCCGACGACACGACGGCCGAGTTCGCGACGCTCGTGGTCCGCGATCTGGCGCCGAACGTGGAGCTGCTCGCGCGGGTCGAGGACCCGGAGAGCGTCCCGAAGATGCACCGCGCCGGCGCCGACTACGTCCTCTCCCTCTCGACGGTGACCGGGCGGATGTCGGCGTCGGCCGTCCTCGCGGACCGCGACGTGCTCTCGCTGGACACCCACGTCGAGGTCGTCAAGAGCGAGGCGCCCGCGTTGGCCGGCCGTACGGTCGGGCAAGCGGCCGTCCGCGAGACCACCGGCTGTACCGTCATCGCCGTCGAGCGCGGCGACGCGCTCGTCACCGACGTGGGCCCGGAGACGCGGATCGATCGCGGCGACGAGCTCGTCGTCGCCGGCACGGACGAGGGGGTCCGGGCGTTCGAGCGCGCGTTCGCCTGAGCCGGGTCCCCTCCCGAATTCGGCCCGCGCCACCGGTCGGGGTCGCGGCGCTGCCCCCGCTCGCGCCGTCGATCCCGCCGGGACGAGTCGAACGCTTCAAGTATTCGCTGGCTGTTCGTACCCGTATGAAAGACCAGGGACGCTCCGCGCGCAAGCGGACCGGCGGCCGACTCAAGCACGCCTCGAACAAGAAGCGCCACCAGCTCGGCCGCGAGCCCGCCGAGACCACGGTCGGCGAGACGCGACTCCAGTACATCGACTCCCGCGGGACGGACCAGAAGGTTCGCGCGCTCTCGACGAACGTCGCGCAGGTCGCCGACGACGGCGAGGTCAGCGAGGCCGAGATCGAGAACGTCGCCGACAACCCCGCGAACGTCAACTACGCCCGCCGGAACATCGTCACCAAGGGCGCCATCATCGAGACGTCTGCCGGCCGCGCGCGCGTTACCTCCCGCCCCGGCCAGACCGGCCAGGTCAGCGCGGTCCTGCTCGACTGAGCGCGTCCTTTCTGAAGCTATTTCCGCCCGCGCGCCCACGAGCCACGCGTGTACCTCGGCGTCGACGAAGCCGGCAAGGGGCCCGCGCTCGGACCGATGGTCGCGGCCGCGGTGATCGCCGACCCGACGAGCCTGCCCGCCGACGTCGACGACTCGAAGCGGGTCGCGCCGGCTCGGCGCGAGGAGATGGCCGCGGCCCTCCGGAGCGGCCCCGACGTCGCCGTCGGCGTCGCCCGCGTCGAGCCCGCCGAGATCGACCGCCCGGACACCGACATGAACACGCTCACCGTCCGGGGGCAGGCGCGGGCGGTCCGCGACGCGCTCGCGGACCGCCCCGCGGGCGTCGCCGAAGCGGTCCGCGTCGTGGCCGACGCTGGCGACACCAGCGAGGAGCGGTTCGCGCGGCGCCTCAGCGAGTTCGTCGAGGGCGGCGAGAACGACACCCCAGCTGACGGCGAACCCCTCCCGTCGGTCGACGTGACGGCCGCCCACCGCGCCGACGAGGACGACCCCGTCGTCGGCGCGGCGAGCGTCGTCGCCAAGACGGTCCGCGACGCCGCAATGGCTAAAATCGACGCCGCGTATCCGGGATACGACGACCTCGGGAGCGGCTACCCGAGCGACCCGGCGACCCGGGCGTTCCTCCGCGAGTACGTCGCCGAGACGGGCGAGCTCCCCGACTGCGCCCGCCGGTCGTGGGCGACCTGCGACGACGTTCTCGCGGCCGCCGAGCAGTCCGCGCTCGACGAGTTCTGAGCCGATTCGAAGGGCCCGCGGAGGGCCGCCCTCAGAACAGCCCGGCGACGAGGCCGCCGACCGCCCCGACGAACGCCTCCCATACCGAGAAACCGGTCGCGATCGCCAACACGGTGTCCGCGCCGAAGAATGCGAACAGCAGCGCGGAGCCGAGGTGCGCGAGCCGCATGTCGACCCGCCCGGCGAACCTGTGGAAGAAGTACGCGTTCGCGAGGCTCACCGGGATGATCGCGAGCATCTCGCCGAACCAGATGGCGGAGGTCGCCCCGTACTGGACCGCTAAGCCGATCGTGACCAGCTGGGTCTTGTCGCCGAACTCGCCGGTCGCGGTGAGCGCGAAGATCGGCAGGAAGCCGCCGAGCGCCCCCGAGTACCGGTCGAGCCGCCCCGGCAGCGAGAGGTCGTCGAACGCGGCAACCCCGCCGTCCGTGCGCTCCGCCTCGGGGCTCGTTCCGCGGGGCGGTGCGGAGCGGTACAGGAGGACCGCGAAGACGAAGAACAGGACCGCGGTCACGACGTTGAGCGCGAGCGGCGGCAGCGCCGACTGAAGCGCCTGTCCGAACGCGATCTCGACGGCGGTCCAGCCGGCGAACGCGGAGCCGGCCGCGGCGACGACGATCTTCGGGTCGTACTTCGTCGCGAGCCCGGCGATCATCAGCTGGACCTTCTCGCCCGGGAGCACCGCGAGCTGGGCGGCGAACGCGACGACGAGGATCTCGACGTAGCCGGTCATGCGTCGCTCGCCTCCTGCCCGTCGCCGGCGGCGCTCGACTCCGCGGCGCGGCGGACGTACACGCGGTCCGCGACCGCCTCCGGCAGTCCGTGTTCGTCGCCGTCGCTCGTCCGGACGGTGACGAGCCCGAAGGAGGCCACGTCGACGACCTCGACGGTCGTGCCCGGGGTGATCCCCGCGTCGACGAGGAACTCCAACACGTCGGGGTCGCGGTCGCTGATGCGGGCGACCGTGCCCCGTTCGCCGGGCGCTAAGGCCGCGACAAGCGCAGTCCCGGCGTCCTCCGGCGTCGACAGGTCGGCCGGGGGAATGGGGTCGCCGTGCGGGTCGGCCGCGGGGTAGTCGAGGACGCGCTCGACGCGTCGCGTGAACTCCTCGCTGACGTGGTGTTCGAGCGCGTCGGCCTCGTCGTGCACCTCGGTGGCCTCGTAGTCCAGCTGTTCGGCGAGGAACGCCTCGATGAGCCGGTGCCGGCGCACGACCTCCAGCGCGGCCACCTCCCCGGCGGGGGTGAGCTCGACGCCCGTGTACTTCTCTCGGGAGAGCAGGCCCCGCTCGGAGAGCGTCTCCACCATGCTCGTCACGGTCGCGGGGGTCTTGTCGAGCGCCCCCGCGATCTGCGAGGTCGAGACGGGCGGCCCCGCCCGCGACTCGATCCGATAGATCGCCTTGAGGTAATCTTCGACGGCGTCGGTGGGCATAGACTTTTTTGACTGGTCTAAACTAATAGTTTGTCGGAGCATCTGCCGCTTTCTGATAGAGCCCTAGTGCCGCCCCTATCGGGATCACGAACGAGAAAAAGAGCGCGCCGGACGCGAGACAACTGATCGAGCGTCACATCTGACCGGGAAACGGGCGACCGCGGGGTCAGAGCCGGGTCACCTGACCGTCAGCAGGCGGCGCAGGATGTCGCCGTACGCGGGGCGGGTGATCAGCACGCCGATCAGCACGCCGAGGACGGTGAAGATGGCGAACCCGGAGAGGTCGCCGAGCGACAGCACCATCAGCGGCGACATCGCGATGATGGTCGTGGCCGCGGCCGCGCCGATGACCCAGAACGCCTGTCTGAACCGCGAGTTGAACACCGTCCGGGAGCTCACGTCGCCCTCGCTCATCACCTGGTCGGCGATGATGACGAGGTCGTCGACCCCGGTCCCGACCACGGCGATGAAGCCCGCGATCACCGCGAGCTCGAGCGGGTAGCCGAGCAGCGCCGCGAACCCGAGCAGGGCGTACACCTCGGCCAGCGCCGTGACGATCATCGGCAGGGCGACGCGCGGTTCCCGGTAGCGGAGGAACACCATCCCGGCGACGGCGAACACCGAGAGCACGCCGATGATGAGCGAGTACGTCCGGAAGTTCTCCCCCTGCGAGGCCGAGATGGACGAGGAGGTCCCCTCGCCGCTGATGTCGAGGTCGGCCGGGAGCGCGCCGGCGCGGAGGTTCAGCGAGATGGTCTGCGCCTCGGTGAACTCGCCGGTCGTGAGCCGGAAGTTCCCCGTGTCGGCCCACGAACCGGCCGCCATGCTGTCGGCGAGGCCGGGGTCCATCCCGAAGGAGTTGACGACCTCTCCGTCGACGACGAGCAGGAGACACGGGTTCGAGTTCTCGATTTCCCCGGTCTCCGAGTTGTACCCGCATCGGTCCGTCTGGGATTGGTACGCGTCGGCGAAGCCGCGCTGCGCCACGGCGTCTTGGAAGGCGTGCGCCGGCGACTGCTGTCCGCTTCCGGCGGTGTTACGCACCGTGACGGGGACGTACGCGCCGGTGCCGCGGTCGCTCTGTGTCGCGGTCCCGATCTCCTCGAAGTCGTCTTGGATCAGCGCCCCCTCCTGAACCGCGGTGCCGTTCCCGTCGGGGTACGCGATGTCGATCCGGACGGTCCCGCGGTCCTCGAGGAGGTCGATCACTTCCTGCCGGCCCTGTCCCGGCACCTCGACGAGGATGAAGTACTCGCCGGTGATCGACTGGACCTGCTGGACGCTCCCGCCGGAGAGGCCCGCCTCGTTGATCTTCCCCTGGATGATCTCCATCGTCGCGTCTCGCGTCTCCTGCGTGACGCCCGAGCGGATCCCGCCGTACTCGTAGCCGGCGGCGTCCATCGCCGCCCGGAACTGGGACTCGGTCACGGACGGCTCCGTGACCTCCACCGCGCTCTCGTCGGGGACGACGCCGACGTCACGCGTCGACGCGTTTTCCAGCTCGGCCGCGACCGCCTCCGCGACCGCCTCCGGACTCTCACCCCCGAGCGCCACGTCGGTGGCGGTGTACCCCGACAGCGGCGCGCGGACCCGGGTCCCGCCCGCCAAGTCGAGCCCGTACTGGAGGTTCGTGACCCCCTGTTGGGCCTCGCTCGCGCTCTCGCCGGGCGCCGGCTCCGGACCGAACCCGGGGCCGAACAGCGCCACCGTCGACCCGAGTACGACGACGACGAGCAGCAGGATCCGCCAGTTCTCCTTGATCGGTTCGAGCATTACCGAGCCACCCCCTCGAACTTGTACCAGCGAAGCAGCGAGACGTTCAGCAGGTACGTGTTCATCAGGTCGGCGCACAGGCCGACCGCGAGGATGACCCCGATGTCACGGAGGAGTCCGACGCCGAACACCGAGGCGACGACCGCCATCACGACCATCGCCGCGATGGAGGTGAGCGTCATCGTCACCCCGGTCCGCATCGCGCGGCTGACCGACTCGTAGAACTCGCCGGTGCGGCGCAGCACGGAGTCGTTCAACAGGATGTCCGAGTCGACGCTGTACCCGATGATCATAAGCAGCGCCGCGATCGTTCCGAGCGTCATCTCGATGCCGAGGAGGTTCATCGCCGCGACGGGGATGACGAGGTCGGAGAACGCGGACGCGACGACCGCGAGCGAGGGGACGAACGTCCGGAACAGCGCGAACACGAGCACGCTCATCCCGAGGAACGCGAGCGCCACGCCGAAGAGCGCGGTCCGCGCGGTGTCGCTCGCGAAGCTCGGCGACACCTGGTCGACGGCGGTCGTGGTCAGCCCCGCCGCGTCCGCCTGGTCTTGGAGGTCGTTCGCGAGCCCCTCCGGGTCGTCTTCGGCCGCCTGGAACGTGACGACGACGACGTCGTCGCCCGGGATCGTCCGGACCGAGTCGGGCTGCCGGTCGAAGGCCGTCTGAATCTGCTGTTCGACGTCGCCGTTCGCCTCGTCCGCGACTCGCAGCTCGACGCCGCCGGTGAACTCCAGTCCGAGGTTCGCCGGCGCACCGGTGGCCACGAACCAGCCGCCGATGATCGCCAATGCGAGGACCAGAAACGCGAGCGGCACCGCCGCGAGCTGCCGGTTCGAGTAGTCGGTGTAGTTGACCTCCGGCACCTCGATCGCTACCATAAATACCGCTTCCTCCGCGGGCGCGAATAAGCCTTCTTATCTGATAGACCGTCGCCGCGGGGCGCGTTTCCGCCTGCCCCCGCTACGGGAGGTAGCGAACCGCCACGACGCCCGGCTCCGACCGGACCTCGACGCGGTTCACGCCGAGCCGGGCCGCGCGCGAGAGCGTCCCCTCGCGGTCGTCGATCACGTCGGCGACCGCCGCCTCCGTCTCCGACTCCGGCGGCGTCAGCACGTGGACCTCGCCGACGCCCGCGCGCTCCTCCCGGGAGAGCTCTCCCGTCTCGGTCTCCGCCGCGAGCTCGCGCTCGTGGACGGTCGGCGGCTCCGGACTCTCCTCGATCGACAGCGACCGGCGCTCCGCGACCTCGATCACCTGATAGGTGACCTCCATCGGCGGGTCGGGGGCGACGGTCGCCTCGACGGCGTCGTCGACGTCGAGGCCGGGGTTCGAGCTCAGCGTGTGCACCTGCCCGTCGTGGACGTCCTTCAGCACGGCCGAGTCGCTCTCGACGTGCGTGACGAGGAACGTGCTCTCCTTCTCGTCGGTCATTGCGCCCGGGTAGTCGCTCGGCCGACTTCCGGCTTTCGAGCCGCGACCGTCGAGACGCCGCTCACGCCGACTCGTCGGCGTCGCTCGATTCGCCGCCGTCGACCGCCGCCTCGTCGACCGTCCCCTCCCCGCCCGCCGCCGCGTCGTCGTCCGACCCGCCGCGGAGCCGGAAGTGCGTCGCGAAGACGGCGAGCGCGGCCGCGACGGGCGGGACGAACCCGGCCGGCTGCGGCAGCGCGTACAGCGCGCCGATCACGGCGGAGTCGGTCGGGTCCCGGAGGCCTTCGGGCGCCGAGATGACCATCCCGAGGTATAGGGAGAGCAGGAACAGGAAGCCGGCGACGCCCATCCACCGGTCGTACGTGTCCGCGACGCGGTCGCCGCGGCGGTGGCGGCGGGCGACGAACAGGATCGGCGCGAGCAGCGGGCCGACGGCGCCGAGCCCGGCGACCACGAACAGCGACCGCGAGAAGAGGAACGTCCCCCCCTGCGCCGAGACGGTCTCGCCCATCCAGACGACGAGGGCGAGCGTGACGACGAGCGCGACGAAGCCGGCCGCCAGCGCGCCGAGTGCGGTGTACGCGCGCATCGTCAGCGACTCGGTCGCGCGGAACGCGTAGGGGATCGCGCCGAACACCCCGCGGTAACTCTCTGCCATTACACGCGGTAGGCGCGTCGGCGGATTAAATCCCTCGTCGGCGGGAAGCCATTTATAGGCGCGACCGGATCCTCTCCACGTGGGTCTCTACGACGCCTACCTCGCGACGCGCCACCGCCTCCACGACGCCGAGCCGCCGGCACACGTCGCCTTGGTGGTCACCGAGCGCGACCTCCTCGCCGACGGCGCGTTCGACACGCTCTCGTCGGCGATCGGCTGGGCGTTCGAGTACGGCGCGGAGCGCGTCACCGTCTCCGTCTCCGTCCTCGACCGCGCGGTCGCCCCGACGCTCGTTCGTGAGTTACGGCGGCTCGACACACCGACGGAGACCGTGGTCCGCGGTCCGGAACTCGACGGGGGGCCGGAGCAGGGGAGCCCGGACGCGGCGACGGAGGCCGGCACTGCCGCTGCCGCCGACGCCCCGGTCCGGATTCTGGTCGGCCTCGGCGGCAAGGCGGAGTTCGCCGGCGCGGTCCGCGAGCTCGCGAGCGACGTCGCGGCCGGCGAGATCACGCCCGAGGCCATCGACGAGACCGACGTCGCGGAGCGGCTGCTGTTCCCCGAGGAGCCCGACTTAGTCATCAAGACGGGCGCCGAGCGGCTCTCCGACTTCGCCATCTGGCAGTCGGTGTACGCCGAGCTCTACTTCACCGACGTGAACTGGCGGGACTTCCGCAGGCGCGAGTACCTGCGCGCGGTCCTCGACTTTCAGGACCGGCAGCGTCGGTTCGGCAGGTAACGAGCCCCGTGCGGCAGGTAACGGGCACCGCTCGGTGCCCCCGAAGGCCGCTTACCAGACGAACGCGAAGAGCGCGGTGAACGTCACCAGCGCGCCCACGGTCGAGAGGATCGGCACGATGTTCTGCATCAACACGACGCGCGCGCTCGTGCCCGGGTTGAACAGGTCCGAGGCCGAGGGGATGTCGCTCGCGTCCCCTTCGCCGATCTCCGGCATCTCGTCGGCCGTCAGCGCGCCGACGGAGACCGTCGGCTCCTTCTCGCCTTTGATCCCCTGTCGCACCGTCACCGTGCGCGTCGCGCGCCCCCAGCCGAGCCCGACGATCGACATCGTCGCGATGATGACGAACGAGGCGGGGATGCCGACCGCCGAGAGGCTGATGACGATCCCGGAGGAGACGACCGCGACGACGATGGCGGCCGTCAGCGGGAGGTCGGTGATGTCGTTGCCGAGCGTGTCGAGCGTCCGCCGGGCGATGGTGAACGCGCCGACCGCGACCGCGGCGCTCCCGAGGAGGATCATCGGCGTCATCTCCACGCCGTCGAGCGCGACGAGCGGCGCGATGGCGTTCGCGATGTTCGAGGTGCCCGACGAAAAGGCCATCAGGCAGCCGATGGAGATGACGACGATTCCGCCCGTCAGCTCGCGCCGCGTCGTGTTCGGGCCGAGGACCGGCCGCGGGATCAGCCCGGAGCGGTCGAACTCGAACAGCGCGCCCTCCGTGCTCTCGATCGCCACCCAGCGGTCGATCGCAGAGTAGAAGTAGCGGCCGACGACCCCCGACACCCAGAAGCCAATGATCGGCGCGACGAGCCACCAGATCGCGATCTCGCCCATCACCGCCCAGTCGAGGGTGTTCGTCGCGATCCCCAGCCCGGCGATGGAGCCGACCGCCGTCATCGACGTCGACGCCGGCACGCCGGCGAAGTTGCCGACGAACAGCGCCCCGCCGATGAAGAAGAGGACGATGATGCTCGTCTCCAGCGTGAACACGTTCGCGCCGGTGACGAGGTCCTCGCCCAGCGTCGTCACCACGCGCTGGCCCAGCGTCCCCGCGCCGACGAAGAAGAACACCGACATCAGCGCCGCCGCGCCCGCCTTCGATATCACGTCCGCGCCGACGGCCGGCCCGAACGCCGGTCCCGTCGTCGCCCCGCCGATGTTGTATCCGACGAACGCCGCCACCGCGATCCCGACGAGAAGAAGAATTTCGACCATATACCAAACGGAGGACGCACGCGCTGTTAAACGGACGGGGTCTATCGCCGTCGGCTCCGCACACGCGGCGCTCGCGGACCGGTCACGAGCGAGACGGACGTGAACGCGGACGGTATTTAAATGACGACGCGACCAGTTGGTCGCGTTAAGTTTGGCGTGAGTTGTGGTAGACGGCGACGGCTTCGAGCCAATCTTGAGCTGTCTCGAGCGCGACATTGCTGAAACTATTCGCAAACGATGATGTTCGTCGTTCTATTTCCCAAAAAACACGTTCGATGGCATTCCGATTTCCATGACGAATGACTTGAAATCGATAGCCGTCCTCAGCGAGAACTGATCCGAGATAGTCTGCGTCATCGACGAGAAATTCGACGTTATCG
>NZ_QPLT01000004.1 GCF_003666015.1 Halorubrum sp. Atlit-26R
CGATAACGTCGAATTTCTCGTCGATGACGCAGACTATCTCGGATCAGTTCTCGCTGAGGACGGCTATCGATTTCAAGTCATTCGTCATGGAAATCGGAATGCCATCGAACGTGTCTTTTGGGAAATAAAACGACGAACATCATCGTTTGCGAATAGTTTCAGCAATGTCGCGCTCGAGACAGCTCAAGATTGGCTCGAAGCCGTCGCCGTCTACCACAACTCACGCCAAACTTAACGCGACCGATCGACGACGGACGCCTCCAAAGCCCCAGTCGCGAGGCGGGCGCACGCTCGCTGCGCGCTTCAGTCGCTCGCGTTGCTCGCTCCTTCCAGTGCTTACTTCGCCTGCGCCCGCCTCGCGACTGCCCCTTTGAGTCCCGCCCGCACAGCAACCGCGCCTCACGCCTCCCCAGCCTCGTCGGCCTCCCTACGGTCGGCCGACTCCCTCGCGCGTGCGGTTCGCGGCCCTGCGGGCCGCTCACCGGCGCACGCCGTTGTGCGGAGTCGTCCGGCAGGTCTGTATTTATAAATAGGCGACCGCACTTGTTGCGGTCTTACTCGTCGCGGTCGACGCGGACGACGTCGACGAGCGAGTAGACGGGGACGCCGTCGATGTCGTCGTACCCCATCTTGTCGACGAGGACGACGCACGCGACGGGCTCGCCGCCCTGCTCGCGGATCGCGTCGATCGACTCCCGCATCGTCGTCCCCGAGGTGATGATGTCGTCGACGACGTAGCAGTCGCGGTTCCGGATCGCGGCGAAGTTCCGCGAGAAGCCGCCGCCGTGCTCGTCGATGTCCCCCTCCTCCCACTGGTGTTTCGCGGGCGCGTACGTACCGAGGTCGGTGTCGAGCCGGTCCGCGACGGCGGTCGCGAGCGGCGCGCCGGCCTTCTCGATGCCGACCGTCAGGTCGACCTCCTCGCCCTGCTTGGCGAGCAGGTCCGCCATCGCGCTGGCCGCGTAGCCGAGGCGGGTCGAGTCGCGCCCGAGCGCCGACCAGTCGACGTGGATGTCGGCGGAGGCGGTCGCGTCCGCGGCCTCCGGGCTCTCCGCCCCGCCGCCGCGCTCGACCAGCCAGCTCGCCGTCTCGCGGGAGACGTTCAGCTCGTCCGCGATTTCGCCCTTCGAGAGCCCCCGCTCCGCGAGCTCGGCCGCGCTGTCGATGAGGTCGTCAACGTTCTTCATATGCGCCGAATTCGACCGCCGTTTTAATAGTCGTGTCGTCATCCGCGAACGCGGCCTCGAACTCGTCGAGCCCGTGGACGCCCGTCACGAGATCGCCGAGGAACGACTCCGAGAGCCCCGCGAGCGACTCGACGGCGGACTCGAAGTGGCCGTACCCGGAGTTGACGCTGCCGACGAGCGCCTTGTTGTGGAGGACGAACTCGCGGTGGAGCCGGCCGCCGTCGATCTCGAACTCCCAGTCGCCCGGGACGCCGAGGAGCGCGCCGACGCCGTTGGGCGCGAGCGCCTCGATCGTCTCGAAGGCGTGCGGCGCGTAGCCGGTCGCCTCGAAGACGAAGTCCATCGGCTCGTACGCCTCGGGGACCTCGGGGACCGCCGTCTCGTTCGAGTTCACGTACGTCGCCCCCAGCGACTCGATGATATCGATCGTCGGGTCGGGGCGCTCGCGGCGCCCGAGACAGTAGATCCGGTCGAACTCCTCGTCGAGGGTCGCGACCGTCAACAGGCCGAGCGAGCCGTTGCCCAGCACGAGCGCCGACTCGGGCTCCCAGTGGAACGCCGACCGGCTGGCGTACGCGTGGTCGATCGCCTTCTCCGCGATCGAGACCGGCTCGACGAGGAACCCCCACTCGGCGAGTTCCGACGGGATCTCGACCAAGAACTCCGCCGGGCTGGTGAAGTACTCGGCCATAAACCCGTGCGCGCCGACGATGCCGCGCTCGTGGTACTCGCCCTCCGGCGCCATGTCGGGCTCGCCGCGGGCGAAGTACTCGTTGGCGCCGTTGGGCGGGCGACGCACCGTCGGGACGACGACGTCGCCGACCTCGAACGGCGTGTCGTTCGGGTCCTCGATCACGCCGACGGCCTCGTGGCCGAGGACGAGGTGGTCCTCGCCCGCGGGCGCCCCGCCGTGCCCCCCGGCGATGACCTCGTGGTCGGTCCCGTCCACGCCGACCCGCAGGGTCCGGACCAAGGCCTCGCCCGGCGCGGGCTCCGGTCGCGGCTTCGCTGTCACGACCGGTTCGTCGGCTCCCTCGTAGACGGCTATCGCGTTCATATCCGGACCAAAGCGGTCAGTCACCAAAAGATTTCTTTTGTTGCGAGTAAACGCGTGCGGCGGATCCCCCGTGGAGTTTTCAGTCGCTCGGGCGTACTCGAGCGCGTGTGTACCCTGACCCTCGCGTGGCGGGCGTTCGGCGACGCCCCCGTCGCGCTCGCGGCCACCCGCGACGAGGCGCTCGACCGCCCGAGCGAACCGCCGGCGCTCCGAACGGACGACGGCGACGAAGTCCGGTACGTCGCCCCGCGCGACGCCGAGGCCGGCGGGACGTGGATCGGCGTCTCCGAGGGCGGCCTCGTCGTCGCGGTCACGAATCTCTGGCTCGACGCCGACCGCGAGGGCGACCGCTCGCGCGGGCTGCTCGTTCGCGACTGCCTGACGGCCGCCTCCGCCGAGGACGCGGTGCGAGCGGTCGAGCGCGAACTCGACGAGCGCGCGTACGACGGCTTCAACCTCGTGCTGGCCGACGAGCGGGCGGCGTTCCTCCTGACGCACGACGGCGGCCTCGCCGTGACCCGACTCGACCCGGGCGTCCACGTCGTCGGCAACGTCGGCGGCGTGGTCAACGGCGCGGAGCGGTTCGCGATCCCGGAGCGGCGACACGAGTTCGGCGAGGAGCGCGCGGACAGCGCGAGGCGGATCGCGGCCGCGCTCGTCCCGGAGCCGGGCGAGACGGGCGCGTTGTGGCTCGACCGCGCGAGCGGCGTCCTCGCCGACCACGACTACGGTGCCTGCCTCCACGGCGACGAGTTCGGCACCCGGTCGTTCACCCGGATCCGGACCGGCGACGACCCCGCGGTCGCGTACGCCGACGGGCCGCCCTGCGAGACGCCGACGGAGGCGGTGTCGCTTCCCCCCAACTTCGCGGTCGGCGACGCCTGACCGGGAATCCCCGGCCCGCGACGCGATTCCGTGCGGGATCGGTGCCTCCGAGAGACGGAACGAGGATGAGCCGCGGTACCGAGCCGCCCGGAACGTTTTCCCCACGGGCGCGAACGTGAGGACGATGCGGCTCCTCGTCTGCGGCGACCTCCACCTGAAGCCCGCGGCCAGCGACTACGACCTCGACGCGGTGTCGCCGCCCGAGGACGTCGACGCCGCCTTGGTCGTCGGCGACCTCACGCACCGCGCTGGCGACGACGACGCCGACCTGGCGCGTCGGTTCGTCGAGCGGCTCGCGCCGGACGTTCCGGTCGTCTACGTGCCGGGGAACCACGACCCCGATCCGATGCCGGCCGAGGTGGTGTCCCCCGTCCCCGGCGCCACCGCGGAACACCTGAGCACCCGGACGCTCGGCGAACTCATAGTCGTCGGCTGGGGGTGCGAGCGCCGATCGCTCACCCCGCCGCTTCCGCAGACCGAGTTCGACGCGCTCGACTCCCGAACGGCCCCCCGCGAGGACCGCCGGTACGAAGCCGACCGGACCGCCGACGACCTGCTCGACGCGTGTCACCGCGTCGTCAGTGGATCGGCGTCGGTTGAGGACGCCGCGGCGTCGCTGGGGATCGCGGACGACGAGGCGGCCGCGTTCCACCGGGGCGTCGAGGCGATCGAGGCGACGTACGACCGGTTATCGGACCGCCTGCGCGGTCGCTCCGACGCGCTGCTCGCGACCCACCAACCGCCGTTCGGCGCGTCGTTCGACCGCCACCACGCGGTCGGCACGCGCGAGACGGACCGCGAGCGTCTCCACACCGGGTCGATCGCGCTCGCCCTCGCGATCCGGGACCACGACGTGTTCGCCGCGTTCAGCGGCCACTCGCACGCGTTCGGATACGACACCGGCGAGGGGAGAGACGGCCGACCGCACCTGCTCAACCTCGGCTTCCGCGGCGTCGGGGTCGTGACGGTCGATCCGGATCGCGGGGAGTTCGCGTTCGCCCGCCGGTAAGACGACGGCCGTGCGGCCGCGAGGCGTGCGACCGGAAAGCCAGTTTTAAGCGATTCGGGAGGCGTGAGAGTGTATGAGCGCGTCCGAAATCGAGTCCGACCTGTCGGCGGACGAGCGCGCCGGCCTCGAACTCATCCGCGAGACCGGCGGCATCCACCAGAGCGACTTCTGGAAGGAACTCGACGTCTCCTCGCGGAAGGGGAGCCGCATCGCCGAGTCGTTGGAGGAGGCCGGGGTCATCCAGCGGGAAGACACCGTCTACGACGGCCACAACACCTACTACTTGGAGCCCGCGCCGCGCGACCTCGATTTCTCGCTTTTAATGGCCGACGACATGCTCTCGCCGTTCATCGGCGAGGAGGAGGTCGACGCGCAGGCCGACGCCTTCTCGCAGTGGATGATGAATCTCGCCTACGAGGAGTACTGAGCGGCGACCGCTCGCGGCTTTTATCAGTCTTCTCGCGCATCGGGCGTTCGTGAACCGCGCCCTTCCGCTCGCGGCCGGCGTCGGCCTCCTCGCCGCGCTGGGCGTCTACCAGCTCGTCCCGTACCTCCCGACCGCCCTCGGCACGGCGGCCGTCTACGCCGGAGCCGCCTACTTCCACCTCGCGTTCGACGTGTCCCTGCTCGCGGAAGCCCCCCGGTTCGAGGACCGGACCGACCGGATCGGGTACGGACTGGGCCTCTTCGGCCTGAGCGTCACGCCGCTTCTGTTCGGCCACTACGTCGGCGGAGACGCCGCATTCTTCGGATTCGTGGTCGCGTTCTTCGGCGCGGTCGCATTCCTCACGCTCAGCGAGCAGGCCCGACGACTCGGCAACGAGACGGGGTGACGACGGAGAGACCGAGTGGTCCGGCGCGGGCGCGGGACAACCGCGCCGCGGAGTCAGACCAGCAGGAAGGCGAACAGCGCGACTCCGGCCGCGAGCGTCAGGAACAGCACGCTCCGACCGATGCCGGCGCGGATCTCCACGTCGACTCCGGCCCGCGAGAGCGCCTCGCGCGGGTGACTCGCGGTCCGCATCGTCGCGCCCGCCAGCGCCATCGTCGCGCGGTCGACCGCGGCCCACAGCTCCGTGACGCCCCACACCGAGCCGCGCCCGAGGTAGAACGCGGCCGGGAAGATGACGCGGTCGACGTCCGGCATCCGGTGGGCGAGCCAGCCGAGCGGGCGCTTCAGCGAGAAGAACCCGACGAACCCGGCGATCAGCAGCGCCGCGCTCTCGACCAGGTGACTCCGACTGTACGGCTTGAAGTAGACCTCGTCGCTGAGGATGAGGTCGGTGAACGGCATCAGCTCGATCAGCTGGGTGTAGAAGACGCCGAAGAAGACGCACGCGCCGGCCGCAAGCACCATCCCGACCGTCTGGAACGGCGTGGCGTCGTCGGGCGTCAGCGTCGCCGAGCCGTGGAAGAACACGTAGTAGCCGAGCTTGATGAACGACATGAACGTCCCCACGCCGCCGAGGACGAGCAGCCACCAGAGCAGCCCGCTGTCGAGGAGCAGGACGTAGTTGTGCACCTCGTGGGCCGAGTCGAGCACCATCCCCTTCGAGATGAACCCGTTGAACCCCGGCACCGCCGTAATCGAGGCCGCGCCGACGAGGTAGACGAGGAAGGTGACCGGCATCACCCGCCACAGCCCGCCCATCTCGCGGATGTCCTCGACGCCGGTCCGGTACACGACGACGCCGACCGCCATGAACAGGAGGCTCTTGTAGAGGACGTTGTTGAACAGGTGCGCGAACCCGCCGACGACGGCGAACTCCCCGACCGCGGTCGCCAGCCCGAACCCGGCGAGCATGTAGCCGAGCTGGGCCTGGATGTGGTACGACAGCAGCCGACGCGGGTCGTACTGGAGCAGCGCGAAAAAGGCGCCGTAGACGGCCATGAACCCGCCGAGGTAGGCGAGCCACATGCCGCCCTCGGGGAACGCGCGGTACATCACGTACGCCGCGGTCTTCGTCGTGAACACCGAGAGGAACACCGACGCCGCGACGTGCGGGCGCGGGTAGGTGTCGGGGAGCCAGCTGTGTAGGAAAATGAACCCGCAGTTGATCCCGATGCCGATCGCCGCGAGCACCGTCGCGGCCGGGTCGATGCCGGTCGTCTCCGAGAACAGGAACGTCCCGGCGTTGGCGAAGTGGACGACGACCGCGGCGAGCAGGAGGGTCCCGCCGGTGCCGTGGAACAGCGCGTAGCGGTAGCCCGCCCGCACCGCCTCCCCGCCGTGCTGCCAGACGAGCAGCGTGGAGGTGACCGCCGTCAGCTCCCAGAAGAAGACCAGCGTGAGCCAGTCGCCGGCGTAGATCGTCCCGAGGGTCGTGGCGACGTAGGTCAGCGCGAACGCCGTCACCCACGTCGGCGCCTCGCTGCCGTAGGCGTACAGCACCGCCGCGGTCGCGAGGAAGCCGACGACGACCCCCATCAGAAGCGAGAACTGGTCGACGTTGAAGAACACCACGTCGAAGCCGAGGAATGTCGTCGCGAGGTGCGCGCCCGTCCCGCCGTCGCCGAGCAGCACCGCCTGCGCGAACGTGAACGCCGTCGCCAGCGCGGCGACCGCGTGCCCCGGCCGCCGCGGCAGCGCCAGCACCGCGAGCGCCGCGAACGCGAGCAGGACGTACGGCGGAACCGCCGTGAGGAGGCTCGTGGGCACCGTCACGGGCGCACCACCCCCTCGGGGAGCCGCGTGTCGACGATGAGCTCGATCAGCTCTAAGAAGCCCATCTCGTAGGGGATGACTCCGAGCAGCACCGCGAGCGTCATCGACGCGAGGATCGGGCCGAGCGTGAACCACGTCGACTCGCGCCCGCGGAGCGCGTCGAGCCCGGCGATATGCTCCCAGCCGCCCGTCGGCGGCCCGCCGTGGTGGCCGTCGTCGTGCGTGTCCGCGTCGTGTCCGCCGTGCGGCTCGTCGTCGTGGTCGCCGTGCGGGTCGTCGGGGCCGCGACCCTCGGCGGCAGCGAGGTCCGCGTCGCCCTCGCTGACCCCCTCGTCATCGGCTGCGTCGCTGTGTTCCGTGGCGCCGCGCCCGGGACCGAACGGCACGTCGGCGTCGGACGGGCGCTGGTCGACCGCGTAGTCGCCGGTGTCGACGCGCTCGGCCGGCTCGGAGAAGTCGCGCTCGCTCGCCGCGAAGTCCGGCCGGACGACGCCCTCCTCGTCGGTCGGGAGGTCGTCGAGGTCGGCGTCGGGCACCTCGGACTCGTCGACGCCGTCGGCGGCGTCGGGCGACGAGTCCTCCGCGTCGCCCGCGTTCGCGACGATGTCGTCGACCGACTCCTCGTCACCCTCGCTCTCGTCACTATCGTCACCTGTCCGACCGCCGTCGGTCGCCGCCACGATCGACCGCGACTCGCCGCCGAGCGGGAAGTCGACGAGCGGCTTCGCGTCGTGGGCGTCCTCCGCCTCGAAGAAGGCGGTGTAGATCACCGGCCAGAAGTATGCGATGTTGAGCACGCCCGACAAGAGGAGCGCGCCGGCGAGGTAGTACGCGACCGGGGTGAAGTTCATCCCCATCCGCACCCCGCCGATCAGCATGTAGTACTTGCTGACGAAGCCGGCGAGCAGCGGGATCCCCGCCATTCCCAGCGAGGCTATCGTGAACGCGCCCATCGTCAGGGGCATCCGCTTGCCGATCCCCGCCATCTGGGAGATGTAGTCGGTGTGGGTCGAGACGTGGATGTTGCCCGCACAGAAGAACAGGGTGAGCTTCATGAACGCGTGCGCCGGGATGTGGAGGAGCGCGCCCACGAGCCCGTACCAGCCGAAGAGGCCGAGCCCGAGGATGATGTAGCTCAGCTGGCTGATCGTCGAGTAGGCGAGCCGGCGCTTCAGGTGGTCCTTCCGGAGGGCGATCAGCGAGGCCGCGGTGAGCGTGATCGCGCCGATCGTCGAGAGGACGAGGCCGGCGGAGAACCCGAAGGGTAGCGAGAGATTGTAGACGAGCTCGGGGCCGAACACGTCGAGGACGACCCGCGAGACGCCGAACGCGCCGGACTTGACGACCGCGACCGCGTGAAGCAGTCCGGAGACCGGCGTCGGCGCCACCATCGCCTCGGGGAGCCACTGGTGGAGCGGCATGATCCCGGCCTTCACGCCGAACCCGATCGCGAGCAGGAAGAAGGCGAGCATCGCCAGCCCGGGGTCGGCGTTCGCGAGTTCGGCGATCCCGCCCGCGGTGAAGTCGACGGAGCCGGCGAGCAGGTAGACGAGCGCGGTGCCGGCGAGCACGAGGACGCCGCCGCCGAACATCGTGTACGCGAGGTACTTGCGGCCGGCCGAGCGCGCCTCGGCCGTCTCGTCGTGCGCGACGAGCGGGTACGTCGCGATCGAGAGGATCTCGTAGAAGACGAAGATCGTCACGAGGTTCCCGGCGAACGCGATCCCCATCGTCGCGGCCAGCGACACCGCGAACGCGGCGAAGTACCGGGTCTGGTTCGGCTCGTCGAGCCCGCGCATGTAGCCGATGCTGTAGAAGGAGGTGATTATCCACAGCCCGCTCGCGAGGAACGCGAACAGCATGCCGAGCGCGTCCGCGCGGAGCGCGAACTCGATCGGCGCGCCGATCCCGGGGAGGAACGCCCCGGCCGACCACTCGAACACCGCGCCGTCGAGGACGGCCGGCAGCATCGACGCGACGATCCCGAACTTCGCGAGCGACGCGACGAGGGTCCACCCCTCGCGGACGTTCGGCGAGCGGTACGACGCGACGATGAGGAACGCCGCGACGAACGAGACGAGGACCGCCAGCAGAGGACGTATGTCGGGTGTAGCTTCTATCATGCGAAGGCCTCCGTGAGGAACGGACCGAACCACTCAGCGAGCGCGAAGCCGCCGAAGCCGAGCGCGACCGTCGCCAGCGCCGCCAGCCCGAGCGCGAGCAGCGGCGCCGTCGGCACTCGGTCGGGAACGAGCGAGGAGCGCGGCGCGCCCTCGACGGGCGCGGGGAGACCGTCGGCGGTCTTCGCGGGGGACGACTCTCCGCCGTCCGTCGCCGCGTCATCGCCTGCGCGGCCACCGTCGGTCGCGGTCGCGTCGGCCGCACCGTCACCGCCGCCTCCGGGTACCTCGCCGTGGTCGCCCGGGAGTCCCGCGCCGGCGAAGTAGAACCGCTCTAGCAGCCGCGCGACGTACGACAGCGTGAACAGCGTGCTGACGAAGATCGCGGCCGCGACCGCGATCCCGACCGCGCCGCCCCCGTCGAGGCCGGCGTCGACCGCGCCGACGCCGATGTACCACTTGCCGAGGAAGCCGATCGAGGGCGGGATCCCGACGAGGGCGAGCCCGAGGACCGCGATCGCGCCCGACGTGTACGGTGCCGCCCGCGCGGCGCTCGCGAGGTCGGCGAACTCCCGCGTCCCGTAGCCGAGCGCCAACAGTCCGATACCGAGGAACAGCCCGAACTTCATCACGCCGTGGCCGATCAGGTGGACGATCCCGCCCAGCAGCGCCGTCTCGTTCGCGAGCGCGACGGCCGCGCCGATCATCCCGAACTGCGCGACCGAGGAGTACGCGAACATCCGCTTGAGGTTGGACTGCATCGCGGCGAGCGCGGAGCCGGCGACGATCGAGACGGTCGAGACGACGAGCAGCGCGGTCGCGATCCCCTCGTTGGCCGCGAGGAACTCGACCGTGAACACGGTGTAGGTCACGCGGATCAGCGCGTAGGCGCTCGCCGTCGAGACCAGCGCCGCGACGATCGTCGTCACCGAGTCCGGCGCCCGCTGGTAGGCGTCCGGCTGCCACGAGTGGACCGGGAAGATGGCGATCTTCAGGGCGAGCCCGGTCACGATGAACGCGTAGCTCGCGCGGACGAGCGGGTCGCCGTAGCCGGCCTGCGCGACGATCTGCTCTTGGACGGCGATCATGTTCAGCGTCCCCGTCGCGAGGAAGACGTAGCCGACGCCGAGCAGGTACAGCGAGGCGCCGACGGTGCCGACGACGAGGTACTTCAGCGAGGCGTACGCGCTCGCTCCCGACCGGTCCGAGGCGATGAGCGCGTACGTCGTCAGCCCGGTGATCTCCAGGAAGACGAACAGGTTGAACAGGTCCCCGGTGAGCGTCATCCCCACGAGGCCGCCGACGAGCAGGAGGTAGGCGCTGTAGAACGGGTTCCCCCGCGGCCCGGCGACGCGCGCGAACGCGAGCGTCGCGACCGAGACCGCGGCCACGAGCAGCAGCACCGCCACCGAGAGCCGGTCGGCGACGAGCTCGATCCCCACCGGCGGGAGGAACCCGCCGAGCGCGTGGTCGAACGGGCCGTTGACGACCACCTCCGCGGCGATCGCGGCCGCGATCCCGGCCACGGCCGTCGTGCCGACCGCGGCGATCGGCCAGCCGACGCGGTCGTACCGGAGGCCGAGCGCCAGCGGCAGCGTCGCCGCCACGATGGGGACGACGACCGCGAGCGGCAGGAGGACGTCAGTCATCCGCCTCACCCCCCGCGCGGGACGCGTCGGTCGCCCGCTCGGCGTCCGGCGTCCCCGACGCCCCGTCGGTGCCCGACGCCTCCGCCGACCGCCGCGACGGGATCGACCCCTCGTCGCGGAGCAGCTCGCGGAGCGTGTCGGTCCGGAGCGTGCCGTACTCGTCGTAGATCCGGATGCACAGCGCGAGCCCGACCGCGGTGAGGCTCACGCCGACGACGATGGCCGTCAGCACGAGCACGTGCGGCAGCGGGCTGACGTAGAGCCCGCCCTCCGGCCCGCCGGTCGGGACGATCGGAATCGATCCGCCCTCGACGTACGCCGAGGCGATGAACAGCAGGAAGATCGCCGTCTGGAACAGGTTGAGACCGATGATCTTCTTCACGAGGTTCTTGTTCGCGATCATCATGTAGAGGCCGATGCACAGCAGCAGCGCGAACGCGACGTACGCGTGTCTCGTCGCGAGGATCTCGACGGCGCCGACGGTCGATGCGGGCGCCGAACCAGCGGTTCCGGCGAGGTCAGCCGCGCCGGTGAGCGCGGACACTACCGCTCACCCCCGTCGGTCGCGGCCGGACCGGGCGTTCCCGGTTCGGTCGCCTCGTCGTCGGTCGCCTCGTCGCCTTCCTCGGTGCCGGGACCTTCGCCGACCTCGTCGTCGAAGGCGTCCGCGTCGGCGAACCCGCCCGCGTCGCTGAACCCCTTCGCGAGGACGAGGAACAGCCCGATGAGGACGCCGGCGACGATGGTGCCGATGCCGAGGATCTCGACGCCCTCCATCCCGTACTTGACCGGGTCCGGGATCGGGAGCAGCTCGTACTGGAGGAACGCGCCGCCGAGCGCGATCGGGACGAGTCCGATGCCGGCGAACACGAGCGCGCCGCCGACGGCGAGCGCGACGACGACGGTGTTCGCGAGCCACTGCCGGGTGGCCTCGATGCCGAACGCGAACGCGATCATGAACACCACGGCGGCCACGATCGCGCCGCCCTGGAACCCGCCGCCGGGCGAGCCGGCGCCGTGGAAGGTGACGAACAGCCCGTAGGTGAACGCGAACGGCGCGACGATCTTCACCGTCGGCATGATCACCTGGCTCTCCGTGTACGGGGAGCCCTGCGGGCTGTCGGAGTCGAGGCGGCCGTCGCTGCGCGGCGGTCGGTCGCGGCCGAACCCGCCGCCGGAGGCGAACTCGGAACCGCCGGTGTCGCCGGCTTCTGCTGCGTCGGTGTCGGCAGCGGCGCCCGTGTCTGAACCGGCGTCGACGTCAACACCGGGGTCTGTGCCGCTCATGCGAACACCTCCCGGTGGAGGACGATGAGGGCGGCGATCCCGGCCGCGAACACGACGACCGCCTCGCCGAACGTGTCGAACCCGCGGAACGCCGCCAGCACGGCCATCACCGTGTTCTCGACGCCCGTCTCCGCGTACGTCTCCGCGATGTACCACTGGGTCACGTCCGGGTTCGACCAGATCGGCGCGTCCTCGGAGCCGACCGCCGGGATGTCGCCCATCGTGAGCATCAGCCCGGCGAACAGCAGCCCGGCCGCGCCCGCCGCGGGCAGGTTCACCGACTCGAAGGCCGCCTCGTGGTCGAGACGGGTCGTCTTCGCGAGCGTGAGGAGCAGCAGGACGGTCGTCACGCCGGCGGAGATGGCGGCCTCCGTCATCGCCACGTCGGGCGCGCGGTAGAACGTGTACAGCGCGGCCATCCCGAGGCTGTAGGCGCCGAAGATGATCACCGCCGCGAGCACGTCGCGCGCCAAGGCGGTGAACAGCGCCGTCAGCACGACGAAGGCGAACAGGCTCGCCTCGACGGCGGTGATCTGCGCCACCACCGGCGCGCCGAGGGGACCGACGGACGCGAGCGCGCCCGTCATCGGCGGTCGTCCCCCTCGATCCACGGCACGATTCCCTCCTCGAACGCGGCCCGGGCGATCGCGTGGGCCGCGGTCGGATTCGTCACGAAGATGAAGAACAGCAGGAGCACCGACTTGAAGCCGGCCCCCGCTAACCCGACGGTGAGCGCGACGGCCGCGAGCCCGAAGCCGGCCCCCAGCGTGTCGGCCTGCGAGGCGGTGTGCGCCCGCGAGTAGACGTCCGGCAGCCGGAGCACGCCCACCATCGAGACGAACGAGAAGAACAGCCCGAGCAGCGTGAGCGCGACCACGAGCCAGACGCGGGCCGTCTCTATCGGGGCGGCGGTCACAGCACGCCACCCCGCTCGACGGTGAACTTCGAGATGGCGATGGCCATCAGGAAGTTGAGCAGCGCGTACACCAGGGCGATGTCGAGGAACGTCGGCTCGCCGAGCGCCGCGCCGAGGATCGCGAGGATGACGACGGTGTTCGTCCCGAGGACGTTCACCGCCAGCACGCGGTCTTGCATCGTCGGCCCGACGACCGCGCGGTACAGCATGCCGACCGCGAGGACGGCGAAGCCGGCGGCCGCGACGAGCAGGAAGTCGCCGAGGGTGTAGCCGACTGCGAGCGGTGCGTCCACGAGGCTCATCGGTCGGTCACCTCGTCGGCGTCGGTCGGGTCGGCAGTCGACTCGGCCTCGACGCTCGCGCCGTCACCCGACTCGGACTCGACGCCCGATCCCGGGTCGCCGCCGTCCGCGGCGGCGATCGGCAGCTCCTCGGTGGCGTCGTCGCCCTGGAGGATCGCGACGTCGTCGCGCTCGCGCGGGGACGGGAGCCGCGCCGCCCGGCGGCCGTAGTAGACGAAACGCGTCCACCGCTCGAGGGGGCCGTCGAACAGCCCCTCGCGGGCCCACGGGACGAGCGAGTGGACGTAGAGGTCGCTGTCGCGGGCGCGGACGGTGAGGGTCCCGGGCGTCAGCGTGATCGAGTTCGCGAGCGTCATCAGCGGGAGGCCGCTCCCGACGATCACCCGCATCCGGTTCAGCGTCGGATCGATCGGGAGCCGCGGGTCGAGGATGACGCGGGCGACGACGAGGTTCGCCTTCACGATCTCGAACAGCAGCACGGGGACGTATATCACCCCCCGGACGATCCGCATCGGCGTCCGCGGGAACGCGGGGTTCGAGTCGAGGCTCACCCGGGAGAGGGTGATCGAGACGACCGCGGCGGTCGCGACGCCAGTCACGACGTCGAACCAGTAGGTCGGGTCGCCCAACAGGAGATAGAATGCCAAAGACAGCCCGAACAGCGCCACGAACCGGCCGGTGGTGGCCTCGGTTCGGAACCGCTCGCGTCGCGTCGGCCGGTCGACCGGCGCGGTCTCGACCGACAGCGACGTGTTCGAGAGCCCGAACTCCAGCGGCTGGAGCAGCGTCGTGTTCCCCACCGGGGTGTACTCGGGGTCCAAGACGACGCGGTCGGCGCCGTTGGCCTCCGCGTACTCCGCGAGGACGCGGACGTAGTCGTCGGCGCCGAACAGGTAGCCGTCGGCGCCGAGCACCGCCGTGACGACCTCGACGTCCGCGGCGCCGGGCGCCTCGGAGTCGTCGAGGTCGGCGTTCGCCCACGCCGCCGCGCGTTCGAGCACGCGCTCGGCGGCGGCGGCCCGCTCGTCGCTCTCCGGGTCTCCGTTCCGCCACGAGGCGATCTCGACGAGGTGGATCGCGGCGGCGCCGTCGGCCGCGGCGGCCTCCGCGACGTGGGCGATCGTCGAGCGCAGCGTGGAGCTCGGCTCGACCGGAACGATGACCGCGCCGGCCGACGCCGATTCGGTCGCGGCGTCCGCGTCCGACGCCGCGGCGGCGTCGGGTGACCCGTCCGCGTCGGGGTCGTCGTCGCCGGACGGCGGGCCGGCGTCAGCCACCCACCACACCTCCCACGGAGCCGTGCGTGACCGTCTCGTTACACATGTGTTTCTCTACCCGTTTGGTCAGCCTACCGCCTCAAAACAGTTTGTATCCGCGGAGACCCTGCCGGAGGCGGGCGATACCGTCCGCGCGGTTCGCGGGCGTCGCAGGCGGGATCACGGGGGTGTCGCGGGGACGCCACTGGAACGTCGCGGCGGCGACCGGGCCGGCCGCCGCTCACCCGCTCACGTCGAGCGCCGTTGCGAGCCGGTCGGCGATGCGCCCGGCGACCGCGTCCTTCGACCCCGCCGCCTCCTCGGGCTCGGTCCCGTCCTCGCCGACCAGCAGGACGCGCGTCTCGTCGTCGCCCATCACGCTCGCGTCGTTCGCGACGACGAACGCCAGCCCCACCCGGTCGCGGATGCGCTCCGCCTCGGCGACCATCGCCGCGTCGTCGCCCGACGTCTCGGCTTTGAAGCCGACGATCGGGAGGTCGGGGTACGCCTCGCGCACCGAGTCGATGAGCTTCGGCGTCGGCTCCAAGTCGACCGACAGCGGCGACCCGGACCGGATCTTCTCGTCGACGGCGTCGGCGGTGAAGTCGGAGATGGCCGCCGCGGAGACCAGCGCGTCCGCGGTCGCCGCGGTCCGCCGGCAGGCCGCCATCATCTCGTCGGCCGTCTCCACCGCGACCACGTCGGCGTACGGCACCTCGGGCCCGTCCTGAACGAGCGTCACCCGCGCGCCGCGGACGTACAGCGCCCGCGCGACCGCCCGCCCGGTCTTCCCGGACGCGCGGTTCGTCAAGATGCGGATCGGGTCGATCCGCTCCTTCGTCGCGCCCGCGGTGACGACGACGTGTGCCCCGGAGAGCGTCTGCGGCGTCGTCGCGCGGGCGACCTCGGTGACGATGTCCGCCTCGGCCGCGATCTTCGCCTTCCCCTCCTCGATCCGCGGGTCGGCGAAGCGGACGCCCCACGACTCCAGTTTGTCGAGCGCGTCGAGCACCCCCGGGTGGTCGTACATCGGCTCGTGCATCGCGGGCGCCATCACGACGGGCACGTCGGCGCCCAGGGCCGTCGTCGCGCAGGTGGTGACGGGGGTGTCGTCGACCGCCGACGCTATCTTCCCGGCGGTGTTCGCGGTCGCAGGCGCGAGCAGGAGTACGTCGGCCCACCCCTCGCGGCCGCAGAGCTCGACGTGTTCCACGTCGCCCGTTATCTCCGTGACGACGGGCTCGTCGGTCGCGAAGTCGACCGCCCAGGGGTGGACGATGTTCGTCGCCGCCGGGGACATGACGGCGCGGACGCTCGCGCCGTGGCGGCGCAGTTCGTGCGCGAGTTCGACGACCTTCACCGCCGCGATGCTCCCCGAGACGCCGAGCGCGACGTTGACCCCGTCCAGCATTATCGAGACCGTTCCGCCCGCGACGGCTTATAAGATGCCGTTGCGGAACGGCGTCGAATGACCAACCCCGGCGCGTTCTCCTGAAAACTGCTTATAAATGGTCGGCGGTGGCGCGTGCCGGTGAGCGGCCGATAGGCCGCGAACCGCACGCGCGAGGGAGTCGCGAGCGACGTGGGCGACCGGAGGGAGCCCCAAGCGAGCGACGAGGCTGGGGAGGCGTGAGGTGCGGTCGCTGTGCGGGGGCGGGACTCAAAGGGGCAGCCGTGAGGCAGGCGCAGGTGACGCAAGGACCGCAGGGAGCGAGTAGCGCGAGCGACTGAGGACCGCAGCGAGCGTGCGCCTGCCTCACGGCTGGGGCTTTGGAGGTGTTCGCCATCGCTCCGTGGTCGACTATTTATAACCAAGCGGCTGGGGCTTTGGAGGTGTTCGCCGGCGCTCTACAGTCACCTACTTATAAACAAGCGACTGCGGCTTCGGACGTGTTCGCAACGCCACCCACGAGAATCGCTTATAAATAACAAACCGAAGCCGAATCGGCTACTTAAACCCCGAACGTCGCGCGCAGCATGTCCCGCGTTCCGGGCCCCAACCCGACCGCCAGCACCGTGATAAGCAGCAGCAGCGTGTACCGCGGCGACTCCTCGTACATCTCGCCGTTGAACACCCAGACGACGAACGTCGCGGCCGCGAGTTTCACGAGGAGGAACGGCCACGCGTCGCCGGTGACGGAGACGATCGACTCGGGCAGCAGTCGCCCCGTCCAGTCGACGATCAGCGCGTTGACGACGTGTTTCGGGACGAGGTTCGCGGTCCCGGTCAGCGCGGGCATCCAGTTGAGCCCGATCACGTTCGCGACGCCGTCTATCGCGTGCCCCCAGATGATCACGATACCCGCCGCGCCGGTCCCCTGCCGGATCGTCGAGATGGACCGGGTCGCCAACGCCCACGTGACCCCGGTCGCGACGGTCGCGATGACGAGCGTGGGCACGAGCACCTGCGGGTAGAACGTGACGTAGCCGGTCGTGGCCGCGAGATACGAGAGGTAGCCGACCGCGAGCGCGAGCCCCGCGGCGCCCGACGCGAACAGCGGGCGGGCGTAGTCGTCGACGACGCCGCGGCGTTCGAGCCCGAACGCCCCCAGCACGCACGCGAGCGTGAACAGGAACACCGTGAAGTAGATGAACGGGCTGATCAGGACCGCGCTCGCCGGGAACGGGATCAGCGGTTCGACGCCGGCCGCGGTCGCGGCGACGCCCGCGTCCTCGACCGTCCGCATCGCCCCGCCGAACAGCATGAACGGGAACAGCGCGTAGAAGAAGCGGAGCTCCGTCGCGATGTCGAGCCGGCGGAGGAGGAAGACGACGCCGATCAGCATCGCCAGCAGGATCACCACGTAGCTCACCGTCGAGAAGGTGGTGTACCCCGGCGCCGCGACGACCTCGCCGGCGCTCCGCGCCGACTGGCACGCCGCGGTGCTCCCCAGCAGCTCCGTGGTGCCGCCCGCCTCGCGGACCGCGCACTGCGCGCCCTCGCCGTCGGCGACCACCGGCCCCCAGAAGTAGCGCCAGAGGAAGCGGTCGTAGACGACGCGGGGGAAGACGACCGATCCGACCGCCAAGAGCGCCGTGACGCCGCCGACGACCGCCGCCCACGCGCGTTCCGGCGACGGGTCGAACCCGTCGGCCACTCCTGTGCTCATGGTCTCCGTTCGGGGAGGTCCCGAGTTGAGCGTTCCGGTCCCGTAGCGCGGGCGGCGCCGCCAGACTGCGAGCGGTCCCGCCGGCCGCGCCGCGCGTCCGCCTACAGCGGCGGCCCGGGCTGCTCGTAGTCGGTGCCGAGGATGACCATCGTCTGCGAGCGCGAGAACCCCTCGGTCTCCGCGATCCGCTCGAACATCAGCTCCCGGAGCCGGTCGGTGTCGGCCGCGACGACCCGGAGGATGACGTCCCACTCGCCGGTGGTGAGGTGGATCTCGCGGACGCCGTCGATGCCGCGGAGGCGTTCGAGCGCGTCCTCCTCGCGGCCCTGCTCGACGCGCAGGCCGACGAACGCGCCGACGCCGTACCCGACCGCCTTCGGGTCGATATCGGCGTGGTACCCCCGGATGACGCCCGCCTCTTCGAGTCGGCTGACGCGGTCGTGGACGGTCGCGCTGGACATGTCGATCCGACGCGCGACCTCCGAGAACGGGGTCCGCGCGTCCTCCTGGAGGATCCGCAGGATCGCCCGGTCCGTCTCGTCGAGTTCCATACCCACCCGTACGGGCGGCGTACGCTTTTGTGTTCCGGCGGGAGCAACGGTCCGGCTACGCCGCGTCCGCGTCCGCGAACGACCCCTCGCGGATCGCCCCCTCGGCCGCGTCGAGCGCGGCGTCGGCGTCGAACTCGTCGACGACCCGTTCCAGTTCCGCGGGCGTCGCGTCCGCGAGGTCCTCCGCGTGCGCCGTCACGTTCGGCACCGCGCGCAGGAGGTTGTCGACGATCGGCACGTCCGCCGTCCGCGGCGAGCGGCTCCCCGGGTTGAGGTCGACGACGATCTCGGTCTTCCCCATGGCGTCGAGCGCGGCGGCGCGGTCGCCGTCCTCCAAGGGGACCACGACGACGTCGGCCGCCTCGATCCCGTCGGCGTCGACGACGCCGCGCGCGTGGTCGAGCCCGGGGATCTCGCCGTCGCCGGCGAGCCCCTTCACCTCGTCGGCGCCGTGCTCGCGGAGGTGGTCTGCGATCCGGCGGACGCGCTCGTCGGTGTGGTTGAAGAGGTTCACCTCCAGCTCGGCGCCGACCGCCTCGGCGAGTTCCACCGTCTCGCCCGGCGCGAGCGCCGCGACGTTGCCGTTGACCGAGATCACGGGCCGGTCGGCGAGCAGGAGCGTCGCGGCCGCGGCGCGCGCGGCGTCGTCGGCGCTCGGGAGGGTGCGCTCGCCGAGGAGGTAGTCGAACGCCTCGCCGCGCCCCTGCGCGATCAGCCCCTGCTTCGAGGTGATCCCCCGCTCGACGCCCGCCTCGATCCGGTGGCGCGTCACGAGCGACGCGTACCGCGGGTGGTCCTCGGGGATCTCCGTCTCCGTCATACCCGAGCGAGGCGGCGCCCCGATTAAAATGGACCGTTCGCCGTCCGGTCGCGGCGGGCCGCGACCCGGCCTCGCGTCCCTGCCTGATCTCGACCCGGAAGAGTCGCCGCAGGCGGCCGTAAGGATGGCATAACTAAGTTTCGGGAACGCGAAACGCCTCCCGTGATGAACCGGACTGGCAAGTACACGGTCGTGGAAGCGTGCAACGACCACGGGGCGATCACGCTCCGCGAGTACCCGCGCAACGGGACGCTGTACGTCGTCGAGTACGACGACCCCGACGTGGAGGCCGAGCTGTCGTCGCTCGACGCGGGGTCGGTCGTCGAACTCGACCTTCGGCGAGCGGGCCGCCGGGGCAACGCGTGGCGCGCGGAGTCCGCTCGCCCGGTCGAGACGGCGTGACGCCGGCCGCTCCGTCCGTCTCCGTCTCCGCCTCTCGCGTTCGCTCGGTCAGGCGACGCCGATCCGCTCGCGGTAGCTCCCGTGTTCCGCCTCGAACACGTCCATGATCTCGCCCATCGTCGCGTACGCCTTCACGGCGGTGACGATCGCCGGCATGACGTTCTCGCCGGCCTGAACGGCGTCGCGGAGGTCGTCCAAGGCGGTCTCGACCGCCTCGTCGTCGCGCTCGTCTTTCACCGACTCCAACCGGTCGAGCTGTCGCTCGCGGGTCGTCTCGTCGACCTTCAGCAGGTCCGGGCGGGTGTCCTCGTCGATCTCGTAGGCGTTGACGCCGACGACCGTCTCCTCGCCCTCGTCGACGCGCTCCTGGTACTCGTAGGCCGACTCCTGGATCTCGCGGTGGAAGTACCCCTGCTCGATGCCGCGGAGGACGCCGTCGCGCACGGAGCCGTCGCCCATCTCTTTTATTTCCTCGATGTACGCCATCGCGTCGGCCTCCGTCTCGTCGGTGAGGCTCTCGACCGCGAAGGAGCCGCCGAGCGGGTCGACGATGTCGGCCGCGCCCGACTCCTCGGCGATGATCTGCTGGGTCCGGAGCGCGACGCGCACCGCCTGCTCGGACGGGAGCGCGAGCGCCTCGTCGAAGGAGTTGGTGTGGAGGCTCTGGGTGCCGCCCAGCACGCCCGCTAACGCCTGAACCGTGACGCGCGCGACGTTGTTCAGCGGCTGCTGAGCCGTCAGCGACTGCCCGGCGGTCTGGGTGTGGAATTTCAATTGCTTCGACGCCTCGGCCTCCGCGTCGTACCAGTCTTCCATGACGGTCGCGTAGATCCGGCGCGCGGCGCGGAACTTCGCGACCTCCTCGAACAGCGAGTTGTGCGAGTTGAAGAAGAAGGAGAGCTGCGGGGCGAACTCGTCGACGTCGAGCCCGCGGTCGAGGCAGGCCTCGACGTACGCGAACCCGTCCGCGAGCGTGAACGCGAGCTCCTGGACCGCCGTCGACCCCGCCTCGCGGATGTGGTAGCCGGACACGGAGATGGGCTTGAACTTGGGCGTCTCGTCGACCGCGAACTCGATCGTGTCCGTCACCAGATCGAGGGAGGGCTCCGGCGGGACCACCCACTCCTTCTGCGCGATGAACTCCTTGAGCATGTCGTTCTGGAGGGTACCCCGGAGCTCCTCGCGCGGAACCCCGCGCCGGTCCGCGAGCGCGACGTACATCGCGTAGATCACCGGCGCGCTCGGATTGATCGTGAAGGAGGTCGACACCTCGGCGAGGTCGATACCGTCGAACAGCACCTCCATGTCGCGCAGGGTGTCGACCGCGACGCCCTCCTTGCCCACCTCGCCGAGCGACATCTTGTCGTCGGAGTCGATCCCCATCAGCGAGGGCATGTCGAAGGCGGTCGAGAGCCCGGTCTGCCCCTCGTCGATGAGGTAGCGGAAGCGCTCGTTGGTCTCCTCGGCGGTGCCGAACCCGGCGAACTGCCGCATCGTCCACGTCCGGCCGCGGTACATCGTCGGGTAGACGCCGCGGGTGTAGGGCGCCTCGCCCGGGAATCCGAGGTCCTCGTCGTAGTCGAGGTCGGCGACGTCGTCGGGCGTGTAGATCCGGTCGACCTCCCGGTTCGACACCGTCGCGAACCGCTCGTTCCGCTCGCCGTGGCGGTCGAGGGTGGGGTCGAGCGTCTCCGCCTCCCACGACGCCTTCGCCTCGCGGATCTCGGAGAGCTCCTCGTCGTCGTACATACCGCCCGTTACCCGCCGGTCGCGTATAAATATTCATTATATTCTGAAAGGGGCGGGTGACAGTCGCAGCGTCCGCTCGCCTCAGCGCCCGCCGAACAGCCGCTCGCGGAGCGACCGCGGCGTGGGGCGCTCCGCGAGCAACACCGGCGTGTCGAGAGCCTCGACGGTCGCGAACGCGAGCGACCCGCGGACGATCCGGGAGAGGAGGCCGCGCTCCGTGGCGCCGACGATCACGAGGTCGTACCCCTCGCCGACGCGACCGATCGCCGCCTCGACGTCGCCGGTCTCGACGCGCAGGTCGGCGTCCCCGAGGCCGTGGCCGTCGGCCCAGCCCGCGAGGAACTCGCGCCCCGACGCCTCGTCGCCCTCGTCGACGACGTGGAGCAGCGACACGTCCGCGCCGCTGACGTCCCGGAGCGCCAGCGCGACCTCGGCCGAGAGGTCGGAGGAAGGGCCGCCCGCCGTCGGCACGAGCACGTCAGAGAGGTTCAGCTGCTGACCGTCCAACACGAGGAAGTCGCAGGGGAGGTCGCGGGCGAGCTCGTCGAGCGAGCCCTCGACGCGCCCGCCGGCGAACCGCGCTCCGCCGTAGCCCATCACGACGGCGTCGGCGTCGTTCCGCCGCGCGGCGTCGAACACCTCCTCGATCCCGCGGTGCGAGAGGACCGTCTTCGTCGCGACCGGCGCGTCGAATCCCTCTGCGTCGTCGACGGCGGCCGAGAGCAGCTCCGCGGAGGACTCGTCGAGCTTCGCCCTGTTCTCCGCGGCCTTCTCTAACGACGTCTGGTCGGGGACGGTGACGACGTGGACCGCGAGGAGGCGGCCCCCCCTATGCTCGGCCAAGGCGCCGGCGAGCGCGACGAGCGCCGCCTCGGTCCGCGGGTTCGAAAGCGCGACCATGACCGTCGGTCGTCCCCCGCTGCCCGGCGTCGGTCGGTCGTCGGTCGGAGCCATCGGTCGGGCCCCGAGTCAGCGCCCGTCTGAGCCGGCCCCACGAGGGCGGCGACGGCTCATTCGTCCGAATCCGCGCGGGGGAGCGCGACCACCGGCACCGGCGCGTCGGTCGCGAGCTCGGTCGACAGGTCGCCCGAGAGCAGTTGGACGAGCCGGTTCCCGCCGCGCGGCCGGTAGGCGATCGCGCTCGCGTCCTCCTCCGCCGCGGCGTCGAAGATCGCCTCGACCACGTCGCGTGCGTACGCGGTGTGTTCGCCCGCGTCCGGGAACACCGTCCGGACCGCCGCGTACGACTCGGCCGCGAGCTCCTCCGACTGCTCGACCGGGGTCTTGTCCGGGACGCCCTCGCCCTTCTCGACGACGTGGAGCGCGGTCACGCGCCCGGTCTCGTACGGTTCGAGCGCCCGCGCCGTCGCCAGCGCGTCCTCCTCGTTCGCGACCGGGAGGAGCACGTGAGCGAGCAGGTCCCGACCGCCGGTGTCGTCTGTCTCGTCGGTTCCGTTCATACGAGGTACTACGCCCGCCGCCGTTTAAGAAGGTGCCTCCCGCGACCGGGTCCGTAACACGGGCGCCCGCTCACCGCTCGTCGACGCCCGCGACGAACAGCGCGAGCACGGGGACGATCTCCAGCCGCCCGATCCACATCAGCCCGATCATCAGCAGCTTCGTCGCGTTCGGCAGGAACTCGTAGCTCCCGAAGGGCCCGAGCGGCCCGAGCCCCGGCCCGATGTTCCCGATGGTCGCGAGCGACGCCGCGAACGCCTGCGTCCCGGTGAGGCCCTCCCCGACCCGCGTCGTGTCGAGTTCGATGAACACCGCGGAGAGCGCGAACACGAGGAAGTACAGCAGCGTGAACACGAGGATGCCGCGGATCACGTCCTCGTCGACGACCTCGCCGCCGAGCCGCACCGGCCGGACGACGTCGGGGTTCGCCGTGGTGTACAGCTCGCGGTACAGCACCTTCAACAGGATGAGCCACCGGATGACCTTGATCCCGCCCCCGGTCGAGCCCGCGGAGCCGCCGACGAACATCACGAACAGCAGGAAGAACTTGGTCTGGGTGTCCCACTCCGCGAAGTTCGCGGTCGCGAACCCAGTCGAGTTCAAAAGCGACGCGATCTGGAAGGCACCGTGTCTGAGCGCGCTCTCTGTCACGCCCTCCGTAACCCCGCCGATACCCGTCTCGGGCGCGCCGCCGTAGAACAGCCCGACCGCGAGCACCGCGGCGAACCCGGTCACCAGCCCGAGGTACATGCGGAACTCGGTGTTTCCGAACATCTCTCGCGGGTCGTCGCGCAGCACGTACCAGAACAGCGCGAAGTTCACCCCGGCGATCACCATGAACGGGACGAACACCCACTGGACGACGGGCGAGAACGCCGCGATGCTCTCCGCCTGCGGGGAGAATCCTCCCGTCGGCAGCGTCGAGAAGCCGTGGGCGATCGCGTTGTACAGGTCCATGCTCGGCGCGAGCGGCGTGAGGCCGAGGCCGAACAGGATCGCGATCAGCGCGGCCGTGAACCCGGCGTAGATGAGCCAGAGCGCCCGCGCCGTCTCCGCGATCCGCGGCGTGAGCTTCTGGAGGCCCGGCCCCGGCGCCTCAGATTTCATCAGTTCCGCGCCGTTCACGGCGAGTTGGGGCAGGATCGCGACCATCAGCACGATGATCCCCATCCCGCCGAGCCACTGGGTGAGCTGCCGCCACATCAACACGGCGTGCGAGTGCCGCTCGAAGCTGATCTCCGCGGTCGCGGTCGCCCCGGTCGTGGTGAAGCCGCTCATCGACTCGAACAGCGCGTTCACCGGGTGTCCGAGCGCGGAGGGGGTACCGTAGCCCGCGATGACGTACGGGATCGCGCCGACGACCGCGGCCATGAGCCACGCCAGCGAGACGACCGCCAGCGCGTCTCTGGGGCCGAGGTCCGGTTCGTCGTCGAGCCGTTCCATTCCCGCGCCGACCGCGACCGCGATCGTCATCGAGACCGCGAACGTGAGCGCGTCCTCCCCGTAGATCAGCGCCACGACGAGCGGGACGCTCATCGACGCGGAGAGGAGCTTCACGATAGTCCCGGTGTAGCTGAGCGTCGCTCGTACGTCGACCGTCGTTCGTGTCACGAGTGTCCCTCAGAGGTTCCGATGTGCGTCGTAGCTTTCCGATGCGATAAGAAGCCGTCGGTAGGGGTCCGTGGATTCTTAAAAATCGTAAAAGACGGTGCGGTGGCGCGTGCCAGTGAGCGGCCGACAGGCCGCGAACCGCACGCGCGAGGGAGTCGATGGTCCGGAGCGAAGCGGAGGACCATCGACGAGGCTGGGGAGGCGTGAGGTGCGGTCGCCGTGCGGGGGTGGGACTCAAAGGGGCAGCCGGGAGGACGCCGCAGACGACGTAAGCACCGCAGCGAGCAACGCGAGCGAGGAGCGCAGCGAGTGTGCGGCGTCCTCCCGGCTGGGGCTTTGGAGGTGTTGGCGATCGATGAGCAGTTTATAAACTGTAGTGTCGTACAGCCGAGCGGCTGGGGCTTTGAAAATTGCCACCACAGAGCCGTCAGCAACTCATAAACCGCCAACAGCAGCACGGCTCGATTATTTATAAACGACCACTCCACAACTGTGTGATACCTACTCCCGGCATCGATCGCCTACAAGGCATTCGGTTTGAGAATCCAATTTAAAAATGAAGTTATATCGACGCCGACTCCGTCGCTCGAAACTCGGCCGCCGAGGGATGCTACGACGTCCAGAACGCCTTCGTGAACAGCACGAGGACGGGGATGATCTCGATCCGGCCGATCCACATCAGGACGACCATCACGGCGCGGGTGCTCAGCGGGAACGTCGCGAACGTCCCGTACGGACCCGCGTCGCCGAACGCCGGCCCGATGTTGAGGAACGTGGTCGCCGCGGCGCCGAGCGCCTCGAACTCCGTCACGGTGGCGTTCCCTCGCTCGGCGTCGACGACGATGACGATGGCGAGCAGAAAGAAGATCACGATGCTGAGGAGGAGGTACGCGTAGATGTCGCGGATCGCGCCCTCGTCGATCGGCTTCCCCGAGATCCGGACCGGCCGGACGGACTCCGGGTGGATCGCGGTGTAGAGGTTCCGGCGGAACGACTTCAGCGCGACCAGCCACCGCAGCGACTTGATCGAGCAGGTGGTCGACCCGACCATTCCCCCGACGAACATCCCCATGAACAGCATGTGCTTCGCGGCGGGCGCCCACTGCACGTAATCGGTGCTGGCGTACCCCGTCGTCGTCACGATGGAGGCGACGTTGAACACGGCGTGACGCACCGTTCCCTCGGCGCCGAAGGTCGTGCTGGGGTCGAGGAACAGGCCGAGCGCGACGACCGACGCGAGCGTCCCCATCGCGCCGAGGTAGAAGTGGAACTCCTCGTTTCGCAGCAGGCGCATCGGCTCGCCGTTGATGGCGAAGTAGATGAGCACGAAGCTGGTCGAGCCGATCACCATGAACGGGACGACCGCCCACTGGATGAGCGGGTGGAACGCGCCGACCGAGAGCGGCTCCGGCGAGAACCCGGCGGTCGCGACCGACGTGAACGCGTGGGCGACCGCGTTGTACAGGTCCATCTGCGGGTCGACGGCGAGCCCGAGCAGGAAGTAGACGGCGATCGCGAGCCCCGTGAGCCCGAAGTAGATCCCCCAGATCAGCTGCGCGGTCTGCGAGATCTTCGGCGTGAGCTTGTTGACGTCCTGCGTCTGCGACTCCGACTCCATCAGCTGCGCGCCACCCACCCCGATCTCGGAGAGGACCGCGGTCGCCAAGATCAGGATCCCCAGTCCGCCGAGCCACTGGATCACCTGCCGCCACATCATGACGGACTTCGCGTGGAGCGAGAAGTCGCGCAACACGGTCGCGCCGGTCGTCGTCAGCCCGCTCATCGCCTCGAACATGGCGTTCACCGGGTGCGCGACGGTGCCCACGCCCGCGACGACGAACGGGATCGCGCCGACCGCGGCGACGAGGAACCAGATCAGCGCCACCGCGAGGAACGCCTCCCGGGGCCCGAGGTTGACCGACGGGTCCTGGACCGACCGGAACGCCGCGCCGAGCGCGAGCGAGACGGCGATCGCCGCGACGAAGGGCAGCGGCGATTCCCCGTAGTAGAGCGCGATGAGGAGGGGGAAGGACAGGGGAACGGAGAGCGCGGCGAGGACGTCGCCGGTGAGCCCCACGCTCGCCCGCCACCCGACTCGGATCTTGGTGTTCACGAGTTTCTCAGGCCATCGACGCGATCTCGCCCACCGACTCCGACTCCACGAGGAGGATCACGTGGTCGCCCGCTTGAAGCACGGTGTCCCCGCGGGGGGTGACCAGCCGGTGGTCGCGCGTGATCGCGCCGATGACGAACCGCGCCTCGCTCTCGGCGACGACCTCCGAGATGGGTCGCCCGACGAGCCCGCACCCCTCGGTGAGTTCGAGCTCTAAGACCTCCGCCTGATCGTTTTCCAGCACCGCGATGTTCTCCGCGACGCTCTCGTAGGTGAACCGGGTGATCTCCTCGGCGGTCACGGTGCGGGGGTTGATCGCGATATCGATGCCGATCTCCTCGAAGACGGTGACGTAGTCCGGGCTGTCGACGACGGCGATCACGCGGTCGACGCCGAGGCGCTTGGCGAGCACGGAGATGAGGAGGTTCTTCTCGTCCGAGCGGAGCGCGGTGACGACGATGTCGGCCTCGTCGACGTGCTCCCGGGAGAGGAACTCGGTGTCGGTGGCGTCGTGTTCCATCACGACGGTGTTCGGGAGGTTCTCCGCGAGCCACCGCGCGCGGTCGGCGTCCCGCTCTATCAGCCGCGGCTTGAAGTCGCGCTCCTCCAGCAGTCGGGCGGTCTGATACCCGATCTCGCTGCCGCCGACGACGACGATCTCGTCGGCCCGGTCGGGGGTCGTCTCGGGCGCCACGTCGGTCGCGAACGACTGGACGCTCTCTGGGCTCCCGATCACCACCGCGCGGTCGCCGACGGCGATGTCGGTGTCCCCGCGCGGGATGGTCATCTCGCCGTCCCGGAACAGCCCGACGAACGTGAGCGACTCGAAGCGGTCGGCCTCCGAGACGGTCTGTCCGGCGACGGGGCTCCCCTCCGCGATCTCGAACTCCGCCATCTGGACGAGGCCGCCGGCGAACGGGTCGACGTCGACCGCGGCCGGGAGGCCGATGACGCGGACGATGTTCTCAGCGGTCAGGAGGTCGGTACACACCATGAAGTCGACGCCGAAGGCGCCCTCGTTGCCCTGCCAGGTGCGGAGGAAGTCGGTGCTTTTCACGCGGGCGATCGTGAACCCGTCGCCGAGCGTCTTCGCGGTGCCGCAGGCGACGAGGTTCGTCTGGTCGTCGTCGGTACAGGCGATGACCATGTCCGCGCGGTCGACCTCGGCTGCCGACTGGATCTCCGCGGACGTGCCGTCGCCGGCGATGGTGAGCACGTCGAGTTCGTACTTGAGCTGCTCCGCCCGGTCCGGGTCGACGTCGACGACGACGACCTCGTGGTCCGACGCGAGACTCGCGGCGATGCTCGTCCCGACCTCGCCGGCCCCGATGACGACCACGTGCATGGGCACACCCAGTTACCGAGCCCTCAAGTTCGTTACTATCGCCGCACGGACGACGCGGGCCGCGTCGGGGCGGCCGACGGCTCGCCGTCGGGCGCGGCCGATTCGTCAGTCGCCCCCGCCGAACGAGGACGGGTCCGTCCACTCGTTCCGTCCCGAGACGGTGCGCTGCGGGAACGGGATCGAGATGCCCTCCTCGTCGAAGCGCCCCTTAACGGCCTTCACGTAGTCGGCTCGGGCCTTCACGAAGTCGGCGCGCGAGGGGTCGTCGATCCAGATCCGCGACTGGAGGCCGACGTAGGAGTCGGCCAGCTCCGTGAGCCGGACCGAGGGCGCGGGGTCGGCTAAGATCGCGTCGCTCTTCTCGGCCTCCTCGACGATGATGTCCGTCGCCTTCTCGACGTCGTCCTCGTAGTCGATCCCGAAGACGAACTTCAGGCGCAGCGTCTTCTTCGCGACCGGGTTCTTCACCACGTCGCTCGTCAGGGCGTGGTTCGGCACCGTGAGCAGCTCGTTGTCGAACGTGCGGACGCGAGTGACCCGGAAGGAGATGTCCTCGACGACCCCCGAGTTCCCGTTCCACTCGATCCAGTCGCCGATGCGGAACGGCTTGTCCGTGTAAATGAAGACGCCCGCGACGAAGTTCTTGATCACGTCCTGTAAGGCGAAGCCGATCGCGAGCGTCGCCGCGGCCGCGATCGTCGCCAGCGAGCGCAGGAACCCCTGATAGCCCGCCGCGCCGAACGCGACCGTGACGCCCGCGAACAGCACGAGGAACGCCACGATCTTCTGGAGCGGACGCCGCGCGTGCTCGTCGAGCCCCTGCCTGTCGAACACCCGGCGGAGGAGCGACGTGATGACCGATTTATAAATGACGTACGTCGCGACGACGACGACGAGGAAGATCGCGGCGTCGACGACGATCCCGGTCACCGGGCCGAGGTACGGTTCCAGCGTCCCCGCGACGGCGACGGGACCGGCGGCCCCCGCGAGGGCGCTCATCAGTGGAGTACCGCCGTGTTCCCGCGGGTCTCGATCAGGTCGGCGTCGACCGCCTCGGCGAGCTCCGCCGCGAGCTCGTCGGTCGTGGTCCCGCCGCGGGCCGCCCGCAGGAACTTCACCTTCACCAGCTTGCGGTCGTCGAGCTGGTCGGCTAACTCGTCGACGACCGAGTCGATACCGTGCTTCCCGACCCAGACGGTGACGTCGAGGTCGTGCGCCTCCTTTCGGAGCTCTTGGTCGCTCATACGCGGTCGAGTCGGCCGCGCGCATTGAAGCTTGAGGTTCGGCCGCGCCGCCGGGAGACCGCCGCGAGCCCGATCGCCGCGTTACCGTTCGCGCTCGGCGTCGAGCTCGCGCTCGGCGGAGGGGTTACGCTGGGCCCACTCCGCGGCGTCCTCCGGCGTCTCGGTCTCCAGCAGCCGGTCGAGCTTCCGCTCGAACTGCTCGTCGGTGAGGTCGCCGTTCGCGTACCGGGTTCGCAGCCGCTCGAGGGCGTCCGTCGTGTCGTCGGTCGCCTCGTCGCGCTCCGCCGTCTCGCCGTGTTCGCCCCACAGCGGATCGGGGTCGTACTCCTCGTAGTCGGACTCCCCGTCCTCCTCGTCGAACAGCATCGAAACGACCGGGACGATCACGATGTACCCGAACAGCATGAACCCGAGCCACCAGTCGAACTCGAGCAGGAGGGCGGCGAGCCACGTGCCCGTCACCGTCGTGGCGGCGATGCCGCTGGCGTTGCGGCGGAACCGCTCGCGGAGGGTCTCGTCGGCCATCGGCGTGACGGTCTCCGTCGCGGTACAAAATCGTATCGACGAGCGGAGGCGTCGCGCTCGGCGGGACGCGGCCGCCGCCTACTCCCCGGTTTCGACCGTGATCTCGTCGCGGTCGACGGCGAGCCGGAACGTCGGCACGGTGCGGTAGACGACCTCGACGACGTTCTTGCGTTCGAGGCTGCGCAGCGCCCGGCGCACCGCGTCGACCTCCGGGTCGACGTCGTACGCCTCGCGGAGGGCGTTGAGCACGCTGACGACCGACTGCGAGCGCTCGTCGGGGCCGGCGAGGACGTCCACGACCTGCGACTCCAGCTCCGGAACGCGGATCGTCTCGGGGACACCGCCCTTCGCGACCGCGTCGGGCTCGATCCCGGGCTCGACGTCGACGAGGTCGTTCGCCTCCGCCGTCGCGCGGATCAGGCTGTCGTCGTCGCGGTAGTAGTACTCCTTCAGGTGGTTCTCCAGGTAGCCGTGGACCTCGCTGCCGCTCTCCATCTCCCAGGCGTCCTGCAGCTCGCCGTTCTTCGTCGGCTGGAGGCGGACCACGTCCGCGAGCCGCCCGCGTTCCTCGTCGGTGAGGCTCATCGCTCCTCGACCGCGCTCGCGGCGCGAACGATCGTCTCCTCGCCGAACTTCGGCCCGACGAGCTGGAGCCCGACCGGGAGCCCGTCGGCCTCGCCGGCGGGCACCGAGATCGCGGGCAGGTTCGCGAGGTTGACGGGGGTCGTGTTCGCGTCCGCGAGGTACATCCGCAGCGGGTCGTCGAGGCTCTCGCCGAGCTCGAAGGGGAGCACCGGCATCGTCGGCGACGCGATCACGTCGACGTCGGCGAACGCCTCCTCGAAATCCTGCCGGACCCACGCGCGGGCGTCCTGCGCCTTCTCGTAGTACTTGTCGTGGTAGCCGGCCGAGAGGGCGTACGTGCCGAGCAGGATCCGGCGTTTGACCTCCGCGCCGAAGCCCTCCTCGCGCGTCTCCGCGAACGACTCGTTCCAGTTGCCGTCCGACTCGGCGCGGTTCCCGTACCGCACGCCGTCGAAGCGCGCGAGGTTCGAGGAGGCCTCCGCCATCGCGATCACGTAGTACGCCTGAACGGCGTGTTCGACGGAGGGCAGCGAGATTTCGGTCGTCTCCGCGCCCTGCGCTTCGAGGTCGTCGAGCGCGGCCTCGACCGTCTCGACGACGCGCTCGTCGGCGCCCTCGAACAGCTCCGTGGGGACTCCCACAGTGAGACCATCCACGTCGCCGTCGGCGGCCGCGGCGTAGCTCGCGTCGGGGTCGGCGCCCTCGACTTCGGCGAGGTCGCGCGTCGTCCCGTCGTTGGGGTCGTCGCCCGCGATGACGTCGAGCACGGCGGCCGCGTCCTCGACGGTGCCCGCGATCGGCCCGATCTGTTCGAGGGAGTTCGCGTACGCGATGAACCCGTAGCGGGAGACGAGCCCGTAGGTGGGCTTGATCCCGACGACGCCGCAGAAGGCGGCCGGACAGCGCACCGACCCGCCGGTGTCGGAGCCGAGCGCGACGTCGGCCTCGCCCGCGGCGACCGCGGCCGCGGAGCCGCCCGAGGAGCCGCCCGGGACGCGGTCGGTGTCGACCGGATTTCTGGTGGGGCCGAACGCGGAGGTCTCCGTCGTCGTCCCCATCCCGAACTCGTCCATGTTCGTCTTTCCGACGACCGTCGCGCCCGCCTCGGTCAGGCGGTCGACGACGGTCGCGGAGTAGGGCGGGACGTAGTCGGCCAGCATCTCCGAGCCGCAGGTCGTCCGGATCCCCGCGGTGGAGATGTTGTCCTTCACCGCGACGGTCGCGTCCGCGAGGGGGCCCTCGGCGTCGGCGTCGCCCTCGATCCGCTCCTCGGTGACGAAGGCGTTGATGTCGGCCGCCATCTACGACACCTTCGGCCCGACGAAGAAGCCGTCTTCCGTCTCCTCGGCGTTCGCGAGCGCCTCCTCCTGGGAGAGCCCCTCCTCGACCTCGTCCGGGCGCATCACGTTGACGAGCTCCTCCTCGCGCTCCGTCTCCGGGACCTCGTCGAGCGCCGCGAAGTACTCCAGGATGTCGCCGAACTGCGCCGCGAACTCGTCGACCTCGTCGTCGGCGAGCCGCACCCGCGCGAGGTCGGCGACGTGTCTGACCTCCTCGGCGTCGACGGCGGTCTCGCCGTCGTCCGACGCTGCGGTGTCGCTCATACCCGAACGTACCACGCGGGCGGCGAGTAAGGGTTTCGGAAGGGGGCGGCGACGGAGACCGGAGAGGACGGCGGGTCACCGAACCTGATCGACGAAGGCGAGCCAGCGCTCGTGGCCCGCCACCGTGTCGGCGTGGTGTTCGTCGGCGAACCCCGGACGGCGGATCCCCTCTAAGGCGTTCAGCGCGCGATCGATACCGATGACCTGCTCGGCGAGCGCCTCCGCCGTCTCCCGGTCGATCGGCTCCGTCTCCAACCGGTCGAGCCGCCGCTCCCGCTCCGCGCGGAGGGCGTCGCGCGCGGCCGTCACCTTCCGGTCGAGCGCGGGCGGGACGGCGTCGACCTTCCGCGTCTCGACGATGAACGCGGAGAGGTCGAGCGCGGTCCCGTCGACCTCGATCTCGTCGGGGACGCTCGCGCCGACCGTGGCGCTCTGACTGGTCACGCGGTCGAGGAGGGTCTCACGAACGTCGTCGCCGATCGCCGTTCGCTCCGAATCGCTCATACGAGAGCGTGGTCGGCGAAGCCGGAAAAGCCGTCGCCCGGCGGGCCCGAACCGTCGGACCGAGCGTCGTGCGCCCGGGCCGCCGTCACTCGCCCTCGTCCGCTCGGACCGTCACTCGCCCTCGTCCGCTCGGACCGTCACTCGCCCTCGTCCGCTCGGACCGTCACTCGCCCTCGTCCGCCCGTACGGTCACCACCGGCACGTCCGCGAGCCGGACGACCTTCTCCGCGACGCTGCCGAGCAGGTACCGCTCGACGCCGGTCCGGCCGTGGGTCCCCATCACCACGAGGTCGGCGTCGTTCTCGTCGGCGTACTCCAAGATCGCCGAGTGCGGCGTGCCCGTTTCGACGGCGGTGACGGTCTCCGGCGGCGCCTCGCCGTCGCGGAGCGCCGCGGCCGCGGCCTCGACGATCTCCTCGCCGCGCTCGACGAGCGCCGACCGCGTCGCCGCCGCGTCGGTGCCCTCGCCGACCATGCCGCTGTCGTCGTCCGGGGCCGGATCGGCCCGGACGCCCGACCCCTCGTCGGTCAGGAAGGCGCCACTCAGTCCGTAGTTGGCGCCTCGCGCGTCGACGACGTACAGGACGTGGACGGTCGCGTCGAACGCGGCCGCGAGCTCCCGGACGTGGTCGGCGACGGCCGCCGATCCCTCGCTCCCGTCGGTCGGGTAGAGGATTGTCTGGTACATGGTGTGGTCCGTGCGGAATTCGCCGAGCTGACAAAAAACGTTGGCGGCGGAGCGAACCCCGCGGGACCGTCGGGCTCGGGGCCGCGCGGTCGACGCGACGAGCTACAACAGGTCGTTCGCGACGAGCCGGTCGACCGCCTCGCGCAGGCGCTCCTCGCTCGCGGCGTAGGAGATCCGCGCGAAGCCGTCCGCGTTGAACGCGCTGCCGGGGACGCAGGCGACCGACGCCTCCTCGATGGCGCGCTCGCACCACGCCTGGTCGTCGTCGTCGACCGGGATCATCATGTAGAAGGCGCCGTCGCCGACGTCGACGTCGACGCCGTGCTCGTCGAACAGGTCGACGAGGAGGTCGCGGCGGGACTCGAACGCCGCGCGCATCTCCTCGACCGACTCCTCGGTGTTCTCCAACGCCTCGATCCCCGCCCGCTGGACGAAGTTCGTCGCGCAGGAGACGGAGTGCGAGTGGAGCTTCCCCGCCTCGCCGACGAACTCCTCGGTGGCGTGGAGGTAGCCGAGCCGCCACCCGGTCATCGAGTACGCCTTCGAGAAGCCGTTGACGGTGACCGTGCGGTCGGCCATCCCGTCGAGGCTCGCGAGCGAGGTCGGCTCGACGCCGTACGTGATGCGCTCGTAGATCTCGTCGGAGATGACGGCGACGTCGTGTTCGACGGCGAGGTCGCGGACGCCCTCCAGCGCGGCCTCGGAGAACACCGCGCCCGTCGGGTTCGACGGGGAGTTGACGACGAGAAGCTCGGTGTCGTCGGAGACGGTCTCGGCGAGCTCGTCGAGCGCGGGCTCTAACTGGAAACCGTGCGGCGCGAGGTCGACGCGCGAGAGGTCGCCGCCCGCGAGCTTCGCCATCGCCTCGTAGGAGACCCACGCCGGGTCCAGCAGGACGACCTCGTCGCCGTCGCCGATCAGCGTCTGGAACGTCTCGTAGAGGGCCTGCTTGCCGCCGGGCGTGACGATCACCTCGTCGGCGTCGGCGTCGACGCCGTTGCCTCGGAGCTTCGCCGCGATGGCCTCCTTGAGCTCGGGGACCCCGTTCGAGGAGGTGTACCCCGTGTGTCCGGCGTCGAGGGCCTCCTTGCCGGCCTCGACGACGTTCTCCGGGGTGTCGAAGTCGGGCTCGCCGACCGAGAGGTCGACGATGTCCGCGCCCTCGGCCTCCTTTTCGGCCGCTAAGTTCGATATCGCCAGCGTCGCGCTGGGCTCTACGCGTCCGATCCGCTCCGAGAAGTCGTATGCGTCGCTCATGTGTGGTGTGTGTGGTCGGCTCGTAGCTGTCAGTCGAGTTCCTCCGCGAGGTCGACCGCGGCCGCGGCCGCGTCCGCGCCCTTGTCGATCCGCTCGCGCGCCTCCGCGCCGGACATCCCGGGGCCGCTCACGCCGAAGGTGACCGGCGTGTCCCGGTCGAGGCTCACCTGCGTGAGCTTCTCGGCGGTCGCGTTCGCGATGACGCGGTCGTGGTCGGTGTCGCCGGTGACGATGGCGCCGACGACCGCGACGGCGTCGACGTCCTCGCGCCGCGCGAGCCGGTCGGCGGCCAGCGGGCTGTCGTACGCGCCCGGCACGCTCAGTTCGTCGACGACGACGGCGTCGCGGTCGGCGGCCGCCTCCCGGGCGGCCTCGGCCATCGGCTCCGTGACGGAGTCGTTGAACCGCGCCACCACCAGTCCCAGCGAGACCATATCGGACCTGACGCGGGAGGCGGCAAAGGTCTACCGTTCGACCGCAGGGTTGCCGGGCGAACGCGTTCGGGAACAGGGCGCGAACGAGCGGACGCTTATTTATAAGTAGAACTGCGGTGGCGCGTGCCTGCGAGCGGCCGCCCTCGGCGGCCGCGAGGCAGCACGCGCGAGGGAGTCGCTGGCTCCCGAAGCGAAGCGGAGGGTGCCAGCGACAGGGCGAGAGCGAAGCTCTCGCTTGAAACCGGACGTAGTCCGGTGACGAGGCTGGGGAGGCGTGAGGCGCTGTGCGGTGCGGGGTGGGACTCGAAGGGGCAGCCGTGAGGCGGGCGCAGACGACGTAAGCACCGCAACGAGGGAGCGGAGCGACCGAGTGAGGAGCGCAGCGAGTGTGCGCCCGCCTCACGGCTGGGGCTTCGGTGGTGTTCGTGTCGATCAGTTGTTTATAGGGATCACTGTCGTATCGCCGAGCGGTTGGGGCTTTGGCGGTGTTCATCGACGCACCGACATCGACTGTTTATAAATAACCGAACAACTCGACGTTCACGTCTCGCGCCACGCGCCATTAATACGTCTCCGACGCTAACATGAGTCCATGACAGACACCGAGACCGCGACGGTCGGCGGCGGCTGCTTCTGGTGCGTCGAGGCGGCGTTCAAGGAGCTCGACGGCGTCGAGCGCGTCACCTCCGGCTACGCCGGCGGCCACGCCGACGACCCCACCTACCGCGAGGTGTGTACCGGCAACACCGGCCACGCGGAGGTCGTTCAGGTCGAGTACGACCCCGAGGCGCTCTCCTACGAGGAGGTCTTGGAGATCTTCTTCACCGTCCACGACCCGACGCAGCTGAACCGGCAGGGCCCGGACGTGGGGAGCCAGTACCGGTCGATCGTACTCTACCACGACGACGAGCAGCGGCAGGTCGTAGAGAACTACGTGGCGGCGCTCGACGAGGAGGGCGGCTACGACGACGAGGTCGTCACCGAGGTCGAGCCGCTGGAGACGTTCTATCGCGCCGAGGAGAAGCACCAGGACTACTTCGAGAAGAACCCGGCCGACGCCTACTGCACGATGCACGCGCAGCCGAAGGTGGAGAAGGTCCGCGAACGCTTCCGCGAGAAGGTCAAGGCGTAGGGATCGGTAGGGAACGCCTCCGAAGCCTCATTCGTTTGTTTATAAGTAATTGAATACGGACCGCCGGTGAACACCGCCGAAGCCCCAGCCGCTCGTTTATAAACGGCTGACTACGTCTCGACAGGGAACGCCACCGAAGCCCCAGCCGCGAGGCCGCAGTACGCTCGTTGCGCTCCTCGCTCGCTCCGCTCGCTGCGGTGCTTACGTCGCCTACTGCGGCCTCGCGGCTGCCCCTTCGATTCCCACCCCGCACAGCACCTCACACCTCCCCAGCCTCGTCGATGGTCCTCCGCTTCGCTCCGGACCATCGACTCCCTCGCGCGTGCGGTTCGCGCCGCGGTGCGGCGCTCACCGGCACGCGCCACCGCGGATCCCTATTTAAATACTGCTCGAAACAACAGACGTCCGCCACCCGTCCAACGAACCCTCTCGCCGCAACCTATTCCCTGCCGCCGATCGAATCCCCTCGCGATGAAGATCGGCCTCATCTCGGACGTCCACGCGAACCTCCCCGCGCTGGAGACGGTGCTCGACGACATGCCCGCCGTCGACCGGATCTACTGCGCCGGCGACGTGGTCGGCTACAACCCCTGGCCCGCCGAGTGCGTCGAGCGCGTGCGCGACGTCGCGGCCGCGACGGTCAGGGGGAACCACGACCGCACCGTCGAGAGCCCGGAGCGCTACGCCGCCAACCGGATGGCCGAGGCGGGCCTCGAACACGCGAAGGCCTCGCTCTCGGACGACCAGCGCGACTGGATCGGCGCCCTCCCCCGCGCGGAGACGTTCGCGGGCGACCGGTACCTGCTCGTCCACTCCCACCCGGCCGCCGAGCGCGAGGACGCCTACGTCTATCCGGAGGAGTTCCCGAACCTCGACCGCCACATGGGCGAGTACGAGGGAATAATTCTCGGCCACACCCACGTTCAGGGAGTCCGGGGGGTGGCCGGCGGGTTCGTCCTCAATCCGGGCAGCGTCGGCCAGCCGCGCGACGGCGACCCGCGGGCCGGCTACGCGGTCCTCGACACGACGGCCGACGGGACCGACGCCGTCGAAACCCACCGCGTCGAGTACGACGTCGACCGCGTCGCCGAGGCGGTCCGCGAGGCTGACCTCCCAGAGACGACCGCGGAGCGCCTCTACGAAGGCAAGTAGTCAGTCGTCGTCGCGGTCGACGTCACCGCCGGAGTCGCGGTCGCCGATCTCCACGCCCAACCGCTCGTAGAGGAACGCCCACGAGTCCGTCTGCTCGTCGACGATCATCGACGCGGGCTTGCCGACGCCGTGCCCGGTGGCCGACTTCGTCCGCAGCAGGAACGGGCCGCCCTCGGCCTCGTTCTGGAGCCGCGCGGTCATTTTCCGGGCGTGCGAGGGGTGGACGCGCGTGTCGCTCGCGGCGGTGGTGAAGTAGACGGGCGGGTACGTCTCCCCCGACTCGACGTTGTGGTACGGCGAGTATTCGCGGAGGTACTCGAACGCCTCCGGGTCCTCCGGGTGGCCGTACTCCGTCGTCCACGACTCGCCGAGCAGGAACCGGTGGAACCGCAGCATGTCGAGCAGGGGGACCGCGCACTGCGCGGCCGCCCACAGGTCCGGCCGCTGGGTGACGACCGCGCCGACCGAGAGCCCGCCGTTCGACCCGCCGGCGACCGCGAGGCGGTCGGTGTCGGTCAGCCCGGACGCACAGAGCGCCTCGCCCGCCGCGACGAAGTCGTCGAAGGTGTGCTGCTTGTCGGCTAACATTCCGGCCTCGTGCCACGGCTCGCCGTACTCGTACCCGCCGCGGGCGCACACCGCCGCGAACGCGCCGCCGTCCGCGAGGAACGGCAGCCGGAACCGCCCGAACGAGGGCGTGATGCTGTTCCGGAACCCGCCGTAGCCGTACAGAAGCGTCGGGCGCGCCCCGTCGACCTCCACGTCCTCGCGGTAGCAGACGAACACCGGCACCTCGGCGCCGTCCGTCGAGTCGACGAACCGCTGTTCGACGACGAGGTCGTCGGGGACCGGGAGGTCGACCGAATCGATCTCGGTGGATACCGCCGCGTCATCGCCGGACGCGTCGTCGAGGTCGAGCCCGCGGACCGCCGGCGGGCGGTCGAAGCCGGTGAGCCCGAAGAACGCCTCGGGCGCGTCGCGGTTCCCGGAGACCCACGTGACGGAGCAGTACGGCGGCAGCGACACGTCGCGCAGGTGCGTCCCGTCGCGGTCGTGGACGGAGAGCCGGGAGTGCGCGTCCCGCTGCCGATGAACGAGGAGGCGCTCGGGGGTCGGCACCGCGGACCGAAGGATCCCCTCGCCCTCGGGAAGCACCTCTCGGCACTCCTCGAACGAGAGGTCGCCCTCGCGGAAGCGGTCGACGGAGCAGGCGAGCAGCCGCCGCCGGGGCGCGCCGTGGTCGGTCGAAATGAACGCCGTCCCGCCGTGGAACCGGACCGAGGTCTCGGCGTCGGTGTCGGTCAGGACCGGTCGGAGCTCGTCGTCGACGTGGACGTACCACTCGGTGCCGCCGACCATCTCGGAGAAGGCGACCGCGAGCAGCGCCGAATCGGGGTCGACGGTCACCCGCGGCCAGACGTGCTGATCGTCATGTTCGAGCAGGACGTCCTCCTCGTCCGGGCCGTCTGCCAGCCGGAAGCGGCGGATCTCCTTGTCCATCTGGGCGCCGTCGGCCGCGCCGCCGGTGGCGACGTAGACGAACCCGTCGCCGTCCGCCTCCCACGCCAGGCTCCCGGCGTTGACCCGGCCGCGCTCGGGGAGGACCGCGACCTCCTCGACGCCGGGACCGTAGCCGTCACCGCCCGAGGCTTCGGGCGCGGAACCGCTCGGATCGGGCACCGACAGCACCCGCACGTCGTAGTTCTCGTCACCGCCCTCGGTGACGCCGACCGCGACGCGCTCGCCGTCGTGGGAGGGGACGTACCACGCCATCGACCGCGGCGGTGCGTCCTCGTCCCGGTTCGCCGCCCACGCGTTCGGGTCGACGAGGACGTGATCCTCGCCGTCGGGCGCGTCGCGGACGACGAGGCGGGCGTGGTCGGCGCCCGGTTCGCGGACCGTCGCGAAGTACCGCCCCTGGCGGACGGCTATCGGCCCGTAGTCGGCCACCTCGACGAGGTCATCGAAGCGGGGGCGGAGCCGGTCCCGCAGGTCGTCGTCGAGCGCGGCGTCGACGTGGGCGTTCTGCGCGTCGACCCACTCGCGGACCGCCTCGTCGTCGCCTTCGAGCCACCGGTACGGGTCCTCGACGTCGACCCCGTGGAGCGTCTCCGTGACGACCTCGCGCCTTGTCTCCGGCGGGGACGGCACCGGGGCGGACTGTCGTGACATACGAACGAGTGTCACCGACGAGGCAAAACCGCTGGGGTCGCGGTCGGCGCTCAGCGCTTCCCGCGGCCGGCGGTCAGGATCTCACGGCCACAGGCCCGCGACGAACAGGAGGTTCCGCGCGGCGACCGCGAGCGAGAGGACGCCGACGCCCGCGCACATCAGGGTCGCGACGAACCGCCGCGTCCCGCCCGCGACGGCGACCGGAACCCCGATAACCGCCATGCCGACCACTTTCGTGAGGAGCATCCCGCCGAGGAGGCCGAACCGGGAGATGAACAGCCGGCCGACGGGCGACCCCTCGACGTACTCGCTCCCGGTGAGGGCGACGTACGTCGTTCCCACGTCGGCCGCGATGCCAACGAGCAGGAGGCCGACGGCGAGGGCGAGACGGGAAGGCACTGACCGGGCGGACGCGACACGCAGACATAAATCTCCGGACACGCGACCGCCCCGAAGCTATTGACGGGGCGGAGCTGGTGTTGAGCTCGATCGGTTGCGGTCAGGCCGTCCATCGGAACCGAAGTGAAACGGCGCGAAGCGTCTGCGTTGGTCGTCCCCGTCCGAAGTCCGCAGCTTCGAACGTGCTCCCGACCGCCGGACTCCCGTGATGTTTTTAGTATGACTATTTGTAGACGGGAGTATTCACGAAGATGAGCCACGGCCGCATCTGGGTCAGTTCGATCGTCGAGCAAGTCCGGCAGGTCGTCGATAGCCCGGTACTCGCCTCGATACTGGGCATCGGATGGATACCGATCGCACTGACCGTCGCTGCGATCGACGTCTCGGAGGCGACGCCGCTGTTCGTCGTCACGCAGTCGCTCGCGGCGCTGATGGTCGTGTTCGGGCCGTTCGACGTGTGGTACTACGACGAGCGGCTCTTGCCCGGATTTTTCGATCGAGCATCCGAGATCGTCGCTCCCGGACAAGACGAGCTGCTACGGGAGATGGCGACCAAGTACGAGCGACGGTTCGCGAGGTACTGGTGGGTCGTCGTGGTTCCGTGGACCGCCCTCGTCTTGATGGTGTTTTTCGTTTCGGACGGGTATCTCGCCAGTCAGGGGATCACGAGCCCAGTCGCCTACTGGTCGTACTTCGGCTTCTTCACCTACTGGGGAATTTTCTCCGGACTGGGTTTCCACGGCGGTATCACGACCGTATTGGCTATTCGAGAGTTCGCCGAGACGGTCGAACTGTCGATCGATCCGCTCCACCCGGACGGGCTCGGCGGGCTCAGTCAGATCGGGCACTTCGCGATTCGAACGACCTTGATCCTCTCGACGGGCGCGCTGGCCCTGCCGCTCTCGTTTCAGCTCGCGGCGGAAATCGGGCTTTCCGAGCCGGTGTACCTCGGCGTGGGGCTGTACGTCGTCCTGATCGCGGGGATATTCCTGTACCCGACGTTCAGGGTGAATCAGCGCGCACAGGCATTGCGTGAGTCGATTTTAGACGAGTATCGAACCCGCATTCGCGAGATGGAGTCGCGCCTCGACGACCAGATGGAAGAGGTAGAGAGCGACGCCGCGTTACGGGAGAACCAGACACTACAGATGGAGATACAGCGGGTCAGACGGGAGTTCGGCGATTACCGGAACGTACAGTTGTATCCGCTCTCTATCGGGATTCTGATTCAGTTACTGAGTTCATTACTGTTACCGATACTCTTCATCCTCTTCGAGATGATGCTCGCACAGTATCTCTGAACGCACCGCGGGAACCGATCGGATACCGCGTTCCCGAACACCCGTGGCTGGTCGCCCGCCGCGCACAGCACGGGGTCATTTAAACCGACGGGACGCGTGTATCCGGTAATGAGTTCGTCCGACGACGAGTACGAGATCGCGGTGGTCGGCGGCGGGCCGGCCGGGCTGACGACCGCGCTGTACGGGGCCCGACTGGGCCACGAGACGGTGCTGATCGACCGGGGCGGCGGGCGCGCGGCGATGATGGCCGACACGCACAACGTGATCGGGGTCACCGAGGAGGTCTCCGGCAACGAGTTCCTCGCGACCGGCCGCGAGCAGGTTGAGTCGTACGGCGGGACGTTCGAGCGCGGCTTCGTCACCGACGTCGAGCGCACCGACGACGACCGGTTCCGACTCTCGACGAACGACGCCGAGATCCTCGCGGACCGCGTCGTCCTCGGGACCGGCTTCTCCGACGAGCGCCCGGACCCGCCGCTCCCGCGGACGGGAAAGGGGCTCCACTACTGCCTCCACTGCGACGCCTACATGTTCGTCGACGAGCCGGTGTACGTGATGGGTCACGGCGAGGCCGCCGCCCACGTCGCGATGATCATGCTGAACATGACCGACGACGTGGACCTGCTGACCCGCGGCGCGGAGCCGACGTGGAGCGAGGAGACGGCCGCGCAGCTGGAGGCGCACCCGGTCGACGTCGTCCACGAAGAGGTGTCGGGCGTCGAGAACGACCCCGACTCCGGCTGGCTGGCGGCGCTGGAGTTCGAGGACGGGACCCGCCGCGAGTACCGCGGGGGGTTCCCGATGTACGGCTCCGACTACAACACCGCGCTCGCGGAGGGGCTCGGCTGCGAGCTGACAGAGAGCGGCGAGATCGACGTCGACGACCACGGCCGCACCAGCGAGGACGGCGTCTTCGCGGTCGGCGACATCACGCCCGGCCACAACCAGGTCCCGGTCGCGATGGGACAGGGCGCGAAGGCCGGCCTCGCGATCCACAAGGAGATCCGAGAGTTCCCGCGCTCGACCGAGGAGATCGCGCGCGACGGGCCCGTCGGCGACGACGAGGTGCCCGCCATCCCGCCGCACCTCATGGCGACCGCCGTCGCCCACGAGGGGCACGCGGGCGGGCCGCGTGAGGCCGCCGAGGCCGAAGAGGCCGAGGCGCCGGCAACCGACGACGACTGATCGACGACAGGCTTTCAGCGGAAACTCCCGCTAGCTTTTTTTATAAGGCTCGCTGCGCGGGCTGCGACTTCCAGGGTTCAAACCCGGCGGCGATTTCTCTCACTGCGCTCGAGAAATGCGCCGGCCGGGACTCCCGCGAGCGAACGAAGTGAGCGAGTGGGAGTACGGGCGGCGCACGACCGAAGGGAGTGCGCCGGCCGGGATTTGAACCACGGTCGCTCGCTGCGCTCGCTCTCTGATTCAAATCCCTCGGCGATTTCTCTCACTTCGTTCGAGAAATGCGCCGGCCGGGATTTGAACCCGGGCCATGAGCTTGGAAGGCTCAGGTCCTACCACTAGACCACCGGCGCTCGCGTCGGTCGATGACGCACCTACACGTAGGCGGAACGGCTTTCATAAGCGTTCCGTGTTCTGACGGGACGAACCGCCGCGGCGTTCAGGAACTATACTTAAAGAACCACGATACTGCGGACGTCTCCCAGCGCGTTAGAACGCTTTTCAGCCGGTTAGAACACTGTTCGGGACCTATGTGTGTACCCACCCAACGTACACCCGTGAGGTGACACCGATGTCATACCAAACTAGCAATCCGCTGGTCGGCGAGACCGAGTTCGCGCTGGACGGGCCCTGGGCGACGTACTGGATCGCGTTCCTGCGCGTCGTCACCGGCTGGTGGTTCTTCCACGCCGGGATCACGAAGATCATCGAGAGCGGGTTCTCGTACACCTACGGGTCGGCGTACATGCAACAGATGAGCGGGACCGCCCTCGGCGGGATCCCGGTCTGGATGGGGAACAACCTCGCGTGGCTCATCGAGCCCGGGGTTCCCCTCTTCGAGACGCTGATCGGGCTCGCGCTGATGGCCGGAGCCCTGACCCGGTTCGCCGCGTTCGGCGGGGTCATCTTCATGGTCCTGTTCTGGATCGGCAACGCCGGGTTCGGCAACGGCGTCGTCAACAGCGACCTGATGGGACTGCTCCTGTTCCTGACGGTGATCGTGCTCGCGGCCGGTCGCTACTACGGCCTCGACGCGCTCATCGAGGAGACGGAGGTCGTCAAACAGAACCCCAAGCTGCGGTACCTGCTCGGCTGAGAGGTGAACGCAAATGACAGATACTATCGACACGGCGGCGCGGGCGCTGAGCGCGGGACTAATGTTGTTCGGCATCGTCGTCCTCGGGATCGTCGAGATCCTGGCCGGCGAGCCGTACAGTCCGGTCCCGATAACGAACGAGGCCGGTGACGTGGTCGCGACACCGCTGATCTCGCCGGAGATCCGCACGGCGTTCGTCTTGGCGGGCATCGCGGTGCTGGGCCTGTACGCGGCGTACCGGTTCGTGGCCCCGCTCCCGGACGACCGGGACGTCAGCCACGAGACGATGGCCGACTGAACCGCGCGGGAGTCACCGACCGCGACGCGACCGGCGGAACGCACCGTCGCGGACGACGACGGTCACTCTTCTGTTGAACGCGTGCTGTCGTCGAGCGACCGCTCCGACTCGGTTCCTCTCGCCGCACTCGGCTCGCTCACGTCGGTGTCGGTCCCGCCGTCCGTGCTCGCGGGGGCGGCGTCCGACGGGTCCTCGTCCGCGCCGAACGTGAACGCGGTGTCGGCGTCGGTCTCCTCGGTGTCGCCGACGTCGGCGATCGTCGCCCCGTCGCCGCGGGCGGCCTCGTCGACGTCGACGTCGAACTCCTCCGTCGTCTCCCGCAGGTCCCGGGCGCGCTCGTGGAGGTCATGGGCCTGCCCGGAGACCTCGCCGAGCGTGGCGGCCTGCTCTTCCGCCGCGGAGGCGACCGTGGTCGCCTCGGCGGTGGTCTGCTCGCTCACGCCCGCGAGCTCGTCGACCGCGCCGGTCACCTCGTTGACCGACGCCGCCTGCGCGTCCATCGCGCCGGAGATCTCCTGGACGCCGTCGTCGGCCTCGCTCACGCGCTCGCTGACGTCGGCGAGCGCGTCCTCCGCGTCCTCGACGACCTCGACGCCGTCGTCGACGCCGTCGCGGATCGCGGCCATCTCGTCGACGCTCTCGTCGGTGCGCTCGCGGAGGCTCTCGATCAACGCCTCCACCTCGGCGGCGGACTCCTGAGTCTCCTCTGCGAGCGACTTCACCTCCTCGGCGACGACCGCGAAGCCGGAGCCGGCCTCGCCCGCGCGGGCGGCCTCGATCGAGGCGTTCAAAGCGAGCAGGTTCGTCTGGTCGGCGATCTCCGAGATCGTCTCGACGATCGCGTCGACCTCCGCCATCTCGGCCTCGAGCCGCTCGACCGTCTCCGCGGCGGACTCGGAGCGCGCCTCGATACCGTGGAGCTCTTCGACCGCGTCGGCGGCCGCCTCGCGGCCCTCCGCCGTGAGCGCGTCGGCCTGCCGAGAGGTGGTCGCGACCTCGTCCGCGGAGGCGGCGACCTCCTCGACGGTCGCGGACATGTCCTCCATCTCGCCGGCGACCTCGGCCAGCTGGCGGCTCTGTCGCTCCGCGCCGGCGGAGATCTCGTCGACCGCGTCGCTCGTCTCCCGGCCGGCGGCCGCGGCCTCGTCGGTGCCGTCGGTGACCGCGTCGCTCCGCTCGGCCACCTCGACCGCGAACGCGTCGACCTCGGCGATCGCGGCCTCTAACTCGTCCATGGCGTCGTTGAACTCCGCGGCGATGTCACGGAGCGCCTCGGGGTCGTCCGGATCGGCGTCGAGCCGCGCGGTGAGGTCGCCGTCGGCGCAGACCGCCATCGTCTCGCCGAACTCGCTCGCCCGCGACTCCAGTCGCTCGGCGAACGCCTCGCTCTCCGCCTTCGCCGCCTCGGCGCGCTCCCGCTGCGTCTCCGCCGACCGGATCTGCTCGCGCAGCGAGTCGCGCATGGTCGCGAACGCGGCGGAGAGGTCGCCGAACTCGTCGCGCCGCTCCGTGTCGAAGTCGACGTCGAGGTCGCCCTCCGCCAGCGCCGACGCCCGTCCCCGGAGCTGGTTCAGCTCGGTGACGGTGCCGCGGCCGAGCGTCGCGCCGAGCAGCCCGAGCCCGACGATCGCGACGCCGACGATGAGCAGCAGGTTCCGTCCGATCATCCCCGAGAGGGCGTACGCCTCCGAGAGCGGGACGTGGACCGCGACGTACCAGGCCTCGGTCGGGACGGGGGCGTACGCGACGAAGTACCTGTCGCCGTCCGCGAGTCCGAGCCGCGTCGACGAGACGTGCCCGATCGGGTCCTGTCGGTCGAAGAGCTGCGAACGGACCGCCTCGTCGTACCGCTCGCCGGCGACGCCGTCGCGGTCGCTGGCGCCGATCTCGCCGTCAGTTTCCACGATCGTCGTGAACGCGCCGTCAGTCGGCTGCCGGAAGCCGCCGACGAGCGCGTCGAGCGAGACCTCCATCACCGCGTACTCTCGTTTCGGCGTTCCGGCCACGTAGGCGACCCGGCGCTCCCCGTCGACCTCGTACGTCGGCGTCGTCGTGACCGTGTCGCCGAGCAGGAGCCCGTCGTCGAACCACGGCTGGCTCGTGAGGGTCTCGGCCCGGTCGGCGTCTCCCCCCGCCTCGTCGGACGACGCGATCACCGATCCGTCGTCGGGGTCGACGTAGTGGAACGCCAGCACGCCGTCGCTCGCCCGGGACAGGTGCGAGGAGAGGTACGCCGCGACGGCGTCCGGGTTCTCGCTGTAGACGTCGTTGTCGGCGACCGCCGCGGCGGTCGCCCGGCGATCGCTGGTCCAGCCGCCGGCTTCGGTGGCGCTCAGCTCCGCGACGGCCGTGTAGTCGGCCTGCGCGTTCGATTCGAGCTGATCGGTCGTCTCCGCGTACGTGACGGCCCCGACGGCGCCGATCGCGATCACGACGACGACGAGGGCGACGAGGAACTTCGCGAGGTAGCTCCGGGCCAGCGCGCCGGGGGTCACCCGACGCAAGACCCGTTCGAGGACGGTGTCGGCCATTACTATCACGCGCTCGACAGGGGGTCTTTAATTCACCTCCGTCGGTATCGGTGGTGATAATCAGCGGGTTCGGGGAGTCACTTCTGCGTAGCAGTTCCCGCTCGAAACCGTCGCGTGCCGCGGTTCGAGGTCGCTCGCCGCGAGGTCCGCCTCGAACTCCGCGGGCGAGTAGATGTGATAGTACCGCGGGACCGTCTCGCCGCCCGGCAGCGTCCAGCCGACGGTCGTGTCGAACCCCTCGTCGCGGTCGAACCGGTCGTGCGCCGTGCTCCACGCGCTGACGAGCGCGACCCCGTCGGGCGCGAGGACGCGCGCCAGCTCGTTCAGGCTCTCGACGCGGGTCGCCCGCGGCGAGAGGTGGTGGAGCGTGGCGACGTAGACGGCGAGGTCGACCGCGTCGTCGCGCACCGGGAGCGCGGCCGCGTCCCCGTGAACGAACGCGGCCGCGTCCGCGAACCCCCGGTCACGGGCGCGGGCGACCGCCTCGTCGAGCAGGCCGCGGCTGAGGTCGACGCCGACAGCCCTGTCGGCGCGCTCCGCGAGCGCCTCCGTATGGCGGCCGTTCCCGCAGCCGACGTCGAGCGCGACGCTCCCCGACCGGCCCTCCAGGAACGACTCGACCTCGGGCCACGCGTACTCCCGCGTCTTCGAGAAGTGGCTCGCGATGCGGTCGTACGTCGACTGCGGATCGCCGGTCGGCTGCGGGTCCATACCGGGGCCTCGGTCGCGACGGATAAATGCCGACCGACCGTCACACGGCGCCGATCGCGACGAACGCGACGAGCGTGAGCGCGAGCAGCACCACGACGTGTTTCACGCCGTCGCGCACCGACCCCTCCCCGAGCTGGCCGGCGACGAGCCCGGAGCAGACCGCCTGAATCGACGCGGCGTGGAAGAACAGCTGCTCGTAGGCGTCGACGTCGATGTCGCCGATCCCGTCCGCGATCCCTCCCGGGCCGCCGGGGACGCCGCCCCCCGCGTCCGGGAGGCTCCCGCCCGTCCCCGGGACGCCGGCCGACTCGATGGCGGGGATGAAAGAGACGGACAGCGCCGCGATGATCCCGAGGAAGACGAGGAAGGAGATGTAGATGACGATGAGGTACGTGAGCATTACCTGTCGGCGCTCGCGCCGGAGCGACCACGTCGCGCGCGACTCGTCGGCGGCGATCCGGAGGACCGGCCCGACGTCCCCGCTCGCCCGGATCGCGTTGGTGACGAGCGCGACCGCGCGGGACATCATCGGCGATCGAACGCGGCGTTCGAGGCGGCGCAGCGCGGTCGAGACGTCCGCGCCCCAGTCGACGTCGCGTCGGGTCCGCCGGAGGTCCTCGGTCAGCGCCTCGAGGTTCGAGTCGGCGACGCGGCGGACGCTGCCGACCACGGCGGTCCCCGCCTCGTTGACGCTGGCGAGCCGGTCGAGGAAGTCGGGCACCGCGGACTCGATGCGTCGGACCCGACGCTTCCCGAACTCGTAGGCGACCGCGTACGCCGCGAGGACGAACGCCGTCGCGGCGACGATCGGCCCGTCGATCTGGCCGACCATCTCCACGGGCGTCCCGAGCGTGACCGGGAACGCGAAGACGAGCAGCCCGACGACCGCGACCGGGACCGCGACGAGCAGGACCGTTTGCGGGGAGGCCAGCACCGTCTCGGCCGGCGACGCGATCAGCCGCCGCACCCAGCGGAGGCGGTCGTAGACGCGGAGCCGCTCGCGGCTCTCGGTCCAGCGGTCGGCCGGGGGAGGGTTCGCGCTCCCTTCGGCCGCCGCGCCGCCGTCGAACCGGGCGGTATCCCCTCTGTCCCCGGGCTCGTCCGTCGCGTGGCGCACGCCGGTGACCGAGGGGGTGTCCGGGTCGTCGAGCGACGACGCCGCGACGGTCTCGGTGCCGCCGACGCCCTGCGTCACGCTGTCGACGTAGACGACGAAGCCGAAGGTGGCGAGCGGCACGCCGAGGTAGACGACGACGCGGAGGAGCGGCATCGTGTCCTGCAAGACGAGGCCGATGACGACGAGGATGGTGATGAAGAACAGCGGGCCGGCGACCAACGCCGTCACGTACGCCTCGGCGAACGTCGAGAGCAGTTCGAGGTACTGCTCCTGTTTCGCCTCCGCCTCCGCCTGATAGCGCTCGTACTGGTCGTCGAGGAACGCCGACACCGACTGCCCGGTGCCGAGGACGGAGGCGAGGTTCTCCGAGAAGTCCGCCAAGTCGTCGCTGGGCGTCCGCCGCGAGATCCGCTGGAGCGCGGTGAGCGCGTCGGTGCCGAAGGCGTTCATGTCGCGGACCGCGACCGAAAGCTCCGTGGCGGCCTCGCCGTACACCGACTCGTTCTCCGCGAGCGTGTCCATCACGCGCGGGAACGCCATTCCCGAGCGCGAGAGCGCGTACATGAACGCGACCGTCCGCGGCAGGGTGGCGTCGATCTCGGCCGCGCGGGCGTAGGCCCGCTGATCGAGCAGCCGCCAGCGAGCCACGTACGCGCCGAGCGCGAGCCCGGAGCCGACGGTCGCGGAGACGACCGCGAGCAGGACGAACAGCCTGCCGAGCCCGAGGTCGGCGAGCCGCGCGACGACGGCGACGAACTCGACGGAGGCCGGGAGCGCCTCGCGGATCGCCGCCTCGCCGACGTCGAGCGCCGCGAGCAGCCCCGCGGCCGCGTACACGCCGATGACGCTGCCGGCGACGCCGAGGACCGCGGCGTACAGCAGGGTCCGCGAGGCGTACACGCGGTGCGTGGTGCCGGCGACGTGGGCCGCGCGCATCCGGTCGCGCTGCGCGCGGCGTCGCGCCTCGTCCTCGCCGACGTAGTCGCCGAACGCCGACAGCGCGACGCGGGTGACGAACAGGTCCGCGCGGTCGTCGACGAGCGGGAGCGCGAGCGCGAGGCAGACCGCGACCGCGACGGCGAGGGGGAGGTACTCGATCATCGGTCCGCGGCGTCGACCGTCGGGTCCCCCGCGACGGTTCGGCCGTCGCCGACCTCCTCGCCGCCGATGTCGCCGGCGTCGACGCCCTCGGCCGCGTCGGCGCGCTCGTCGAGCTTCTCCATCACCCGGTCGGCGTCGGCGTAGTACTCGTTGACGAGGGCGGTGAACGTGCGGTAGTCGTCGATGCCGAGCGCGGAGAGCAGTTGGAGGAAGCGCTCGCGGCGCCGGACCTCGCGGAGCAGCTCCGACCGGGACCAGCCGCGCTCGTCGGCGATCTCCTCCAACAGCGACGAGTCGTTTCGCCTGAAGGTGTCGGAGTCGGGCACCCACTCGAACGCCGAGGAGTAGTCGAGCTCGCCGGTGCGCTGGTCGATGCCGCCGATCTCGCCGATCGTCTTCGCGCGGCGGACCCGCTCGTCGTCGGAGCGCGTGAGCGTCTGGACCGAGAGCATGTCGAGCGACTGGACCATCGCCCGCGGGACGTTGATCGGCTCGTTCTCCAGCCGGTTGATCACCGTCTCGATCGAGTCGGCGTGCATCGTCGAGAACGTGGTGTGGCCGGTGTTCATCGCCTGGAACAGCGTGATCGCCTCCTCGCCGCGCACCTCGCCGACGACGATGTACTCGGGGCGGTGGCGCAGCGCGGAGCGCAGCAGGTCGTACATGTCGATGTCGGTCCCCTCGTAACGCCGCTCGCGGGTGACCGCCGAGAGCCAGTTGTCGTGGTACAAGGAGAGCTCGCGGGTGTCCTCGATGGTGAGCACCTTCGCGCGCGGCGGGACGAACATCGACACCGCGTTCATCGAGGTGGTCTTCCCGGAGGCGGTCCCGCCCGCGAAGATGAGGCTCTTGTTGTGCTCGATACAGAGCCAGAAGTACGCCATCTGCTCGATCGAGAAGGTGCCGTACTCCACGAGGTCGACGGGCGTGAACGGGTCCTCCGCGTACTGGCGGATGGTGAACGCCGAGCCGCGCGGGGTCACCTCCTCGCCGAGGGCCAGCTCCGCGCGCGACCCGTCGGGCAGCGTCGTCTCGACGATGGGGTCGCCGACGGAGACGTGGCGCCCGGACTGCTGGGCGAGCCGGATCACGTAGCTGTCGAGCGCCTCCTGTCCGAACGAGACGTTCGTCTCGACGTCGGTGTACTCGTCGTGGTAGACGAAGATCGGGAGGTCGTAGCCGTCACAGGAGACGTCCTCGATGTGGCGGTCGTTGAGGAGGGGATCGACCTTCCCGTAGCCGCGGAAGTCGCGGTAGAGGTAGTACGCGAGCGCGTGGAACGTGTCCATCTCGGCCTCGACGCCGTACCCCTCCAGCAGCGTCTCCAGCTCCGACTTGAGCGTCTCCTCGTCCGTCTTGCCGGTCCCCTCGCGGTAGAGGAGCGGGTCGCGGATGTCGTCGACGACGCGGTCGAGGAGCTCGCGCTCGAACGCGTCCAGCTCGGGCTCGACCGCGTAGTACCGGTGTTCGCTCTCGACCTCGTCGTAGGTGATGACGACGTACGCGTACGGGGCGTTCACCCAGTACCGGTCGACCTCGCGCTCGTCGTCGGGGACGACGAACGACGCGAGCGGGCCGTCCTCGCCCGGGCGGAACGGGCGGACGTCGAGCGTCGACCCCTGAAGCAGCTCCCACGTTCGCGAGAGGCGCCGCTGGAGGGCCTCGATCCGGTCGCCGAGGTCGCTCCCGCCGGCGTCACTCGCCATGGATACGGGGACGTAATGGCGGGGGGAAGTTAAACTACCCCCGACGATTATCACGAGCGAGGCCGGGCCCCACGGCCGCGGCGCCGACGCGGCGCGGACGACTGAGGGTACGACGCGGACGCCGGGTGCGCCGTCGACGCGGCGCTGTCGGCTCCGCGCCGCCGATCCGCCCGTTACGTTGATACGGCCGGACCGCAAAGCGTTCGATAGGAAATGCGGCGTGACTACTTCGATCTGACCGTCGAGGGCGTCGACGAGGGCGCCGGCTCCCGATCGCCCCCGCTGGTGCGGATCGACTTCCACGGGCCGGAGGAACTGCTCCGCGAGCGGCTCTCCGGGGGCGAGAGCGACGACATCATCGTCGAAACGGACGGCGACGACCTGCTCACAGCAGACGAGATCGACGTCGCGTTCCGGCTCCGCGAGCCGCTGGACGAGGCGGACGACCCGGAGGGCGTCGTCGGCGTCACCAACCGGTACACCGGCGACTTCGTCCTCGAACTCAACGAGACGGCGACGGACGTCCTCCCCTTCATCCACGCCGCGCGCGACGCGACCGACGACGGCGACGCCCGGTACCGCGTCGAGATCGACGTCGACGGCGAGCGGCTCGTCGCCTACGACAAGGACACCTTCCTCGTGTACGACCACGAGGGGAACCTGCTCCGCAGCGAGAGCCTGATCCCCTCGGGCGTCGAGCTCTGACCGAGCGCGACAGTCACCACGCCGATTCTCCCGTCGTCCGGGGCGCCGAAAGCGGACCGCGACCCTTCACAGATAGGGACCGGGCATAAGGCAGCTTCCCGGCTCCGTCCTAGCGGACGGCAGCGAACCCCTGTGAACCCATGACCCAACGTGACTACGCCCCGCGAGAAGCCGAGGACCCACACACCGATGTCGCGTCAACAGCGGACGCCTCGAAGGCGACCGGTGAGTTCGACGCGTCCCCTTCCGTCTGCGTCGTCGAGACGGTCGCGGACGCTCTCGGAACGGAGCCGAACGATCTGCGGCCGCTCTACGACGTCATCGATCCCGATGCGCTCGACCTGTTCTTCGAATCGCCACACCGGCCCACCAGCGGCCGCGTGACGTTCACGTTCGAGGGGTGTACCGTCGCCGTCGACGCGGACGGACGGGTCGCGGCGTCGCCCGGAGCGGACGACGAGGAGTGACTATCGACGTACCGCCACCGCGGTCACGTCCCGCCGGTCGGACCGGTCTCGTCGGCGGTTTCGAACAGGAACGCGAGGATCTTGCGCTCGGCCGCGAAGACGTGTTCCGAGAACGTGGCGGGTGTGATCCCGAGTTCGTCGGCGACGTCCTGACCCGTACAGGCGCGCGGCCACTCGTAATATCCCATCTCGAACGCGGTCCGGAGGACTTCCCCCTGCCTCTCGGTCAGGTCGTCGAGGACCGACTGCTGGAGCGTGGCGGGGCTCAACATGGACCCGTGCGTGTCCTTCGTCCGTTTCGCTCTCAGTTCGAAATCGGGGTACTCCTCCAGGAACTGTCCCGTGACCGTCGGCGGGTCGTGTCGCATCGGGATCTCGGCGACGATACGCCCCCGACCGTCGACGCCTTCGACGGTTTTCGGGAGCGCTCCGAGTTCGGCGAGACGATACGCCGGGCAGTTCCCCGACACGACGAATTCGAACAGACCGCCGTCGTCGTACTCGCTGAGCAGCGAGGTCTCGACGGTCTCGTACCCCTCCGTGTGCCGCAAGATCCGGTCGGGAGGCGCGCCCACGACGTTGAAGAACTCCGCGTACTTCGCTTCCGGGCGGGGGACGATATTCGCGAGCTCGAACCGGCAGCGCTCTTCTCCCGACACGCCGACGAACGGATACGCCGGTTTTCGAACGGTGAGCTCGATCTCGACCACGGAGTCGGTTCGGTTGTCGCGCTGGGACCCTACTTTGCTCATTGCGCACGATATTTAATGACAGTTAATATAAGTTGTGAGAAACGTATCCCGACTGACATTCCGGCGGTTCGCTGCGTTACACTGCGGTTCCCGAGGCGACAGCCGCGCTACTACAGGCTGACGCTGTCGGGCACGAACCGCACCGAGTCCCCCGGCCGGAGGTCGAACGCGCCGTCCCCGCGTCCGTCGTTGACGTCGCACTCCGCGTAGCCGTGGCTCCCGACCGTGACGAGGCGCTCGCCGGGCTCGACGGCGCCGAACGTCTCCGCGACGGGCGTGAGGTCCCCGTTCACGCGGACCCAGTCGCGGCCGCGGATCAGCTCGCCGGGAACGTTGGTGATCACGTTGCCGAACCGGTCGATCGCGAGCACCTCGCCGTCGACGGCGACCAGGTCACCGTCGCTCTCTTCGCCGTCGCCACCCCCTCCGCCGTCGGCGTCGTCGCGCTCGACCGTCGGCTCCGTGAAGCGGATGTCGACGGGGTCGCTCGCGGGGGTGAGGTCGTCCATCGCCGAGAGCGTCTCGGCGACCGCGTCGGCGTCGGGAGAGCCGTTCGACGTCCCCGAAACCTCGTCGAGCGCCGCTCGGATCCGGGCCGCGGCCGGGGCGAACACGTCGCGGCCGTGGAACGTCTCGCTCGCGGGGTCGTCGACCGCGACGGTCCACGCCTCGACGTCCGACTCCGCGTCCGCCAGCGCCCGCGCCGGCGGCATCGCGAGGCCGTTGTCGGGCGCGACGAGGACGTGCGCCCCGGCGCGAACGACGAGGGCGTCCCGGTCGGTGCCGACGCCGGGGTCGATCACGGCGCAGTGGACCGCAGGCGGGAACTCCGGGAGGACGAATCGGAGCCAGAAGGCGGCCGCGCGCGGGTCCCCGCGCGGCAGGTCGTGCGCGACGTCGATCAGTTCGGCGTCCGTGTGCCGGCGGATCACGCCCTTCATCGCGGCGGGGTACGGCGAGCCGAAGTCCGAGGCGAGCGTTATCATATCCGAACCCGCGGTCGGCGCAGATTTAAAAGGAACGGGCGGTCGCGCCATTCACTCCACCAACTGCGGTGGCGCGTGCCGAGGAGCGCCCGGAGGGCGCGAGTCGCACGCGCGAGGGACGCGGTGAGTGACGGGTGACCGAAGGGAACCCGGAGCGAACCGCGAGGCTGGGGAGGTATGAGGTGCGGTCGCTGTGCGGGGTGGGACTCAAAGGGGCAGCCGCGAGGGCGCCGTAGGCGACGCAAGCACTGGAAGGAGCGAGCAACGCGAGCGACTGAAGCGCACAGCGAGCGTACGGCGTCCTCGCGGCTGGGGCTTTGGAGGTGTCCGCCACCGATCTACGGTCAGTTATTTATATGTAAGCGGCTGGAGCTTTAGCGGTGTTCGCCGCCGGTCCGCTAGCAGCCATTTATAATTGAGCAGCTGAGGCTTTGGCGGTGCTCACCGCCGATCCGCTAACAGCCATTTATAAACGAGTAGTTGGGGCTTTGGCGGTGTCCACCGCCGATCCGTAATCGACTATTTATGACTGAGCAACTGAGGCTTTGAACATGGACACCGTCGATCTGCTGACACTCGTTTATAAACGACCGAAGCCGTCGAAAACCCCTCCGTCAGTCCGTGACAGGCGATTCGCGGCAAACGAACTCCCACACGGTCGTACTCTTCGCCCTATTGATCCGAGGGTTCGTCGTCTAACGAGTCGGTCTCGGCGATCCGGCGGATGCGCTCGACGCCGTCGACCTCGCGGATCACGTCGACGACGGCGTCCGGGACGAGGTCCGCCCAGTCGCGGCCGCGGATCATCCGCTCGCGGAGCTCGGTGCCCTCCAGCACGTCGCGGCGGAACATCGGCGACTGGCGCACCTCGACGCCCGCCTCCTCGAAGAGGCGGACGACGAGCGGGTTGTTCGAGTACGCGACGTCGAACCGCGGGGTCATGCTCTGGACGTGGCTCACCCAGACGGAGTTGCGGTCGAGGTCCTCGATGGGGACGACGTAGGTGGTGGCGTCCAACTCCTCGACGGCCTTCGTCACCATCATCACGCGCTCGCCGGCCGTGAAGGGGTTCCGCGTGGTGTGGGAGTCGCCGGCGGAGCCGATCCCCAAGACGAGCTCGTCGACCTCCGCCGCGATCTCTTCCACCATGTGCCGGTGGCCGTCGTGGAACGGCTGATACCGGCCGATGTAGAACCCCCGCATGAGTCTACGTACCGTCGGCGTCATTTATAAACCCCGTGGGAACGCTTGGACGCCGAGATCGGCGGAAATACGGCTTCAAAACGGCGTTTGCTTCCCTCGGACCGGTGCCTCCGGGGGGAGAAAGTATATCAGTAGCCGACCCGTCCTTTTCGATAGCGACACCCGATTCTATGAGCAACGAGAAGGACACGAACGACCCGACGGCCGACGACCCCGACGAACCGCCTCGCGGCGGCGTCGACGACTCGAGTCCGGCGGGGAACGGCGAGGACGCCGAGCGAGGCGACCCCGAGCCCGACGACGGTCCGGCGAACGAGCCCGGCGCCGACGAGGACCCGGTCACAGACTCCCGCGGGGAGTCGGCCGCGGACCCCGACGACGAGGACGACCCCTGGGACGACGGGGTCGTCGTCGACGACGGAGACGGGTTCGACGACGCCGACGTCGTCGGGGAGGGTCCCGACGGCGGCCGGAACGGCGACGCCGCCGAGCCGGCCGACGACGGCGACATCGACGAGCTCGGCAGCACCGTCGAGGTCGAGGGCGCCGAGATCGAGGAGGACCCGGACGAGGACGACCTCCTCGGCGGGCTGAAGATCGACACGACGGCCGAGATCGAGATTCCCGACCGGCTCGTCGACCAGGTCATCGGGCAGGAGCACGCCCGCGACGTGATCATCAAGGCGGCCAAGCAGCGCCGCCACGTGATGATGATCGGCTCGCCCGGGACCGGGAAGTCGATGCTCGCGAAGGCGATGTCCGAGCTCCTCCCCAAAGAGGAGCTACAGGACGTCTTGGTGTATCACAACCCCGACGACGGCAACAAGCCGAAGGTGCGGACGGTGCCGGCCGGTAAGGGCGACCAGATCGTCGAGGCGCACCGCGAGGAGGCGCGCAAGCGCAACCAGATGCGGTCGCTCCTCATGTGGATCATCATCGCCGTCGTGCTGGGCTACGCGCTCATCATCGTCGGCCAGATCCTCGTCGGCATCATCGCCGCCGGGGTCGTCTACCTCGTCTTCCGCTACCTCAACCGCGGGTCGGACGCGATGATCCCGAACCTGCTGGTGAACAACGGCGACACGAAGACCGCGCCGTTCCGCGACGCGACCGGCGCGCACGCCGGCGCACTGCTCGGCGACGTCCGGCACGACCCGTTCCAGTCCGGTGGGATGGAGACGCCCAGCCACGACCGCGTCGAGGCCGGCGCCATCCACAAGGCGAACAAGGGCGTGCTGTTCATCGACGAGATCAACACGCTCGACATCCGCAGCCAGCAGCACCTCATGACGGCGATCCAGGAGGGCGAGTTCTCGATCACGGGCCAGTCCGAGCGCTCCTCGGGCGCGATGGTCCAGACCGAGCCCGTCCCGACCGACTTCGTCATGATCGCGGCCGGGAACCTCGACGCGATGGAGAACATGCACCCGGCGCTGCGCAGCCGTATCAAGGGGTACGGCTACGAGGTGTACATGGAGGACACCATCGAGGACACCCCGGAGATGCGGCGGAAGTACGTCCGCTTCATCGCCCAGGAGGTCGCGAAGGACGGCCGCCTGCCGGAGTTCTCCGCGGAGGCCGTCGAGGAGATCATCCTCGAGGCCAAGCGGCGCTCCGGCCGGAAGGGCCACCTCACGCTGAAGATGCGGAACCTCGGCGGGATGGTCCGCGTCGCGGGCGACATCGCCCGGGGCGAGGACGCCGAGATGACGACCCGCGAGCACGTCCTTCAGGCGAAGGGCCGCTCGCGGTCCATCGAACAGCAGCTCGCGGACGACTACATCGAGCGCCGGAAGGACTACGAGCTCCAGGTCTCCGACGGCTACGTCGTCGGCCGCGTCAACGGCCTCGCCGTGATGGGCGAGGACTCGGGGATCATGCTCCCGGTGATGGCCGAGGTGACGCCGACTCAGAGCGGCGGGCAGGTGATCGCCACCGGCCAGCTCAAGGAGATGGCCGAGGAGTCGGTCCAGAACGTCTCGGCGATCATCAAGAAGTTCTCCGACGAGAACATCTCCGAGAAGGACATCCACATCCAGTTCATCCAGACGGGCCAACAGGGCGTCGACGGGGACAGCGCGTCCATCACGGTCGCGACCGCCGTCATCTCCGCCTTAGAGGACGTCGGCGTCGACCAGAGCCTCGCGATGACCGGCTCGCTGTCGGTCCGCGGCGACGTGCTCCCCGTCGGCGGGGTCACCCACAAGATCGAGGCGGCCGCGAAGGCCGGCTGCGACCGGGTTATCATCCCCGCGGCCAACGAGCAGGACGTGATGATCGAAGACGAGTACGAGGAGATGATCGAGGTCATCCCGGTCTCGCACATCAGCGAGGTCCTCGACATCGCCCTCGAGGGCGAGGCCGAGAAGGACTCGCTCGTCGCCCGGCTGAAGTCGATCACCGGGTCGGCGCTGAAGGACGGCAACGTCTCCGGCCCGTCCAGTCCGAGCCCGCAGTAAGCGGTTCCGAGGCCTCTCTATCCGCCGTTTCTTCCCTTTTCGCGATCCGGCAGCGAGCGGCCGCTCCGTCTCGTCTCCGGCGAGCCGTCGCCCCGCCCCTTTTATTCCGTGAGCGTGTACGGCGGACGATGACCGGGAAACCGACGGTCGGGGAGTACATGACCCGCGAGGTGGAGACGGTCAGCCCGGACGAGACCGTGGCGACCGTCGCGCGTCGCATGGCCGACAGCGACGGGCACAACGGGTTCCCCGTCACCCAGGGCCGCACCGTCGAGGGGTTCGTCTCGGCCGGGGACCTGCTGCTCGCGGACGACGACGCCCCCGTGTTCACGGTGATGACGGAGGACCTGATCGTCGCGCACCCCGACATGAAGGTGACCGACGCCGCCCGCGTAATCTTACGCTCCGGCATCCAGCGGCTCCCGGTCGTCGACGACGCCGACAACCTCGTCGGGATCATCTCGAACACCGACGTGGTCCGCTCGCAGATCGAGCGCGCGACGCCGGGCAAGGTCGGGAAGCTGATGCGAACCCTCTCGCAGATCCACGGCGTCGAGCTCGACGAGGAGCGCCGCGAGGTGGCGATCGCGGACCTGACGCCGACGCAGGCGCGGGTGTACGCCGACGAGCTTGAGGGCCGACAGTACGAGCTCGAACACGGGCTCGCGGAGCCGCTCGTCGTCATCGACAACGGCGGCACCCTCTACCTCGCCGACGGCCACCACCGGGCGATGGCCGCGCGCGAGGCCGGCATCGAGACGATGGACGCGTACGTGATCGTCCCGCGGACCCCGGTCGACCTCGGAATGGCGAAGACCGCCGAGAAGGAGGGGCTCCGCGTCGTCGGCGACATCGAGGTCGTCGACTACGCTCGCCACCCCCTCGTGGAGACGACGAAGCGGCTTCAGTAAGCGGGAGCGACGGCGATCGCATCATTCGGATCCCGCACATCGATCGGGCTACCGGCGTCGATCGCACTAATTCGTGGTTTTCGCAGACACATTTTTATGAGCAGACAAGAAAGAGGGAGTATGGGATCCCGAATCCGAACGGCGTTGAGCAGGGCGAAGTACGCGGCCGTCGGCGCCGCGGTGGGCGCCGCGGTCGGCGGGCTGTGGAGCCGGAACGCGGCCAGCACCGGCGGCGCGCTCGGCGGGCTGGCGGGCGCGACCCTCGCCGAACTGAAGTCGGGCGCCGGCGGGGTGTTCGCGGACAAGGAGGACGACGAAGCCGACGAGGCCGAAGAGGCCGACGCGGCGGCGTGAGCGGCGCGCCGCGGCGCGACCCGTAGGGCGAGCGGCCGCGGGTCGCATCGGGAACGTCTATACCGCCGGGGCGAGTAGCCGCCGGCAATGAGCGACACCGACGCCGAACCGGACGCGAGCGCCGCGTCCGACGGCGGGGACGGCTGGTTCGAGGCGCTGCCGTCGGACGCGACCGGCAATATCGATACCGAGGCCGAGAGCGACGACGCCGCGACCGCTGCGGCCGCGGCGCGGGTGCGCGACGGGAGCGCCGCGACGCCCGCCGACTGGCCCGCGCGCGCCGTCGAGTCCGGGTTCGCGGACGACGCCGACGACTACTACGACCGGCTCAAGGCCGCGACGACGCGCGCGACCCGCGAGGCGGTCCGGGAGCGGGAGCGCGCCGACGACGCGCAGCTGATCCACGCGATTCGAGCGATGGACGACATGGCCAGAATACTAGTGTAAATTGTCCCCCAATAATCAGCCATATACATCATACATAACAGTATCTTGAGCAGATGTAGGGAACAAAATCATTATGTAATTCGGAATTAAATAGGTGCTAAATACTTAATGATTGTCGACACTATCTCAGCATGGATCGATGGATCCTGAAAATATTGGATCCCTCGCGAGTGAGTGCTACTCTCGTGGGGCTCTAGCTGGCTTTCAGGCTGGAAGTATCCGAGTTGACGGTGATCGGTTTACACTCTCCCCTGTGGAAGCTGCAGTGACAGAGCGTGCAGTCAGAAGAGTCGAGTCTGAGGGGAGTATCCTGATCGAAACTTCATTCCCGTCGAATTCAATCCCTGTTGGACTGGCAGTTGCTCTTGCTTTTGATGAGCATCCAAATCGCGGCGGTGCCAACACCCCTGTTCTCCTCTTTCCCCGCCAAGGGTATACAACCGTTTTTGACCGGTTCCACTATCGGGATACGACAAACCCAACGTACAAGCAGGGGAGTGATCCCATTCCTCGTTATCCGGTGAATTCCTTATCAGAAATGGAAGATAAGTGGGGAATTTTCACCGCGAATAGCCAATTCAATTTCGATATCGAATCAGGGGCAACCCTTCCAGCAGGAATAATCATCGACCTACGAGCTCCGCGGTGGCATGACACATATGCACGCCAATTAGTAGAGCTGTTCGCGGCCGCAGGGAAAGGACGGGTTGCATTTATTGGAGATTCCGACGGCTACGGAATGGGATATGACTTAGCTCGGACTCACTCTGACGAGCAGATTCAGATACGTCCGACTCACCTAGAGTCCTCTCCGATAGAGTCGATCCCCGTCGATCTAGACACCAAATTAGCTATTATTGAGAATCTTCTTGCTGTGGGTGATGTTTCATATGATTACTATAGCATCATCGCTGAGGAAGTAGACCAACTCCATCAACAGTTCGCTGCCAAGAAAATCGAACTACAAGAGCGAGATATTGCTCCCAAAATTGTTGGCGGACTATATAACCGGTTAACGCAATTACCAGTCAAGCCGAAATACTGGAATCGCGTGAGTAAGTCCAACGGATATTTTGACTCCATCCCTCAGCAAGTCGACCGTCTGAACTTAATCGCAGAACAAATTAGTCACGGTGGGGGTCGAATACGTAACTTCACTGAGACAGCTACCCAGTTAGAAGCGACCCTAAACGACGAGCAACCACTTCAAAACTATCTCCTGAATGCAGTGGAGCGGGCACGAGAACTAGACAATCCAACGCGGTTTGTATTCAGCAATAAACGCGTCCAGGAAGCGTTCATCCTAGCGGCGGAGGAGCGGGATCTCACGGTTGGAGAATCCGAGAATATTGTCTTGACAACGAAATCAGACATAGATCCAGTCAAAGACAGTCGGACTGTCTACGCTGGGGTGGCTCCTCGGGATTCGAACCATTATGAGTTCCCGAGGAGTGAGGCTGTTGCATTTGTACACCACGCAATTCTGAATCAGTATATTATTCAGCGAGCTAGGGGTCTTGCTGGGAAGTCTATCTCCCATGAAGAGCACACTGTTGGTGACGGTAGCTTGGACAGAGAGCCTATCGATCTGGATGACATAGAATCTGAAGTGACGAGTGTGGGCCCTGTTACATCTAACTCTACGAATGGAGGTAACGCAAGCGAGTTGATGAGTAGTTCCTCTTTGTGGGATGCCGGCAATGGTTCGGAGGATTCTACTGACGTATCGCCCGTTAATAACTCTACTAATACAGACAGCGACGACGAATCGGAGCCGTCGGAACGACTGAAACTCATATTCGAGGAGGACCACGAACCAATTACGCTTACGCCACTCTCTCGGGTTACGAAATATTCGCCTGCTGAAGGAGATATCGTCCGAACACGAGCGAAGAGCCTGGAAAGTGGCGATACGATCCTTCTTATTGACGATCTCGCAGATGACATCTATGATATCGTCGTTGACCATGCCCGAGAACGTGAAAGCATTCGTGAGGACACTGATCTTGTTGAAGGTTGGAGGGACCAACTAAACCGAACCTTAGAGCAAGAGAATTGGACGGTCAAGGAATTTCAACAACAGCTACAGGATATGGGATCGGATATCACCTCTCCGGTCACGATTAGTCTCTGGCGGTACGGAAACACAATCGCACCTGATGATCCAGAGGATATCAAGCGAGTCTATCAACTGTGCCGGCCTGGCGTCGATGGCAGTATGTTCGAAACTCTAGCCGCTGAAGTCAATAAAGCGGCACAGCGGATTCGCGACCGTCACAACAAGATAGGTCAACGAATTCGACCGCTTATTGAGCATGAGTTGGATGCAACAACGGATAGCTCACAGTCCCAATATTATGATGAGGCAACTCGGCGGCGAATTCGCGAAGATACTAAACGGCTTACCATCAGAGGTATCGATCAACTGGAAACATCCTCTAAACCAAATGGGAACCAACAGGCATCCGAATCAACAAGCGATTAAACACAAAATATAATGTCAACCTTCACAGGCGGGAACACGGCTGAACGATCGATTGGGACTGCATTAGCGGAACGGACACTGCAGCAAGTTCGGGGTCACCATCAACCATATTGTGTGTCCGAAGAGCCCAAACGGGCTTACTATATTTCGAACCTCACTCCCCCGAGTGACCACGAGGAATCTACAAAGAGTGCAGAAATAAAGCCGAATTCCATCGGGCTCGATTTTCAGCCTGTTGCTGAGCAGTACCCGATCTCACTTGAATTTGAAGTCTACTATCAAACCTATCCGACCTACTCTGAATATCGAGACCTAACAGCAACGGAGGAAGAGGGCGAGGATACTGCCGAACGGGAGAACAGAAGCGCGAATTCGTATGCGTTTGATGACCCATTTTACCGACGGGTAGATGTTGCATTTGAGACTGAACTCAGTCTCGAATCGCTTCAAGCCGATGCAGCCCAGATAACTCAGCAACTACATGATGAACTCGAAGATGCACTTGAGGAAGCGAGTACAATCACACAACCGACAATCACGACTTTAGACCCTGAGGAGAGTGATTTAGATCTTCACAACCTCTCCGAATCCGGTTATGAGGATGCAGTTGACCGACTGCGACACCACCCAATCGGTGATCTCACATGGCCGATTGAGTTCACAGCGGAGAAATCCGAAGACCAACTTCGGCTGCGGTTGGAACTCAACTCATTTGGAGATCGATTCAGTATCCCGCATAGAGGTGAGGGAGCACCCGAATTGATTTGGGATCCTGGTGCAGATACACGCGAACCGAAAGAGGAGTGCGTATTTAACCCAATTATCGAGGTTGCTGGCCCAGTAGTAGCGTACGAACTTGATCTTGTGCCGGAGGACTACCGGTTTAGTCAGGAGGTCTGGTCAAAGGGCCACAACTGTTCTGTCGATACTCAGTCTATCGGGGATTCGTCAGAGTTGGATGTTGATCCGGATGAACCGGTGGGACGGTACAAACTTCAAACGACGGCTGTCCCTACAGCAAGCGTCTATGAGTTCGATTTCAGATCCACACATGATACCCGGTTCCTAACGTTAGCTGGCACTACCGGTGGCGGGACGATCGAAGCGCTCCGATCAATTGCTCGCGGGATGCGAAGCTACCACGACGAGTGGACGGGCACCCGGAAAACAGAATTCGAGGAAACACATTCACCTGAAGAAGTTGGGGCATTTGAGGAGGATGCCGAGGCATTCCGTGAGGTAGAAATTGATCGCTTTGAGGCCGGTATTGAGATGCTGGCTGATGATAACGAGGCGAAAAGAGCATTCCAGCTCATGAATCGAGTTAACCATCGAGTCCACAGTGAACTTGCAACTGATGAAGGATTCGATGGATGGCGACTCTTCCAACTCGTTTATATTGTCTCTAATCTCCCAGATATTGTCGCTCGTGATCCTGCAGATCGCCGAGATAGGTACGAAACGGACTTCAGCGATGATGCTGACGTACTGTGGTTCCCGACTGGGGGCGGGAAAACAGAGGCATACCTCGGGATTGTCCTTACTACCCTTTTCTTTGACCGTATTCGAGGGAAGGACCGCGGTGTTTCTGCCTGGATTCGGTTCCCCCTTCGATTACTTTCTTCACAGCAGAAATCACGGTTCCTAAAGGCTCTCCTGGTCGCAGAAGAATTCCGCCGAGCAGATGGGGGCCCAAATTCTGAAGAGTTTGGATTGAACGGAAGCGGTGATGAATTCTCTCTTGGGTTCTTCGTCGGTGGTCAAGATACTCCTAATTCTATCGGTGATGACAAAAGAGAACTATACCTTTCTCGGCAGCAGGCTGTCGAAAATGATTGTCAAGTTGTGTCAACTTGTCCCCTCTGTGACTCTGAGGTCAGAGTAGAGTTTGATGAAGCAAGAAATCTAGTAGAACACTTCTGTACAGGAGAAGATTGCGTTGGTCGCCTCCCACTCTATGTCGTCGACCATGACGTGTATCGTTATCTGCCGTCAGTTCTGCTTGGATCTCTGGATAAGGTCTCTGTGATGGGGTTCCAGCCCCGTTTTACGAATATTTTCGGCAATATGACTACTCAGTGTTCTGCTCACGGCCCAGGTTACAGCGATAGATGTCCAGAAAAAGATGTTTGTGAAGAATCGGACAATCTGTCAGAATTAGATCCTGGAACACGAGCAGACCGGGATGCCACATACTTTGACCCAATTCCGTCTCTTCACCTCGTTGACGAGGTACACCTCCTGAATGAAGAACTCGGAACATTTGCTGGCCACTACGAAACGGCATACCTGGAATTCTGTAAGCTGGCCAGTGCCTGGCAAGACCAAGATGAGCCAGGCATTGAGGGCGGTATTGAGCCGAAAGTTCTCACCTCAACAGCGACGATCTCGAAATACAAACGCCAGATACAAAATCTGTTCCAGAAGGACGCGATTCGATTCCCTCAGGACGGGCCTAAACTTCGAGAAACGTACTATGGTGAGCTTAGCGAAAGCGAGGTCGAGCGAGAATTCGGTGGTGTCACACCGAACAATCGGACCCACCTCTATGCTGTTCTTGACTTTATCAAGCAGTACCACGAGAATATCCGTGATTACCAGGATGCGACTTCAGAGGAGGTAGTTCGAGATACGATAAAAACGTCATACAGCCTTCGTTCAGGAACATCGAAGTCTGAGATTGCAGAATCGGACATCGATCGACTCATCGACGAAGCTGGTTGGACGGACTCATTTGATGCTGAAATACAGACCGATATTCTGGATAAATACGAGACATCGCTTGTATACTTCACAAATAAACGAGAGAAGGACACATATCGGAATAGCATCGGAAAGCAAATCGCCGACGAGATGGCTTCAGAGGGTTACAACCGGCCTCTCAATACCCAACAATTGACCGCTGATACGCAGGGGACAGGAGTACTTGATACCCTCCTTGATCCTCCTGAAGAGTTCGAAAACCGGACTGATACAATTCCGTGTACGTCATTCGTCGGTCACGGTATCGATAATCCACGGTTTAATTTCATGGTCTTCTTTGGATATCCGTCACAGACGTTCCAGTATATCCAAGCCTCTTCTCGTGTCGGACGCTCCAGTGGGACCCCTGGATTTGTCATTGATTTCTTTAGGCCGTTCGACCAGCGAGATCGCCATCGATACAAATACTTTGAGATACTTCATGAGCACCTTGACCGCTCTGTTGAGCCTGTTGCAATCGACCGATGGGCCAAATTTGGTGCGGAACAGACCTTCCCAGGCATTCTCAAGAGTGTCCTCCTACAATACTATCGTCCAAAATACTACTGGCATTCGACTGGTGGAGAGCAATCAATGTTTGTCAATGAAGATGGCGAAGAAGAACGATTGAATGTACAGACTGCGGATCATTTCTATGAGATAATGAATCGTGATGCCAAATATCCAGATGTTACCAAGGAAGAAATGATTGAGATGGTTGAACGACTCTATGGAACTGATACGGCATCACGATCTATTGAGCATATTCGGACGTATCTAGAATCGGAAACACGGCGTCTGTGGGCAATCTGGAATAACGAACTCGGAAGTGAGATGAACACTCCTGGGTTCCCGCGCGATGAAGGTCCTATGCGTAACCTCCGGGACATTGGCGATCAAGGATCTGTTCGACCGTTCGATGACACAGATGATTTCCTTGACGCACTCGTTCGAGGTGGTCAATAATGGTCGAGGAAATGGATCGGTCTCTCTCTAAATTCCTTTATGAGTTTCTTCCAGGAAACACGCTGAACCACGCCCATATTCAGGCAAGTGGACGAATCAGGAGTGTAAATCAACGAACAAAAGCGGGACAATATGTTGAACTCGAAGCTCCAGAAGATTTCCTCATTGGGCGAGTAAAGGAACATCTCTATAGATGGCCAAATTCAGAAGAGTTACTCGACATCGATCTCTACGATGATGTCGATATTGTTGTTCCTGGAGGGGCGGTCTACCATACCTATCCGAGAACGTTTGAGTGTCCACAGTGTGGTATGTTCATTCGGTTTGATTACGAAGATGAGCGCGAAATTGCGAGTCTAGACTCTGATAGCCTCTTTTCATGTGATAACTGTGACGCCAAATTGTCTGTCACAGATCAGCTTCCATTCGTCGCGATCTGTGAATGTGGGGCAATAGACCAACTCTGGGCCCCGACACACTCACATGATGGGACAGAGCTCAATATGAAATTGGACCGTCCCACCACTCGGATGTCTAGCTGGGAATGGCACTGTGTCCACCCTGGCTGTTCAGAGTCAAGACCATTCATGGCCACTCCGGTGAGTTGTCCGGATCCAGCCTGTGATAATGACGATCTAATGATCACGAACCACACTGACTCGAGTGCTTTCTATCCCCAATCTGAAGACTTTGTGAATGCGCAGGAGGGACTAGAGAACATTGATCGAACTCGGTATCGTGCGAAGGTTATCAGTGACTATGTGCTTGCGACAGATATCCAATATCCGAGTGAAAGTGAAATCAAGAAAAAAGCAGCTGAACTCTTAGGAGGGACTGAAGAGTTCATGCTGGCTGATGAGGATGAAGAACGTCGTGCACGAGAGCAAGCAAAAACAGCACTCCTTCCAGATAGAGAAGAGCATCGCAGGCACATCAAGGATTGGTTAGAGAATAGATCTGGTTTCGATGATCGACAAAAAGCCAGTCTCACGCAGGAATGTTATGAATATCTGAGTCTGACTAAAAATGACGAATACCGGCCAACGGGTGATTACACCGCGAATTCGATTCAGGAATTGATTGAATCTCCGGAGAAGACTCACCTCACAGAATCGACATTATCGTCATATCGTGATATTCTCAACTCACTCAATATCGAGGAGCTTCACTTGATCGAAGATATTCCACTGACAACAGTCACTTATGGATACACACGGGTCAAATCTGAGCCTCAAAATGTGAGAGATGCTATTGACACTGAGGCAAGTCCTGCTCAGAATGACGATCCTGATATGGCTAATCCGTCTGATCCTGAGCAAGTCGACCTACAGCTCAACACATTTACGACACAGAGTGATCCGTTCCCGACGTTCTATGCCCAAGAAATGAAAGCAGAGGGCGTCTTGGTCAAATTAGATCCTGAGTTCATATTAGACTGGTTAGTCGAAAACAACGTCATTACAGATAAAAATCGTCCGAGCCCAGACGATGCTCGAATGTGGTTCGTGGATCGTATAGCCGCTCCTAGTCGATATGAGAGCTTAGTGGATGAGCAAGATAAAACTCACTTACGGACTAATGAGAGACAATGTATCTCGCGGCACGTCTATTCGTTGATCAACACCTATGCTCACGTATTCATGAACACAATGGGGAGCTTGTCGGGACACCAGCGTGAAAGCTTGGTTGAGCGGCTTATGCCACACACCCTTTCGTTCCTCGTCTACAAACGCCCAGACACAGATCAAGCCCTCGGCACTGTGTTAACGCTATTTGAAGAGCGATTTGAGCAGTTCTATACGCAGCTTCAGGAACAAGCGACCTGCCCTCTTGATCGGGTCTGCTATGCGGATGAAAATGGAGCTTGTGAGCATTGTCTCTACCTACCAACAATGTCGACAGATAATACGAATCACAACCTTGGACGGGCAACCCTCTTCGGTGGTCGGTTTGACGAAGGGAAACCCGGGCTCAACGAGCAGGAGATAAACGGCTATCTCTCTCTTTGACATGGTCGACTATAACGGATCAATAGAGAGAGAACTACTTGTTGAGACAGCGTCAATATTCCTGAATCTGTCTGGATCGTACGACTACGAGGTTGTTGGAACTACTCTCCGATATCTTCAACAGCAGAATACGGGGGTGAATATCGGTAGTCTGCGCAACGAACTTGAAATCAAGGCGCCTAATCACGAAATAGAACAGTTGCTCGAGCACCTCCGTTATCATAGATACATTGGTTCAGACGCAGTTCGTACCCGAACACGTACCCTCCCGACAGTAGGGTATACCGCGGAGCTGCTCCAGCAGCGTCAAGAAATCTCACCCCCAGTCGATCTGTTGGGGACCTTTCCTGACGATGATGCACTTGCCACAGACGGGTTCAATGACCTACTTACAGGAGTGCTAGACATAATCAAGAATGCATCCTCGCACGTCTGGATTGTCAGCCCGTTTCTTTCTGATGAAGCTTTTGAGCGGTTACGGCCTGCATTGTTATCAGCAGCCGACCGTGGCAGTTCGATATCCCTAGTAACGCGATATCTCACCTATGGTGGGGAAGATGGAGAGTTCAACCGGGAGTTCACACACCATTTGCTAGATTCTCCTTGTGGTAACAGTGTCAGACTATATGAATATATCAACGATGAGAGCTGGTCAACCTTCCATGCCAAGGTTGTGGCTACCGATCAGGAGGAGGCTTATCTCGGAACTGCAAACGTAACCGGGCAAGGTTTTCTTTCAAATCTAGAGCTAGGAGTCAGATTCGAAAGAGCTGCTGCCAGGGAACTAATTACATTGCTCGAATCGCTTCGAGGATCAGACCATTTCCACCAAGTTGAACGAGTAGCCGGCAGATTCGATCGTAAGTAGAGATCTTCTAGTTGTGATTAGCCTGAGAGGTTAGCAAATCCTTCTGAATGTGGTTCCGAACCTCTGTCAACTCGGCATCTATATCGAATGGTGAGGCGGAAACCAAGTTCGGAAATGGATATGTACAGAGGATCTCCGGGGCACCAGATTCAGAATTTTGAATGTTAGTGTGAGTAGAGGGAGTTCTGATGTCGTATCGAAGTTCCCGGAGTCTTTCCAACGTACTTACCAGCGCTGGCCGCGGTATACCCGTACTATTCGCGATTTCACTAATGGAGAAGTATCGATTACAATGGTCTTCATTTGAGAAGAATTCTACAGCCCTGCGTAGTGGGCTTTCAGATATCTCCGTGAACGAGATCTGGGTTGAGAAATTGCTAGGAGCACATGAATAGTGCCCGACAACACTCATTAGTTGCTCATAATCGGTGCGTGCCCTGATGTCTTCTATCAGAACCCCCCAAATCGAAAATAGATCTGGCACTCGGACACCCTCAGCTACCACTTCGATTTCGGCAGCCTCAATCGCAGGTAATAGATAACCCTCGTCGGATACTAGCTCGAGTTCAATCGTTCCTCCGGCGGTATCATTCCCACCAATTATATTCACTGAGAGGGTTCCATCGGTCACTCGAGACTCTACTAGATACTGACGTTCTCGTAACTCTTCGTAAAAGCATCCCCCCTCAAGTAGTTCGATTATGTTCCCCAAATCGAATTCATACTCTCGAGGGGTAATCCGTTCTGGATCAACCTCTTCATCAACTTCCGCTCGGTCACCGAGCCGCTTCTGAGCTCGCTGAGTGCGCACCCTCAACGGAGTCCGCTTCCTGCTCCGGAAGTTTAGTTCGGCATCATCGGAAAGTTCCTCAGGAACAGCCTGTTCAGACAGGGTCTGGTACGGAAGGAAGGGACTTTCCCATTCCATTTCCGGAATCCAGTCAAACAGTTGCGCAGCCATACTGCGTGCGAGGACGCACGCCATCCTTGGCGGGACCGAATTGCCAATCTGCCTAACTACCTTCGAGTAGCTGCCAGCCAGCTGGTAATCATCGGGGAAGGACTGTAGTCGTTTCAATTCCGACTCGGTGAAGCGCCTGTTGTCCCAATGGAACGGTCCATTTGCTCCCCCGGGTTGAGCTTTTAGTGTTCTAACCGGCTCACCCGGAATCGCCTTGTAGAGGAAGTCTGAAAACCGCGACCTCCAAGCGAACCTTGGATTAGGATGGCCCAGTTTCTCAGTGAAGAAGCTGTAATTGAGGCCTGGAGGAACTTCCGGCAATAAATCGGCATATTTCGAATTCATGGAGTACTTATCACCACTTACATCAACTGAGAGGTCAGACAACGCGTCCCCGGCAGTGTTTAGCGTAGGGCCCCCGCCAGATTCTGGGCCATGTGTTGGCTTCGGAAAGTGGAATCCGTGGTTAGTTTCCTTTCTAACCCCGACTATGAACGTTCTTATCCGGTGTTGAGGAACGCCATAATCGGCAGTATCCAGAGTTTTGGGCTTTACTTTGTAACCCGCATCTTTGAAGGCTTGCTTGATTGGTTCCCAATCCTCATCATTTGAGGTTATTCCGTAGACGTTCTCGAAGAGAAACGCAGAGGGTTCCCATTCCTCCAGTAAATCGCAGTAGGCCAGAAACAATTGTCCCTCCTCACTCTCTGTACCGTTTGTGCCCCCCGTTCTGCGAGCAGCTGCAGAAAACGGTTGGCAAGGTGGACCACCGACGAGAATGTCAGGGTCTACATCGAGGTTTTCGTCGGCAGTCCCTTCTTGAAGTTGTTTAACAAACTCTACGATGTCCCGGTCAACGATAGTCGCTTTTGTATCGAACCAATCCTCCTTGTTCTCGCGAAGTGTTCTGATCGCAGTCGAGTCATTATCGAGGTGAAATACAGTTTGAAATATTGGGGGCAGGGCGAAACCTAAGTCGAGCCCTCCTGCTCCTGAAAACACGCTTGCTACTCGAAATTTCGAATTAGCGGGTAACGTCACCGTTGTTGTAGACTCTGGACACGTGCCAATAGTTGTTACTCTCCTCAGATCCATTCATTCAGGGAAGGCAGACGCCTAGTTAGAGTCGATGATTGTGAGGGCAGACTCGAGTTCGTCCGTGTCTGGTATACTTGAGAGACAAATGCCTCAGGTTTGATCCCAGAAGCCCGCGTCGCCGTACTCGACTCGGACTACGTCCTGACGCCCTTCGACTTCCGCCTCAATCTGTTCTCGATCGTCTCCGGTGATACCCTCGATTTCGGTGGTAGTGACTGGGCCGTATTCGCCGACGAGCTGGTTGAGAGTCGATGAGCCGCCGACAGGCAAGACGTCGTTGTCGAGCAAGACGCTATAAACATGACCGTATTCGAGGTGACCGCTCCACGAGATCTCGTGGTCTCCAACCGTTGCCTGTATGATCGGCATCGTCTCGAACTCACCTATATCGTCGATATCCCCGTACCAGTTTTCGTCGAACTCGTCGGTGTCGAATCCGACATCGCCTGCGAGTTCGATGAGCAGGTCACGATCTTCGATATTTCGACCTTCGACTAACGCGGCGATCCGGAGACGGCGAAGGTAATCCCGAAAGATATCCTGGTCCAGTTCTTGGGCGACGTGAAGCGCACTCGTTGATAGCTTTGTGTCGTCGGGAAGTTCGACGACCTGAGTGTAGGGCATGTCGTACCGGGAAGACCCCCAGTCGTTGCTGTCGAGTTCACGTGGTGTGAAGAGCTTGTAGGAGAGGTCGAAACTCAGGCCGAAGTCCTGTTCCAACTTCTTGAGGACGGGTTCGATACCCCAGCCTGTTGCGTCCCAGGCGTCGGTGTAGATGACCAGTTCGGCTTCCTGGGGCTCCTGGTCGTCATCTTCCTCCTCTTCCTCATCGACGTCCTGTTGATCCCCTTCCTCCGATCTCTCAGGTTGCTCTGGTTCCGGGGGTTCGTGTTCTGCTTCAGGCTCGGTGTCCTCAGGTGGTTCTGATTCGTTAGTCTCGTCGCCCCCCGATTCTTTCTCTTCCTCTTCGGTCTCTTCTGGGTCTTTCGTCTCCCCGCTGGAGGATCCTCCGCCTGCTGCGCCTCCGCCTGTTGCGGCAGCCCCACCGACTGCTGCTCCCCCGCCTCCAGAGGCGGCACCACCGCCACCTACAGCAGCGCCGGCAGCTTCTCCCGCTGCGCCAGCCCCACTGGAGTTATCATCGGAGGACCCCTCGTCCACCGACTGATCCCCGATCGTGGTCTGTTCCGGAGGGATCCCTTCGTCGTCATCGTCGCCGTCGTCCGTGTCGTTGCTACTGCCGCTACCGCCTATTCCCATCATTGTTGAGTCACCGTGGGTTTGTCAAGTAGAGTCGTCTCGAGGTCATCCCTCCAGTCGACGAACTGATCTTCAACGAACTGCCCGTCTACCTTACATTCCTTCGCGAACTGTACGATCCCGCACGTGCCCGTGACCTGCGGTGGGAACCGCTCCAAGTGGTTCTCGCTCAACCGGGCGATCATGAAGATATTCTCGGCACCGATTACGTCGATGAGGTTCTGTAAGTGGTTGAGGAGTTTCCGGATGTAGTTCCCGTTGTTCGTGTACTGCTTGGTGTAGAACGCGAAGTTCGTGAACCCGTGTCGCTCGTAGCAGTCACGAAGGTCTTCGTAGTGCCATCGGTACATCCCCTTTGCGAGTGGGAGGACCGAGACATCCCAGTCGTGCTCCGCGATGGTGTCAATCACCCAGTCGAGGCGACGGATGAACGCCTGAATCCCGTGTCGTTGGGAATTTTCGGAGCGATCCCAGTAGACGGTCCCTGCGTCGGGAATGTAAATCGCCGGCTGGATGTGTTCCAGCAAATGACGGATGTCGTCACGCTGCCGGGAGTAAATGTCTATGTCGGGGTCTGTTGCGGTAACGATCGGAACTTGCCAATCCTCTAAAACAGCATGTATTGTCCCATGGTCTCGGATAATCTTCTCTGCGTCCGTGACGTTGAACACGACGTATTGGACGTAGACATTCCCGGCGAGGAACGCTCTGAACGCGTCAGTTGACTCGTAACGGAGAGTAACGCCTTCGGGGAACGTGTCTACCAGCTGCGTAACAGTGGCAGTGTACAGGGTTTGCTGGACTCTACCGTCGCTCTGGGGCGCTAAATGCGAGCTCACTTGACCACCTCATGTTCCCGGCTGGCTTTCTGTCGGGGAACAGAAACTAGTTGGTCAGCATCTTACATAAAAGTGCCGGAGGTGTAGAAACCGAATCAGCGGGTTCGTTGGTCAAAGCGTCCCGGAATCAGAGGGAGTATCGATTAAAATCGAAAATCAACACCCATCAAACCAAATTATCAGCCGACTACTTGAGAGGTCGCTAGAATCAAGTAACAAGCAGTTACGCAGCTATTGGATAATAGATAGAATGCCGAGATAATCCACGTACTCCGGTGTAACGACTTGTTACTTCTCCATGAGAGGCAGACTCAAGGGCTACTCCATTTCGATGAAAGTTCTGATAGTATTACGAAGTGAGTAGAGGGACATGTGAGAAATATGAGATCGAGTACAATCTCATATTGTCCACGATCTGGGAGAGATCAATCTTGAACGCAGATATTCATTCTCACATACTGTCGAGGAAACTAGCCAATACCCCGACGTTGTCCACTGATTCCAGCAAATTGTTAGTCCCGTAATCCCGTTACCAATTCCACCCGCAGAACATCCAGAGTGAATGGTAATGATATTCAGATAGTAAAGTAATTCCTGCCAGAAAATCAAATACATGCGATAATATGCGCATGACATTTACTGAATTGGTGATTGAAGGTCCACCAACCGCCAATTCGCACTAATCTATTTTTACACCACTACCCAGGTGACAAGCGTGGAGACAAGACCGACAAAGGCGGTCGCCACCCGAATTGACGTTTCAGAGGCAGCACAGCTCGAAGACGCACTTGAGGAAACAGACTGGACAAAGTCCGATTTCGTTCGACGAGCGATTCAGTACTACATCGAACAAAATCCGGATGATCTCCGAGCGTTCTACGCGGAGGGGTCGCTGGAGCAGTTCGTTACGGAGTTGGTCGAATAATGGCGACAAACTTGATCCCGGCAATTGTCCGTGAGAATCCAGAAGGTCGAACAGCACGTATCTCACGCGACGCGAAGGGTGATCCTATTGGCGTCGCAGTATTCCTCACGTCAGAAGAAATCGAATCGTTGGGAGTCAACACAGCTGCAGCGGATGCAGTAGAGCTCCAAATCAGGGATGATGGAGCTCACTTCCTCCCGATTAGCTGGAAAGACGATGAGTAGTGGGAAAGGCAGTTCCAGGCCAGTATGGGGAACCATATGTGGTAACATAACCGCATGCGGTTATTTTATCATGGAAGAACCACATATGGTAAGGTACATGGCGATAACTGGCTTCCCACCAATGGCAGACGAACGCAGGGGTCTGTTGACTACACGGGAGCGTGAGATTATCTCAGGCGATGCGGACGTAAACGACGAGTACTACTACTCAGTCGTAAGTCGGGTCCGGCGAAAAATCGACAATCTCGCTCAGGACGCAGCACTTCTTCAGGAACACCATCCGGAGCTCGGTGAAGAACTTCGAGAGGCTGTCTCGGGCGACGACAGTGAGGAAGACGATGAGTAACTTCTACAGAACCACCATCGCGCACCTGCTTCAGTTACCCCACAGATAGACGATGGGGGACGACTACAAACAGGCCGCGACCTACCCATCTGAGGAGCAATACGACCGATGGGAAAGTCAGTGCGAAGAACTCGGGATGCGGTCAATGTCAGAGTTCATGGAGGCGATGGTCGAAGCCGGACTGAAGAAGTTCGACACCAGCAGTGTAGAACCAGACGAAACAAATCGGGAACTACGTCAGCAACGGAACGAACTGAAGGCCGAACTGGACCGAGCCCGTGAGAGAATTGGCGATTTGGAGGAGGCAGTCTACAACAGCGAGCGGAGAGAAGTCAAGGAATACGTTGCTGAGAATCCGGGAGCAACCTACGACGAAATTATCCAACACCTAGTCGAGACAGTCCCCGCCCGAGTTACGACCCACTTGGATGAGATGGAGGGTGATGACCTCCGCGTAGAAAATGAACAGTACTATCTCCGAGATGAGATCGCCCGAGACTTCGAGGAAGCATAGTCATGACTACACCAAAGAATCGTCCCAGACTTTCGAACGACGTACGCCAGCGTATGGGCGTTTACAAGGATATTGATAGCGTCCCGACGAAATATCGTCTCCAAAACCACGAACCTGCCTATACAGGTCGGGATGTGTGGGCGGACTACTTCGAAGAGAAGACTGCGGTATTCAACGCCAAATCTACTCGGGACCGCTACGAGAAAGCTGGTCGGTACCTCCAGAACTTCATGCGGGAGGCTGGGCGACATCACGCGTTGGCCGCTCCCGAACATATCGAGCGATATCTGACTGGCCTACGCGACGGAGATATTGGGAGGCGGAATCAATCTCGTAAGCTCCAGACAGTGTATTTCGAGTACTTCCAGCCGCTGGAAGGGTTCTACACCTGGCTCCAGTGGCATACCGAACACCCACACGTGTACCATCCCGTGTTGATGGCCGTCGTAGAAGGCGGGTTCACTCGTGAGGTGTGGGATCGAAAGTTAGAGCAAAACGATAAGCGTTGAATCCATGTCCGAAAACGACCGCCAAGCACTAGCAGACGCCTTCGACCGAGAGATAGACCCATTAGCAGACCACGCTTCGACGTTCGATCACGTCGATGTCGACGTGTTCGGCCTGTTCATTGAGGACGTACTAAGACCAAAGGATCCCGCAGAGGGTACGATAGTCTCCTATGAGCGAACGATCGAGGAATGGAGCGAGTTCATGCGAGGGGAAGGTCGCCACCCTGCCTGTCCCCATGAGGACCACGTGAAGCGATTCGTTCGTCGGGAACTGAATGAGAAAGGGAACACACGACGGACGGCGAAGAAGAAGCTCTGGGAACTGAACAAGATCTACAAGTACTGGCAGAACGGGGCCGAGTTTCCGCATCCAGTGGACTACAACCCGTTCATGATCGCGAAAAAGAAACTGTCTCTCTCAACTCGGCGGGTGAAGGAACCGCCCCGAATTCCGGTTGAGGACTTACGGGATGTAGTCCGAGACGTGAAGCACATTCGAGACCGCGCGTTCATCGTAACGCAGCTCAAACTGGGTCTGCGCGCTAGCGAGATGGCGAATATCAAGATTAGCGAACTGAACATCACCAACAGAGAGGTGGCCGATCATTACCCGGAGATGGGAACCTCACCGCATGTCTCTCGCTTTGAAAACGCTGTCTACATCCCCCACGATCGCGAGGGGAACAAGTCAAAGCGTCCGCGTATTCTCCCCGTCGACGAAGAACTCCGGCGACTCTGGATGAACTATCTGCTGATCCGACCAGATAATGAGGAATCCTGGCTGTTCTTATCTCGGACGAGCCATACACAGATCGACGATGAAGCGATTAACCTCGCTTGGAAGCGTCACTTCCATCCAGAGTATGAGGAAACACAGCAGCACAGAGCTGTGACATCCCATTACGGTCGCCACCGATTTACTACGTTCTGGCGTGTTGAGCAGGACCTGAATCGGGAGCTGATCAAATATATGCGTGGGGACACTTCAGCTGGTGGAACTACCGATCCCGCAGGAGGGATTGACCACTATATCCATAGCTACTATGAAGACATTGAACCGCTCTACCGAGAGCAGATCTACAAACTCGGAATATAGACAAACTAACCTCTGTTGGAATCCTCTAAACCTAATACAAACGGCATGCTGGATATAGGGCGCTTATCGGTCGTCCGTTTTCCAGCCACTGATGTGGAGGCAGACCAGTAGAATCAGGTGTTCTCGCATTTTTTAGACGGTCTATACAACAGCAGAGCCTCCATTACAACTCCAACAAACAGATTACGAGTCTCATTCAGATCACGGTGAAACACCAATCAGCCAGATCGGTAAATCGATCACAGATCGATATTTACTGATTTCCTGTTTTGCCCATCCTCTCGTCTTAAACCAAGATTTCCCACCCCAATCTGACTTGTTCTCCGGAACGATGAGAATTGCCTCGTTAATGTACCCCTGTTCATACTCCACTTGGAGCGTTAAGAGATTAGTCAGGACAGCTGTTCTCTTGGATCCAATATCAATTTCTATCGGAGTACCATCAAAATAGACATCGACCCGTTTATTCGGGAGGGTCTTTGGACGAACCTCAGTCGGATGGCCTCTATCACGGAACGCGCGTTGAATCGGCTTTGAGAGCGATCTATCACCTCGATCGGAGGTGTCCAAATTGATCGAAATGTCCTTCTGGAGTATACCTCTCACTCTTCCTTTCACTTCTTCATCACGAACACCGCCGCCAAGGCTCGTTTCTTCTTTAATCTCCATTATCTGTAGTCAGTGTATCAGTTAGGATACGGGCCCAGGATAAAAATGAGTGCTGTGTTCAGTCCCTATATTAGCACGAGATCTGAGATATATTAGCTCCGGAGGATTTCAACAGAGCCGAGTGGGCTAGTTCTTGTTCGCAATCTTTCACTGAGGAGAACAGTAGATTTCTTTCTCAAAACTGATCTCGCGGCGCCGAGTCAGCCGCCAACCAGTGCGCGCCGATCAGGTCAGTCTCGATTTGCTCGCGTTTGTGTTTCACGTCGCCCTCGCCGATGAGCGCGTAGCTGAACACGAGATCCTCGTCACGGTTCCGCCGGTGCTGATACAGCCGGTTCTTCAGGTTCCCACTCTGTCCGATGTACTCTAGCGGCTCTGGCTCCTCCCGGTCCCAGATCCGATACACGCCCGGTTCAGTCGGGAGTCCGTACGCGTTCGCAAGTGGCTCCGGTTCAGTCCAGTTGAGTCCCATCCACGAGGGACTTGTCGGCTCCTCGGCGTCCGTCCACAGGAGTGGCCCAGCGCCGGGTTCCGTGTTCGGTTCGGTCTCTCCCTCAACGAGCTTCCCACCCGTGAACCCGTTCTCGCGCCGGCTCGACCGCTTGTAGCCCTCGATGATGCGCCCGAAGTTTGCCGTCGTGTTCTCGCCCGACTCACGGCGGTACACCGCGATCAGCGCCTCCTCAATCGCGAGGCGTCGCCGTCGTTGGTCAACGTCAATAGGCTCGGTGACCGACACCTGAAAATCAGGCCCGTACTCCTGTCGCACCGCCCAGAGGCTCGGCGCCGCGACGTGCGGGTCCGTGTACGGCATTTCCTCGTCGTAGCAGCCCGCGAGGGCACGGAGGCGACCGCGGAGGCTGCGGCCCGTCTGTCCGATGTACGAGAGCCCGTCGCGGTCGGGATGTCGAACGCGGTAGAGTCCGGGATTCATGGAAATCTCCGAGAGTTCGCCGTCGGCTGGGTTCAGACTCCGCCACGGTGACCACTCGAAACCCATCCAGTCCGGTGCGGTATAATCGCTGACGTTGACCCGTTCCATTTAATGCTCTTACTTCTCAGTCGTTCCTGAAAACGACTACTGTTTGATTATTTTGGTTTCTACACTCAGAGATCGGGAGAATCCGGGTACTCCACTAGCCGGATACTGTCAGAAGTCTCCCCGGTCTCGTGATCGAGGTCGTCTGTGAACAAGAGCCCTCGAACAGCGACCGATTCGAGGATGTGTTCCGTCTCTTCAACGTATTCTCCGTTCTCATCGGCGTGCCTGACGAACGCCATATATTCCAGTAGTTCTCGTAGTCCACTGGCTGCGTACTGGACGTCTTGTGTGTATTTGACCTCCCCAATGAGGACGTCGTCAAGCATCCACTCTCGGTCCCCGTCCTGCTCGAAACGCTCCAAGACGATATCCGGACGACCACCCCAAAGCGAGTCGCTTTGCTCTCGTCCGAACAACTCCTCCGAGAGCGAACTCCACTCCTCGAGGACCTTGCTAAGCCGGTACAGATACCCGTCTGGTTTGATCGTTTCGCCCTCGATTCGTTCGCGGAACGTGAGCGCTTCACCAGTCGAATTGTGAGACAGTACGTATCTGGACCCGTCCTGCTCCCACTCCGCAACTGCCGACGGACGATCACGCCAGTCTGCTAACACCCGATACCGAGCGGAATCAAATTCGTTCAACACGCTGAAAACCCAATAGAGTTCGAACAGTTCCTCTGCCTTCTCCGGGGCGATCAGGGTGTGGTTCAGAATCTCTCGTGCTTCTTCCGTATCGAGTTCGTGACGCATTAACTGCCGGTACCGACTCAGTAGCTCCGCTGCTTCCCGGTAGAAGGCTGACCGCGACCGCTTTACTGACTCGATCATACGCTCCGTCACTGCGTCCTCTTCAATATCGATCCGCTGGAGATACACATTTCGCTCGTAGACACGCTCTAAGACCTTCGTCGCAGGTTCCGCACTACGATCAGGATCCTCGATTGATGACGTCCATGCCGACAACCAGTCGTACCCTTCCGGATTCTCTAATGCGTATTCGAGGTTCCCGGTCACGATCTCATGAATCACGGTCAGAAGCCGTTTGAGAACCAGATTCTCGTCGATGTTGTAGTGTTCCTCCGGCTCAGAACACACGAACACCGGTTCATCCAATCGCCCCTTTCGTGCCCGGGATTTCACAGTTTTTTGCCAATCGATGCGTCCGCGAACCTCTCCACGATATTCCTGTGACTGCGGAGCCGTCGTGGTCTTCATCCTTCGGATCCGGTCCTCCAACTGTCGCACGAAATCCACAACACCGACTTCTCCGTCCTCTCTCGTCTCTGTTAACACAAAATGAATACGCAACAGTGTCTCAAGATCATCAATATTCAGCTCAGCATGCGCTGAACCGATGACTTGATCGAAGCGTACACCGCGCCGTAGATAGGTATGAAAGTCGGCCGCAACCGCATCGAGCAATTCCTCCGTACTAGCTTTCGCCACGGTCAGCCACTCTCGCGTTGTAACTCCACTTGGAAGAAGTCCCTCGCGACCGCCCACAGTTCGTCCGTGTTGTCCTCGAGGGCTGCGTCAAGATCCCGAAGCACCTGCTCCAGCCCATCGTGACGTAAACCCTCCAGTTGGGGAAACACGTACATGATGATCGGAGACACGAGATCAGGCTCGCTTTCCGTCGGTGTCCCGCTAACGTAGTCATACACGTCTTCAACGATCGCGGGGCCGACAGCCCTGGATCTGTTCACTGCCCGCCAGACCCGACCAATCGCCTCGTACAATTCGTCGTTTTCCGGCGCTTTTCCTTGATTCCATACAGTGACGTACTGCTCGACGAGGTCCGCTAACTCTTCACCGTCACCTTCCACGTCGGGTGGGAAGTCTGGAACCCCGACTGGGATAAATGCCCACCGGCGCATGAACGCGTAACTCATCTCGTATAGGGACGTCTTGTCTAGCGTGTTCATGGTCGCGAGCATCCGCCAATCTTCCGGGATGAAAAACTTGTCCGGTGCGACCTCTACATCTCCCCGTGATGAATCTAGGATCTCTATGGGGTCCCCGTCTGACCCATCGAACGGCAACGTCACACTCTCGCCTGTCAGCGCCGAGAACAACGACCCGAACGCCTTGTCGATGTCCGCGCGATTCAGTTCATCAATGATCAGCCACTCGTTCGACGGAGTTCCTTGTTCATCCTTCTGGAACCTGTCTAAGACGATCCCTGGCTGAAATTCCAGTCTGTTCTCAGTAGTGGTTTGATATCCACCGACTGTATCAAATGTCGACCAGTCCGCCGAGGCAGTCACCAGCTCAAACTGATCAGAACCGACTGTCTCCTCACAGACCTTTCGAGCTAATTTGGTCTTCCCGGTTCCTGGCGGTCCGAATAGGAGTACGTGATTTCCCGAGATCAGTGCCTCTCTGATCCGGGTGCGGATCCGATTCCATTCCTCATTTGGAAAGTGTAGACCGCTTTGTTTGACAGTTACATCAGAGTCAGGAACCGAGAGTTCTTCTCCGTAATCCGAATATCGCGATTGTTTATCGTTGCCGCCAGGTGAATCTGGATACGTATTCAGCAGATAGTTTGCGGCCTCAGGTGTGAGATTACTGAGATACGATGACTGAATTCCGGTTGCGTTGATCGGGTATTTTCCCTTGCCTTGTTTAATCTCATCTCGACGTAGAATCGGGGCGACTACGTCGATATCCCGGGGGAGATCGAACACCTCCATGTCAACGTCCACCCGCCAGTACGTCTCATCATCCTCCGCATTCTCTAACTCTGAACCAGATACCTCATACGCCTCTGTTTGAACCACAGAATGCGCACGGACGGCGCTATCCCAGTAATGAAAGAGAACATCTCCCGGTTCGAGTTTCGTTAGATCCCGTGTCCAGTAGGTGTCAGGGGAGCGAAGGTACCCTTTGTTCCTCTCAGCCGGGTCGTTTTGACTCACCCAATAGTAGTTCGTACTGGTTATATCGTTACTCTCGACCCAATTGAAGAAGCTATCAAGGTGTCTAAAATTCGGTTCGAACGAATACATGTCGCGCACTTCGTAGAAGCGGTCTACCTCGTCTAGATACCCTGAAAGTCGACCGGACATCTCGTAGTCGAAAATATTCTGCATTCCTGTACGCGAGCGGTCATTGCTGATTGGGTATTTTGTCGGATGTAGGAAGTAGAGAATCGGTGACAGAATTCCATTTTGAATTCCTTCAATTCCCTGAGCAGCAAAGTCTTCGATCGCAGCGTCGATTTTGTTACGATCGTCAGACTCGATCGCTGTCGATAGTAAGTCGAAAGCAACCTCTTCATGTCCTTGGATAGGAACAGTATACTTCCCTTTGCCGACTATTCCAGTACCGTCTTCAATTCGATCCTCGATCGCTTCTTTGGCGGCGTCATCGATATTGAGGTCCTCTATTCTCTCTCGCTTGTTTTCCGGTGAAAAGGCATCGTCATTCTGGCACAGATTGTAGATAGTTCGCATGTCATCTTCATCAATAGAGCCGGTATCAACGAGACCGCGAACAAGACGACGGACAGCTCTCGAGGTGTTTTGAACGTGAGCCTTGTCCTCCTCCCAATCGTGTTCCTTCAGATAGCGTTCGACCAATCCGTCCAAATCAGTCGACGAAGGGAGTTCATCCATACTATCTGTTACCATCAGAGTGGGATAATAAAATCATACCGGAGGGCTAGTTGCCAGCGACCACTGTCGTGGGGAGACACCTACTCATCAAAACGCGCTCTTCGAGGCGCTCGAGGTTTTTGAATTAGGATACTGGCAACGACAAACTATGTCTCGACTCGTCCGCTTCACAAATCCAAGTGTCTAATATGAGATATACACCAGAAAAACGCATTAGTTTCGTAGCTTCAAGTGATACCAGCCTGAGACTGAGACGACGCGTGCCCACCGAAGCCCACTTTATAAGGACTATGGCTCACCCTGTTGGCCGTCTCATCATAAAGCGTTAGGCGTCGTGTGAAGATGGGTCCATATGACGATTATCTATCGGTTTCGTTCAATGGAAAATTTGGTCCACGAACACAGTGAGCTTGAGAATCAGGAACTCGTTCTTTCCTCACCACGATACTTTAACGACCCACTTGAGGGATATCAAGATGTTTTTTGGGAAGGAGATGAGGTCCTGTGGGAGAACCTTCTCCGACATTATTTATTGAACCTACATCAGGCAGCCATTGTCTGTGCGTTATCTGAGGATGACGAAGCTCTTGAGGAATATGCTATAGACCCTAAACTCACCCGTAGTGATCTTAGCACGGATAAACTTCGCCAACAATTTGATTCCATCTGTCAGTCTTTTTTTGAGGAGAGAGGATTCGAGAAAATCCCATCAAGTCTAGCTTCCCTGCCAAAGCCGCTGAAGAGGAACAATCTCCAACAAATTTTGTCGACTATCCACAACTCGGCACTTGAGTCTGTATTGGAGAAGATGAGGACCACGGGAATGGTGTCCGGGTGGCCAGAGGCTACGACTTCAGGAGATCTTGAAACCGTTGATGATCTGCTGGTGGCTCTTTCTGGCGCTATGGACAATGGGAATGAAGAACTGTTAGAACCTGCGGCATCGCTAGTCGGCCCCCTCGAATCGCACATGTACTTAGAGCAGATGGTTCAGACGGAAGCAGAGCAGTTTGAACTTCCCCATAAGAAACATCACCTACTATACAAGTCGTTCCCCAGCCGGTATATTAGAGAGATAACTACTTCGCTAATTCACACAAATTGGCACACATTGTGTTTCGCAAAGGAATGCGCAAGTCCTCCGATGTGGGCCACGTATGCAGACGAACATAGAGGGGCCGCATTAATGTTCCGCGCAGACTGCCAAACTGACGAATCATGGGGCGAAATAACGGTCAATGGGAGAACGGGTTGGAACGGTACGGAGCCTATATTTGGGGACATAACAGCATCATTACATTGTGTTGACTATGAATCCCCGCCGCCAGAAGTGAACTTTTTCCGTTTTTTAAGTACGATCCCACTCCCAAAGCTTGAGTCCGCGTGGCATTCCACTCCAGATGGAAAAACTAGTGAGATCATAGATGAAATTATAGAAGATCAGGATGCTTGGAGAGAAGATCTTTGGGACCATTTCCACAGCATGTCAACGAGGAAGCTAGGCCAATGGGAACATGAACAGGAAGTTCGCATGGTACTACCCGACCTCTCGGGCTTAGAGGACTCCCACCGGAAGGTCACATATGATATATCTCAGCTTGAAGGAGTTGTATTTGGCCTACGTACCAAGCTGGAGGATCGTTTTGAGGTAATGCGAATTATCTCCGAAAATAATCAAGGAATCGATTCTTCGCCTGTCGATTTTTACCAGATGATTTTCGATGGAACCGAATTTAAGAAGGTGAAACTGAACATCGCATAGTTATGTTATATACTAGGCCAGCAAAGCGGTTAAAAATATCAATTATATTTGTCCGCCTCGATTGATTCGATACCAGATCCAGCCAAAGCCAGATCGTATGTAAAGAGGCATTCTGCCAAACCCATCTGCTATATTTCACAGGCAGTTTTTGATAGATATGAGAGAAGCCAAACTCCACCGTGATAAGTAAGCCAGCTGTATTGAGCGATCCCTGACTACTGATAATTTGTTGAGATAAGGTTTCAGTTCGGTTTCAGAGGCAAGAACACCGGGATACATATACGAATTCGAATCCAGCGTTTTGTATATGAGTAACACCGATGCCAATTCAGGTTGGTTTGAATCGGTCCCACCTGACAATCTTGAGGCTGCTCGGAAAGCCATCGAGAAAGGAAGCGCAGAATCGCCAAAGGATTGGCCCAAAAAGGCTGTTGAGGCTGGATTCGTGGAAGACAAAGAGAAATACTATGATAAACTCCACGAAGCAGCAAATTACGCTGCCCGAGAAGCCGTCAAAGAACGGGAAAGGGCAGATGATCAACAATTAAAGCATAGTATTCGTGCTATGGACGACGCCGAGCGCGTCGCCAACGAGCTCGCCGAGCGCGCCGTCGAGTGGGCTGGGAGCCTCTTCGACGACGTCGGCTCCGGCGTCGACGGCGCCCGGGCAATCGCGGCGCGCGAGCCGGAGAGCGAGGTCGAGCACCGGGCGGTCTCCCTCGCTGAGCGCGCCGCCGAACTCGACGACGAGCGCGCCGAACTCGCCGACACGATCGGCCGGATCGCGCCCGCGGTCGCCCCGAACCTCGCCGAGATGGCCGGGCCCGAGCTCGCCGCGCGCCTGATCGCGCTCGCGGGCGGGTTAGAGTCGCTCGCGAAGAAGCCGTCCGGCACGGTTCAGGTGCTCGGCGCCGAGGACGCGCTGTTCGCGCACCTCTCCGGGCGCGCGCCCTCGCCGAAACACGGGATCATCTACACCCACGAGTTCGTCCGCGGCACGCGACCCGAGGACCGCGGCTCCGCGGCGCGGGCGCTCGCCGGGAAGCTGACGCTCGCGGCGCGCGCCGACCACTACGCCGGCGAGCGGCGGGCGCGACTCCACGACGACCTCCGCGAGCGGATGGCGACGATCCGGGCGCGGGCGGACGATGAGGGGGCGGGCGACGGCGAGGGAGCGGCGACCGACGGGGGGTCCGCCGATGAGTGACTCTGCCCTCCCCGACGGCGTCGAGCGCCGCGAGTTCGACGGCGAGGAGCGCTTGGCGACCCGCGGCGAGCCGGTGTACGGCGAGCCGACCGCCGACGGCTGGCGCGCGTGGGACCCCGAGCGGTCGAAGCTCGGCGGGATGCTCGAACTCGGGTTCGAGACGGGCCTGTCGGGCGGCGAGACGGTGCTCTACCTCGGCGCCGCGAGCGGCACCACGGTCAGTCACGTCGCCGACTTCTCGGGTCCTACCTACGCGGTCGAGTTCGCTCCGCGGCCGGCGCGGGACCTGCTCGACGCGGCGGCGCCCCGCGAGCGGCTGTTCCCGCTGCTCAAGGACGCGCGGAAACCGGAGACGTACGCCCACGTGGTCGAGAGCGACGTGGACGCGGTCGTTCAGGACGTGGCCACTCGGGGACAGGCCGAGGTGGCCGTGCGCAACGCGGAGTTTTTGGCCGAGGGCGGGCGGCTCCTGTTGGCGATCAAGGCGCGCAGCGAGGACGTGACGGCGGCGCCGGAGGCGATGTTCGAGGGCGCGCTCGACCGGCTCCGAGACGCGTACGAGGTGCTTGAGACCCGGCGACTGGACCGGTTCCACGAGGACCACCTCGGCGTCGTCGCGACGCCGAAGTGATCACTCGTCCGGGTCGAAGATGTCCTCGATCCGGCAGTCGAAGTGATCCGCGAGCGCGAACGCCAGCTCCAGCGACGGGTCGTAGCGCTCGCGTTCGATCGCATTGATCGTCTGGCGGGTAACCTCGACCGCGGCGGCGAGGTCGGCCTGGCTCTCGTCGGTCTCGTCGCGCCTGTCGGGGATATCGTTCCTCATGTGCGGTTCACAGCCGGTACTTGTGGTAGATCACGAACGCGCCGTACGCGACGAAGACCGCGAACAGGGTCCACATCGCGCCGTAGAACTCGCCCGGAAGCGTGACAAGGCCGCTCTCCTCCAGCACCAGTCCGCCGGGGGTACCGAAGATGAACACGTACGCGAACAGCTTCATCGTGTAGTGGCCGGCCTCTCGTTCGATGGTCGTGTCGCGCTCGTCGTACAGCTCGACGGGGCTGAACCGCTGGACGAGTCCCATGCCGAGACCGCCGGTCCAGTACAGGGCGACGCCGAGGACGAAGCGGTCGACCGCGATGCCGACCCACAGCGCGAGGATGCCGGCGCCGAGCAGTCCGTAGGCGATTCGCTTGTACCGTTTTCGGGTGGAGGGCCGAGTCGTCGCGGAGGTCGTGTGTTCGCTCATGGTGGAGGGTAAAGCGAGCGCGCGTTGTGTGTAAAGCCCGCTTTACAGTAAAGGACACTTTACATTTACTAATAAAACTATCGCCGGCGAGGATTCTGGCGGAAAATCGCGCGAGAGCCGTTCGTACGCCGTGTTTCCCGGGATCACCACGACGGCGGTGAGAAGCCGGCGTCTTCGAGGATGGGCTTCCACCGCTTCTGGACCGAGAGCCGGGAGACGTCCATCGCGTCGGCGACGGCGGACTGCGAGCGCTCCTCGCCGCGGATCAGGCCGGCGGCGTAGAGGCTGGCCGCGGCCGCGACGCGCTTCCCGCGGTCGTCCTCGGGGGCTCGCGAGAGGAAGAGGTCGACCGCGGTCGAGCGCGTCTCCTCGTCGAGGTCGAGCGAGACGCACGCCTCCTCGACCAGCTCGATCCACGCCTCGTTGTCGACCCGGTCGCTCGCACGGTACACGCGCCGGAGTAGTCGAGGGAGGGATATAAACGGTCCCGTCCGTCATCGCGGAATCACCCGCAGTCACAGCCCCGGATCCGCGCGCGGTCGCCGCCCTCAAGTCGCCCGCTCCCGTAGCGCGCGTATGTCGACACAGCAGTGGGACGAGACGCGGGTCGGGGCGCTTCACGACGACCTCGTCGAGCTGTACGAGCCGGTCGATCGGGTGGCGGAACACGGTGCGGACCCGACGGCCGAGCCGGGCGAGGGCGTCCGCCAGCTGGTGACGACGATCCTCTCGCAGAACGTCGCCGACGAGAACACGCGGCGCGCCTCGGAGGCGTTGTTCGAGCGCTACGACGACTTCGCGGCGATCGAGGCCGCCGACCACGAGGAGCTGAAGGAGACGATCCGCGTGGCGGGCCTCCCGGACCAGAAGGCCGCGCGGATCCAGCGCGCGCTGACCGCGATCCGCGAGGAGACGGGCGGCGCGTACTCGCTGGCGTTCCTCGACGCGATGCCGACCGACGAGGCGAAAGGCTGGCTCACCGAGATCAAGGGCGTGGGCCCGAAGACCGCCAGCGTCGTGTTGAACTTCCACTTCGGGAAGCCGACGATGGCGGTCGACACGCACGTCGAGCGCGTCTCGAAGCGGTTCGGCCTCGTCCCGGAGTCGGCGTCGAACGAGCGCGCTCACGAGGTGTTAGACGAGCTGGTCCCCGACGAGCTGATCTACCCGCTTCACGTCCTCCTGATCCGGCACGGTCGGGAGCGCTGCTCGGCCCGCGGCGCCGACTGCGACAACCCCGTTTGCGACGCGTACTGCGACTGCGAGTTCTGCCGGTGAGCGCGGCCTCTATGGTCGTCGCGTCGATAGGATCGGTCACGCATGTTCGCGCTTCTCGGAGCGGTTCTGAACGCCGTCCAGACGGTCGACCATCTCGCCGTTGAGTTCGTCAGCGCGATCCGCACGTCGCTTCTGACCGTGATGATGACCTCGATGACCGGGCTCGGCTCCGTCACGGCCGGAGTCGTGTTCGTCGGGCTGTTCTACCTCGCCGGCTGGCGCGAGGAGTTCGTCAAAAGCGTCGTCGCGCTGTCGCTGCTCGGCGTCGTCGTCTGGGGGCTGATGTCGCTCGTCGAACGCCCGTTCCCGCCGAATCCGATCTGTATCACCGAGGGGGACACCGGCGTGACGAGCTCGTTCCCCTCGGGACACGCGGCCGCCGTGACGGCGTACGCGGCGATCGCGCGCAACTCCGACGAACTGCCGTTCGCGATCGCCGCGGGCTTCGCCGGGCTGATCTCCTTCTCGCGGATCTACCTCGGGACGCACTATCTCTCTGACACCCTCTTCGGGATGGGGCTCGGGGTCGCCGCGGTGCTGTTCGCGGAGCGGCTCCTCGGTCGGGTCGGTGAGGACGCGGTGCTCGACCTGTTGCCGTTCGAGACCGACATCTGAGCGGAGAAGCGGGTGGCCGCGGGTCGGTAGCGACAACTATTTTTGAACCACTCGGGTACGGTAACTCGCGCGCGGGTTGCCGAGCCAGGCCAAAGGCGTAGCGCTTAGGACGCTATCCCGTAGGGGTCCGCCGGTTCAAATCCGGTCCCGCGCACTGAACGGAAGCCGACGAGCGAAGCGAGTCGGCTGGAGTGAGGGAGCAGGAGCGGATTTGAGCCCAGCGAGAAAGGCGCAGCGAACGGAGTGAGCGAGCATTTCTCGCCTCGGTTCGAATCCGGTCCCGCGCATTTTGCGGCGAACAACTCTTGAGCCGCAAATGCGTGCTGAGGATTCGAACCAGGGAACGAGGCAACAACAATTATAACCTCAGTCACGGCGTAACGCAGGCAGATGCCACGCCCTCCGAACGTCTTTCTCCTGTCCGCCGACGCGCTCAGAGCGGATCACGCGACCGAACTCGTCGAGGCGGTCGCGGAACGGACGGGCGGAACCCGGTTCTCGAACGCGGTCGCGCCGGCCTCGCACACGGCCAGTTCGATCCCGGCGCTCGCGACCGGGAAGTTCATCGACGAGGAGGGGGCGGTCGACGACCCGCTGCTCCCGTCGTCGCTCTCGGCCGACGGCTACCGCACCCAGCTGTTTACCGACAACCCCCTCGCCGCCGACGCGCTGACCGAGCGGTCCGTCGGGGAGGCCGGCGGGCTGAGCAACCTGTTGGACGACCTGCTTCCGCGCGGGGTGACCCGACCGGTCGAGCAGGCGTATTTCCGGCGACTCTGGCCGACTTTGCGCCGCCTCGGGCTCGCTGACCCCTACTACCGGCCGGCGGCGCGGCTCCACGAGCGCGCGCTGGAGGCGCTGTCAGGGGAGACCGACCCGGTGTTCTGCTGGCTCCACTACATGGACACCCACAGTCCCTACTACGTCCCGAGCGACGGCGGGGCGGCCGGGTCGCTCGACCCGGACCGGGCGGCCGCGATGAGTCGGAGTCTCACGATAGGAGACGCCGCGGACGTGGACCGGGCCGAGGCCGAGACGGTCGCGCGGCTGTACCGGCGGGCCTGCGAACACCTCGGCGGGTCGGTCGTCGAGTTCGTGAGCGAACTCCGGGAACGGGGGCTGTACGAGCCCGACCGAGACGTGCTCGCGGTGACGGCCGACCACGGGGAGTGCCTCGACCCCGAGCGGGGAGTGTTCGGCCACCTGCCGCCGGCCTCGTGGGAGTCGCTGGTCCACGTCCCGCTCGTCGTCGCGCGGCCCGACTGGCCGGAGACGACCGTGGACGAGCAGGTCTCGCTCGTCGACCTACCCGCCATGCTCCGGCCCGAGCCGGGAGCGGCGGCTCCGCCGACGGCGTTCGGCCGGGAGTACGTCGAGACGGTCGCGGGGACGCTCACGGCCGCGGGGGTCGTCCGCGGGGTCCGCCGGGCGGACGGGGAGAAGCTGTTCGGGCGGCGGACGGCGGACGGCACCGACGCGGTCCACGCCCGCTACGAGGTCGGCGACCCGGCCGCGGAGACCGTCGTCCGGGAGCCGTACGGCGACGGCGCGACGGCGACGAGCGTCCCCGAGGGGCTGCTCGAACGGGCGGCCGAGGCGGGCGGTCTCGTCGGCGACGAGCAGTACCTGTCGGGCGTCGACGAGTCGCACCTGCGGGCGCTCGGATACGTCGAGTAGGGGGACGCGTCACGCGCCGACCTCAGGCGGGCCGTCGCGCAACAGGAGCGCGCCGGCGAACAGCCAGATCGCGACCTCGACGTAGAACGACGGCGTCCAGAGGTACTGGAGCGCGAACGACCCGGGACCGGCCCCGATGGAGTTCCAGCTCCGAACGACCGGCCAGAGGAGGAACACCGTGTTCTCCGGTCGGCCGTTGATGGTGATGTGGGCGGCGTCCGCGACGAGGTGCGTCGCCCAGCCGACGCCGACCGCCGGAAGGGCGGCGAGAACCGCCGCCGCCTCGTACCGACGGGCCGCCAGCCACCCGGCGCCGAGGACGCCCGCGAACAGCGCGGAGTGGACGACGGAGTGATAGGTGGGCACGAGCCCGGCCATCGCCAGCGGCTTGTCGACGACGTCCGGGAGCGCCGCGCCCGCGACGACCCACGCCACCGGGAAGCGGTTCCGCGCGACGAGCGCGCCGATGAGGAGGTGGGTCGCGAACAGCATGGGCGTGCTACGCGCTATCGGGATTTCTGCGTTGCGCTCCGATCGGCGCGCGTCTTACCGCCGCGGAGGGGGGACACCGAATCGGAGCCGCTACTCCGCGTCCGCCGCCGACACCCGCACCACCTGCTTGCCGATGTTGTCGCCGGAGAACAGTCCGAGGAAGGCGTCGGGGGCGTTCTCCAAGCCCTCCACGACCGTCTCGCGGTGTTTCAGGTCGCCGCTCGCGACCCACTGCCCTAAGCGCTCGCTCGCCTCGCCGAACCGGGTGGCGAAGTCGCCGACGAGCAGGCCCTGGACCTTCGCTCGCACCGGGATCAGCTGCGGGAGCTTGCGCGGGCCGGTCGGGACCTCCTCGTCGTTGTAGTGGGCGATCTGGCCGCAGACGGCGACGCGCGCGTCGAGGTTCAGCCGCGTGAACACGGCGTCCGTGATGGGGCCGCCGACGTTGTCGAAGTACACGTCGACGCCGTCGGGCGCCGCCTCGTCGAGCGCGGCGCGGTAGTCGTCCGTGGTCTTGTAGTTGATCGCGGCGTCGAAGCCGAGGTCGTCGGTGAGCCAGTCGGTCTTCTCGTCGCTGCCCGCGAAGCCGACCACGCGGCAGCCGTTCCGCTTCGCGATCTGACCGACGACCGAGCCGACCGCGCCCGCCGCGCCGGAGACGACGACCGTGTCGCCGGGCTTCGGCTCGCCGACGTCGAGGAGCCCGAAGTAGGCGGTCCGCCCCGGCATCCCGAGGACGCCGAGGTACGCCTCGGGATCCGCGACGCTCGGGTCGACCGGCGCGACGTCGTCGGCGTCGAGGGTCGCGTAGTCGGCCCACGTCCCCTCGCCGGTCACGAGGTCGCCCGCGTCGTACGCGTCGCTCTCGCTTTCGACCACCTCGCCGACGACGCCGCCCCTGAGCGCGTCACCCACGTCCCACGGTTCCGCGTACGACTCGGCGTCGCGCATCCGGCCGCGCATGTACGGGTCGACCGAGAGGAACCGGGTGCGGACGAGGAGTTCACCCGGTGCGGGGGCGGGGACGTCCGTCTCGCGCAGTTCGAAGCTGTCCAAGTCGGGCTCGCCGGTCGGCCGCTCGGCGAGAAGCCACTCGCGGTTGGTGTTCGTCACGGTCGTCGTTGGCGGATGGAACGCAATAGGGTTTTGACGCGGGCAGGCGCCGTGGGGATCCGGAAGTCGGGGCCCGCGCGACGACGGCGGCCCCGCGAGGGCTCTCCGTCGCGCGGCGGGACCGACACGCGACCGCCGGGCCGCCCGCCGACGGAGCGCCTCACGCGACGGCGACGCCGTTGCGGGTGAGGTAGTCGCTCGCGGCTTTGATCTCGACCGGACTGCCGATGATCCGGTACTGTTCGGCCGTCTCGACGACGGTGACGGTGAACCGGGCTTCGAGGCACTCTCGGTGTCCGTCGAGCGCGCGGCGCGGGAGGACGATCTGCGTGCTGTCACGGAGGCTCGACGGGTCTGGCATTCGGCGTGAGCGAGAATTATTCGGCGCCGATATAACCGTGTCGAAGTATCGGCGTTCCAACCACTCCTACGGCGACGATCCGTCGGTTCGCGGAGCGCGGTCGGGCGGTTCTGTCCGCGCCGCCGAGCGTGCGGTTCGGTCCGCGCCGCCGGGCGGGCGGTTCGAAGGAACACCTTTAACGAGCCGACCGGCCGAGAGACGGGTAATGGGACTGGAGGAGGAGATCGAGGACCTCCGCGAGGAGATCGCCGAGACGCCCTACAACAAGTCAACGGAGGCTCACATCGGGCGCCTGAAGGCGAAGCTCGCGGAGAAGAAGGAGAAGCTGGAGAACCAGTCCTCCGCCGGCGGCGGCCACGGCTACGCGGTCGAGAAGCACGGCGACGCCACGGTCGCGTTGGTCGGGTTCCCGAGCGTCGGCAAGTCCACCCTCATCAACGCCCTCACCAACGCCGACAGCGAGGTGGGCTCCTACGAGTTCACCACCCTCGACGTCAACCCGGGCATGCTGCAGTACCGCGGCGCGAACATTCAGATCCTCGACGTGCCGGGGCTGATCGAGGGGGCCGCGGGCGGTCGCGGCGGCGGGAAGGAGGTCCTCTCGGTCGTCCGGACCGCGGACCTGGTCGTGTTCATGCTCTCCGTCTTCGAGATCGAGCAGTACGACCGCCTTCGCGAGGAGCTGTACGCGACGAACATCCGCCTCGACACCGAGCCCCCGAACATCAACATCCGGAAGACGCACAAGGACGGGCTCGGCGTGACGATGAGCGACGACGTGAGCCTCGACGAGGAGACGGTCAAGCAGGTCCTCCGCGAGTACGGCTACGTCAACGCGAAGGTAACCATCCCCCACGACCTCACCATCGACGAGCTCGTCGACGCCGTGATGGACAACCGCGAGTACCTCCCCTCGATGGTCTCGGTCAACAAGGCGGACCTCATCGACAAGAGCTACCTCCCGACCGTGAAGGAGGAGCTTCGCGAGCGCGATCTGGACCCCGACGACGTGATCTTCATCTCCGCCGAGGAGGGGCTCGGCCTCGACGGGCTCAAAGAGCGGCTCTGGGAGGAGCTGGGCGTGATTCGCATTTATATGGACAAGCCCGGTCGGGGGGTGGACTACGAGGAGCCCCTCATCCTGTTCGAGGGCGACACCGTCGGCGACGCCTGTTCGAAGCTCGGCGGCGAGTTCGACGAGCGATTTAAATTCGCGCGGGTGTCGGGCGACAGCGCGAAACACGACGACCAGCAGGTCGGGAAGAGCCACGAGCTGGCCGACGAGGACGTGTTGCGGATCGTCGCTCGGAAGTAGACTTTTAAATAGACGTTGGCAGCCCTATCGCCTCAGGCGCTCCCTCCGTTCGCTTATAAGTAGCTCCCAGTCGATCGGTGGTGGCCACCTACAAAGCCCCAGCAGCTCGGCTCTAAGCAAGTATTACTGGGCCGATTACCGCGTTCTGGCCAGCCGTTCTCTTATAAATACCTGACAGTGGATCGGCGGCGACCACCGCCAAAGCCCCAGCCGTGAGGACTCGATGCGCTCGTTGCGGTCCTCGGCGCTCACTTCGTTCGCGCCTGCGGTCCTTAACGTCGCGCGTCTTCGTCCTCACGGCTGCCCCTTTGAGTCCCGCCCCGCACCGCTCCGCCCCGCACCTCAGGCCTCCCCAGCCTCGCGGCTCGCTCGGGGCTCCCTCCGGTCGCCCCTCGCTCACCGCTCCCTCGCACGCGCTCCTCGCGCCCTCCGGGCGCTCGGAGGCGCGCGCCACCGAATCCTCGGACTCCATTTATACCAATACCACGTCCCCGCGCCCGACCGAAAGGCGCTTTTCGCGGGGCCGCGACCGTCGGGTATGCTCACGGTCGCGCTCGCGGGCAAGCCGAACGCCGGCAAGTCCACCTTCTACACCGCCGCCACGATGGCCGACGTCGACGTCGCCAACTACCCGTTCACGACGGTCGACCCGAACCGAGGCGTGACCTACGTCCGCACCGAATGCCCCTGCCTCGACCGCGAGGAGCGCTGCGGGGCGGAGAACTGCCGCGACGGGAAGCGCTACGTCCCGGTCGAACTGCTCGACGTGGCCGGACTGGTCCCCGGCGCCCACGAGGGGAAGGGGCTCGGCAACCAGTTCCTCGACGAGCTGACGAACGCGGACGTGGTGTTGAACGTCGTCGACGCTTCGGGGGCGACGAACGCCGAGGGCGAGCCCGTCGAGGTCGGGAGCCACGACCCCCTCGACGACGTGGACTTCGTCGAGGAGGAGATGGACCTGTGGCTCGCCGGCATCGTCGACCGCAACTGGGAGGGCGTCGAGCGCCAGTCGCGCTCGCCGGACTTCGACCTCGAAGCCGCGCTGTCGGACATGCTCACGGGGTTCGGCGCGACCGAGCGCGACGTGACCGCGGTCCTCCGCGGGCTGGAGTACCCCGACGATCCGAAGGCGTGGACCGACGACGACCGCGAGGCGCTCGCGCGGGCGGTCCGCCGCCGCACCAAGCCCATCGTCGTCGTCGCGAACAAGGTCGACGCGGCGCCCGACGGCGCGGTCGACCGCATCCGCGAGGGGACCGACAAGCCCGTGATCCCCGCGACCGCGGACGGCGAGCTCGCCCTGCGCCGCGCCGCGGAGGCAGGCGTCGTCGACTACGACCCGGGCGACGAGTCGTTCGAGGTCGTCGGCGACGTCTCCGAGAGCCAGCGCGCCGGTCTCGACGCGCTCCGCGAGTCGATGGCGGCCCACGAGGGGACGGGCGTTCAGACCGCGCTGAACGCGGCCGTCTACGACCTGCTCGACCGGATCACGGCCTACCCGGTCCAGGACGCCGGCAAGTGGACCGACGGGACCGGGAACGTCCTCCCGGACGCGTTCCTCCTGCCCGCGGGCTCGACCCCGCGGGACCTCGCGTACGCGGTCCACTCCGACATCGGCGAGGGGTACCTCCACGCGGTCGACGCGCGCGCCTCGCGACGGATCGGCGAGGACCACGAACTCACCGAGGGCGACGTAGTGAAGATCGTCTCGACCGCGGGCCCCTGATCGGGGCGGATCGACGCCCTCTCGGTCCTGCCGGGTCCTGCCGGGCTCCGCCGCGTCCCGCTCCGAGCCCCGCCGCCGCTCACTCCAGCGAGCGCGCGTACGTCACCTGTTTGGGCTCGAACCCCGCGTCCCGGTAGAACCGCCGCGCGCCGTCGTTGCCCCACTCGCAGGAGACGGTGACGTAGTCGCGGTCGGCCTCGCGAGCCATCTCCGTCACCCGGTCGACGACCGCCGTGCCGTACCCTTCGTTCCGGTGTTCCGGGTCGATTTCGAGGTTCACGACGTCGAGGTACCGGCCGCGCTCTCGGGAGGGTCGGTCACCCGTTTCCAGGGTGACGAACCCGACCGTCTCGCCGTCGACGACGACGAGGTAATCGGTCGTCGCGTCGTCGTCGAGGTGCGCGCGGAAGCCGTCGTCCGGGACCTCCGTCGCGTCCGAGTAGACGATTTCGTTCAGCGCCGAGTACGGCTCCATCGCCGTCGCGAGGTCGTACCACCGTTCGACGAGGGCGTCGAGGTCATCCTCGCCGGCTTCCACGAGTTCCATGTCGGTCCACGAGGGCGGACGGCCCCTTCAGCGTTCGTCTGGCGTGGGTCGCCGTCGCGTCCGGGGCGCCGAGGCGGGCCGAGCGCGCGCCGTGCGACCGACAGGCACATGCGGGTCGCCCGAGACGGTCCGACAGAGAGCGGCCATGCTCGGGCTCGAACACGACTTCCGGATCGTCGACACCCGCGCGACCCTCGACCCCGACGAGTCGTCGGTCGCCACCCACGGACGAGACATCTCGCCGGAGCGGCTGGAACGCGAGATGCTCCAGGCGGGGATCGTCCGCGCGGTCGCGAGCCCCGGCCAGCGCGCCGCCGGGCGGAGCTACCTCCGGGCGAACAACGCGGTCGCGCGCCTGTCGATCGACCGCCCGTTCGTCGCGTTCGCCCGCCTCAACGGCCCCCGCGACCCGGGAACTGGCGCGGTGTCGGTCGTCCGGAACCTCCGCGCCGAGCGCGACGACCACCACACCCGACCGGACGACGTCGAGCAGTACTCCTACGACGACCGCTTCCACGGGTTCACGCTGGCGCCCCACGTCGACGGCCTCCCGAACGAGGACGTGCTGGCTCGGCTGGAGGACGCCGACCTCCCCCTCTTCGTCCACGCGGGCCGGGAGTTCCCGCCCGAGGCCGTCGAGACGGAGCTGCTCGGCTACGACCTCCCGGTCGTGTTAGGGAGCTTCGGGGGCTACCCCTTAGACGCCGAGCTGATGAACGAGACGCTCGACCTGCTCGACGAGTACGACCGGCTGTACGTCGACACGAGCGCGGTGCGGTACCGCGAGGTGCTCGAACGCGGCGTGTTGGAACACCCCGACCGCGTCCTCTTCGGCTCCGGCGCGCCCGACGTCCACCCCAACGTCGGCGTGATGGAGGTGCTCACCCTCGACGTCTCCGAGGACCTGATGGCCCGCGTGCTGGCGAAGAACCCCGCCCGCCTCGTCCCCGCGCTCGCCGAGGGTGCGGACGTCTGACGGCGGTGACCGCCGCCCGCGAACCGCCTCTCGGCGCCGAAGCGACGGCCACTTGTCGCGTCGCCGCCGACCGCCAGCAATGAGCGACGAGGACGCAGACGCCCCGCGGACCGGCGCCGACGACCCCCACGCCGAGGTCGTCCGCGCGGTCGGCCACGAGAACGTCACCGCCGAACACGCGAGCACGTTCGAACTCACGACCGACGACTGGCTCACCCCCGCCGGCGACTGTATCGTCGGCGTCGAGGCCGACCGGACCCCGCGAGACTTCACCCCCGAGTTCCGCGAGGCGTGCCGGGACGCGGACGCGACGATCGAGGCGACGCTCGTCGTCGACGCCGGCGACGAGACGTTCGAGGAGACGGTCACCGGCCGCGGCGATCCCGACCTCGCGCTGCTCGACGACCGTTCGATGGTCGGCCGGACGAGCGACTACACGGACGACGAGCGCACGATACTCGTCGACGGCGACGGCGCGGCCGCCGACCTCGACGGCGACCTCGTCGCCGCGCTGGCCGACGGTGCGGACCTCACGCTCCGGTTGGCGGTCGAGCCCGGCGAGTAACTGCCACGGCGGAACCGCCTCAGTCGCCAACCGCCGTCACGAAATCTTACAACCCTAAATGAGTTCATCGTTGTTCCGCAACCCTTTTGCGGGGCTCGCGGGATGAACTGTGTATGAGCGACGTGAAAGCGGAACTCCGCGAACAGTTCTTAGAGGCGTTCGGCGGCGCAGACTTCCCCGTCGAGAACCAGATGGACCTCGTCCCCGCGCTGCCGGACGGCCCGGCGACGAAGTTCGAGGCCGGCGACGTGAGCTTCACCGCGATGGAGATGGCGGCGAAGCTCGGCAGCGAACAGGAGTTCCCCTACGACACCGCCGAGGAGCTCGTCGACGACATCCTCGACGGGCTCGAAGCGAAGGGAATGATCTGAGACGGTCGACCGATACGAGACTTTTCTGTCGACGCTCCGCGCTTTTCGGTTCCGCAGCCGACGCGCCGGCGGGAGGTTGATTACCGCGGAGCCGCTACGGCGGGTGTGTTCGCCGAGCTCACGACGCTGGTGCCGCGGTGGGTCCTCTGGGGGATCGGCCTCGGGATCGCCGCCACCGGGGTGGTCGCGCTCGCCTTCTACCTCGGCGACCGGTTCGTGCCGGCTCCGGCCGCGTCGGCCGGTCGCCGCGGCGCCGCCGGCGACGAGCGCCGCCGCCGCGAGATCCGGACGTACCTGACCGCGGCCGGCGAGCGGTTCGCGGAGGACCACGCCTTCGACGACGTCTCCGTTCCCTTCTACCTCCCGGAGCGCGGCGTCGCCATCACCTTCGACGCGCACGACTACTTCCGCTTAGAGGGCGAGGGCGTCTACACCGTCCTCTGCGAACACGAGATGCCGGGCCGCGGGCTCGGCCGCCGGCTCCCGTTCGACGTCGACGAGCCCGACTGGGCGACCGACGAGTCCGGTTCGGGGGGCGACCGCACCGGTCGGTTCGGCGGCGGCCACTTCGGCGGTGCCCGCTCCGCCACCGGCCGCTCGACCGGCCCCTCACGGCCGGGCGGCCGCGCCGGCCGCGCCGACCCCGTCGGCGACGCCTTCGACGAGCTCGGCGTCTCGCGCGACGCAGACCTCGACGCGGTGAAGGGCGCCTACCGCGAGCGCGTCAAGGAGACGCACCCCGATCAGGGCGGCGACGAGGAGTCGTTCCGGCGCGTCCGCGAGGCGTACGCGACCGCCCGCAACCACGTCGACGGCGGTCCGGCCGACCGGGACGCGGACCGCCGCCGCGAGCGCTCGACCGGGTACGGGCGGTGACGAGAGTGGGCGCCGACGTCGAGGCCGACGACGGGACCGGGTTCTCCGACGTCTCGTTCGCGGAGCGCGCCGTGTACCTCTCGGACGCCGACGCGCTCGTCGTCGCCGACCTCCACGCGGGCCGGGGCGAGGCCTCCGCCGTCTCGCTCCCGCTCGGCGAGCGCGCCGACCTCGTCGACCGGCTCGGGGCGCTCCTCGACCGGTTCGACCCCGGAACGGTCGTCGTCGCCGGCGACGCGGCCCACACCTTCGACCGGGTCACCGACCGGGCGCTCGGGACCCTGAACGCGCTCCGCGACCGCTGCGAGGCGAGCGGCGCCGCCCTCGAACTCGCCGCTGGGAACCACGACGCCGCGCTCGCGAACGCGTGGGACGGTCCGGTCCGCGAGGAACTGGTCCTGAACGAGGGCGACGGCTCCGACGACGACGCCGCCGGCCGGCCGCGGACCGTCGTCTGCCACGGCCACGAGGCGCCGTCGACGGCGGCGGACCGGTACGTGATCGGCCACGTCCACCCGACGATCGAGATCGAGGGCGACCGCCGCCCCTGCGTCCTCCGCGGCGAGGGGACCTACCGCGGCGCCGACCTCCTCGTGTTGCCCGCGTTCACCCGGCTCGCCGCCGGCGTCCCGGTCAACGACGCGGCGACCGCGGGCCTCGACACGCCGCTCGTCACCGACGCGGCCGCGCTCGCCCCGACCGTGTACGACCCGGATCGCGGGGAACCGCTCCGGTTCCCGCCGCTGGGCGCGTTCGACCGGCTGCTGTGACCCTCTCTCTCGGGACCGACTCGCGGCTCCGGTATTCGCGGCCCGACGACGGAGTTCGTAACGAACGTTTATGTGAATTCCGCGCGAGTCTCTCACACATGCGAGCAGCCAGACTCCACGAGTACACCGACGACATGAGCGAGGGGCTCACCATCGACGAGGTAGACCGGCCGGCGGCGACGGGGCCGGACGACGTGATAGTCGAGGTCGAGGGCGCGGGGTGGTGTCAGACTGACAACCACATCATCGAGGGGATGTGGGCCGAGTACGTCCCGCAGGAGCTCCCGATGACCTTGGGCCACGAGAACGCCGGCACCGTCGTCGAGACCGGCGATAACGTGGATCTGGTCTCGCCCGGCGACCCGGTGATCTGTCACCCGGTCCAGACCTGCGGCACGTGTCGCCCCTGCCGGCTCGGCGAGACGATGTACTGCGAGAACGACGCGTTCAACGGGCTCACCACCGACGGCGGCTTCGCCGAGTACCTCCACACCAGCGAGCGCTCGGTGATCCCGCTCCCGTCCGGGGTCGAGCCGATCGACATCGCGCCCCACGCGGACGCCGGCATCACCGCCTACCACGCCGCGAAGAAGGCGGTCGCCGACCTGAACCCCGGCGACCACGCGGTCGTCATCGGCGTCGGCGGCCTCGGGCACATCGGCCTCCAGTGTCTCGACGCGATGAGCGCGGCCCGGGTCACCGCGGTCGACCTGAAGGAGTCGGCGCTGAATCTGGCCGACGGCTACGGCGCCGACCACCTGATCAATCCCGGCGAGGACGACGTCGCGGAAGAGATCGAGGCGATCACGGACGGCACGGGCGCGGCGCAGGTGCTCGACTTCGTCGGCGAGGACGTGACGACCTCGTACGCCCCCGATATCACCGCCGTCGGCGGCGACCACCACATCATCGGCTACGGCGGCCACGTCCACGAGCCGTCGCAGGCGCTGGTGAACGGCGAGTTCTCCTTCGTCGGCAACATCGTCGGCCGGTACGCCGAGCTCCAGGAGCTCGTCGCGCTCGTCGAGCAGGGCGACGTCGACCTCCACACCAGCCGGTACGATCTCGGCGAGATCAACGCGGTCGCCGAGAAGCTCGAACACCGCGAGATCGACGGACGCGCCGTCATCACGCCCTGAGAAGGGACAAGCCGGCGTTTCACCCACGGCAAGAGCTTTAGCCGGCGTGGGTGATGTCGGGGTATGGACAGTTCTCCCCCGTCCGCGACCGGTGCGCGCTCTTCTCGACGCTGGTCGCTCTTCGCCGGCGCCTACGCGTTCTGTTGTGCCGCGTTCACCGCCTCCCTGCTCTCCACCGTGCTCGACCTCTTCGGCGAGGTGATCGGCCTTCCGACCGCGCTCGTCGTGCCGATCCTCGCGGCCCCGGCGCTGTTCGCCGGCGCCATCGTCTGGTGGGCGCTCGTCGAGCGCCGCGGGACGGTCACGTACCTCCGGGGGGCCGCGTTCGGCCTGCTCACGGCGCTCGTCACCGGAATCCTCTGGACCGCCCGGTTCGTCTCCGTCTGGAGCCCGGAGATGCTCGCGGCGGGTCCCGTGCGGCTGCTCGTCGGGTTCGTGTTCGCCGCGGTCGCCGTCGCGGGCGCCGTCGTCGGCCTCCCGATCACGTACGTCCGCCGGCGGAGCCGAGGGGCGTCCGACGGCCCCGCGACCGCTAACTCCTTGTGACGCCGGCCCACATCCTTCGCCCATGGACGAGAACGGCGCCGACGCCGACGCGTCCGGCCGCGACGACGCGACCGATCCCCTCGCCGACGAGGACGTCTACCGCGTTCTGGGACCGGACGGCACTCCCCTGCCGGACGCGACGGTCCCGGACCTGTCGGACGAACGGTTCCGCGCGATCTACCGCGACTTGGTCACCACGCGGCGGTTCGACGAGCGCGCGGTGAGCCTCCAGCGACAGGGGCGGATCGGGACGTACGCGCCCTGCGCGGGCCAAGAAGGGTCGGCGGTCGGTTCGACGCACGCGCTCGCGGCCGACGACCTGATCAGCTACCAGTACCGCGAGCACGGGGCGGTCGTCGTCCGCGATCTGCTCTCGGAGTACCTCCCGTACTGGATGGGCCACGAGTCCGGGACGGAGGCGATCGCCGAGGGCAACGTCTTCCCGTTGAACATCGGGATCGCGGCGCACCTCCCGCACGCGGTCGGCGCCGCGTGGGCGTTCGACTACCGCGACGAGGACCGGGTCGTCGCCTGTCACTTCGGCGACGGCGCGACGAGCGAGGGCGACTTCCACGAGGCGATGAACTTCGCGGGCGTCTTCGACACGCCGACGATATTCTGCTGTCACAACAACGGCTGGGCCATCTCGATTCCGAGGGAGCGACAGACCGCGAGCGCGACGTTCGCCCAGAAGGCGAGCGCCTACGGCTTCGACGGCGTCCGCGTCGACGGGATGGACCCGCTCGCGAGCTACGCGGTCACGCGGGAATCGGCCGAGCGCGCGCGGGGTCCCAGTTCTGAGACCGACACCGATCACCCCCGCCCCGTCCTCATCGAGTTCGTCGAGTACCGCTTCGGCGCGCACACGACCGCCGACGACCCGACCGCCTACCGCGACCCCGACGACGTGGACCCGTGGCGCGCGCTCGACCCGCTCGACCGGATGGAGGCGTTCCTCCGCGAGACCGGGCGGATCGACGACGAGGGGGTCGCGGCGATTCGCGACGAGGCGGACGACGTCGTCGCCGACGCGATCGATTTCGCGGAGTCGATCGAGGCCGAGCCGAGCGACATGTTCGAGCACGCGTACGCCGAGCTCCCGTCCGAGGTCCGCCGCCAGCGCGACGACCTGCTCGCGGCCGTCGAGGAGCACGGCGAGGACGCGTTCCTCCGCGAGGAGTAGCGTCGACCGCGAGGCGGTGCCGCCCGCGGTCCGAGGACCAGCACGCCTATTGGTCCGCCGGGAAGTGTGCCCGCATGAACGACGCCGCCCTCCGGAGCCGCCTCGACGCGATCCTCCTCCTGCTGGCGACGAACGCGCTCCTCCTGTTCGGGATCGGGTTCCGGTACGCGAGGGAGATCACGGTGGGGGTCGCCGTCCTCGCCGCGCTCCTCGGGTACGGGTTCGTCCGGGGACGGCGGTCCGGCGCGCCGCCGTGAGACGCGCACGGCACGGTGCGGCCCGTTCCGGTTACAGGTGGTCGGCCGCCGCGTCGGCCGCCTTCCGTCCGCTCTCTAGGGCGCCCTGAATCGACGACCACTCCGTGTAGTCGCCGGCGAGCGTCACCGGTCCGTCGGGGTCGTCGACGTCCGGGAGATCGGCGTGAATCCCGGGCGGCTGCGCGAACTGCGCGAACCGGATACGGTGGACGTCGAGCGTCTCCAGCCCGGAGAAGTCGCGCTCGGGGAACCACGCGTCGAGGGCGTCGCGGACGTCGTCGCGGAGGGCCTCGGCGTTGCGGTCGAGCGCGTCCTCGCCGAGGAACGTCGCCGCGAGCAGCGCGCGGTCGTCCGGAGCGTACTCTGGCGCGACCTCGGACATCGGGACCACGGCGTTGGGCGACTCGCTCGCGGCGTTGAGCAGGATGCGCTCGCCCGTCTCGAACGACTCGCCCGCGGGGAGCGCGTACCAGCCGGTGACGTTCGGGACGCCCTCCGTGGGAACCGACTCGACGCCCGTGAGTCGCCGGGCCTCGGGCGGGGAGGCCGCGACGACGACGGCGTCCGTCTCGCGGGTCGAGCCGTCCGCGAGTTCGACGGTGGCGCCGTCGGCGTCGGCGGAGCCGGACCGGAAGGGGATCCGGCCCTGTCCCGCGATCCGGACGGCCTCCACGTCCTCGCCGGTGTGGATTTCGACCCCGGCCTCGCGGGCGCGGTCGGCGAGCGCGGCGGGGAGCGCGGCCATCCCCTCGGCGGGGACGCCGATCGACCCGCGGCCCATCGCGCGGAACGTGTACTCGAAGACGTGCTTCGAGGTCGACAGGGTTCGATCAAGGGTGATCCCGCCGTAGAACGGCTCGACGAAGTTCTCGACGTAGTCGTCGGCGAACCCCCAGTCGCGGAGGTACTCGCGGATCGAGGCGTCGGGGCCGACGAAGAACTCGTCCTCGTCGCGGTTCGCGAGGTCGTACCGGAGCGCGAGCGTCCGGAGCTTGTCGGAGAAGGAGACCCCGTCGTTCAGGAGTGAGGGGAGCGCGGACAGCGGGTCGCGGAGCGGGTCCCCGAGCGTCGAGCGCGAGCCCGGTCGGCAGATCGTTGCACCGGGCGCGAACGTCCGGAGGTCGAGGGCGTCGAGCCCGTCGGCGCCCAGTTCGCGCGCGACGGCGGGGTAGCTGGAGAAGAGGACCTGGAAGCCGCGGTCGAGGGTGAAGCCGTCGACCGTCTCCGTCCGCACGCGCCCGCCGACCTCGGGGCGTCGCTCGTACAGCGTCACGTCCGCGCCCGCCTCGGCGAGCCGCGTCGCCGCGACCAGCCCCGCCAGTCCGCCGCCGACGACCGTGGCGTCTCCGTTCATACGTCGAGTATCGGGTCGCGGGTTTATAAGCGGCCGCGGGATCGGCTCGCGGACGTCGCGGTGACCACGCTTTTGCCGGGGCCGCGCGAGTTTTACGCGTGGATCGAGTCGCGTTCGGTCGGTGGCTGTCCCTCGCCCTCGTCCCGCTCGGCGTCTGGCTGTCCGTCGACGGGTCGAACGCGGGCGCGAGCGCCGCGCTCGGCGTGCCGGTCGTCCTGTTCGGACTGGCCGGATTCGGGCTGTCGGACCGGCTGTTCGACCCGGACGCCACGCGGTCCGAGGGCGTTCTCGACGCGCGCGCTCCCGACCTCGCGCAACTCGGGGCGGCGCTGCTCGCGTTCGCGGTCTTGGCCGTCGTCTCGGGCCGAGTCGAGTCTCTCTCGACTGTCGGCGCGTCCCTCCGGTCCCCGGGTACGTCCGTTCTCGTCGCCGTCGTCGCCGGGGCGCTGCTCGGCGGCGGGATGACGGTTCTCACGTACCGATGGGGTCGGCTTCGAGCCGTGAGTCAGACGGGCTGGTTCCGAGCGATCGGCGGGACCGTCACGTTCGGGACGTACCTCGCGCTCCTCGTCGCGGCGCCCTCGTCTGCGTTCCTGTACGCCGCGGTGTACGCGGTCAGTCGGTTGATCGCGCTCTTCCGACTGCCACCCTCCTCGCAGTGGTGAAATTCCGGAGCCGGTGAGCGGTCCGGATTCAACTGTGTCGCGGTGTCGAACTCAGGCGTTTATAAATCGCGAAGCGACGCGAACGCCACCGAAGCCCCAGCCGCTCGGCCGTACGTAGTCGCTTATAAACCGACGGCCGACACGAACGCCATCGAAGCCCCAGCCGGGAGGCGGGCGCACGCTCGCTGCGCTCCTCACTCGGTCGCTCACTGCGTTCGCTCCCGCGTTGCGGTGCTTGCGTCGCCTGCGCCCGCCTCCCGGCTGCCCCTTCGAGTCCCGCCCCGCACAGCACCGCGGCCTCACGCCTCCCCAGCCTCGTCGGCCTCCCTCCGGTCGGCCGACTCCCTCGCGCGTGCGACTCGCGCCCTGTCGGGCGCTCGTCGGCACGCGCCACCGCATGATTCGGGGTGTCAGTCAACGGTGATCCGTCGCCGAGTGCGAAGCGATTAGTCGCCGCCGCCGCAACGTTCGGTATGGCTGATTTCGAGACCACGCCGGCGTTTCGGGGTTTAAAAAGTCGGGCGTCGGGACGCGTCCACGAGACCGCCGACGCGGCCGCGATCGACGCCGACGAGCGGGCGCGCGGCCTCGATCCGGTGTACGACTACGACGCGGTCGACCCGGACGACCTGTTCGACCCCGCGGCCCGGGGCGGAAGCGGCGACGCCCGGAGCGCGCCCGCGACCGCCCGCGGCCACTGGCGCTTCGACGCGCTCCTCCCCTTCCCGGCCGAAGACGCGCTCACCGCGGGCGAGGGCGGGACGCCGCTCGTGGCCACCGAGCGGCTCGCCGAGGAGCTCGACGTCGACGCGGTCTACGTCAAAGACGAGGGCCGGAACCCCACGGGGACCGTCCTCGACCGCGGCCTCTCGCTCGCCGTGACCGCGACCGCGAAGCGGGCCGCGGACGGCGCCGACGTGGAGCCGCTCGTCTGCGCGAGCCCGGGCAACGCCGGCCAGTCGATGGCGGCGTACGCGGGCCGGGCGGACCTGCGCTCGTACGCGTTCGTCCCCTCGCGGTGCGCCTTCTCGAACAAGTCGATGACGAACGTCCACGGCGGCGAGATGCGCGTGGTCGGCGGGCGCTTCCCGGACGCGGCCGCGGCGGTCGACGAGCAGCTTGAGACCGACTACACCGACCTCGGCGAGTTCGCGACGCCGTACCGCCACGAGGGCGCGAAGACGGTCGCCTTCGAGCTCGTCGCCGACCTCGGCGACGCCCCCGACGTCGTCGTCGTCCCGACCGGCTCCGGCGAGGTCGTCGCCGGCGTTTATAAGGGATTCTCGGAGCTGGAGCGGGTCGGCGCGATCGACGGCACCCCGAAGGTGGTCGCCGCGCAGGCGTCGGGCTGCGCCCCGATCGCGGCCGCGGTCGAGCGCGGGCTCGACGAACCGGAGCCGTGGGAGACGCCCGACACCATCTGCGGCGAGCTGGAGATCCCCGACCCCGCGGGCGGCGCCGCTGCTGTCGAGGCGGTGACCGAGAGCGGCGGGACCGCGGTCGGCGTCGACGACGACGACATCTTGGCGAGCGCGGTCGCCGTGGCGCAGAACGAGGTCGTCGAGATGGGCGCGGCGGGCGGCGCGGCCCCCGCCGGCGCGTGGGCGCTCTCCGAGGAGGACTTCTTCGACGGCGACGAGACCGTCGTCCTGCTCAACAGCGACGCCGGCCTGAAGACGCCGGACATCCTGCGCAGCCACCTGATGGGCCAGGGTATTTAAAAGGAAACCGCCGATCCGGGCCGGGGTCGAATCCGAGACGGGGTCGACTCAGTCGCGCCGCGCGAGCAGCCCGGTCGCGAGCAGCGCGAGCGCGGCCGCGACGACGCCGAACCCGGGCGCCGAGTCGCCCGTGTTCTCGTCGCTTCCGTCGCCGTCGCTCGCGTTCCCGTCCGCGCCGTCGGTCGACGAGCCGTCGTCGGAACCGTCGGACGTGTCGTCCTCCGACGACTCCCCGTCTCCCGACGAGTCGCCGTCCTCCGAGGAGTCGCCGTCGGTCGAGCCGTCGCCCGCGCCCCCTGTCGACTCGCTGCCCTCCTCCTGTAGCTCGACCACCGCGTTCGACAGCGTCGTCGTCGACTCGATCACGCTGCGCGGCGCCGGCTGGTTGAGGTAGTCCGCGTTCATCACCACGTAGCTGTCCTCGGCGCCCGCCGTCGTGCTGGCGTACGGCTCCTGTTCGAGGATCGCGGCCTCGGGGTCGGTGACCAGGATCAGCTCGGGGTCCGTCTGGAGGGTCACCTCGTCGGAGAGCTGCGGGTACGCCCGGTACTCCGCGGCGGCGTTGTCGGTCCCGCTCGCGGTCATGATCGCGTCGATGAAGGTGTCGTTCGCCGCTACGTAGCCGCCGCCGAGCGGGTAGAGGGCGGTCGGCCGGTCGACGCCGCTCGTCCGCTCCTCGGCCGCCGCGACCGCGTCGTTCATCTCCTCGTTGGTCTCCGCGGCGGCGCCGCACGCGCCGACGAGCCGACCGATCGTCTCCGTCTTCTCGGCGATGTCGTCGATGCTCGTCGCCGCCGGGAAGTGGTAGACGGTCAGCCCCTGCTCGCGGAGCGGCTCGACGTCGGCCGCCGAGGAGTTCGGCGCCAGCACGAGGTCGGGCTCGGTGTCGACGACGCGCTCGACGCTCGCGCCGAACGAGGCGGAGACGTTCGCGCGCTCCTCGGCGCCGTCGAGATAGAAGGCGAACCGGCTCACGCCGACGACGCGGTCCTGCTCGCCGAGCTCCCACAGCGTCTGCGCGGCGGACGGACTGATCGTCGTGATCCGGTCGGGCCGCTCCTCCAGCGTCACCGTCTCTCCGGTGGCGTCGGTCGCGTTGAACGGGAACCCGCAGGCGCCGTCGGTCTGTGCGGGTCCGGTCCCCGTCGCGCTCGCGGCGCCGACCGCCGGCCCCGCGCCCGCCGTCGATTGCGCGCCCGCGGTCGGTCCGTCGGTCGATATCGTCGGCTGTGCGCCCGCCGCGGTCCCGGCGACGCCGCCGATCAGGGCGGTCGTCACCAGCACGGCCGTCGCGATCGCGAAGCTGTTTCGCATCGCATCGACGACCGTCTTCGTCCAATAAGTATTTACCTACTACAAGTTGTGTTGGAGTACGCATGCGGCCATGGGTTCGGTCGGCGGCGTGGTCGGCGGCGGGAGCCGCGCTGCTCGCTGTCGTCGTCGTCGGCAGCGCCGCGATCGGACCGGTTCGAATCCCGCCGGAGACAGTGATGAAGTCGGTGTTGAACGCGGTCGCGGTGCCGGCGGGGATCGAGACGAGCGCGGGCGGCGTCGGCCCGCTGCCGATACCCGGCGTCGGCCCCCTCACGATCCCGGGCGTCGACCTCGCGTTCGCGTCGCCGTTCTCGTTCCCCGTCGACTCCGTCCACCAGCAGATCGTGGTGGGCGTGCGGCTCCCGCGGATCCTGCTCGCCGCGCTCGTCGGGTTCGCGCTCGCGGCCGCCGGCACGGTGATGCAGGGCTTCTTCCGCAACCCGATGGCGGACCCGTCGATCATCGGCGTCTCCTCGGGGGCGGCGGTCGGCGCGGTCGCGTTCATCGTCTTCCCCGCCGCGCTCTCGACGACGGTCGCCCTCCCCCTCCTCGGCCCCGTCGAGGTCGCGCTCTCGCGCGGCGCGGGGACGAGCCTCTTCGCGTTCGTCGGCGCGCTCGTCGCCGCCTTCGGCGTGTACGCGATCGCGACGCGCGGCGGGCGGACCCCGGTCGCCACCCTCCTCCTCGCCGGCGTCGCGGTCCAGACGTTCCTCGGCGCGGTCGTCTCGTACCTCCAGCTCCAGGCCGGCGAGTCGCTCCGCCAGATCGTCGCGTGGCTGATGGGCCACCTCTCCGGCGCCGCGTGGAGCGAGGTCGCCGTCACCGCCGCCGTCGTGCCGCCGCTCTTCGCCGTGCTGCTCGCGTACGCCCGCGACCTCAACGTCCTCCTGCTCGGCGAGGAGGAGGCCCGCGGGCTCGGCATCGCGGTCGAGCGCACGAAGCGCGTGCTGCTCGCGGCCTCGGCGCTCGTCACGGCCGCCGGCGTCGCGTTCGCCGGCGTGATCGGGTTCGTCGGGCTCATCGTCCCGCACATGCTCCGGCTCGTCGTCGGCCCGGACCACCGGGTGCTGCTCCCGACCGCGGCGCTCGCCGGCGGCACCTTCCTCGTCGCGGCCGACACGGTCGCGCGCTCGGCGCCCGCGGAGTACCCGGTCGGGATCATCACCGCCGCGGTCGGCGCGCCGTTCTTCGTCTACCTGCTCGTGACCCGGGAGGTGACAGAGCTGTGAGCGCCGACCGCTCTTCCCCCTCGTCGCTCCCCGACACGGCACTCTCGTTCGGCGACGCGCCGCTCCTGTCGGCCTCGAACGTGGCCGTCTCGTTCGGCGACCTCGACGTCGTCTCCGGGGTCGACCTCCGCGTCGAGCCCGGCTCGCTCGTCGGCCTCGTCGGCCCGAACGGCGCCGGCAAGACCACCGTGTTGCGCGCGGTGACCGGTGCCGTCGAGCCGGACGCGGGGACCGTCGAGATCGGCGGCGACCCGGCCGCGTCGCTGTCGGCCAAGGAAGTCGGGCGCCGCGTCGCGAGCGTCCCGCAGGCGACGAACCTCGCGTTCGACTTCCGCGTGCGCCACGTCGTCGAGATGGGCCGGACGCCGCACCTCGGCCGCTTCGACGCGCACGGCGTCGAGGACGACGCCGCGGTCGACGCCGCGATGGCCGCGGCCGACGTCGAGCGCTTCGCGGACCGGTCGATCACCGAGGTCTCGGGCGGGGAGCGCCAGCGCGTCCTGCTCGCGCGGGCGCTGGCGCAGGCGGCCCCGCTCCTCCTCCTCGACGAGCCGACCGCGAGCCTCGACGTGAACCACGCGGTCGAGACGCTCGAACTGGTCCGCGCGTTCGTCGACGACGGCGACCGGGGCGCGATCGCCGCGATCCACGACCTCGACGCCGCGGCCCGGTACTGCGACGAGGTCGTCGTCCTCGCGAACGGCGGGGTCCGGGCCGCCGGCCCTCCCGACTCGGTGCTGTCCGCGTCGACCGTCGGCGCCGCCTTCGACGCGGAGGCGTTCGTCGGCCGCGACCCGGCGACCGGGACGCCCGCGGTGACGGCGTTCCCGCACAGCGACGTCGAGAGTCGGCGCGTCCACGTGATCGGAAGGGGGCGGCCGACCGCGCGCGTCGTCGCCCGGCTGGCCGCCGCGGGCCACGAGCCCTCGGTCGGCGTGGTCCCCGAGGGCGACGCGGTCGCCGGCGCCGCCGCGGACGCGGGCGCGACCGCCGTGACGGCCCCGCCGTTCGAGGCGCCCTCCGAGGCGACGCTCGCGGCGGCCCGCGAGCTCGCGGCCGACGCGGACGCGACGCTCGCGGTCGGCGCCGAGCGCTCGGGCGACGGGGCAGATGGGCCGACCGCGGACGGGCCGACCGCGGACGGGCCGAACGCCGAGGTGGCGGCGGCCGCGGACCGGGTCGTTCCGGTCTCGTCCGACATCGGCGGTCGGGAACTGCTCGACGCGGTCGCGGCCGCGACCGCGGACGGGGAGTGAGCCCTCGCCGTTCCGCCGCCCGCGAAGCGTCACCGTTTATTCACTCGCCCGCGTCTCCCCGACGATGAGCGTCCCCTGCGTCGCCGTCGACCGCGAGCGCGGCGAGACCGTCCGGAGCCGGCTCGCCGACGCCGACGCCCTCGACGGCGACCATCAGATCGCGGTCGAGGACGAGACGATCTACATCCCCGTCTCCGGCCGCGACCGAGTGCCCGCCGACCTCGCGGACCGGATCGTCGAGCGCGACGCGGAAGCGCGGGACCGACCCACGACGCCCGCGGATATCCTCGGCTACGAGCCTTCCCTGGAGCGGCTCGGCGACATCGTCATCGTCGACGAGGACGACGACGAGCGCGCCCGCGAGATAGCCGACGCCGTGATGGCCTCCGACGTTCCCTGCGACACCGTCCTCAACCGCGCGTCGCCGATCGAGGGCGAACTCCGGGTGCGGCGGTGGGACGTGCTGGCCGGGAACGGCACCGAGACGGTCCACCGCGAGTACGGCCACGAGTTCGCGCTCGACGTCGCCGCGGTGTACTTCTCGCCGCGGCTCGCGACCGAGCGCCACCGCGTCGTCGAGCAGGCGGCGGCCGGCGAGTCGGCGATCGACATGTTCGCCGGCGTGGGGCCGTACGCGGTCCCATTGGCGTCCCGCGGCGCCGACGTGGTCGCCTGCGACCTCAACGAGCGCGCCGTCGAGTACCTCCGCGAGAACGCCGAGCGCAACGGCGTCGCGGATAGGGTGACCGCGATCGCGGGCGACGTGCGGGAGCTCGCCGACGAGTACGCCGACACGGCCGACCGCCTCGTGATGAACCTCCCGCACTCCGCCGACGAGTTCCTCGACGCCGCGGTCGCGCTCGCGGGCGACGACTGCGTCGTTCACTACTACGACATCCAGCACGAGGACGACCCGTTCGGCCCGGGGCGCCGCGCGGTCGAGGCCGCGGCCGGCGACGCCTACGCGGTCGACGTCGAGACGGAGCGCGTCGTCCGGTCGTACGCCCCGCACGAGTACAACGTCTGCCTCGACGTCCGGCTGACGCGCGTCGACGGCTGAGCCCGCGGGCGCGCCGCCACTTATAAACGCATAGATACGTCAGGCAGTTCACTTATGTGTGATACTACCTAACACGAAGAGGCATGAGCGACGCCGCAGATCCCGACGAGCGCATCGACGAGACGACCACCTGGCCGGACCTGGCGATCGGACTGTACGACCGACTGACCGGGCGCAACGCCGAGATACACTATCAGTTCGACGATATGACCGTCGAGGTGCCGAGCGGCACGGGCGACGACGCCGAGCACGCCGAGTGGCGCATCGACGGCGGCGTCCGGGTCACGACGAGTGAATCGGAGTGAGTCGGAACCGCGGCTCTCGGTCGAGACCGAGGACCTGACGCTGTCGGTAGACGGGGTCGACGCCGCGGTCCACGCGACGGACCGCCGGGTGTTCGTCGAGGTCGACAGCGTCAGCGACGCCCTCCGGATCGCCCGTCGGCTGCCGGAGGAGTCCGTCTCGAACCGCGCGGTCGCGGAGCTGGTGCGAGGCGGCCTCACCGCCGAGGTCAGGGTCCGGGGTCGCACGGTCGCGGTCGCGGGCGCCGACGCGCGCCCCGGCCCGCTCTCGCACCGCCTCGGCGTCGCCCCCGCGGAGGTACGGCTCTCGGGAATCGCCGGCGCCGGCTACGCCGGGCTCTCCGCGGCGGTGCGTCGAGCGCGACGGCTGTTCGTGTAGCGTCGAGCGGCGGAGAGGCCGGCGGCACCGCTCGCGAGGAGCGGTCGAGACAGCGAGAACGCCGCGCCGCCCCGAGGGGGGTCGGGGGCGGCGCGGCCGGGGCCCGTCACATGACAAGCTGCCGCGGCGGCGGTCTCGGACCAGAGGCGATTCTGCGCTTGGCGCGTCGGAGACGCGTTTCACACGGTAGCCGCGACGGAACGCTGGTGGGGATGACGGCCGCGCCGAGTCGCCGTGGGGGTGACGACCGGCGAGGCTATCGCCGCCCGGTACGGGCTTCGACCGGGCACGCACCGCCGGGGGATTCGATCCCCGCCGTCTCGGCGCGCGGGCGGTGTCATCACACTCAGATTGAAGCCCGAACACGTATTTAGTCTTTTTCCTTATACACTTGTATTGTGTCCCGATTTCTTGCGCATCTCAAAACAGAATGCGAGTAGATTCGAGACGCACGTCCGGTTATTATCGGAGCAGTTCGTCGGTTTCACCGCGCGGCTCGGCGCGGCGGATCGCCGCCCCGTCCCCGTTTCGGAACCCTTATTTTTCCGTCCGGGAATTGAAGCATGCGTGCCGGAGTAGCTCAGCTGGCAGAGCGATTCCTTCGTAAGGAATAGGTCGGGGGTTCAAATCCCCCCTCCGGCTTCCTGCTGTGAACAACGTGAGCAGCGGAAGCCAAGGCGGGATTTGAACGAGACCGGACGAGCGCGAGCGAGTCCGGACGTGGTTCACAATCCCCCCCTCCGGCTCTTCTGACGGAACGCCGCGAACCGGAGAGCCCCGCCCGCCGCTTCGTCGCTACTTCCGATCCCCCGATCGACAGATTTCGATCGTTCGGTCACCGCTCTCACCAACGGACATATATTATCCAAACAATATTAGGCGTGTGATTATCTATCACGGGCACGTATCGACCTGTATGCGACCAAAATACGACTGTGACGGCGAAGAAGTGTACGAGTGTTTCGAATGCGGTCGCCGGACGGACTCGGCGGGCGAGTGCGAGTGCGGAGGCGAACTGCTACACATCGGCCGCTCGCGGGACCTGTGACCCGGGTCGAAGCGAACTCGCCGCAACGCGTCGTCGGTCCGGTCAGGCGCCGTCGGTAGCGTCGCGCTCGTCGCTCTCGCTTGTCCCGCCGCGCTCCTCGGCCCCGTCGGTCTCGTCCCCGCCGTTCCCGTCGTCTCCGCTCGAATCCGAATCCGCCTCGGGGTCGTAGTCGGGGAGCGAGAGGACGTTCTCGCGGCCCAGCCGGAAGCCGTCGAGGTCGCCCTCGTCGCGCAGTCCGGTCACCACCTGACTCGTCTTCGCGGCGGTCCAGTCTAACTCCTCGGCCACCCGCTTCTGTTTCATCCGCCCGCCCTCCGACTCGATCAGCCGGAGCACCTGCTCCTCGTTGCTCAACAGGTCGCTGTCGACGGGCGCCGCCTCCTCCGACCCGCTCTCCGATCCCGACGCATCGCCGTCGCCGTCTGCCGGTTCCGGCGCCGAGCCGCCGGCAGCCGCCGTCGCCGCCGCGCCCGACGCCGCCGCGGTCGCGTCGCTCTCGGTCGCGGTGTCTCCGCCACCGCTCGCGCCGACTCCCGCTTCCTCGCCGTCCCCGTCGTCCCGCCGACGGTAGGCGACGGCGCCGCCGGCGACGACGAGGACGGCGAAGAGCGCGGCGATGCCGGCCGTCGAGAGCCCGGAGAGCGGCCCCGCGGGCGCGACCGAGATCCGCGGCTGGCCGGCCGAGAAGTCGACCGGCCCGTTCCAGACGACGGACCGGTCGCGAACCTCGCTCGGGTCCGGCGTCGTCTCAGCGAGGCGGTACCCCTCCGGCCACGAGACGATGAGCGACGAGGAGTCGTCTAAGAACAGCCCGTCGACCGCGTCGCCGACGCGCAGTCGGTCCCCGTCGACGGCGGCGAAGTTCGTCCACTCGAACCGGTAGGTCAACACGCCGTACGCCTGCGGGAGCTCGCGCCGCTCGGCGGTGACGGTCGCGTTCGACACCGTCATGTTGCGGCCCGTCGTCGACTCGGCGGTCGCCGCGGTCGAGGCCATCCGGTCGCGGAACCGACTGGTGTACGCCTCGGTGTCGTTCTCCACGTCCGCGCGGAGCTGTTCGAACGCGCGCTCCTCCTCGTCGGTCGCGAGCCGGACCCGGTACTCGACGGTCCACTCGGCGTCGCCGTCCGGCTGGACCGCGACCTCCAGCGACACGTCGTCCGGTTCGACGTCCATCTGGGCGAAGCCGCCCTCGAACGGGACCGCGCCAGCGCCGCCGGCGCCGAGCGCGAGGCCGACGGCTCCGAAGAGGGCGAGGACCGCGAGGAGGATCGGCGCTCGCTGCACGGGCTATTTCATACCGACGGCCGGTAAATTCCTTCCCATCCGGAACTGGGTCGGCCCGCCGCCACGAGTCGGACGAGAGCGGTCCGCGGTCCCGTTGCGCCGCCGCTCACGCATCGAGGTGCGAAGGGCTTCCGACGACCGTCCGCGAAGCGTCCGCTGCGTCGCCGACAGACGGGGCGTTCGCGCCATCGCTCGATCCGTTCCCGTCGGGGCCGCCGCTCGGGCCGGCTCCGCCCGGACCGCCGCCGCTGCCGGACCCGTTTCCGGAGCCGGCAGGCGGGCCGGTCGGCGCGTTGCCGGGTCCGCCGTCGGTCGCGTTCCCCGACCCCGGCGGGCCGTCCTGAGCCGACCCGTTCGCGGCGCCGGTCTCGGACCCGTTCGCGCCTCCCGCTTCCGGCGGGCCGGCGGACCCGTTACCGGGACCACCGACCGGTCCGTTCCCGGGACCCGCTCCGGGGGCTCCCATCGAGCCGTTCCCGGGACCCGCTCCGGGGGCTCCCATCGAGCCGTTCCCGGGACCCGTTCCCGGCGGGCCGACCGAGCCGTTTCCCGGGCCGCCGCCGAGCGGCCCATCTCCCGGCGGACCGGCGTCGCTCGGCGGTCCGCGCTCGGTCCCGTTCCCCGGCGGACCGGCGTCGCTCGGCGGTCCGCGCTCGGTCCCGTTCCCCGGCGGACCGGCGTCGCTCGGCGGCCCGCGCTCGGTCCCGTTCCCCGGCGGCCCGCGCCCGGGTGCGACCGGCCCGCCGACGCCCCCGCCGGCCACGCCCCGGGCGATGGCGGCGACCTCGGGGCCGCTGAGCTCGTTCGCGCGCTCGCGCAGCGCCGCCAGCCGCTCGCCGTCGACGCCCGTCTCGTTGCGGACGGCGGCCGGGAGCTCGGCGGCCGCGCTCGCGCTCCGGTTCAGCCCCCGGGAGAGCGTCTCGATCCGTGCGGTCGTCGCCGCCATCCGCGCGGCGTACGCGCCCCGGCCCAACTCGCCGGCCGCGCGCCGCTCGCGGAGCTCCCGCTGTTGCTCTTCCAGCTCCGCGAGCCGCTCCTCGGTCCGGTTCAGGCGCTCCGCGACGACGCCGGCGCGGCTCTCGTTCGTCTCTGCCTCCCGGAGCCCGACCTCGAAGGCGCGCGACTCGACCTCACCCTCGATCTCGGCGCCCTGAACGCCGACGACGCCGGCGAGCCGCTCGCCGGGACTGAGGTCGACCGTCTCGTTCGCGACGCTCGCGTTCTCGGCGCCCGAGCCCGCACCGCTCCCGTTGGTCGGGTCGGTCTGTGCGGTCGCCATTCCCGCCGGCGCGGCCGCGGCGGCCCCGGCGATCACCGCCGCAGTGACGGCCACGACGACGAGGCTGGCAATCCATCGGTTCATTACCAGCCCGTACGCGCTCCGTCCCTATATACCCGAAACTCCGTTAAGCCGGATCAACGCGGATTAATCGCACGACGTAGCGGAGATCCCGCGGACGCCCGAAAACTGGGCCGACCCGGTTCGTCGCCGCCGGGCAGTCGCCGGTCCGAGTCAGTACGTCTTCGCGAAGTAGGCGGTCCGCTCCGCGTCGGCGTCGCACATCGCGCAGGTCTCGTCGTGATCGTCGGCGAGGGGGTCCTCGTCCTCGAACGGGACCATCACGATCTCGGCGGCCAGCGGCTCCTTGATCGGCTCCTCGCAGGCCTCGTCGCCGCACCACGGCGCCTTCACGTAGCCGCCGTGCTGTCCGAGCGTGCCGAGGATCTCGGCGCGGTCGTCCGCCTCGCGCACGCCGTCGTCGAGCGTCTCCTCGGCGGTCGCGTACAGCTTGGCGTATATCTCGTCGAACCCGTCGCGGACGGTCTCGGCGACGCCGTCGCGGTCGACCTCGACGCTCTCGCCGTCGGGGCGGTGGACGAGGGTGAGCTCCTCGTCGTCGACCTCGTGGGGACCGATCTCGATCCGGAGCGGGATCCCGTTGAGCTCGTGTTCGTTGAACTTGAACCCGGGGTTGCGCTCGTCGCGGTCGTCGAGCTCGACGCGGATCCCGGCGTCGTCGAGCTCGTCGGCCACGCCCTCGGCGTACTCCAGCACGTCGTCTTTCGTGTCCTCCTGCCAGATCGGGACGACGACGACCTGCGTGGGCGCGACCGTGTGGGGTAAGACGAGCCCCTGCTCGTCGGAGTGGGTCATGATCAGCGCGCCCAGCGCGCGCCACGAGAGCCCCCACGAGGTGGTGTGGGCGGTACGCTCCTCCTCGTCCTCGTCCGAGTAGGTGATGTCGAACGCCTCCGCGAACGACTGGCCGAGGTGGTGGGAGGTGCCCGCCTGAACCGACTTCCCGTCGGGCATCAGCGCCTCGACGGTCGTCGTCGTGTCCGCGCCGGGGAACTTGTCGTGGTCGGGCTTTTGCCCCTTCAGGACCGGCAGCGCCAGCAGGTCCTCGTAGACGGACTCGTACTGGTCGAGCCGCGTCATCGTCTCCGCCCACGCGTCCTCGTGCGTCGCGTGCGCGGTGTGGCCCTCCTGCCAGAGGAACTCCTTCGTGCGGAAGAACGGCTTCGTCTCGGTCGCCTCCCACCGGACGACGGAGCACCACTGGTTCACGCGCAGCGGGAGGTCGCGGTGGCTCCGCACCCACTGGCTGATGTACGGCGTGATGATCGACTCGGAGGTCGGGCGGACCGCGAGCCGCTCTTCGAGCTCCTTGTTCCCCGCCTCGTCGACCCACGCGACCTCGGGGTCGAACCCCTCGACGATGTCCTTCTCTCGTTCGAGGTACGACTCGGGGATGAAGAGGGGGAAGTAGGCGTTCTGGACGCCGGTGTCCTTGAACTTCGCGTCGAGGAACCCCTGGAGTCGCTCCCAGACCGCGTACGCTCGCGGGCGAGTGACGATGAAGCCGCTCATTCCCTCCGGCCCGTAGTCGGCCAGCCCGGCCTTCCGTACGACCTCGGCGTACCACTCGCCGGTGTTGTGCGTCTTGGACTCGGTGATCCCGAGTTCCTGGTCGTCGTCGCTCATTACTCTCGAAAGCGGGTGTCGCGGGCTTAAAAGGTCCGAACCCGAGCGCCGCGGCGCGGTCCGCCCCAGGCTTGCGGACAGATCACGTCCCGCGCGGACGGAATCCGGGGAAACGTTAACCGCCTCGCGTCGCCTAACTCGCCCATGGACCTGTCGGGGCTGCGTCGACACGCGCCGCAGTCGCTCGCCGGGCGGCGGCAGGCCGCGGTGCTGGCGCCGGTGATCGCGCGCGACGGCGAGGCCCACCTGCTCTTCACCAAGCGCGCCGCGCACCTCGGCGAACACCCCGGACAGATGAGCTTCCCCGGCGGCGGCCGCGAGCCGATCGACCGGACGTTGACGGACACCGCGCTGCGCGAGGCCGACGAGGAGGTCGGGATGCGGCCGACGGAGGTCGACGTCCTCGGTCGGATCGACGACACGCGCACCTCGTCGCAGTACGCGGTCCGCCCGTTCGTCGGCGTCGCACCCGACCGCGAGTACGTCCCCGACGAGTCGGAGGTCGCGGAGGTGGCGATCCTCTCCGTCGACGCGCTCACCGACCCCGCGAACTACGAGTCGGAGCGCCGCGTCGGCCACCCGGAGTACGGCGACCACCGCGTCCACTACTTCCACGTCGGCGGCTACACCGTCTGGGGCGTGACGGGCCGGATGGTCGTCCAGCTGTTGGAGCGGACGACCGACTGGCGCGCGCCCGCGGAGCCGGACCGCGTGGTCGGCGCGGACGCCGAACTGCCGATTTGAATTGTATACCGCAGAGGTCGGTCTTGAAGCGCCCGTTCAGTTGGGAGTTGACTGTGGATTGACCGCGACAGCCGCCAAAGCCCCACCTGCTCGTTTATAAATCGTTGACTTCGGATCGACCGCGACAGCCGCCAAAGCCCCAGCCGCGAGGACGGCGCACGCTCGCTGCGCGCTTCAGTCGCTCACTTCGTTCGCTCCTTCCAGTGCTTGCGTCGCCTGCGCCGTCCTCGCGGCTGCCCCTTTGAGTCCCGCCCCACACGGCACCGCACCGCAGCCTCACACCTCCCCAGCCTCGTCGGCGGTCCTCCGCCTCGCTCCGGACCGCCGACTCCCTCGCGCGTGCTGCTCGCGGCCTACCGGCCGCTCGCAGGCACGCGCCACCGCAGACGTTTATAAGTAATTCTCGTCCCCGTTCACGGCTATTTAAATACCGGACCAGTCGCGGTTCGGCGAAGCCCGACGGTCGTGCCGGATCCTGCGGACCTTTGTCGCTGGCGCGGACAGGTGGAGACATGCCACGCGAGTTCGACTTCGACTTCGACCTGCTCCGAGAGCTGACCGAGGCCCGCGGCGTCCCCGGCTACGAGGACGACGTCCGCGAGATCGTCCGCCGGGAGTTCGCGGACAGCGTCGACCGCGTCCGGACGGACGCGATGGGCAACGTCGTCGGGACGATCGAGGGCGACTCGGACTACTCGGTCGCCGTCGCCGCCCACATGGACGAGATCGGCTTCATGGTCCGCCACGTCACCGACGAGGGGTTCGTCCAGGTCGACCCGCTCGGCGGGTTCGACGCCCGCGTGCTGCGCGCGCAGCGCGTCACCGTCCACGGCGACGAGGACCTGACGGGCGTCATCGGCTCCGTCCCGCCGCACACGCTCACGGAGGAGCAGATGGAGAAGGACGACGAAGTGAAGGACGTGTTCATCGACCTCGGCCGCGACGCCGAAGCGGTCGAGGAGGCGGTGAGCGTCGGCGACCTCGTCACCCTCGACCAGACCACGACGCGGATGGGCGACCGGGTCACGGGGAAGGCGCTCGACGACCGGATCTGCCTGTTCGCCATGCTGGAGGCCGCCCGGCGTATCGACGAGCCCGACGTGACGGTCCACTTCGCGGCGACCGTTCAGGAGGAGGTCGGGCTCCGGGGCGCGCGGGCGCTCGGCGTGGACGTCGACCCCGACCTCGCCGTCGCCCTCGACGTCACCGTCGCCAACGACGTGCCCCAGGTCGGCGACCCGGCCGACGCAGTCACCGAACTCGGCGAGGGGACGGCGGTGAAGCTGAAGGACTCCTCGGTGATCACCAGCCCGAAGGTTCACAGCCGGCTCACCGAGGTGGCCGAGGCGGAGGCGATCGACCACCAGCACGAGGTGCTTCCCGCGGGCGGCACCGACACCGCGGGGTTCCAGAACACGGCGGGCGCGAAGCCCGTCGGCGCCATCTCGATCCCGACCCGCTACCTCCACACGGTCACCGAGACTGCCGACGCGGGCGATGTTGAGGCGACGATCGACCTGCTGACGGCCTTCTTGGAGTCCGAGACCGGCGAGCACGACTACACGCTGTAGGCGGGTTTGCCGCCACGCCGCGGTCGGATCAGTCGTCACCGGGGACGGCCCCGCCCGGGTCCCGGTCCGCGCGGTGGGCCGCCCGCGCCTGCCACGCGAAGCCGGTCGTCGCGAACGCGATGAACGCGGCCGCCAGCAGGAACCCCGTCTCGGTCGTCGTCGCGTCCATGGTGACGCCGACCAGCACGGGTCCGATCACCTGCCCGACCTTCCACGAGACGGAGCGTAAGCTCATCGCGCTGGCGACGGAGTCGTACTGCTCGCCCTCGCTGACGAACAGGGACATGCTCGCCGGCAGCCGGATCGAGTCGGCGACCCCTAAGAGCGAGTAGGCGGCGAACAGCGCGAAGAACGCCCCGCCGAGGGTCTGGGAGTCGCCGAGGTAGGAGACGGTGACGGGCGCGAGCGTCCCCTCGAAGTACGCCGCGAGCGGGATGATCGCGGTGCCGACGCCGTACAGGAGCGCGCCGACCGCGACGAACAGGTAGGTGCGCTCGTAGCGGTCGGTGAGGTCGCCGACGAACCCCTGCGTGAGCGCCTTCGTCAGCTTCCCGCCCGCCATGATCCAGCCGATGGCGAACGCGGAGATGCCGAACGTCGTCCGCGCGTAGATGGGGAGGAAGATGATCACCGCCATCTTCCCGACGCTGAAGGTGAACCGGAAGAAGACGAGCGCGCGCAGCATCGGGAGCTCCAGCAGCGACCGGAACGTCTCGATCCCGCCCGCGTCCTCGGGGTCCTTCCGGCCGCCGGGGTTGTCGCGGAGGAACGCGAAGACGAGCGCGAACGCGGCGAGCGTGACGAGGGTCAAGACGAGGTACGTCTCCGTGAACCCGTAGGCGTACAGGAGGTAGCCGCCGACGAGGTCGCCGGCGAGCGACGAGACGGAGGCGAACTGGTTGTACGAGCCCAGCCAGCGCCCCTGCTCGTCGTCCGGGCTGATCTCGCCGATCACCGTCGCGCCCGTGATCCAGAGGACGCTCGCGCCGAGCCCCTGGACCATCCGCACCAGGATGATGTGAACTGAGCTGTCGACCAAGGCGAAGCCGACGAAGACGGCGACGTTGATCAGGAAGCCGCCGAGCAGCCACCGCTTCGCGTTGCCGGTGTCTACCTTCCGGCCCAGCGGGAGGACGATGACGAGTTGGACGATCGCGAACGCGGTGCCGAACAGCCCCTCGACGAACCCGGTGGTCCCGAACAGGTCGGCGTACAGCGCGAGGGCGATGAGGATCGTCGAGTACGCCTGGCTACGGGCGAACGCGGTCCCGGCGAGCGCCGCGAACTCCCGGTCCCCGAGCAGCCGTACCGAGTTGCCGAACTGGGCCACGGTCGTCTCCGATCCGAGACGAGGGGAGCCCGAGAAAAAAGCGCCGTCGATCCGGCGGTCCGCGTGGGGTTATCGTTTCAGGCGGACGAGACGCGAGTCGGGCGCGGCGCCGACCCGTGACGTGCGGCGTTCCCGCGTCGAAATAACGTCCGGTTAATTCATAGGAAAGTGTGTACGATTTCGACTACATCGCATGCGACGTCGACAGTACGTGCGGGCGCTCGGCCTCGGCGGTGCCGCCTCGCTGGCCGGCTGTACGAATCGGACCGAGGAGCGCCCGTCCGACCTCGGCTCGCTGACGCTCGCCACTGCCACGACGGCGTACGACAGCGGGCTGCTCCCCGTCCTGAACCGAGGATACGCCGACCGGTTCGGCGCGGCCGTGGAGTCGGTCGTGCGCGGGACGGGCGCCTCGCTCCGCACCGCCCGGGACGGCGACTGCGACGTCGTGCTCGTCCACGCTCGCCCGCTGGAGGACGAATTCATCCGCGCTGGACACGGGATCAACCGACGCCGGGTGATGGTCAACGATTTCCTGGTCGTCGGGCCGCCCGACGACCCCGCGGGCGTCGCCGGAGCGGGTCCCGTGTCGGCGTTCGAATCGATCGCCGACGCGGAGGCGACGTTCCTGTCGCGGGGTGATCGGTCGGGAACCCACATCCGCGAGCGCCGGATCTGGGACGAGGCCGGCGTCGATCCCGGCGGCGAGTGGTACCTCGAAACCGGTCAGGGAATGGGCGACACGCTGACGACCGCGCAGCAGTCGGGCGCCTACACCCTCGTCGACCGCGGTACCTTCCTCGCCGTGGGCGGCGACGGCGCCCTGGCGCGCCACGTCGACGCCGGCATCGACGACCCGCCGCCGCTCCTCCGGAACGAGTACGCCGTCATCCCCGTCAACCCCGCGCGACACGACGCGGCGTACCCGCTCGCGATGTCCTACGTCGGCTACCTCACCGGTCCCGGGCAGTCGCGGATCGAGGAGTTCCGGGTCGACGGGGAGCGGGCGTTCCGGCCGCTCGCCCGCTCGGCCGACCCCGAGTTCGAGCAGTACGTGCCGAGCGGCTGGCCGGAGTGAGGGCGGGAACACGACGGCGGGCCGGGGACGATTGGACCGGGCTCGGCGGACTCAATCGTGCCGGAAGCAGCGCGACCCGGTGAACGCCATCGCCATGTCGCGCTCGTCGGCCGCGGCGATCACGTCCTCGTCGTTGACGGAGCCGCCGGGCTGGATTATCGCCTCGATCCCCGCGTCGGCAGCCTCCTCGACCGCGTCCGGGAACGGGAAGAACGCGTCCGAGGCCACCACGGCGCCCTCGGCGGACTTGCCCTCGGCGTCCTTCTCCGCCTTCATCGCGGCGAGCGTCACGGCGTCGACGCGGGACACCTGCCCCATGCCGACGCCGACCGTCTCCGTGCCGGTCGCGAAGAGGATGCCGTTCGACTTGACGTGTTTGAGCGTCTTCCACGCGAACAGCATCGTCTCGACCTGCTCGTCGGTCGGCTCGCGCTCGGTGACGACCTCCAAGTCGTCGGCCGTCGGCGACTGCCGGTCGCGCTCCTGAACGAGCCGCCCGCCGACGATGGGCTTCTCGGTGAACCGCTCCGAGAAGCGATCCTCGCCCTCGCCGAGCGGGCCGACGTCGAGCACGCGGAGGTTCTTCTTCTCGCGTAGCACGTCGAGCGCGCTGTCGGTGTAGCCGGGCGCGACGACGACCTCCTTGAACGAGTCGGCGACCGCGGTGGCGGTGTCGGCGTCGCACTCGCGGTTCAGCGCGACGATGCCGCCGAACGCCGACTTCGCGTCGGTGCGCAGCGCGCGGTCGTACGCGTCCGCGAGGTCCGAGCCGACCGCGCAGCCCGCGGGGTTCGTGTGCTTGATCACCGCGGCCGCGGGCTCGTCGAACTCCTTGACGAGGTCGAGCGCGGCGTCGGCGTCGTTGTAGTTGTTGTACCCCATCCCCTTCGCGCCGGGGTTCAGCTGGTCGGCGTCGACGACGCTCGCCTCCTCGCAGCCGTCGTCGACGTACAGGGCGGCGTCCTGGTGCGGGTTCTCGCCGTAGCGCAGCGAGGCGGACCGCTCCTCGGAGACGAAGCGCCGCTCCGGGAAGTCGCCGCCCACGTCGCCCGCGACCGCGACGCGCTCCGGGCTCCCGTCGGCGTCGCGCTCGACGGTCACGCGGTCCTCGGCGAACCAGCGGACCGCCCGCGGGTACGCCGTGAACTCGGCCTCGCGGAGGACGCGCGCCTTCAGCGAGTCGGCGTCGTCGTCCTCGTACACCGGGATCGGCTCCTGGGTGACGACCGGGCCCGCGTCGACCTCCTCGGTGACGACGTGGACCGTACAGCCGGTCGTCCGGACGCCGGCGTCGAGGACCTGCTCGTGGGCGTCCGTGCCGGGGAACGACGGGAGCAGCGAGGGGTGGACGTTCAGCGTCGTCGGGACGGCGTCGAGGAACTCGTCGGTGAGCACGCGCATGTAGCCGTCGAGGCAGACGAGGTCAACGTCGTAGTCCGAGAGGCGCTCGACGATCCGGCGCTCGTGCGACGCGCGCGACTCGCCCTCGTCGCGCTCGACGACCTCGGTCGGGATCCGGCGCTCGGTCGCGGCCCCCAGCACGGGCGCCTGCTCGCGGTTCGTCAGGACGACCGACAGCTCGGCGCCGCCGGGCGCGGCGTCGGCGATGTGTCTGAGGTTCCGTCCCCGGTTGCTCGCGAGTCCCGCGATCTTCATACTCGACGGTCCGACCGATCGGGTATATCGATTGCGGTCCGCACCGCGGCAGTGTACATGATCGGGGATCGAAATGTGATTTTCGGGCGATTCGAAGCGGATTCGGATCCACGTCTGTGCGTCGCCCCATCGACACGCTTTTGCTGGCTCCGGAGGCAGTCGCGGACATGACCGACGACTCCGAACCGGCCGGCGACGGCTCCGAACCGGCCGATGACGACACCATCGCAGGGCTGTCGCGCTCGGACCCGCTCGCGGCCGTCTCGCCGCTCGACGGCCGCTACGCCGGCCGGACGGCGCCGCTGTCCCCGTACGCGAGCGAGGCCGCGCTGATGCGCGCCCGGACCCGCGTCGAGGTCGAGTACCTGCTCGCGCTGGGCGAACTCGACGCGACGCCGATCGCGTTCGACGAGGCGACCGAGGCGGCGCTCCGGCGGATATACGAGGGATTCGACGTTGAGGACGCGCGCCTGATCAAGGGGCTGGAGACCGAGGGCGCCGCGGGATACGACGCGACCAACCACGACGTGAAGGCGGTCGAGTACTTCCTCCGCGTCCGACTGGCGGAGATCGCCGGAGGGGGCGAAATCGGTGCGGACGAGGCGTCCGAGGCGCCGCTCGACGACGCCGAGTCGCTGTACCCGTGGATCCACTTCGGGCTCACCAGCGAGGACGTGAACAACCTCGCGCAGCGGCTCCTCGTCAAGCCCGCGGTGAGCGAGGTGATCGTCCCCGCGGTCCGCGAGGTGCGCGACGCCCTCGTCGAGCTGGCACAGGAGCACCGCGACACGCCGATGCTGGCGCGCACCCACGGCCAGCCCGCGACGCCGACCACCTTCGGCAAGGAGATGGCGGTGTACGCCGCGCGGCTCGGCCGCGCCCTCGGGCGGGTCGTGGTGGCGAACGGGGACCTCTCCGGGAAGCTCGCGGGGGCCTCGGGAACCTACGCGGCGCACCGCGCCGCCTACCCCGACGTCGACTGGCGGGAGTTCTCGGAGTCGTTCGTGCGCGGACTCGACCTCGAACACACCGCGCTCGCGACGCAGGTGAACCCCTGCGACGACCTCGCGGCGCTGTTCGACGCGCTTCGGGGGGTCAACAACGTCCTCCTCGATTTAGACCTCGACGCGTGGCTGTACGTCTCCGACCGCTACCTCGGGCAGGAGGCCGTCGAGGGGGAGACGGGCTCGTCAACGATGCCCCACAAGGTGAACCCGATCGACTTCGAGAACAGCGAGGGAAACCTCTCGAAGGCGAACTCGGACCTCACCTTCCTCGCCGACTACGTGACGACCTCCCGGCTCCAGCGCGACCTCTCCGACTCGACCGTCAAACGCAACGTCGGCGCCGCCCTCGCCCACTGCCTGATCGGCTACTCGAAGGCCGCGGACGGGCTCGCGAAGGTCGTTCCGAAGGAGACCGTCATGCGCGAGGAGCTGGACGCGACCCCCGAAGTGATCGGCGAGGCGGTCCAGACGATCCTCCGCCGCGAGGGCGATACCGAGGCCTACGAGCGCGTGAAGGCGCTCTCCCGCGGCCGGTCGGTGACGCTCGACGACTTCCGGGAGCTGTTCGACGACCTCGACGTCGACGAGGGGGTCCGCGCGGAGCTGAAGGCGCTGACGCCGGCCGGCTACACCGGCTTCGGCGACGGGCTCGTCGACGAGATCGACGAGTAGCGTTACAGATGGACCGGCGGGTAACGCCACAAGAGGTTTAGCGATCGCGGGAGCAGGGGGCACCGATGCCCTCCGACAACGACGAGGAGACGGAGTACTCCGTCTTCGGCGACGAACCGAACGACGAGTGGGACGACGCGGGGGACGGCGATCGCGCCGCTCCCGACTCGGCTCACACGGGAGAACGGCCCGAGTCGCTGGCGGCCGGAGACGACGACGGCTGCCCGAAGTGCGGCGGCACGGAGACGGAGACCGACGAGATCGCGACCAGCGGCACCGGTCTCACCAAGATGTTCGACGTCCAGAACCGGCGGTTCGTGGTGGTCTCCTGCGCCGAGTGCGGCTACTCCGAACTGTACAAGGGCCAGTCGTCCGGCAACGCCATCGACTTCTTCCTCGGTTAGGTCGCGCGCGGTGGGCGGCGGTCGTTCCCGGGCGCCGTCTCGCATCGACGCCCCCGCCGCCGTCGAGCGAGCGATTTTTGTCGGGCGAGGAACCAGTCGCGGTATGGTCTCCCTCCGACCGCTCGCAGCCCTCCCCGTCGTCGGCGTGATCGCCGACGGCCGCACGTATCGCCACCTGGTGTACCTGCTGATCGCGGTGCCGCTGGGATTCGTCTACTCGGGAATCGGATCGTTCGCGCTCGTGTTCGGGGTCCTCCTCTCGGTCGTCCTCGTCGGAGTCGGCCTCCTGATCGCGGCCGTTATCGGCTCGCGGCTCGTCGCCGGGCTCGAACGGTGGCTGGCGAACCGCCTGCTCGGCACCGACCTCGTCGCGGCGGACGACCTCCCGGCCGCCGCCGCCGACGGCTCGACGGGCGCGACCGCGACCGTTCGCGCCTACCTGTCGGCGCCGTCGACGTGGCGGGGGCTCGGGTTCATCTCGCTGAAGTTCTGGGTCACGGTGGCGGCGGTCGCGCCGTTCGCCGTCCTCGCGCAGGCGCTCTCACTCGTCGGCGCCCCGGTCCGGTACCCGTACGAGACGACGTTCGGCGAGGTGAACGGCGAACCGGCGGTGTGGGCGATCGACACCGCGCCCGAGGCCGCCCTCGCCGCGGGGCTCGGGGCCGTCGGCCTGCTCGTCGGCCTCCACCTGACGAACCTGATCGCGGGCGGCGCCCGACTGATGGCCGTCGCGCTGCTCGGCGAGGACGCCGGGAGCGGCGACCGCCCGCCGGGCGACGCCGGGCGCGTCACCGTCGACGGCGACGCGGCCGATCGCGAGGGCGATGCCGGCCGGAACCGCGACGGCGACCGCGATTCGGAGGAAGGGACCGAGTCGGGCGAGGGGTCCGACTCGGACGCCGACGGCTTCGAGTCCGACGCGGACCCCGCCGACCCCGACGCGGACCCCGCCGACCCCGACGCGGACCGGAACGACCGCGACTGACCCGCCCGGAGCGCTTATTCGCCTCCGAGCGTCAGGACGGGTATGGCGCCGACGCTCGTGAGCGCGGCCGTTGGGGCGCTGCTCGCGGCCGCGCTGCTGGGCTTCGCCTTCGACCGGCGCGCGGTCGCGGTCGTCGTCGCGGCCGCGCTCGTCCCCTCGCTCGACGCGGTCGCGAGCCTCGCCGTCCCCGGCGCGACGAACGCCCTCCTCCACGCCGTCTGGCTCCCCCTCCTCGCTGGTGGACTGCTGTACTGGGACGCGACGCTGCGCCCCGAGTCGACCCTCCGCGAGCGGTGGGGTCACCGCGGCGTGCGGGTCGCGTGGGTCGCGCTCGCGTCGCTCGTCGTCGCCGGGATCGGGTCGGCGCTGTTCGCCGGCGAGGGGGCGGCGCTGCTGTACCCGCTGGAGGACGCGCGCTACGTCGTCCGCGGGCGGCTCAGCTACTCGACGCGGGAGGGGATCGTCCAGACGTTCCTCGCGCTCGGCGCGGAGGGGCCGGGGATCCTGCCGATAACGAGCGTGGACGGGGCGGTCGCCGACCCGGTCGCCTCGTGGCTCAACCCCGACGGGCGCCCCGGCCTCGACCCGGGCGCCGACCGGGAGGTCAGGTTCGTCGACGGCGGGTGGCAGCTGGTCGTCGTCGCCGCCGCGGCCGCGACGCTCGCGGTCCGGTTCCGGCGGGACGGGGACGCGACGGGCGGAAACGGGGTGACCCGCTGAATGCCCTCGACGGTCGTCCACGCCGGGTTCGCGCTGCTGCTCGCGGCGGGGCTGCTCGGCGCGTACTACGACCGGCGGGCGCTCGCGGTCCTGCTGGTCGTCCTCGTGATACCGGAGGCGGACAGCTTCCTCGGGGTGGTCATGGCGGGCGCGCACCGCACGGTCGGCCACAACTTCGTCCTCCCCGCGGCCGCCGCGCTGGCGCTGTACTACGACACGCGCGTCCGGGAGCGGTCGCTGATCCGCGAGCGGCTCTCGCCGCGGTGGGTCGCGGTCGCGTGGGTCGCCGTCTTCGTCCACGTCTTCGCGCACGCCGCGCTCGACTGGACGCACCTCGACGGAGTGAACGCGTTCTGGCCGCTCCGCGACCGCTTCTTCCAGCTAAACGGGGAGGTCATCTACTCGACGGCCGACGGATTCGTCCAGACGTTCGTCGACGTGCGCGTCGACCCGGAGACGGGATCTCGGACGGTCGACGCGGGCGCCGGCGGCACCAGCGAGTCGGTCCACGTCAGCAACCCGGTCCAGCCGCGCGACCCGGACGTCGACGTCGAGGAGCCGGTCGACCGGCGGTTCCCGGTCGCGAGCAGCGGGTGGCGGCTCTACCTGGTCGGGCTGGGGCTGTTCGCCCTCGGCGCCCGACGGCTCCAAGGGGACGGCGTCGGAGACGGGGAGTGAGCGGAGGACAGTATCCGGAAGGGCCGCCCGACCGCGGCGCCCCTAACATGGTATGACCCCAGCGTAAACGGCCCCCGACGCGTAGCCAGAGGTAATGTCACCCCAACCAGACGCGGGTTCGTCGAACGCAGCCGAACCGCTCGCCGGGGAGTCGATCGCGGTCGTCGGCGCCGGCTTCGGCGGGCTCTCCGCGGCCAGCTACCTCGCCGACGCCGGGGCGGACGTGACGCTGTTCGAGCGGAACGAACACCCAGGCGGGTACGCCGGACGGATCGAGCGCGACGGGTTCCGGATCGACACCGGGCCCTCCTGGTACCTCATGCCGGAGGTGTTCGACCGGTTCTTCGAGCACTTCGGCCGCTCGACCGACGACTACTACGACCTGATCGAGTTGGACCCGCTGTACGAGGTGATCTGGAAGGACGGCGACCGCGCGTCGATGCCGGCCGACCGAGAGGGACAGAAGGCGCTGTTCGAGTCCTACGAGCCGGGGGCGGGGGAGGTCTTGGACGACTACCTCGCTGACGCCGCGGAGGCGTACGAGCTCGGCATGGACCGGTTCGTCTACCCGAGCCGGTCGCGGCTGCGCGACATGGTCGACGCCGACGTGCTCCGCTCCGGCCGCGCGCTGCCGAAGCTCCGCGAGATGGACGAGTACGTCGGCGACTACTTCGACGACGAGAAGCTCCGGCAGATCGCGGAGTACAAGCTTGTCTTCCTCGGCGGGTCGCCGTACAACACGCCCGCGATCTACACGCTGATGAGCCACGTCGACATGAACCTCGGCGTCTACCACCCGGTCGGGGGGATCGCGAGCGTCGTCGACGCGATGGCCGACCTCGCCGAGGAGCTCGGCGTCTCGGTCCGAACGAGCGAGCCGGTGACCGCGATCGAGCCGTCGGTCGCCGCGTCCGTCCCGAAGTTCACCGTGGAGACCGAGCGGCGCGACGGTGGCGGTGCGACGACGGGCGACGGCGCGTCCGGGGGCGGCCGCTTCGACCGGGTCGTGGCGAACGCCGCCCCGCCGCACGTCGAGCGCGAGCTCCTCCCCGCGGGGACCGTCGACCGCGAGTCGTACTGGGAGTCGCGGACGTACGCGCCCTCGGCGTACCTCTCGTACATCGGCGTGGAGGGCGACGTCGACCTCGACCACCACACGCTCGTGTTCCCGACCGACTGGCGGCCCCACTTCGACGCCATCTTCGACGAGCCCGGGTGGCCCGACGACCCCGCGTACTACGTCCACGTCCCGTCGAAGACGGACCCGGAGGCGGCGCCCGACGGTCACGAGGCCGTCTTCCTGCTCGTCCCGCTGGCGGCCGGGCTGGAGGACGACCCGGAGACGCGCGAGCGGTTCCGCGAGCTGGTGTTCGACGACCTCGCCGAGCACGCCGGGGTCGACTTCCGCGACCGGATCGTCTTCGAGGAGACGGCCTGCGTCTCCGACTTCCGGCAACGATTCAACGCGCCGCGCGGCACCGCGCTGGCGCTGTCGCACACGCTCGAACAGACCGGGCCGCTCCGCCCCGCGCACCGCGCGCCCGGCGTCGACGGCCTCTACTACGCCGGGGCGTACACCAACCCCGGCATCGGGATGCCGATGTGCCTGCTCAGCGGCGAACACGTCGCCGAGGCGGTCGTCGAGGACGCGACCGGCGGCGGCGTGCTCCCGTCGGTCGTCCCGACGTCGACGCTGCGGTGAGCGGTCGAATCCGTTCGTTCGTCGGCGGCGGCCTCCGCCTCACACGTCACCACCTCACTCGCCGCCGGCGTTCGATCCCTCGATCGGTTCCGGTTCCTGCGCCGCGACCCAGTGCGTGACCGTCCCCGCGTCGCCGAACAGCGGCCGCAAGGTGACGCGGTTCGCGAACGGGACGCCGTCGCGGCGTCGGTTGCGGACGTCGACGGTGACCCGCGACCACGTCGACAGCGCCTCGCGGAAGTCCGCGCGGACCTCGTCGTCGACGTCCGGGGCCTGAAAGAGGCGCGGGTTCCGGCCGCGGAGTTCGTCGAACTCGTACCCGGTCCAGTCGCGGAACCAGCGGTTGACGTAGACGATCGGCGTGTCGCGGTACGCCGGCCCGGTGAGCGTGAGCCCGAGCGGCGCGTCGTCGAACGCCCGAACGCGGTCGACGAGGGTCGCTTCGCGCTCGGACCGGTCGCCCGGGTGGTCCGGCTCTTCCGGGAAGGACGCGGCGTCGAGGTCGCGCTCGTCGGCGAGCGCCGCGAGCCGGTCGGCGAACTCCCCGGGATCGGCGTCGATCGCCGCGAGAACGTCGCTTCGAAGCGTCACGTGTGGGGTTGGACGCGCTGCGACAAGCACGTGTCGTTCGGGCGGAGGGCGCCGGGGTCGCGTCCGCGTTCCGGTCGCGTCCGCCTCACGTGATGGGGAGCTGAAACGAACGTTATGTACGTCCGGGCCCGACGGTGAGGTCACGGATGCGCGACTCCACCGTCACCGCCGTCGTCGCCGTCGGGCTGCTCGTGGTACTCGCCGGCTGCGGCGGGCTCGGCGGCGACACCGCCGGAGGACTCTCGGGCGCGCCGTCGCCGTCGATCGAGTCCGTCGACGCGCCCGAGTCGCTCGGCCACGACGAGCGGGCGACGGTCGAGGCGAGCGTGCGGTGGGAGGGGCTCGCGAGCGACGGCGGCGGTGGTGAGAGCGGGGGTTCGGCGAGTTCGAACGCGACGCTCGACCCGGTTCGGGTCGCGGTTCGGGCCGGCGACGCGACGCTGCTCTCGGAGAACCGGTCGGTCCCGGCGAACGGGACGATGACGGTGACGGCGACGGTCGACGCCGCGGCGCTCGACCCGGGAGAACGCGAACTCGCGGTGTCGGTCGGCGAGGCGACGGCGAGCCGCACTGTCGTCGTCAAGGAGGCGCGGGCGGCGACGTTCGCGGTCTCCGAGGTCGAGGCCCCCGAGAGCGTCGGGTACGGCGATGACCTCGCGGTCACGGCGACGGTGACCAACGTCGGCGACCTGGCGGGCAACCAGACCGTCCGGATCCGGTACGGGTCCGGCACGAGCGCGAACGTGACGGACGCCCGGACCGTGGCGCTCGACGGCGGCGCGGAGGCGGAGGCGTCCGTCACGTTCGCGGACGTGCGGCTCGACGGCGGCGACTATCCGGTCGTCGTGACGACCGCGAATCGGACGCGCGAGCGGGCCGTCTCGGTGGTCCACCCGAGCCCGTACGGGAAGACGACGCTCGGGCTCTACGTCGACGACGCGGCGGTCGACCGGAACGTTTCGGACGTCGTCGTGGCCGCGACGGGCTACTGGGAGCGGAGCGACGAGCGCTACCTCGGCTACCCGGTCGAGTACGATCGGGTCGACGACGAGGAGCGAGCCGACGTCGTCCTCCGGTTCGACCGCGTGGAGCGGTGCGGCGTGGAGGAGACCAACGAGACGCGGTACTTCGGCTGCGCGGACCTCCTCGTCGACGAGCCGCGGACGCCGATGACCGCGACCGTCGACCCCCGGATCTCCGACGCGGAGATGAACGCGACGATCATCCACGAGCTCGGCCACGTTCAGGGGCTCGAACACGGCGCGGAGCCCGCCGGACTGATGAACGCGACGAGCACGCTCGCGACCCACCGGGCGCTGAAGGTCCACCTGCGCGCCGACGAGGGCGCGGTCACGGGCCCCGTCGAGGACGAGGTCGCTGCCGCGCTCGACTACTTCGCCGGCCGTGACGATATCGCCGGGAACGACCGGTTCGCGTGGGAGTTCGTCGACGGCGCGCGCGAGGCGCACGTCCAGATCACCTACGACGAGCGCGGCGACGTCTGCTTCGCCGACGGCGGCGGGTCCTGTACGGTCGAGGGCGAGTACTACGGACAAGAGGACGTGCGCTTGGAGGCGTTAGACGAGGAGGTCGTCGCGTGGCACGTCGGCGCGTCGCTGGCGCCGGTGTTGCTGGAGGAGGTGCCGCCGGAGCTTACAGGCGATGCGGAGCGGCGGGAGCGGGAGGCGTGGCCGGGATAGAGTTCGGGCGGCGAGCTACTCCCGATACCGCGCTTCGAGTTCGTCGGTGAAGTAGACGTATCGGCGCTCGACGCGTTCGAAGTCCGTCCCGGGGATGAGGATCGATTCCTCCGGTGAGCCGCTGTCGCGCACCGTCTCCTCGACCCGCTCGGTGGTGACGAGTCCCCTCGATTCGAGGCTCTCGATGGCCGTTTCGGCGCTGCCGTCGCTGCCGAGAACTCGGAGTTCTTCCGCGGGGAGGCCCTCCTCGATCATGAACTCGAACGTGTCCCGCTCGATGACCTCGCCCACCTCCAAGACGTCCTCGACGAGCCGTTCCTCGGGGTCGGTCAGCACGGTCGGCTGGTCGTCTGTCGCGATTTCACTTTAGCGTTCGTGCGGGAAGGCGAACGGAGTGCTCCCGTCTCGCCGGGAGAGACTCTCGATCCCGAGCCCAGTTTTGTGTCCCGAGGATCGAACCGTCCGCGGCTCGGGCGTTCGAAAACGGTGTTCGAAGCGACAGAACGCTTATTCCACGGTGACGACTACTACCATCCATGAGTACTGGCCGGGAGATCCGCCTGATCGAGGAGGACGAGGGGGGATGGTCTGCGATCGATCAAGAGCTGAACGTCGCCAGCCAAGGTGAGACGCGTGAGGAGGCGCTTTCGAACCTCGACGAGGCGGTCGAACTGACGAAGGAAGCCCGCGAGGCGGACACGAACGCGCCAGAGCCGGACGCTCCCTGGTTCGAGGAATGAGCGGTCCACCGCGAAACTTCTCCGGCCGAGAGATCGTCACCGTCTCACCTCTTTCAATTACCGCAAAGACCGACAGCGCGGAAGCCACGCGATTCTGAAGTACACGAACCCCGACACCGGCGAGGTCCGAACCGTCACCGTCCCGCTACACGACCGGGTGAAGATCGGGACGCTCCAGTCGATCGCGGATCAGTGCGGCGCAGAGGACTTCGACGCGTGGTGTCGCTGGATCGACGAGCATCGCTGACGCGGTCACACGCGAGTTCCTTCTACGCCGCTCACTGTCGGTATCGGCGACCTTGTCGACCGCTGCGTCGCAAGAGAACGAGGAAATGAGGCGACCGGAGGGAATCGAATGGACTCGCGGGGGTCCCGCGAGCGAACGGAGCGAGTGGGACCACGCGAGGGAACGACTAAGCGAACGAAGTGAGCGCAGGAGTGGACTCGCGGGGATTTGAACCCCGGGCCTTCCCCGTGCCAGGGGGATGATCTACCACTGATCTACGAGCCCGCGAACGCATTCGTTCGTTCCGCGGTGAATATCTTAAGGGCTTCGAATCGCGGACCGACGAGGCCGCGCTCCGCCCGCGCTCAGATCCGGTCGGAATCGACGTACACGTCGAGGTCGACGTCCCGCGTCGACCCCTCTAAGTCCTGGACCGCGCGCTCGACGACGCGCTCGGCCTCGTCTCTGATCAGCGGGATCGCCTTCTTCAACACCCAGTCGAACGAGACCAGCCGCGGGAGGTCGAGCGCGTCGGAGCTGGCCGATCCGGGGTCGAACTGGACTTCGAGTGCGACCTCGCAGGGGGCGTCGTCGGTCGCGTCCGCGTCGTCGTCGTCGTCGCCCTCGACGCTCTCGGGCGGCGTCACTCGCCAGCAGCCGCCGGCGTCGATGTCCTTCGTGATCTCCCAGTCGATGCGCTCGGGCGGCTCGACGCCGGTCACCTCCGAGCGAGCGGTGTAGGAGATCTTCCACCACGCGAACGTGAGCGCGTACTTGGTCCCGGGACCGCCGTCGCCGGTGACGGTCCGGACCTCGCGGAGGTACTCGGAGTAGTTCGCGTACCGCGGGAAATCGAGCAGGAAATCGTACACCTCCTCGGGGTCGGCGTACACCTCCGTTCGCACGACGAGTTCGTCCACGTACTGGGGTTCGGGCGGCGCTTATTAAACGGACCGGCGATGGTACTCGTTCAATATCTCTGTGGTGGTCGCTCTCCCGGCCTCGGCCGCTCGGTTATAAATGAGAGACTGTGGATCGGCGGCGTAAACCTCCAAAGCCCCAGCCGCTCGGTTATAAATGAGAGACTGTGGATCGGCGGCGTAAACCTCCAAAGCCCCAGCCGTGAGGCCGCAGTACGCTCGTTGCGCTCCTCGTCACTCGCTTCGCTCGTTCCTGCGGTGCTTACGTCGCCTACTGCGGCCTCACGGCTGCCCCTTTGAGTCCCACCCCGCACCGCACAGCACCGCACCTCACACCTCCCCAGCCTCGTCGCTGGCGCCGGCGGCGCCAGCGACTCCCTCGCGCGTGCTGCTCGCGCCCGCCGGGCGCTCGCAGGCACGCGCCACCGCACTCGGTCGGTTCTTTATAAGTGATCGGCGGGTCGAGAGCCGCAATCGTCGGAACCCGGAACGGGCCGCCGAGGCCGCCGGATACATGGGGCCTCCGGCGCTCGTACGCCTATGGCTGCCGACGAGCGCAACGCCTTCGAAGTGTACCGCGACCGGGTCGACCGACCCCTGGGTCGGCTGTTCCGCGAGTACGGGGCCTCGGAGGCCCACTGGCTCGTGATCGGAATGGTCGCCAACGTCGTCGCCCGGGTCGCGGGGCTGATCCCGCCGGTCGTCCTCGGCGTCGCCATCGACGCCGTCTTCACCGGCACCGGCCCCTACACGCTTCCCATCGTTCCCGACGCGTGGCTCCCCACGGAGGCGGACGCGCAGTTCCGCCTCTCGGTGATCCTCATCTTCGGGTCGTTCATCGTGACGGGCGTGTTCACGTACGTCTACGGCATCGCCGCGAACAACTTCGCCCACCGCGTGATGCACGCGGTCCGCACCGACTCCTTCGACCGGATGCAGCGGCTCGACATGACCTTCTTCGACGACAAGCAGACCGGCGAGGTCATGTCCGTCCTCAACAACGACGCCTCGAACTTAGAGGTCTTCCTCGATAACGCCCTCCAGAACTCCGCGCGCCTCGGCGTGATGCTCGTGGGGATCGCGGGCGTCCTCGTCTACTACAACTACGAGCTCGCGATCGTCACCCTGGCCGCGGTCCCGCTCATGTTCCTGTTCACGCTCTGGTTCATGCGCGCGGTCGAGCCGCGGTACGTCGCGCAGCGCTCGGTCGTCGGCGACCTGAACACCTCGCTCGAAAACGCGCTGTCGGGCGTCGAACTGGTGAAGACCTCCAACACGGAGGCCCACGAGAGCGAGCGCGTCGAGGACGCCTCGTTCTCGTATTTCAAGCGCACGATGTCGATCCTCCGGCTCAACTACGTCTACCGGCCCGGGATGGAGCTGCTGGCCGGGCTCGCCTTCGCCGCGACATTCGCGGTCGGCGGCTTCTGGCTCGCGAACGGCCCGCCGGGCCCGTTCACGACGGAGCTGACGGTCGGCACGTTCGTCACCTTCGTCCTCCTCACCCAGCAGTTCGTCGCCCCGCTCGCCGAGGTGTCGAACATCATCGACCAGTACGAGAACGCGAAGGCCTCCTGCGAGCGCGTGTTCGGCCTGCGGGACATCCCCGTCCGCATCGAGGACGACGACGACGCGGTCGAACTCGGCGGCGGGACGCGGAGCGACGGCGGAAGCCAACAAGCCGGCGGAACCGACGAGGGTAGCGGCGGCGTGACGCCGGCCGGCGACCCCGACCGCGGCGGCGTCGCCGGCGCCGTCGAGTACGACGACGTCTCCTTCGCGTACCCCGAGAACGCCCTCGTCGACCCCGAGGACGCCGAGGAGGAGGTCCTCAGCGGCGTCTCCTTCACGGCCGAGCCGGGCGACACCGTCGCCCTCGTCGGCCCGACCGGCGCCGGGAAGTCGACGCTGCTCAAGCTGCTCCTCCGGCTGTACGACGTCACCGACGGCGCCATCCGCGTCGACGGCCACGACGTCCGCGACGTGACCGTCGAGAGCCTCCGCTCGTCGGTCGGCTACGTCGCGCAGGACACGACGCTGTTCGATGGCACCATCGCGGAGAACATCCGCTACGGACGGTTCACGCGGATCGACGAGGCGGGCGCAGAGGGCCTCGACGAAGACGAGGTCCGAGAGCGCGTGGTCGAGGCAGCGAAGGCCGCGGAGGCCCACGAGTTCATCGACTCGCTACCGAACGGGTACGAGACGCGGATCGGCGAACGCGGCGTGAAGCTCTCCGGCGGCCAGCGCCAGCGGCTCGCCATCGCCCGCGTCGTCCTCCAGGACCCCGCGATACTCATCCTCGACGAGGCGACCTCGGCGGTCGACACGGAGACGGAGATGCTGATCCAGCGCTCGCTCGACCGGCTCGCGGCCGACCGCACCACCTTCGTCATCGCGCACCGCCTCTCGACGGTGACCGACGCCGACACGGCGCTCGTGTTAGAGGACGGCGAGGTCGTCGAGCGCGGCACCCACGACGACCTGCTCGCCGCGGACGGGCTCTACGCGAAGCTCTGGGGCGTTCAGGCGGGCGAGATAGACGAGTTGCCGGAGGAGTTCGTCGAGCGCGCCCGCGAGCGCCACGTCGACCGCGCGGTCGAGCGGGCGACGGCGGAGAGCGAGGTCGACTCGGAGACGCTCGACTGACCGCAGGCGACTTTTCTCCGAGCCTCAGTCGTCGCTCGACACCTGACCGGTCGCGTCGGCGTCGGCGTCCGGCACCGCGGCGGCGGGCGCGGGCGGCTCCTCGCGCACGTCGGCGCCCGTGCCCTCCGCGATGACCTCGGCGTACGCGTCGGGGAAGACGCGGACGAAGTCGTCGAGCGCGGCCTCCCAGTCGTCGAGCAGGTCGGCCGCGCGCTCGCTGTCGGTGTAGGCGCGGTGGTTCTCGACGAGCCGGCGGAGCATCCGCTCGTCGGACTCCTCGAGCGTCTCGGAGACCGACACCATCCCGCGGTTCACGCGGTCGCCGAGCCGGTCGTCGGGGTCGTACACGTACGCGACGCCGCCGGACATCCCGGCCGCGAAGTTGCGGCCCGTGTCGCCCAAGACGGCGACGACGCCGCCCGTCATGTACTCGCAGCCGTGGTCGCCGACGCCCTCGACGACCGCCCGGACGCCCGAGTTGCGGACGCCGAACCGCTCGCCCGCGACGCCGTTGACGTACATCTCGCCCGACGTGGCGCCGTACAGACAGACGTTACCCGCGACGACGTTCTCCGTCGGGTCGTACGCGGCCTCGGCGGGCGTATCGATCACGATTCGGCCGCCGGAGAGCCCCTTCCCGACGTAGTCGTTGGCGGCGCCCGACAGCTCCATGGTGATCCCGGGCGCGAGGAACGCGCCGAAGCTCTGTCCGGCCTCGCCGTCGAACCGACAGGAGATGGTGTCGTCCGGGAGCCCCTCGCCGCCGTGCTCGGAGACGACGCGGTTCGAGAGCGTCGCGCCGACCGCGCGGTCGACGTTGCGCACGTCGCGGGTGAGCGCGACCGGCGCGCCGTCCTCGATGGCCGGCGCGGCCTCGTCGATGAGGTCCCAGTCGAGCAGGTCGTCGATGCCGCCGTGGGGCTGCTCGCGGACCTTCGTGCGGGACTCGCCCGCGGGCTCGGCGATCACCGCGGAGAGGTCGAGATGTTTCGCCTTCTCGTGGTCCGTCTCGCGCTGGGTGAGCAGTTCGGGGCGGCCGATGAACTCCTCCAGTTCCGTGTACCCCTGCTCGGCCATGATCTCGCGCAGCTCCTGCGCGATGAACGTCATGTAGTTGATGACGTGGTCCGGCTGACCGGGGAACCGCTGGCGGAGGTCCTCGCGCTGGGTGGCGACGCCGACCGGGCAGGTGTTCTCGTGGCACTGCCGGGCCATCACGCAGCCCGCGGTGACGAGCGACGCGGTGCCGAAGACGTACTCCTCGGCGCCCAGCGCGGCCGCGACGGCGACGTCGCGGCCGGTCCGCAGCCCGCCGTCGGCCGACACGCGGATGCGGTCGCGAAGGCCGGTGGCGCGGAGCATCTGGTTCGCCTCCGCGAGCCCGAGCTCCCACGGCAGGCCGGCGTTCTTGATCGACGTCTTCGGCGAGGCGCCGGTCCCGCCGTCGTGGCCCGAGACGTGGACCACGTCGGCGTTCGCCTTCGCGACGCCGGCCGCGATGGTGCCGATGCCGGCCTCGGAGACCAGCTTCACGTTGACATCGGCCTCGGGGCTGGCGGCCTTCAGGTCGAAGATGAGCTGCTTGAGGTCCTCGATGGAGTAGATGTCGTGTTGCGGCGGCGGCGAGATGAGCCCGACGCCGGGGGTCGAACACCGGACGTGCGCGATCATCTCGTTGACCTTCTTGCCGGGGAGGTGGCCGCCCTCGCCGGGCTTCGACCCCTGCGCCATCTTGATCTGGAGCTCCTCGGCGCTCGCGAGGTACTCCGAGGTGACGCCGAACCGGCCCGAGGCGACCTGCTTGACCGTACACTCCTTCTCCGTGTCGAACCGCTCGGGCGGCTCGCCGCCCTCGCCGGTGTTCGACTTCCCGCCGATCCGGTTCATCGCGACCGCGTTGTTCTCGTGGGCCTCCGGCGAGATGCTCCCGAGGCTCATCGCGGCCGTCGAGAAGCGCTCGACGATCGATTCGACGGACTCGACCTCGTCGACCGGCACCGGGTCGCGGTCGGAGTCGAACTCGAGCAGGCCGCGCAGCGACTGGAGCTCCTCGGTCTGGTCGTTCACCAGCTCGGCGAACTCCTGATACTGCTCGTAGTCGCCGCCGCGGACCGCCTGCTGGAGCGTGCCGACGGTCTGGGGGTTCCAGCCGTGTTTCACGCCCGAGGAGCGGTGCTCGTACTCGCCGATCGTCTCCAGCTCGGGGTCGGCGCCGAAGGCCATCGCGTGGCGCGTGCGGAGGTCGTCTTCGATCTGTTCGATCCCGATCCCCTCGGTGCGGATCTCGGTCCCCTCGAAGTACTCGGCGACGAAGTCGGAGTCGAGGCCGACCGCCTCGAAGATCTGGGCGCCCTGGTACGACTCCATCGTCGAGATGCCCATCTTCGCCATCGTCTTGAGGAGGCCGTCCTCCAGCGCGTGGCGGTACGCCGCGAGCGCCTCGTCCTCGTCGGCGCCGTCCGGACCGGCGACCACGTCGGCGATGGAGGCGTACGCGAGGTACGGGTCGACCGCGTCCGCGCCGTAGCCGACGAGCGTCGCGAGGTGGTGGACCTCGTGGGGTTCGCCGGACTCGACGACGACGCCCGCGCGGTTGCGGAGCCCTTTCCGGACGAGGTGGTGGTGGACCGCGCCGGTCGCGAGCAGGCTCGGTACCGCGAGGCGGTCCGGCCCCACAGCGCGGTCAGAGAGGACGACCACGTCCGCGCCGTCCTCGATGGCGGCCGCGGCGTCCTCGCGGACTCTGCTCACGGCGTCGACGAGCGAGCCGTCGCGGTCGTAGGTGACGTCGACGGTGACCGAGGTGAACGAGGGCCCGCCGGACGCGTCGTCGTCGCCGTCGCGGTCCCCCGGACTTCGCTCGCCCGGCCCGGGGAGGTCTCGCAGAGCCGTCGTCTCGGCGTCGGTCAGGATCGGGGTGTCGGCGACGATCTGCTCGGCGTGTTCGGGCGTCTCGTCGAGGAGGTTCCGCTGGTTGCCGATTCGCGTCTCCAGCGAGGTGACGAGCTCCTCCCGGATGTAGTCGATCGGCGGGTTCGACACCTGCGCGAACAGCTGCTTGAAGTAGGTGAAGAGGGGGCGGTCGACGTCGGCGAGGACCGAGAGCGGCGTGTCGTCGCCCATCGAGCCGACCGGGTCCTTCCCGTCCTTCGCCATCGGCTCGACGAGGTGGTTCAGCGAGTCGGTGGTGTAGCCGAACGCGGCCTGGTGGGCGCGGACGGTGGGTTCAGTTTCGTCTTCGTCGTCCGCCTCGCTCGACTCACCCGTATCGTCTCCTTCCCCCACAGGCTCGGCGTCGATGCCGGCCGCGACGCCGTCCTCGTCGGTGAGCGCGTCGAGGTCGACCTGGCCGTCCTCGACCCACTCGCCGTACTTCTCGTCGGTGAGTTCCTCGAACACCTCGTCGTCGGGGACGATCCGGCCCGCCTCGGGGTCGGCGACGAAGATCTCGCCGGGCTGGAGTCGACCGCGGCGCCGCACGTCGGCGGGCTCAGTCGGGAGCGCACCGACCTCGCTGCCGACGACGAGTCGGTCGTCGGTCGTCACCTCGTAGCGGCACGGGCGCAGCCCGTTGCGGTCCAAGACGCCGGCGACGCGCTCGCCGTCGAAGCCGATGACCAGCGCGGGGCCGTCCCACGGCTCGACGAGCGAGGCGTGGTAGTCGTAGAAGTCGGCGCGGTCGTCGGCCATCAGGTCGTCGCCGCGGAACGCCTCCGGGATCAGCATCCGGAGCGCGTGGGGGAGGTCGCGGTCGGTCTGGAGCAGGAGTTCGAGCGCGTTGTCGACGCTCGCGGTGTCCGACTGGTTCGGGTCGTCGATCACCGGCTTGATCGTGTCGAGCTCGGCCCCGAACGCCGGGTGTTCGAGGTCGTTCTCGCGGGCGCGCATCCAGTTGACGTTGCCGCGGATCGTGTTGAACTCGCCGTTGTGGACGATGTTGCGGTACGGGTGCGCGAGGTGCCACGCGCCGAGCGTGTTCGTCGAGAACCGGGCGTGGACCAAGGCGACGTGGCTCGCGAACCGCTCGTCCGTCAGGTCCGGGTAGTAGCCGTCGAGCTGCGAGCCCTTCAGCAGGCCCTTGTAGACGACGCGCTGGCGGTCGAGCGAGCAGACGTAGAAGCGGCCGGCGCCGTCGACGTCCGACACCGCGTTCTCGATCTCGCGGCGGGCGGCGTACAGCGCGCGGTCGAACCCGAGCAGGTCGGGGTCGACGTCGTCGGACCGATTCTCCTCGCTGGTGAACCGCTGGGCGAGTCCCGCGCCCTCGACGGGCGCGACGAACACCTGCGACACCTCCGGCTCGGAGTCGAGCGCCGTGGCGCCGAGGTCGCTGTTATCGGTCGGGACGGAGCGCCACGCCAGCACCTCCAGCCCGTAGACGGCGCACACCTCGGCGATGACGTCGTGGATCTCCGCCTGGACACCCGGTTCGGGCGGCATGAACACGGAGCCGACCGCGTACTCCTCGGGGAGGTCGGCGTCGACGACCTCGCGGAAGAACTCGTCCGGACGCGCGACCATGATCCCCGCGCCGTCGCCGGTGTTCTCCTCCGCGCCCGTCGTCCCGCGGTGTTCGAGGTTCTCGAGCAGTTCGACCGCGTCCGCGACGGCCTCGTGCGACGGCGCGCCGTCGAGGTCGACGACCCCGCCGATGCCGCAGTTCGACCGGTCGTCCGTCGGCGCCGCGAGCCCCCCCTCCTGACCCGAGGACTCCGAGTCGCGTACGCCCCGGGTGGTACTACGTGACTTGGTCATACACTCGCGTACGAGTGAACAGTTAAAGGTATGACCCTGATAGGGGTAGGATCCATCGTACACACATTAGGGAATATAAGGTAATTATTCATCACGGGTGGTGACCAGATCACACACCACGGTATCGATCAGAAATTCTTCACTACGAGCCACATATTGACGGATTCTACAGGAATTCTCCGCGGTCGTCTCACGGATTCCGATCAGAGTGGCGGAACGTCCAGTCGCGGACTACTCTTCGAGGGGGACGAACGAGCCGTTGATGTCCCACTCGTGGATACAGTAGACGTTGCCGGGCTCGTCCGCGATGCGCCACCCGTCGACCTCGTCGTCCCACCGCTCATCGCGCCCGCACAGCTCGCACGTGCGCTCCTCCGGCGGTGTGATGGTCACGCTCATGTCCGGGCGAACGTCACCAGCGAGCAAAAGGATACCGGCGATCGGCGGCGCCGACCGCCCGCAGTGACCCGGTCCGACGGGGCCCCGCCGACCGCGACTCCGCGATCACGAGCGCCGTCGCGATCACGATCCGCGTCCGCGACGCCGAGCGAGAAGCGACGCGCCCGCCAGCGCCGCGAGCGACGCGGCGGCGTCGAAACCGGGGAGGTCGTACACGGTCGATCGGATCGGCGCCTCGTCGTACCCGAGGTCGCTCGGCGCGGACGAGTCGGACGGCTCGATCGAGTCGGCGGATTCCGTCGACGTCGCGCCGTCGCCTTCACCGCCACCCGCGTCGTTCGACCGACCGTTCTCGGAGCGAGACCCGGCCGCCGGGGAGTCGCCCGCGCCGCGCTCACGTCCGCCGGGTCCGAAGAGCTCCGGCGGCACCGCGGACGGCGGAATCTCCGACGTCCCGGGAGCGATCGAGATGCCCACCCCGGGGCGCGGCGCCGGGCGGTTCGCGTCCGGTCCGGGCGACTCCTCGGACGAACCCGGACTGCCCGCGTTCGTGGCGTTACCGGCTCCGGCCGAGACTGCGGGGCCGGCGCCCCCTCCGGATGCGCTCCGGCCACCGGTCGAACTGCCGGCGGTCGAGCCGCCACTGGTCGAACTGCCACCGGTCGAGCCGCCACCGGTCGAGCCGCCACCGGCCGAGCCGCCACCAACCGAACTCCCGCCGACCGAACCGCCGCTGGCCGAACCGGAACCGCCCGCCGTGCCGGTCGAGCCCGACGCCTGCAAGTCGGCGGACGCGCTCGCTCCGGTCGAGTCGGCGGCGGCGTAGGTCAGCACAGTCGTCGCGCGGTGCCGGTCGTCCGCCGCAGTCCGACGGAGTCGGTCGTCGTCGACTCGGAACCCGGCCTCGAACGTCGCGCCGGGATCGGGGAGCGTCTCGGTGCCGAATGCGCGTTCGCCGTCGGCGACGACGTACAGGCCCTCCCGGTCGAGGTGGACCGCGGACTCGTTCGGCGTCCGACCGAGCGCGTCGCCCCCGATGGACTCGTTGTTCGCCGTCCCCGTCGGCGACACGCCGAACGAGAGGCCGTCGAGGCGGTCGAGGTCCGCACCTCGCTTCAGCGACGCGTTCGCGGCCGCCGGGAGGCCCGTCAGACCGGTCGCGTTCACGGCGTACACGACGGTGTCGTTCGCGGTCGCGGCCGTCGCCGGCGTGAGCGTTCCGTCGGCGATCGCCTCTCGAACCGCGGTCGCGTTCCCGAACTCGCCGGGAGCGACCGCTCGCGTGGTGTACGCGGCCAGGTCGCTCGTCGAGCGGGGTTCCACGGTGACCGTCGCGGTGTCGTTGGCGACTTCGGTGCCATGCTCCGACCGCAGCGTCAGGTCGTACGTCCCGGGCGAGAGCGGAGCGGTATCGCCCGTGACCGATTCGACGTCGATGCCGGACCCGGTCGTGACGAACTTCGACGGCGATTCCGGCGACGCGTACGTGTTGAGCGTGACTGGTGTCGGACTCGTCTCGGTGGTTGTCAGTTCGAGTGTTGTAGTGGTATTATCTGATGACATCAAAGTTATCGAAGAGGTATCATATGTTGAATTTAGAACTAGATCGAGATGGCTGCCACTGTGTAATTTCTCATGAATAGTAGCACGGACAGTAGGGTTTCTGTCTTTCAAAACCTCTACATCCTGAGTAGTGGTGATATTCGTATCCAGATCATGTACTTCTACTGAATATATTCCGGGTTGAGAAACAGGAATATATCTACTGACATTGGAAGCGTTATTCAACATAATCTCTGTCCGAGATATCATACCAGAATTTGCCTTCGAGACATTAAGAACAGCAGTCCGATTGGTTCCATTCGCTCCAATATGAATCGGTATCTGAGATCCGTTTACTGTGTCAGCTGTTTCAAAATGAATGGATGAGTCAATCAAATGGAAGGTGATATTCTCTGTTCCAGAATTAGAACTCACTGAGTAGTGGCCGGGACTAAGACCTTCTGTTCTTACCGTATGAACAGTGTTTAACCCAGTAGAATCTATTCGTCTAACTGAACTTCCGTTGATTTTTGATAGATTATAGGTATACTGTTGTTCTAATTGGATGCCAATATTTGAACCTTGATTGATTGTATATTCTTTCCCACTATAGACTAAATTATCTACACGAACAGGAGAACTAAATTGGTTTTTGAACGGATTACTACTTGATGTGGAGACAATACCACCAACTTCGATATTGTTGATCACTGGTTGAATATCTTGAGTAGAAATGTTGGCTGCGGTCGGGGGATAAACATACAGAAACTCACCATTTATGTCAAACGCCTCTGGGTTGTTTTTAATAGAGATATTTCCTGTCCTATTGTTGGATAATTTAGTAGTTATATATCCCTGAGAACGGGATATATTCGTGTTGAATTCGAACAGGAGAGTACCATTAGACCCCTTATCCACGTCAGTTCTGCTGTAATAAAATGGACCACCTATGAGTTGAGCAGGCACAGAGACATTGATAGTTGTTGAATCTAAAGCGTAGATCGCATTGAAACCGTGCTTGTCCGGTGAAGAGTGAAGACCAATTATTATCTTTGTTTCACCTTCGATATTAGTGTCTCTGAGCGATATATTTTTACTAGATGTCTCTACAGTTTTGATTTTCTCTCCTAGGCCCCCATCTTGCTTCTCCTTCCAAATTGTTACAGCAGTGTTTAGACTTTGATTGTTGTTTGCGGAGTAATCGTAGAAAACAGATTGTGTAGATTGGTTATACGTGTCAGATTTGAATTCGATAGATCCAAGAGAAGATATGGTAAAACTAACAGATGCTTTCTTTCCTCCCTGTTCAGCGGTATATGAAAGATCGCGATTTATTTTTGCTCCTTCTTCATCGTATTTACTAACATTTGTTGTATCTATATTGTTGATGTATAGATCAAACCGGCCAGGACTGGAAATTGCTGAAGCAGACACGACAACGGTCGCATTTGAGCTGTTCGGGTTTTCTATATACACCTCTGAGCTATTCGTTTTCTCATCAATGTCTATTCGATAGGATGTCGCGTTGTGATCTAACTCTGCGCCAGAGTCAACAAGAGCTCCAACATGAATCTCGACAGGCTCGTTAGAGTCAAGAACTTCGATATTGGTGACTACTTGCTGCTGTTCGGATCCAATTTCAAGATCGCTCGCACTATCTACATCCCATAGTTGTGCGGAGGCTGCGAATGTCCCAGAGATAATTAGTAAGACAACGGCGCCCACCACAGCACTCATTACGACGACGACCCACAGCCATCGAAGCGATCGCGTCCGGATCATAGCGAACGAGCCACGGATGCCAGAGCGGTCGCTCTCGGGGCGGCGCGGCGTCAGTAGTCGGCCAGGCCCCGCGAAGCGCCTCTTGTCACACCGCGGGATCTCTCACTCGGGTCGATCGCTTATAAGTGACTTACGGACGTGAAAGCTTCCGTTCGAAGAAATAATCGCATGACTGCGTCGCCTCGTAACCGGGTCGTGGTCGGAGATTCGTGCGGGACGACCGAAACCTGAGGGAGAGAAGAGCGGAGAGGCGAGTCGCCGGGGCGGGTCAGTGTTCGACCGCTTCCATCATCGAGAGCAACTGCTCGCGCTGGGACGCCTGTTCCGGGTGGACGCCGACCATCGCGATCGCGTCTTCGCTGTCCGCGCCGTCCGCGGTGTGTTGGACGGTAGCGATGTACAGGAGAACGGGGACGTCTTCGACGGATCCGGTCGAGTTACCCGTCCCCTCGACGTCGGCGCTGATCGTCGTCTCGAAGACCGGGATGGTGGTCTCTTCGCCGAGGATCGTCCGAGTCTCCTCGCCGCGCTCCTCGATGTCGTCCGTTTGGATGTCGGCGTTGCCGCCGCCGACGTCCTGCTGATTGATCTGGTTGAGGAGCCGTCGGATGAGATCCGCGCCCTCCACCCTGACGAGCGGATTGACCGACTGGCCGGCGACGGAGGCGTTCGGCGTACTCGCCACGAACAGCGCCGACTGGGTCGTCGAGTTGGTGTACCGGGCGACCCACGTCGTCGCCGTGACCTTCGCGTTCACGCCAGTGACGTTGAACTCGCGGTCGATGGTGTACGATTCCGGATCCTCCCCGGAGTAGCCCTCCGCGTACGCGGACTCGGGAACGCGCGCCGGTTCCGCGTCGAACTCGTAGCTCCCGTCCTCGCCGGCGCACCCGGCGATAGCGACCGAGGTCGACGCCGCGAGTGCCGCGAGCAGTCCACGTCGTTTCATGTGTTCCGGTAGGTCTACACGGTTCTTTAAGCCTATCGACGCGTCTATCGGTCGCGAGAACCCCGCAGCCGAAGGCACAAAGTTCACGTCGGGCCGCGCGCGACGTGAGGCAAATGGAACGACGAGGACAAACCGGGCTGGTGGAAGCGCTCTTCTTAGACGTGGTTCGCCTCCACGAGACGTGGATGGAGGTGGTCTTCCCGCGGCAGCTCGACCCGAGCGCCGTCTTAGGGAAGTGGAAGCCCGAGACGGCCGTCCAGTCGGTCGGCTACTACCTCTGGGCGGTGCTGGGCGCGCCGCTCGTCGCGGTCGCGTACCCCCTCCTGCTCGTCGGGTTCGCCACGCGCTTCTACGCGGCGAAGCTCGACTCCGCGGTCACGCGCTTCGGCGTGCTCGGCGCGGTGATCGTCGCGACCGTCGTGTGGGGTTCATTGACGCTCCTCGCCCATTTCCAACTGCCGACGGACATCATGCTCGTCATCGGGCTAGCCAGCATCGTTGCAGTCGTCTCTGCCGGGCTTGCGGCCGGCTTCTCGAAGGTCGGCGGTCGGTTCGTCAGCGTCTTCCTCGCCTATCCGTTCGCGATGACGGCGATATTCCTGCCGCCGGTCGTCGCGGCAGTGATCACACCGGCAATCGGTGAAATAATCCTCCCACCGAGCTCCCAACTCGCGCAGTGGATCCTCGACACGTTCCTTACGGTCGGCGGGATCAACGAGACGCTTCAGGGCGCGTTCGATCTGGACACGTTCGGACAACAGTGGGGTGCTCCCGGTCTCGGCTACGTGCTGATGTGGATCGGCATCTCCGTTCCGCTCGGCTGGTTCCTCGGGCTGCTCGTCGCGCTGGCGAACCTGATCCGGCCGAAATCGGACAACTGAGTCGACGCGTCGACCGACGTTTCCCTCCCCGTTCTGTCCCGCTACTCCTGCCGGTCGAACCGCTCGCTCGCGGTCTCGAACGCGGACTCCGACTGCTCCTTGCTCCGGCGGCTCTCGCGGGCCGCGATCGCCTCGGGATCGGGGACGGCGTCGTCGTCGATCCGTGCGAACGACTTGTGGACCTTCGTGTGACACCAGCGACACAGCGCGACGGTGATCTCGTGGGGGCCGGCGCCGTCGGATTCTGAGTCGTCCGATTCTGAGGCGCCGGGTGCGGAGGAATCGGCGTCGCCGTACGAGAGGTGGTGCTCCTCCACCAGCGGTCGGGCGTCGTCGTGCGCCAGCCGGACCTCCGCCAGTCCGCATCGGTGGCACTCGCGCCCGTCCGTCGTCGACCGGTAGTGCGGGCACCTGGGCCACTCGCCGTCGGCGCCGACGTGGCAGTCGTACCCGTCCGCGCGCCGGGCCGCCGCGAACTCGCGGTCGTCACCGGCCCGCGTCAGCGCGAACCGACAGCGGCCGTCGTCGGTGAGGTGGTCGCAGACGCCGGCGACCGCGTACGGGTCGTCGACGCCGACGGGAGTCCCGTCGGGGGTGCGCTCCATACCGACCGGTGGGGACGGGCCCACTTCAATGCGGTCGACCGTCTCGGGGGGGAAGCGGTCGCCGCGAGAGGACTCTCGGCCGACTCAGACCAGGGAGGCCCCGTCGAAGTCCGTGCGGCCGTAGTCAATGTCGAGTAGTCGGAGGAGGGTGGGGGCGACATCGAGGAGGTCGGCGTCCTCGATCGTCGCGTCCGGGTGGTCGACGAACAGCGCGGCGTCGTCGAAGGCGTGCATCCCGGTCCGGGGTCCGTCGGGGTCGAACACCTCGTCGTGCGGGCGGAACCCGGACTTGAGGTCGAAGCCGTCGTTCGGGAGGACGACGAGGTCGGGGGCGATGGCCGCGTGGTCGCCCCGGAACACCGTCTCGCGGTCGACGACGCGGTCGGCCACGGGGTTCCCGTCGGGACCGGTCCACGACTCCAGCGCATCGCGCAGCTCCGCGCGCGTCTCCTCGTACTCGGACTCGGGGACGACGCCGTTCGGCTCGCGGCCCTCCACGTTGAGGTAGAAGCGGCCGGGGACGAGCGAGTACGCGCGGGCGTCGTCGTCGATGTCGGCGAGCGCGTCGTGGTCGTCGTCCGCGTAGGAGAGCCACCCCTCGCGTTCGAGCCACTCGTTACAGTAGACGTCGTAGCGCAGCCGCCGGAACCCGTGCGTCGAGCCGACGACGAGCGTGACGTCGTCCGGGAGCGCCTCGCGGATCGAGCCGACGTGCTCGTCTAAGGCGGCGTGGAACGAGAGCAGCTCCTCCCGGTACGTCCCGCCGTCCTCGTAGTCGCCCCACAGGAAGTGGTTGACGCGGTCGGGAGCGGTGAAGACGCCGACGAAGAGGTCCCAGTCGTCGCGCTCGACGTACCGCTCGAAGGCCGCGGCGCGGGCGTCGAGGGTCTCGCGGGCGTGTTCGAAGAACGCGCTCTTGTCCTCCTTGTGGCCGAGCTTCGCGTTGACCGACAGCCGGTAGTCGCTCTCGGTGAGGTTCTCCCGGAGCTCCTCGGGATGCGCGGCCGCGTCGAGGTCGGGCGAGAGGTAGCCGGAGACCATCCGCTGGACGGTCCGCTGCGGCGGGAACGTGACTGGGACGTTCATCACGGTCGCGTCGAACCCCGCGTCGGTCGCGCGGTCCCACACACGGGGGGCCTGAACGTCGCGGCCCATCGGCACGTACGTGTCGTAGGATCCGACCTCGCGGTCCTGAAAGCCGTACACGCCCGTCTCGCCCGGGTTCTTTCCCGTCGTGAGGCTCGGCCAACACGCGCTCGACTCCGCGGGGACGATGCTGTCGATCCGTCCGCCCTCGCCGTCGTCCGCGATCGCCGACAGCGTCGGGAACGTCTCCGGGTTGTCGGCGACGAGCCGGTACGAGAGGCCGTCGATCCCGATGAACGCCACCCGCGGCGTCTCGCTCCCACGCAGCCGGTCGAAGAGGCCCATACACACCCATCCGCGGTCGAAGGCAAAAGGATTGACATCGGCCGCTGGGTCGCGTTAAGTTAAGCAGAAACGCAAGACGGTAAGAGTATCCCGCGAGTTTTGGAAAGCCGATTTATATACTCAAGATAGGTAGTAACTCCGGGAGAAACTGGATCTGCCTTCTCAGTTCTCCTTCTCGTTGATCCTCAGAACACGATCCGCTACAACATTCCAGAACACTACAAAAAATCGCATGACAGCAGCTAGGTGAGTACTAACTTAACGCGACCGGCCGCTGCGCCGGAACGCCGTCTGACGGCCCCGGAGCGGCTCGGGAGGCTTTTTGTCCGTGACCCGCGGAGGGTCCGACATGGAGACCCGACGCGCGCTGCTCGTCGACGCGTTCGCCGCTGAGCCGCTGACCGGGAACGCCGCGGGCGTCGTCCCGGACGCCGAGGGGCTGAGCGACGACCAGATGGCCGCGGTCGCCGCGGAACTCGGCGCATCGGAGACGGCGTTCCTGGCCGACGGCGACGGGGCGGCCGGTGACGGCGATGAGTCGGCCGGCGACGGCGCGGCCGACGACCGGCTCCGCTACTTCTCGCCGACGACGGAGGTGGACCTCTGCGGGCACGCCACGATCGCGACCTACGGTGCCCTGTTCGCCGAGGGGGCGATCGACGGCGGCGAGCGCACTGTCCGCACGAACGTCGGCGACGTCGCGGTCGCGGTCGACGACGACGGCACCGTCTGGATGCGACAGCAGGCGCCGAGCGTGGAGGTCGTCGACGTCGACCTCGACCGAGTGGCGGCCGCGCTCGGGGTCGACCCCGCCGCGCTGCGCGACGTGGGCGCGGACCTCCCCGTCGCGGTGGCGTCGACCGGGCTGCCGTTCCTCGTCGTCCCCGTGAACTTCTTGGAGCGGCTCGGCGAGGCCGACCCGGACGACGACGCGGTCGAGGCGCTCTCCGAGGAGTTCGACGTCGCGGGCGTGTACGCGTTCACCTTCGACGCGCTCGACGCGGACTCGACGCTCCACGGCCGGGCATTCGTGCCGTCGCTCGGCATCCCCGAGGATCCGGTCACGGGCACCGCGAGCGGGGCGGTCGGGGGGTACCTCCGCCGCGTCGACGCCTTCGACGGCGACGAACCCGACGAGTTCCGGTTCGAACAGGGCCACTTCGTCGACCGGCCGGGCCACGTCCGCGTCCGCGTCGAGGCGGAGGGCGTCCGCGTCGGCGGGCAGGCAACGGTCGCGCTCGACGGCGAGATCCGGGTCCCCGACGACGAGGACGACGAGATTATCGAGGCGTGAGCGCGGTCGGTTCTGGGACCCGGAACCCGTCCCGCGGACCGAACGTTTAGGCTCGCTCGCGACGTACCCGGTCCATGGAGTTCGACCTTCCACGCGCGGCAGCGATCCTCGTACTGATCGTCGCGATCGGCGCCGGCGGCCTCATCGGCGCGGGGATGATGCCCCTCCAGACGACGCTGATGATGGTCGTCCCGTCGATGCTCGTCTTCGGCGCGCTCGCGTTCGCGATCGGCGTAAAACACGGCGAGTTCCGGTCGGCACACGCCTGAATCGACGCCGAAGGCGAGAGACGGGCGCCCGACCGCGAAGCGATCAGCCGCGGCCGTCCCCCGACCGGGGATCACGAGCCTTTTGAAACGGCGTTGCGAACCGGGAGCCGTGCTGCCCGGGTCGCCACTCGTCGAACTGCTGCTGATCGCCGGCGGCGTCGCCCTCCTGTACGCCGGCGCCGAACTGCTCGTCGCGGGCGCGAGGGACCTCGCGCTCGCCGTCGGGCTGAAGGCGTCGACCGTCGGCGTCACCGTCGTCGCGTTCGCGACGACCGCCCCGGAACTCTTCGTCTCGCTCCTCGGCGCCGTCACGGTGTCGACCGACATCGGCCTCGGCGCGATCGTCGGCTCGAACATCGCGAACATCGGGCTCGTGTTGGGCGTCTCGGCGATCATCCGCCCGCTCGACGTCTCCGACACCGTGTTCCGCCGGGACGTGCCGTTCATGGTGCTGGCCGCGGTGCTGCTCGTCGGCCTCGGCTGGGACGGCCGGATCGGCCTGTTCGACGGCGCGGTGCTGCTCGCGGCGCTCGTCGCGTTCACCGCCGCGGTCCTGCGGCGCGTCCAGGAGAACCAGTCGGCGATCACCGACAGCGAGCGTGACGAGATGCCCGACGCGAAGCTCCGCGACGCCGCGATCGTCGTCGCCGGGATCGCCGCGCTCGTCCTCGGCTCGCAGTGGCTGATCGACGGCAGCGAGTCGCTTCTGGCGGCCGCGGGCTTCTCAGACATCTTCATCGGGCTCACAGTGTTGGCGCTCGGCACGTCGCTGCCGGAGCTGGCCGCGAGCGTCGTGGCCGCGGTGCGCGGCGAGGCGGAGTTCAGCGTCGGCAACGTCGTCGGCTCGAACATCTACAACATCCTCGCGGTCATCGGCATCGTCGCGGTGGTGACCCCCATCGGCGTCGCGCCGGGCGTCCGGGGCTTCGAGTTCCCCGCGCTGCTCGCGTTCACGGCCGCCATCGTCGGGGTGATGGCGTACCGCGAGCGGATCACCCGCGTCGACGGCGCGGTCCTCACGGTCGGCTACGGGGTCTTCGTCTACCTGTTGCTCCCGTGACGACGGACGGCGTGCGGGCGTCCGAGGAACGGGGCTGAGGGGCGCGCGAACCGACGGGTATTCGGTCGCGGGCGGCGGAGCCGGTGACGTGATAGCGATCGTCGTCAGCCGGGCCGACGGCGCCTCGGCGCACATCGGCGAGCGGCTGTTGGAGGTCGGCGACTGGGAGGCCCGGGAGGATGACGCGCTCCCCGACGCCGACGGGGGCGGGACCTACTACCGGACCGAGGGCTTCGAGCTCCGCGAGTTCGACGAGCTCCACATCCGCCTGTCGGACCCGACCGCCGCGTTCGACTGCGACCCCGAGTTCCTCGCGTTCGTCTCCCGGCACTCGGGCGAGACCGGGAAGCTCCTCACCGCACACGTCACCGGGAACTTCGGCGGCGCCGAGTACGGCGGCGAACCCGAGTCGCTGGCGCGGGCGGCGCCCGGCGCCGAGAAGCGCGTCGTCGAGGCGCTCGCGCGACACGCGCCGGACGGGTACGAGGTCGGGATCGAATGTACGCACCACGGCCCGACGGACGTCTCGGTCCCCTCCCTGTTCGTCGAACTCGGCTCCGACGAGCCGCAGTGGGAGGACCCGGACGCGGCCCGGGCAGTCGCGCGGGCGGTCCTCGATCTGCGGGGGACCGGAGCGGACCTGCCCGACGCCGAGGGTCGGCCCCGCCACGTCGTCGGCTTCGGCGGCGGTCACTACGCGCCGCGGTTCACCCGGATCGTCCGCGAGACCGAGTGGGCGGTGGGGCACGTCGGCGCCGACTGGGCGCTCGCCGACCTCGGCGCGCCGGAAGCGAACCGCGACGTGATAGCGGCCGCCTTCGATCGGAGTCGGGCCGAACGCGCCGTGATCGACGGCGACCGTCCCGAGCTCGCCGCGGTCGTCGAGGATCTCGGCCATCGGGTGGTGAGCGAGACGTGGGTCCGTGAGGTCGGCGACGCCCCGCTCCCGCTCGTCGAGCACCTGGAGGCAGAGATCGGTCCCGTCGACGAGGGGCTGCGGTTCGGCGCGGTCGAACCGAGACTGGCCGGCGAGCAGCGCGGCGACGGGATCGCCGACGAGGTCCGCGTCCGCGACCTCCCGGACGAACTGCTCTCGCGGGCACAGGGACTTGACGCCGACGCGGCTCGCGCGGCGGTCGAGCGCGTCGCCGTCGCGTTCGACACGGAGCAGGGCGGTACTCGTGCGGCCGGGCGCGTCGCGTTCGCGACAGACCCCGAGACGCCCGGGTACGCGGACCTCGTCGAGGGGTTGGCGGACGTGCTGGAAACGGGATACGACGCGGTCGAGGTGTCGCCCGACGAGGGCGCGGTCGTCGCAAGCGAGAGGGCGTTCGACCCGTCGCTGGCCGCCGAGCGGGGCGTCCCGGAGGGGCCGGCGTTCGGTCGGCTCGCCGACGGCGAGGCCGTCGAGGTCGACGGCGAGGCCGTCGAGCCGGAGGACGTGTCGCGGACGCGCACGGACCGGTTCCCGATCGACGGCTCCGGCCTGAAATAATTTATAAACGCCCGCGGCAGCGTCAGCTCGCCCGCGGGAGCCGTACGTGCTCGGGTCGGCCGCGAACGCCGGGGATTTCGGTGTCTGACGCGAGTCAGACGAACGGGCAAAAATAAATACGTCCGGGTCGCAACCTCACCACATAATGGACTCCATCGTTGAGGACGCCATCGACGAAGCCGAAGAGGCCCCCGCAGACGACGCCGGGGGAGCCGGCGAGAGCGCCGCCGGGGGGAGCGCCGGCGCGCCGCCGCAGACCGGGACGATGACCGACGACGAGCTGCAGGACGTCCTCCAGGACCTCCAGACGAACATCACGGTCGTCGGCTGCGGGGGCGCCGGCGGCAACACGGTCAACCGCATGACCGAGGAGGGGATCCACGGCGCGAAGCTGGTCGCGGCGAACACCGACGTCCAGCACCTCGTCAACATCGAGGCCGACACGAAGATCCTCATGGGCCAGCAGAAGACGCAGGGGCGCGGCGCGGGCTCGCTCCCGCAGGTCGGCGAGGAGGCCGCCATCGAGTCCCAAGAGGAGATCCAGGACGCCATCGACGGCTCCGACATGGTGTTCGTCACCGCCGGGCTCGGCGGCGGCACCGGGACCGGCTCGGCGCCGGTCGTCGCGAAGGCGGCCCGCGAGTCGGGCGCGCTCACCATCGCCATCGTCACGACGCCGTTCACGGCGGAGGGCGAGGTGCGCCGGACGAACGCCGAGGCCGGCTTAGAGCGGCTCCGCGACGTGAGCGACACCGTCATCGTCGTCCCCAACGACCGCCTGCTCGACGCGGTCGGGAAGCTCCCGGTCCGGCAGGCGTTCAAGGTGTCCGACGAGGTCCTGATGCGCTCTGTGAAGGGGATCACCGAGCTGATCACGATGCCCGGGCTCGTCAACCTCGACTTCGCCGACGTCCGCACCGTGATGGAGAAGGGCGGCGTCGCGATGATCGGGCTCGGCGAGTCCGACTCCGACTCGAAGGCGCAGGACTCCGTGAAGTCCGCGCTGCGCTCGCCGCTGCTCGACGTCGACATCTCCGGCGCGAACTCCGCCCTCGTCAACGTCACCGGCGGCACCGACATGTCCATCGAGGAGGCGGAGGGCGTCGTCGAGGAGATCTACGACCGGATCGACCCCGACGCGCGGATCATCTGGGGGACCTCCGTCGACGACGAACTGGAGGGCGAGATGCGGACGATGATCGTCGTGACCGGCGTCGAGTCGCCGCAGATCTACGGGAGCAACGGCGAGCCGCCGGAGGGCGGCGCGCCGAGCGACGTCGAGGACATCGACTACGTCGAGTAACGGGCGCCGGACGACGGAGTCGGTCGCCTCGCGCGGCCGGGCGACCGCGGTCGCGTGGCCGCCCGACTCGGGCCCGCATCAAAAGGTAAAAACCGTCTCGTCTCGAATCTGCTCGCAACATGGACGTTCCGTACGACCTCAACAGCTACATTCGGGTGCTGAAGCTGGCGAGCACGCCGAGCACCGACGAATTCCTCCAGGTGTCGAAGATCGCCGGCGCCGGCATTCTGCTCATCGGGTTCATCGGCTTCCTGATCTTCGCGATCATGAGCCTGCTCCCGGGGGTCGGCGCGTAATGCCGATTTACTCGGTCAAGACGACGGCGAGCCAGGAGCGGACGGTCGCCGACATGATCGCCGAGAAGGAGGCGCCGGAGATCCAGGCCGTCATCGCCCCCGACCAGCTCACGAGCTACGTGATGGTCGAGGCGACCGACGGGACCGCTTTCGGGCGGATCCTCGACGAGATTCCGCACGCCCGCGGCGTCATTCAGGGCGGCGACGGCCCCGCCGAGAGCCCCTTCTCCGAGGTCGAGCACTTCCTCTCGCCGACCCCGGACGTGGAGGGGATCGGCGAGGGCGACATCGTCGAGCTGATCGCCGGCCCGTTCAAGGGCGAGAAGGCGCGCGTCCAGCGGATCGACGAGGGGAAAGACCAGGTGACCGTCGAGCTGTACGAGGCGACTGTCCCGATTCCGGTGACGGTCCGCGGCGACCAGATCCGCGTGCTCGACAGCGAGGAGCGCTAGCTCCTCAAATTGAGCGAGCGGCGCGACGGACGGCGGAGCCGCGACGGAACGGTCCGGCGCTCTGACATCGGTCTCGCACGCAACGACAAGGGCTTTATTCGACGACGACGGACGAAACGGATATGTTCGGCCACGGCGCGCCGGCGGTGTTGAGCGTGATCCCCGACACGTTCACGTTCGCGTGGATCGTCGCGATCCTCTTCGCGACGGCGTGGCTGCTCGACAGCCGCGGACTGTCCGCGGGGCGGACGCTCGCGGCCGCAACGTGGGCGCTGTTCGGACTCTTTTGGCTGTCGACGGTACCGTACTTCGCGTTCGAACACCAGAGCTACGTGGAGTCGATCCTCGCGCTCGTCGGCTTTCCGGCCAGCGTGTACGCGGGGTACCTCCTGTACGACGGGCGGGCGTCGCTTTTCACCCTCACCCGGGCCATCGCGATCATGCTGTTCATCTACCTCCCGTTCGAGACGATCCCGGCGTTCACGTTCGCCGGGGTCGCGGTGCCGGAGCCCCGTCGGATCCTCATCGAAATCGTGGCTTCGCAGACCGGGGCGCTCATCGATCTGCTCGGCTACGCGCCCGAGGCGGTGACGAGCAACGAGGGGTACGAGGCGGCGTACTCGTGGACGCTCGACGACGGCCACACGGTCATCATCCACATCGTGCTGGCGTGTACGGGGCTCGGGAGCATGGCCATCTTCGGCGGCCTCGTGGCCGCCGTCGAGGCGCCGCTCTCCCGGAAGCTCCGCGCGCTCGCGGTGTCGCTCCCGCTCATCTACGTCCTCAACATCCTCCGGACGACGTTCATCTCGGTGGTGGCGGGTAACCAGTACATGCACTGGTACCCGGACCTGGTGTTGACGATGTTCGGCGCGACCGACCCGTACCGCGTCTCCTTCCTCATCTCCGACCGGATCATGAGCCAGCTGTTGGCGGTCGTGGCGCTCATCGCGATCACTTTCCTCGCGGTGCGCGAGCTGCCCGAGCTCGCGGTGATCTTAGAGGACGTCCTCTACCTCATCACCGGCGATGAACACGACCTGACGGAGTCGCTCGACCTGCCGCGCGAGCCGACGAACCGGTAGCTCGGAGGCCGGACGACGGCACCCGCGGGCGATCGAGGGCGGTCGTGTCCCGGAGTAATCCCGAGGATACATAGTGCTATATAGCAAGCTATAGACGTTGGGGACGGGTACGAGCGACCATGACTGCGAGGACGCGGGACGGACCGCCGGGCTCCGGCCGCGGAGCCCGGCCGCGACGGGGTGTTCGCCGGTGCTGAGCGGGGTCGACCCGTTCGTCTACCTGGAGACGAACGTCGCCAAGCTGGTGCTCGCGACCGCGCTCGGCATGTTCCTCGGGTTAGAGCGCGAGTGGTCCCAGAAGTCGGCGGGGATCCGGACGTTCGCGCTCGTCAGCCTCGCGGCCGCGGTGTTCTCGCTGCTCGGCGAGCCGGGGCTGCTCGTCGTCGGTGGGGTGTTGGTGGTCGCCAGCGCGGTGCTTTTAGCGGTCCGGAGCTTCGTCGAGGCCGACGTCGACGGGCTCTCGCTGACGACGTCGGCGTCGATGCTCGTCGCGTACGGAGTCGGCGTCCTCGTCGCGGAGGGACTCTTCATCGAGTCGGTGACGGTCGCCGTGCTCTCGTCGCTGCTGCTCGTGTTGAAGCGGGAGCTCCACGCGTTCGCGTGGGGGCTCTCCCGGCAGGAGGTCCGCAGCGCGGTGGAGTTCACCATCCTCGCGTTCGTCGTCTTCCCCCTCCTCCCCGCGGAGACGATCGACCCGTGGAACGCGGTCCAGCCGCGGCTCGTCTGGTCGCTCGTGGTCGCGGTCAGCGCCATCGGCTTCGTCAACTACGTGCTGGTGAAGCGGTACCAGGGGCGCGGCTACGCGGTGACGGGCTTCTTCGGCGGGCTCGTCAACTCGACCGCGGTCGTCGCCGAGATGGCGAAGCGCGCGAAGGGACGGGCGGACCTGCGCGAGATCGCGGTGGGGTCGATCCTCCTCGCGAACGCGGCCATGGCCTTCCGCAACGCCGCGGTGGTCGCCGTCTTCGTCCCGGAGGCGGCGCTCGTCGTCGGAGTGCCCCTCGGCGCGATCACGCTGGCGGGGATCGGCGTCGCGGTGTGGCGAAGCGACTGGCGGACGAACATGGAAGCGGAACTCACCTCCCCGTTCAGCCTCGGCAACGCGCTCACGTTCGGCGCGCTCTTCCTCGTCGTGCTGCTCGTCTCGGCGGTCGCCGAGGAGACGTTCGGCGCGGGCGGGTTCGTCGTCACCTCCTTCCTCGCCGGGCTGGTGTCGTCGGGGACCTCGACCACCACGGCCGTCTCGCTGCTCGGGACCGGACAGATCGGGGTCGACACCGCGGTCGCGGGCGTGGTCGCCGGCACGGCCGCCAGCATCCTGATCAAGACCGCCTTCGCGGCGAGCATCGCGCGCGAACTGGTGCGGCCGGTGTTCCTGTGGAACCTCCTGCTGATCGCCGTGGGCGTGATCGCGGGGATACCGTTGCTGCTGCTCTGATCGGTTTCGCCACGAAATCGGGGTGAGTCGGGAACTCTCGCCCTCAGGAGAGGTGTTCGGCGATGTCCGTCGACGAGACCATGCCGACGTAGTCGTCGTCGACCACCGGGAGGTGTTTCACGCCGTACATCGTCATCATCGCGGCGACCTCCTGCATCATGAGGTCGGGCGTCACCGTCTCCACGTCCTCGGTCATCACGTCGCGGACCGCCGTCGTCTCCGGGTCGAGCCCGTCGGCGACGGCGCCGACGACGTCGCTCTGCGTGACGATACAGCCGCCGCCGGTCGTCACGACGAGCGCGCTGATGCCGTCGTCACGCATCCGCTTCGCCGCTTCCCGGATCGGCGCGGACGCGCCGATCGTCTCCAGCGGGGTCGACATCACGTCCGCGACGCGGGTCCTGTCGTCGAGATCCATGCCTCGTCGTGTGTTACCGTGTCACATTACTCTTCCGGAACGCACAACGCGGGGCGGGCGCCGCGGTTCCGGCCCGTCACCGCGCCTTCGAGAGGTGCGCGGTGAGGTCCGTCGTCGACACCATCCCGATCGGCCTGCCGTCGGCGTCGGTCACCGGGAGGTGGGTGTACCCGTGTGCGGTCGGCTCCGCCAGCTCGGCGACCGTGTCCTCGCGACCCACCGTGACGACGTCGGTGGTCATGAACGCCTCGACCGGCGTCCGGTCCTTCGGGTCGTTGTCGCGGACGAGCGCGACGAAGTCCGTGGCGGTGATCAGCCCGGCCAGCGTCCCGTCGGACTCGACGACGAGGATCGAACTGACGCCAGTGTCGCGCATCCGCTTCGCCGCGTCGGCCGCGGCGGCCCCGCGTTCGATCGTCGTGAGGTCGGTCGACATGAGCCGGTCGACGGGCACGTCGTTCATGGAGCGTGGTAACGCGAGGCACGGTAATCAAACGTCCGGTCGGCAGGAGGCGGTCGCGGGGTCCGACCGCCGCGGGGTCCGACCGCGAGGGACTCACTCCTCGACGAGCGACTCCGGAGCACCGGCGAGGCCGACGAGGGCGTCCGCCTCGACGTGGTGGAGGTCGCCGGGGATCACGAGCAGGTGGAGCGGGTCGCCGAACTCGCGCTCGGCGAGCGCGCTCAGGCGGTCGGCCGCGACGACCGCGTCCGGCGAGCCGGCGCGCGCGACGACGACCGCGAGCTCGTCGCCCCAGTTGTCGGCGAGTAACCGGGCGGCGACGTCCGCGGTCATGTACTCCTCGTGGTCGGGGTCCGGTCCGGTCGGCCCCGTGCCGACCTTGATGTCGAGGTAGACGACGGTGTGGAGGCCGCGTTCCCGGTTCGCCTCGATCGTCTCGATCACGCTCGCGGGCACGTCGTCGCCGCCGTGCGCGTACGGGAACGGGAGCGTCGTCGCCTTGCCGAACCGATAGTTCTGGAGGCCGGTGAGGCTCGACGCCGCCGACTGCGCGGTGACGCCGTGGATCACCCGCGTGTCGATCCCCCGCTCCTCGGCGCGAAGCCGGAGGTCGGTGTGGGTGGTCGAGATCATCGTGTCGCCGGCGGTGAGGAACGCCGCGTCGCCGGATTCGGCGGCCTCCAAGATCGGCTCCGGGTCGCGCTCGACGCCGGCGCGGTCCCGGACCTCGATCTCGACGTCGTGGTGCGCCTCCAGGTCGGCGACGTCGGCGCCGACGAGCCGACTGGTGTAGAACTCCGCGAAGACGCGGTCGGCCTCGCGCAGCGCCTCCCGTCCCTCGACGGTGACGGAGCGCTCGTCGTAGAGGCCGAGCCCGATGAACGTGAGCATGCGAGCGCTCGGCGCGCGTCGAAGTAAAAGGGCGCGGAACCCCGGTCGGCGGCGTGGGACAGCGTGGCACCCTAATAGACCTTCATGATTGTCCCTTGGGATTCCATAGCAAGCCCTAAGAGGGAACCAACACAACTTCCGACCACGAGGCCCACTCGGGCTCACACACCACTATGACTGACGACGAACTCATCTGGCGGATATCGGGGGGGTCCGGTGACGGGATCGCTTCGACAAGCCAGAACTTCGCGAAGGCCTTGATGCGATCGGGGCTCAACGTCTTCACGCATCGGCACTACCCGTCGCGGATCCGCGGCGGTCACACCTACACCGAGGTCCGCGCGTCGGCGGGCCCCGTCGAATCCCGAGGCGACGGCTACAACTTCCTGCTCGCGCTGGGCGACTCGTTCGCCCGCAACCCGCAGGAGGAGGCCGTCTACGGCAACGAGGAGATCAAGCCGCTCTCGGAGAACCTCGACGAGCTCCGCGAGGGCGGGGTCATCGTCTACGACGAGGGGCTCCTCGACGCCTCGGAGATTCCGGACTTCGAGGAGCGCGCCGAGGAGAACGACTGGCACGTGTACCCCCTCGACCTCCGCGGGCTCGCCCGCGATCAGGGGCGTGAGGTCATGCGGAACACCGCCGGCGTCGGCGCGACCTGCGCGCTGACCGGGATGGACCTCGACCACGTCCAGGACCTCATGCGCGACGCGATGCCGGAGAAGATCCTCGAGCCGAACCTCGAGATCCTCCAGATCGCGTACGATCAGGTCAAAGAGGAGTACGACGTGGACGCCCCGGACGTGTCGGTACCGACGGGCGAACACGACGAGACCCAGCTGCTCATGTCCGGCTCGGACGCCATCTCCTACGGCGCCATCGACGAGGGCTGCCGGTTCATCGCCGGCTACCCGATGACGCCGTGGACCGAGGTGTTCACCATCATGACGCAGAACCTGCCGAAGCTCGGGGGGATCTCCGAGCAGGTGGAAGACGAGATCGCGGCGGCCGCGCTCGCGGTCGGCGCCTCGCACGCCGGCGTGAAGGCGATGTCCGGCTCCTCCGGCGGCGGGTTCGCGCTGATGTCGGAGCCGCTCGGGCTCGCGGAGATGACGGAGACGCCCGTCGTCCTCGTCGAGGCCATGCGCGCCGGCCCCTCGACCGGGATGCCGACGAAGCCGGAGCAGTCCGACCTCGAACACGTCCTCTACACCTCGCAGGGCGACTCCCAGCGCGTCGTCTTGGCGCCCGGGACCGTCGAGGAGGCGTACGAGCAGTCGCGGATCGCCTTCCGGCTGGCCTACGAGTACCAGATCCCGACGATCCTGCTGTACGACCAGAAGCTCGGCGGCGAACTGAAGAACGTCCCGAAGAGCCACTTCGACCGCGAGCCGAACCCGACGCTCGGGAAGACGCTCTCCGAGGACGCGCTCGCCGACGAGCCGCACTCGCCCGACGGGAAGTTCCACCGGTTCCAGCACGACGTCGAGGACGGCGTCTCCCCGCGGTCGATCCCCGGCCAGAAGGGCGGTCGCTTCCTCGCGACCGGCAACGAGCACGACCCCACCGGGCACATCGCCGAGTCGCCCGACAACCGCGTCGCGCAGATCGACCGGCGGACCCAGAAGCTGGAGGCGATCCGCGACGACCTCGATCAGGAGGACACGGGCTCGTACGCCGGCCCCGAGGACGCCGAGTACGGCATCCTCACGTTCGGCAGCCAGCAGGGGACCGTCGAGGAGGCGGTCGGTCGCCTCAACGACGCCGGGATCTCGGTGAAGTCGTACGGCGTCTCCGACATGCTCCCGTTCCCGACCGAGCAGGTCAGGGAGTTCGTCGAGAGCGTCGACGAGGTCCTCGTCGTCGAGATGACGGCGTCCGGACAGTTCCGCGGGCTCGTCCAGAAGAACCTCGGTCAGTACGGTGAGAAGCTGTCGAGCCTGCTGAAGTACAACGGGAACCCGTTCGAGCCGGCGGAGGTCGTCGACGGGTTCGAGGCCGCGATCGTCGAGGGCGACGGCGACGCGTCCGGCCATCAGACCACCTTCGTCCCAGCCGCAGGTGACTAACCAATGAGCACGTTTTCAGCGATCGGAGAGGAGCGAGAGATCGACCGCGACGAGTACACCCCCGGCGTGGAGCCGCAGCCGACGTGGTGTCCCGGCTGCGGTGACTTCAGCGTCCTGAAGGCGCTGAAACAGGCGCTGCCGGAGGTCGGGCGCACGCCCGAGGAGACCCTGCTGTGCACGGGGATCGGCTGTTCGGGCAAGCTGAACAGCTACCTCGACACGTACGGGTTCCACACGATCCACGGGCGCTCGCTGCCCGTGGCCCGCGCCGCGAAGCTCGCGAACCCCGACCTCGAAGTGATCGCCGCCGGCGGCGACGGCGACGGCTACGGGATCGGCGGGAACCACTTCATCCACACGGCCCGGGAGAACCACGACATGACGTACATCGTCTTCAACAACGAGATCTTCGGGCTCACGAAGGGGCAGACCTCCCCGACCAGCCCGAAGGGCCACAAGTCGAAGACGCAGCCCCACGGGAGCGCCAAGGAGCCGATCAAGCCGCTCTCGATGTCGCTGAACGCCGGCGCCTCCTACGTCGCCCGGACGGCCGCGGTGAACCCGAACCAGGCGAAGGAGATCATCATCGAGGCGATCGAACACGACGGGTTCGCGCACGTCGACTTCCTCACCCAGTGTCCGACCTGGAACAAGGACGCGCGCCAGTACGTCCCGTACATCGACGTCAACGAGTCCGACGACTACGAGTTCGACAAGACGGACCGCGTCGAGGCCGCCGAGATGATGCGCGAGACGGAGGAGTCGCTGTACGAGGGCGAGGTCCTCACCGGCCGCTTCTACGTCGACGAGGAGCGCCCCTCCTACGGGGCCGAGAAGCAGGAAATCGGCGAGATGCCCGAGGAGCCGCTGGCCGAGCGCTACTGGGACGACGACTACGAGTGGGAGCGTTCCCACGACATGTTCCTCGACAAACACGCCTGAGCGGGGCCGGCGACCGTTCACGGCGCCGTGCGTTCGTTTTTTGATTCGCAAGGTATTTTTTCATTGGTGACAAACGGAGTGGTATGAGTACCGTATCGACGGAGGAACGGATCCTCTCCGTGTTAGAGGAGGACGCGCAGGCGTCCTGCGGAGAGATCGCCGAGCGGGCCGACGTCTCGAAACCGACGGTGCGGAAGTACATCGACCGCCTCGAGGAGCGGGGCGTGATCGTCGGCTACTCCGCGGAGGTCGACCCGAAGAAGCTCTCGTCGCAGTCGATCGCGATGGTCGGAATGGACGTGGACTCGGGGCAGTACGTGGAGGCAACCCGCGAGCTGAAGTCGCTCGACGAGGTCCAGGCGCTGTACACCTCCTCCGGCGACCACATGCTGATGGCCGAGGTCCGCGCCGGCGACGGCGACGAGCTCGGCGACGTCATCTCCGAGAAGCTGCTCGGCGTCGACGGCGTCACCGCGGCGCACCCCTCCTTCCTCCAGGAGCGCCTGAAGTAAGCCGACGCAAAAACCCCGTTTTCCGACGTCGCGCTCGCGAGTTACGTGAGCGCGTGCGGGTCTGCGACGACGATCGACTCGTCGCCGGCGGGGCTGCGACGCGTGCCGCGGTGCGCGAACCCGTGCGCAGTGAAGAACTCCGCCGCGCTGGGCCGGTCCGCGGGGACCGTCGCGCGCAGGGTCTCGACCCCGCGGTCCGCGAGCGCGTTGCCGACGCGGGCGAGCAGCTCGTCCGCGACGCCCTCGCCCGCGCGGCTCGGGTGAACCCACAGCGCCAGCAGCTCCGCCTCGGTCTCGTCCGGGTCCGGGTGCGCGATGGCGAGCCCGACGGGTCCCTCCTCGGCGTGTTCCATCAGGAACGACCACTCCGCCTCGGCGGCGGCCTCTCGAACGCCGGCGGCGGACACGTCGAGCAGCGGCGCGCCGATGTCGTCGAACACCGTCTCCTCGCGGGCTCGCGAGACCGCCGTTCGCAGGTCCTCCGCGTCGTCGGGCCGAGCCGCCCGGACATCCATGTTCGACCGTGAGTAAAGAACGCACCTATAGGTTTCGGGATGGGAACTGTTGGCACAGTACCGCCGGGAGAAGGAGCCGGGGGTCCGGGGAGCCGCCGAGTCCCTACGCGACCGGCTCGACGCCGATCGTGACCGCGACGCCCTCGACCTCCCACTCCTCGACGAGGCCGCCGTCGGCGTTCGCGGCGTCGCTCGGGTCGTCGAGCCACGCGTCGGCGCGCACCTCGCCCGCGATCAGGTCGGCGTGGTCGTCGACGAAGCCGGCGACCCGCTCGTCGTCGACCGCGACGCCGACGCGGATCCGCGCCTCAACGTCCAAGTCGAGCTCCTTGCGCATCTCCTGAACGCGGCGGATCACGTCGCGGGCGTATCCCTCGGACTCGATGTCGGGCGTGAGGGAGGTGTCGACGTAGACGGTGCCGCCCTCGAAGTCGGCGCCGGAGACGTCCTCCGGCGGCTCCGCGACGTACTCGACCATCTCGTCGTCGAGGTCGACGGGGTCGCCGTCGACGGTCACCTCGCCGCCCTCGACCGCGGCACGGGTGGCGCCCTGAACCGCCTCCATCACCTTCTGCGCGTCGCCGCCGAAGGCGGGGCCGACAGCCGCCATCTGCGGCTCCGCGGTCTCGATCAGCTCGTCGAAGGCGTCGGTGACGACCACCTCCCGAGCGTTGACGCGGTCGGCGATCAGGGCTTCGAGCCGGTCGACCGCGGCCGCGACCGTCTCGTCGTCGGTCTCGACGACGACGCGCGGCACGGGCCAGCGGAGCTTCCGGCCGGCCTGTTGGCGCGCGTTCGCGGCCGCCTCCTCCACGTCGCGGAAGACCGCCACGTCGCGTTCGAGGTCCGGGTCGCGCAGGTCGGCGTCCGGCTCGGGGTACGACAGCGCGTGGACCGTCGTCGCCTCGCCGTCGAGCCGCTGGTGCATCCGCTCGGTGAGGTACGGGGCGATCGGCGCGAGCAGCCGGATCACCTCGTCGAGGACCGTCGCGAGCGTGGCGTAGGCGCCGCGCTTCGAGGCGGAGTCCGCCTCCTCCCACATGCGGTCGCGGACGGCCTTCACGTAGAAGCGCGAGACGTCCTGCGTGACGAACTCGATCACGGCGTTGACCGCGTCGCTCACGCGGTAGTCGTCCCACGCGTCGCCGACCTCGGCCTCGACCGACTGGAGCCGCGAGAGCACCCACTCGTCGACGAGCTCCAGCTCGCCGTCCGAGAGGTCGGCGTCGGCGGGGTCGTAGCCGTCGAGCTCCATGTACTCCAAGGGGAACCGGAACACGTTCCAGAGGATGTTGAGCTTCCCCTGGATCTCGCCGAGCCCGTCCCACTCGAACGCGAGGTCGACGCCCTGCTGGTCGTGGCTGAGGAGGTACGTGCGGAGCGGGTCGCGACCGGCGCGCTCGATCGCCTCCTCCGGCGTGACGATGTTGCCGACCGACTTCGACATCTTCCGGCCGTCCTCGTCGTTGGCGAAGCCGTGCATCAGCACCTCCTCGTAGGGGATCTGGTCGACCGCGGCGGTCCCCATGCCGAGCTGCGACCAGAACCAGCCGCGGGTCTGGTCGTGCGCCTCGATGATGAGGTCGGCGGGCCACAGCTCGTCGTGGGCGTCCGTCTCGCTCGGATAGCCCAGCGTGCCCCACGAGGCGACCGACGAGTCGAGCCACACGTCGAACACGTCCTCGACGCGGCGGTACGTCGTCCCGTCCTCGACGATGGAGAGATCGTCGACGGAGGGCCGGTGGAGGTCGATCGAGTCGGGGTCGACGTCCTCCTCGACGCGGTCGGCGAGCTCCTCGCGGGTGCCGATAACGATCATGTCCTCGTCGAGGTTGCCGGCGTCGGCGTTCTCCGGCACCCAGATGGGGATCGGGACGCCCCAGTAGCGCTGGCGGGAGACGTTCCAGTCGGGCGCGTCCTCGATGAAGTCGCGGAACCGGTTGTCGCGGGCCCACTGCGGGTGCCACTCCGACTCCTCCATGTTGTCGAGGAGGTCCGCCTTCACGTCCGTGATCGAGATGAACCACTGGTCGGTGACCAGCTGGATGATCCCGGTGTCACAGCGCCAGCAGTGGCCGTAGCTGTGCTCGACGGTGCCGTGCGCGAGCATGTGCCCGTCCGCGACCAGATCGTCGACGATGTCGTCGTTGGCGTCGCGCACGAACTGGCCGGCGTACTCGCCGGCCGCCTCGGTGAACTCGCCGTTCGGCCCGACGGGGCAGTGGATGTCGAGCCCGAGCTCCGTTCCGCGGTGGAAGTCCTCCTCCCCGTGGCCCGGCGCGGAGTGGACGAGGCCGGTGCGGTCGGCCTCGACGTAGTCGGCGGCGTACACCCGCCCGGCGCCCTCGAAGTCGGGGTACTCGGCGACCCGGTCGGCGAGGGGGTGGTCGTACGCCCAGCCGACGAGCTCGTCGCCGGTCAGCTCCGCCTCGACCTCGTACTCCTCGTAGCGGCCCTCCCCGAGGACGTCCTCGACGCACTCGGCCGCGACGTACAGCAGCTCCTCTTCGCCGTCCTTCTCCGCGCGGACCGCGTTGTAGGTGAGGTCCTCGTCGACGGCGACGAAGGTGTTCGCGGGGATGGTCCACGGCGTCGTCGTCCAGATGACGAGGCTCCCCTCGCGGTCCGCGAGCGGGAACTTCACGTAGATCGAGGGGTCCTCGACCTCCTCGTACTCGACCTCGTTGTTGGCGAGCCCCGTCTCGCAGCGCGGGCACTGCGAGATCGAGCGTTTCCCCTGCTCGACGAGCCCGTTGTCGGCGACCTCGGAGAACGCCCACCAGGCGGCCTCCATGTACTCCGGCGAGACCGTCTCGTACGGGTCGTCCCAGTCCATCCAGACGCCGATGGACTTGAAGTCCTCGTCCATCGCCGCCCGGTTCTCCAGGGCGAACTCCTTGCACTTCTCGATGAACGACTCCATCCCGTACGCCTCGATGTCCCGCTTGTTCTCGAAGCCGAGCTCCTCCTCGACTTTCACCTCGATCGGGAGCCCGTGCATGTCGTAGCCCGGGCGGTCGGTGACGCGGTGGCCGGTCATCCGCTTGTGCCGGATGACCGCGTCCTTCAGCGTCTTGTTCCAGGCGGTTCCGAGGTGCATCTGCCCGGAGGTGTACGGCGGCCCGTCCACGAAGAAGAACGGCGGGTCGTCGGCGTGCGCCTCTTTCGCCGCCTCGTAGGCGTCGTGCTCGTCCCAGTACTCGTCGACCGCGGACTCGACGTCCCCGGGCGTGTACTGGTCGTCGATCTGCTCCATACGCGTTGGTCTCCGCGCGCGTATTTGAATACGGCGGAGTCGTGGGAACGGTTCGAACCGGCGAAGCCGCGGGAACGGTTCGAACGGCGAAACGGAGACAAGACACTTCCGCCGGGAGCCGGACGCCTCGGACATGGAGACGCCGCGAGTCCTGCGCGAGAACCTCGGGTACGCGCTCCTCGGCGGGCCGGCGCTGGCCGCCGTCTCGTTCGCCGTCGGCGCACAGCTCTCCGGCACCGCCGCGGGCGTCGCCGTCGCGGTCGCGACGTACGCGCTCGGCTGGGCGCTCTCGGCGCGGCGGTCCGGGTCGGAGCCGGAGCGGTCGCCGTCGGACGCGGACGACGAGCGCGAGCGCCGCGAGCGGGAGGCCGAAGCGGGGAAGGGCGGCTTCGGCGGGGGCGGCGACGGGTAACGCGGGGGCGGCGGCGGGTAACGCGGGGGCGGCGGCGGGTAACGCGGGGGCGGCGGCGGGTAACGCGGGGGCGGCGGGTAACGCGTGGCTTCAGCGCCGGCCGGCCGGGTAACTACCGTATACCAATACCGGTAGCGCCTCGCGTCTCGGGCATGGACGCCACACGCTCGGCGCTCGTCGGGGCGGCGGTACTGTTCGTCGCGATCCTCGCCAGCGGCGGCGCAGTCGCCGACGATCCGGTAACGCTCACCGTCTCGGTGACCGACCGGGACGGCGACGCCGTCGGCGGCGCGACCGTCGAGGCGACGTGGGAGACCGACGCGGGCGACACGGGGAGCGCGTCGGGAACGACGGCGAGCAACGGGCGGGTGCTCCTCGACGTTCCCGAGGGGGCGAGCGTCGAGTTAGACGTCGACGACGACAGGTACGTCCGGAACCGACCGCTCGCGATCGCGAACGCGAGCGAGACCGACGTGGCGCTCGGCGTCGCCCGGAGCGGGACCGCGACCGTGACCGTGGTCGACGGAGAGAACCGGTCGCAGGCCGGCGCGAGTGTGACGGTCCGCGAGGACGGGCGGGCGGTCGACCGCGGCGAGACGGACGATGACGGGACGTACGAGACGGCGCGCCTCGAACGGGGCGAGTACGAGGTCGTCGTCGTGAAGCCGGGGTACGTCGAGGCCGAGGGGCGGGCGACCGCGGGGCCGGACGGGGCGGTGACGGTCCCGATCGAGCGGGGGACCACGACCCTTCGAGTGCGTGCCCTCGACGAACACTTCGATCCGCCCGTCCCGATCGAGAACGGGTCGGTCGAGGCGTCCTCGTCGGTGTACGACGGCGAGGTGACGCTGACCGACGGGACGGCCTCGTTCACCGTTCCCGTGAACGCGCTGTACACGGTCGAGGTGATCAAGGAGGGGTACGACCCGTCCGCCGAACGGGTCCGGGTGCGGGAGGAACCGGTGACCGCGAACGCCACGGCGCAGCGAACCCCCGCGCTCTCGGTCGAACCGGCGAACGACCGCGTCCTCGTCGGGGAGACGACCCGCGTGACGGTCCGGAACGCGTACGGCGAGCGCGTCGCCGGAGCGACCGTCGAGGTCGACGGCGAGGCGGTCGGCGAGACCGACGACCGGGGGGAGATCGACGTGCGCGTCCCGGCGACGGGGAACCGGACGATCCGCGCCCAAGACGGGGCAGTCGCGTCCGAGCCGGCGTCGGTCGAAGGCGTCGAAGCCAACGAGAGCGGCGACGGAGTCGGAAACGGCTCGGACGGGAACGGCTCCGAGGGCTCGGACGACGACGCGGGGACCACGGACGACGGCGCGGCCGGGTTCGGGGCCGTCGCGGCGCTCGTCTCGCTCCTGACGCTCGGAGCCGCGAGTCGCCGTCGCGGACGGTGAGCGGCTCCGCCGAGGTCACCGCGGGTCGGGACCGCCGTCGTCGAAGTACTCCGCGAGCCGCTCGGCGGCCTCGGCCGCGCGCGGCGTCACTAAGGCGAACCGGATCCACTCGTCGCGGGCAGTGCCGAACGCCTCGCCGGGCATGCCGGCGACGCCCGCCTCGTCGATCAGGCGCTTGACGTTCGCCATCGTGCCGGGGAACCCGTCGAAGCGCGCGAGCACGTAGAACGCGCCCTCCGGGCGGCTGTACTCCGCGCCGGCCGCGTCGAGGGCGTCGGTGAACGCGTCGACGCGCTCCGCGAGCAGCTCGCGCGACTCGGCGTAGTAGTCCGGCTGCGTCTCCGCGAGCGCGTGGTGGACCGCGTACTGGGAGGGGCGCGCGCCGGTGACGTTCACGAGCATGTGTCGCGTCTTCGCGGCGCCGACGTGCGCCTCGGGGAACACGCCGTAGCCGACGCGGAGCCCCGTGATCGCCATCGACTTCGAGAAGCCGCTGGTGACGATCACGCGGTCCGAATCGAGGGTGAGGGCGGACTCGAACGAGCCGGCGAGGTCAAACTGGTCGTACACCTCGTCGACGACGACCACGGCGTCGACCGACTCGGCGAGGTCGACGACCTCGCGGACCGCGTCGAGGTCGTACACCGCGCCGGTCGGGTTGTTCGGCGTGTTGAGGACGACGAGGGCGGTGTCCTCGCTCGCCGCCTCGCGGACCGCGTCGACGTCGAGGCTCCCGTCGCGGGCGGTCGGCACGAGCGTCGGCTCCCCGCCGAGCAGGTGCGTCTTCCCCGGGTAGTACGGGTACACCGGGTCCATCAGCAGCGCCTCGTCGCCGGCGCCGCGGTCGAGTGCGCGCGCCATCGCGAGGTAGTTCGCCTCACCGGTGCCGTTGGTGACGACCACGCGCTCGGGGTCGACGCCGCGCCGCCCGGCGATCGCCTCGCGGAGCTCGCGGAGCCCGTCGCTCGGCGGGTACTGGAAGTCGGCGGGCGGGAGGTCGGCGTACTCGCGGAGCGCCTCGCGGAGCGCGGCGGGCGGCTCCCAGTCGGGGTTGCCGCTCACCATGTCGATGACGTCGCCGTCGGCGGCCGCGGCGTACTGCATCACGTGGAAGAACTTCGGCTCCTCGTACTCCATACGGTCGGGTCGGGCGCGCCCGCCGTGGCTCTTTCGACCGCTCCGGAGCGGCGGCTCGGAGGATCGTAAGCGGCGCCTACCGAGGGGCGGCGATCCGGTGGTTTGACCTGCCGACCCGCACACGGGGGGACATGAACAAACGCGGCCACGTCCTCAACGGCCTGCTGCTCGCCCTCGGGCTCGGCTTCATCGTGGAACCCGGCCTCGACGCGGCGACGGCGACGACCGTCGCCGAGATCACCGTCCCGGTCGTGTTGGGGGCGCTGTTCCCCGACGTCGACACCGCCTTCGGGCGCCACCGGAAGACGCTCCACAGCCTGCCCGTGCTGGCGGTGTTCCTCGCGTACCCGATCGTCTTCGGCAACCTCCAGTACGTGTGGATCGGCGTGTTGACCCACTACCTCCTCGACATGGTCGGGAGCCGGCGCGGCATCGCGCTGTTCCACCCGCTCTCGGACAAGGAGTACGGGCTGCCGAGCGGCGTGACGACGAGCAGCAAGTACGCCGACCTCGTCACCGTGATCATCACCGCGATCGAGCTGGCGGGCTTCTGGGCGATCCACACCTACGTCGTCAACCTCGACCTCGACCTCTCGGCGGCCTCGCAGGCCGCAGCGGGGTTAGGTTTATAAATAACTCGCGGGCGAGGCGGTCGTCCGGCGATCGGCGAACTCGACGATAGCGTGGGGGGGGCCAGGTTGGTTATTTATAAGCAAGCGACCGCAAAGCGGCGGAGTACAGTTTCGGATTTTCAGACGTTTACTTATAAATAATCGACTGAAGATCGACGGTGACTACCTCCAAATCCCCAGTCGCTCGTTTATAAATGACTGAGCAGGGATCGACAGAGAATACCTCCAAAGCCCCAGTCGCGAGGGCGGCGCACGCTCGCTGCGCTCCTCGCTCGCGTTGCTCGCTGCGGTGCTTGCGTCGCCTGCGCCGCCCTCGCGACTGCCCCTTTGAGTCCCACCCGACCGCGACCGCACCGCACCTCACGCCTCCCCAGCCTCGTCGGGCGCGTCCTTCGGGCTCCCTTCGGTCGCCCTCGGAGCGCCCGACTCCCTCGCGCGTGCTGTCTCGCGGTCGCCGGGGGCGACCGCTCGCAGCCACGCGCCGCCGCAGCGTTTCCATCGCCGTCCCGGTGGCTTTTCGTCGTCGCTCGCGTGTCTCGGGGCATGACCGAGGAAGACGAGTCAGCGCCGTCGGTCGCGGTCGTCGGCGGCGGCGCGGTCGGCGTCACGGCGGCTCACGACCTCGCGGCCCGCGGCGCCGACGTGACGCTGTTCGAGCGCGAGGAGTTGGCGGCCGAGAGCTCCGGGCGCGCGGCTGGGGTCCTCTACGACGCCTACGCCGAGGACGTCGACGCCGCGGTCGGCGCCCGCGCGCTGGAGCGGTTCCGCGCGTTCGACCGGTCGCTGCCCGGCTTCTCGTTTTCCGCGTGCCCGTACGTGATCGCGGTCCGCGAGGGCGACCCCGACGCGGACGCCGTCCCGGCGATGGTCGAGCGCATGCGCGAGCACGGCCGCGAGGTATCGCTCGTCGCCCCCGACGCGCTCGGTAAGCGCTTCCCCGCCCTCCGCGCCGACGACCTCGCCGTCGCGGCGGTCGCGGAGGGGGCGGGCTGGACAGACCCGCCGAGCTACGTCCGCGCGCTCGGCGAGCGGGCCGCTCGGGAAGGGGTCGAGATAGAGACGGAGACCGCTGTCGCGCTCGGCCCGGAGACGGGTTCGGGACGCGAACTCTCGATCCGAGACGCGGGCGACGGGAACTCGACGACCGGCACACGCGCGTTCGACGCCGTCGTCGTCGCCGCCGGGGCGCACACCCGGTCGCTGCTCGCGGACGCCGGCGTCTCGGTCCCGGTCGTCCCCTACCGCGTTCAGGCGCTCGTCGCCCCCGGGCCCTACGACGGGCCGATGGTCTACGACGCCACCGCGGACGCGTACTTCCGCCCACACCCGGACGGACTGCTCGCGGGCGACGGCACGGAGCCCGTCCCGGCCGACCCCGACGACTACCGCCGCGAGGCGGACGACTGGTTCCGCGAGGACGTCGCCGCGGTCCTCGACGAGCGACTCGCCCGCGGCGACTCCGCGGAGCGGGCCGACCCCGGCGACCGCGATCTCGACGTCTCCCCGGCCTGGGCCGGACTCTGTACCGCGACGCCGGACGGCGACCCGCTCGTGGGGCCGGTGGACGCGGACGGCGCTCCCGCCCCTACCCTATTCGTCGCCGCCGGCTGGCAGGGACACGGGTTCATGCGCGCGCCGGCGATCGGCGAGACGGTCGCCGAGGGCGTGCTCGCGTCGCTCGCGGGGGCCGGGTTCGGGGATCCGGACTCCCCGTGGATCGGCGCGTTCGACCCCGGGCGGTTCGACGGGAACGAGGAGTTCGAGATCGCGGAGGGGATGTCGCTGTCGGAGCGGTCGGAGGAGATTTAAAAGGCAGCCGCCGCGTCAGTCGTCTTCTTCGACGACGTCGACGTCGCTCGACCCGCCGCGCTTGGGGATCTCGACGTGGAGCGTCCCGTTGCGCGTGAGCGTCGCGTTCGCGCCTTCCGGGGTCACGTCGGCGTCGCGCGGGAGGTCGACGCTCCCGGACAGCGAGACGCCGCGGCCCGGGAACACGAGGTCGTAGCCGTCGTAGAAGTCGCGGAAGCGCTCCAAGTTCACCTCGACGGTGCGGTCGAGGAAGGTGACGTCGACGTCCTCGCCGCGCACGCCGGGGGCGTCGAACACGACGAGGTACGCGTCGTCGCTCTCGAGGAGGTCAGAGGAGAGCGGGCGGCGCTCCTGGACGCGGCCCCAGCCGCGGCCGACGCGTTCGAGGGCGCTCCGGAGCGCTGACCGACCGGTCTCGACGAGTCGGCTCACGGGCTCACACCTCGATCTCGACGAGGTCGCTCCCGCCGCAGTACGGGCACGACAGGTCCTCGACCGCGTGGTCGTCGGGCACGTCGTACGTGTAGTGGTTCTCGAACATGTCGAGCTCGCAGTCGTCGCTGACGCACTTGACCTCCATCGTCGATGGCATATCCGACAGTTGTGTCGGCGTGGGCTTAAACGGCGTGGCGGCGGCGGTCGCGTCCCCGTCTCAGGGGGTCGGCTCCGTCCGGACCTCGATCCGCGCTCCGTCCGCTCCCTCGACGGCCTCGACGCTCCAGCCGTGTGCCTCCGCGATCCGGGAGACGATCCGCAACCCGAAGCCGGTTCCGTCCGAGGCGGTGGTGAAACCCGCCTCGAAGGCCCGATCGCGTACGTCCTCCGGGATACCCGGCCCGTCGTCGGCGACGAAGAACCCCGGGGTCGAGCCGAGTTCGCCGACTCGGACCCGGACGTCGCCGCCGCCGTGGTCGACGGCGTTCCGCACGAGGTTCTCGAGGAGCTGTACGAGCCGGTCGCGATCCGCCTCGACGGTCAGGTCCGCCTCGACGTCGAGGCTCGCGTCCTCCGTGGCGGTCCCCGACCAACAGCGGTCGACGGCGTCGGCGAGGTCGACCGGTTCGACGTCGGTGACTCGCTCCCCGTTTCGCGCGAGCGTGAGCAGCTGATCGATCCGATCGCTCATCCGTTCGTGCGCGCTCGCGACGTGGTCGAGGTTGGGATCGTCACACCGCTCGCGCGCCAGTTCGACCCGTCCCCTCGCGACCGAGAGCGGATTCTGAAGATCGTGTGAAACGACGCTGGCGAACGATTCGAGCTCCTTGTTGCGGCGTTCGAGCTCCGCCTCGTACTCCTTCCGCTCGGTTACGTCCGTGATGAACCCCTCCAACACGGCGGTTCCCTCGACGGTGGACTCGACGAGACACCCGCGCTCCCACATCCAGCGCAGCTCGTCGTCCCGCGTGCGGATCCGGTAGGTGATCTCGAACTCCTCGTCCGCGTCTATCGCCGCTTGGACGACCTCCCACGCCCGTTCCCGGTCGTCGGGGTGGATGACGTCTTCGCCCCAGACGACCGCGTCGCTCGCGAGTTCCGCCGTCGTGTAGCCGGTGATCGGCTCGCTTTCGCCGCGAACGAACTCCATCGGCCACTCGGGCGCGTTCCGGCAGCGATAGACGAACCCGGGGAGGTTCCCGATGAGCGTCTCCAACCGCCGCCTGTCGCGTTCGCGGGCCTCCTCGGCCGCGCGCCTTCGGCCGCGGGCCGCGGCCCGACGCGTCCTGTCGCGGAGTTCCTCGCTCCCGCCGGACGCGTCGAGGGTGACGTAGTCGGTGACGCCGCTCGCGATCGCCTCGCTCGCTATCCGCTCCGAGCCCGACGCCGTGGCGAGCACGAAGGGCGTTCCCGGACGACGGTCTCGGACTTCCCCGAGCAGTTCGATCCCGTCCCCGTCCGGCAGATCGTATCCGGCGAGGACGCAGTCGACCGGCTCTCGTCCCAGTCGCTCGACCGCCGACGCGACGTTCGGCTCGACCGTGACGTCGAACTCCGCGTTCGGCCACTCCCTCCCGAAGGTGCGCGCGTCGCCGCTCTCCGGGACGCTGAGGACGCGAACCGTCTCCCCGGGAACGCTTGCCATACCCGTTCCTCATCGGAGTACAACATAACAATTTGGGAACCGATCGGATCACGCCTTCAGTCCGCGGTACCGGTCGGGAACGACGGTCCGCTCGGCGAACAACGCGAGGAGGGTCCCGAACGCGACGCCGGTGACGAACCCCGGACCGTACGGGAACAGGCTCGGCGCGAACGCGAGCGACGCGCCGAGCCAGACGGACGCGGCGAGGATCGCGGCGCCCGCGGCGACGTACGCCAGCGTCTCGTACCGGTCCGGCGGGAGTCGGTCCCGGGCCAGCCACGCGACCGGTCCGACGACGACGGCGGTGGCGGTCGCCCATCCCGCCGCAAGTGCCCACGGACGGGGCTCGGCGGCGTAGAACTGTACCGCGGCGAACGCGCAGACGACGCCGATCGGGAGATACTGCCCGATCAGTCGGCGCCGATCGACCGTCTCGGAGGGCATACCCGTCGTTACCGGGTGCTTTCTAATAAGTGACCGGCCGCGGAGCGTCGGGTCGGCCGTTCCGCACGCTTTTCCCCTCTCGGCCGAGTACGGTGGGTAACATGACCGATTCGCCCGCGTCGGCACGGGGGTCGCTCCCGGCCGACCCGAACGACCTCTCCGTCACGATCGTCGACGGGTACGTCGACGAGCCGGCCCACTTCGGCGTCCCGCCGTACCTCTCGACGTACCCCCGGTACACGGCGGGCGCGCTCGTCGACGCCGGCGTCCCGGAGTCGCAGATCACCTACCACACCATCGACGAGCTCCGCGACCACCGGAGCAAACACGCCGACGTCGCGGACGCCGACCTCATGGTGTACGTCGGCGGGATGACCGTTCCCGGGAAGTACGTCGGCGGGACCCCCGCGGAGCCGGACGAGGTGCGCGAGCTCGGCTGGACCGCCGACGGCGTGACCCTGCTCGGCGGCCCCGTGCGGTTCGGGGTCGGCGAGGAGAACGCGGGCGCACAGGAGACGCGGCGCGACGACCTCGACTACGACTTCGTCGCGATGGGCGACGTCGAGGCCGCGGCCCACGACCTCGTCCGCGAGGGGTTGGAGGGGTACGGCAACCGGATGCGGACCAACGAGGAGGTCGACCGCTGGGCCCGGCAGGGGGCGTTCGTCGTCGAGCAGCACCCGAACCACCCGGACTACCTCATCTGCGAGATGGAGACCTCCCGCGGCTGCGCGTACCGGTGTTCGTTCTGTACGGAACCGCTGTACGGCGACCCGGCGTTCCGCGCCGCGCGGTCGGTCGTCGACGAAGTTGACGCGCTCTCGAACAGGGGGGTGAGACACTTCCGTCTCGGCCGGCAAGCCGACATCCTCGCGTTCGGCGGCGACGGCGAGGCGCCGAACCCGGACGCCCTCCGCGAGCTGTACGGCGGGATCCGCGAGGTCGCGCCCGACCTCCGGACGCTCCACCTCGACAACATGAACCCCGTGACGATCACGGACTACCCCGAGGCGTCGCGGGAGGCGATCCGCGTCATCGCGGAGCACAACACCCCCGGCGACACGGCGGCGTTCGGACTCGAATCGGCGGACCCGGTGGTCCAGGAGGAGAACAACCTGCTCGTCACCGCCGAGGAGTGCTTAGAGGCCGTCCGCGTCGTCAACGAGGAGGGCGGCTGGCGCCCCGGTGACGGCCCCGAGACGACGCCGGGCGACGCGAGCCGCGTCACCGGCCCCTCGACCGGCCCGGACGCCTCGCCGCGGCTACCGAAGCTCCTCCCCGGGATCAACCTCGTCCACGGGCTCGCGGGCGAGCGCCCGGAGACGTACGAGCACAACAAGGAGTTCCTCCAGACGGTGTACGACGAGGGGCTGATGCTCCGCCGGATCAACATCCGGCAGGTGATGGCGTTCGCGGGCACGGAGATGGCGGAGACGGGCGCGGACGTGGCACAGGAGCACAAAGACCAGTTCCAGGCGTACAAGCGCGAGGTGCGCGAGACCATCGACAACCCGATGCTCGACCGGGTGGTCCCGCCCGGAACGGTCCTTCCGGACGTCCACTTAGAGTACCACCAGGACGGCAAGACGTTCGGGCGCCAGCTCGGCACCTACGCGCTCCTCGTCGCGGTCCCGGGCGAGCGCGAGCTGGGGACGAGCATCGACGTGGCGATCACCGACCACGGCTACCGCTCCGTGACGGGCGTCCCGTACCCGCTCGACGTCAACGCGGCCTCGATGGACGAGCTGACCGCCATCCCGGGTATCAACCGGAGTACGGCCGGCGACGTCGTCGTCGGCCGACCGTACGACTCCGTCGCGGCCGTCGACGCGGTCGCCCCGGGCACCGTCGACCTCTCCGCGTACGCGGTCGCCGGGGACACCGACGTGCCGATCCCGGGCCGCGACCGTCCCGGTTCCGGCCCCGGTCCGGCCGCGCGGTCGTCGCTCGGCCGCGGGGACTGAGCGATGTCGGAGGACGACGCGGCGTCGAACGGCGACGCGACGCCCGGCGACCGCGGTGACGCCGACCGGGGCACGGCCGTCGCAGTCACCCGGATCGAAGTCCCCGTCGACACGCGCGCCCCGGACGGAACGACGAACGCGTACGTCCTCGACGGACTGCTCGTCGACCCGGCGGCCCGGACCGACGCCCTCGACGCCGCGGTGGCGGAGCACGGGTCGGGCGACGCGGCCCTCCCCTCGGTCGAGGCGATCGCGGCCACCCACGCGCACCCGGACCACGTCGGCGCGGTCGCCGACTACGCCGCGATGACGAACGCGACGGTCGTCGCCCGCGAGGGCCACGCAGAGCGGTTCGCAGAGGCGGCCGGGGTCGAGCCGGACGAGACGGTCGCCCCGGGAGACACCGTCGGCCACACCGCGGTCCGCGTCGTGGACACGCCCGGACACGCCCCCGACCACGTCGCGTTCGCGGCCCAAAATTCGGCGACGGACCCGACGCGGTCCGTGCTGTGCTGCGGCGACCTCGCCGTCGCCGGGGGGAGCGTCGCGGTCGCCGCGCCCGAGGGCGACCTGTCCGCGTACCTCGCGAGCCTCGAACGGGTGCGCGACGCCGGCTACGACCGACTGCTCCCCGGACACGGGCCCGCGATCGACGACCCGGCAACGACGTGCGACCGGCTGATCGAGCATCGGTTGGCTCGCGAGCGCGACGTGGTCGCGGCGATCGACGGCGGCGCCGCCGACCTCGACGCGGTCGTCGACGGCGCCTACGAGAAGGACCTTGCCGGCGTGCGAGACCTCGCGCTGGCGACGGTCGCCGCGCACGTCGAGAAGCTTGTCGCGGAGGGGCGGGTCGACGAGGCGTGGCGCGCGCGACTCGCCGACCGCGGCTTCGAGTAGTCCGCTCGCCGCAACTCCGACGAACCCGCTCCGGTTCCCCTACGGCTCCGCCTCGAGCTCGCCGACGACCTCGGAGAGCGGCGTCTCCGTCACGTCGACGAAGCGGCCGCCCGCGGCGACGATGCCGCCGTCGGTCTCGGGGTCGTCGCCGACGTGGACGAGCCCCGTCGTCGTCGCGTCGAGCGCCTCGGCCGCCGCCTCGAACGCGGAGGGATGCGGCTTCCGCCAGCCGCAGCCGACGCTCGTCGTGACCGCGTCGAACTCGCCGCGGAGCCCCGCGCGGATCAGCGTCCGCGGAACGAGCTCGGGGACCGCGCAGTTCGAGAGCAGGCCCACCGGGCCGCGCTCGCTCGCGCCGCGGACCGCGTCGAGCGCGTCGTCGCGCCGGGTCACGTCCGGATCGAACGCCGCGATCACGGCGTGTCTGGCGACGTTCCGCTCCGCGTCGACGCCGCGGGAGTCGAGCGCGCGGGCGACGTGCGCCGGGAGGGGGACCTCCGCCCCGGCCGGCGCCTCGACGTGCTGCTCGCCGTACGCGACGTGCCAGTCGTCGGGGACCGCCACGCCGCGGGACTCCAGTTCGCGCGCGACCGCTTCCGCCGGGTCCGCCGGGTACTCGACGTCGACGAGGGTCCCGAAGAGGTCGAAAGTGACTGCCACGATACCCCTGTTACGAGCAAACCAAGATTGAACCTGTCGGTCGGGGAGACGGGGTTCGACGCGCGTCAAATGGGCCGTTCGCCGGGGCGCCGCGGTCAGATCATCGACGCGAGGTGGAGCGTGTACAGCCGGTAGAGCCCGGTCACCCACGCGCAGAGCCACAGGAGCATGAAGCCGGCGACGCCGGCGCGGAGCCGCTTCCGCCAGTGGCCCATGTCCTCGTGGATCTCGTCGATGTCGACGTCGAGGTCCTCGTAGGCGTCCGCGTTCCGCTTCGCCTGGAAGATCCGCACGATACCGGTGAGCGCGAACGCCAGGAGGGCGTACGCCTGGACGCCGAAGAACGCGTGGAGGATCGCCATTCCCGTCAGCTGATCGAGGACGCGCGGGATCATCCACCCGACGATGGGGACGGTCGTGAGCACCAGTCCCGCGACGATGTACCGCAGGTGCCGCATCAGCACGTTCCACGACACCGTCTCCGCGTCGATCATGATCCAGGCGCCGTACAGGAGGAAGGGGAGGCTCGTCGTCACGGACACCCCGGCGAGCGCCGCGATGACCGACTCGTCGACCATGTGAGCGGCTACGTGCTCCGGCGCGTAAAGCCCCGCGATCCGCGTCCGGCGACGCCGTCTCCGGAGGTGCGGTCCCGGGCCCCCGGCGGCCGGGCGCGGACGAAAACAGTTAGCGTCAGGAGCACGTAGCGCCGGGGTGATGGAGGACACCTCGACGCGGTCGGAGTCGGAGTCGCCGCCGGAGGAGTCGGCCGATCCGGCGTCCGACGGTTCGGACGACCGCACGTCACCCGACGACGGCGAGTCCGCGGCGGGCGAGGGCGACCGATCCGCGGCGGCCGACGTCGACGATCCCGCGACGGCCGACGCCGAGGGGACGCGAGCGGACGAGAGCGACATCGAGGCCCTCCGCGAGCGCGTCGAGTCGGAGTACGACTTCGACGACTTCGGCCCCTCCGACATGGCGCAGATGAGCGCCGAGGAGTGGGACGCCGCCTTCGACCCGGACACGTGGATCACCGGCGACCGGCTCCTCGAGCGCGTCGACGCTGAGCTGAAGTCGCGGATCGCGACCCGCGACGTGTTCGGCGTCTTGGAGCGCGTCCGCGAGGACGGCGAGGAGCGCATCCTCGTCTACTCCGACGAGGGGTACGCGATCATCCGCCCCACGGGCGAGGTGCGCGGCGAGGGAACGGTGCTTCGGGACATCGAGCCGGTCGTCGCGCTCGCGGCGATGGAGTCGTACGACGTGCCCGAGCCGCCGGAGAACTGGTCGCTCCCGCACCCGGACAGCGTCCCGGAGGGCTCCGGCGAGTTCGGCAACCTCGTGGTGCAGGCCGTCGCCGCGGTCCAGGTGCTCGCCGGCGCGGCGCTCCTCGTCGCGAGCGCCGTGGCCGACCTCGGGACGATCGTCGCGCCGGCGATGGGCGTCGTCTTCCTCCTGGTCGGCCTCTTCCTCTTCGCGATGGTGGCGAACGCGCGGCTCTCGGACCGGTTCCGCTCGGAGGAGTACCGGGACCGGCTGCGCGCGCTCCGCGAGGCGAAGGAGCGGCCCGGGTTCGTCCCCCTCGAAGACGGCGCCGCGACCGACGAGGACGCCGACGCAGCGGAGCGCGATCGAGGGGAGTAATCCGACGATTTCGACGGTTTCAGCCCCCGAGACCTCCTCCACGTCGGCAGTTTCAGTCGGTGGGTTTAAGCGAACCCCGTCCCGAGTGAGCCTGTATGAAAAGGCGGGACTTCGTGCGGACGGCCGGCGGCGCGACCGCCGCCGTCGCGGCCTCCGCCGGGGCGACCGGAACGGTGGCTGCACAGGAGGTACAGCCCGACTGGCCGAGCGGGGCGGCCGACGGCAACGTCGGGTCGTACACCGACGCCCGCGGCCAAGACGAGGTGACCATCTCGGTCGGCGCCGGCAGCGACGGCCTCGCGTTCGATCCGACGCTGGTGTGGGTCGACGAGGGAACGACGATCGTTTGGGAGTGGACCGGTAACGGCGGCGACCACAACGTCCAGACGGTCGACGACGGTGGCCCGGCCAGCCTCGACAGCGGCAACCCCGTCGGCGAGGAGGGGTACACCTACGAGTACGAGACGTCCGGCGAGGACGCCGGCATCACCCACTACCACTGCGTCCCCCACACCGCGGTCGGCATGCACGGCGGCATCGCAGTCGGCGGGGACGTCGCCACCGTCGAGACCGGCGGCGCGAGCACCGGGTGGCCGGAGGACATCGCCAAGGTAGGCGTCCCCCTCCACGCTCACTGGGTCGGGATCTCCGCGATGCTCGGCATCGGGCTGACGTTCGTGTTCACGTTCTACATGCTCAAGTACGGCGAGTCGGCCCACACGGGCCACGGAGGTGCCAGATGAGCTCCGGCGGCTCCTCGTACGGCGACATCCACCGGTACGAGCCGGCCCGCGAGAGCACCGCCGCCGCGATCGCGATCGTCCTGCTCACCGTCATCGAAGTCGTGTTCGTCGCCCTGTTCACCTACGGACTGATGTCCGCGTGGGCGTCGACGGAGGCGGGGAACATGTACGTCGGTGCGCTGTTGGCCTTCATCTTTATTGATCTCGCGTTCATCCTTCTCCTATACCGGAAGGAGTTCCTGCCGGACGTGATGATCGTGAAAAAGCGCCGCCGCAAGTGGGAGGATCTGTACGTCCGCGAAGAGGACAAGGAGGGCAAGGGTATCGACACCGGCGGCCTCACGGAGACGCTGAAGCGCGCGGTGTACCCGTACTACAAGAAGTGATTCGACAATGAGTCTGAAAAAACAAGACGACATGGACCACAACGCGTGGCTCAAGAGTCAGGATCTCACGGCCATCGAGACGGCGTTCCTGACCACGCTCATCTGGCTGGACAAGCGGCTCCGCATCGTCGACTACCTCGAGCTGCTGGAGACGATGTACTACCGCGCGAACCTCCAGATGCCGAAGAGCCACACCGAGCAGTACGACCTCGACAACAAGTTCTGGTACTGGTACCCGCTGTACTCGCTCGGGTCCCTATCCATCATCGCGTACCTGCTTGCGGCCGTCTCGGGCGCCATGCTCGGGTTCTACTACGCGCCGTCGACCGCGGGCGCGGCGGCGCAGGGCGACCCCACCGCCGCGTACGACTCGATGGTGATGATCATGCAGGACGTCCAGTTCGGCTTCATGCTCCGGTCGATCCACCGCTGGGCGGCGCAGTTCATGGTGGCGGCGGTGTTCCTCCACATGCTGCGCGTCTACTTCACCGGCGCGTACAAGGAGCCGCGCGAGGTCAACTGGATCCTCGGCGTCGTGCTCATCGCCCTGACGCTGCTGTTCGGCTTCTCCGGGTACGTCCTCCCGTGGAAGCAGCTGTCCTTCTGGGCGGCGCAGATCGGCGTCGAGCTGGCGCTCGCGACCCCCATCGTGGGCGAGTGGGCGGCCCAGCTGCTGTTCGGCGGGTTCACCCTCGGACAGGCGACGCTCGTGAGAATGTACATCCTGCACGTGTTCGTGCTGCCGTTCGTGGTCACCGCGCTCATCGCGATCCACGTCGGCATCGTCTGGGTGCAGGGCATCGCGGAGCCGCACTAATCCAATGACCGACGACACCACACCCATGACGGACGGAGGCACCGACGACGAGGCGCGGACCGACGGCGGCCCGCCGGCGACGGTCCCGCCGGACGACGAGACGCCGACCTGGTCCGACCGGAAGGAGCGCAGCCAGGGGCTCGCACAGCTCACCTACCAGTACTTCGAGCGCTCCCGACGCGAGGACGAGGACCTGCGCGCGGAGTCGACGTACGTCGAGCGCGACGTGCTCGGCTTCCCGACGTGGCCCCACGAGACGATCCGGAACCTCGCTATCACCTCGTTTTTCCTCGGGATGATCCTGCTCGTGGCCTCGATCCTGCCGTCGCACTTCGGCGACCCGGCGAACGCCGGCTCCACGCCGGCGATCATCCTGCCCGACTGGTACCTCTACTGGTCGTTCGGCCTGCTGAAGCTCAGCCCGATCAACCCCGACCTCGCCGTGTTGGGCGGTAACATCATCGTGTCCAACGAGCTGTACGGGCTCATCGCCCACGGCGCCATCTTCGGCGTCATCACGCTCGTCCCCTTCCTCAACAAGGGCAACGCGCGGCGTCCCGTGGAGGAGCCCGGGTGGGCCGCGCTCGGCGTGACCGGGGTCATCCTGGCGATCACGCTGGCAGTGCTGGCCATCCAGAACTTCTTCCCGGTCCCGCTCGAGCTGCTGTTCTCGCTCGTGTTCATGCTCCCCGTCGCGGGCGGCGTCATCACCTACGCGGTGTTGAAGACGATGCGCGAGGGGTACATGTACGACCTCAACCGCCGGTACTACATGCTGCGGCCGCCGAAGTAATCGGCCGACCCAGTCCGCTGCGGTCCCGCTGCCGAAGCGCGGCCGGGCTCCTGCCCCCGCCGTTCCGACGCTCCGTATTCCCATGTCATCCTCAACAGACGGCGACGCATCGCAGGCGTTCGACGAGACCGGCGATCCGATCGCGACCGACGACGACGCCGACCCGCGCAACGAGCCGACGGGCCCGCGAGAGGGGGCGAGCGGCCGGGAGGTCGTCGTCCCCTTCCGGCTGTACAAGGCCGTCACCGTCTTCTCGACGCTCGCCGCGGTCGTCACCTACTTCGTCGGGTTCACGCTCATCGACGCCGCGACGCTTCAGATAAGCTTCGTCCGGACGACCATCGTCTACCTGCTCGACAGCGCCGGAATCTTGCCGCCGGAGGACGTGCTCGTAGCGATACTGGCGATCACCGGCGTCGGCTTCATCGTCCTCGGGACCGCCGTGTACGTCCTCGGGACCCGGTTCCGCGGACAAGGGATGGGAAAGTCTCAAGACGACTCCAGCGAAACGTGAGATAATGGCAGACGAGTTCATGAAGGGCTTCGCCCTGTTCGCGATCGGCGGTCTCGGGTGGATCACCTTCGGCGGCTGGTACCGGACGCCGTCGTACTACCAGGTGTCACAGCTCGTGAACCCGGCGGAGGGCGTGAACACGGCGTACGGCGAGGTCGGCCTGCTCGCGGGCGACGTGTTGTTCTGGCTGATGGTCCTCGGCGCGCTGACGTTCTGGGTGCTCATCCCCGCCAGCCGGCAGCTCCGCGACGCCCTCGACGACGGCGACGACGACGCGGCCGCGAACTGAACGCACCCTCTCGTCTCGCTTTCTCCGTCCGTTCCGCCGCCCGAGAGCGGCGGCGACGGTCCTCGCCGACGAACCGAGAGCTTTTCACCGCCGCTCGCCCCAGCCTCGCGCATGAGTGAGCCGACGCGCCGCCTCGCGGTTCTGGGCGACGGCGACCCGGCGGCGGCGATCCGATCCGCGGTCGACGGCGCGGGCGCCCGTCTCGTCGACCGCACCGAGGCGGACGCGGTCGTCGCCGTCGGGGACGCCGCGCTTCGGGAGGCGATGCGCGCGGCCGCGACCGGAGACGCGCGGTCGGCTCCGATTCTCCCGGTCGGGGACGGTCGTCACGCGGTCGACCCGGACCGCGGGACCGAGCGCGTCGCGGAGGTCGTCGACGGACTCGGCGGGTCGACGGGCGCGGTCGACGGGTTCGCTCGCGTCGCGCACCCGGTCTTGGCGGTCGACGGCGCCGGCGACGCCCCCCGTCGGTTCGCGGCCGCGGACGTCGCCTTCGTGACGGCGGAGCCGGCCCGGATCTCCGAGTACGGGATCGCCTTTTCCGACGGGGAGTCGGTCTCGGTGCGCGCTGACGGCGCCGTGGTCGCGACGCCGCTCGGGAGCGACGGCTACGCGGCGGCGGCCGGCGGGGCGGTCGTGTCGCCCGGCGGCGGCCTCTCGGTCGTCCCCGTTTCGCCGTTCACGACTCGCCCCGAGACGTGGGTCGCGAGCGGCGGCGTCCGCGTCACGATCGAGCGCGAGGCGGAACCGGTCGCGCTGGTCGTCGACGGCGATCGCCGCGGGACCGTCGAGCCGCACCGCGCGGTCGGCGTCGAGATCGCGGCGACGGTCGATCTCCTCTCGGCGACGGCGGAGTGAGGGGGCTGCTCCCTCACGCCCAACGGCGTCCGCGGCCCCGTCGCGGGAGCGCCGATCGGAAACACTCTAATACGTCGTGAACGGAAATGGTGGATATGGACCCACTGCAGTTCCTCGTTCCCCTCGGCTGGCTGGCGGCCGCCGGGCCGGCGCTGCCGTACGCGATCTTCGTGATGACCGTCGCGAACCTCGCGACCCGGCACCTCGCGCACAGGCGACACGTCGATCAGGGACAGGAGGCGGACAGCGTGGAGGCGTATACGCCGCACGTGTTCACCAACGTCGGGCTCGTCCTCCTGTCGTTCGTATACATCCTCGTTGCGCCCGTGCGAGGGACGATCCTGTCGGTCCTCGTCCTGGCGATGTTCATCGCCGACTTCTTCGAGCTGGAGGCGCGCAACGTCGAGGCACGCAACGACATGGAGATCGAGGCGCCGAAGAGCTCGATCGCCGCCTCGCTGGTCGTGTTAGTGTGGACGTCGTACTTCGCGCTGTTCTTCGTCGTCGAAGGGATCTGGAACCAGTTCGTCGTCGCCTGACGGACCTCGCCCCCGACCGCGGTTTCCCTTTCCGCCCTCCGCTTAGAACGTCCAGTCGCCGGTGAGCTTCATCCCCGTCGCCTTCCCCTCGGCTTCGAGCGCCGCGGCGATCTCGTCGGTGTCGCGGCGCGGGATCGACGCGTCCGCCTCGGCCAGGTCGACGACGAGTTCGGTGAGGAGGATCGCCTGCTCCCGGAGGTTCCGCGACTCAAGCTTGTCGAGCGTGTCCGCGTGGGTGTGCCCCCAGCCGCGGCCGCGCCCCTCGGTCTCGCCCGAGATCATGTACCCCGGGATCCCCCGCTTCACGAACGGCCAGTGGTCGCTGTGGGGGACCAGCTCCTCACCCGTCGAGACCGGGTGGTCGAAGCGGTCGCTCACGCGCTCGGCGGCGGCTTCGAGCGCGTCGAAGTCGTGGTGATCGAGCCGGAGCGTCCGGCCGAACACGTTGCTGTCGACGTTGACGACGGCGCGGACCGCGTCCCGGTCGGCCGCCTCGGCGGCCACCGACGAGCCGACGAGGCCGACCTCCTCGGCGCCGAACGCGGCGAACCGCACCTTCACGTCGAGCTCGTCTTCGCGGGCCGCGAGCGCCCGCGCGACCTCGACGATCGTGGCCGTCCCGGCGCCGTTGTCCATGGCGCCCTCCGCGAGGTCGTGGGCGTCGACGTGCGAGGAGACGATCAGGTGTTCGTCGGTGTCGGGCCCCAGCTCGGCGACCGCGTTCCCGCTCGTCGCGCTCGGCGTCTCGCAGTCGACCGCGACGGTCAGGTCGTCGCCCTCGTGCCGCCGCGCGAGCCGGGCGCCGGTCTCCTTCGAGACGCCGACAGCCGGAACCGCCCCGATCGGGTCGTCGGCGGTCCCGACGCTCCCGGTCGGCGGGAGCGTCCCCTCGACGTGGTTGGCGAAGACGAAGGCTGCGGCGCCCGCGTCGACCGCGCGGTAGTACTTCTCGCGGCGGTGGACGAACCGGTCGACGGAGTCCGGGGTGTCCGACGAGACCATCACGACCGTCCCGTCGAGGTCGGCCTCGAAGTCCTCTGGGATCCCGTAGCCGAGGTCGACGAACTCCCCGGTCGCCTCGCCGCTCGGGCTCCGCGGCAGCGCGATACACTCGTTCGGGCCGACCGCGACCGGGTCGTCGCTCTCGGCGTCCCGCACCGCGCTGTCGCCGCGCTCCCAGCCCTGTATCTCGAACTCCTCAACCGCCGCGTTTCGCGCGCCGGCGTCGGCGAACGCGTCGCGCGTCAGCTCCAGCGCCTCGCGCTCGCCCGCCGAGCCGGCCATCCGGTCGCCGACGTCGACGAGGTCGAGGAGGTGGTTCCAGCCCGCGTCGCTCGTGAACGTCTCGCCGATCCAGTCTGTCATGGGTAGGCGTGTCGCGGCCGCCGCTCAAGCGTTTCGGTGGCGGCGGGGGCGGCCGGAAGCGAGGAACGAGACGACGGGCGATCGAGGGCGGCGGCTCTCAGACCGGCACGGCCGGCAGGAGGACCGTCGCGGCCTCGGCGGCCGCGAACGTCGAGTCGTACAGGTGGTTGAGGAGGAGGTAGGTGACGACGCCGAGGACGAGCGAGAGGATCCACGCGCTCGCGGCGATCCGGCCGACGCGCCGGTGGGGCGTCTCGTTCCGGAGCTCCCGCTCCGTGTGCGTGAGCCCGAGGACGATGGCGTAGAGGACGACGGGCACCGAGACGACGGAGAGGACGATGTGGATCGCGAGCATGAGCAGGTACGCGGGGTACACCCAGTCCCACAGCGGGACCCACGCGTACGCCGAGTCCAGCACGAACTCCTTGGTGCCGCCGCCGGCGACCTTCGGGAGGTACATCCCGAGGAACAGGAGGATGAGGCCGAACGAGGTTGTCATCGCCGCGGCGTGTTTCTTCACCTCGTCGTTGCGGATCCAGTACCACCCGAGCGAGAGGGTGATCACGGTGACGGTGTTGACGGCGGCGATTGCGTGTGCGAGCAGGTTCACAGTCTCCTGCGTGAGCGTCGGGAACAGCGCCTGAAACTCGGGGACGAGGAACACGCCGCCGACGGCGCCGTAGCCGACGACGGTGAGGAGGACGGTTATCTCTGTAGCCCGCGCTTTGGCCCGGTCGCGAACGCTGGCGGTGGACATATCGGAGGCAGGGCGCGGAGCGATAAGTCGGCTTCGGGTACTCCCGTCGGTCGAGACGTTTCGCCCCCGCCTGCGCCGTCGCGATTCCGGTTCGATGACGCCCGTCGCGACTACCGGTCGATGACGCCCGTCGCGACTACCGGTCGATGACGCCCGTCGCGACTACCGGTCGATGACGCCCGTCGCGGTCGCGACCTCGACTGCGGCCTCCTCGTTGATCCCCCCTTGGAGGATGGTGTAGCGGTCGCGGATCTCGTGGGCGCTCGTCAGGGCGGCGAGCAGCTCCGCGTCGTCGATCCCCAGCTCGCTCGCGGTCGTGGGGGCGTCGAGCTCGTCGAGGGCGTCGCGGATGGCGCTCCACCGCCCGTTCTCGCCGCTGTGGAGGTACTCGGTCATGATCGACGCGACGCCCACCTGGTGGCCGTGGAGCGCCTTGCCGGGCGCGATCCGGTCGAGCTGGTGGGAGATGAGGTGTTCGGCGCCGGAGGCGGGCCGCGAGGAGCCGGCGATCGACATCGCGACGCCCGAGGAGACGAGCGCCTTCACGACGACCCACGCCGACTCCTCTAAGCCCGGGCGGATCATGTCGGCGTTCTCGACGAGCAGCTCCGCGGTCATCTCCGAGAGCGCCCCCGCGTACTCGCTGTACTCGACGTTGCGGAGGCGGCGTGCGAGCCGCCAGTCCTTCACCGCGGTGTAGTTGGAGATGATGTCCGCACAGCCGGCGGTGGTGAGCCGCCACGGGGCGTCCGCGATGAGCGTCGTGTCCGCCACGACGGCGAGCGGCGGGTCGGCCGCGACGGAGTGGCGGGTGTCGCCCTCGGGGATCGAGGAGCGCCCGGAGACGATGCCGTCGTGGGAGGCGACGGTCGGGACGGAGACGAAGCCGACGTCGAGGTGGTCGGCGGCCATCTTCGCGATGTCGATCGGCTTCCCGCCGCCGAGGGCGATCAGGTAGCCGGGGTCGACCGCCTCGGCGGTCGCCTTCAGCTCCTCGACGGCGTCGAAGGAGGCCTCCTCGACGACGGCGGTCGCGGGGTCGTCGAACTGCGCCCGGACGCGGTCGCCGGCGATCTCGTTCGGCGTCGGGCTCGTCACGATCAGCGGCCGCCCCGTCAGGTAGAGTTCGCCGACCGCCTCGCCGAGGTCGTCGATGACGTCGTGTCCCACGAGGACGTTCCGCGGGAGCTTGATCCACGTCGTCTTCTCGAACATACGGGCCGGTCGCGCCCGCGAGTGAAAGCCGTTGTCCATGCGGATCGCGGACCGCTCGGGCGCGACGGGCCGGCGCGCGCAGGGAACCGGTCAGCGGCCGCTCCCGCTACGCGCCGAGCGCGGCCAGCGTCGTCGCCGCGTCGTAGAGGAAGTACACGCCGAAGCCGGCGAGCACGACGGCGGAACCGACGGCGACGAGCGGCGCGAACGTCTCGATCCGGCGCTCGGCGGCGACGAGCCCGGTCGGGAAGCTCACGATCCACGTCAGCACGCCGAGGAAGAACCCGCCGATGAGCGCCGGCGAGCCGGTGGCGACCACGAGCGTCCCGGCGAGGTCGCTCCCGACGACGGGGAGCCGGGCGAGCACGTCGAGCTCGCCCGGCCGGAGGAGACCGACGCCGATCGTCAGCCAGAACAGCACCTGATAGGGGTTCGTTAAGGCGAGCACCAGCGCCTTGCGGAACCCCTTCCCCTCCGCGACCATCGGATCATCGCCCGAGGTCGGACGGAAGGACTCTCGGGCCCCTCGGGCGGCGCCGACGGCGAAGTACAGCATCAGGACCCCGCCGACCGCGACCATCGCGCCCTGTAACAGCGGGAACGACTCCACGACCGCGACGACGCCGACGTACGCGAGGACGAAGAAGATCGCGTCGGCGGTCGCCGCGCCGAGCCCGGCCCGGAAGCCGGCGATTCGGCCGCGGAGGACGGACTCCTCGGCGATCACCGCGTTCATCGGCCCGGGCGGCGCCGCGAGCGCCAAGCCGAAGACGACGCCCGCACCGAGCGTAGCGAGGGTACTCACACCGCTCGCAACGCCCGGTTTCGTGAAAAACCTCGCGACAGAGAGGCGGTCGGTAGCGGTCGGTTCCGGGCCGCACGCCCGAGATTGACGCATCGACGGACGGATCCGCACACTGGGGCCGAAACCCGACCGGGACCGTGGCTCGCGGCTACGCGTCCTGGAGTTCGGCGTCGCGGAGCGCCTCGTTGAGGTCCTCGCGGACGCGCTCGCCGGTCTCGCGGTCCATCGCCGTGGTGACGATCCGGTTCTCCTGAACGCTGGAGCCGTCGCGCAAGAGGAGTCGGACGTTGCCGTTCGTCCCCGCGCGCGTCGCCTTCGCGCGGAGGCCCGTCCGCGACCCCGTCCCGCCGGCGTCGATGGGACCGGGGACGATCTTCTTGACGTGGGGGTGTTCCGCGACGGTCTGGACGGCCTTCCGTCCCTTGCGGTCGCCGATGAGCGTGGAGTGCGATCCGCCGATCTTCTCCCGGGGCGGCGTCTCGACGACCGCCAGCGACCGGTCGCCCCGGCGGTCGAGGACCCACGCGACGACCGGGCTCACGTCCGCCTCGCGGTCGTCACGGGAGCCCGCCGCCGCCCCGTCCTGACCGCTCCCGCTCGCGCCGCCGTCGGGGACGCGGTAGAACTCGTGGTGGAGCTGCGCGCGCGTCTCGCGGAGCGGCTCGCGCTCGCCGGCGGCGTAGACGGTCTCGGGGCGCTTCCGCCGGATCTCGTCGGCGACGCGGCCCGCGAAGTTCCGCAGCTGGACCTCGCTCAACCGCTCGCCCTCCTCCGGGCGCGTGGTGACCGTCGTCTCGCCGACCACGTCGTCCTCGTCGAGCACGGTCAGGTGCGCGCGGTCGGTCTCGAACTCGGCGACGACGGCGTCGGCGTTGGCGGTGTTACAGGTGAGACAGTAATCCCCCGGCTTCTCGATGGGGGTGCCACACCGCCGACAGTTCATACGGATCCGAGGGCCGTGCGGAATAAAAGGGCGTCCGTTCGGCGCCCGGGACGGAGGCCGCCCCGAGGCCCGGAGCGACCCCTTATTACCCTCCCCGGCCTCCGTATCGGACATGGACGAAGGTCGACGTCGCGCCGACGGGGGCGACGCCGAGACGGAGACCGTAGAGGACCGGCTGGCGCGGTTAGTCCGCGACGGACGGCTCAACGCGCTCGTCGCGTGGCCGATGATCGCTGTTCTCGCGGGCGTCCTCGTCGAGAGCGCGGTCGACTACGACCTGCTCTCCGCGGCGATCGTCGTCGGCCTCGGCGCGGTCGTGCTCGCGCCGACGGCCGCGGCGCGGGACTGGCGGGCGATGCTCCCGGCAGAGCTCGTCGGCCTCGCGCTGCTGCCGGTGATCGTACGCGCGGTCTTCGGCGGCGAACTGGGGACGTTCGCGACGTACGTCGCCATCGCGGCGCTGGCGCTCGTGATCGCCGTCGACCTCCACATGTTCACGACGCTGCGGCTCACGCACTGGTTCGCGGTCGCGTTCGTCGTGATGGCGACGCTGGCGACGGCGGCGGTGTGGACGGTGTTACGCTGGAACCTCGACCAGCGCGTCGGCACCGGGTACCTGACGACGAACGACGCGCTGATGATCGAGTGGATCTACGTCACGCTGGCGGGGATCGCGGCGGGGCTCCTCTTCGACGGCTACTTCCGGGGACGCGGGCGCCGCCTCCGCCGCGTCATCCGGCGGGTGGTGCGCCGATGACGCTGCTCCCCCGTCCGTCGCTCGCCTCGCAACGGCGGCTCACGGGCGCGATGCAGGTCCTGCTCGTCGCCATCGTCGCGTACGGCTTCCTCGCGGGCGAACAGAAGGCGATAAGCAACGGGGTCATCGCCTTCCTCGTCACGCTGATCCCGGCGACGCTGGAGCGCCGGTACGACCTCCCCTTGGACCCGTGGCTCGCCCTGTGGATCACGATGGCGGTGTTCCTCCACACGGTCGGGTCCGCCGGGTTCTACCAGCGCGTCGAGTGGTGGGACCACATGACGCACGCGCTGTCGGCCTCGCTCGTCGCCGCGGTCGGGTACACGACGCTGCGCGCGGTCGACCTCCACAGCGACGGGATCCGCATCCCGGCGCGGTTCGCGTTCGTCTTCATCGTCCTCATCGTCCTCGCGTTCGGCGTCCTCTGGGAGCTGTTCGAGTTCGGGCTCGACATCGTCGCGACCGAGACGGGGATCGACATGCCGCTCGCGCAACACGGGCTCGACGACACCGTACTCGATCTCATGTACAACACGGCGGGAGCGGTCCTCGTCGGCCTGTTCGGACAGGCGCACCTCACGGGCGTCGCGGAGCAGGTCCGAGACCGGCTGCTCGGGAGCGCGCCCGAGTAGCGACGGAAGCGAGGCCGAACAGCGGAGAAGGCCGGCGGCTCGAAGCTCAGTCCAGACAGGCCGCCACGACCCGCAGCGCGGCCTCGCCCCGCACCTCGTTCGCGAGCAGCGGGACCCGCTTCACCTCGCGCCCGCGGAACAGGTCGGTCGCCTCGCGGAGCGCGTTCTGCTGGACCTCCCAGCGGCGAGCGCAGAACTCGCAGGTGTCGGGGTTCGGCTCGACCACCCAGTCGGGGTCGATCCCGGCCGCTCCGTCGCCGGTCACGTCGCCGACGCCCTCCATCACCCGGTTGACGACGAGCGTGTTCACCGGAATCCCGAACTCGTCGAGGCGCGCGACGAGCCGCTCGGACTCGACGACGCTCATCTCCTCGGGGATCATCACGACGCGGAAGTCGGTCTTGGCGGGGTCGCGCAGGACCGCTCGGAGGCGCTCGATGCGCTCGCGCAGCTCCTCGAGGTCGGCCGAGGGGTCGGGCTCGTCGTCGCCGCCGCCGAACATCCCCTTGATCCCGTCCATCATCCCGGAGAAGCGCTGGCGGAGCTTCATCACGCGGCCGAGCATCGAGTCCATGATCTCCGGCAGCTGGAGCAGCCGGAGGGTGTGGCCCGTCGGCGCGGTGTCGACGACGACGCGGTCGAACCGCGGGTCGTCGAGGTACTCTAACAGTTGGCGCATCGCCGCCGCCTCGTCGGCGCCGGGCATCGTGCCGCCGAGGAGGCCGCCGAGACCGGCGTCGCCCTCGCCCTCCGTTCCCCCGCCGCCGGCGCCGCCCATCGGCCCTTCGCCGCCCATCCCGCCCATCGCGTCGCCCATCTCCCCGAGCCCGCCGAGCGGGTCGCCGTCGGCGCCGAACATCCCCTCGTCCACCGCGGCGTCGGGGTCGATCTCCGCGGCGTAGAGGGGCACGTCCTCGCGGATGCGCGCCGGCTCGGCGGGGATCTCCGCCTCGTAGGTGTCCGACAGCGAGTGCGCGGGGTCGGTGGAGACGACGAGCGTGCGGACGCCGCCCGCGGCCGAGGCGAGCCCCGTCGCGGCCGCCATCGTCGTCTTCCCGACGCCGCCCTTCCCGCCGTACAGCACGTAGTCGGGCGCGTCGACGCCCGCGGGCAGATCGGCGAGGTCGTCGTCGACGGTGAGGGATTCGTCGCCGTCGGCCGGCTCAACGGGACCTTCGTCTTCGGGCTCGTCGACCCGGTCGACGGGTTCGACGTCGATGTCGTCCATACTCTCGTGTCGTCCCGGCGGACTTGTGTACCCGTCGGTCCAGATAAGCAATCGACGTCGTTCCTACTGCGAAGCTCCTCGAACTCCCGACCGCTCATTTATAAATAGTCGATCGCGGAGTGGCGGTGACTGCCGCCAGAGTCCCTGCCACTCGATTATAAAAAGGAACTGGCAGATCGACGGTGAATGCCTCCAAAGCCCCGACCGATTACTTATAAATAACCGATCGCGGATCGGCGAAGAACACCGCCAAAGCCCCAGTCGCGAGGCGGCCGCACGCTCGCTGCGCTCCTCACTCGGTCACTCACTTCGTTCGCTCTCTCGTTGCGGTGCTTACGTCGCCTGCGGCCGCCTCGCGACTGCCCCTTTGAGTCCCGCCCCGCACAGCGACCGCACCACCTCACGCCTCCCCAGCCTCGTCGGGCGCATCCTTCGGGCTCCCTTCGGTCGCCCTCGGAGCGCCCGACTCCCTCGCGCGTGCCTGCGAGCGGCCGCCGGGGGCGGCCGCTCGCAGGCACGCGCCACCGCACAGCCGGTTGTTTATAAATGGTTATTCGGTCGCGCAGTCGCGCTCGACGGCCATCCCGAGGTCGGTCATCGCGTCGAAGGAGTCGGGGAAGGAGACGTCGACGTGCTCGGTGCCGCTGTCGACGTCAGCTCAGCCGCTTCATCGAGACCAGCGCCGTGGGGATCATGATCGGGATCGTGAGGATGGCCCCCGTGATCACGACGAACGGCGCGACCCCGGCGATCGGGTACGCGAGCAGGTCGACGGCCAACGCGTTGACCGCGCTTACCGTCACCGTGTACGCGATCACGGTGAGCGCGACGATCGTCGAGAACACGACGCCGACGACGAGCGCCGCGTTCGGTCCGCCCGCCCCTTCGTTCGACGACGGTTCGCCGCTCATCTGCTGTCTGCCACCATGTAATCTTGTGTATATTGCGAACGGCTATAATCATTGGCTTCTCCGCGCGTCAGTCGCGATCGACGGTCATCCCGAGGTCGGCCATGGTTTCGAAGAAACCGGGGAAGGAGACGTCGACGTGTTCGGCGCCGCGGACGGTCGTCGTCCCCTCGGCGGCGAGCGCGGCGACGGACAGCGCCATCACGATCCGGTGGTCGTGGCGGCCGTCGACGGTGGCTCCCGTGAGATCGCTCGCGTCGCCGTGAACCGTGAGCACGTCCGGCTCCTCGGTCGTCTCGGCGCCGAGCTTGCCGAGCTCCTCGGCCATCGCGGCGACGCGGTCGGTCTCCTTGTAGCGGACGTGCTCGCAGTTCTCGATCCGAGTCTCGCCGTCCGCGACCGCGCCGAGCGCGGCGATCGTCGGGAGGAGGTCGGGCGTGTCGCCCACGTCGACGGTCACGCCGGAGAGGTCGGCGCGCTCGACGGCGATCTCGCCGGCCTCGCGGTCCCACTCGACGTCGGCGCCCATCTCCTCGACGATCCCGACGATGGCCGCGTCGCCCTGCGCGCTCGGCCGCGCGCCCTCGATCCGGACCGCCTCGCCGGGCGCGGCCGCGACCGCGCCCGCGCCGAGCAGGTACGAGATGGAGGAGAAGTCCCCCGGCACTGCGTAGCTGCCGCCCGCGGGCTCGTAGGTCTGCCCGCCGGGGACGGAGAAGCCCGCGGCGCCCGCGGCGCCGTCGAGGGGGTCGCCTCCCGCGTCGACCGGCGTCGCCTCGACGCCGAAGTCGGCGAGCAGTTCGAGCGTGATGTCGACGTACGGCGCCGACTTGAGGTCGGTCGTGAGCTCGACCTCGATCCCCTCGTCGGTGACGGCGCCGGCCATCAGCAGCGCGGTGACGTACTGCGAGGAGACGTCGCCGGGAATCGCGACCTCGCCGCCCGCGAGCGGGCCGGTGACGACGAGCGGCGCCCGCCCGTTGCCCCGCGTCGACTCCGCGCGCACGCCGAGGTCGGCGAGCGCGTCGAGGAGCGGGCCCTGCGGCCGCGAGCGCAGCGAGCCGTCGCCGGTGAGGACGGTCGTGCCGTCCGCGAGCGCGGCCGCGGCGGTGACGAGTCGCATCGTCGTCCCGGAGTTCGCGCAGTCGATCACGTCGTCCGGAACGGCGGGGCGGCCACCGAACCCCTCGACAGCGAGCGCGTCGGCGCCGGCGAGGTCGGATCCGGTCTCGGCTGCTCCGCCGGTCGACGCGTCGTCGCCCGCGGGCGCGACCGACCCGCCGAACGCGGTCACGGCCCGGGCGGTCGCCCGCGTGTCGGCGGAGATCAGCGGCGACTCGACGGTCGCGCCGTCGCTGTAGCCGGCCGCGAGCAGCGCGCGGTGGGTGTAGCTCTTCGACGGCGGCGCGCGGGCGGTCCCCCGGAGTTCCGAGCGCGTGACGTGTACGTCCATACCCCACCCTGCCGGCCGCGACGACAAGTCGGTACCGGCCGCGGCACGATTGCGGCCGGGACGCAGTCGGAGTGCGTCCCTCCGCGCCGCGGCGCCCGAACCCGACCGCTCCGTCGCGGCGCCGCGGCACACCCTTTATACCATCGGGAGCGTTAGCGTCGCGTATGCCCCAGTGTGAGATGTGCGGCGCCGAGGAGGCCTCGCTGACGACGACGAAGGTCGAAGGCGCCGAACTGGAGCTCTGTAGCTCGTGTACGGACTTCGGCACCGAGGTCCGCGACGAGTCGACGAGCTCCGGCGGCGGCAAGTACTCCACCAGCTCCAGCACCGGGAAGTCGTCCTCGTCGTCCGGCTCGTCCGGCTCGTCGAGCGGGTCCGGAAGCTCCGGCGGCTCGACCCGTCCCCGCGACATGTTCGACGACATGGACGAGATCGCCACCGACTACGACGAGCGCATCCGCGAGGCGCGGGAGTCGCGCGGGCTGAGCCAGGAGGAGCTGGCCGACCAGCTCAACGAGAAGGCGAGTCTCATCCGCAAGCTCGAACGCGGCGACACGCTCCCGACCGACGACGTCCAGCGCAAGCTCGAACGCGCGCTCGACATCTCCTTGGTCGAGGGGCAGTCGTCCGACGACGCCGACTGGGAGACGAACGACGCGGGGACGATGACGCTCGGCGACGTCGTCAAGCGGAAGGATTAGTCACCGGGGCGTCGCCCGCGCTCCCGTTCCGACGCACCGCCGGGTTCCGACGAGCGGATCGCCGGACGCTCGCGGCGGTCACGCCGTCGCGCCGCCGTCGTCCGTCCGCTCCGACCCGCCGTACCGCTCGGTGAGGTAGTCGATGATGTAGTCGACCGTCTCGGGGTCGTAGCTCCAGAAGCCGTAGAACTCGCCGGGCGCGCGCTCCTCGGCGAGCAGCGCGCACTTCGCGTCCTCGTAGCCGCCCCCGTCGTACGCGACGAACCACGTCTCGCGGATCTCGGCGGTCTCGCCGACGTGGACGGTGTAGTGTTCGACGTCGGGCGCCTCGCCCTCGTCGGCGGCGTACGCGTGGACGTCGAGCCGCTCCTTCTCGCCGAGCAGGTCGTAGGTGTCCGCCTCGCCGGTGAGCACGTCGAGCGTCTGGAACCCCGCGTGGAGCGCCCCGTCGCCGACCCGCCAGGCGCGGTCCTCGATCTCCCGCGACGCGGCGACCATGTCCTCGCGGGAGTAGGAGGTGAACATCGTCTCGTCGAGGTGGTCCAACACCGGCCGTCCGACGCGGTCGCCGGCGCCGTCCCGCTCCCCGGACTCGCCACCTCGCTCTCGGGGCTCGCCGTCTTCGGTGCCCGAGCCCTCCGCCTCGTCCCCACTCGGTCGCGACAGGAGGTCACCGACGGTCACCGCCGTGACGAACTCCCCGTCCCGCGCCAGCACGGCGAACTCCTCCGGCCCCGAGGCGGTCTGGTCGTCGACGATCCGGACGTTGCGGTCGGCGAAGTGCTCCCGGAGCTCGTCCGTCACCGCCGGATCGGCGTTGAACACGGTCAGCGTGGCCTCGTGCGCCTCCACGCCCGCGATGAGCTCGATGAGGGACATCCCTTGCCCGGACCCACAGCGTCGGGGTATAAGGTCGTTTCTGCTCTCGGGGGCGCGTCCCTCGGCGCCGAGGGCGCGTCCGGGGCGCCGGGACGCGCGCCGCGAAGCACGAACCTATTTGCGCCGCGCCCCCCGAGTGGGCGTATGTTCATCCTGGTGAACCTCAAGGCGTACCCGTGCGACCCGATCGAGGTAGCGACCGCGGCCCGCGACGTCGCCGAGGCGTCCGGCGCGCGGATCGCCGTCTCGCCGCAGGCGGCCGACGTCGCCCGCGTCGCCGACACCGGCGTCGAGACGTGGGCCCAGCACGTCTCGCCGAACGCGCACGGCTCGCACACCGGCTCGACCTTGGCCGAGGCCGTCGCCGACAACGGCGCCGAGGGCACGCTGATCAACCACTCCGAGAACCGGCTGAAGCTCGCGGACATCGACGGCTCCGTGCGCGCCGCCGAGCGAGCCGACCTGGAGACGATCGTCTGCGCGAACAACCCCGCGCAGGTCGGCGCCGCCGCCGCGCTCGGCCCGGACGCGGTCGCCGTCGAGCCTCCGGAGCTCATCGGCGGCGACGTCTCCGTCGCGACCGCGGACCCGGGGATCGTCGAGGACGCGGTCGCGGCCGCCGAGGCCGTCGACCCCGCGGTCGACGTGTTCTGCGGCGCCGGCGTCTCGACCGGGGAGGACGTGTCGACCGCGGCCGACCTCGGCGCCGCCGGCGTCCTGCTCGCCTCCGGCGTCGCGAAGGCCGACGACCCCGAGGCCGTCCTCGAAGACCTCGTGAGCGGGATCTGAACCGGCGGTCCGGGCCTCAGCGACACGGCTTCGCCGAAGTACGTCCGCGTCCGCTCTCGTAAAGCCCTCCGCGAGCGATCCCGAAAGCCGCTGCGTTTGCGGATCTGTATAAAGACACCGATGTGAGCGACTCACACGATCGGGAAATCGCACGACAGCAGCGGGTTATCTCGTTCCGGTGAATGGCAGCATCTAGTAACCTTTAACCGAAACAAGCCGCTACCTATGACCAAGATGGCGAGCAACAAGATTCTCGGTATCGACCTCGGTACCACCAACTCCGCGTTCGCGGTGATGGAAGGCGACGAGCCCGAGATCATCGCCAACGCGGAAGGCGACCGGACCACCCCGTCGGTCGTCGCCTTCGCCGACGACGACGAGCGCCTCGTCGGCAAGCCGGCGAAGAACCAGGCCGTCCAGAACCCCGACCGCACGATCCAGTCGATCAAGCGGCACATGGGCGAGGACGGCTACACCGTCGAGATCGGCGACGACGAGTACACGCCGGAGCAGGTCTCGGCGATGATCCTCCAGAAGATCAAACGCGACGCGGAGGAGTACCTCGGCGACGACGTCGAGAAGGCGGTGATCACCGTCCCCGCCTACTTCAACGACAAGCAGCGCCAGGCGACGAAGGACGCCGGCGAGATCGCCGGCTTCGAGGTCGAGCGCATCGTCAACGAGCCGACCGCGGCCTCCATGGCGTACGGCCTCGACGACGAGTCCGACCAGACGGTCCTCGTGTACGACCTCGGGGGCGGCACGTTCGACGTCTCGGTCCTCGACCTCGGCGGCGGCGTCTACGAGGTCGTCGCCACGAACGGGGACAACGACCTCGGCGGCGACGACTGGGACGAGGCGCTCATCGACCACCTCGCCGACGAGTTCCAGAACGACCACGGGATCGACCTCCGCGACGACCGGCAGGCGCTCCAGCGGCTGAAGGACGCCGCCGAGGAGGCGAAGATCGAGCTGTCGAACAAGAAGGAGACCACGGTCAACCTCCCCTTCGTCACCGCGACCGACAGCGGCCCGGTCCACCTCGAACAGTCCGTCACCCGCGCGACGTTCGAGAACCTCACGTCCGACCTCATCGACCGCACCGTCGAGCCGACCGAGCAGGCGCTCTCGGACGCCGGCTACTCGAAGTCCGACATCGACGAGGTCATCCTCGTCGGCGGCTCCACCCGGATGCCGCAGGTCCAAGAGCAGGTCGAGGAGCTCGTCGGGCAGGAGCCGAAGAAGAACGTCAACCCCGACGAGGCGGTCGCGCTCGGCGCGGCGGTCCAGGGCGGCGTGCTCTCGGGCGACGTCGACGACATCGTCCTGCTGGACGTCACCCCGCTCTCGCTCGGGATCGAAGTGAAGGGCGGCCTCTTCGAGCGGCTCATCGAGAAGAACACCACGATCCCGACCGAGGAGTCGAAGGTGTTCACCACGGCCGCGGACAACCAGACCTCCGTCAACGTCCGCGTCTTCCAGGGCGAACGCGAGATCGCCGAGGAGAACGAGCTGCTCGGCGCCTTCCAGCTCTCCGGCATCCCGCCGGCGCCCGCGGGAACCCCGCAGATCGAGGTCTCGTTCAACATCGACGAGAACGGCATCGTCAACGTCGAGGCCGAGGACCAGGGGTCGGGCAACGCCGAGTCGATCACCATCGAGGGCGGCGTCGGCCTCTCCGACGAGGAGATCGACCAGATGCAAGAGGAGGCGGAGAAGCACGCCGAGGAGGACGAGGCCCGCCGCGAGCGGATCGAGGCCCGCAACGAGGCCGAGACGACGATCCAGCGCGCCGAGACCCTGCTCGAGGAGAACGAGGAGGAGCTCGACGACGACGAGCTCGTCGCCGACATCGAGGCGGCCATCGAGGACGTCGAGGAGGTCCTCGAGGACGAGGACGCCGACACCGACGAGATCGAGTCCGCGACCGAGGCGCTCACCGAGGAGCTCCAGGAGATCGGCAAGCAGATGTACGAGGGCCAGGCCGCGCAGGCCGGTCCGGGCGGCGCGGGCGGCGCCGGTCCCGGCGGGATGGGCGGCATGGGCGGCGCCGGCGGTCCGGGCGGCGCTGCGGGCCCCGGCGGCGCGGCGGGCGCCGACGGCGACGACGAGGAGTACGTCGACGCCGACTTCGAGGACGTGGACGACGACGACGAGGAGTAGCTCCCACCGACCCGGTTCCCGACGCCCCGACCCCGCCGTTTAAATCGACCCGTCGATCAACACCACTCAACGAACGCAACGCATGAGCGAAGATTTCTACGACGTCCTCGGCGTGTCGCGGGACGCCAGCGAGGAGAAGATAAAGAAGGCGTACCGCAAGCAGGCCGCAGAACACCACCCCGACGTCAGCGACGACGAGGACGCCGAGGAGCGGTTCAAGAAGATCCAGAAGGCCAAGGAGGTGCTCACCGACGAGCAGAAGCGCCAGCAGTACGACCAGATGGGCCACGACCGCTTCACCGAGGCCGACAAGCGCGGCGCGACCGGCGGTGGCGGTGCCGGTCCCGGCGGCGCCGGCGGACCCTTCGGCGGCGCAGGGGGTGCGGGCGGCGCCGGCGGGTTCGAGGACATCTTCAACCAGTTCTTCGGCGGCGGTGGCGGTCGCGGCGGCGGTGGCGGCGGCAACCGTCCGCGACAGGGCCGCGACCTCAAGACGGGGCTGACCATCGACCTCGAGGAGGCGTTCGAGGGCGCAACCAAGGAGGTCACGCTCACGCGACCGACGACCTGCGCCACCTGCGACGGCGCGGGCCACCCCCCGGACGCGGACGTGGAGACGTGCCCGCAGTGTAACGGCCGCGGACAGGTCCAGCAGGTCCAGCAGACGCCGCTCGGCCGCGTCCAGCAGACGTCGACGTGCCCCCGCTGCGAGGGCGAGGGCGAGCTGTACAGCGAGGACTGCGCCGACTGCGGCGGCGACGGCGTCGTCCGCGAGGAGGCGACGCTCTCGGTCGAGATTCCCGCGGGAATTCGGTCCGGCCAGAGCCTTCGGATGGAGCGTGAGGGCGCGCCCGGCGAGAACGGCGGGCCGAAGGGCGACCTACTGATCGAGGTCGACGTCGACGTCGGCGAGCGGTTCGAGCGCGACGGCGACGACCTCCGCGTCAACGAGGCCGTCTCCTTCCCGCAGGCCGTCTTCGGCGACACCGTCGAGGTGGAGACGGTCGACGGCAGCGTCGAGATGGACGTCCCCGCCGGCACGCAGAGCGGCGAGACGTTCCGCCTTCAGGGGAAGGGGATGCCCCGTCTCCGGCGCCGCGGCCGCGGCGACCTCTACGTCCAGGTCGGCGTCGTCGTCCCCGAGTCGCTCAACGACGAACAGCGCGAGGCGCTGGAGGCGTTCGCCGAGGCCGGCGGCGAGGACATCGACGTCGGCGGCGGCTTCTTCGAGAAGCTGAAGAGCTCCTTCTGAGCTTCCGCTGCCCGTAGCTTTTCTGCCCTCCGGACCGTTCACCGACGCATGGGCTACGACACGACGGCCTACGACGACGTCGAACCGCGTGCGCCCGGGATGTACTTCCTCCGTGACGCGCTCGACTGCGAGCGCCTCGGCGTGACCGTCGTCGAGGCCGACGACGGCTGGGAGGGGATGGAACACGACCACGCCGACGGCGACCACGAGGAGGTGTACGTGCTGCTCCACGGCGAGGCGACGCTCACCGTCGACGGGGACGCCGTCGACCTCGACCCCGGCGACGCGGTCCGCGTCGACCCCGGATCCACGCGCGACCTCGCCTTCTCGGCGGACGGCTCGAAGATGGTCATCGCCGGCGCGCCCTGACGCCGGCTCGAAGATGGTCATCGCCGGCGCGCCCTGACGCCGGTCGCGACTCGACCCGGTTCGGTCGGGGACTCTTCTCGTCGACGCCGCAGCGTTAAGGCTCGCCCGCCCCGAGAACCGCGTATGGAACTCGTCGGGGACCTACTCGCGCGCGACCGCCGCAGCCGCGACACGGCGCTCGTCACGGCGGACGGCCGGGAGCGGAGCCACCACGACCTGATCACGAACGGCTACAAGGCGGCGAACGTGCTCCGATACCTCGGCGTCCGAGAGGGGGCGACCGTCGCCGTCGACCCGACGCCGGGCTTTCACACCACGCTCGCGTTCCTCGGCGCCGCCGCGGTCGGCGCACCGGTCCGGTTCGACCCGGCGGCGGGAATCGACGCGGGCGACCGGGTGGTGCTCGCGCCGGTCGCGACCGCCGCCGGCCTCGATCCGGCGCCGGGCACGAACCTCGCCGCGTTCGGCGGCCCGCCCGAGCGACCCGAGACCACGCACTGGGAGCAGGAGCTGTGGAGCGAGAATCCGGGGACCCCGCCGAGCGACGTCGAGCCCGACGACGCCGCGATCGTCGGGCCGGACCGGGAGTTCAGCCACCGCGACCTGTGTTCGCTCGCCGCGGCCGCGGTCGAGGCGGCCGAGATAGACACGGAGACGCGCGTCGTCCTCCGTCGCCCGTTCTCCGATTCGCCGGCGGTCGCGGCCGGACTCGTCGCCCCGCTCTCCGTCGGCGGAACCGCGGTGCTTGCCGCGCCGACCGGAGACGGTGAGGAGTCGGACGGCGAACCGCGCGGCGACGTGGCGGTGGCTCCGGCGGACGCGGACGTTCCGGAGCCGCGACGGATCGATCCGGCGTCGATCGCGTCGACGGCCGAGTGACCCGTTCCGGCCCGGGTCGCCGCAGGATCAGTCGTCCGCGGGGTTCGGCTCCGCGGCGGCCCGTCCCTCGTGCCGGAGACAGGCGGACTCGTGGTCGGGCGCATGCACCGTCGTCTCGGGCTCGGTCTGGGCGCACGGCGTCGTGATCTCGTCCGAGAGGAACTCTCCCGCCATTTCGGCGTTGTCGTCCAGTAGAAGGTTCATCGCCTCCGAGAGCGTCTCCTCGAGATCGGGGTCGGCGACCGTCTCGCTGATGTCGAACTCCCGGCGGATCTCCGCTCGGACCTCCGAGTCGGTCGGGTCGTTTCCGCCGGCAGCGACGTTCTCACGGACCTGCTCGATGTCGATCTCGCCGGTCATGACCTTCTCACGGAAGTTCAACAGCCCCCGCCAGTCGTCCTGATCGATGTCGACGCCGTCGGGCTGGATCACCTTGTGACACCGCGTGTGGAACCGGCAGCCGCTCGGCGGGTTCGTCGGGCTCGGGACGGTGCCCTTCAGCTCGATGCCGCCGATGCTCGCGCGCGGGTCCGGCGTCGGGATCGAGGACAGCAGCGCCTCGGTGTAGGGGTGTTGCGGGTCGGTGAAGATCTCCTCGACCGGCCCGATCTCGACGATCTCGCCGAGGTACATCACGGCCACGCGGTCGCAGATCTGGCGGATGACGGACATGTCGTGGCTGATGAAAAGCAGCGACAGTCCGAACTCCTCCTGAAGGTCGTCGATCAGCGAGAGGATCTCCGCCTGAATGGAGACGTCGAGCGCGCTCACCGGCTCGTCGGCGATGATGAGGTCCGGGTTCAACACGAGCGCTCGGGCGAGCGCGATCCGCTGTTTCTGCCCGCCGGAGAACTCGTGCGGGTAGCGGTCGAAGTCGCTCGCCGAGAGCCCGACGCGTTCGAGCAGGTCCTCGACGATCGCGCGGCGCCGGTGGCGGTCGCTCATCCCGTGAACCTTGAGGAGTTCACCGACCGCGCTCCCGACCGACATCCGCGGATCGAAGCTCGAGGACGGGTCCTGGAAGATCATCTGGGCGCCACGCCGGAACTGCATCAGCTCGTCGTCGTCGAACTCCGTCACGTCGTTGGGGTGAGTTCCGTCTGGGTTCCGGCTCGCGCTCCCGCGTCCATTCCCGTTGAAGACGACCTCTCCGGACGTCGGCTCCTCTAAGCGGATGACCGAACTCGCCGCGGTCGACTTCCCGCAGCCCGACTCGCCGACGAGTCCCAGCGTCTCGCCCTCCTCGATGTCGAAGCTGATCCCGTCGACGGCGCGCGCGGCGCCGACCTGTCGGTTGAACAGCCCCTTTCGGATCGGGTAGTGCTTCTTCAGGTCGCGGACCGACAGCAGCGGCTCAGTCATCGGCCGGACCCACCTCGCTGTCGCCGTCCGCCGCCCCGGTGTCTCCGGCGATTCCGAACTCCTCTCCGCCGATCACCGAGGGATCGCCGCCCGGGCCGTAGTGGACGCAGGAGACCCACTGCCCGGGTTCGATCTCGACTTCCTCCGGCTGCTCACCGGTCCGACACGCCTCCTCGGCGTACTCACAGCGCGGCGCGAACCGACAGCCGTCCGGGGGGTCGTGCGGGTCCGGAAGCGTCCCCGGGATCCCGCCGCCAGTGCCGCCGAACTCCGGCAGACACTCCAGCAGCTGCTGGGTGTACGGGTGCGTCGGATTGTCGAAGATATCGAGCACGTTGCCGCGTTCCATGACCTTCCCGGCGTACATCACCACGATCCGGTCGGCGATCTGTGCGACGACGCCGAGGTCGTGCGTGACGAACAGGATCCCCATTCCGTACTCGTCCTGTAAGTCGTCGAGCAGTTCCAGGATCTGCGCCTGGACCGTGACGTCGAGCGCGGTCGTCGGCTCGTCGGCGATGAGCAGGTCGGGGTCGCCGACGAGCGCCATCGCGATCATGATGCGCTGCTTCTGTCCGCCGGAGAACTCGTGCGGATAGTCGTCGAACCGCGAGCTCGCGTTCGCGATCCCGACGCGGTCCATGAGGTCGACCGCCTTCGTGCGCGCCTCCTCGTCGGAGACGTCCTGATGGATCTGGAGCGCCTCGGTGATCTGCCACCCGACGGTGTAGCAGTGGTTCATCGCCTCCTGCGGGTTCTGGAAGATGTGCGCGATCTCGTTGCCCCGGATCTGCCGGAGCTCCGACCCGGGAATCGACAGCAGGTCGCGTCCCTTGTACCGGACGGTTCCCTCGATCTTTCCCGGCGGCGTGTTGATGATCTTGGTGATCGACTCCGTCGCGACCGTCTTCCCGGAGCCGGACTCCCCGACGATACAGACGGTCTCCCCGGTGTCGACGCTGAAGTCGACCCCGTCGACCGCGGTGAGCGTTCCGTCTTCGGTACTGAACGTCGTCGTGAGGTTTTCGACCTCGAGTAGTGGCTGACCGTCGGACATTATTCGCTCTCCGCCTCCGCTTCGGGGTTCAGCGCGTCCAACAGCGCGTCACCGAGGAAGTTGAACGCGAGGATGGTCAAGAACAGCACGATACCGGGCGCCAACACGATCCACGGGGCGTACGAGAGGTCACTCCGGCCGGCGGAGATGAGCTGGCCCCACGAGGGGACCGTGGAGTCACCGACGCCGAGGAACGCGAGCTGCGCTTCGAACAGCAGGAAGCCGGGGATAAGCAGCGTGAGTTGGGTGATGATGCTGCTCGCCACGTTCGGAACCACGTGGCCGCGGATCACCTGATACGTGCTCGCGCCGCTGATGCGGCTCGCCTTGATGAACTCCTCTTCGGAGATCGACAGCGACTTGCTGCGAACGTATCTGGCGGTTCCGCCCCACGCGAACAGGGAGAACACGACGATGAACATCCCCAAACCCCCGCCGTAGATGTACAGGATGAGCAGGAACATCAGGAACGTCGGGAACGAGAGGATGATGTCGACGAACCGCATCATGATCTCGTCGACCCAGCCCCCGGAGTACGCGCTCAGGGTGCCGAACGTGATACCGATCGTCGCGACGATGGTCGTCGTGATGAAGGCGATCTGCATGCTGATCGTCATCCCGTAGACGATCATCGTGAACACGTCCCTGCCGGCGTTCGTCGTCCCGAGCGGATACTCCCAAGTGCCGTGGCAGCGACCGTTCATTACCTCCCCGACGCAGGTCGCGGGCGTCGACTCGACGACGGAGGTGAACACCGGCGGTTGGTAGGCGACGAGCAGCTCCTGTTGCGGTGCGCTCATCACGAGCGGCCCGATGATCCCTCCCACGAACACGATCCCGAGCCAGACCATGCTCACGACCGCCGGCCGGTTGCGCCTGAACTCCTTCCAGTAATATCGCGTCATCCGCGGGTTCTGGTACAGCGGCAAGACGAGGTACCAGAACGCCAAAAACAGCGTGAAGATGAAGAAGAAGTCGACTGCCTCGAACGTCCGGTCGAGCCCGATGAACTCGAAGGTCGGCGTTCGGTCGCCGATGAACTGCGTGTCGTACACGGCGAGCAGCGCGAGCGGGAGCGTCGTCAGCAGCATCCCGATCGAGTTGATCGACAGATCGAACCGTCCCGACCGCGAGAGGTCACTCCAGTCGACTTGATCGAATCGTTCCGAGCCTTCAGTTGCCATTGTTTTCTGTTGAGTTACCTGTCATCGTAGCTGATACGCGGGTCGAGCACGGTGAACACGAGGTCCTCGATGAGGTTCCCCACGACGGCGACGAACGTGAAGAACAGCGTCGTGCCCAACACGAGGTTCGTGTCCTGTGAGAGCAGCGCCTCGAACGTGAGCCGGCCGAGTCCGGGAATCCCGAACACGACCTCGACGAGCAGCGACGACCCGAGGAACAGCGCGAGAAGCTGTCCGACGAGCGTCGTCGAGAGGGGGACGAGCGTCGGCCGCATGACGTGGTACGCGTACGCGCGGAGCGGCGACACCCCCTTGGCCTTCGCCGTCTTCATGAAGTCCGCGTTCTGGAACTCGGCGGACTCGTTCCGGGAGACGCGCATGACTGCGCCGATCGATCCGGTCACCAGCACGAACACCGGAATCGCCAGCTGGATCGCGTTCTCGACGCTGAATACCGCGACGTCCGTGTTGTACACGATCGGGATCACCTCCAGCCACACCCCGAAGATCAAAAGCAGGATGATCCCGAAGAAGAAGTTCGGGATGGCGTAACCGAAGAAGGCGAACCCGGTCGCCGCGTGGTCCCGCCAGCTGTACATGTTCGCTGCCGAGTACACTCCGACGAGCGGGCCGAGGATGACCGTGAGGATCGTCCACGGGATCGAGTACTGCGCGGTGTAGTACAGCGCGTTCCCGACCGCCTCGATGACCGGCTGGCTCCGGCTGCTCGACCAGCCCCAGTCGAGGGTGTACACGCCTTGAACGAAGTCGAAGTACCTGACGTAGAGCGGTTCGTCGAGCCCGCGGAGCTCTCTCGCTCGCTCTACGGCCTCCGCCGGGTCGCCCCCTTGGAGAGCCGCCTGCGTGGCGGCCCGCTGTACGTCCGGGTTCGGCGCGGCCGACAGCAGGAGAAACGTGATCGTAGTGATGATGAGCGATACAACTCCTGCCCAGAGAACGCGAGCGGTAACGTACCTTCCAAATCCCATGTTGATATCGTGGAGAACGTGTGGTGAGGGCGGGTCGGCCTATTCCCCGTATCTCCACGCCGGGAGGTTCCAGCCGTTGGAGAAGTTCTCGATGGGACCTTCGAGCCCCTCACGGTACCCGACCGTGCTGTCGGGGAACGTGAGCATGATGTACGGCTGCTCCTCTGCGAGGTTGGCGAACAGTTCGATGAGCGCGTCCGCCAGCTCCTCCTGGGAAGTCGCCTGCCGCGCGTTCTGGAACAGCTGTTCCGCGTCGAAGCCCGGGTAGTAGCCGACGGGGTTGTACAGCGGGTTCGCGCCCTCGAAGAAGACGCTGTTGGCGAGCGGATTCCGCGGGTACGTGTTCAGGCCGAACACGACCTCCATGTCCCACGACTCGTTGGACGTAACGTTGCGCGGGCCGGGGTTGGTCGCGGCGGGCTGGGTCCACTCCACTTCCTCGCCGTTCACCGTGTCGACGAGCTCCTCCGGCACGTTGGTGACCTCTCCCTCCTCGTTCGTCTCCGGAGTGGGGAAGTCGGTCTGGGTCCAGTACTCGTTGTTGAACCGGGTACCGTCGATCGCCTCGACGGACACGTCGATACCGAGGTTCTCACCGAGCTCCTGTGCGATGAAGTCGGCCATCAGCTGCTCGGTGTTCTGCCCGGCGCTGTGGTAGAGACTGAGCTGGACCTGGTTCCCGTCGGGACCGACCATCGTCTCCCCGTCGAACCGGTAGTCGTACTCGGACATCTCGAACGCGTCCTCGGCCAAGCCGCGAGCGACCTCGCTGCCGTAACTGTCTCCGACGCCGAACTGCGGGATGTCCTCCTCCGGCGGGTAGAAGTTGCTGAACCGCGGCTGCCACGTGAAGTGCGTCTCGGCGAAGTCGCGGAACACGCCCTGGATCAGCCCCTGCTTGTCGATTGCGGAGGCCATCGCCTGCCGGAACGGCACGTGCCGGAACATGTTCCCCGGCCCGGTCGTCCACCCGTTGTCCCGCATGTTGACCGAGATCTTCTCGTTGTACGGCTGCGGGATCTGGTTGACGTAGATCTCGTCGTTGTTCTGATACGCTTCGACCTGGTTCGGCGGGATCGCCGCCGTGTCGACCTCTCCCGTTTCGAGCGCACCGAGCCGCGAGGCCTGCTCGCCGATCACGCGGATTTCGGCCTCCTCGAAGTACGGCGCCTCGTCGAACACGTCCGGAAGATCGTCCGCGTCCTGGAGGTAGTAGTCGTCGTTCCGGCTGTACCGAGTCCCGCCGTCCCGCTGCCACTCGTCGAGGACGTACGGACCGAGGTTCCCCGAGAACTGGAGCTCGAGCAGCTCCTCGTCCTGTCGGAGCCCCTCTGTGTCCTCTTCTTCGACGTACGGTTCGAGGAGGCCCTGGGGGATCGGGTACAGCTGCGGGTCGTAGCTCTCGGGCCAGAGGAGCTGCGGCGTGTTCAGCGTGGCCTGGAACTCGTACTCACCGGTCTCTTCGACCGTGACACCGTCCCAACTCGCCGACGCGACCGAACTCGCCCAGCTGCTCTGGTGGACCTCTTGGATGAGGTAGACGAAGTCGCTCGCGGTCACCTCGCCGTACGGGTCGCTGAACTCGATCCCCTCGCGCACCTCGAACGTCCACACCTCGCCGTCCTCGGTGGACATGTCGTAGAGGAGCGGAACGTACTCGTTCTCCTCGTCGAACGTGTAACCCAGGTCGAGGGCGCGGGCGATCGCGTTCCCGGCGCCGTTCTCGTCGTTGTATATCGGGTTGAGCGTCGAGAATGAGGACGCCGCGGCCGTCGCGTATATCTCCTCTTGACTGAGTTCGTCCGAGCCGGACCCGCCGTCCGAGCTGTTGCCGCTACCGTCGGAGCCGTCCGACCCGCCGCCGCCGTTTCCGGAACAGCCGGCGAGCGTTACCGCGCCGGCGAGGCCGAGCGCGGAGAGCCATTGTCGCCGACCGACGTGTCGGGGATCATCACGATCTTCAATGTTTCGCCGTGGCACATCATGTAGTACGAGTGGATGTACAAAAAACTTCAGACTTCGGAACAGTTGTCGGGGACGATCATCTCACATCCGTTTTGATAATCGGCTGATTCGAAGGGAAACCGGACCACCGACGCATATTTCATCGCGTATCGGAGAGTTTGATGCGGGCGGAGGAGCGAGATTTAACTCGAGTGACTGCTCTCGCCTCGCGCACGGGTAGCCGACGCTTACCGGACGGTTTCCGGAGATAACGGTGCGGTGCCAGCCGTTCCCGACCCGTCGCGGGAGCGCCTGTCAGTCGCCGCGACCGTCCCGACCGGCGGCGTCGTCGGGTTCGGAGCGGGGAGTCCGGGTCGGGCGGCCCGCCTCGGCGTTCTCGTCGGCCTCGATCGCCGGACCGTCACCGTCGGCGACCGACGGTCCCTCGGCTGTTTCACCGCCGATCGCCCGCTCGTACCGCGCGATCTGCTCGCGATGGAGGGAGTGTATCATGTCCGCGAGGAACCCGAACACGAGCAGCTGGATCCCGAGGATCGTCGCGCCGACCGCGCCGACGGCGATGACCTGGTGGCTGATGCCGAACGCGAGGTACCGGTAAAGCACGAACGCCCCCATTCCGAGCCCCGCCGCGGTCGCCGCCGCGCCGGCGCTCCCGAAGTAGAACAGCGGGTTGTTCGTCTTCGCCTTCCGGTACAGCTCCAGGAAGATCACGCCGCCGTCCCGGATCGGGTGGAGGTTCGTCGCGGAGCCGCCGGGTCGCTCTCGGTACGTGATCGGGACCACGGCGACCGAGACGCGGTTCTTCACGCACTCGACGGCCATCTCCGTCTCGATCCCGAACCCGTCCGCGGTGAGGTGGAGCCGCAGGAACGACTCGCGGGTGAACGCGCGGTACCCCGAGAGGATGTCGCGGTAGCCCTCGCGGTGGATCGCCCGGAACGCGAGGTTGATCAGGCGGTTCCCGATCCGATTGAGCCGGGTCATCGCGCCCGGGCGCATGTCCGCGAACCGGTTGCCGATGACGTGGTCGGCCTCGCCGTCGAAGAGGGGGTCGAGCATCGCCGCCGCGTCGTCGGCGTCGTACGTCGCGTCGGCGTCCGCCATCAGCACGTACGGCGCCGCGACGTGGTCCCGGACGGCCTCCCTGACCGCCTGTCCCTTCCCGCGGCCCGACTGCTCGACGACGCGCGCGCCGGCCTCGCGGGCGATCGACCGCGTCTCGTCGGTCGAGCCGCCGTCGATCACCAGGACCTCCTCGAAGCCGGCTTCGCGGAAGTCCGTGACGACGCGTGCGACCGTCTCGGCCTCGTTCATCGTCGGCAACAGGACGCAGACGTCGTCGTGGTCGCTCATCAGGCGAGCGATCACGGGGGAGTCGGTAAACTCTGTCCCTCCCGGTCGCCGGCCGACGCTACGGCCACCCACACGCTCATGTATGTGAGCATTGATCGTGGTCGTATGTCTCACCCACCGGACGAACGCGCCGACGAACTACTGAGCGCGGCCCGCACGGCGACGGGCGACGAGCTACGGAGCCTCACGTACTTCACGGAGGAGGACGTCGAACAGCTGTACCTCCGCAGCGACCTGAGCCGGACCGCCGACCTGGTCGGGTTCGCCGAGAACGAGCGGCACGGGTTCCACGCGCAGACGATGTACGCGGACACGCAGCTCGGCGACTACCGGTTCACGGTCCGCGTCTTCGAGAACGGCTACCTCACGCGCGTCATCGCCAACGACCACGGCGTGTGGGTGACCACCGACTCGATGGAGATGGACCGCTTCGAGGAGCTGGCGAGCGCGCTCGCGTCGATCCTGCGGTCGTTCGATCCCGCCTGACCACTGGAAGTTATTTAAAGGGGCTGCTCACCCGAGGTGGCTCTCGAACTCGCCGACCAACTCGTCGGCGTCGACGGGCTTGGTCACGTACCCGTCGGCGCCCGCCTTCACCGCCTCCATCATCTTCTCCTGCTGGTCGACGCTCGTACACATCACGATCACCGCGTCCGGCCAGCGTTCCTTGATCTCGGCGGTCGCCTCGATCCCGGTCATCTCCGGCATCACGACGTCCATCGACACCGCGTCGGGCTCGTACGCCTCGAAGAGATCGACCGCCTCCGCGCCGTTCTCCGCCTCGTCGACGACCTCGAACCGCTCCGCCAGCGCGTCGCGGACGACGGTCCGCTGGAAGGAGGAGTCGTCGACGACGAGTACCCGCTCGGTCATACCGCTACTTCCCGCCTGACCGACATAAGCGCGCGGATCGACGGGCGCGGATCGCTCGCCGCGATTCGGCTCCGCCGCGGTCGGATCTCGACGACGTCCGGCTCCGTCGCGGTCCGATCCCGACGCCCGCCCCCGCCTGCGACGCCGTCCGCCCCCGCAGCCGCGAGGCCGTCCGCCCCCGCCTGCGACGCCTCCTCGGCGGTATCCCTTGTATATTGAACAAAGCGTATAATGAACATGGGAACAAGGTTAAGGTCTATCCCGCGGTACGGTAGCGCATGGAAACGCGGAAGGTCCAGCGGTTGGGGCCGTCGACGCTGGCGATGACCCTCCCGGCCGAGTGGGCACAGGAACACGGCGTGAACAAGGGCGACGAGGTGTCGCTGCGGATGGGCGGCAAGGGAACGCTCACGGTGCTCCCCGAGTCGGTGAGCACCGAGGAGTCGGAGGCGGTTATCAACGCCGACGGGCTCGACGCGCGCTCGCTCGAACGCGCGATCGTCGCGCAGTACGTGCTGGGGCGGCGCGTGATCCACGTCCGCAGCGAGGGGACGCTCGACAGCGAGCACATCAACGCGGTGTACAAGGCGGAGACCCAGCTGATGGGGCTCGGCGTCATCGAGGAGACCCCGGAGGACATCTCGATCCGCTGTTCGGTCGACCCCGAGGATTTCACCCTCGACAACCTGCTCGAACGCTTGGAGAACACCGGCTCGACGATGCGGGGCGAGGGCGTGAAGGCGCTCGCGCACGGCAACCCCGACCTCGCGCAGCGCGCGCTCAACCGCGAGCGGCAGGCGAACAAGATCTTCGTCCTCCTCCTCCGGCTCATCTTCACCGCCTACCAGAACCCGAACCTCGCGCGCGCGGTGGGCCTCGAAGAGGGCTTCCCGCTTATCGGCTACCGCTCCGTCGCGAAGAACCTCGAACTCACCGCCGACAACGCCGAGGACATCGCCGAGATCGTGATGGAGGCCGACGGGCACACCCTCGACGTCGACAGCGCGACGATGCGGCAGATCCGCGAGTTCACCGATCAGGTGGACGAGCTGACCGCGCTCGCGGTCCGGGCCGTCGTCGAGCGCGACTACGACCTCACCGTCGAGTGCCGGGACCTGTTCTCGCGGCTGGAGGACCGCGAACAGGAGATCCTCGCCGAGCTGCCGGACGACCTCGACAACGAGACGCTGCTGATGACGCGCGAGGTGCTCGTCAGCCTCCAGCACACCGCGGAGTACGCCATGCGGAACGCCGAGATCGCGGCGAACCTCGCGCTCAACGAGGCGTCGGACCACGTCGAGATAATCTGATCGCGACGCGTCGCCCGCGCCCCGGTCGTCGCGGGCGTCCGCCCCGGCTGTCGCGGGGGTCCCTCCCCGGCCCGTGTCGCGCGGTTCGCATGAACTAAGTGGTCCCCCGCGAAGCGGTTCGTATGAGCGAGGGTTCCATCGAATCGGACAAGGAGGTCGGCGTCGCGCTCGCGCTCGGCGCCATCGCGGTCGTCGGCGCCGTGGTGATGCTAGCGTACCCGGGACAGCTCGGGAAGGCGTGGGGGTTCGCGGGCGCGTTCGTCTTCGCGACGCTCGCCGTCGGCGCGGTCCAGCTGTTCGACTGAGCGACCGATCCGCGCCGCGAGACGGCCGACCGGTCGAAGAGACGAGAAACCGTTAAGAACGTCAGACGCGTAAGTCCGGTAATGAGCGAGTACACCGAGGAGGAACAGCGGATCCTCGCGTACCTCACGGACAGCATCACCCGTGGCGAGCGGTACGTTCGCTCGAAGACGATCGCCGACGCGATCGGCCTCACCGCGAAGCAGGTGGGGTCTCGGCTCCCCCGGCTCGCCGAGAAGTCGGACGACGTCGACATCGAGAAGTGGGGCCGCGCCAAGTCGACCACCTGGCGCGTGACGCCGGACGGCTGAGAAATAGGGTCGCGGTCGCCTCCCGACGCGCTCGCCGCGTTCCGCGGATTCGTCGCCGCGTTCCCCGAACCCGACTCCGTCGACGCGCATTTTTAACCCCCGTCGCCCCAAACGGGATCGTATGACCGTTCGAGTCTCCCGGACGTTCGAGTTCGACGCGCCGCCGGCCGACGTGTGGGCGTTCATCTCGGACGCGGAGCAGCGCGCGGGCGCCATCAGCGTTGTCGACTCCTTCGATATCCACGACGACGGGAGCGCGACCTGGCACGTCGCGCTCCCGATACCGATGATCCGCTCGACGATTGACGTCGAGACGGAGGAGGTCGAGCGCGACCCCCCGAACCGAGTGAAGTTCGTCGGGAAGTCGCGGGCGTTCCGCGTCACGGGCGAACACGAGATCACGGAGACCGACGACGGCGGCTGCCGGCTCGCCAACGAGTTCGTCGTCGACGGGAAGCTCCCCGGCGTCGAGTCCTTCTTCAAGCGGAACTTCGACGCCGAACTGGACAACTTGGAGGCGGCGCTCCGCGCCTCGCTGGCCTCGCCCGCATGAGGCTCGCCGGCGTCCAGCTGGCGGTCGAGGGCGGCGACGTCGAGGGGAACGTCGACCGGGCGCTCGACCGCGTCCGGGCGGCCGCGGCCGACGGCGCGGACCTCGTCGTCCTCCCCGAGCTGTTCGACGTGGGCTACTTCGCGTTCGACGCGTACGGCCGCGCCGCGGAGAGCATCGCCGGCGACCGGCTCGCCCGGTTCGCGGCCGCGGCCGACGACCACGACGTGGCGGTGCTGGCGGGGACCGTCGTCGAGGATCTGTCGGCGTCGGCGGCCGACGGGCTCGACGTGCCGGCGGAGTCCGGGCTCGCCAACGCCGCGGTGCTGTTCGACGCCGACGGCGAGCGCCGCCTCGTCTACCGGAAGCGACACCTCTTCGGGTACGGCTCCGAGGAGACGGACCGGATGGTGCCCGGCGAGCGGACGCCCGTCGTCGAGCTCGGCGGCGTCACGGTCGGCGTGACGACCTGCTACGACCTCCGCTTCCCGGAGCAGTTCCGCGCGATGGTCGACGCGGGCGTCGAGTGCGTGCTGGTGCCGAGCGCGTGGCCCTACCCGCGGATCGAACACTGGCGGACGCTCGGTCGCGCGCGGGCGATCGAGAACCTGACGTACGTCGCCGCGGTCAACGGGAGCGGCCGGTTCGGCGACGACGCGCTCTGCGGCCGGAGCGCGGTGTACGACCCGTGGGGCACCGCGCTCGCGTCGGTCGGCGACGAGCCGGGCGTCGTCACCGCGACGGTGGACCCTGATCGGGTCGCAGCGGTCCGCGAGGAGTTCCCCGCGCTCCGCGACCGCCGGTGAGCGCGTCCGCGAGTGCCGCCGAGCGACGCCGGGTCTCACGCGGCCGGGTCTCGGGTGGCCGGGTCGCACGACGCCCGGATCCCACAGATCCGGATCTCACACATTTATACGCGTGAGGAACGTACCATCTCTTGCCGAAGACCGACGCTTTTCTCGTTGGAATTCGGCGTTAATCGATCCGCGCGCCCGTCCCGACCACTGGGCGGCGTGGCCGACGACAGCCCGGGGGTCCGCTGTCCGGCCGCCGCCCGTCCGCCTCTCGCCGCCGCTTCGCCTTTCGCTCGCCTCCCCTTCCCACCCCTTTCCCTCGTTCCTTCGACGTCCAGCGTCGCCCCCGTCCCGTCAGGTTCCGTCCCTCCGCAGCGTGAGTATCTCTTCTGATAACTCGGTCGGTAGGTTCTTACGTCGCTCGGAGGAGGAGTAAACGCCGCGGACGAATCCGACCGGCCCCATCCCGTTCCGGGCGGGCCGGTCGGCCACTCGCTTCCACCGTCCGTCGTCCGTCGGCTTGGGTTCGGGTCCACCCGCTCCCACACCGAGCCCGAACCCCTTTCTGTACGTGTCTCGCTTCACCGGACAGCGGCGGCCATCGGAGCGCGGGGCCGGGGCGCAACCCGGAGCGCGGGGCCGAAGCGCAAGGACGAAACCCGCGGCCGACGAACCGACGGTCGAATGTTTCCCCGCGAGTACCGCGGCGTCGCCTTCGTCGTCGGGCTGTTCCTCGTCGTTCAGATCGGCGCGCTGGCGCTGGTCCCCGAGTTCGCCGAGAGCGGCTATCAGGCGGTCGAGAACCCGGACAACCCCGCGAACAGCGTGCTGTACGTCGTCGCGATCGTCGCGATGACCGGCGTGATGCTCGCGGCGTTCCGGTACGACTTCGACTGGGCGATCCGCCTGCTGATCGTCGGCACCTCGGCGTGGCTCTCGTGGTACGTGTTCTCCGCGCTCGTCTCGCCGCTCGCGGCCGCCGTCCCCGCGATCGCGGTCGCGGTCGGCCTGCTCCTCTACCCCGAATGGTACGTGATCGACACCGCCGGGGTGTTGATGGGCGCGGGCGCCGCCGGGCTGTTCGGCATCTCCTTCGGCCTGCTGCCCGCGCTGATCCTGCTCGCCGTCCTCGCCGTCTACGACGCGATCTCCGTCTACGGCACCGAACACATGCTGTCGCTCGCGGAGGGCGTGATGGACCTGAACATCCCCGTCGTGCTGGTGATCCCGCTGTCGCTGTCGTACTCGCTGCTCGACGGCGAGTCGGCCAGCGAGGAGGCATCAGGGGTGGGCGAGGAGGCGGAGACGGACGGGGAGGCGGAGACGGACGGGGAGCCCGACAGCGGTTCCGACGCCGACATCGACGACGGGGAGAGTGTCGCCCCCGAACCCGCCGAGCCCGGCGACCGCGACGCCTTCTTCATCGGCCTCGGCGACGCCGTCATCCCGACGGTGCTGATCGCGAGCGCGGCGACGTTCTCGCCGGCGGCCGACCTCGCGGTCCCGCTGCTCGGCGTCAACCTCCCCGCGCTGCTCGCGATGGTCGGAACGCTCGCGGGGCTGCTCGTGCTCATGCGCTGGGTGATTCAGGGCCGGCCGCACGCGGGCCTGCCGCTTTTAAACGGCGGCGCGATCGGCGGCTACCTGATCGGCTCGCTCGCCGCCGGCGTCCCGCTGATCGAGGCGCTGGGGCTCGCAGGGATCTTATAAGTCGGTTCGGACGTCCGAGTTCTTCTTTATAAACTGCTGATCGGCGGTGAACACCGTCGAAGTCCCAGCCGCGAGGCTGTACGACAATATTATTTATAAACGGCGCTGTTGAAATCCTATCCTTCGGACATATTATCGACTGAAACAGCCGGTCGATGAGAGCTGCTTATTGACCATAGGATATTCATGATATGGTCAGTTTAGTAAACACTATGGCCCTCTCTCTGTCAGCAACTATCGCCTACAGCTTTGTCGCGTCTGCCATCTTCGGCCTTTCTCTTAGCCTTTTCACCGATCGGATATCTGTGAAGATGGCATTGCTCATAGCAGTTTGTACTGCGGCTGGTACAGTAGTTGGGAGAATACTGTGAGAAGCGTGTACTGAACGGCCTGTGCTTCACCTATACAGACCGCAATGAGGCCAAAATATGTCACTTGCTGAGGATTTTGACAGGATCTTATAAACTACTGATCGCCACGAACTCCCCCGAAGCCCCAGCCGCTCGGCTGTACGACGATATCGTTTATAAACCACCGATCGCCACGAACACCACCGAAGTCCCAGCCGCGAGGCTGTACGACGATGTTGGTTGTAAACCACCAATCGTCACGAACTCCCCCGAAGCCCCAGCCGCTCGGCTGTACGACGATATCGTTTATAAACCACCGATCGCCACGAACACCACCGAAGCCCCAGCCGCTCAGCTGTACGACGATGTTGGTTGTAAACCACCAGTCGTCACGAACTCCCCCGAAGCCCCAGCCGCGAGGCGGGCAGACGCTCGCTGCGCTCCTCGTCGCTCGTTTCACTCGCTCCTGCGGTGCTTGCGTCGCCTCTGCCCGCCTCGCGGCTGCCCCTTCGAGTCCCGCCCGACCGCACAGCACCGCAGCCTCACGCCTCCCCAGCCTCGTCAGTCGCCTCCGCTTCGCTCCGGCGACTGACTCCCTCGCGCGGTGCTGTCTCGCGGCCGCCGGTGGCGGCCGCTCGCAGGCACGCGCCACCGCAGAGAAATTCGCTATTCGCTGTCCGCGGGGTTCCCATCGCGCGTCTTCACGGCGACGCCGGAGCCGAGCGCCTCGGCCTCCGCGCCGGAGAGCTCGGCGCGGCCGACCCCGAAAATCGCTCCGCCCTCGTCGACGACGAGGACCTCGTCGCCCGGGCGGATCCCGTCGTCGGCCGCGGTGACGAACTTCGCGAACGCGTTGCGCCCCTCGCGCACGAACGGCTCGCTCTCCTCGCCGACGACCATCCTGTGTCGCGGCTCGGCGAACGCCTCGGCGATCCGCTTCCCGCCCGCCAGCCCGAGCGTGAACCGGCCGTCGGTGCCGTACGAGACGAGCCGGTCCCCCTCGCTGCTACCGGGGGTGTCGTCGACGTCGCCGTCGATCACTTGCCGCGGGCGGCCGCCGCTCGACCGGCGCACGGTGAGCGGGGCGTCCGGCGGGAATAGGGCCTCGCCCGCGCCGGCCCCGAACTGGTAGTCGGCGGCGGTCCGCAGGTCCGCGAGCGTGTCGGCGTCGGTCATGGCCGCGGTTCTCCGCGCGCGCCCAAAGCGATTGCGACACCGTCCGGCGGCGATGCCTCCTCGCGGCGCTCCCGGGCGCTCGCGACTCGTCGCTCAGCCGAGCGCGGGGTACGCCGCGGCGACGCCGTCGCCGTCGACGCGCCAGCGGTCCGCGATCTCGCGGTACGCCGCCGAATCCGCGGCCGACTCCGCCGGGACCGCTTCCGGCGGGGTTCCCAGAAGGGCCTCGGTCAGGGCCTCGCTGTCGATCGGCTCCGCCCCGGCGGCACTCCCCGAGAGCAGGTCGGCGAGCCGGTCGGCCGCCGAAGCGGTCGCCCACGCGTCCTCGATCCGGCGGCCCAGATCGAGGGCCGCGGTCAGCCGCTCGGCCGCCGCGAGGGCGTCGCCGCGCTCGGCCGCAGCGGCGCCCAGCGACGCGAGCGCCTGCGCCTCGACCTGTGTGAACCCGCCCGCCCTCGCGGCGTCGACCGCGTCCGTCAGCGCCGCCGCCGCAGCCTCGGCGTCGCCGCGGGCGAGCGCCAGTCGTCCCCGGATCCGATCCAGTTCGGCGAGGCGCTTCCGCCCGGCGTGATCGTCGAGCAGCGACGCGGTCCGCTCGATCCGACGCCCCGCCTCGGGCAGATCGCCGCGGTCGACCGCCACCTCACCGAGGATCGCGGTCACCATCGCGCACCGCGTGTCGGCGCCGAGGCGGTCGAGACCGTCAAGCGCGTCCGTGAGGAACCGCTCCGCCCGGTCGAGGTCGCCGGCGAGGTGAGCCGCGCTGCCGAGGTGGCTCAGCGCGAACGCCTCGTACATGTCCGAGCCGATCCGCTCGGCGATGGTCCGCGCCTCCGCCGCGCGAGCGATCGCCTCGCCGACCGCGCCGCGCTGCTCCGCGACCGCCGAGAGGTTCAAAAGCGAGATGGCCTCGCGGTGTTCGTCGCCGACCGTGCGGTAGCCGTCGAGCGCGCGCCGCGCCGTCCGCTCGGCCGCGTCGAGGTCGCCCCGGCGCCGCAACGCGACCGCCTGGTTCGCGCGCACGTTCGCCGCTCCGTGGGTGTCGTCGTACGCGCGGAACAAGTCGCCGGCGACCCGGTAGTGGTCGAGGACGGCGTCCGTCCCGTCGAGCCCGTCGAGCGCGTTCCCGACGTCCATCAGCGCCTTCGCCTTCGCGATCGGGTCGCCCGCCCTCGCGGCGATGGCGTACGCCCGCGAGGCCGCCTCGTAGGCGATCTCGTAGTCGCCGTCGAAGTGCGCCGCCTGCGCCCGTCCCCGGACCGCCGCCACGAGGCCGCCGCGATCGCCCGCGGCCGCGAACAGCTCCTCGGCCCGCTCGTACCGCTCACGCGCCGCGTCGTACTCGCCGCGCCGCCGTGCCACGTCGCCGTATCCGCGCTGTCGCTCGGCGTCGCCGGCCTCGTCGACCGGCCGCCACGCGTCCAGCGCCGCCGTCGCGCCGTCGAGGTCGCCGGCCTCGACGTACATCCGCGCCACCCACTCCGGCGGCCGGTCGCGCAGGTCGTCCGGGCACGCGTCCGGGAGGTCGATCCATGCGTAGCGCACGCGCCCGTACAGCGGCGCGAGGCGGGGGTAGCGGCGCCCGACGCCGTACACCGCACGGACCGTCTCGGCCGCCCACGCGCCCGGATCGCGCTCGATCCGATCGACCGTGGGCGCGTCCCCGCCGACGGCGCGGCGGATCCGAGAGCAGCTCGCGGGGTCGTCCGCGAGCGCGAGCACGCGCGAGACGGCTCTCCCCACGCGCCTGGCGACGACCGGCGCCGGTTCCCGCTCCACGAGCCGCTCTAAGAACAGCACCGACCACTCGTCGTGGACCGCGCGGTACTCCCCGTCGCCCGAGCGAACGAGTGCCGTCCCGACGAGGCGGTCGAGCGCGCGGCGAACGCCGTCGACGGTCGGCGACGGGTCGCGGTCCGCCCCCTCGCCGTCGGTCCCCGCTGCCCCGGTCTCCGATCCCGCGCTCCCGTCCGGGCCGTCGACGAGCGCGTACGCGAGCGTGCGGACGTCGCTCACGCCGGCGACGTTGAGGAGGTTCACCAGCACCGCGACGTCCGCGGTCGGCGGCGGGCGGTTCCGGACCTCCCGGACCGCCTCCGCGACCGCCGCCTCCAGTCCGGACTCGGGGCCTGCGTCGTCGCGGCCGGCCGGCGCGTCGCTCGCGTCGGCCCCCGTTCCCGACGCGCCGCCGGCGCTCTCGCCCGCTTCCCCGTTGCCGGTCGCGCCGTCGCCGGTCGCGCGGACGAGGCGGTGGACGAGCGCGAGCAGTTCGCCGACGCGCTCGTCGTCGGCGCGCCGTACGTCGTCGAGCAGCGCCGCCGGATCGGCCGCCGGCGCCGCCCCGGTACAGTCGGCGACGTGGTCGACGAACCGCTCCACCTCGCGCCCGTCGAGCCGCGGCATCCGCGCGGTCGTCACCTCCCGGCGGTAGCGGAGGTCGGCGGGCGACAGCGGGAGCCCGTCGGGGTCGTCGTACGGCTCCTCGCGGGCGTCGAACAGGAAGGACACGTCGTCGCGGTCGGCCAGCTCGCGGGCGACGCCGAACGCCGCCGCGGCCCCCGGGTCGACGACGTTCTCGACGACGACGAGGTGGTGGCCGTCGCCCCCGGTGACGCGCTCGCGGAGCCGCTCCGTCGCCGAAAACGGGTCGCCGCCGTCGCCCGGTCGGTACGTCACCGGGCCGCGTCCCGACCGGTGCCACTCGACCGCGACGCTCCGGCAGACGGTGCTCTTCCCGCTGCCCGGCGGGCCGACCAGCGCGTGGTCCGTCCCCTCGGCGAGGCCGTCGACGAGGAGCCCGGCGATCGAACGCCGGTCCCCGCCGCACACCGTCGTCCTGTCGAGGACGTACCCCGCGTCGACCTCCGGGAACGACGCCGTGGCCCGGAGCGGTCCGTACGGGTCCGGGTCGCCGGAGAGCCGCTCCTCGTCGACAGCGTGGAACCCCTGCGCCGAGAGCGCGCTCCGACCGCCGCCGCCCGAACCGATCCGCCCGAAGAGCCCGCCCGCGGCGCTCGATCCCCTCCCGTCCGCCCCGCCGTCACGCCCCGCTCGGTCGGAGGCGTCTCCGTCGCCGTCGCCGGTCCGGCCGCCGGAACCTTTGCCCTCGGCCCGGTCGCCCCCCGTGCGCTTCGTCTCGGAACGGTCCATCGCCGCGAGCGCCTCGTCCGCGTCACGGCCGCGCTCGATCAGGTCGCGGACCTCGGTCTCCGCCCACGCGAGCGCCTCCGGTTCGGTCGACGCCGCCGCGCCGCGGAGCGTCCCGTCGTCGTCGAAGGTGAGGAGCAGCGCGGTCCCGTCGGCCGCGACGACCCCCGCGTCGACGGCGTCGACCGCGGCGACCCGGCAGCCGTCCCGGCGCGCGACGGCGCCGAGGTCGTCCGCGAAGCGGTCGGCCGCGTGCCGGTACGCCCGGTCCGCCAGCGCCAGGTCGACGGTCCCGCCCCCCGCGGCCGCGCGCCGGAGCCGCTCCGCGAGTCGGGGGTAGGGGAACGCGGGCAGCGCGGCGGCGACCGCGTCCGCGTCGGCGAGCGCCTCGTCGAGGACCTCTAAGGGTCGGTAGGGGTCCGGGGCCGCGGCGCGGTACGTCTCGGCCCCGCGGAGGATCGCGGGGTCGACGTCGACGTCCGCGCCGAGCGGGTCGAGCACGTCGCTCGCGGCCGCGAGGTCGTCGGCGACCGTCAGGAACTCGCGGTACTCGCTCGCGAGCAGCCGTCCGGAGAGCGTCGTCCGGTAGCCGTCCGTCTCGCCGGCGACGAGCCCCGCGGCCTCCAGCTCGTCTATCGCGCGGTTCACCGTCGACCGGGAGTGGCCGAGCGCGTCCACGAGCTCGTGCTTGCGCAGCGGTCCCGCGGTGAGCCGTTCGAGGAAGTCGAGGCGACGCTCGACGACGCCCACGAGTTCCGACGGCTCCGTCATACGTCCCCCCGCACCGCCCCCACCGACATAACTGTTTCTTCGGTGACGGCTTCGGCGCGCGGTGACACAGTGTTTCACGGGGTGAGAATAAGGGCGATACCGACGCAGTCGGCTCCATGGACGGGGATCCGACGGGCGGGAGAGACGAATCGGGCGCGTCGACCGGGCTCGACGAGGCGGAATCGACCGGACCGGACGCGGAGCGGGCGGCCGAGTCCGCAGAGCCGACGCCGACGGACGAGACGGGCGCGGCCGACGACCGCGCGGACACCGACTCCGAGACGGAGGGCGCCGCCCGCGAACCGACGGACGGCCGGTCCGGGACGAGTGCTGCGGACCTGCCGAGCCGCGCGTCGCGGGCCGTCGCGAGCGCGCGGACGGCGGCGGACGAACTGGCGGCGTGGGCCCCGGAGGACGTCGACGGGCTCGTGCGGTCGGTCGGCGAGCGGCTGGCCGACAGGGAGACGGTCAGCCGCCTCGCGCGGTCGGCGGCTAACGAGACCGGGCGGGGGCACCCGGGAACGAAGGCCGAGAAGATCGCGACCGCGCTCGACGCCGCCCGGCGGACGGTGCGGGACGCCCCGACCGCCGGCGTGGTCGACCGCGACGGGGCGGCGGGCACGGTGACCGTCGCCGGGCCGACCGGCGTCGTCGGGGCGGCGGTCCCCGCGACGCACCCGGTCGTGATCCCCGCGGTCCTCTCGCTGTACGGGCTCGCCGCACGGAACGCGGTCGTGTTCGCGCCCTCGCCGTCGACCGTGGAGACGTGCGACGTCGTCGTCGAGACCGTCCGCCGCGCGCTCGCCGACGCGGGCGCGCCGACCGGCGCGGTGTCGATGCTGCCCGCGCCGGCGGCGAAGCCCGAGACCGACGCGCTGTTCGAGCGGGCCGACTTCGTCGTGGCGGCCGGCTCCGCGGCGACGGTCGCCGCGGGGCAGCGCTGCGGGACGCCGAACGTCGCCACCACCGCGGACGGCGTGGTCGCCGTCGCCGACGGCTCGGTCCCGGCCGAGGCCGTGGCGACGCGGGTCGCGGTCGGGGCGACCTACGACTTCGGCGCCCACCCCGCGGGCGACGCCGCGGTCGTCACGGTGTCGCCGGCGGTCGACCAGCTGTGCGCCGCGCTCGAAGCCGAAGGCGGGTACGTCCTCGACGCGGCCGAGCGCGATCGATTCCGGGCGCTCCTCGACGAGGACGAAGCGGGCGAAAACGCCGAGGCGGACCCGCGCGGGAACTCGCCGCGGTGGCTGGCGGCCGCGCTCGACCTCCCGAGCGCGGCCCGCGAGGCGGCGTTCCTCGTCGCCGAGCCCGACGGCGCCGACGGTCCCCTCGCGACGCTGTCCGGGATCCCCGCGGTCGCGGTCCACGGGCGGAGCGGGTTCGACGCCGCGACCGCGCTCGCCGCCGAGATCGGCTCCCCCCACGCCGCGGCGGTCCACACCACCCAGCAGCGCCGCGCTCGGCGGGCCGCGGAGCGGCTCGCTCCCGGCCGCCTCGTCGTCAATCAGCCGGGGATCGCGGCGACGGGCGCGCGCTCGAACGGGTTCGAGGCGGCGCCCGTGCTGGGGGGCGGCACCGCCGAAGGGAGCCAACTGTGCGGGGGTCTCACGCCAGACCGCCTCGCGCAGACGACGACCGTCGCCGCGACGAGCGTCGTCGACGAGGCGACCCACCGGAACGGGGCGGGCGACACGCTCCGCGGGCCCTGAGACGAGAGGCTCGGGTCCGGGCGCGACCGTTCAGAGTTCGATCCGGTCGACGATCGAGCCGTTCCCGTCTTTCCCGTCGCTGTGGGTGTTGATCGCGACGGTCCGGATCCGGTCTTCGAGCAGGGACCCGTCGATCTTCGCCTTCAGGAGGGAGTCGACCTGGTAGACGCCGGCGGCGTTGTTCATCCGTATCACGACCTGAACGGGCGTCTCGTCGCCCTCGCGGAGCGAGACGCGCTCTATCGCCTGCGACGAGACGGTGTTGATCCCGCGTCCGCCCTCCTCGTAGGGGACCCGCGAGCGCCCGCGTTCCATGTCGAGCCCGTCGGCGATCCGGACGACGCCCGCCTCCAGCGTGAGCGGCTGTTCCTCCGTGTGGTGACATAAGATCGCGTGGAGCACCTCGGCCTTCACTCGCACTCGATCGGCCACGCCGTAGAACGAGGGGAGGAGGTCGTCGAGCAGGTCCGCGGCCAGCGGGATCGAGTAGTACGGGTGGTCGTGGCGGTGGACGACGTGGCCGATGTCGTGGAGCGTCGCCGCCAGCGCGACGATCACCGGCTCGTCGGCCTCGTCGAGCCCCTGCTGGCGGGCGCCGTTGAACTCGACGCCGCCGGCTTTGAGCAGGTCGTACAGCCGGAGCGCGCGGTCGCGGACGATCTCGACGTGTTTGGCGCCGTGGTCGTTGTACCCCTTCCGGTCGACCGGGTTGACGTTCTGCGCCTCGAGGTAGGCGACGACCGCCTCGTCCGACGTGAGCCGCGCCATCACCTCGTTGAGCCGATCGTCGGGGAACGCGTGGTCTGCGTCCGGGTCGTACTCGTGGCGGGCGGCGTCGGTGTCGGCGTCGACCTCGTCGCGCGCGGTCGGCGCGTCCTCGGCGGTCGGGTCGGGGACTTCATCGCCGTCGGTCGGGTCGGGGGCGTCGTCGGCAGGGTCGCTCATGCGTCTCCCAGAGTCGTCCGGCCGGTATAAATGTGCGAGCCGCGCGGCCCCGACGACCGCGACGGAGTCCGTCGACGCTCCGACCACGCCGGAGCCTGCCGGCGGCCCGACCGCTTTTCCCGCCGCCGGCTGTGGCCTCGCGCATGGCGTTCGATCCCGACCGCGTCTCGACGGTGACGTTCGACTCGTACAGCACGCTCGTGGACGTGGAGGCCGCCGAGGCGGCGCTCGCGGACCGGGTCCCGGACCCCGAGCCGGTGTCGCGGCTCTGGCGGTCGCGGTCGCTGGCGTACACGTTCGTCGCGAACGCGGTCGACGCGTACCAGCCCTTCTACGAGATGAACCGCGACGCGCTGACGCACGCGCTGGCGGCGCACGGCGTCGACCTCCCCGACGCCGAGCGCGACGAGATACTCGCGGTGTACCACGAGCTGGAGGTGTTCGACGACGTGCGCGACGCGATCGGGCGGCTCCGCGACGCGGGGTACGACTGCTACGTCCTCTCGAACGGCGACCCCGAGATGCTCGCGTCGATGGTCGACCACGCCGACATCGGCGACCTGATCGAGGACGCGATCAGCGCCGACGAGGTGGAGACGTTCAAGCCGGCGGCCGAGCTCTACCGCCACGGCGCGGCCCGGACCGGGACGCCGATCGACGAGGTGGTCCACGCCACCGCCGGCTGGTTCGACGTGCTGGGCGCGCGCCACGCCGGGATGCAGGCCGCGTGGGTCGATCGGAAGGGGACCCCGTGGGAGCCGTTCGGCGGCGACCCGGCCGTCACGGTCGAGACGCTCCACGAGCTGGCGGACCTGCTCGGAGCGTGACCGGACGCCGGCCGGGGCGCTCGGCCCGGGCGCCGCGGCAGTTTCGACCAGAGGCACAATCTATAAGCGCGCGACCGATCCATATGGCGGTGTGACCCGACCCGCGTCCGCACGCGGTCCGCGGCCGGCGCCAGCGACGCGGCTCTTCTCGAAAAAACGCGCGTGAACCGTCCGCCGGCGGGAGTGGCGACCCCGTCCCGGACGACCCCCGACTCGCGCGCACCGATCCGTTGACCGACCCGGACCCACCGCAGCACCCATGACAGACACGACCACCACGACACCCTACGCGACGCGAGACGAGACGGACCGAGAGACGACGGACGCGCCCTTCGAGGGCGTCTACCCGGCGATGACCACGCCGTTCACCGACGACGGCGCGGTCGACCACGAACAGCTCGCCGACAACGCCCGCTACCTCGAAGGCGCCGGCGTCGACGGCGTCGTCCCCGTCGGCTCCACCGGCGAGTCGGCGACGATGAGCCACGACGAACACGTCGCGGTGATCGAGACGGTCCGCGACGCCGTAGACGACATCCCCGTCATCGCGGGCACCGGCTCGAACAACACCGCGGAGGCGCTGTCGCTGTCGCGACGCGCGGCCGACGCCGGCGCCGACGGCCTGCTGCTCATCTCGCCGTACTACAACAAGCCCGAGCCCGCCGGCTTCCTCGAACACTACCGGACCATCGCCGACGAGGTCGACCTGCCGCAGATCGTCTACAACGTGCCGAGCCGCACGGGGCAGTCGATCCCCGTCGACGTCACGGTCGAGCTCGCAGAACACCCGAACGTCCGGGGGTACAAGGCCGCCTCCGGCGACCTGAACCTCATCAGCGAGGTGATCGAGCGCACCCGCGAGGAGTCGTTCGCGGTGCTGTCGGGCGACGACGGCCTCACGCTCCCGGTCCTTTCGATCGGCGGGGCGGGGACGATCAGCGTCGTCGCCAACGTCGAGCCCGAGCGGACCTGCGCGATGGTCGGCGCCGCGCTCTCGGGCGACTACGACCGCGCGCGGACGCTCCACCACGAGCTGTCGCCGCTCGTCCGCGAGCTGTTCGCCGAGACGAACCCCATCCCGGTGAAGGAGGCGATGCACATTCGCGGTCGGGGCGGTCCCCACGTCCGCTCCCCGCTCTCGCGGCTCTCCGAGAGGCGGCGCGAGTCGCTCCGCGAGCTGCTGGCCGCGTACGGCGAGCGCGCGGCCGGAACGCTCGATCCGACGGCCCTCGATCTCGCGGCACCGGAGGGCGCCGAATGAGCGACGAATCGCTGTCGATCGCCGTCACCGGCGCGGGCGGTCGCATGGGCCGCGAGGTGATCGAAGCGGCCGCCGACCGCGAGGGCGTCGCGGTCGCGGTCGCGGTCAACCGCACCGAGACCGGGCCGGTCGCGGGCGTCGCGGTCGACGACGCCGACCGGTTCGCGGAGCTGCTCGCGAGCGAGGGTCCGGACGTCGTCGTCGACTTCACCGGCCCGGCGTCGGCGGTCGCGTACGCCGAGAGCTGCGCCGACGCGGGCGTCCCCCTCGTGACCGGCACGACCGGGTTCGCCGACTCGCAGGTCGATTCCCTCCGGGCCGCGAGCGAGGCGGTGCCCGTCCTCAAGGCGTCGAACTTCGCGCGGGGCGTGGCCGCGCTGCGCCGGGCGGTCCGCGAGGCCGCCGCGGCGCTGCCCGGCTACGACGTGGAGCTGACGGAGACGCACCACAACGCGAAGCGCGACGCCCCCTCGGGCACCGCGAAGTCGATCCTCGACGACGTGGCGGACGTCCGCGAGGACCTCGACGAGCGCGTCCACGGGCGCGAGGGCGACGCCCCGCGGAGCCCCGGCGAGGTCGGCGTCCACGCCCGCCGCGCGGGCGACGTGACCGGCGAGCACGAGGTCCTCTTAGCGGGGAACCGCGAGACGCTCGAACTGACGCACCGCGCGGGCGACCGCGGGGTGTTCGCCGAGGGCGCGCTCGACGCCGCCGCGTGGCTCGCCGGCCGCGATCCGGGCTGGTACGGGTTCGGCGACGTGTTAGACGCGGGGGGCGCCGAATGACCGTGGGACATACGAACATCGATATATAAATACCGCCACTCATCCATACACCACCTAATGAGCCTCGAAGCCGACGTAACCGATCTGTGGAACCGCTATCAGGACGGACTGACCGCCGCGGACGCGACCGACGAGGACGCGGCCGTCGTCGACGAGTTCCTCGCCGCCTTGGAGGCCGGCGAGGTCCGCGCGGCCGAGAAGACCGGCGACGACGTCACCTCGTGGGAGGCGAACGAGTGGGTCAAGCGGGGAATCTTGCTCAACTTCGGCCTGCGCGAGACCGAGCCGCGCGAGTACGGCGGCGTCACCTACCACGACGTGCTCCCGCTGCGCGACACCGCCGACCTCGCCGAGCGCGGCACGCGGAACACGCCGGACGGCACGGCGATCCGCCGCGGCGCGTACCTCGGCAGCGACTGCATCATGATGAGCCCCTCGTTCGTCAACATGGGCGCGTACGTCGGCGACGGCACCCTCGTCGACTCCTGTGACACCGTCGGCTCCTGCGCGCAGCTCGGCGAGAACGTGAAGCTCGGCGCCAACACGCTGATCGGCGGCGTCCTCGAACCGGTCGAGGACGCGCCGGTCGTGATCGAGGACGGCGTCTCGCTCGGCGCGGGCTGCCGGGTCACCTCGGGGTTCCGCGTCGGCGAGAACTCGATCGTCGGCGAGAACACGCTGCTCACGCCCCGCATCCCCGTCTACGACCTCGTCGAGGAGGAAGTTATCTACGGCCACCTCCCGGCCGAGCGCCGCGCGTTCACGCGGATGGTGGAGTCGTCGGTCGGCGACCACGAGCTCTTCGAGGGCGGCGCGTACAAGCCCGCCGTCGTGGCGACGCACGTCGAGGAGGACACCCTCGAAGCGACGCAGCGAGAGGACGCGCTCCGAGAATGAGCGGTCCCGAGTCGGGCGCAACGGACGCGCGAGAAAATCCGCCGGTCCGGCGCGTGAGCGACTGGGACGCCGAGCGCCTCCGCGGGCTCGCGGCCGAGTACGAGACCCCGCTGTACGTCCAGGACCTCGACCGCGTCCGCGAGAACTGCGAGCGCCTGCTCGCGGCGTTCCCCCACGCCGACGTGCGATACGCCGTCAAGGCCCACACCGGCCGTGCCGTCCTGGAGGCGGTCCGCGACGCCGGCCTCGACGCCGAGTGCGCCTCGGCGGGCGAGGTCGACCGCGCGCTCGCGGCCGGCTTCGACGGCTCGCGGCTCCACTACACCGCGGTCAACCCGCCCGCCCGCGACCTCGACTACGTCGTCGGCGTCGCCGAGGCGGAGCCCGACCTCACGGTCACCGTCGGCGCGGCCGACACCCTCGACCGCCTCGCGGAGCGCGGCTACGAGGGCCGGGTCTGCGTCCGCGTGAACCCCGGCGTCGGCGCGGGCCACCACGAGAAGGTCACCACCGGCGGTGCCGCGAAGTTCGGGATCCCGTACGACCGCGCCGCGGAGGCGGCCCGAGCGGCGGCCGAGCGCTTCGACGTGGTCGGGATCCACGCCCACGCCGGCTCCGGGATCGACCCGGAGCAACTGGACAGCCACCGCGAACTGGTCGCCCGGATGGGCGAACTGGCCCGCGACCTCGCGGCCCCGGGCGCGGCCGACGACGACGCCCCCGCGAGCGCCGCCCCCCTCGACCTCGAATACGTCGACGTCGGCGGCGGGTTCGGCGTCCCCTACGAGGAGGACGCCCCGGCGCTCGACCTCCCGGCGGTCGCGGCGGCGACCCGCGAGGCGGTCGCGCCGCTCCCCGAGGGCGTCGACCTCGCGGTCGAGCCCGGGCGCTACGTCGTCGCGGACGCGGGCGTCCTCCTGACGCGGGTGAACACCGTGAAGCCGACGCCGGACGAGACGGTCGTCGGGGTCGACGCGGGGATGACGGACCTCTTCCGCCCGGCGATGTACGACGCGTACCACCCGATCCGCAACCTCGGCGGGGCGTCGGGAGGATCACCGGTCGCGGAGCGGGAGGCAACCCCTGTCACGGTCGCCGGACCTATCTGTGAGACCGGCGATACGCTGGGTAAGAACCGAGCGCTCGCCGACCCGGTCCGCGGGGACCTCCTCGCGGTCGGGGTCGCGGGCGCGTACGGATACGAGATGGCGAGCCAATACAACTCACGACCGCGGCCCGCGGAGGTCGCGCTCGACGACGGAACCGCGGCGATCGCCCGGCGCAGAGAGGCGCTCGGCGACCTGACGACGGTCGAACGGGAGGCCGACCGCGACCGAACCGACCGACCGGAGGGCGACCGATGAGCACCCACGCCGTTCCGGTCGAGAAGTACCACGGCACGGGCAACGACTTCCTCGTCGTCGACGCGGCCGCCGAGAACGTCGGCGACCGCGCGGCGTTCGCGCGCGCCTACTGCGACCGCGAGACGGGCGTCGACGGCCGCGAATTCGGCGCTGACGCCGACGCGCGCGGCGCGTCCGCGGACCGCGACGGGAGCGCCGGCCGGCGCGGCGCCGACGGCGTCCTCTTCCTCAGCGTCGAGGAGCGGTTCGACCCGACGCGCGTCGTGATGACGCTGGTCCAACCGGACGGCTCGACGGCGACGATGTGCGGTAACGGCGCCCGCGTCGTCGCGGGCTGGGCCCACGACCGGACTGGCGACCGCGAGTTCATGATCGACACGCAGGCCGGCACCCGGCGCGCCACCGTGACCGCGGACGCGACCGCGGCCACCATCGAGATGGGCGAGCCGACGTTCGATCCCCGGCGCGTCCCGGTCGCCCGCGAGGGCGCCCTCGCCGACGAGCCGCTGGTCGACGAACCCGTGGAGGGGCTGACCGTCACCGCGGTCAACACCGGCGTCCCGCACGCGGTCGCGTTCGTCGACGGCGGCCGCGGCGACCCCGACGGCATCGACGCGGTCGACCTCGACGCGGTCGCGCCGCCGGTCCGCCACGCCGACGTCTTCCCCGAGGGCGCGAACGTGAACCTCGCGGCGGTCGTCGACGACGGCTCGGGCGACGGGTCCGCGGTCCTCGACCAGCGCACCTACGAGCGCGGCGTCGAGGGCGAGACGCGCTCCTGCGGCACCGGCGCTGTCGCGGTCGTCGCGGCCGCCCGCCGACTGGGACTGATAGAGGGCGAGTCGGCCGTGAGCCGACCGCCGGGCGGAGAACTGGAGATCGAGGTCCCCGACGCCGGCCACGCCACCCTCACCGGCCCCGTCGCTCACGAGTTCTCGGGGACGCTCCCCGCCGACCCGCGATGAGCGAGGAAACCGGCCCGGACTCCGACCGCGGCCCCGGATTCGATCCGGTCTCGTTCCTCGAAGAGGCGGTTCAGATGCCTTCTCACGAGTCGCCCGACGAGATGCGCACGTTCGTCGTCGACCTGCTGGACGACCGAGGCGCCGACCCCGCGGTCGTCGCCGACGGCTGCGTCGTCGCGGAGAAGCGCTCGCCGGCGCCCGACGCCGGTCCGCACCTCGTGTTGAACACCCACCTCGACACGGTGACGCCGCACGTCCCGTTCGAGCGCGGGCCGGCGCGCGACGGCGAGCGCGGCGCTCCGACGGGAGCCGGGGACGACCCGGACGAGGTGATCCGCGGGCGCGGCGCCTGCGACGCGAAGGGGCCGCTCGCGGCGCTTTTAAACGGCTTTCTCGCCGCCGACCCCGACCGCGGTCGGCTCACGCTCGCGCTCACGCCCGACGAGGAAGAACTCTCGCTCGGCGCGGCGGCGCTGACGGGGCGACTTCCGGGGACGGACGACCGGCTCGACGGCGACCTGTACCTCGTCGGGGAGCCGACCGGTCTCGACGCGTGTACCGCCGCGAAGGGGCGGTTTCAGGCGACGGTGGAGCTGTCGGGGACGGCCGCACACGCCGCGGAGTTCGCGGGTGCGAACGCGGTCGCGGCCGCGGAGGACGCGCTCGCTGCGATCCGGACGTTCGACGACGGGGCCGACGCCCACCCGCAGCTCGGCCCGCCGAAGCTCACGCCAACGGTCATCGAGGGCGGCGCGGCGACGAACCAGGTGCCGGCGGACTGCGCGATCACCGTCGACCGGCGGAGCGTCCCCCCGGAGACCGCAGAGGGGTTCCGGTCGTCGCTCGCCGACGCGGTGCGTGAGTCGCTCTCCGGCGGCGCGGGCGGCACGGGCGACGGTGGCGACGGTGGCGACCACAGCCGCGTCGACACCGCAGTGACGCTCACCGACCGCGAGTCGCCGTTCCTTGAGGCGTTCGCGACGGGCCCGGACCACGAACTCGTCCGAGCGGTCGCGGCAGCGGCGCGCGAGGCGGGCGACGCGGTCGGTCTCCCGGGCGAGCGTGGCGGTGACGCCCGGCCGTTCGGCGCCGCGACGGAGGCCTCCTACTTCGCGCCGGCGCCGACGGTGGTGTTCGGACCGGGCGACCTCGCCGACGAGTCTGGCGCCGTCGCGCACGCCGAGCGGGAGTACGTGCGGGTGCGCGAGGTCGAGGCGGCCGCGGCGGCGGTCGAGCGAACCGTTGCGTCGCTGCTCGGCGTCGAGTAGCGGAACGCCGCAGCGCGCGACCGACTACAGCAGGAAGGTGTCCTCCTCCTCGGCGAGGTCGACGAAGTCGTCGGCGGCCTCGATCAGCTCGTCTGCGGCTGAGTTCCCGAACCCCATCGCCTCCACGCGGACGCCCTCGTGGCGGAGGTGCGAGCAGAGGCGCGCGAAGTCGCCGTCGCCGGTGCAGAGGACGACGGTGTCGACGTGGCTCGCGAGCGAGACGGCGTCGAGGCTCATCCCGAGGTCCCAGTCGGCCTTCTTCGAGCCGTCGGCGAACGTCTTGATCTCCTTGATCTTCGTCTCGAAGCCGATGTCGCGGAGCGCCTCGAAGAAGCTCTCCTCCTCGGGCGAGTCGGCGCGGATCACGTACGCGATGGCGCGGACGAGCGACCGGTCCGCGACGGCCTCCTCTAAGAGACCGGAGTAGTCGATGTTCCGCGAGTAGACGCTCTGCGCGGAGTGGTACAGGTTCTGTGAGTCCGCCAGCACGGCGACGCGCTGGTCCGGGTGAATCTCGCTCATGCGTCTCCCTTCACCCCCCGCCGTTAGGGGCTTTGGGATCGGCGCGACCGCGATTACGGGGTTCGTCGCGGCCGCGGTAGCCGCAACGACCACCATGGTTTATGTCAGACGCTGGCGACCGTGGCCCATGGACGAAAAGCGGTTCGTCGTCGCCCTCTTCGGCCTCGCGGTCGCGCTCGTCGCCGGCTACGTGGCCTACCGGTTCGTCGCCCCGCTCACCGTCGCGGTCTTCCTCTACTACTCGACGCGGCGGTTCTACCACCGGCTCGAACGCTTCCGGCTGCCCTCCCGGGTGCGCGCGGTGGTGTCGCTGTCGGTCATCGGCGTGCCGCTCATCGGCCTGGTGAGCTACACGCTGGTGCTGCTAATCTTGGAGGCGCGGCGCTTCATCGAGACGTACCCGGTGGCCGACACCATCGGCGCGGAGAACTCGGTGATCGGCGACCTCGCGGAGCTGTCGAACCCGACGATGGACGAGCTGCTCGCGGCGTACCGCTCCGGGCAGTTCGACCCCCTCATCGAGCTCGTCTCCGAGCAGGCGTCGCTGCTGGCCAGCACCGTCTCGGGGCTCGCCTTGAACCTCCTCATCACCGTCGTCGTGACCTACTACCTGCTCATCGACGGCTCCAAGTTCCACGACTGGCTGCTCTCCTTCGACGACGACGCGATCGTCCGCGAGTACCTCGAGACCGCCGACGACGAGCTGGAGGCGGTGCTGTACGGGAACCTGCTCAACGTCATCGCCATCTCGGTCATCGCGGTCGTCACCTACCTCGGGTACAACGCGGTCGCCCCGGCCGCGGTCGAGATCCCGTACCCGACGCTCGCGGGGGCGCTCACCGGCGTCGCCAGCCTGATCCCCGTGATCGGGATGAAGATCGTCTACATCCCGATCGCGGCGGCGATGTCGATACCGATCGCGCTCGACGGCGATCTCGCTCTGCTCGCCTACGTCGCCGGATTCCTCGCCGTCGCGGTCGTGGTCGTGGACACCATCCCCGACATCGTCCTCCGGCCGTACTTCAGCGGCGAGACGACCCACGTCGGGCTGCTCATGCTCGCGTACATCTTCGGTCCGGTCGTGTTCGGCTTCCACGGGCTGTTCCTCGCGCCGATCATCCTCGTGGTGGCGCTGACGTTCGCGGACACCGCGCTGTTGCGCCTGCTCGGCGTTGATCCCGATCCGGGTCCCGAGGTCCCCGAGAGCCAGCAGCGGCTCGACGAGTTCTGACGAGTTCTGAGGCGTCGCGGGCGCTCGGCTGGCCCGCCGCGATTCGCGCCGAGCCGAAGTCATATATCCCCGGTCGACGACCGCCCCACGTATGCGACTACACGTCATCGGTCTCGGCGGAGCCGGGGGGCGGATCGCGGACCGCCTCGCCGGCGACCACGGCGACGCCCCGTTCCTCGCGGGCGTCCACGCCTTCGACACCGACATGGACGCGCTCGGGACGCTCGACGCGCTCGGCGAGGACCGCCGGTACCGGTTCGGCGACGCCGCGGGCGGGGACGGGCTCGAGGGGGATCTCCACGCCGGGCGCCGCCTCGGCGACGCGCACGCGAGCGAACTCGGCCGGGCCATGGACGATCAACAGCCGTCCCTCGCGGAGGCGTTCCTGATCGTCGTCGGCCTCGGCGGCGCGGCCGGCGCGGGCGCGGCCCCGGCGCTCGCCGCGGAGCTCTCGCGGCTCTACGACGCCCCGGTCTACGCCTTCGGGTTCCTCCCAACCCGCGACGAGACCGAGGAACCGGACGGCGACGGGCCGCGAAGCGCGTCCTCCGCAGGGGCGGGCGGCGCGGCGTCGGGCGCGGGAGCCGGCGGCGCGGCGTCCTCCGGAGACGAGCCGGCGCCGCCGGCGGCCCACCGCCCGCTCGCAGAGCGGAACGCGGCGCGGACCCTCGACGCGCTCTCGGACGAGTGCGCGGCGGTCTTCCCGTTCGACAACGCGGCGTGGCTCCGCCCGGGGGAGGCGCTCGGGGGGGCCCGCGACCGGCTGAACGAGGTCGCCGCCGAGCGGATCGCGGCGCTGTTCGGCGCCGGCGAGACGCCCGAGGGGACGGCGACGCCCCAGCAGGTGCTCGACGCGAGCGACGTCGCCCGCGCCGTGGGGAGCGCCGGCGAGATCGCGGCGATCGGGCACGCGACGCAGGCGGTGGAGCCCCCCGAGTCGGGCTCGAAGTTCGGGCTCGGGCTCTTCGGCTCCTCGGAGCCGGCCGAGGTCGACACGAGCGCCGCGGTGTCCGCCATCGAGACGGTGATCCGGAAGGCGACCCGCGGAAAAAACACGGTCGAGGCCCCCGAGGGGCGCGCCGACCGGACCCTGCTCGTGGTCGGCGGTCCGCCGGCGTGGCTCAACCGGGAGGCGATCGCCGACGGGCGGCGCTGGCTCGCCGAGGAGACCGGCTCGGACGCGATACTCAGCGGCGACGCGCCGGTCCCCGACGGCGACTCCGTCTCCGCGGTCGTGGTCCGCTCCGGGGTCGACGAACCGGACCGGATCCGCGAGATCCGCGAGACGATCGGGTGACCGGCGCGTCGCCGCTGCGAACCGGGGATCGAACCCGCTCGTCGACCCGAACCGGTTAACCGGATGGCGCGCCCACTGAGACCGTGACGACGCAGGGGGACCTCGGGATCGACGTCGACGTGCGCGACGCCGCGACCGTCGCGGAGCGCCGCGACGAGCTCGTCGCCGCGGTGCGCGACCACGCCGGACGGATCGCCTACCAGCTCGCGCGGCTCCAGGGCGGCGACTACGGCCGCGAGACGCTGTCGACGCCCGGCGGCGAGTGGACGGTGAAACACGAGGCGGGCGAGCTGGAGTTCCTGCTCTTCTCGCCGAACTCCGGCTCGGACACGTACGTCATCTCGACGAAGCAGCCGCCGGAGCCGGCGGCGCTCGCGACCGCGCTCGACGACTACGCGGCGTTCGTGGCGGCGTGGAACGACCACGTCGACTCGCTGTCCGGCGTCCTCGACGGGGTGAGCGCGGAGTTCCCGGAGCCGGCGACAACGGAAGGCGTGGTGGCGGAGCGCGACCGCGTCCTCGATCAGATCCGCGACACCTGCGCGGTCATCGCGGGGGAGATCCACCGGTACGAGGGCGACGACTACGGGACGTTCACGACGCGCGTCGAGGGCGACCGCTGGGAGCTGAAGTACGACGAGGGGGCGGTGTCGTACCTCCGGATCGGCGGGTCGGGTGGGCTCTACCTCCTCTCGCAGTACGGCGCCCCCTCCGCGGCCGACGTCCGGGAGTACGCGGACCGGTTCCGCGGCTTCGTCGCGGCGTACAACGAGTTCGTCGAGGAGTTGGAGAGCGACCTCGAACGGGTCTCGGTCTGATTCGACGGCGCACGCTCGACAGGTCGATCCGCGTTCGTGTCTACCTTTCTCGCATTTTGGCAATACTTATTCATCTCTGTTCAGTACCGATTCGCACATGTCGATCACTCTTCCGGGGCCGACGCTCGGCGTCGTCGGCGGCGGACAGCTGGGCCGGATGCTGGGCGAGGCCGCCGCGCCGCTCGGCGTCGACCTCGTCGTGTTGGACCCGACGCCCGACTGTCCGGCGGCGCCCGTCGCGGCCGACCAGATCGTCGGCGACTTCGACGACGCGGACGCGATCGACGAGCTCGCCGCCCGCGTCGACGCCCTGACCTTCGAGATCGAACTCGCGGACCCGGCCGTCCTCGCGGCCGCGAGCGAGGAGCACGGCGTTCCGGTCCATCCGGACCCCGGCACGCTGGAGACGATCCAAGACAAGCTGGTTCAAAAGGAGGCGCTCGCGGACGCCGGGATCTCCGTCCCCGAGTTCGTCGCGGTCGCGACCGCCGAGGGGCTCGAACGCGTCGTCGAGGAGTTCGGCGGCGTCATGCTGAAGGCCCGCGAGGGCGGCTACGACGGCCGCGGGAACGTCCCGGTCGAGACGCCCGAGGAGGCCGCGGACGCGCTCGACGCGGTGGGCGGCGCCGCGATGGCCGAGGAGTTCCTCGACTTCGAGCGCGAGATCGCCGTGATGGGACTGAAGGGCGCGGACGGCGAGACGCGGACCTACCCCGTCACGGAGACGGTCCACTGGGAAGAGATCCTCCGCGAGAGCGTCAGCCCCGCCCGCGCCGGCGACGCGGTCGTCGCCGAGGCCGAGTCGGTCGCGCGCGACGTGCTCGACGTCCTCGACGGCCGCGGCGTCTACGGGATCGAGCTGTTCGAGACGAAGGGGGGCGAGGTGCTGGTCAACGAGATCGCGCCCCGGCCTCACAACTCGGGTCACTGGACGATCGAGGGCGCGCGCACGTCGCAGTTCGAGAACCACGTCCGCGCCGTCCTCGGCTGGCCGCTCGGCCCGACCGACCTCGTCGCGCCCGCGGTCACCGCGAACGTGCTCGGCGACGTGGACGAGCGAGAGTCGGCCACGCTCCGGAACGTCGAGACGGTCCTCGACGCGCCCGACGCCGACCTCCACTGGTACGGCAAAGACGACGTGTACCCGCTCCGGAAGATGGGACACCTGACCGTGACGGAGCGAAGCGACGACGATGCCGACCGCGACGCGCTACTCTTGCGGGCCCGAGAACTCCGGGACGGGCTGACGTTCCGGGACGCGTAGATTTCGGGCAACGGCGACGACTGCTTATAAACGAACTGCGGTGGCGCGTGCGACTCGCGGCCTCCGGCCGCTCGTCGGCACGCGCGAGGGACGCCGCGAACGCCCGCAGGGCGTGAGCGGCGAGGCTGGGGAGGCGTGAGGCTGCGGTGCCGTGCGGGGCGGGACTCAAAGGGGCAGCCGGGAAGCGGGCGCAGGCGAAGTAAGCACCGCAGCGAAGGAGCGAGTGAAACGAGCGACTGAGCGAGGAGCACAGCGAGCGTGCGCCCGCTTCCCGGCTGGGGCTTTGGCGGTGTTGACCGCCGATCTGCGAACAGACATTTATAAGCGAGCGGCTGGGCTTTAGTGGTGTTCACCGCGACAGCACCCCCGGCTACCAACTGATATGCGTAGTCGCCGCATCCGGGAGTTCCTTGTAGCCCTCCGCCGAATCCTCGTCCATGACCACGGTGGACGACCTGATCGACCGGCTGGAGTCGGAGGCCGACGCGGACGCCGACTCGGCGACCACCCCGGACGTGGGGATCATCATGGGCTCGGACTCGGACCTCCCCGTCATGGAGGACGCGTACGAGGCGCTCGACGACCTCGACTTCGCGGAGCAGACCGACTTCGATGAGGCGCCGGACGCCCGGTTCACCTACGAGAGCTACGTCGTCTCCGCGCACCGGACGCCGGAGCTGATGTACGCGTACGGGGAGACGGCGACGGACCGCGGGCTCGACGTGATCATCGCCGGCGCGGGCGGGAAGTCGGCGGATCTCCCGAATATGACCGCCTCCATCGCGTATCCGGTGCCCGTGATCGGCGTGCCGGTTCAAGAGAAGTCGGTCGACTCCGTCATCGGGATGCCGACGGGCGCGCCGATCGTCGCCGTCGACGCCGGGAAGTCGTACAACGCGGCGCTGTCGGCGGCGCAGGTGCTCGCGCGCGAACACGACGAGATCGAGGAGCGCTTAGTCGAACTTCACGAGGAACAGAAGGCGGGCGTCGCGGACGTCTCCGCCGATCTTCACGATCTGGGTCTCGACGGGTTCCGGGATCGATAAGGAGCGACCGGCGTGGTGGCCGCGCCCGAATACCCGGTCGTTCGTTAATAAATAGTACCGTACGGGGATTCGGTCGCGTTAAGTTTGGCGTGAATTGTGGTAGACTGCGAAGGCTTCGAGCCAGTTTTGAGCTGTCTCTAACGCGACATTGCTAAAACTATTCGCAAACGATGATGTTCGGCGTTCTATTTCCCAAAAGACACGTTCGATAGCATTCCGATTTCCATGTTGAA